>NZ_WHOS01000055.1 GCF_013340935.1 Azospirillum melinis | reverse complement strand
GGGGCGACGTGCCCCCGAACGAACCTGTCCCCGCAACCCTCCAGCCCCGTCATGCCGCGCCGTTGGCGCCACCCATCGACGCGCCTTCGGGCAGCCGTTCCAAAGCGCTGATGAATGATCCGGGCTAGACGTCGAGCGCCGTCGCGTGCTTGCGGTCCTCCATTCGGCCGTTCCTCTTTGAGGCCGAGATCTCCTCCACAACCCGATCAGGCAACGATGGTGCTGATCTCGGCCGTTCCAGAGAGGCTGCAATCTTCCCCGCCGATGGGCGATCCATCCTGGCGGGCACGTTGGGCCAAGCCCCTTGCTCCTGCGCAGCGGGCCGGGCAAGAGAGCTTGGCAACCAAGGCGGAGCGTTTATGTCCAACTTCCTCGAGACCCTTGTCGCCGAGTGGTACGAGTTCTCCGGCTACTTCGTCCGCCGGAACGTGCTCGTGGGCCGCCGCCCGAACGGTGGTCACGACTGCGAGCTCGACGTCGTCGCGTACCACCCCAGCGAGCGGAGGCTGGTCCACATCGAGCCGTCCATGGACACCGACAGTTGGGCCAAGCGGGAAGAGCGGTACGCGAAGAAGTTCGCGGGAGGGCGCCGCCACATCCCCCAGCTATTCGCCAGGATCGACCTGCCGGACGACATCGAGCAGGTGGCGCTCCTCGTCTACGGCTCGACGGCCAACCGGAAGACGCTGAGTGGTGGCCGCATCATGCCGATGGCGGAGTTCATGGCCGAGGTCCGCGCCGCGCTCGCGGGCCGGGCCATTGAGCGCGCCGCCATACCTGAGGGGTTCCCGACGCTCCGGGCGCTTCAGTTCGCGGCCCACTACTGGAACGTGGCGCCGTTGCCTGTGTCCTGAACGGCATCCATGCTCTGCTCAGAGACTTTGAAACAATACATTAGTTAACTTTCATGTTCTCTATACCGCCAAAACCCCGTATAATTTCTTGTTCCTTACCGCTCAAGCGCACGGTCAGAAGTGCCATTAACGCATCAGCTTGCTGCGCTTGTTCGAGCCAGACCGACTCCGCCGGATATGCTTTGTCAGTTGTGTAAAACGTTATTTTGCGCCAATTGCCATCTCTTTCCATTTTGAACTTAGTAATGGATTTGAATGGCATCACTCTAATATTATTACTTCGAAGAAGTACGATTTCTTGCGAACCATCATCGAGAATGACGCTTGGTCGTCTGTGATAGTTTGTTGATGGCCAAACATAGGGATCGCTGCGCCCTTTCAGGGCGGTTTTTAACTGCTTCTGCATCCCGAACATTCGAAGTAGGAAGCGAATGAACATGAAAATGAATGGAGCAGCGCATATCAGATAAAACATTCATTTTCCCATTTCTAAATGAAGCAAGGAGTGAGAAGGATCCAGAACAAGCTCAACGAAGGGGCCGAGGCTGTAGGGCTCAAGCGATTGGTCGTCGAGCAGCACCTCGGTGTCGAGGATAGGCTCCCGGCAGTCGCGAACCCGTTCGCGGATCAGGGTCAGGGGGGCGGATGTCACCATGTCTCACTCCGTCGCAGGAACGGCACCGAGGGCCTTGCCCGCCGTCAGGCGAACTCGTTCATCCGTTGGGTCCGGTCGGACCTCCACGAGTTCCGCAGGCCCGTGATAGCCATCGAGAAGCATGACCGCCCCGTCCGCGGTGCGATACCGCACATCCCGGAGGTCGAGGGTAGAGGGGTCGATCACCACGGCCACCGTGGCGTGCTTGCCCACGTTCCGGACCCAATCGCCCCGCGTCGGGAACCCCGCGAAGGCGTATGCCGCCTTTCTTCCCTTGAGACCGACCGAGTCCTTCCGACCCGACGACGGCCGGACGTGAACCCAGCCCGGCATGCGGCCCTCCTTGCTGGAGCCGCCGCGGGCCATCTCCATCGCCCGCTCGGGGGTCGTGAAATGGACGACCGGCCCCCGCAGTACCTCATCCCACTTCTCGGCGGTCATCCGTCGCGGCCAGTTTCCCGGAAGCTGGAACACGACCGGAACCACGATCAACAGGATCGCGGCAACCAGAAGGTATGGCCATGGCAGGTCAAGCTGATACCAACCCCCGAGCAGGAAAGCGGCGAAGACCAGATCCCGTGCGTACGATCCACGCAAGATGGCCTGCCATTTGGATACTCGCATCCTTGCTCACCTCGGCATCATCGAAGGTTCATTGGTTGCCATGCCCCGGCAGCTCCCGCTCGCGGTCGCCTATGCGGGGACCGGCCGCCGGGCCTGCCTCAGGGCGCCGTGGAGAAGCTCGAAGATCGCGTCGGCCTGGGCGTGCGCGTTCTCTGGCAGAAGCCTCTCGACGTGCCCGGCGAAGGCGGAGGCGTCGAACTTCGCCTTCGGCGACGAGGCCGCGTTCGCCCGGATGGCCCCGACGATCCTGTCGAGGAGCTTGCTCTCGCCGTCGTCCGACGGAACGTCGTCGAAGGCGGGGTTCACGGTGATCCAGTCCCAGTCCACGCGGGCATGCTGGCGGCCGGTCGTCACGTAGACATAGGGGATGCCTCGCCGTTGGCACTCCCCGTGCCAAGCGTTGAGGGCCGGGCGGTCGCCGTCCTTGAACACCGCCCAGATCCGGTCCGGGAGAGCGGGCGAGCGGGCGAGAGCATCGAGCGCCGGGAGCGCCGCGACCCGATGGCCGAGGTCGGCCAGCCGCGCGGCGAAGGCGCCCTGATCGATAGTGGCGAGGGACGGCATCTCGGCTCCGTCCTCCCGCATGCGGGTCGCGAGCGCGATGCCGGTGCGGCTGCCAAGGGCAGCGGCCAGCGCCTCGAAGAGGTGCGAGGAACCCACGTCGGGAAGGTCCGCCCGCAGGGAGCGCTTGAAAAAGGCGAGGTTGTCGTTCGTGAGGGCAAGCAGAGCCATCTCAGATCCTAACGCTCGGTCGATGTCCGCCGATTACGCATCGACCGCGTGGGGATCGCGGCGACTCACGAACCGTCCTCTTTAACCCGGCGGCAGGTCTGGTGGGACAACCGCGGGTATGCTAGCCGAGCGTCAGGGCTTCAGCAACCATGACAATACCCCGTTGCTCCCGTAGACCGCGTTTGGCCGCACCGAATCAATATCGGTACGGCGGTGCCGTGTGGGAAGCGACTTTTGGATCAACACCCGACGCAACCCAGAGAATGATAAACTTCCAAGTGGTGCTCACGAAATTGCAGCCCCTTCGGAAATCCGATAGAGGTAAGTGGTCGGCAATTCGTAAGTGAGTATCAGTTTTGGCTGCCTCCCATAACGCTGCTTCCGCCCAAGCCACGCTGAACTATTGGATGGATGTTGAGGCACTCACGCCATCGCTGATCGAGAAGGAGGACGGCCAGGACCGCGGCGTCAGGACCCACAGCGTTGCCGACAGGTCGGCCCCGGTCGACTGGACGATGGGGCAGCAGGATCCCCGCAAACTCCAGAAGGTTTCCAGCGTGGCGCGGGTCTGCCAGTTCAAGTCGGGCGTGGCCGCCGCGGCCATCGCAGATGCTTTAGGCGTGCAGCCGGACGAGATCCCCGATGGCAACGGTCAGGGACGTGACGCCTTCCTCGCCGCCTTCGCCGTCGGGACGGACGGCAGACCGCTCAAGGGCAGCCTGAAGGTCACGCTTTTCGCCATGCGCTTTGAGGCGTTGGACCGCGGCCCGTTGCCGGAGAGCCACTACACCCAGCGGCAGGCCGAGCTCGGCGAGGCCTTCGACGCAGCCTGGGCCTCGGAAGAAAGCGCGCCTCTCGACAACGCCGGGCTGCGCGCGGTCGGTGAGTGGGTAGCCGGGATGCTCAAGAGGACGCCGCCGCTCTCCATGGCCAGGGCGGCGGCGACCCACACCTCGGTGACCCAGCGGCTGCGCCGCGACGGGGACGATCCGGTCGGCGTCATCGACAGCTTCGTCTACCCCGACCTGCACCGCGTCTCCGAGGCCGTGCGCGGCGGGCGCTGGTCTGCCGCGCTGGCCGAGTACCTCGAGCCCCGCGACCTCGACGAGGCCGACCGGCGCGACGCCGATCGCCACGAGACCATCGCCGCCGTCACCGGCGTCGACGCCCTGCCAGTCGGCAAGTGGCCGTCGCGCGGCCGCGGCGGCCACCCGCTGGTGCTGCGCCAGCAGATGGCCGTGAACGGCGCGCTCGCCATGGCCGACGGCGGCCTGTTCAGCGTGAACGGCCCGCCGGGGACCGGCAAGAGCACTCTGCTGCGCGACGTTATCGGCGCTGTGTTCGTCGACCGCGCGGCCGCCATGTGCGGCTTCGCCAAGCCCGCCGATGCCTTCCGCAAGATGCAGCCCATCGTCGTCGGGCGCCGGGCCGCTCCGGTCTGGGAACTGGACACCAGGCTGTGCGACCACGGCATCCTGGTCTGCTCCAGCAACAACACGGCCGTCGAAAATATCACCAAGGAACTCCCCGACATCGCCTCGATAGCCGAATCTCATCGGAGCGATCCGCAGGCGCTGGCCCGCCTCGCGTTCTTCAAGGAGGTGGCGCAGGACTTGGCCCCCAAGGGCCAGGAGGTCTGGGGCCTTGCCTCGGCTGCGCTGGGCAACGCCTCCAATCGCTCCGCCTTCGTCGGCCGGTACTGGCCCTCCGACGACACCTCGCGCACCGAGACCATGAAGGACGCCCGCATCACCTGGATGTCAGAGCCCAAGCCGATGAGGAATGGCGGCAGGTGGGTGTTCGCCTACGCGATGGCCGAGGGCGAGAAGCACTCCGTGAAGGCGTTCGGCAGGACCGCCGAGGAGCTCGCCGCCCTGTGGGCCGACCGCGGCGAGAACCGGAGCATCACCGTGACGCTGGTCGGGACGCGCGTGGAGTCCGAGTTCATCCGCAAGGGCTCCGACGAGGTGGAGACCGAGCGCTTCCTCCAGGTGGCCGCGGTCAACCCGCCGCCCGAGGTTAGGGCCAACGTGCGCGACACCATCCAGGGGCCGTGCGCCCGCATGGACTGGGACCGCACGGTCGCGGCCTTCCGGGCGGCGGAGGAACAGGTCGCTCGCCTGGTAGAGGCGACCCGCGACCTGGCCGAGGCCCCCGCCGGGATCGAGCGGGCCATCCGCGACGGCGAGGCGGCCGCAGCTGACTTGGAGCGCGCCGGGGCAGCCGCGGCGGCGGCCGGGAGCGCGGCGGAGGAGTCGGGCCAGCGGCGCGAGCGGGCGGATCGGGATCGGCAGGCGGCCCTCCAACGCTCCACGCTCGCCCTGGCCGACAAGCCCGGCTTCCTCGCCCGCCTGTTCGGAACCTCGGCGGCCAAGGAGTGGAAGGCGCGGATCGCGGCGCTGCGCCTCGAGGTCGAGGCGGCGGAGCGGACCTGCCGGGAGGCCGAGGCCGAGTTCCGGCGGCTGTCCGACGAGGGCAAGGCGGCCGAGGCCACGCGGGCGCGGGCCGGGAGCAGGCGCAACGAGGCGGCGGCCGCGCTGACGGTGGCGCGCGAGCGGCTGCGCGCCGCCAAGGCACGCTTTGCCCGCGAGCCGCTGTCGCTCGCCGCCGCGTTCGGGATGGAGCGCCAGGACCGCGAGCAGGCAGCGGTGTGGGTGAGCGAGGAGCTCGACCTCGCCCGCGAGGAGCTCTTCGCGGCGGCGGTGCAGGTCCACCTCGCCTTCCTCGGCGGGGCCAGCGGCCGGGTGGTGGACAACCTGCGGCTCTTCGCCGACCTGCTGCGCGCCGACCGCGACGTGGCCGCCGCGCGCCCCCGCATTGCCCGGCACCTGTGGAACACGTTCTTCATGACCGTGCCGGTCATCTCGAGCACCTTTGCCTCGGTCGGCCGCATGTTCGCCGACGACTTCGGCCCCGGCGAGCTCGGGTGGCTGCTCATCGACGAGGCGGGCCAAGCAACGCCTCAGGCGGCCGTCGGCGCCATCTGGCGGGCCAAGCGTGCCGTCGCGGTCGGCGACCCGAAGCAGGTTGAGCCTGTCGTCACCTTGCCCACCGACGTTTCGGCGCTCCTCTACCGGCAGCACAAAGTTCCCAACATCGGCTTCGATGTGCGGGTCGGGTCGGTGCAGACCGTCTCGGACCGCCGCAATCCGCTCGGCGCCTACATCGGCGGTCCGGACGGCACCTGGGTCGGCTGCCCGCTGCGGGTCCACCGGCGCTGCCATGACCCGATGTTCTCGATCAGCAACGCGATCTCCTACGCGGGCACCATGGTGCTGGGCAAGCCGTCGCTGGACACCGGCGGGTGGCGCGGCGACATCCCCGACTTCGGCCCCGGCGGCCATCCGAGCGCTTGGTTCGACCTGCGCCTGCCCAACCCATCGGACGGCAACTGGGTGCCCGGCCAGGGCGAGTACGCGATGCGCATGCTAGAGCGCATGGTCGAGCAGTGGGCGCTCGCCGGGAGGCTCGTAGACGCGAAGGGCAAGTCCCTGCGCGGGCGCTACCTGCGCGACGGCAGCATGCCCGAGGCGTTCGTCATCACGCCGTTCCGCACGGTCGCCAACGCGATGCGCGCTATGGTCCTGGAAAGGGCCGAAGCCTTCCGGCGGCTCGACCCGTCCATCGACGACGATGCGGTGAAAGCGTGGGCAAAGAGGCATGTCGGCACCGTCCACACCTTCCAGGGCAAGGAATCGGAGACGGTCATCCTGCTGCTCGGCGGGAGCGCCTCTCGCCAGGGGGCGGTGGCGTGGGCGGGCAAGACGCCGAACATCCTGAACGTGGCCGCGACGCGGGCGAAGTCCTCGCTGTACGTGGTGGGCGACCTTGGCCTTTGGGGCGGCGGCGGGGTGTTTCGCGAGGCGGCGCAGCGCCTGGAGGTCGTCCCCGTCCCGGACTTCGTCGCCCTGGCGCCAGACCCCGAGCGCGTGGAGCGGGTCGACACCTTGGACGGCCACCTGAAACTGCTGGCCGAGGCCTTCGGCCGGGCCAGACGCCGGGTGGCGATCTCGTCGCCCTACCTGACCGAGCGGGCCATCCAGGACGGCCGGTGCGACGTCCCGGCCCTCATCCGGCAGGCGGTCGCGCGCGGCGTCCAGATCACGGTCTACGTGGACCCGGAGCAGAACATGGAGGACGGCCAGGACAGGAGCCGCCGCCTCAAGGCAACCTACATGCGCGCGGCCGACCTGCTGGCCGCCGCTGGGGCGGAGGTGGCCCCCGTGAAGCGGGTGCACGCGAAGACACTGTGCGTGGACGACACGGAGATCGTCGAGGGGTCGTTCAACTGGCTGAGCGCCGTCCGCGACGAGGCCAGCGCCTACCAGCGCCTCGAAGCGTCCTTCCGCTACACCGGACGGGATGCAGGACGCTTCGTCGGCAAGGCCGTGGAGAGGCTGGAGGCCGCGCGGATGCCGAGGGCTGCGTAGGGAGATTGGCAATCCGTACTTCTTGAGGCAACAGCAAGTTTGATAATTTGGCAGGATTGATGGCTATCGGTTCCGAACGCATGTCTTGGTGAGAGCGCTGGCGGGTAGAATGAAAATTCGTGTGCTGTCATGGGCGGCCGTCGAGCGCGGGGAGGCTGAAGGCGCCGAGGGAATCATCTCAATCAGGCCGTCGGCAGAACATGGCGCCGAGAACCTGGATCTTGCCTTGGCGCAGGCCACCGGCGGCGAGGTGGACGCCGTGCTGGTGCAGCGGTTCGACGACATTGCCATTCCGGCCTTCGGCCCCTATCGCGGCCCCGTCATCGAGCATGTCGCCGAAGCGCTAGAGTTCGGGCGCAGGATTTCTGCGCAGACCCCGGAAGGTTTGCTCGCGGTCCATTGTCAGATGGGTGTCAGCCGCTCCGCGGCCATGGCGCTCGCCCTGCTGGCCCAGGAACTCGGACCAGGCGCCGAGGAGGCGGCCGTGGCTGCCCTGCTGAGGGGAGATCCAGAAGGACGCATGCATCCGAATCCCCTGCTCGTCAGCATGGCCGACAGTTGCCTGTTCCGGTATGGGCAACTCGAGGCCGCACTTGCGTATGCCTGCCCCAGGTACGTCAAATGGCGTGACCACTGGCGGGAGGCGGCATTGGATCCGGAGCGCCATTGGGAGCAGGCAAGGCGGATACGGACGAGGCGCAGGACGGATTGAGAGCCCGCTCGATGCTCATCCCCTCATTCTACATGAATGCAGAAGTTAGCGGCTGGACGCAGAATTACCGTCGTCCTGATCCGCAGGAAAAACGGCAAGTGAGCGCTGAAATAGGCTCGGGCTCAACACTGACATGATTTGGCTGCGGCAATTCATCTGCGTTGAACGTCATATAGGCCAAGGCCAAACGGCGACAGTCCCCTCCAGCAGTTCACCAAGATTGACTTGCCTGAAGGCGTCGAGCCGGAGTGGCGGCAGAGGCGGTGGCTTAAACGTTAACGGGTCCCGGCGGCACGGACATCAGCGACCACCTGCTTCAGCAACCGCACCCCACGTCGGATGGCTTCCTCGTCGAGGCTCGCGTAACCCATGACCAGCCCGGCGACCGCGGGCTTTGGCGCGGTCGCGGCCACGGCCGGGTCGAAGAGCGGACCGATGGGATAGATTCCGAGACCGGCTGAACGTGCCTCGGCGATCAGCATCTCCTCCAATGTCCGCGGCACCATGTTCAGCCAGACCACGACGTGAAGCCCGGCAGCAGCACCGATGATCGTGACATCGTTGCCGAAGGTATCGGTCAAGGCTGCGAGGAGGGCCGCGCGGCGTTCCCCGTTCCTGCGACGGATGCGCCGCACATGCCTCTCGTAGGCCCCGCTCTCGATCAGGTCGGCGAGCGCCTCTTGTTCCGGCCCCGGCGTGTGCCGATCCATCAGTCTCTTCGCCCGCGCGAAGACGGGAGCCATGGCTTCAGGGACGACGAGGTAGCCAAGGCGCAGTTCAGGCGAGAGGATCTTCGACACCGTGCCGAGGTAGATGACCCGGCGGGCATCGTCCAGCACCTGCAAGGCCGGAATCGGCGACACGTCGAAGCGGTACTCGCCATCGTAGTCGTCCTCGATGACGTACCCGCCGCTCCGCTCGGCCCAGACCAGCAGGTCACGGCGGCGCACCGCCGACATGACAGCCCCGAGCGGGAACTGGTGAGAAGGCGTGGTGTAGGCAAGGCGCGCCGGGGGCAGCCCATCGGTCTTCAGGCCCTCCTCGTCGACCGGGATCGGGATGACGTCGGCCCCCGCCGCCTGGAATACCTGCCGGGCCAAGCCGTAGCCGGGATCCTCCATCAGGACCCCGTCGGCCGGGTCCAGCAGCAGCCGTGCACAAAGGTCAATGCCCTGCTGCGAGCCGTTGATGATGACGATCTGGTCCGGTTCGCACCGCATAGCCCGCGCCCGCCAGAGATAGCCTTGCAGGGCGACCCTGAGGCGCGGCGAACCGCACGGCTCACCATACCGCAGGCTCGGCCGCTTACGGAGCAGCGCGGCTGTGATCGCCCGCTTCCACGCCAAGCGCGGAAAGTCGGCGCCCGCAATGTCGCCGTAGCGGAAATCGACGGCCAGCGCCTCGCGATCTCCTTCGACTGGAATGGCGAAAGCCGCCACCCGCTGGCCGTATGCGGACAGGCCACCAACATGCTCAGCGTGCGACCGGTGCGGCGGCCGAGGTGGCAATGGGGAAAGCAATAGCGCGACCCTGGTAGCAGCTCCCTGGCGCGCTTCCAGGTAACCTTCGGCGATCAACTGATCGTAGGCTGCGGTCACCGTCGTTCGTGACGCGCCCCATTCGGCCGCCAAGGCACGGGTCGACGGCACGCGCGCGCCGGGAGCCAAGTCGCCGGAAGCGATCCGGTCCAGGATCGACTGGCAGATCCTGCTGGCGAGGCGGGCCGGTAATGGGTGCTCTGACATGTCGCTGAACTGGCCCAGCCAAAATGTGGAAAACTGGATGTTTATCGTGAACCAGTTTCGGCCCATGGTCCAGCCCACGCCCTGACGTGGAGACACCCCGATGTATGTCCCGCCCGCATTTCGCGAGGATGATCTGCCGACCCTGCATGCGCTGATGCGGGAGACGCCCCTCGCCAACCTCGTGACAGCCACCGACGAGGGGCTGATGGCGACGCCATTGCCGCTGTTCCTTGCGCCCGACGAGGGTCCTTGCGGCACCCTCTACGGTCATCTGGCCCGCGCCAACATGCAATGGAAGCAGCAATCCCTGGGCGAGGCCATGGTCCTGTTCACCGGGCCGGAGGCATACGTCTCACCATCCTGGTACGCATCGAAGGAAGAGCATGGGAAGGTGGTGCCGACCTGGAACTACATCGCGGTGCATGCCTACGGCCCGGCCGAGTTCTTCGACGACGCGGATCGCCTACTGGAGGTGGTCACGCGACTGACAGACCTGCACGAGGGTCGCCGCGTCGCACCATGGGCCGTCGCGGATGCACCGGTCGACTTCATCCGCGCGCAGCTGCGGGGCATCGTCGGGCTGCGGCTGCCGATCACACGCATTCAGGGCAAGCGCAAAATGAGCCAGAACCGATCCGCCGAAGACCGGGCCGGGGTGGCTGCGGGACTCACCGCCAGCGACCGGAACACCGACCGGGAGGTTGCTGCCCTGATCCCAACCTGATCCAGCCTTCCCGCCGCTTGTCGGCGCGCATGTGGAACTCATCGCCTCCGATCTTGAAGCGGCGAGTTCCACCTTCAATCGGGCAGCTTGGGCATCTGCGCCAACGGGCACACCAGCACGAAGCCGGTTGCAGCGTTACTTGGCGCCCAACCCCACCGGTTCGCGGGCAAGGCCGAGGGCAATGCGGGCCATCGCCATCGCGCCGTCGCGCGAGCGGGCGGCGGCGATGAAGCGGTTCAGGTGGCAGAACACAGCATCCGGCACACCGGACACGCGGGCGAGTTCGGCGTCACGCAGGCCTGCCCAGGCCGCGGGCAGCGGCAGCTTCTGGGCGAAGCTGCCCGGCTCGGGCGGCATGCAGCCGACCATCCAGGCGGCACCGCCCTTGTCCGGGTAAACGGCGAACAACACCGGCAGGTCTGCGTCATGCGCCGGTCCCTGCCACGGCATGCCGCGGTCGAGCTCCAGCACGCGCGGGTCGGCCGAGCGGGCATGCGCCTCCAGCACGATGTCGCGGGCGGCGATCCGGGCGCGGATCTGTTCGATGCGGCCGTCGAGGAAGGCTCCCGCGATCTCGGCGGCCCGGGCAAAGCGCTCGTCCTCGGCCAGAGCCCGGTCGATCACGTCGGCATCCCAGGGCAGGTTCAGGACCTCGACCAGGGACGGCAGAGCCATCCCGTCGGCGATCCGGGCCGCCCGGTCGAGGCCTTCGTCGCCGAAGTCAGGGACGGGGCGCTGGCCGTTGTCGGCGAGGTCGACGAGGCGGACTACCTGCTCGTCCATTTCCATCCAGACCCGCTCAACGACGTCCTCGCCGCTGCGTCCCGCCAGAATGGCGCGCACCGCGTCACGGCCGTAGGCGGCCCAAAGCAGGCCCGCCGAGGAGTAGGGCGACCCGTTGGGACGCACCGGGGCACCGCGCTGGTGGTGGTCGAAGCGCCCCCGCGCGGGGTCGAAGATGCCGCCGACGTCCCAGACGATGTCAGCGGCGTCGATGACCTGCTGGTCCCTTGTGCGCACCAGCGTGGAGGTGGCCAGCGCCTCGTGCGGCAGGGCCCGGCACAGGATGGCGTATCCCAGCACCTCGTCGCAGTGAAAAGAACCACCGTGGGTAACAAGCCGAAGGCTCTTCGTCATGGTCTTCCTCCAGATGGATTCCAGGACAGCCCTCGGAAATCCGGTTCTAACAGCCCTCTTTTAGGAGATGAACCATGGCTCGCACCATCGCAGAAAAGCGTGAGGCCTTCCGTGCGCTTCATGAGGGCTGCTTCATCCCGCCCAACCCCTGGGATGTCGGCAGTGCCAGGATGATGAAGCACATGGGCTTCAGCGCCCTCGCCTCAACGAGTTCAGGCTATTCCTGGTAGCAGGGCAGGCCCGAAAATGGTGTCGAGCGTGACGATGTCCTGGCGAATCTCGGGAGCCTCGTACTCACCACGGACCTCCCGGTGAACGCCGATTTCGAATCCGGCTTCGCCCATGATCTTGAGGAATTGGCTGCAAACGTTCGGCGCGCAGTCAACATCGGCGTCGCGGGCCTGTCGATCGAGGACATCCGCGCCGATGGCGGACCTGGCTTCTACGATACCGACACTTCCGTCGAACGCATCCGAACCGCGCGCGCCGCCCTCGATCACACCGGCGAGGATGTCATCCTGGTGGCACGCACCGAGATCCTGTTGAGCGGATCGGCGGCCCGGGGGCGGTAACTCAGCCCCCCGCCAGTTGCCGTCCCTCGGCCGCGTCCCACGCGGCAGCCCAAATCGCCGGTGCCGCCTGGAGGACCAGCAGGGCAGCAGCCGCGTCGCCGAGCGCACGCTCCAGTGCTTCAGGCACGCAGGGCGGCGTCATGCAGGCGAAGAGTGCCTCAGCCGTCTCAAGCCACCGCTGGCGGAACAGTGCGAGGTCCAAGACGCCCCTGCCCTCAGCCTGCTCCCGCAGCCGGGTGGCCGCGGCACGGAGCGTTGTGTCGATCCTGTCCGGGGTCATCCTCAGGGCGTTCGTGGAAACGGTTAGGCGACGACGGCCCCAGAGTTCCAGGTCCACCTCGTGTCCGTTCTCCGCGGGCCGCGTCCCCGCGCAGCGGAGGCGGCCATGCTCGAGTTCCGCCAGGAAGGCCGCGACGTCGGCGCAGGTTGGTCCCTTCGGCGACGCCCTCTGGGGCGCTATGGGCTTCCGCCTTGCCGCCAACGTGATGACTTCTCCCATGGCTCCATCCCCCAAGCCGTATGTCGAGGTTCACATCGTGCCCTGGGCGCCACACCGTTTCCATTGAAAATTGATGAGCAACAGCAATCTTTGCGATCATTGAATAGCCAGAGGATCGGATACCGCGAGCCGTCCACTGCCGAACGTTCACTATACCTTTCAGCACGGTTCCATTCCTCTACGGACCGGTCTGGTCGGAGGGAACCGGATTAGCCAATCCATGGCTTGTCCCACGGTAAACGCAGGGTATCATCAACACCTTCACCATCAGCAGCCCACCTCGCAGCAGCTTGCTATCGGTGCCGTCGAAGGGTGATGCCGACCGGGACCAACAACACAGAAATCTGAGCATACCTTTTTATAAATCAATGACTTACCAGAATAATGACTGCTAGAATTAAAAGATACTACAGCAGCCCTTGATCGGGCTTGCCCCCCGATGACCACGGTACACGCCACAGGGCCAACGTGTTCCCCGACCAACAGCGATATGCTGACAGTCTCGCCGACGGCCGTGCCGCGGACGGTCGAGCCGATGGAGGGTATGGGTATAGCCACTACGGCTTTTTCAGGCATAGTCATTACATATCAGCAGCTTAACACCGATATGAGTCCCAGAATATAAAAGATCCTGTAGCCCGATCCCGGGATACGCAAGCCAAGGCTGGCGAAACAATAGTCCGCCTGCCCGACCGGCCTCAGGGATGGACGCGAGACGGAGACTGCCTTGGACTTCTGGCTGGGGCACTTCCCTTCCCGGCCGATCTTGCCCAAGCGTTCTGCGACGAACCGGTCGGCGGACTCGCAAGCAGTTCAGCGCGGGAGGCAGGCACTGCCGACTAGATTATTTTCATTCTGGCGCTCATCTTTCCAGTAACAAATTGATATATCTACATTTCGGTGAAAACGGTGCCCTCATTCCCTCTGGACTGGGACAGTGGCTGAGGGCTTGGCCCTATCGGCGGCCTGAAGGCTATGCCCTGCCAAGCTGATGCACCATGTCACTCGGGCGCCCTGCCCCAAAGTCTGCCGAGTGAGCTTTTCTGTATGTATCGTTGTAAATCAATGCATTAACGGATTTATGAGTGCCATAATTAAAAAATCCTGTAGTCCGGCTTCGGCTTGCGAAGCCTCAGCCTGCTCCCCTACGCGGTGTTCGTGATACCGTCGGCCGGGTGAGCCGAAGCGGGTCTGCATGGGATGGGTACATGAGGAGGATCTCCTCCTTCCCGGACAAAGGCGGCGATGGCCTACCGGCCTGACCCGGAGCCGAGACGCCGTCGGTAAGCGGCTTCGGCGCGGAGGCAGGCACTGCCGACTAAATTTCTTTTATTCTAGGACTCATTTTTACTGTAAACTACTGATTATAATACATTCATGCCTTCATCCCGTCCGTTGGCCGATCGCTCGGCAGAACGGGTCGCCCATTATGGCTGCCCCATGGCAGGAGATCTCAGGTAGACGGACCGACAGTCTTGCGGATTGGACTCCGTCCGCCGGACAATGGGATTGTCAGCCCAGCCCAGAGTCCCCCATGGCACGTCGACACAGCATTGCCCCTCCCCGGAATAACACCAATCACCGCGGCTTGGTGGCCACCGCACGCGGACGGGCAGAGGATTGGGATCTTGGTGTTGGCGTCGTCGTCCCGCTGGACGTGGAATCCAGCCTCGGCAGGCCAATCATGGATCTCGAGGCATGGGCCGTGTACGCGACGATTGCCGCCTACTGGTCCGCCGGGCATGGGGAGATCCGGTTAAGCGCTCTTGCGCGGTCGACAGGTTTGCCGAAGAAGGCCATTGAGGGCGCCTTGCGCCGGGCCGGTGGCCGACAGTTGGCCGACGGAACGGATCTCTCGGCGAAGCGTCTGCCGAAGCGGGTGGCGTTTATCTACGGGTTGGATGACGACATCATCCGACTGCACCGCACGCTCGATACATGGCGCAGCCAGAGGCTCTACGTGCTTCTGCCAGTGGCTGTCATCCGGACAGCACCATCTGCTCCGGCGCTGAGGCTGCTCATCGCGGTGAAGGGCGTGGCCGTCCGGCGGGACGACAACGCGATGCGCTCATGGTCCAGAGCAGAGTTACGCAAGATCCTCGGCCTGCCTCCTGCGGCCGACGTGGACACCGTCCTGGCTGACGCGCTCCCGTGGGTGCGCGAACATCTTGATCCAGATCACCTTGTAGTCATTGAGCACGACGACGACTGGCTCAGGGTTGCGGCCGGACCGGCCGAGCACAAGGCTGCAAGGCTGTTGGCCGACGGATTCGATCCGCTTGCATACCAAGCTCGCTATGCCGCGAGGGATACGCTGCGCAAGCTCACCGTCTTCGATGGCCCGGCCGACGGCAAGCACATGGTCCTCCCTGGGCTGTGGGTTCACCGCGCGGCGGACTATCTGGTCAAGGTCGGCGCGCCCATCGGGGCTGAGCAGTTGAGGGACCAGTGGCTCGTCCATGCGCATGCGGCCCGCCAGCGCGTCTGCACGCCGATTGCCAATGGGGCCGACTTCTCTGCGGGGATCCGCAAGGCCTTCTCCGCCTTCGTCGGCGCGGTCGCTCGGTTGGCGGTTGAAGGGAAGGCATGGAGCCTGGGCTCGGCCGAGTTGAAACTTGCTGAGGCTGCGCGCCTCAGGCGCTGGCTGCTGCGGGACGGCTCGACCGGCCACGTTCACGCCTGGAACGCCGACGGCCGGGTAATGACGTCAGCAATGTGGTGGGGGCACTTCAAAGCCTTCTCCTCGGCACGCCTGCGTGCAGAGGAAACCGCGCTTTGGCATGTTGGCCAGCCGCTGCCGTCCGATCTCCCAATGCCTGCCGTCGGCACGGGGATGCTGGTCGAAGCCGACCTCATCGCCCCGGCTTCCCCGACGCCGCGGCGGACGAGGTTCGAGCGGGTGGACGCGGCCGACATCCGGCGAGCACTCGCCTGCATGGTGAACGAGGAATCCGGCGACATGGACCGTGCGTTCGTTCGCCTCGCGGCCGCGTATGCGCGCGACCTTGCCGACGCGCCGTCACGACTGCTCAAGGAGGCGCTTCAGCTCGGGTATCAAGCGCACCAGGGTTTGGCTCAGATGGTTCTGGAAGGCAGCAGCCGCTTCACCGCGAACGTCGACGGGCTCTGGCAGGACGCGGCCGACGCGATGGCCTGCGAAGGGCACGGTGACGATCATCAGGATGTGTTGCGCCGTGCCTCGAACGTACTGGGAGAAGCTTTGTGGCAGGCCCAGGAAGCGGTCATGGATGAGAAAGCCGAGCGAGCGATGCTCCGGGAGGAGATGTTGTCGCGGCATTCAGAACAGGTGACGCCTCCCCTGGCCACCGCAGCCGTCAAAGAGACGCCCGCCGAGAAACCCGCCCACGTCAGGGAAGCGTCCCGACCTCTGCCCCCCATCCGGCGGCCCTTCGCTGCTTCCCCGACCGGAAAGACCTCCACCCCCATCCCAGCAGTGGAAACCGTTGCCACTGAACCCAGGGCCGAAGCCGTGGGCAGCCCTGCGAAGGGCTGTCTGGCGGCCGGGGAGACGCTCACCCTACTGCGCGAGGCGCTGGCGTCGCTGCCGCGAGGGCGCGCCCACGAAGACCCCGACCGTGACTTGGCCAGCTGCTATCTGCCCGCCCTTGCTGCCGAACTCGAGGCGGATGGCCGCGTCGCCAAGAACCTGCATTTCCGCCTGCTGATCGGCGTTGACGAACTGGTGGATGGCCTACCCCGTCCCGATGGCGTCGAGCGGGTTGACTTCGAGGCTGCCGTTACGGCAGCGGCTGAGGTGCTCCAACAAATCAGGTACATCATCGACGAAAATCGCCCCAAGCTTCGCAGCATTCTTGCCTTCATCGTGGCGCGTCAGCTGACAAGGACTCTGGAGGCCTTCGCCCGCCACTTAGATCCCTGCCATGTCAGGACGGCGAACGAGGTTCAGTGAGCCGCCCGCGGCTTCCCTCGTGCTGACCTGCACCGGCGGCCTGTTGGTGAGCCATGTGCCCCAAGCCGTCTGTTCACAAAAGCACCCTGCACGGGCGATTGGAAATCATGCAGCGGCGGTGCGCTCTAGCTTGGCGGGAATTCCCTGGCGCACCGCGGTCCCAGCCACAGGGTCGACCCATACCGAAGCCCCCGTCCGCGTAGGGTCCGCAAGACCGAGGTCGTTCAGGTTGACGCCTGCGGCGATCTCCGGCACATCCGGCTGGCGGCGGCCGCCGATCACATGGGCGCGGGCACCGAATTCTTTGTGCCCGAAGCCATGCTCCACGGCGAGGACCCCCGGCATGACGCCGTGCCGGACGATGGCAGTGGCAAGCTCGGCACCGCCGGGCGTCGCGATGCGGATGCGGTCGCCGGTCTGGATGTCCAGCCGCCGGGCGTCCTCGACATTCACGCCGACCGGGTTCTCCGGATGCAGGTGGCGCAGCCGCGTCGCCCCGATCGTATAGGCGCTGACCAGCACCGACTTGGAACTGACCAGTTGGAAGGGCCAGTCCTCCGGTCTGTAGACATGGCTCACCAGCGTGCCGTCGGCGAAGACCGGCGGCATCCAGGCGGCCGTTCCCGGCCAGCGCCTGCCCGTGATGCTGCTCTTCGACGTACCGACCGCCTCGTTGTAGACCTGAAGCGCCTTGGCGAAGCGGTGGGTGGCCTTCTCCCCCTCGAATCCCTCGACCTGATTCTGGTAACGGCCGCCGCGGGCGAGGATGAAGGCCACCTTGCGCCACTCCTCCTCCTTCAGCGTCGCCTTCAGCGCTGGGAGCACCCGCCCAACGCCGGAGAAGGCGATGTCCTCGTCGCTCGCGTCCGGCACCGGCTGCTTGCCGAGCCAGGCGACGTTGGCGCCCGCCCGCAGGTGCCAGTCCTCAGCCGTCTCCAGCGGGTGCCGGGTGCCGTCCATACCTTCGATGGCATCGGGCCCGAAGCCCGGCAGATCAAGACGCTTGGCGAGAGCGATCAGGAACGGCTCAAGCTGGATCGGCTGACCGCCCGGCAGCTTGTCGGTGCGCGGGACCAGCACCGGCCAGCGGGCCGTGGTCATCTTGGTCGGCACCCCGCCCCAGGCCGAGGTCCAGCCCCAGGTCTCGTAGAGCACGGTGTCCGGCACGATGTAGTCGGCGAGCGCCGAGGTCTCATTGATAAAGGGGTCGATGGCGACGACCAGCGGTACCGTCTTCGGATCGGCCAGCTTCTGCGCAAAGCGGTGCGCGCCGGGAATTCCATAAACCGGGTTGGCGTTCCACAGCAGCAGGGCCTTCACCGGGTACGGGTAGCCGTCCACGATGCCGCTGGACATCCACTCGGTCGTCAGGCCGGGGGCGGTCGGATACCATGGTGCTTTGGCCGGATAGGCCTTGCCCGTCGCCTTCTTTGCCCGGAATTCGGATGTCTTCTCGTAGGGCACGTTGCGGCCGAGCGGGATGCCGGACGGCTTTACTCGGCCGGGGAAGCTGGAGAGCTTGTAGCGCGGACCGTCACCGCTCTCCGGGAAGCGCCCACCGCCGACGATGGTGCCGCCCTTCCAGTTCAGGTTGCCGAGCAGCGTGTTGATGGTGACGACGGCGAAGGCGTTGTAGAAGCCACTGCCCGACATCATACCGCCATGGGAATTGACGGCGGCCTTCTTACCGTGGCTGGTCAACTCGCGCGCCAGACCGGCGATCACGTCGGCAGGCACGCCGCAGGCGTCGCTGTAGGCCCGCAGGTCGAGCCGCATGGCCTCTTTGCGTAGCAGCGTGAGGCCGGTTTTCACGGCGATGTCTTCGGTCCCGGCCGTCACCGTCCCCTGATGGAACAGCGTGGCCGCCGTCATCGGAGCGTCGTGGGCGACCGGGGCGGCGGTGGCGGGATCGAGGACGACGAAGGCGTCCTTGTCGCCATACCGGTCCTTCTCGTCCAACGTCACCCAGCCAAGGTCGGACGCCCGCAGCAGGCACCCCTCGCGCGGATGGCCCTTCTGCACGACGACAAGGTGGGTAGCGTTGCACCAGCCAGCCTCGCCCGCCGCCTCCGCCGCCTTGCCGTTGGGCTGGGACAGGTATCTTTCGTCGATGCGGCCGTTCTCGAACATCCAGCGGATGATACCCATGGCAAAGGCACCGTCGGTGCCCGGCCGGATCGGGATCCAGTCGGCGCGTTCTCCCGCCGCCGCAGCACGGGCGTTGGTGAGCACCGGGTCGACGACAACGTAGCGCAGGGCGCCGTCGGTGCGCGCCTTGGAAATCAAGGTCGCCTGCCGCTTAAACGGATTGCCCGCATTCGACGGCGCGGTGCCGATGAAGACCACGAACTCGGCGTTGGCGATGTCCGGCTTGGCGTGCGGCTGCTGTTTGGTGTCGCCGAACGCCGCGCCGGATCCGGCCCGGTAGGCGCCACCGCAGTACGAGCCGTGCCCGACATAGTTGATGCTGCCGTAAGCCTGCTGGAGGAAACGCTGCACCAGGGATTCCCGGCCGTCCGGCACACCGGTGATCATGGCCACCTGATTGACTTTGGGACCCAAGTCCGGCGCTGCCGGGTCGATAGGCGTCTTGAGGTCGCGCAAGGCTGCGAGGCCATCGACCGGTCCCTCGCCGAACAGGTCACCGCCCCCGCACACCTCGCTTACCAGCTGGTCGAATGCGATCGGCTCCCACCGACCGGAGCCGCGCGGGCCGACGCGCTTCAAGGGTGTGGTGACGCGGAAAGGCGAGGTGACGTTTTCCAGCACCGCGTTGCCTCGTCCGCAGGCCGTCGAACGGCCGTTCAGTCCTTTTTCCTGGAACCGAGACAGCGCCTTGAAGCTTTCCCTGACCGGGGTGCCGTAGGGCAGGAAAGGGTCGGTCGACATCGGCGTGTAGGGGTTTCCTGCCACCCGCAGCACCTTGTTCTTCTCAGTGTCCACCCGCACCCGCACACCGCACAAGGTCGTGCAGCCGATGCAGCCGGTGTAGGCGACGATCTGACCGGAGGTCAGTACGATGTCGCCGTTGGCAGGGTCGATGCGGAACTCGGGCTTGGGCGCGTTGCCGGAGATGGCGTTCTCCGGCTTCTCTCCAGCCCAGGCGCCTTTCACGAGCTTGCGGCCGGTTTCGGAGAAGCCTGCGGCGAAGGCGGCGAGCGCGCCGCCCGCGGCGGTGGTCTTCAGGAGAAGGCGGCGGTGGATGGACATGGCGGTGTCTCCGGTAATCCGGCAGGCTGCTTATTCGGCAGCGAGTTATTCTGCGGCAATGGGATAGAGGAGGCCGGGTGCGGCACGGCGCGGAGTCGGCAAGACTGCGGTGATGGCAAGCAGCAGGAACAGCCACAGCCCGGCGGTGCCGACGATACCAAGCAGCCCGTCCGGACCGGCCGGAAGCGCATACTCGTAGAACCCGGCGCCGGTCTTCGGTACTGTCTGGCCGCCGATGAACACGGTCCAACGGAACATCCATGCTCCATGCACGGCAATCAGGCCGGTCAGCAGGCCGGTGCCCACAGGCTTGGCGACGGCGATGACGAAGGGTACCGCGGTGGCCGCAACCGCCCAGACGGCGGTGACCCGCCAAGCCTCGGAACCGGCCACGCTCGCCAGCGCATCGGCATGCGTCCGCTCCAGATCGAACAGGCCGAGCGCCAGCCACAGACCGCCGAACAGCATCACCGCACCCAAAGCTCCGGCCAGCAGCTGGTTCGCCACTCTCTCGACATCGCGGTCGCCATCTGCGGCAAGGCGGTTCAGCAGCAGCACCAGGCCTGTGGCCCCGGCGAGCGCGGTGGCGAGGAACTGGAGCGGCAGGAACGGCGTGTGCCACAGCGGGCGCGCCCGGACGACGGCAACCTCGGTGCCGGTATAGAGCGCGACCAGCGCGGCCCCGGTGAGGACGACGAGCCCCGCATACCGGATCAGCCGATCATCGCGGCCCCCGCCCAGAGCGGCAAGGCGATAGAGCGCGGCGAGGCGGCTATCTACCCTGCCCTGTTCCTGCAACTCCTCGCGGAAGCAGGCCCAGCCGTAGACCAGCAGGCCGGTGACATAGAACGGGATGATGATGGAACCCCACCACATCCAGGAGGTCGGGCGGAGCACGACGTAGAAGTGCCAGAAGCGGCCGGGCTGGTGGAGGTCGGACAGCAGCGACACTGGTGCCGCCAGCCCGCAGGTCAGCGCCACAAGCAGGGCAATGCGGCCGAGCTTGCGCCAGTCCTCGTGGGCAAAGGCGTAGCCTGGCAGACTCAGCAGCACGCCGCCGACCGACAGGCCGATCAGGAAGAAATACTGCACGGCCCAGGGGAGCCACGCGACCTCGCGGGTCACGTTGATGACTTCGACGATGCTGGTGTCCATCATGCGTTCTCCTTCCCCGCGTAGGCGTCGGCATGCGGCTGGGGGCTTGGGCGCCACAGCGTCGGCGTGCCGTCGACCTTGCCCTGGAATTTCGGATCGAGGCCGATGTAGAAGACGCGCGGCTGGGTGCCCTGCTCGGGCTTCAGCACTTTGGGGTCTCGCTCTCGGACCAGCTTCGACACGGTGCTGTCCGGGTCCTTCAGGTCACCGAAGATGCGAGCACCGCCGACGCAGGTCTCGACGCAGGCGGGCAGCAGCCCGGCCTCGACCCGGTGGACGCAGAAGGTGCACTTGTCCGCGGTCTGGGTTTCGTGATTGATGAAACGCGCGTCGTAGGGGCAGGCCTGGACGCAGTAGGCGCAGCCGACGCAGACCGTGTTGTCGACCACGACGATGCCGTCTTCGCGCTGGAAGGTGGCGCCGGTCGGGCAGACGGGGATGCAGGGCGGGTCCTCGCAGTGGTTGCACAGCCGCGGCAGCATGTAGGTGCCGCTTCTGCCCTGCTCCGTCACCTCGTAGGTTGACACGATGGTGCGGAAGCTGTTCTCCGGGACGTCGTTTTCCATGATGCAGGCCACCGTGCAGGCTTGGCAGCCGACGCATTTGCGCACATCGACCACCATGCCCCAGCGGTGAGCCGGATCGCCGCCCTCGCGTGCGGCAACCGCCTCCGCCGGAGCGGGCGACAGCGTGGCCGCCCCCACCGTGGCGGCGCCGAAGCCGAGGCAGAAGTTGCGCCGTGACTGATCCATGACTGGCCCCTTCACACCTGTTCCCTGGCACCCGCTGATTGGCGGATGCCATGGCGTGAAGGTACCCGGCGGGCTCCCGCCCCACCCACTGGGAGGTTTCCTAGACTTTCTAGGATCTTCCCCAGTGACGACGTGTCGCAGCCGCAGGGATTCGCCCTGAAGGACGAGGCGTCACTCCGCTTCGATGAGCAGCCGCGTGAGGTCGGCGACGGAGCCGACCTCCAGTTTTTCCATGACGTTGTGACGGTGGAGCTCGACCGTCTTGGGGCTGAGGTTGATCTCGGCGGCGATCACCTTGTTGAGCTTGCCCGCCACCACGAGGTCGGCGACCTGCCGCTCCCGTGGCGTCAAGCGCGCCAGAAGCGACCGGACCTCGGCTTTGCGAGCGTGCACCGCCCAAGCCCGCATCGACGTCTCCAGTGCCTCGTGGACGCGGTCGAGCAGCAGCTGATCGTTGAAAGGCTTCTCGATGAAGTCGACGGCGCCGCCACGGAACGCGCGGGCGGCCATCGGCACGTCGCCGTGACCCGTGATGACCACCACAGCCAGCAGCGATCCGGCCCGCGCGAGCGTGTCCTGCAACTCCAGGCCACTCATCCCCGGCATGCGCACGTCGGTGACGAGACAGCCGGGCCGGTCGGGGCGGACCGCGCGCAGGAACTCTTCGCCAGACCCGAAGGATTCGACGGACACCCCGAGTGCGCCGATCAGCCACGCCAGCGAGTGCCGCATCGCGCGATCGTCATCGACGACGTAAACAGTCCGGGATGCGTCCGCGGACTTCGGATCAGCGGTCATGGTTTCGCTCCTCTGTCACGACCGGCGGCTCATCGGCCGTCGAAGGGCTTGCCGTAGGACACATCGGACTCGTTGCCGGACCTGCGGCGGGCAGCACGAACCGCATCACGGTGCCGCCGCCCGGATTGTCGGTCGCCCATAGATGACCACCATGTGCCTCCACGATGGTCCGGCAGATCGACAGCCCCAATCCCATGCCGCCGGACTTGGTGGTGAAGAAAGGCTCGAACAGGCGTCCCTTCGCTTCAGCCGTCAGCCCGTGGCCGCGGTCAGCCACCCCGACTTCGACCCGGCCATCCCGGTCCCGGGCTGTGCGGATGCTCACGACGCGCACGGCCTCACCGGCGCCGCCGGGTTGGGTTTCCGCCATAGCGTCCAAGGCGTTCTTGACCAAGTTCAGGATGACCTGCTCGATCTGGATGCGGTCGACCAGCACAGGCGGCAGATCATCGGCAAGGCTCAGAGAGATGGCGGCATTGCCATTGCTTGCCTGCCCCTGGCACAAGGCGACGGCGGCATGGACACAGTCGTTGACATCCATCGGCTCCAGCTGGGGCGCGCGCTTCCGCACGAAGTCCCGGATGCGCGCGATGATCCGCCCGGCCCGGTCCGCCTGGTCCGCGATGGCCCGCGTGATTTCTACCAGTTGCATCGGATCGCTGGTCCCCGCTTCCAGCCGCCGGGTGCAGCCGCGGGCGTAATTGGCGATGGCCCCGAGCGGCTGGTTGAGCTCATGTGCAAGGTTACTGGCCATCTCGCCCAGGATGGACAGGCGGGCGACGTGGTCCATGTCCTTCTGCCGGTCACGGGCGTTCTCCTCCGCCCTGCGGCGCTCAGCCATCTCATGCAGCAGACTGCGGTTGGCTGCATGCAGTTCCGCCGTACGCACCTTGATCAGGTGCTCAACACGAAGCGAATGGATCGCCCACCACAGCAGCGCCAGGGCGCCGAGGGCGAGCCACTCCCAGTGCTCGCGGGCGATGTCGAGCAGGGAAATCTCGCGTAGGTATCGGTACGGTCCGATGCGCAGCGCGCGGAACAGAGTGTGGACGGGCTGGTAGTCGAGCGGCACCGTCCAGCCGACATACCCCCCAGCTTCCGCCGCCGGGTCGTTCTCGGGCATCTGGAACAGGGCGACGACCACCGCTTTCGCCAGTACCTCCGGCGTTGAGGCAAGCCGGGCCAGGGGCCAGTCTGGATAGAGGTCCGTGGAAACGGCGCAGTCAAAGCCGGGGGGAGTCCTGGGCGCCAGAACCCTGAATTGCCCGGGATCGATCCGCCCCTCGGCCGCCAGTTCCTCCAGCAGACAGGCCCGCAGCACGCCGACGTCGCTTTCACCATCGCGCACCGCGAAGGCGATGCGATCCAGCGGGAAGCCGGAGAAACCGAGGTTCTTCAGGTCGCGGTAGGGATCGATCCCGGCCTTGATCATCTCCCCCCAGGCGACCTGGAAGCCGCCGAAGGCGTCGGGATCGCTGGCCAGGACCGTCCGCCCCTTGAGATCGCCGAGGTCCCGGATGTCGGTTCGGTCGGAGCGGACAATCAGCGTCGAGCCGACCGACGCCCCCGACGCCCCGGCGCGGGAGGAATGAAGAGTAGCGATGCGGGCGATGCCATAGCGCCCCTCGAGCTCAACATAGTTGCCGGTGTTGGTCAGGACGAAGTCCACGGTGCGGTTCTGCACGGCGGTATCCATTCCAGACAGGTCCAGCGGCACCATCTCTGCGCCGCGACCGGGAAACCGCCCGGCCAGATAACGGATGGTGGGCTCCCAGACAGCATTCGCGTGGTCGCCGCCGCGGTAGGCCAGCACACCAACCCGGATTGGTGGTTCGGGCGCCGATTTCGCTCCCTCAGCCGAAGAAACGGCCAAGCAGGCCGCCATTGCAAGCGAACCGACAACGGGGCGGAGGAACATGGAGAGCGGAGAACCCTTCCGGCTGCCGAGCCTGTCACCCACCTTAGCCATCAACGAAGCCAACCCCAAATCACTGTTCGGCAGCTTACTGGCGCTCCTGGGAGCGCAACGGTCGCCGGATAGATAGCGCAGGTCGGCGACGGCAACCCTGACGCAGGTCAAGAAGCCGCTACGCCACCCGATTTCCCAGAATCCATGGCGCGAGGGCCGTCGGCGCGGCCGCTTCAGGACGTCATGAACTCACCGATGACCCGGCCGGGGTAACGTCGTCCCCCCGTTACTCCTAGATCCAGAATCACGTTACACCCGTCCATGAATCACTTTTTCCGAGTTTCCGGATCGGCACCCGGCGTCCAGGAAATCGGCTACAGCGGCCGAGGAAAAGTGATTCACTGGGCCGGTTCCGGTGATCCTCGGGCGGAATCGCGGCGTTACGCTCGACCCTGGGGATCTCCGGAGTCGAAGTGAACCATGCCCTCGCCCAGGCAACCAACCAAACCGGGACGGCCGCGGCCACGCTGTCCACGAATTTCGCCATAGAATGTGGACGCCCAGGTCAACGGAATCAGCCGCTCAAAGAGCCCGGCAGGCACGTGCCCGAGATCGACCGTCCACGGAGCCGCCTGGGGAACTCCCGCAAGCCCTGGATAGCCGCCGTATGAGATCCTGACGCCAAAACAAAGGGTTAGCGGCCGAATGGATCAACTTTCCGGAGCCGTGCAACACTTTTCCGAAGCCGTGCAACAGGTTCTGCCTGCCGTGAAACAGATCATCAAGAAGCTCCTGCCGTCGCGGGAGCACCGTATGGTGCCGGTAAAGGCCCGGCACCGTACGGTATTTTGCCGGTAATCCGCGGCACCGGTACGGTGCAATTATCCTCTCCCAGCCGTCGCTGCTCCGCTCATCTCGTCGATGGCAGCAGGTGCCCGAGGTCGACACCCAGCCTGAGCATGTTCATCGTCTCCAGCTTGTTCTTCAGCGTGACGTGCTTCAGGTACCGGCTGCCCTCGCCCAGGAGGTCCGAGGTGCTGTGGCCCATGATCGCCTTCACGAAGACCGGGCTGGCGCCCGCGTTGAGCACCAGCGTCTCGAAGGTGCCGCGCAGGCTGTGGAAGTCGACGCCAGGCTTGTAGATCCCGATTTCGCGGCGGTACTCGGTGAAGCGCCGCGTGTAGTAAGCGCCCAGCCGCCGATCCGGCCCCTGGCCGCTCAGGTCCGGCCAAAGCCGCTTGCTGTTCGTGCGGCGCCGCTCAGCGACCAGCTTCATGAAGCCCAGGGCGACGAGCGCGCCGGGGATCGGCACCTCGCGCACCGAGTTCGCGTTCTTGGTCCGCCGTTCGTCCTCGGCATGGACCAGGAAGAAGTCGATGCCGTCCCGCTGCTTGACATCGGCGGTGTGCAGCTGCGCGATCTCCTCGAGCCGCATCCCGGTCAACAGGCCGATCAGCGGCAACCAGTAGGCGGCGCTCCACCTGTCCACGTCAGGGCCGACCCAGATCCTCGACGTGAACAGCCGCTTCAGGTCGGCGTCCTCCCACATCGAGCGCTGCTCGGACGCGGGTTTGCTGCTGGGAAAATCGAAACCAGCGAAGGGATTGGAGGCGAACTCATGATGCCCGTGCTGCCGGAGCCAGTCCCAGTAGCCGTGCAGCGCGCTCATGTGACGCTTGATCGTCTTCATCGTCAGCAGGGGCTGTCCTTTTCCCCTCACCGCCAATCGCTCGGCCGCCTCGATGTTCCGGCGCATCGTGCCTTTGAACAGGGGCGACCGGCCGTGCATCCGGGGCAGCTTCCGCAGGGCTTCCATGAAGGCCGAGGCATCGCGTCGGCTGTAGGCGTCAACCGGCCGATCACCGTGGAACTCGATCCACAGACGGAAGGTGGCGCGGGTTTGCAGCGCGGTCTGCTGGGCGCTCCAGGCACCGGTGTCCAGCATGTGCTCGACATGGGGCTCGGCCAGCGCGCCGAAGAGCGGAGCGGCCAAGGTGGCGCTCGAGGGCGGCTTTCCGTCGGCAGGCGGCGCAGCGGGCGACGCGGCCGGAGGAGGATTGGCGGGCGCCGACGGGTTCTCGACCGCGACGGCCACCGATTGCCGCGCGGCCTCCGCCGATGGCTTGGGAGGATCGAGGACGCCGACATGGACGGCGGCTGTCATTTCCATCGCCGCCCCGCCAAGTTCGCACGGTACCGGAGAGAGGCCCGGCGGCGGGGTCGGGTCCAACGACCGCCGCAGCATCGGGTTCATGTGAACCCACGCAGCGGGGCCGACCAAGTCCCGCATCAGCTGCCTGGCGGCATCGACCGCCAACCCGGGCTCCCGGTCAAGGGCAGCGAAGAGGCGTTCGCTTTCAACGTAAAGTAGACGGGACCTGATCGCGGCATCGCGCGGGCTCGATGTTTCGAGCGACCTATAAATCTCCGCCTTGCCGCCCAACACAGGCTGGTGGCGAAGAGGAATTCGACGGCGAAAATGGTAAGTACCGGCCCGCCGACAGATGTGCTGCATGACCGCTCCACTCGAAAGTGTGGCAGCGATTTGGGCTATGTTGCCCACATCGCCAGAGTCATCAGCAATTACTTGAGGAAATCCGGGAAAATGGTTGGGGGACTAGGATTCGAACCTAGGCTGGCGGAGTCAGAGTCCGCTGTCCTACCGCTAGACGATCCCCCAGACCGTCACCGGGGCGGCTCGTTCGCCGTGCCCCGTGGTGTGGGCGGGTTTATAGCGACCATGTGCCGGGCTGTGAAGAGCTTTTTTCGCTCCGGATGCATTTTTTTCCAACCGCCGCCGCCGGCCCGGTTTTCCCCAGGCCGGCGGCGGTTGTCGTCATCGCGGAACGATGCCGGTCATCGGGGCGACGATGTGGCGAAGGTCTTCGTCAACCTCCAACTCCTCCAGCTTGCGGGGAAGACGGCGGCGCCAGTTTGGGTGCTGGTCCACCGTGCCGGGAAGGTTGGGCTGCTCGTCATCGGCCAGCGCATCTTCGATCTGAACCATCACGATGCGAGATGGCGTGCGCGACAGATAGGCGTGGACAGCGGCGGACAGCTCGACGCGGAACGGCTGCTCGCCGTCCTCCGTGGGATAGCTGTCCGGGCGCAACCCCTCCCGCGACAGGGCCTGCAACAGGCGCCAGCGGTCGACGCCGCGGTCCCAGCGGTCCTTGTCGCGACTGGCATCGTCGGGATAAAGGCCCAGCCGTTTGCGCCAGTCGAGGTCGCGACCGGTCCAGAAGCCCTTGAAGGGGGCCAGATCATGAGTGCTGACCGTCGCCATCGAACCGGCCGGATACTCAGCGGGGGACTTGAAGCCGCCGTCGGCGGTGCGCTCGAAATAGAGCACGCGGTAGCTGAGAATGCCGGCCTGCTCCAAGGCCGGGCGGAAACCGTCCGGCACGGTGCCCAAATCCTCGCCGATCACGACGCACCGGTTGCGCCGGCTCTCCAGCGCCACGATGCGCAGCAGGTCGTGGAAGGGATAGGCCACATAGGCGCCGGGACTGCCGTCCTCCGGAATCCAGAACAGGTGCTGCAATGCCATCACATGGTCGATGCGCAGCGCGGCGGCATGGCGCATGTTGGCGCGCAGCAGCTCGATGAAGGGGCGATAGGCGGACTCGCGCAGGCCCAGCGGCGACAAAGGCGCCAAGCCCCAGTTCTGGCCGTTCATGTTGAACTGGTCGGGCGGGGCTCCGACATTGGCGCCCTGCACCAGCATCGCCGGATCGGCCCAGGCGGAGCCGCCGCCGGGGTGGGCGGCAACGGCAAGGTCGCGGTAGAAGCCCATGGCGAGGCCGGCGGACCGCCCGCGTGCCGCAGCCTCGCCCAGCTGGCGGTCGGCCTCGAACTGTGCCCAGGCGAAGAAATCGACGCGGTCGGCATGCGTTGCGGCGAAATCCGCCACCTCGGCGCTCTGCGGGTCCTGGAAGGCGGCCGGCCAGCTCCGCCACATCCACTGTGCGGAATCCTGGCGGAAGAAATGCTCATGCAGGGCATCGAACAGGGCTTGGCGGTCCAGCGCCGCCCCCATGTCCTGCCGGAAGGCGGCATAGGCGACCTTGCGCGGGTGGTCGTCGGGGAGGCTGCGGAAGCGGGCGTGCAGAGCCTCCAGCAGCGGCAGCTTCAGCGCGGCGACGGCGGGGTAGTCGACCAGCTCCGCCTGCCGGGCCGACGCCAGCGCCGTCTGGAAGGCGGGATCCGCGATCCGGGTCTGCAGATCGTCGGCACCGGCGAATTCGGGAACGGCGGCCGGGTCGATGTAAAGGATGTTGAGGAACTGGCGGCTGGACGGCGAATAGGGGCCGATGTGGTTGGGGTCCGCCGGGAACAGGGCATGCAGTGGGCTCAGCCCGACCAGCCCGGCGCCCAGCCGCCCGGCGACTTCGGCGAAGCCGGCGAGGTCGGCGAAATCGCCCATGCCCCAGTCATGCTCCGACCGCAGCGAATAGACCTGCAAGCCGATGCCCCAACTGCGGCCGGCCGGCACCATCTCCTCCACCGTCACGCAGCGCTCGGGCGCCACGATCAGGGTGGTGGAGCCCGACGGCCCCGTCCCGCCGGCGATTTCCACATGCAGGTCCAGCCGGTGATAGCCGATGGGCAGGGACACCGGCAGCAGGGCGCCCAGCGCACGGCGCTCATAGGCCGTACCGTCCAGGGCGGTGCGGTCGGTGACGGGCAGGTCGCGGACCGCGACACGGCCGCCCTGGGCGGTTCCCCCCTCCGGCGTCAGCTCCCACACCAGCGCGGCCTCGTCCAGCCCGGCCGGCAGGGCGACCTCCAGACCGATCCCCTGCCCTTCCCCGCTGATCAGGACCGGCGGCAGCGGACGGCTCCAGGATCGGCGTTCGACCGTACGCAGGCTGTCGGCGACCTCCTCATCCGTGGCGGCCTGCAACCCCATGGCGGCGATCAGCGCCCGCTTGGTGGCGGCGGACGTCTCCCGCCGGTTGCCCCAGATGTCGTGATAGTGGGGTTCAAGTCCAAGCAGATCGGCCAGCCGGTCGAGATCACTCATGCAGGGTCCCCGCGGGTTGTACGAAAGGAAGGGTGGGGCTTAGGGATTGGGGCGGCAACGGCCGGCGTCAATGCCGCACGGCGGCCTATGCCATCGGCGCTCCCCAATCAGCCGGCTCCAATCAGCCGGCGGACAGGGCCGTGCCGGCGGCAGCCGGCAACGGGGTGGACATTGCGACGGGCTCGTTTGCGCCCTCGTCGGCCGCGGCGGTGGAGGCCGTCAGCGCCGCCGCAGCGGCGGCCTTGGCCTGGGCGATCTGCTCCAGCCGGCTGCGGTAGCCGGCAACGGCCGACGACACTTCGTGCGTCATCGCCTCCAGCGCGCGGTCGGGATCGACGGCCTGCATCAGGGCGCGGGACAGCGCCTGCAACTGGTCGCGGTCGTCGGCGGCAACCGGACCGGTTTCGGCGGCGGCGCGCACCTTGTCGGCCAGTGTCTTGATCGCACGGGCGACCGCCTCGACGGGGGCATGGTCGCCATCGTCGCCCAGCCGGCGCAGCAAATCGTCCAGGAAGCCGCCGATGCGGCCGACATGGTCGATGGACATGCGGTCCGGAGCCTGACGCGCCAGGCCGACAAGGGCGAATTCCACCAGGAAGGCGACCTGGATGCTGGCGCGCAGCCGCTTCTGGGTGGTGACGGTGGCGACCGCCTCGTTCAGCAGCATGCGGGCGCCGGACTGCGTCCATTGGCCGGTCGCCTTCAACCTCAAAGTGTTGGGTGCGTCCAGAACCGGGACCTGCGCCCCTTCGCGCGGCGATTTGCGGCGGTCGGGCCCGATGTAGTCGGCGGTGACGACGAAGCCCTTGCGCGCCTCGATCAGGCTGACGATGCGGTCGCGCACCTGCTTCGGCGACACCGGCTTCATCAGCAGATCGTCGCCGCCGACATTGGTGACGCGGGTCAGCAGCGCCGGGGTCGGCGCCCAGGTGGTGACGATGACGCAGGCGAACGGGTTGGGCACCGTCGGTTCGTTGCGCAGGGCCCGGATGAAATGGAAGGCCTCGGAATCCTCGCCGTCGGCATCGACCAGCACCAGATCGGGCATGACGGATCCCAGCAGGCCGGCGGCGGCCTTCACCGAATCGAACAGTTCCACCCGCCGGAAGCCCAGCCGGATCAGCACGTCGCGGAACACGCGCGCGGTGTTGAGCTGGCTGTCGATGATCGCGGCGTCGACCTGCGAGAAATCGTAATCCGGCATCGTCCTACCCGAAGCTCCGCTGCGGCTGTGACGGAAACGCGCCGCACAGCGTAACACACGTTGTCTCCGCCCGTCGCGGTAGCATCTCCGCCCGGGAGAGGGACAGTGGGCAAAGGATCGCAGGGCACCGCATGGCCTGTCTCCTGCCCATGTCTTCCGCCCATCTCTCCTGTCCGACCCGTCACATCCCCGCCTGCTCCACCAGGGTGAAGACAAGGACCGTGCGCCCGTCGACCAGCGCCGACCGACCGGCCAGATGGATGCGCTCGTCCCCCGCCCCGTCGTCGATGCGGGTGTCGAGCACGCAGCGCCAGCCCCGGCCACCCGGCACGTCGGGCAGGGTCACGGCCAGGGTGTCGGCATGGGCGTTCAGCACGATCAGCAGGACGCCGTCGGACAGCGGCTGACCGTCCGGGCCGACATGGGTGCCGGCGCGGCCGTTCAGCAGCAGGACGATGCAGCGCGCCTGGGTGTTGCGCCAATGCTCGGCGGTCTTCTCGACCCCCTGGGCATTGTACCAGACGATGTCCTTCAGCCCGTTTTCCGCCACCTCCCGCCCATGCAGGAAGAGCGGCCGGCGCAGCACCGGATGGATGCGGCGCAACGCGATCAGCCGGCGGACGAAGGACACCAGCGCCCCGTCGCGCTTGCTCCAGTCCAGCCAGGTGATGTCGTTGTCCTGGCAATAGGCGTTGTTGTTGCCGTCCTGGCTGTGGTCCAGCTCGTCGCCGGCCAGCATCATCGGCGTGCCCTGCGACAGCATCAGCGTCGCCAGCATGTTGCGCTTCTGCCGGGCCCGCAGCCCGGTCACCGCGGGATCGTCGGTCGGCCCCTCCACCCCATGGTTCCACGAGCAGTTGGAGGAATGGCCGTCGCGGTTCTCCTCGCCGTTCGCCCAGTTGTGCTTGTCGTTGTAGGAGACGAGGTCGTGCAGGGTGAAGCCGTCATGGGCGGTGATGAAGTTCACGCTGGCCCAGGGGCGGCGCCCGCGCTTCTCGAACAGGTCGGCGGAGCCGGCGATGCGCCCGGCCAGTTCCGGCAGCATGCCGTCGTCGCCGCGCCAGTAGCGCCGCACGGTGTCGCGGTAGCGGTCGTTCCACTCCGCCCAGCCCGGCGGGAAGTTGCCGACCTGATAGCCGCCGGGACCGACGTCCCACGGCTCGGCGATCAGCTTGACGTCGGCCAGCACCGGGTCCTGGCGAACCGCGTCGAGGAATCCCGAACCCGGATCGTAGCCGTAGGGCTCCCGCGCCAGCACGGTGGCAAGATCGAAGCGGAAGCCGTCGACATGCATCTCCGTCACCCAGTAGCGGAGGCTGTCCATCACCATCTGGATCACGCGCGGGTGGCTGAAATCCAGCGTGTTGCCGGTGCCGGTGTCGTTGATGTAGTAGCGCGGGCTGTCCGGCATCAGCCGGTAATAGCTGAGATTGTCGATGCCCTTGAAGGACAGGGTCGGCCCCAGATGGTTGCCTTCGGCGGTGTGGTTGTAGACGACGTCGAGGATGACCTCGATCCCCGCCTCGTGCAGGCGGGCGACCATCGTCTTGAACTCCGACAGGACGCCGGTGTTCATGTAGCGCGGCTCCGGCGCGAAGAAGCCGATGGTGTTGTAGCCCCAGTAGTTGGTCAGGCCGCGGGTGACGAGATGCTGTTCGTCGGCGACGGCCTGGACCGGCAGGAACTCCACCGAGGTGATGCCCAGCGCCCGCAGATAGTCGACGACGTTCTGGGTCGACATGCCGGCGAAGGTGCCGCGCAGATGGGCGGGCACATCCGGATGGCGCATGGTGAAGCCGCGCAGATGGGTCTCGTAGAGAACCGTATCGGTCCAGGGCACCCGGCGGTGGCGGTCATGGCCCCAGGTGAAGGCGCCGTCAACCACCCGGCATTTCGGCATGCCGCGGGCATTGTCGCGGCGGTCGAAGGACAGATCCTCCTTGGTCGAGCCGACCCGGTAGCCGTAATGGGCGTCCGACCATTTGAAGCCGCCGAACAGCGCCCGGGCATAGGGGTCGATCAGCAGCTTGTTCGGGTTGAAGCGGTGCCCCTCCTCCGGCTCGTACGGCCCATGGACGCGGTAGCCGTAGAGCAGGCCGGGCCGGGCGTCGGGCAGGAAGCCGTGCCAGACCTCGTCGGTGTGTTCCGGCAGGGTGACCCGCTCCACCTCGCGCTGGCCGGTCTTGTCGAACAGGCAAAGCTCCACCCGCTCGGCATGGGCGGAGAAGATCGCGAAATTGACGCCAAACCCGTCCCAAGTGGCGCCGAGCGGATTGGGCTTGCCGGGCCAGACCGGGGTGCGGGCGGGGGTGGAGGGCATCAGCGGGCGGCCTGTGTGGTGGAGGTCGTGGAGGCGATCGTCAGGGCCAGCGATGCGGCGGGGCGCCGGTCGGGAGGCCGGCGGATGGAACGTTTGGAACAGGATGAAACAGTTTTCGGGAGGTGTTCCACTGTTCCGTTCGCTTGCCGCACAGCCATGTCCGTGCGCGCACTCCTTCGGCAGCCCAGCGCCTTGTGGTTCGCCCGCCGGGTTCGCATCGCCTCATCAATGGCGGGAAGAGGGGTCCTGTCGACCGTCAGCCAGCGCACGCCTCACCGGTTCCCTGAAAAGACGCAAGGGATCCAATAAGAAAGCCTCCCCCCGGTGTCGTCAAGGGAGGTTGGCAACAATGGCAGGGGTTGCCGCGTGCGCCGCCCTCTCCCGTCCTGGGAGAAGGCGCTTCCCCTACTCCGCCTTCCTCTCCAAAATCAGCGTCGACAGCGGCGGGATGGTCAGGTCCAGCGAGTGGGTGCGGCCGTGCCAGGGGATTTCCTCGGCATAGACGCCGCCTCCGGGGTTGCCGACGCCGCTGCCGCCGTATTTCGCATCGTCGGTGTTCATCCGCTCGACATAGCGGCCGGGAAGCGGCACGCCGACGCGGTAGCCCTGGCGCGGCACCGGGGTGAAGTTGCACACCGCGATGACGATGTGCCCGGACTCGTCGGCCTTGCGCAGGAAGGTGAAGACCGAGTTCTCGTTGTCGTTCGATTCGATCCACTCGAAACCGGACGGGTCGCAGTCGGTCTTGTGCAGCGGCTCCAGCTCCCGGTAGAGGCCGTTCAGGTCGCGCACGAGGTCGCGCATGCCGCGGTGCATCGGCTGGTCCAGCAGGTGCCAGTCCAGGCTCCGCGCCTCGCTCCACTCCTGCCACTGGGCGAACTCGCCGCCCATGAACAGCAGCTTCTTGCCGGGATGGGCGAACATGAAGCCGTAATAGGCGCGCAGGTTGGCGAATTTCTGCCAGTCGTCGCCCGGCATCTTGTTGATCAGCGAGCCCTTGCCATGGACCACCTCGTCATGGCTGAGCGGCAGCACGAAGTTTTCGGAGAACTGGTAGATCAGCCCGAAGGTCATCTGGTGGTGATGGTAGCGGCGGTGGATCGGGTCGCTCTGCATGTAGTGCAGCGTGTCGTGCATCCACCCCATGTTCCATTTATAGCCGAAGCCGAGACCGCCGAGATATGTGGGCTTCGACACCATCGGCCAGGAGGTGGATTCCTCCGCCACCGTCATGGCGCCCGGCTGCTGGCCGTAGACCAGCTCGTTCATCCGCTTGAGGAAGGCGATGGATTCGAGGTTCTCGCGCCCGCCGAACTTGTTGGGGACCCACTCCCCCTCCTTGCGGCTGTAGTCGAGATAGAGCATGGAGGCGACGGCATCGACGCGCAGCCCGTCCAGCTTGTACTGGTCGAGCCAGAACAGCGCGTTGCCCAGCAGGAAGTTCTGCACCTCCGTCCGGCCGAAATTGTAGATCAGGGTGTTCCAGTCCTGGTGGAAGCCCTGGCGCGGGTCGGCATGCTCATAGAGGTGCGTGCCGTCGAAATTGCCCAGCCCGTGCGGGTCGGTCGGGAAATGGCCCGGCACCCAGTCGAGCAGCACGCCCAGCCCGGCGCGGTGGCAGGCATTGACGAAGTCCTTGAAATCCTCCGGCGAGCCGTGGCGGGCGGTCGGCGCATAGAGGCCGATGGGCTGGTAGCCCCATGAACCGTCGAACGGATGCTCGGTGATCGGCAGAAGCTCGATGTGGGTGAAGCCCATATCCTTGGCGTAGGGGATCAGCCGCTCCGCCAGTTCCTGATAGGTCAGGAAGCGGTTGTCCTCCTCCGGCACCCGCGCCCAGGAGCCGAGATGGACCTCGTAGATCGAGATCGGCGCGGTGCGGTCGGAGGCGGCGAGCTTGCGGCTCTGCCAGTCCTGATCGCGCCAGTCGTAGGACGACAGGCCGTGGACGACCGAGGCGGTCGCCGGGCGCATCTCCGCCTGGAAGGCGTAGGGATCGGCCTTGGCCGGCATCAGGTTGCCGCCTGCGCCCCGGATCTCGAACTTGTAGCGCTGGCCGGCATGGGCGTGGGGGACGAAGATCTCCCAGACGCCGACCTCGACGCGCCGGCGCATCGGCATCCGGCGGCCGTCCCAGTTGTTGAAATCGCCGACGACGCTGACGCTGCGGGCGCTCGGCGCCCAGACGGCGAAGGCCACGCCGGCCACGCCATCGACCTCGCGCGGGTGGGCGCCCAGCTTCTCGTAATTGCGCAGATGGGTGCCTTCGGCCAGCAGATGGACGTCCAGCTCGCCCAGCATGTTGCCGAAGCGATAGGCGTCCTCGAACTCCTGGGTCGCCAGCGGGTATTGGGCGCGCAGGCGGTAGCGGAAACGCTCCGTCCGGTCGGGCATCACGGCGAGATAGAAGCCGTCCGGGTGGATGCGCTCGGCCTCGCCGGCCGGTTCGCTGGTGGCGCTGTCGATCACCCACAGCTTTTCCGCGCCGGGCACGAAGGCGCGGACCTCCACCGGACGGCCGGGCGCCTCCTGCTGCATGCCCAGCACGGCGAAGGGATCGCCATGGTCGGCCCGCGCGATGGCATCAGCCGCCGCGCGCAGGGCCTCGGCCCGCCGGTCGGCAACACGCTGCTCAGGGGTCGGGCTTTCGGAGACGCCGGTCTGCGCCTGGTCCTTGCGGGTGTCCGTCGTCATGTCGCTCGCCATTGGCCAAGTGCCCTTCTTCGTGGAGGCTCTGTCGTCTCGTGGACCATACCTGTCCCATTGCCGTCATCCCCGCGAGGGCGGGGACGGCGGCCGACGCCGGAACGCCTTCTCCGGACGTGAACATACCCGCGGCGGTTTCGTCACACCATGCCCGCCGCGGATTTGTCCGGTTATTCCTTCGCGCCCGCTTCGTTGGCATCGTCGAGAAGGCCCAGCACGCCCTTTACCGGGATGCCGATCCAGTTCGGGCGGTTCGCCGCCTCGTAGCCGATCTCGTAGAAGGCCTTCTCCAGCAGGAACAGGGTCAGCAGGCCGCGCGCGGTATTCTCCGCCTCCGGCCAGGCCGGGCAGCCCTCGATGGCTGTGCGGTAGCCGTCGAGGAAGGACTCGACGCTGCGGCGTTCCCAGTCGCGGGCGGCGGCCAGCGCCGGGCTGTCGCCGCTGTTGGCGCCCTCGCCGGCGCTGTCCAGGCGGAACAGCGCCGCCCAGGCCGCATAGTTGAAGGAGCGCAGCATGCCGGCCACGTCGCGCAACGGGCTGGACTTGGCGCGGCGCTCCTCCAGCGTCTTGGCCGGCTCCCCTTCGAAGTCGAGGATGTACCAGTCGTTCTGCGCCCGCACGACCTGCCCCAGGTGATAGTCGCCGTGGATGCGGGTCTTGACGCCGCCGGCCGGCATCGACGCCAGCGCCGAAATCCGCTCCATCGCCTCGGCCCGGCGGGCCAGCAGCTGTTCGGCGTCGGTCCGCACCTCGGCCGACAGACGGTCGAGCGTCCCCGGCAGGGCGGCGAAGGCGGCCTCGGCCTGGATGCGGACGGCATCGGCCCAAAGCGAAAGATCGCCGGAGGTGATCGGCTCCGGCTCGAAGGCCGGCTTGCCGGTGCTCTGTGCCAGCGCCCGGTGCAGTTCGGCGGTGCGCTGCCCCAGCGTGGTCATCATCACCAGATGCATGCCGAAGGGCTCGCCCGATTCGGCGGCGTCCTCGGTGGTGCCGGCGACGCCCAGGCGGATGTCCTCCAGTTGGCGCTCCAACTGCTCCACCGTGCTGGCCCAGCCGTCGCCCTGGTTGCGGACGAAGGCCTGCGCCACCGCCAGCGCGGTCGGCGTGCCGTTGGCCGCCACCTGTTCCACCGTGCCCAGCAGGGCCGGGGTGTTGGCGAAGCCGACCTCGGTCAGGAAGCGGCCCATCTCGACCTCGGGATGCTCGCCCTCCACCAGACGGCGCAGCACCTTCAGCACGATCTGGCTGTCGACCAGGACGGAGGTGTTGCTCTGCTCGACACCCAGGCGCCGCACCTCGGGCTCCGGCGACAGCTCGATGGCGGTCAGCGCCTCGGTCGCGGTGAAGCGGATACTGTCCTCACCGGCGGTCGCCTTCAGCGTGTCGCCGCGCCGCAGCGCCTCGATCAGCGCCAGGGCGAAGCCGTCGGCCTGCACGGCATCGTAGATGGCGCCGGTCCGCGGCCCACGCCGCACCTTTGCCAGCGTGTAGGGCAGCAGCGGCCAGCCGGTGCCGCCGGCGCCATCCTCCCAGCTCATCGCCATCGGCAGGAAATAGCTCTGGTCGGCGGCGTCGCCGTCCAGCCCCACCCCACTGAGGCCGACCTGCGTCCGGACCAGCATGAAGCCCTCGCCCGGACCCGGAAGCTGGGCGGCGAGCGTGACGTGCGAGCGGGTGATGCGGCGGTCCTTGGCGGAGAACCAGCGCTGCTGCGGCAGGAAGCCCTGGAGGACATCGCGGCCCAGCTCGTCCGCCGCCTTGCCGGTGGTCAGGCTGTGCCAGCCATCGCGGACGACGACCGTCAGCAGGTCGGGCACCGGCTCCGGCGGCGTCTCGTGCCAAGTCGGCAGCTCCGCCTCGGCGGTCAGCGCGAACCAGTAGAAGCCGTAGGCCGGCAGGGTCAGCAGATAGGGCAGATCGCCGATGGGCGGGAAGACGGTGCGGCCCAGCAGTTCGACCGGGATGCGGCCCTTCCAGTTCTTCAGGTCGAGTTCCACCGCCTGGGCCGAGCGCGACAGGTTGGCGACGCACAGCGCAATCTCCGACCCGTTTTCCGTCTCCAGGCAGCGGACATAGGCCAGGACCTTGCGGTTGCCGGGATAGAGCAGCGAGAAGCTGCCGCGGCCGAAGCTCTGGCGCTGCTTGCGCACCGCAACCAGCCGCTTCATCCAGTTCAGCAGCGAGGAGGGATTGCGCGCCTGCGCCTCGACATTGACGGCCATGAAGCCGTAGATCGGGTCGAGCACCGCCGGCAGGTAGAGCCGCGCCGGATCGGCGCGCGAGAAGCCGCCGTTGCGGTCGATGGACCATTGCATCGGCGTGCGCACACCGTCGCGGTCGCCGAGATAGATGTTGTCGCCCATGCCGATCTCGTCGCCGTAATAGAGCACCGGCGTGCCGGGCATCGACATCAGCAGGCTGTTGAGCAGCTCGATCTTCCGGCGGTCGTTCTCCAGCAGCGGGGCGAGGCGGCGGCGGATGCCGAGGTTGATCCGCATGCGCCGGTCGGCGGCGTAGAAGTTCCAGAGATAGTCGCGCTCGGTGTCGGTGACCATCTCCAGCGTCAGTTCATCGTGGTTGCGCAGGAAGATGGCCCACTGGCAGTCGGCCGGGATGTCGGGCGTCTGGCGCATGATGTCGGCGATGGGATGCCGGTCCTCCATCGCCACCGCCATGTAGATGCGCGGCATCAGCGGGAAGTGGAAGGACATGTGGCATTCGTCGCCGCCCTTCTCCGGATCGCCGAAATAGGGCAGCACGTCCTCCGGCCACTGGTTGGCCTCGGCCAGCAGCATGCGGTCGGGGTATTCGGCGTCGAGTGCCGCGCGGATCGCCTTCAGGACGTCGTGCGTCTCGGGCAGGTTCTCGTTGTTGGTGCCCTCGCGCTCCTTCAGGTAGGGAATGGCGTCGAGCCGCAGCCCGTCCACCCCCATGTCCAGCCAGAAGCGCATCACCTTCAGCACCTCCTCCAGGACCTCGGGATTGTCGAAGTTCAGGTCGGGCTGGTGCGAATAGAAGCGGTGCCAGTAATAGGCGTTGGCAACCGGATCCCAGGTCCAGTTGGATTTTTCCGTGTCGCAGAAGATGATCCGCGTGCCCTGGTACTTCTGGTCGCTGTCGGACCAGACATAATAGTCGCGGTGGTTGGAGCCCGGAGGCGCCTCCCGCGCGCGCTGGAACCAGGGGTGCTGGTCGGAGGTGTGGTTGATCACCAGCTCGGTGATGACCCGCAGACCGCGCTTGCGGCACTCCTCCATGAAGCGCCGGAAGTCATCCAGGTTCCCGTAGGTCGGGTTGACCGAGGTGTAGTCGGCGATGTCATAGCCGTCGTCGCGCAGCGGCGATGGATAGAAGGGCAGAAGCCACACGGCCGTCACCCCCAGCTCCTGGATATAGTCCAGCTTCTGGGTCAAGCCGGCGAAATCGCCGATGCCATCATTATCGGCGTCGAAGAACGCCTTGATGTGCAGCTGATAAATGACGGCGTCCTTGTACCAGAGCCGGTCCTGCCGATCGATCATGAGTCCAGCACTTTCGAGAAGCGATTGACGGAACACGTGTCGCGGGAACACGGGACGGAAACAAGCCAGAGGGTCGAAGGTTTCACCCGAGCGGCCGTCCGGCAACCCCTGACTTCCGGATAGGCGGGACGGCGGGAACCCTGGCGTACAACATTCAGCGAGGGTGCCGGAGTTCCGTTCGGATGCGCGGCAATCCGGAGTGGACACGGATTGACGCCGAAGGATTATGTGGGCAGCTTGGCCGCACATACCGCTTTAGGCGTATGCCGTGCGAGGTAAGCCATGCTTGGTTCCTTCATCGTCGTGACCGGTGGCGACTCCCGCTACTGCCCGCTGATCCACGAGCTGATCACCTCGTTGCGGGCATTGAAGCCGGCGGCGGAGTGCCCCATCGGCGTGGTCGATGCCGGACTCACCCCCGAACAGATCACGGGCCTGAAGGCGCAGGGTGCCGCGGTGGTGACGCCGCCCTGGCCGGTCAGCATCCCGGCGCACAGGCTGCGCAACCGCATCCACCTGAAGGCCAACCTCGCCAAGCTGCACCTGCCGACCTACTTCCCCGGCTACGACACGGTGATCTGGATCGACGCCGACGCCTGGGTGCAGGATTGGGAGGCGGTGGAGATGCTGCGGCGGGGGGCGGCGTTGAACCGTTTCGCCATCGTCGCCCAGTTCGGCCGCTTTTCGGAAACGGAGCTGCGGCTGGACTGGCTGTTCGGCCGCTTCGCCCGGGTGCGGTCGATCCTCTACAAGAATTCCAGTCGCGCCGGCCTGGACACGGCGGAATGCCGGGCGCTGGCGACCCGCCCGACGCTGAATGCCGGCGCCTATGCGCTGAAGGCCGACGCCCCGCATTGGGAAGCGTTCCAACGCTGGCAGAAGCGGGTGCTGCGCAAGGGCCGGCTGTTCACCTCCGACCAGCTGGCAATGGCCGGCGCCATCTATCTGGACGGGCTGCCGGTGGAGCTTCTGCCGGAATGGTGCAACTACATCGGCCCCTGGCGCTTCAACCCGGACCGGCGGGAGCTGGTGGAGTATTTCCTGCCCAACCGCCGGCTGGGCATCGTCCATATGGCCGGCGAGGACGCCATGCGCGCCGATCCGGCGGTGCTGCGCCCGGTGCTGGACATGCAGGACCGCCCCCACCAGCTGAGCCTGCGCTACCCGGCCTGGGAAGTGTCGGCGGTGGAGCAGGTGGCGGAGGCGGTTTAGCCCTTCGGCCTGTCGGCCGCCAGCCGCGCCAGATCGCGCACCGCGCGGTCGAGCGCCGCCGGATCATGAGCGGCGAAACCGAGCAGGAAGCCGTTGCCGGCGCCCGCGTCAGCGGTATTGGCGGCGGCCCGGTTATCGGTGCGGTAATAGCTGGACAGACACGGCGTGGTCAGGCCGATGCGGGCGGCGCGCTCGGCCAGGGCATGGTCGGGACAACCCGGTGGCAGGCGGAGCAGGACATGCATGCCGGCCTCGCCCGCCTCGGCCGTGGCGAAGCCGGCGAAGGCATCCTCGACCGACGACAGGATGGCGGCGCGCTTGACGGCATAGAGCGAGCGCATGGCCCGCAGGTGCGAGGCGAAATGGCCATCGGCCAGGAAGCGGTGCAGGGCCGCCTGCGGCACCACGCTGGTCCCGCCGTCGAAATGGCGCCGCGCGGCGCGCACCGGCTCCACCAGATCGGGCGGCACCACGACATAGCCGAGCCGCAGCGCCGGGAACATCACCTTGCTGAAGCTGCCGACATAGATGACACGGCCCGCACCGTCCAGCCCCTGGAGCGCGGCCAGCGGCGGGCCGGCATAGCGGAACTCGCTGTCGTAATCGTCCTCGACGATCCAGGCGTCGCGCGCTGCGGCCCAATCCAGCAGGCGCAGGCGGCGGGCGAGGCTCATCGTCACGCCCAGGGGGAACTGGTGGGACGGAGTGACCAGCGCCAGCCGGGCATCGGCCCCGCGGGCCATGCCGGCGGCGACGTCGATGCCCTCCCCGTCCACCGGCACCGGCACCAGCCGCGCCCCGGCGCCCAGCAGGGCTGCGCGGTTGCCGGGCCAGCCCGGCTCCTCCACCCAGGCCTCGTCATCGGGGTCGAGCAGCAACTGCGCCATCAGCGCCAATCCCTGCTGTGCGCCGGAGACGATGACGACCTGCTCCGGCTCGCAACGCACAGCGCGGACCGCCCGCAGATAGGCGGCGATCTCCGCCCGCAAGGGGCCGTAGCCCAGCGGGTCCGGCTCCGTCGCCAGCACCCGCCCGCCATGGCGCCAGCAGCGGCCGATCAATTGCGCCCACAGGGCGAAGGGAAAGGCTCCCAGGTCCGGCGTGCCGAGCGCAAAGGGCCGCCCCACCCGGTCGCGGGCGATGGACGGCGCCTCCGCCAGAGCCCGGCCGCGGGCGGACAGCCCGACACCCCGGCGCGCCTCGTCACGGCCTGAGATACCGCCGGGTGCCGCATCGGGCAGGGAGGCGGCGACAAAGGTGCCGGCGCCGACCCGTCCGGTGACATACCCCTCCGCCAGCAGCGTGTCATAGGCGGTGACCACCGTGTTGCGCGACAGCGCCCATTCGGTGGCGAGCGCCCGGCTGGGTGGCAGGCGCTCCCCCGGACGCAGGCGGCCGTCCAGCACCGCCTGACGCAGGGCGCGGTAGAGCTGGCGGTGGAGCGGCTCCGCGCCGTCCCGGTCGAGCGCCACCGGCCCCAGGCTGGACAGAACCGGACGTGCCGAACGTGCCATGGCGATCCTCGCGAAGGTCAAGCAAAGCGGTCTCTGGAATTGGTCCCTGTGAAATCGACATTCCGGACCTTTCGAGGGGGCCATTTTGCCGGCCATTCTGGATCACCGCAACAGTCCGGCCTCGAGCACGACAATGACCAGCCTTTCGACCGATTCCGCCGCCTCCGTTTCCTCCGCCGCTCTGGCACAGACGCCGCGCACCCGTCCGGTGCGGCTGGGCGACCGCGGCAGCCATGACGTCGCCCAGATCCACGCCATCATCGACGAGGCGCCGATCTGCCACGTCGGCTTCGTCGACGATGCCATCAAGGGCCATGGGGCCCCCTCTCCCATGGTGATCCCGACGGTCCCCTGGCGGGTGGGCGATGAGCTGATGATCCATGGCGCCTCGTCCAGCCGGATGATCCGCCGGCTGCAGGAGGGGGGTGAGGCCTGCATCACGCTGTCGCTGATCGATGGCTGGGTGCTGGCACGCTCGGCCTTCCATCACTCCGTCAACTACCGCTCGGTCATACTGTTCGGCCGGCCGCGGTTGGTGTCGGAAGAGACGGAGAAGCGCACCGCCCTCGATGCGCTGATGGAGAAGATCGAACCCGGCCGCAGCGCCAAGGTGCGGGCGCCCAACGTGCAGGAACTGAAGGCCACGTCGGTTCTGGCCTTCCCGATTGCCGAGGCGTCGGCCAAGCGGCGCTCCGGCCCGCCCGCCGACGATCCGGAGGATATGGCCCACCCGGTGTGGGCAGGCGTGGTGCCCCTGCGGCTGACCGCCGGCGAGCCGGAACAGGACCCGGCCCAGACCGCGGGGTGAGGCGCGGACGACGCTGACAGTTGGAGAAGAAAAAGGCCGCGACCGGGAAGCCCGGCGCGGCCTTTTTCTTTGCGGTTTCTCCCGCAGGCGGGAAGGCCGTTCCGAAACCCCCGGAGCGGCCCCCTGCCAACCGTCCTTAGGACGACGGAGCGTTCAGCAGGCGCGGCAGGATCTGCGCACGACGGTTGGACGGCTCGCGGACGTTCGGACCGGTCTGGACCAGCAGCTGGCTCTCGCCCTTGCCTTCGGTCGTGATGTTGGCAGCCTGGATGCCCTTGGCGACCAGGGCCTTCTTGACCGCGTCGGCGCGACGGACCGACAGCTTCTGGTTGTAGGCCGGCGAACCCGAGGTGTCGGTGTGGCCGACGACGTGGATCTTGGCGCCACCGTTCTTCAGGATGGCCGACACCGCGTCACCGATCACGCGATCGGCGGCCGGGGTGATGTTCGACTTATCCCAGTCGAAGAACACCAGATATTCGCTCTGGACCGCGGCAACGGCGGCCGGAGCCGGAGCGGCAGCGGCCGGCGGGCACGGATAGCTGCCCTGATGGATGACATAGCCGCCGTCAGCGGTGCGGGCGGCGACGCCTTCCGCAACCTGACCGGTCCAGCCGATGACCGGGTTGCACCACTGGGTGCCCTTGCCGACCAGGCTCGCGTCCTGGGCATTGGCGGCCGCCGACAGACCGAAAGCGACGATGGCGGCCGGGATGGCAGCCAGACCCGCGCGAACAATAGTCTTCATTGTCTTCACTCCCTTCCAGAACCCTTCCCCATCAGAGTGCCTGCGGGGGATGAACGTATCAATCGAAGCATCAGCCCACGTGCAAGCGCGGCAGCGACCTTCCCAACATGTGGTGTGCGGCGATGTTCCGACACCTCAGCCGTTCGGCCGAACCGTACCTGTACCTTGACCTATGCTCCACTTCCATAGCAGCTTTTCCGGTATGATTCTGCCAAATCCGTATAACGGTGGCTTAGCACAGGAAAAACCGCGAGATCCTTTTCCGTAAGCTCGCGAACCGGTCTAGCAGGGCTGCCGGCCCACAAAAATCCGGACGTAACCCGCTTTCCGGGCGTCACCAGAGCACCGGCCGCGACCATCGCCCGCGACTCGACATAGGCCCCATCCAGGATGCAGGCCTTCATGCCGATGAAGCAGCCGTCTTCCAGCGTGCAGGCGTGCAGCAACGCCATGTGGCCGACGGTGATGTCGTCGCCGATGTAGGTGCCCTGCCCTTCGGAGGCCACGTGGATCACGGTGCCGTCCTGAATGTTGGTGCGAGCGCCGATTCGGATCTCGTTGACGTCTCCACGCACGGTGCAGCCGTACCAGATGCTGCTGTTCGCCCCGATCACGACATCGCCGATCACCGCCGCCGTTTCCGCGATGAACGCAGTCGGGTCGACGGTGGGCAGGATGCCGTTGTAGGCGCGGACAAGGCCAGTCATCAGGTCGTACCGAAGTCGTGCATGACGGGCCGGATTGAAGCACCGTAAGGCTTAAGGCACCACCTGATTTCGCATTGACAGGCCAAAGCAAATCCCGATTGGTGCCTCTGTGCAACAGTGCGGACAGGGGGCCACAACGCTGTCACAGCCCCCTGCCTATCCTTTCGCGGTAGCCGATTACGGGAAAAGCGGCGCCTGATCGATCCCGGTCGTCTCGCCCAGCCCCATCATGACATTCATGTTCTGGATCGCCTGCCCCGACGCGCCCTTCACCAGATTGTCGATGACCGACACGATGATGGCACTGCGCGGGGCGCGGTCGGCGACCACGCCGATCAGATTGTGGTTGGAGGCACGGACATGGCGCGTCGCCGGCACCACGCCGGCCGGGGTCACGCCGACGAAGGGCTCGTCGGCATAGCGGGCGGCCAGCGTCGCCCGCAGGTCGTCGGCAGTGACGCCGTCGGCCATGCGGACATAGATGGTCGCCATCATGCCGCGGTTCATCGGCACCAGATGCGGGGTGAAGGAGACGGTGACCGGACGGCCGGCGGCCAGCCGCAACTCCTGCTCGATCTCCGGCATGTGGCGGTGATTGCCGACGCCATAGGCGTTGAAGCCTTCCGACACTTCGGTGAAGAGGTTGGCCTGCTTGGCGTCGCGGCCGGCGCCCGACACGCCGGACTTGGCGTCGATGATGATCCCGCCCGGCTCGATCTGGTTCTCCAGCAGCAGCGGCAGCAGCGGCAGCAGCGAACAGGTCGGGTAGCAGCCCGGGTTCGCCACCACCCGCGCCTTGCGCACGCCCTGGCGGTTGAACTCGGTCAGGCCGTAGGCGACCTCCTTCTGCAGATCGACGGCGCGGTGCTCATGCCCGTACCAGGTGGCGTATTCGGCCGGGTCGGTCAGGCGGAAATCGGCGGACAGATCGACCACCTTCAGCCCGCTCGGCAGGCCGGCGACCACCTCCTGCGTCGTGCCGTGCGGCAGGGCGCAGAAGATGAAGTCGAGGTTGTCCCACTTCAGCTCTTCGATCTTCACCAGATCGGGCAGGCCATAGCCGCCCAGATGCGGGAACACCTCCGCCATCGGCTTTCCGGCCTGTCGTTCGGCGGTCAGCGCGGCGATCTCCACATTCGGGTGGCGCAGCAGCATGCGCACCAGTTCGGCGCCGGTGTAACCGGAAGCGCCCAGGATGCCGACGCGGATTTTCGAACCGCCGGGAGTGCTGCCCGGAATGCTGATCGAGGCCATGGAGGCAATGTCCTTCGCTGAAGACGATCTGAAGACGGGTGAAACCTGTATCCGGAATAAGCGAAAGCGCGATGACAGCGCAAAAAGAAAGGGGCGCCCCTTTCGGGGCGCCCCTCGCTTGTACCGTAAAGCAGCAGGCCCGTGTAGGGATTAGCGCTTCGAGAACTGGAAGCTGCGGCGGGCCTTGGCGCGGCCGTACTTCTTACGCTCGACCGTACGGGCGTCGCGGGTCAGGAAGCCGGCGGCCTTCAACGGCGGGCGCAGGGCCGGCTCGAAGTAGGTCAGCGCCTTGGAGATGCCGTGACGGACGGCACCGGCCTGGCCCGACAGACCGCCGCCGGCGACGGTGGCGACGACGTCGAACTGCTCCGAACGCTCGGTCACGCCGAACGGCTGGGCGATCATCATGCGCAGCACCGGACGGGCGAAGTAGACCGACTGGTCGCGGCCGTTCACGGTGACCTTGCCGGAGCCCGGCTTGATCCACACGCGGGCGACGGCGTCCTTGCGCTTGCCGGTGGCATAGGCGCGGCCCTGGGCGTCCAGCTTCGGAGCGGCGAGCTCCTCGGAGACGGTCGCGGTGGCGGCGGCGCCCGTCAGTTCCTTAAGGCCGGAGAGGGTGGTGGTGACCTGGGCCATGCTTACGCGCTCCGCTTATTCTTCGGGTTCAGGGCGCCGATGTCGAGGGCGACCGGCTGCTGCGCATCGTGCGGATGCGTGGCACCCTTATAGACCTTGAGGTGGGTCATCTGCTGGCGGCCGAGCGGACCGCGCGGAACCATGCGCTCCACGGCCTTCTCGATCACACGCTCCGGATACTTGCCGTCCAAGATCTGGCCCTTGGAACGGCCCTTGATCCCGCCCGGATAACCGGTGTGCCAGTAGAAGATGTCGGCGTCGCGCTTGTTGCCGGTCAGCTTCACCTTCTCCGCATTGATGACGACGATGTTATCGCCGCAATCCATGTGGGGGGTGTAGGTCGGCTTGTTCTTGCCACGCAGGATGTTCGCCAGGATGCTGGCGAGCCGCCCGAGAACGAGGCCGTCGGCGTCGACGACGTACCACTTCTTCTCGATCTCGGTCGGCTTCAGATTGAAGGTCTTCATCGCCACACTCGTTTCTTCGAATACGGATCGGCTGGCCGCCGATACCGGGGCGCCGAAGCGGACGGCTTTCTACGGGCCGGAGCATGCCTCTGTCAACGGAAAAATTTCCGTTTTGAATCAACGACTTGCGGGCAAGGTATTTAGATACCGTGTGCGCAAACCCATTGATTTTCAATGACTTTTTATGAGGCCTCGTTGGCACGGTAATGGGATACCGCAACGGTGACGGGGTCATGCGGCGGGATCGAATAGGTTCCCGTGACATGGGCGACCGGCTCCGGATCGCCTTCGGAGAACAGCAGGATCTCGCCATAGGCCAGCCGCTTGCCCAGCTTCAGGACGCGCGCTTCGGCGAAGATGGCGACGGGAGGCGGGCGGCGCAGGAAGTTGATGGTCATGCTGGTGGTCACCGCCAGCTCGACCCGGCCGATCAGGCTCAGCACCGCGCCATAGAGCGCCACGTCGGCCAGCCCGAACATCGCCGGGCCGGTGACGGTGCCGCCGGGACGGACGAAATCGTCCTTGTAGGGCAGGCGCAGGCGAATCGTGCCAGCGCCCAGGCTTTCGACGACGATGCCGAAGTTCCCGACCAGGGGAACCCCCTCGCGGATCAAATCCTCCAGTTCCTCCCTGGTCATGGCGGGAACGGGAGCGGCGGCGGAACGGTCGGCGGCGGACATGGGGCCTCTGTCGGTGAACTTGGCTGGATCACCAAACTGTGCGCCATCCCGTCCATTCGGACAAGTATGGTGCTACTCGGCCGGCTTCGTCTCCGCCGGGGCCGAGGACGAAGCGGGGGGAGAGGCAGGGGCCGCCGCTGTGGGTTCCGCCCCCGCCGTGGGAGGAGGGGAGGCAGGGCTGGCGGGGGGGGGTGGGGTGGGGGACGTGCGGCGGGCCCGCCACGCGCCCGAGGGCAGGACGGCCCGGACCGGGGCGGGACGCACA
>NZ_WHOS01000054.1 GCF_013340935.1 Azospirillum melinis | reverse complement strand
AAATGACGTGAGTGTAGACAACTGGTCGAAGATCACATAATAGAACGTACAGTACCGTTCACTGTACATGTGCTATTGTTTTTATATCGTCAACCGACCACTCCCGGAGACCACACCCCTCTATTCGTCGGCAGCGTCGGATGTGTATAAGAGCCACCACCATCACCATGCAGGTCGCCCGCCTGCTGGAGCCGCGGCCACGCACCTTTACCGCCAAGCTGATCGAGGCGGCGCGGGCGGCGCAGCTGGAATGGCGCTATGGCAAGCGCGACATCCTCGGCATGTACCTGACGCTCGCCCCCTATGGCGGGAACATCGAGGGCATCCGCGCCGCCTCGCTGATGCTGCTGGGCAAGGCCCCGGCCGAGCTGGACGCGGCGGAGGCGGCGCTGCTGGTCTCGCTGCCGCAATCGCCCTCCCACCTGCGCCCCGACCGCTATCCGGAACGGGCGCGGGCGGCGCGCGACAAGGTGCTGGACCGGGTGGCGGAGGCGAGCGCGCTGTCGCCCAAGGCGGTGGCGGAGGCGAAGTCGCTGCCCGTTCCCTCGGCCCGGCTGTCCCTGCCGGCCTCCGCCCCGCATCTGGCCGACCGGCTGCGCAGCGCCAACCCCGGACGGGCGGAGATCGCCACCACCATCGACGGCACCCTGCAACTGGCTGTCGAGGCGCTGGGCCGGAAGACGGCGGAGACGCTGAACCCGCAGGCCGGGCTGGCGGTGCTGGTGGTCGACAACCGCGACCGCTCGGTGCTGGCCTATCTCGGCAGCCCCAACGCGCTGGACGAGACGCGGCAGGGCCCCATCGACATGGTGCGGGCGGTGCGCTCGCCGGGCTCGGCGCTGAAGCCCTTCATCTATGGGCTGGGCTTCGACGACGGCATCATCCACCCGCTGACCCAGATTGCCGACGTCTCCACCCGCTTCGGCGACTGGGCGCCGCGCAATTTCGACCGCAGCTTCACCGGCGACCTGACGGTGATGGAGGCGCTGCAGCGCTCGCTGAACGTACCGGCGGTGCTGGTGCTCGACCGCGTCGGGCCGCTGCGCTTCGCCGAGGCCCTGCGCAAGGCCGGCGCCCGGCTGGTGCTGCCGGGCGGCACGACACTGCCGGGGCTGCCGGTGGCGCTGGGCGGGGCGTCGATCAGCCTGTGGGACATGACGACTCTTTACAGCGGCCTGGCGCGCGACGGGCTGGTGGCGCCGCTGCGCGCCAGGCTGGACGAGCCCGGCGGGGCGGAACAGCGGCTGTTGTCGGCCACCGCGGCGCAGCAGGTCCGCGCCATCCTGGAAGGCTCCCCGCCGCCGCCGGGGGTGGTGCAGGCGCAGGAACTGCGCGGCAGCGGGCCGGTGGCGTTGAAGACCGGCACCAGCTACGGTTTCCGCGACGCCTGGGCCTTCGGCGTCACCGGGCGCTATACGGTCGGCGTGTGGGTCGGAAGGCCGGACGGCACGCCCAGCCCCGACCATTACGGCCGCAACACCGCCGCCCCCCTGCTGTTCGAGGTCTTCGACCGGCTGCCGGCCGAGCGCGGCCGTCCCGCCGGCCCGGTCAGGAACGAGGCGCCGCCGGAGCTGCTGCGCCGCCTGCGGCCGGGCGAGGTCGAGCTGGCCGGACCGCGCCAGACCGACCGGCTGCGCCTGACCTTCCCGGTCAGCGACATGGTGCTGGAGGCGCTGGGGCCGGATGGCAAGGGGGAGCCGATGACCCTGACCGCCACCGGCGGGCGGCGCCCGCTGTCCTGGCTGATCGACGGACGGCGCATCGCCCAGTCACCGATTGCGCGCGACGTGGTGTGGCGCCCGGACGGGCCGGGGGTGGTGCGGGTCACCGTACTGGACGCCGACGGCCGCAGCGACAGCGCGACCGTCGAGATTCGCTAGAGTGTGATCGGTTCAAGCGGAATCGCTTGAAGCGTGAATCACACGGAAAACCAAAATCCTAGGGTCCGTCTGGTGCTTCAATAAGCATCAGACGGACCCTAGGAAGCGCGGCGCAGGCCGAAGGGGGCGTCGTCGCGCCGGCTCCACACCCGCGTGCGGACGCGCATCTGCTTCTGGCAATCCTCCGAGCAATAGAGCGGCGCCGGCCCCCGTGTGGACGGGCGGACGAAGGGGCGGCCGCAGCAGGCGCAATGCAGCTGGCGGGCGGCGGTTTGCGGAGTTGCGGTGTGCGGGAGGGTGGCCGGACGGGCGGAGGCGGACATCTCGGGAGTGTTTTGTTGGTTTCGGGTGACGGCCAATATAGGGGCGGTGTGTTGCAGTTCCATGCTCGGGAAGACGCCTAGGACTGAATGGGTAGAGGCCCTGTCCGGCGGTCCGATGCGGTTGACCGGCTCCGACCGAGGGCCTATTTGGAAAGGCTGACAACAAGCGGGAGCGGTGCGGTGCCGATGCGCGTCGCCGACTGGATGCGGAGGCTGGGCAATGTCGCGGGGGCGCTGGTCCTCCTGACGCTCGGGCTGCTGCTGTGGTCGGGGGATGCCGCCGCCTCCTGTCCGCATGACGCGCCGGCCGCCGTCGCTGCGCATGGAGTGTCGCCTGTGGCCGATTCGGGTGGCACGGATCACGGCCGCCCCATGCCGGCCCGGACGCATCACGCGACGCAGCCCTGCTGCGCCGGCATGGCCTGCGCCTCCATGGTCGTCGGTTTGCCCAGTGCCGCGCTGTTGACCCCGGCCGGGTCTTCGGGGCTGCGCTTGCGTTGGGCGACCGGGCCTTTGCGCGAAGGGCTGGGGGTGCGGCCCGACCTGCCGCCGCCGCGGCTGGGATGATGCCGGCGCGCCGCCGGGCTTCCGCGGCGCTTTCTCCGTTCCCTGTTCCCCCGATCATTCGGAGTCCGTCATGACTCTCGCGTTTTCGCGCCGCCGTCTGCTGTCGACGGCGGTTGCCGGCGGCTGTGCCGCCCTGCTTCCCGCCTTTCCGCGCTCCGTCCTTGCTGCCAATCAAGGGAGCAACCCGGTGGAGGATGCGGTCCTCCTGACCGTCGACCGCCGCACGCTCGACGTGAACGGCAAGGCTGCCGGCGTGTTCGGCATCCGCCAGCCCGGCGGCACCCCTGGGCTGAGCCTCGACCCCGGCCGGCGTTTTGTCGTCGACCTCGCCAACCGGGCGGGGGAGGATGCGGTCATCCACTGGCACGGCCAGACGCCGCCCTATGTCCAGGACGGTGTCATCGACACCAACCGTCCAGCGATCCGCACCGGCGAATCGGTCCGCTACGACTTCGCGCCGCGCACAGGGACCCATTGGATGCACTCCCACCACGGGATGCAGGAACAGCTGCTGATGGCGGCCCCGTTGGTGGTGCGCAGCGCCGAGGATCTGCGCGCCGACGAGCAGGAGGTGACAATCCTGCTGCACGACTTCACCTTCCGCGACCCGGCCGAGCTGCTGGCTTCCCTGGGTGCGCCGGCCGGCGGAATGGCCCATGGCGGGCACGGCCAGATGGATCATGGCTCAATGGACCATGGAGCCATGAATCATGGCGCGATGAACCACGGCTCAATGGTCGGCGGCGCTATGAACCATGGGTCGATGGAACACGGGCAGGCGGGACATGGTTCGGGCCACGGCATGAGCGGCATGGCGATGGACCTGAACGATGTCGAGTACGATGCCTACCTCGCCAACGACCGCACACTTGCCGACCCCGAGCTGGTGCGGGTGGAGCGGGGCGGACGGGTGCGGCTGCGCATCATCAACGGCGCCACCTCGACCGCTTTCCATCTCGACCTCGGGCGGCTGACCGGGCAGGTGATCGCCGCCGATGGCAACCCGGTGCAGCCGGTTGCCGGCAGCCGCTTCGCCATGAGCATGGGCCAGCGGCTGGACATCCGCCTGATCGTGCCGGCCGAGGGCGGCGCCTTCCCGATCCTGGCTCTGCGCGAGGGGGCGGTGCAGCGCACCGGCATCATCCTCGCCACCCCCGGCGCTGCGGTTGAGAAGGTCGCGGCGGCCGGGGAGACGCAGACCGATCCGCTCGACCTGTCTTTGGAAAAGCAGCTGGTCGCGGTCTCGCCGCTGGCGGCGCGCGCGGCCGACCTGACGCGGCGGATGCGGCTGACCGGCTCGATGGCGCCCTATGTCTGGAGCCTGGACGGCCTGACCTTCGGGGCGCACCGGCCGCTGACGGTCCGCCAGGGCCAGCGGGTGGAGCTGACCTTCGAGAATGCGTCGATGATGGCGCATCCCATGCACCTGCACGGCCATCATTTCCAGGTGGTGGCGATAGACGGCCGGCCGGTGGCGGGGGCGGTGCGCGACACCGTCCTGGTGCCGATGATGGGCAGCGTCACCGTCGCCTTCAACGCCGACAACCCCGGCCGCTGGCCGCTGCACTGCCACAACCTGCTGCACATGGCGACGGGGATGATGACGGAGGTGGTCTACGAAGGGGTGGGATGAGGGAGAGCCCTCCAACCCGTCAATAATGCGGCGGCGGCCGGTCGTCCTGCGGGGAGGCGATGGCGTATTCCGCCGCCTCCACCCGGTCGCGCATGCGCTTCATCTGGGCGGTCAGGCGGTCGATGGTCTGGCCCTGGGCGAAGATGACTTCCGACATCTCCTCCGCCATGCGCTCGTGATGGGCAAGGCGGCTTTCGAGATCGGCGAGGCGTTGTTCGAGGGCGGGATCCATAAGGCACCGGCTGCAGAAACGGGGAACGGGCCGCAAGATGGACCATTCCCCGCTCCGGGTCGAGGTGCCTTTCCGCTCACACCATCGCCGTGGTGCCGGCCAGCCAGCCGGACAGGCCGGTCAGCACCAGCACGGTCAGGCTCGCCAGCCGCAGTGTCAGCGGCGCCATCGCCAGCCCGCCCATCAGCTTGTCGTTGCGCAGCAGCAGCAGCATCGGGATCAGGATGAAGGGCAGGGTCAGGGCCAGCACCACCTGGCTCAGCACCAGCAGCCCGTCCACCGCGCGATCGCCGGCGCTGCCCAGCACCGCCAGTGCCGGGATCAGCGAGGCGCCGCGGGTGATCAGCGCGCGGGTGACCGGGCGCAGCCGCAGGTTCAGGAAACCCTCCGTCACCATCTGCCCGGCCATGGTGCCGGTGGTGGTGGAGCTTTGGCCGGCGGCCAGCAGGGCGATGGCGAAGACCAGGGCGGCGACGCCGCCGATGCTGCTGCCCAGCAGGGCGTGGGCGTCCTCGATGCCGGGGGAGGCGCCGGCCGCCGCTCCCTGGAACGCCACGGCGGCGACCGCCAGGATGGCGCCGTTGACCAGACCGGCCAGCGCCAGCGCGGTCGACAGGTCGACGGTCAGCCAGCGGGCGGCCTGCCGCCGCTCCTCCGCCGTCTTGACTTCGGCCAGCCTCGCCTGCACCAGACCGGAGTGCAGGAACAGGTTGTGCGGCATGACGGTGGCGCCGACGATGCCCAGCGACAGGTACAGCATCTCCGGATCGCGGGCCAGTTCGACGCTCGGCACCAGACCGGCCAGCAGGGCGGCGGGGTCGGGACGGGCGATTGCCAGCTCCCAGGCAAAGCAGACGACGACCACGCTCATCAGCGCGCCGACCACCAGTTCGGGCGCACGGCCGCGGGCGCCGGGCAGGGCCAGGATGCCGAAGGTCAGCACGGCGGAGATCACCACCCCGGCCATGATCGGGATGCCGAACAGCAGCTTCAGCGCGATTGCGCTGCCCAGCAGCTCGGCCAGATCGGTGGCGATCATCGCCAGTTCCGACACCGCCCACACCAGCATCGCCACCGGCCGCGGGAAGCGCTGGCGGATCAGCCGGGCCAGATCGGTGCCGGTCGCCAGCGTCAGCCGGACGATCAGACCTTGCAGGAAGATGCCGGCCAGACTGGCGATCAGCACCGCCGACAGCAGGGCAAAACCGAAGCTGGAGCCCGCCGCGATGTCCGTCGCCCAGTTGCCTGGATCCATGTAGCCGACCGCCACCACGAAGCCGGGGCCGAGCATGGTCCAGAACCGGCGCCCCACCGCAGGGGTGCGGACAGGGGTGGGGACGGTGTCGGCGATGGTGGGGGATACGGTCTTCACGCCGGTTGCTCCTGAACGGGACGGCCGCATGGCTTGGCCGCCGATGCAACAATGGCAGGGCCTTTCGATAGCGTCCAATCGACGTTTTCTAACGCGTCGATAGGCGTTCGCTATCGATATGGCGACCGAGCCAAGTCGGGTCCAGTTCAGAACAGCAGGGCGGTCACTTCGTTCGCGGTGCAGCAGTGCCATGCGGGCGAATTTCGCCGGGAACCAATCCCCCCTTTGTCAGCGGCGGCGTGGACCGAAGCGCTTGCGCGGGGCGCCGCGGAAACCGGCTGCCGGCGGCGGCTCGCGGCGGCGGGCGCGGGAGGCCAGCGCTTCGGACAGACGCTGGCCGATGGCGTCGCGCGCACTGCGCACCCGGTCGCGGTCGGGCAGGTTATCCGGGAACTTGCGCGACGCCCAGAAATAGAGGTCGCAGGCGCGCGATGCCGCCTCCAGCACATCGGCGGCCAGCCCGTCGAGCCGCGCCGGGATCAGCCGGGCGAGCGGCAGCGTCTCTCCGGCTTCCACCGCGTCGAGGATGGCGGCAAAGACCTTGGCATCCTCCGCATCCTCCAGGTCGGCGGGGGCGAGCAGCAGGTCGAGTTTGGCGGCGAGCGCCAGCCGGCGGGCGTCCAGCATCGGCGTGGCCCGGCGCAGCGCCGACAGGTCGGCCAGCCGGAAGGGGGAGCCGGCGGTGGCGGCGCTGCCGAAGCACTCCACCAGCAGCCGGGTCTCGTCGCTGTCGATGTGGCTGGCGAGGCGGGCCAGCATGGCACGGTTGGGGCGGACGGGCAGGGGGGCGTCGGCGCGGAGGCGGCGGTCGGGCGCCTCCAGCAGGCGCTTCAGCGCGGCGGGGGTGCCGCGGGCGATGACGCCGAAATGCCCTTCTTCGAACTGGCCGAAGCGGCCGGCGCGGCCGGCGATCTGCTTTACCTCCGTCGCGGTCAACGGACGGACGCTGCTGCCGTCGAACTTCTCCAGCGCGGTGAACAGCACGCGGCGGCAGGGCAGGTTCAGCCCCATGCCGATGGCGTCGGTCGCCACCACCACATCGGCCTCGCCGGACAGGAAACGCGCCGCCTCGCGCCGCCGCACCGCCGGAGCCAGCGCGCCATAGATGGCGGCGACCGACAGCCCCTGCGCCAGCAGCGTGTCGCGGACGCTGTGCACCTCGCGGCGGGAGAAGGCGATCAGCGCGTCGCCGCGCTCCACCTCCGCCCAGTCCAGCCGGCGGTCGAGCATCGACAGCGGGGTCTTGCGCTCAAGCTCCACCACCTCCAGCGGCTCGCCGAGATGGGCGGCGGCGCGCTCCACCAGCGGACGGACCTCCGGCGCGCCGAGGATATAGACGGTCTCCGCCGGCACGCCCATCAGGGCGGCGGTCCAGGCCCAACCGCGCGCCGGGTCAGCCAGCATCTGGATTTCGTCGATCACCGCGACCTCGACCGGCCGGTCCGGGTCCATCACCTCGATGGTCGAGGCGGTGTGGCGGGCACCGGGGGTGCGGATCTCCTCCTCGCCGGTGATGAGGGTGGTGGGGGTGCCCTCGGCGTTCAGCCGCTCCATCACCTCCAGCGCCAGCAGGCGCAAGGGCGCCAGATAGACGCCGTCGCGGGCCTCGCGGAGTGCTGAAATGGCGCGGTGGGTCTTGCCCGAGTTGGTCGGCCCGATCACGAGCACCAGACGGCGGTTCATGCCGCGCGCCACCGGGAACAGCCGTTCGAAGCGGGAGAAGTCGAAATGGCGGTCGACATAGAGCCGGCCGCGCGCTTCCGCCCGGTCGCGGCGCCACTGGTCATACTCACGGTCCCAGCGGTCGAGCAGCTCGTCGGCATCGCTGCGGTTGCGGGCGGCCTTGCCCAGCCGGTCGGCGAGGCTGGCGAAGCCCCAATCCGGGTCGTCGCCAGCCCGGTCCGCCAGATCGCGCAGCCGGGCGGCGATGCGGGACAGGGCGTCATCCAGTGCTGCGCGCAGGGCCGGGTCGTGGTCCAGACGGGCCGACAGCTCGGCATCGGAGAGGTCCGACAGCTCCAGCGCGTCGAAGGTCCGGGAGACGTGCAGGCGGATCGCCGGGGACAGGCCGGGCCAGGGCAACTCGTCGCTGCGCACGGCGCGGACGCGGGTGCGGTCCTCGCAGGACAGCAGCGCCGTGTGGCTGCCGGACAGCGCCCGGCGGCCCTGGGCCAGCAGCGCGTCGCGGCGGTGGGCGCGGTCGATGCGGCCGGTGATCTCCAGCAGGATGGCCTCGCGTCGCTCCGCCGGGACCAGCAGGTCGCGCTTGCCCTTCGGCAGCGGCAGGCCGAGCGGCACCAGCCCGCGCGTCTCGGCGTCGGTCATCCGCAGCAGGCCGGCGGCTCCCAGCGTCGTCACCTCCGGATGGGCGACGGCGAGGTCATGGACCAGATGCGGATCGGCTGGCGGCGTGCTGATTTCTTCGGTCATTGGACCTGTCCGGACGCGATGTGGTGCAGCACGATGCCGCTGGTGGTCGCCACGTTGAGGGAATCGAAGTCGCCGGCCATCGGGATGCGGACGCTGCGGGCGCGGGCCAGCAGGGCGGGCGGCAGGCCCGGCCCTTCCGAACCGAACAGCAGGGCGGCGCGGCGCGGCGGGGTGAGGGCGGCCAGCGTCTCGGCACCGGCGGGGCTGAGCGCCACCGCCTCGAAGCCGAACCGGTCGAGCAGGGCGAGCGGGTCCTCGTCGATGCCGAGCCTCGCCGTCGGCACCAGCAGGGTCGCCCCCACCGAAACGCGGATCGCCTTGCGGTAGAGCGGGTCGCAGCAGCCGGAATCGAGGATCACCGCATCGGCGCCGAAGGCGGCGGCGTTGCGGAAGATGCCGCCCATGTTGTCGTGGTTGCCGATGCCGAACAGCATCACGACACGGGCGATCGGGCCGCAGGCACCCAGCAGATCGGCCACGCTCGGGACATTGGTCTTCTCCCCCACCGCCAGGATGCCGCGATGCAGGGGGAAGCCGGCGATGCGGTCCAGCACGGGCTGGGTGGCGGTGTAGACCGGGGTGTCCGGCGGAAGGGCAGCCAGCATCGGCTCCAGCGCCTCCAGCCGCTTCCCGGCGATCAGCAGCGAGCGGGCGCGGTATCGGCTGGACTGCACGAGGCTGCGCACCACCACCGCCCCCTCGGCAATGAACAGCCCGTCACGGCCGACGAGATCGCGCTCCCGCACGTCGCGGTAAGGCTCGATGCGTGGATCTTCGGGGTCGGTGATCGGGATGACCTGATAGGGAGGGATGGGCAAGGGGCGGCTCGGCGGCTGGAGTGTGCGCCTACTTAGTGCATGTGGAGGCGGGTTTCCAATGCCGTTCCCTGCCTGCCTCCATGGGCATACCCCCTTGCCGATGCCGAAGTTCCTGCTCATGTTGCGGTGCAGCATAAGCATTTGGAGACGTGCCGGCCATGACCATGATCCGAACGCTGTGGAACCGCATGCGCGGCAAGGCGACGCCTGCGCCGCGCCCGTGCCCTGCGGAACCGTTGGAACTGTCGGGGCCGGAACCGATGCTGGCCCTGCCGCCGCCCAGGCCGACGCTGGCGCTGGCCTTGCAGGGTGGCGGTGCGCATGGCGCCTTCACCTGGGGCGTGCTCGACCGGCTGCTGGAGGAGGACATCCGGCTGGTCGGCGTCAGCGGCGCCAGCGCCGGGGCGATGAACGCTGCCATGCTGGCCCAGGGCTGGGCAAGGGGCGGATGCTCAGGCGCGCGGGCGGAGCTGGCGAATTTCTGGGAGCGGGTCAGCGCCGCCGGGCGGCTGGGGCCGATCCGGCCGAGCGTGACCGACCGGCTGCTCGGCCGCTGGAACGTCGACCATGCGCCGGGAACCCATATGGTCGATTGGGCGCGGCGCTGGGTCAGCCCCTATCGGACCCAATCGGCGGATTTCCACCCGCTGCGCGGCCTGCTGGCCGAGATGGTCGAACCGGAGCTGATCCGGCGGAGCGGGCTGCGGATGTTCGTCAGCGCCACCACTGTGCGGACCGGAGCCCTGCGGCTGTTCGACGAGACGGAGCTGGAGGTCGATCACCTGCTGGCCTCGGCCTGCCTGCCGAGCCTGTTCCGCGCGGTGCGGATCGACGGCCAGGATTACTGGGATGGCGGCTATCTCGCCAACCCGCCACTGTCGCCGCTGGCTGCGGCCTGTCCCGGCGCCGACCTGCTGGTGGTGGCGATCAACCCCTTCACCTGCGCCACCACGCCGGAGGACCCGGCCGGCATCGCCGCCCGCCTCAACCAGATCACCTTCAACGCCGCGCTGTTGCAGGAGATGCGCTGTCTGTCCGCCCGCAGCGACGCCCCGCGCCTGCACCTGATCGGCGCCGACGAGCATTTGCAGGATCTGGGGCTCTATTCGAAGCTGATGACCGACTGGAGCTTCCTCAACTGGCTGCGCGACGCCGGGCGCGAGGCGGCGGGGCGCTGGGTCGAGGAGAACATGCGGGCCGTCGGCGTCGGCAGCTCGGTGCGGACCCCGGCCCTGGCCTGAACCCCACCGCATGCGGAGATTTGATCGCGTCCATTTCTCGGCCGTCATTCCCGCGAAGGCGGGAATCCAGCCGTATCAGGCATCTGGCTCGAAAACCTGGATCCCCGCCTCCGCGGGGATGACGGCTGATCGAGGTCTTGGTGAAATCTGTCCCTTAACGCTCACTCCGCCGGATGCCGCCCCGTCGGGTGTCGCTGGGCGTCGGGATCGCTGTGGGCGAACCAGCGCTTCATCCGGCGCGACAGCCCATCGAGATAGGTCAGCGCCACCGGCACCACCAGCAGCGTCAGGATGGTGGAGGACAGGAGCCCGCCGATCACCGCATGGGCCATCGGCGCCCGCTGCTGCGCCCCCTCGCCGATGCCGAGCGCCAGCGGCAGCATGCCGAAGATCATGGCGGCGGTGGTCATCACGATGGGACGCAGGCGGATGATGCCCGCCTCGACCAGCGCATCGTGCAGGCCGGCGCCGCGCTTGCGCGCCTGGTTGGCGAAATCGACCAGCAGGATGGCGTTCTTGGTCACCAGACCCATCAGCATGATGAAGCCGATGGCGCTGAAGATGTTCAGCGTCGACCCGGCCGTGAGCAGCCCCAGGAACACGCCGACCAGCGACAGCGGCAGCGAGGCCATGATGGCGAGCGGTTGCAGGAAGCTGCCGAACTGCGAGGCCAGGATCAGGTAGATCAGGATGACGGCAAGCGCCAAAGCCTGCATGGCATAGCCGCTGGTCTCCGCGATGTCCTTGGTCGAGCCGCCGAAGACGATGCGGTAGCCGGGCGGCAGCTCGATCTTCGCCAGCGCCGCCTGCAACTCGCGGCCGGCATCGCCGGCGGCGCGGCCCTGGACGTTGGCCTGGACATTCACCTCGCGTTGCAGGTCTCGGCGGTTGATCTGCGAGGCGCCGAGCGTCGTCACCACCTCCGCCACCTGGGACAGCGGGATCATCCGCGGCGTGCCGTTGGCATCGACCCCGCCGGAGAAATGGATGCGGTCGAGATCGGCGCGGCCGACGCGGTCGCCCTCCGGCAGGCGGACCAGCACGTCGTAGCTCTCGCCGTCCGGCGCCTTCCAGCTCGACACCGTGTCACCGGCGAACAGCGGGCGCAGTGTGTCGGCCACCTTGGCGGTGCCGATGCCGAGGTCGCTCGCGAGGTCGCGCTCCAGCCGGACCGCCAGGGTCGGCTTGGCCGCCTTCAGCGTGCTGTCGACATCGACGAAGCCGGGGATGGCGCGCATGGCGCCGATGACGGTCTGCGACAGCCGGTCCAGCTCGGCGATGTCGCGGCCCTGGACCGAGACCTGGATCTGCTTCTGCACGCCGCCGACGCCGGGGATGGCGATGCCGATGGTGACGCCGGGAATCGCCGACAGCCGTTGCCGCAGCAGTGGCGCGAGGTCGTTGGGCGAGCGCCTGCGCTGGTCGATGGGGGTGTAGCGCAGATAGATGCTGCCGCGGTTGTGGCCGATGGAAACGCCGGTGTTGACGGTGCTGTAGGTGTAGGCGATCTCCGGGAACTCGCGGATCGCCGCCTCCACCTGTCTGGTCTTGGCGGTGGTGGTGGCGAGCGACGAGCCGACCGGGGATTCCACCTCGACGATCTGCTCGCCCAGGTCGGCAGCGGGGACGAACTCCACGCCGATGCGCGGCACCAGCAGGAAGCTGCCGAAGAAGATCGCCAGCGCCACGACCACCACCACCCAGCGCCGGCGCAGGCCCCAGCGCAGCAGCCGGCCATAGCCGTGCGAGAGCGCATCGAAGCCGCGCCCGAACCAGGCCGCGAAGCGGCCGAAGATCGAGCTGCCGTGGCGGCCGTGGGCGGCCGGGTCGTACCAGATGCTCGACAGCATGGGGTCGAGCGTGAAGGACACGAACAGCGAGATCAGCACCGCCGCCGAGACGGTGATGCCGAATTGCAGGAAGAAGCGGCCGATGATGCCGCCCATGAAGGCGACCGGCAGGAACACCGCGACGATGGTCAGCGTGGTCGCCAGCACCGCCAGCCCGATCTCCGCCGTGCCGTCGAGGGCGGCCTGACGGTGGCCCTGGCCGCGGGCGAGGTGGCGCATGATGTTCTCACGCACCACGATGGCGTCGTCGATCAGGATGCCGATGGCGAGCGACAGCGCCATCAGCGTCATCATGTTCAGCGTGAAGCCCATGGCGGCCAGCATGCCGAAGGTGCCGAGCACGGCGACCGGCAGGGTCAGCGCGGTGATGACCGTGCTGCGCCAGGACCCGAGGAACACCATGACGATCAGGATGGTCAGGATGCCGCCCTCGACCAGCGTCTCCTGCACGTTGCTGAGCGAGTTGGTGATGCCGCGGGAGCTGTCGCGCACCACCGCCAGCGTCACGTCCGCCGGCAGGGAGCCGTTGGTCCGCAGATCCTGGATTGCCGCATGCAGGCCGCGGGCGACCTCCACCGTGTTGGCGCCCTGCACCTTCACCACATCGACCGCCAGCGCCGGGTTGCCGTTCAGCAGCGCGGCGGAATCCTGCTCCTCCTGCCCGTCGATCACCTCGGCGACCTGGGCGAGGCGCACCGGGCTGCCGCCGCGCCGGGCGACGATCAGGTCCAGGAGGTCGCGCGGGTTGCGCACGCGCCCCTCCACCTGCACCACGCGCTCCCGCCCCTGGCCGGAGACGGTGCCGGCGGGCACGTCCTGGTTCTCGCCGGTGACGGTGGCGATCACTTCGTCGACGCCGACGTTGAGCGCTTCCAGCTTTTCCGGCTTCAGCCGCACCAGGATCTGCCGCTTCACCCCGCCGGCGATGGTGGCCTTGCCGACGCCGCGGACATTCTGCAAGCGCTTCAGGATGATCTGGTCGGTCAGCGTGGTGAGGTCGCGCAAGGACCGCAGGTCGGAGGTGACGGCAATGGACAGGATCGGCTGGTCGTCCGGGTTGAAGCGGGTGATCTGCGGGTCCTTCACCTCGTCGCGGAAGCTGGCGCGGATGGCGGAGACCTTCTCGCGCACGTCCTGCAACGCCTGGACCGACGAGGTCTTCAGGTCGAACTCGGCGATCACCACCGACTGCCCCTCGTAGGAGCGCGAGGTCAGCGTCTTGATGCCGGCGATGGTGTTGATCGCATCCTCGACGGGCCGTGTGATGTCGGTCTCCACCGTCTCCGGGCTGGCGCCGGGATAGGCGGTGCTGACCACCACCACCGGGAAATCGACGTCGGGGAACAGGTCGACGCCCAGCCGGTTGTAGGAGAAGAGGCCGAGCACCATCAGCGCCACCATCATCATGGTGGCGAAGACCGGGTTATCGACGCTGATGCGGGTGATCGGCATGGCGGCTGGTCCGTCCGGGTCAGGTGCCGGTCATCGAGACGCTGCGTCCGGCGGTCAGGCCGGGCAGGTTGCCGGTGACGACGCGGTCGCCCGGCGCCAGGCCCTCCACCTGCACCAGATCGCCGCGCGCCCACAGCGCCACCCGCGTGACCGGGCGGCGCACGGTATGGCCGTCCGCAATCGCGAGGACGAAGTCGCCCTGCTCGTCATGGCGGACGGCGACCGGCGGCACGGCGATGGCGCCCGCCGCCTGCGCCACCAGAACCTCGCCGCTGGCGAACATGCCGCCGCGCAGCGCGCCGTCGCGATTGTCGATGGTCACATAGACCGGGATGGCGCGCGATCCCGCGCGTGCCATCGGGTTGATGCGGGCGACGCTGCCGGCGAACTCCCGCTCGCCGAAGCCTTCGACCCGCAGGCTGGCGGTCTGGCCGACGGCGAGTCGGGCCACCTGCTCCGCCGGGACGGTCGCCTCGACCTCGACCCGCGACAGGTCGACCACTGTGAACATGGCGGCGTTCACCGCCAGATTTTCCCCCGGATTGACGGAGCGGGTGGCGACCATGCCGTCGATGGGGCTGAGTACCACCGCGTCGCGCAGGGCCTTGCGCGCCAGTTCGACCTGCGCCGCCAGCGCATCGACCTGGGCGCGCTGGAAGCCGAAGCTGCTTTCGGCCTGATCCAGGCTGGTGTCCGAGACGATGTTGCTGCGGTTCAGCGTGCGGTTCTTGGTCAGCGTCTTTTCGGCCAGCACCAGCTGGGCCCGGGCGCCCTCCAGATTGGCCTGCTTCTCGTTCAGGCGGGCGGTCAGCTCCACCGTGTCGAAGCGGGCCAGCACGTCGCCGCGGCGGACCGCCTGACCCTCGCGCACCGAAACCTCGGCCAGCCGTGCGGCGACCTCGGCCTTCACCGCCGACTGTTCCATCGGCGAGACCGAGCCGCTGAGCCGGACCGTCTCCGTCAGCGCGCGCGGGGCGACCGCCGTGACCTCCAGCGCGGTCAACTCGACCGGCCGATCCGCCACCGGTCCGACGGGGATGGGGGAGGGGGCTGGATTGCGGGCTCGCCACAGGGCGATGCCACCGCCCGCCATGAGAAGAACCAGCAGGAGCGCCAGCAGCCGGCCGAACCGACGGGGCTTGCGGGGCGGGGCGTCTTCCTGCGGCGCGGGCCGCCCAGGTTGCAGCTGCTGCGGCGGCTGCGGGGCCGGTGGGAAGGTCCGTTGAGGGGCGGTCATGATCGTCGATCCAGTTCGGCCGGGCCTGTCCGATCGGAGCGGCGTCGGTTGAGGGGGCGGCCGGCGCCCTCCATTAGGGGTGGCGTGGATGTTCCGTCAAGGTTCCCGTTGTCGCGCCTTGTGACTGCGTGGTGATGTCCGGATGGAGAGAGAAGATTGGCATAGGGACATTTGCCCAAAATCCTAATTGCCGACCTCTTCACAAGGGATAAATCGGGCATTTTTGAGGCATCTTCGGGACAGGATTCAAGAAACGGCCGTGATGTCGCTTGACAGGCGTGGGCTATACATTGAAAAGCGATCCATCTTTTGTCCCGCCTGCGCCAACAGCACGGAAATCCCCTCGTGGTCAAACGAAACCTCGCGACGATCCACGCCGCCGGAGCACTGCTGTGCCTTGCCCTCGGTCTGGCCGGCTGCGCCTCCGACGCGCCGCAGGTGCAGACGGCTCCGCCGGTCGAATCCGCTGCCTATGTCCCGGATCCGAACGATCCGCTGTCCCGCTGGGTCCCGCACATCCGCGAGGCCTCCCAGCGGTACGACATGCCGGAGAAATGGATCCGCGCGGTGATGATGCGCGAGAGCAATGGCCGGGCGACGACCAACAGCGGCAAGGTTCTGACCAGCTCCGCCGGGGCCATCGGCCTGATGCAGGTGATGCCCGGCACCTATGAGCTGATGCGGGCGAAATATGGGCTGGGGTCCGATCCATCCGACCCGCACGAGAACATCATGGCCGGCACCGCGTATCTGCGCGAGATGTACGACCTGTTCGGCGCCCCCGGTTTCCTCGCCGCCTACAATTGCGGCCCGGCCTGCTATGCGCAGCATCTGGCCGGCAAGCAGCGGCTGCCGCGCGAGACGAAGATGTATCTGGCGGCGCTGACCCCGGTGCTGCGCGGCACCGGCCCGCGCGAACCGTCGCTGGCGGCCGGCGCCTCGGCCATCGAGATCGCGGTGGTCCCGGACGACGCGCCGAAGCCGCGCAACGGCCAGCCGGCGCCCTCGCAGCGGTCGGAACCGGCGCCGGTCGTCGTCGCCTCCGCCGCCCCCGAAACCCGCGCGCTCGAATCGCGTGCCCCCGAATCCCGTGCCGTCGAGCCGCGGCGGATGGAGCCGCGCCCGGCCGAGCCGAAGATCGCCGAACCGGCCCCGGCCCCGGCTCCGGTGGTCGTGGCGTCGCTGCCCGAGCCGGCGCCAGCTCCAGCCCCGGCTCCTGCCGTCGCTCCGGCCCGGCCGGTGCAGGTCGCCAGCCTCGACCCGGCGCCTGCGACGACGCACCGCGTCAGCCCGCAATTCACCACCCAGGTCGCCGAGGCGCTGCTGCCGCCGCAGTCGGTCGGCAAGGGCGAGCGCGTGGTGATGCGCTTCGTTTCCCAGCGCGCCGACGGCTGCGGCAGCCTCGCTGGCCGCGACCGTGCCTGCGTTGCACTGGCCGACGTGCGTTGACGGGATAAGGCCGCGCGGTCCCGCTTCCCTGCCGTAGGAGAGCAGGACCGTCGCCGTCTTCTTGCGCAGCTTGAACTGAACTATTTTTTGCACCCTTGCGGTTCGATTTGATCCGCATCACTTACGGATCGCCTCGCCACTGGCATAACGGTGAGATGGACCGGTTCGAACACACATCCAGCCCATACCCTCCCTGCACCTGTTGTGGCGAAGAGGTGCTGCTCGGCGAACCCATGTATTGGACGCCGGAGCGTCCGGGCCATGTCTGGCACGACCTCTGCGCACAGAGGGAGGGCCTGCTTCCGGCCAGCCCCAAGCCCGCCCGCGGCAAGCGGCGCGGTCCCAAGACGCAGACAGTAGAGTCACTGTTCTGAGCGACGTCTGAGCAGACAAAAGAAAAGGGGCGGTTTCCCGCCCCTTCGTCTTTCACCGGCGATGCGCTTCCGCCGGCCTCACTCCCACTCGCCTCATTCCCACTCAATGGTCCCCGGCGGCTTCGACGTGATGTCGTAGACCACGCGGTTGACGCCGCGGACCTCGTTGACGATGCGATTGGACACGCGCGCCAGGAAGTCGTGGGGGAAGGGATACCAGTCGGCGGTCATGCCGTCGGTGGAGGTCACCGCGCGCAGAGCCAGCACATGGTCATAAGTGCGGCCGTCGCCCATCACGCCGACGGTGCGGACCGGCAGCAGCACGGCGAAGGCCTGCCAGATCGCGTCGTAGAGGCCGGCGTTGCGGATTTCCTCCAGATAGACCGTGTCGGCCTTGCGCAGGATCTCCAGCTTTTCCGGGGTGATCTCGCCGGGGACGCGGATGGCGAGGCCCGGGCCGGGGAAGGGATGGCGGCCGATGAAGGCCGGCGGCAGGCCGAGTTCGCGGCCCAAGGCGCGGACCTCGTCCTTGAACAGCTCGCGCAGCGGCTCGACCAGCTTGAGCTTCATCCGCTCCGGCAGGCCGCCGACATTGTGGTGCGACTTGATGGTGACCGACGGGCCGCCGGTGAAGGAGACGCTCTCGATCACGTCGGGGTAGAGCGTGCCCTGGGCCAGGAACTCCGCACCGCCGACCTTGGCGCTCTCCTCGTCGAAGACCTCGATGAACAGGCCGCCGATGATCTTGCGCTTCTGTTCCGGATCGGTGACGCCGGCCAGCTTGCTCAGAAACAGGTCGGCCGCCTCGCGGTGGACCAGCGGGATGTTGTAATGGTCGCGGAACAGCCGCACGACCTCTTCCGACTCGCCGGCGCGCATCAGGCCGGTGTCGACGAAGATGCAGGTCAGCTGGTCGCCAATGGCCTCGTGGATCAGCACGGCCGCGACCGACGAATCGACGCCGCCCGACAGGCCGCAGATCACCTTGCCCGTGCCGACCTGGGCGCGGATCTTCTCAATCGCCTGCTGCTTGAAGGCGGCCATCGTCCAGTCGCCCTCGATGCCGGCGACGCGGTGGACGAAGTTCGCCAGCAGCTGGGCGCCGTGCGGGGTGTGGACCACCTCAGGATGGAACTGCACGCCGTACAGGCGGCGCTGGTCGTCGGCGATGGCGGCGAAGGGCGCGCCGTCGCTGACCGCCACGGCGCGGAAGCCGGGCGGCAGCGCGGTGACGCGGTCGCCGTGGCTCATCCACACCTGTTCCTTCGACCCGATGTCCCACAGCCCGTCGAACAGGGCGCAGGGCTCCTTGATCTCGATGAAGGCGCGGCCGAACTCGCGGTGGTCGGATCCGGACACGGTGCCGCCCAGCTGGTGGCACATGGTCTGCTGGCCGTAGCAGATGCCGAGAACCGGAACCTTCAGGTCGAACACCGCCTGCGGCGCGCGGGGGCCGTTCGCCTCGGTGACGGAGGCCGGGCTGCCCGACAGGATGATCGCCTTCGGGTCGTACTCGCGGATGCGCTCGTCGCTCATGCCGAAGGGGTGGATTTCGCAATAGACACCGCTCTCGCGCACACGGCGGGCGATGAGCTGGGTCACCTGCGACCCGAAATCGAGAATGAGAACGCGTTCGGCGGAAAGGGAGGCGGCGCTGGACATCGGCGAATCCTGATGCGTGGGGACTCAAGTCCCCTCACTACCGCACCTCCGGCCCCGCCGACAAGCGTGCAAGCGGCGTCAGGTCGCGCCAGCCATAGGCGATTTCCACAAGATCGCTGCCGGCGAAGCGGATCGGCCGCTCCGCCACCTTGATCCCGCCCAACCTTTCATAGAACCAGCGCGACGGGTTGTCGCGCAGGCACCAGACTGCCGCGGAGCGGATACCGGCGGCCAGGAAACGGTCGGCCATCGCCGCCATCAGCCGTCGGCCGATGCCGTAACCCTTTGCGTCGTCTAGCAAATAAAGCGCGTGGAACTCGCCTGCGTGCCCCTCCACCGTGACCCGGCGCGTGCCGAAGGAGGCGATGCCGACGATGGTGCCGGGACCGGCGATCCGGCCGGTGACATCCACCGCGACGAAGGCGCCCTGGCCGGGGCCGCGCGTCTCGGCGATGGCTGCCCAGCGCTGGGCGGCTGCCGGTTCCGACAGGTTGACCAGGAACTGCGCCGGGATCAGCCCGGGATAGGTGGAGCGCCAGCTTTGCACATGGACGCGGGCCATGCCGGCGGCGTCCGACCCGCGCGCATGGCGGATTGCGACCGTGGTGTCCGTCATCGACCGACCCTCCCGTGCAGCCTCTCCCCAACAGTTTGGAGTGCCGGCGCAGGAAGTCCAGACGGAAAAGGAGGGAGACGCACGACACCGTCGATAGGCTTGCGGGCGCCCGGTTGCGGCACCCGCCTCGGCTTCGGCCTCGGCTTCGGTTGTCATCGCGGCGCAACAGAGGTAAACAGCGGGACTTGTTCCGGCGGGGGCCTGCACCGATCCTTATCGGTCGGGACCGCGCCAGCCCGTCCCAGGCGCCATGGCGGCGCTGCGGGCGGGGCTCCGGAGACCGGACACCGCATGTATTCCTCGCCTACGCTTTCCCGCTACATCGGGCGGCAGTTCGTCGTGTGGTTCTGCCTGCTGATGGTGATCCTGCTCGCCATCGTGCTGCTGCTGGACACGGTGGAGCTTCTGCGCCGCGCCGGCACCAAGCCCCACGTCACCTTCGGGCTGGTGGTGGAGATGGCGCTGCTGAAGCTGCCGGAGATCGGGCAGCAGATCTTCCCCTTTGTCGTCCTGTTCGCGGGCATGTTCACCTTCTGGCGGCTGACGCGCAGCGCCGAGCTGGTGGTTGCCCGCGCGGTCGGCGTGTCGGCGTGGCAGTTCCTGATGCCGGTGATGTTCGCCGCCGCCGCCATCGGCGTGGTGAAGGTGACGCTGATCAACCCGGTCGGCGCCGTGTTCATCGCCAAGTACGAGCAGTTGCAGGACCGCTATCTCAAACTCCAGTCCAGCACGCTGAACATCTCGCGCTCCGGCCTGTGGCTGCGTCAGACCAACGAGAATGAGCAGTTCTTCATCCATTCGGAGCTGGTGAACCCGGTGACCTTCGAGCTGTCGAACGTCATCGTCTTCCTGTTCGACGCCGACCAGAACTATCTGGGCCGCGTCGATGCGCCCAGCGCCGTGCTGAAGGACCGCAAGTGGGAATTGCAGGAAGCGATCCTGAACCGGGCCAAGAAGGACCCGGAGAAGCTGGACAGCTACACCATCCCGACCGAACTGGACATGGCGACCATCGAGGAGAGCTTCGCCCCGCCGGAGACCATCTCCTTCTGGGAGCTGCCGCGCTTCATCCACACGCTGGAGACCACAGGCTTCCCGGCCGTGCGCCACCGGCTGCATTACCAGTCGCTGCTGGCCCAGCCCTTCCTGTTCCTGGCGATGGTGCTGTTCGCCGCCGCCTTCTCGCTGCGTCTGCCGCGCCGCGGCGGCACCATGGCGATGGTCACCGGCGGCGTGCTGACCGGCTTCGTGCTGTTCGTGATGACCGACGTGGTCCGCACCTTCGGCATGTCGGAAACCATACCCATCATCATGGCCGCCTGGAGTCCCGCCGGCATCAGCCTGCTGCTGGGCATCGCCGCCCTTCTGCATCTGGAAGACGGTTGATAGGAGGGCTCCCTTGGGTGGGACCTTTCGCCGCAAAGCGGGCGGTTATCGCCATCGGTCATAATTCCGCCCACTTGGTTTAGCACTGGATTGCAGGGGCCGATTCCGTTTGCCAGGGGCACCGGCCCCACCGTAATAACGGGCGACCCGTTTTTGGAGCTTGAGCAGCATGTCGAGTTTGCGAGCCGTCCGGACCACCGTCGCCGTGGCGACCGCCTGTGCGCTTCTGGCCATGCCCGCCGTGGCGCAGTCCAGCAAGGCTGCCGCCGGCGCCGCCGCGCCGCGGACGGGGGACGAGAGCACGCGTCAGGCCCGCGCGCCGGGGTCGGAAGGCATCGCTGCGGTGGTGAATGACGAGGTCGTTTCGGTTTCGGACGTCAATGCCCGCATCCGCATGGCGCTGCTGAACGCTGGCGCCGCCGCCAACCCGGAGACGACCCAGCGGCTGATGCCGCAGGTGATGCGCCTGCTGATCGACGAGCGCCTGCAGATGCAGGAGGCCAAGCGCCAGGGCGTCACCGTGTCGGCGTCGGAGATCGAGGACGCCGTCAAGCGCATCGCCGAGCAGAACCGGATGAACGGCCAGCAGCTTCAGGAGATGCTGAAGCGCCAGAACGTGCCCTATTCCACCCTGAAGGACCAGATCCGTGCCCTGCTCGCCTGGCAGAAGGTGATGCAGCGCCGCATCCGCCAGGAGGTCGTGGTCGGCGAGGACGAGGTCGACGCCGCGATGGAGCGGTTGAAGGCCAACATCGGCAAGCCCGAATATCTGGTCGCCGAGATCTTCCTGGCGGTGGACAGCCCCGACCAGGACGACGAGGTGCGCCGCAATGCCGAGCGTCTGGTGGAGGAGGTGAAGCGCGGCGGCAATTTCGCAGCGCTTGCCCGCCAGTTCTCGCAATCCGCCGGTGCCGCGTCGGGCGGCGACCTGGGCTGGGTGCGCAGCGGCGAGCTGTCGCCGGAGGTGGACAAGGCGCTGTCGGGCATGCGCGGCGGCCAGCTGTCGGCGCCGGTCCGCACGGCGACCGGCTACCACATCCTGCTGGTGCGCGGTCAGCGGCCGTTCGGCAGCAGCGGCGGCGAGGTGCCGATGCCGGTCGCCCGGCCGGCCGCACCCCGTCCGCAACCGCGGCCGGACGTGGCCAAGGCCACGGTCAACATGAAGCAGATCATTCTCCCGATCGAGTCCAAGGAGCAGGCCAAGTCCGTCAAGGAACAGGCTGAAAAGCTGCGCAAGTCGATCAAGAGCTGCTCCGATTTCCAGGCCCGCGCCAGGGAGACCGGCATGCCAGAATCGGGCGATATGGGCACCATGCGGGTCAAGGACATGGCCCCCGGCCTGCAGAACCTCGCGCTCGGCATCCCGCTCGGCCAGGCCAGCCCGGTGCTGATGAGCCCGGCCGCCGCGGTGATCCTGATCGTCTGCAAGCGCGACATGCCGATGATCCAGCCGCCGCCGGAAGCCCAGCCGGCCCCGCCGCCGCCGCCGGCCCCGACTCCCATCCAGGAGGCCAAGCTGCCCGGCCGCGAAGAGATCGAGCGCGAACTGGTCAGCGAACGGGCGGAGCTGCTGTCGCGCCGTTATCTGCGTGACCTGCGCCGCACCGCCTTCATCGAGACCCGCCTGTGACCGCCGCCCCGCCGAACGACCTGCCGCTGGCCCTGACCATGGGGGAGCCGGCCGGTGTCGGCGGGGAGATCGGCTTGAAAGCGTGGCTGGCCCGCGACGAGGCCGGCCTGCGACCCTTCGTCATTCTGGACGACCCCGCGAGGCTGGCCGCGCTGGCAGCCTCAATCGGACTGCCGGTTCCGGTGCAGGCCGTCACGTCTCCGCAGGAGGGGGCGGCGCTGTTCGGCCGCGCCCTGCCGGTCCTGCCGGTGACGCTCGGCAACCCGGTTGTCGCCGGCCGGCCCGATCCGGCCAACGGTGCCGCAGTGATCGCCAGCATCGACCGTGCCGTGGCGCTGGTGCAGGGTGGGCAGGCCGCGGCCGTGGTCACCAACCCGATCCAGAAATCGTCGCTCTATGCCGCCGGTTTCCGCCATCCCGGCCATACCGAATATCTGGCCCACCTCGCCGGACTGACCGACGAACCGATCATGATGCTGGCCGCGGCCGATCTTCGGGTGGTGCCGGTGACCATCCACGTGTCGGTGCGCGACGCGGTGAACCAGCTGACCACCGAAGCCATCGTCCATGCCGGCCGGGTCACCGCGGCGTCGCTGGCACGCAACTTCGGCATCGACCGGCCGCGGCTGGCAGTCGCCGGCCTGAACCCGCATGCGGGGGAGGGTGGGGCGATGGGGCGCGAGGAGATCGACATCATCGAGCCCGCCATCGCGACGCTGCGCGCCGACGGCATCGATGTGTCCGGGCCGCGCCCGCCCGACACCATGTTCCATGCCGCCGCGCGGCGCGGTTATGACGCGGCGCTGTGCATGTACCACGATCAGGCGCTGATCCCGGTGAAGACGGTGGACTTCGACAGCGGCGTGAACATCACGCTGGGCCTGCCCTTCGTCCGCACCTCTCCCGACCATGGGACGGCGCTGGACATTGCGGGCACCGGCAAGGCCAACGCGACCAGCCTGATCGCGGCGCTGAAGACGGCCGACCGGATGGCGCGGAACCGGCAACGGACAGCCGGTTTTTAAGGCCGGAATACGGAAGTCCCCGAACGAAAAAGGAGCGCCGGGTGCGCTCCTTTTTTCATGCCGTCTGCTTTCGCTGGTTTCGGGCCGCTGCTTTCCGGCCCGTGACGTCAGCCCCGGTCGTCGGGGTCGTACATGGTCGGGCCGCCCTGCTGGTCGTGGTGGGAGGGGGCCTGATCGCGGTGATGATGGGTGCGGGCGATGAAGGGCGCCAGCTCCTGCAACTCGATGAAATTGTCGGCCTGCCGGCGCAACTCGTCGGCGACCATCGGCGGCTGCGAGCGGACGGTGCTGACGACGCTGAAGCGGACGCCCTTGCGCTGCACGGCCTCCACCAGCCGGCGGAAGTCGCCGTCACCGGAGAACAGCAGGATGTGGTCGACATGATCGGCCATCTCCATCACGTCGATGGCCAGCTCTATGTCCATGTTGCCCTTGATCTTGCGCCGGCCCGACGCGTCGGTGAACTCCTTGGTCGGCTTGGTCACCATGGTGTAGCCGTTGTAGTCCAGCCAATCGACCAGCGGGCGGATCGGGGAGTATTCCTGATCTTCGACGAGGGCGGTGTAATAGAAGGCGCGCACAAGCCTGCCTTCCCCGGCGAAGCCGTCACGCAACCTTTTGTAATCAATATCGAAGCCAAGTGAACGTGCTGCGGCGTAGAGGTTGGCGCCGTCGATAAAAAGTGCGAGACGTTCTTCTTTGTAAAACAACTTGCTGACATCACGCGGCAAAGTCGAATTGCGGTCCAATGCCTGGATCCTTCCATCGCTGCTTGTTGAAAATGTATTGGAACATGCGCAAAAGCTCGCGTTCCAATTTTGAAATCTAGTGTATTGTGGGCAAACATACAAGAGGCAGGGATTGCCTTCTATTTTCAGGCCTCAGGCAGGATGGATATTGAGCTTGGACGGGGGTGTTCCCCCGACGCAATGCAGCAGCGCTGTCGTTCGCGCTTGCACCTATCGGGCCACATCCATATAGTCTAGAGCCTCCTATGAATCCGGAGTTCGTCTGGCATGGCCCGCGTTACCGTTGAAGATTGCGTCCTGAAGGTTCCGAACCGTTTCGAGCTGGTCATGATGGCTGCCCAGCGCGCCCGCGAAGTCGCGAGCGGCGCCCCGCTGTCGATCGACCGCGACAACGACAAGAATCCGGTCGTGGCGCTCCGCGAGATCGCGGACGAGACGGTGTCGCTGGAGTATCTGAAGAACGCCCTGATCAAGGGCCACCAGAAGCATGTCGAACCGGACGAGCCCGAGGAAGAGATCGTTGAGCTGATGGCCGGCGAGAATGATTGGGCCGCCCGCGGCAACAACTCGCTGGGCGACGAAGACGGCATGAGCGAGAGCGACGGCGAAGAGTTGACCGAGGATGACGACGTCGCCGCCGACATGGATGCGGAGCCGGGCGCCGGTTTCGCCATGACCGAGGATCCCGACGGAGACCTCTGATTCTGGACAACGACCGCAGGACCAGGAGGGGGTGCAACGCCCCCTCGCCGAACAAAAAACAGGAGAGCGTCCAGCTCTCCTTCGGTTCGTACAGGACCGCCCTGAGAAACGTCACAAACACATTTGAGGCGCCGCGTGCGCCGGGTCGGGCCGCATGATCCGGCAGTACGAGCTTGTCGAGCGCGTCAAGGCGTATGATCCCTCCGCCGACGAGGATCTCCTCAACCGCGCCTACGTCTTCTCGATGAAGGCGCACGGGTCGCAGACGCGTGCGTCCGGCGATCCCTACTTCCTCCACCCGCTGGAGGTCGCCGGCATCCTCACCCAGATGAAGCTGGACGCCGGCACCATCGCCACGGCGCTGCTTCACGACACGGTGGAGGACACCGTCGCCACGCTCGAAGACATCGAGCGGGTTTTCGGCAAGGAAATCGCGCGTCTGGTCGACGGCGTCACCAAGCTGTCGCGGCTGGAACTGAACAGCGAGCAGGCCAAGCAGGCGGAGAATTTCCGCAAGCTGGTCATCGCCATGTCGGAGGACATCCGCGTCCTTCTGGTGAAGCTGGCCGACCGGCTTCACAACATGCGCACGCTGTTCCACCTGAAGAAGCCGGAAAAGCGCCGCCGCATCGCCCGCGAAACCATCGAGATCTACTCGCCCTTGGCCGAACGCATCGGCATGCACAAGATCAAGGACGAGCTGGACGATCTTGCCTTCGCCGAACTGAACCCCGACGCGCGCGACAGCATTCTGGCCCAGCTGGCCCGCCTGCGCAGCGAGGGCGAAAACCGCGTCCAGACCATCATCACCGAACTGCGCGAGCTGTTGGCCTCCGAAGGGCTGCCCGACGTGTCGGTGTCGGGGCGCGAGAAGTCGGCCTATTCGATCTGGCGCAAGCTGCAGCGCAAGAATGTCAGCTTCGAGCAGCTGTCCGACATCATGGCCTTCCGCATCACGGTCGGCTCGGTCGGTGAATGCTATCAGGCGCTGGGCATCGTGCACGCCCATTATCCAGTCGTGCCCGGGCGCTTCAAGGACTACATCTCCACGCCCAAGCCCAACGGCTACCGCAGCCTGCACACCGGCGTGATCGGTCCCGGCCGCAACCGGATCGAGGTGCAGATCCGCACCCAGGACATGCACGAAATCGCCGAGCTGGGCGTGGCCGCCCACTGGGCCTACAAGCAGGACCACCAGCCGCGCCCGAACGGCGGCGAGTACCGCTGGCTGCGCGAGCTGCTGGACATCCTGGAGCATGCGCAGAAGCCGGAAGAGTTCCTGGAGCACACCAAGCTGGAGCTGTTCCAGGACCAGGTGTTCTGCTTCACGCCGAAGGGCGACCTGATCGCACTGCCGCGCGGGGCGACGCCGGTCGACTTCGCCTATGCCGTCCACTCGCAGGTCGGCGACCATTGCGTCGGCGCGAAGATCAACGGCCGCATGCTGCCGCTGCGCACCCAGCTGCAGAACGGCGATCAGGTCGATATCGTCACCTCCAAGGCGCAGACGCCGGTTCCGGGCTGGGAACGCTTCGTCGTCACCGGCAAGGCGCGCGCCCGCATCCGCAAGTTCCTGCGCACCCAGCAGCGCGCCCAGTATATGGAACTGGGCCGCGGCATGCTGATGCGGCAGTTCAAGTCGGAAGGCTACGAGTTCACCGAAAAGGCGCTGGAAGCCGCCACCAAGATCTTCCAGCAGCCGACGGTGGACGATCTGATGGCCGGTGTCGGCTCCGGCCTGCATTCGGTCCGCGAAGTCTTCCACGCCGTCTTCCCCGGCCACAAGGCCCAGACCGCTCCCGCCGTCCGCGAGCTGGAAGAGAGCGTGCCGAAGCCCAAGGCCAAGGCCCGCAAGGAATCGGCGCTGCCGATCCGCGGGCTGATCCCGGGCATGGCTGTCCATTACGCCCGCTGCTGCCACCCGCTGCCGGGTGACCGCATCGTCGGCATCGTCACCACCGGCAAGGGTGTGACGATCCACACCATCGACTGCGAGACGCTGGAAAGCTTCCATGAATCGCCGGAACGCTGGATCGACGTGTCGTGGGAGACCGGCCCGGATTCGCCGGAGGAGCATGTCGGCCGCATCAGCGTCGTCATCGCCAACGAACAGGGCTCGCTCGGCACGCTGTTCACGGTGATCGGCAAGAACCAGGGCAACGTCATCCATCAGAAGATCACGAACCGCAGCACCGATTATTTCGAGCTGCTGATCGACATCGACGTGAAGGATGCCAAGCACCTGACCAACATCATGGCCGCCCTGCGCGCCACCCCGGCCATCCATTCGGTGGAGCGGGCGCGGGGGCGGTGACGCTCCCGCCGGCACGGAATAGCTTCGCAACACAAAGACGCACCATGAAGGTGCGCGATGGGAGAACAGGACATGCGGCTCGGTAAGCTGCTCCTGCCGGTTTCGGTTGCTGCCTTATGCCTGACGTCCCTTCATGGTGCCCGCGCGGACAATGGGGAAAAGTTGTTCGTGGAGAGATGCGCCATGTGCCACGGGGCGGATGCGAAGGGCTCGGGCCCGCTGGCGCACAAGAGCACCCCTCCGACTCCCGATCTGACGACGCCGGCCTTCCGGAAGCGCTTGGCGGACTATCCCGGCGTCATCGTGTCGTCGATCATACTGCGGCCAAACGGGGACCTGATCCCGAAGACACTGAAGGAAAACGGCTACCGGCTCCCGCCGCACGCCTGGACCGTCAAGGATTTCCGCGATCTGAACGACTACATGAACGGCCTGATCCACAGGTCGAAATGAGGAAAATCCGCCGGGATCGCCGATCCGGCCATTCGGCCGGGCGGGTGCCGGGACGGTAAATTCCCTGTCATCCGCGATTGCCTCGGTCGGTTCGGCGTGACGGATGGCGGACGCACCGCTATATAGACGGAATCGCCCCCGCCCGTTCCGGCGGGCGGCGGCGCTTTGGAGTCCTTGCATGTCCCGTATTCTCCGCCTCGGCGTGAACATCGACCATGTGGCGACCGTCCGCAATGCACGCGGCGGGGCGCATCCCGATCCGGTGCGTGCGGCGAAGCTGGCCATCGAGGCCGGGGCCGACGGGATCACCGCCCATCTGCGCGAGGACCGCCGCCACATCGTGGATCGCGACATCGAGCGGCTGATGGCCGAGATCGACCGTCCGCTGAACTTCGAGATGGCGGCGACCGACGAGATGCTGGGCATCGCCCTGCGCCACAAGCCGCACGCCGCCTGTCTCGTCCCGGAAAAGCGCACCGAGGTGACGACCGAAGGCGGGCTGGACGTGATCGGCCAGTACGACCATCTGGTCCGCCCGGTCGGCGAGCTGGGTGCCGCCGGCATCCGCGTCTCGCTGTTCATCGATCCGGAACCGGCGCAGCTCGACGCCGCCAAGCGCCTCGGCGCCCCGGTGGTGGAACTGCACACCGGCGCCTATTGCGATGCCCACAGCCCGGCGGAGCGCGAGGCGGAACTGGCGCGCATCGTCCGCGCCGCCGCCCATGCCGAGGCGATCGGGCTGGAATGCCATGCCGGCCATGGCCTGAGCTACGACACCGTCGGCCCCGTGGCGGCGATCCAGACCATCGTCGAGCTGAACATCGGCCATTTCCTGATCGGCGAGGCGATCTTCGTCGGCCTGACCAACTCCATCGCGCGCATGCGCAAGGCCATGGACAGGGCGCGGGCCGCCGGAATGCGGGCATGACGATGTCCGGCACCATCCTCGGCATCGGCAACGACCTGATCGACATCCGGCGGGTCGAGAAGTCGCTGGAGCGCTTCGGACAGCGTTTCATCGACCGCATCTTCACCGATGTCGAGCAGGCCAAGTCCGAACGCCGCGCCGGCTCCGCCGCGAAGAACAACGCGCGGGCCTCCACCTACGCCAAGCGTTTCGCCGCCAAGGAGGCCTGTTCCAAGGCGCTGGGCACCGGTTTCCGCGACGGGGTGTTCTGGCGCGACATGGGGGTGGTCAACCTGCCGTCCGGCCAGCCGACGATGCGGCTGACCGGCGGTGCGCTGGCCCGGCTGGAGGCGATAACGCCGCCGGGCATGCGCGCGAAAATCCATGTGACGCTGACCGACGAATACCCGATGGCGGAAGCGTTCGTCGTCATCAGCGCCGAGCCTATCCAGCCCGAAACGCCCACCGAAACGGCGACCCCAGAATGACCTTTCAGAAAGAAACGGCGCCCACCGCCAAAGCCAAGGAATCCGGGTTCGCCGAAACCGTCAAGACGGTGATCTTCGCCGTGCTGATCGCCTTCGGCGTGCGGACCTTCGCCTTCGAGCCGTTCAACATCCCGTCGGGGTCGATGATCCCGACGCTGCTGATCGGCGATTACCTGTTCGTGTCGAAGTTCAGCTACGGCTACAGCAAATACACCGTCGGCTTCGGCCTGCCGCTGTTCGAGGGCCGCATCCTCGGCTCCGAGCCGGAGCGGGGCGATGTGGCGGTGTTCAAGCTGCCGCGCGACAACAAGACCGACTACATCAAGCGGGTGATCGGCCTGCCGGGCGACACCGTCCAGATGATCGGCGGTATCCTGCACATCAACGGCCAGCCGGTGAAGCGGGAGCGGATCGAGGATTACGTGACCACGGACTCGCTGGGCCGCAGCATCCGCACGGCGCAGTTCATCGAAACGCTGCCCAACGGCCGCACCCACCGCATCATCGAGGAATCGGACAACGGTCCGCTCGACAACACGCCGGTGTTCAAGGTGCCGCCCGGCCATCTCTTCATGATGGGCGACAACCGCGACAACTCGCTCGACAGCCGCGTGCCGTCGCAGGTCGGGTTCGTCCCCATCGAAAACATGGTCGGCCGCGCCGAATTCCTGTTCTTCTCGCTCGACGAGGGCACGCGGTTCTACGAAATCTGGCGCTGGCCGGTCGACCTGCGCTTCAGCCGTCTGTTCAACGGAGTCCGGTAAGTGTCCACCGTCACCAAGGCGCCCGCCGATCCGGGCGCCGGCTCCGACATCCAGCCCGATGGCGCCGCCCGGTCCGCGGACGTCGCCAGCCTTGCGCAGGCGCTGGGTTATGAGTTTTCCGACCCGTCGCTCCTGCACGATGCCGTCACCCACCCCAGCCTGATGGGGCTGGAGCGGACCGGCCGCAAGGGGCACAAGGGGCCGGGCATCGCCTATGAGCGGCTGGAGTTCCTGGGCGACCGCGTCGTCGGGCTGGTCGTCGCGCAATGGCTGCTGGAACGCTATCCGAACGAGCGCGAGGGTGCGCTGGCCAAGCGGCACGCCGCGCTGGTGCGCCGGGAATCGCTGGGCCGCGTCGCCGACGCCATCGGGCTGGGCGCCTATCTGCGCCTGTCGCCGGCGGAAGCGCAGAGCGGCGGGCGGGAGAACCGCACCATCCTGGGCGACGCCTGCGAGGCGGTGCTGGGCGCCATGTATCTCGATGGCGGGCTGGAGCCGGTGACGCGCTTCGTCCGGCAGGCGCTGGCCGGCGAGATCGACAAGGCGACGCCGCCGCCGCTGGACAGCAAGACGACGTTGCAGGAATGGGCGCAGGGGCGCGGCAAACCGCTGCCCCGCTATGAACTGATCGAACGCAGCGGCCCGGCGCACGAGCCGCTGTTCGTGGTTGCGGTGCATGTCGAGGGCATGGATCCGGTCTCCGGCTCCGGTTCCTCCAAGCGCATCGCGGAAAAGAAGGCGGCCAGCGCATTGCTGCGCCAGGTGGGAGTGCAAGTCGATGACTGACGGTCGCGACGACATCGACAAGACGAAGATCCAGCCCGGTTCCGAAGCTGCGGAGCCGACTCCGGAGCCCGTGCCGGACGACGAGGCGCTCGAGGACGCCGACCTTGAGGGTGAGGACGCCGCAGAGGACGCCGAGGAGGGCGACTTCGAGGACGAGGACGGCGAATACGAGGACGACGATTACGAGGATGATGAGGACGCCCCGCGCGGGCAGCCCATCTCCGTCCTGCCCCCTCTGCCGACGATGCCGGACCATCCGCGCTGCGGCTTCATCGCCCTTGTCGGCGCGCCGAACGCCGGCAAGTCGACGCTGCTGAACGCGATGATCGGCAGCAAGGTGTCGATCGTCAGCCCGAAGGTGCAGACCACCCGCACCCGCGTGCTCGGCATCACCATCCAGGGCGATGCCCAGATGATCTTCGTCGACACCCCCGGCATCTTCAAGCCGAAGCGCCGGCTGGACCGCGCCATGGTGGCGGCGGCCTGGCAGGGGGCGGAGGACGCCGACGTGATCGGCGTGCTGTACGACGTGTCGCGCCGCTCCATCGACGAGGACACCCGCAGCATCGTCGCCCGGCTGAAGGAGCAGGGGCGCGAAGCGATCCTGATCCTGAACAAGATCGATCTGGTGAAGCGCGATGTCCTGCTGGGCATCGCCGACGCCTTCCGGCAGGAGGGCATCTTCTCCGACATCTTCATGGTGTCGGCCTTCACCGAGGACGGCGTCGCCCATCTGAAGCAGTTCCTGGCCGACCGTCTGCCGGACGGGCCGTGGCATTTCCCGGAAGACCAGATCTCCGACATGCCGATGCGCCTGCTGGCGGCAGAAATCACCCGCGAGAAGCTGTTCCTCCAGCTTCACCAGGAGCTTCCCTATTCCGCCACGGTCGAGACCGAGGTGTGGGAGGAGTTCGAGGACGGCTCCGTCAAGATCTCGCAGGTCATCTTCGTGCAGCGCGAAAGCCAGAAGGCCATCGTGCTGGGCAAGGGCGGCCAGCGGATCAAGGCGCTGGGGTCCGCCGCGCGGTCCGAGCTGACCCATATGCTGGAACGCCGCGTCCACCTGATCCTGTTCGTGAAGGTGCGCGAAGGCTGGGTCGACGATCCGGAGCGCTACTCGGCCTGGGGCCTCGATTTCGGGGCGTCCTGACGTTGGGGCGTCCTGCCCCATGAGAAAGGCCCTCTCCCGCGGGAGAGGGCCTTTTCATTTGGGGCCGTTCGCAGCCCGGTCAGACGGCGATGTCAGGCGGCGATCAGGCGCAGATGGCCATCGAAATCGTCGAGCGCGCGCATCAGGTCCATCATCGCCTGATCGGCCTGGGCACGGGCGAAGGGCCATGCGTCGTCGTCGGCCAGATGGGCGGCCTCGATGCGGGCGATGGCGCGATTGTTCAGGCCGCGGAGACGGTCGAGCGTGCGTTCCCACGTCTCCCGCCGGTCACTGTCCGCGCGTTCCACCATCGATCGCAGGGTTTCCATGCGGTCGGTGGCGCGCAGCACCAGATCACGGCTCAACGTGTCGAAAGCTTGCCGGTTGCGGCGGCTCATGAAGTGTCCTCCTTTGATCCTCAACCTTTTTTGACTTCCCGGCCGGTCTGGTAAAGATATCCCCATGCCGACACTGCGAAAACGCAACAGAAGCCCAGTCGGCACCGCCCGTTTGGGAGATGTCGCCCGATTTCTGCGGTGCGATTTAGCAGCTGCGGAATACCTGCCTGAATCCAAATCCCGCCGGGCTGCCAAGCCCATCAAGGACAAGGCAAACCCGGTGGCCAAGGAAGTCTTCCCGGTTGGATTGCGTTTCCTCCAGGGCCGGTTTCATCCGGCCCGTTCCTGTTTTTATACGCCGTCATTTTGACGACGTTCTTTTGTTTTGGTGACGCTTTTGTGCCGGAATGCCGGTGCCGGGTCAATCCGCCCAAAAATCATAGTCGGCGCGCAATCTGTCGCAGCCTTAAGGCGAGGTTGTAGACCTGTTATTCAGCAGAAAGTCGGAAGTGGTAGACCCGCCGGGAATGCGGTCCTACACCTGTGTGCGCGTGTTCACTCGGCCGCGATGGCATAGGCGGGAACCGCCTCGGCATTGGCCGGCTCAGGCAAGGCGGAGCCGCAGCAGGGGGCGGCGACCGGCGTCGCCGCAACGGCGGCGGCAGCGGCGGTCTGCTGTGCGACGGTGGCGCGGTGTTCGCTGGCCATGCTGCGCATGGTCGGAACGCATTTGCCGCACTGGACCTGACAATTGTGATGGCGGAACACCGAGGCCGGGGTCGTGGCGCCTTGATCGAGCGCAGCCTTGACCTTCTTATCGTTCAACGCGTGGCAGATGCAGACGTACATAAGCCCTCGGCGAAAGTCGGTTTCGTAAGAGGTGTCCCGAGCCCAGCAATAGCTGAGAGTGAGAATCGTTGTCAATGCCGCTATTGCGAGCCAATCGCATATAAGAAGTTTCGAGACGCTTTGTCACAGCCCCCTTCGCGTCACGCCGAAAGGGGTGTGCTGCATCCTTGCGCTTGCATTCGACGGCCGGCAGCGGTAGCCCCTGGGGCATGGACGACAGCACCCCCAAAACCGCCTCCCCGAACGCCCCCGGCACCGACCCGCAAGCCGGTCCCGGCGCGGTGGTGACCCCGCTTGGCCAGACCGTCTATCTGGCGGCGGACGGCTTCCTTGACGATTTGGTGGCGGAACTGGGGGACGTCGCGTCGGTCGATGGCCGGTTGGTCTTCGTCGACGGCCCGGCCCGGCCCGCGGCCTGGGCGCAGAACATCTGGTACGATCCGGTGCGCATCGAGTTCCCCTCGATCAAGGGCGGGGCGAAGGCTCTGCGCGGCATCCAGCGCAATTGGGCGCTGTGGTCGCAGCGCCATCACCGCCGCGCCGCCCTGATCCAGGAAAACCTGCCACATGTCTCGGCCAAGCCGGTGGTCTTCCCGTCGCCCTTGCCGACGGCGCCGCTGGGGTCCTGGACGCTGGTCGACGAGTCCACCATCATCGCCGCAGCGCACTGTTCCAGCCCCTTCCGCAATGGCGAGGTGACCTTCATCGAGAACCGCACGGCGCCGCCCAACCGGGCCTATCTGAAGCTGTGGGAGGCGCTGACCCTGTTCGGGGAGCAGCCGGGACCGGGCGACCGCTGTCTCGACCTCGGCGCCTGTCCCGGCGGCTGGACCTGGGTGCTGCACGAGCTGGGCGCGTCGGTGGTCAGCGTCGACAAGGCGCCGCTCGATCCGGCCATCGCCGCCCTGCCGCGGGTGGAGATCCGCCAGGAGAGCGCCTTCGGCCTGAAGCCGGCGACGGTCGGCCCGGTCGATTGGCTGTGCTGCGACGTGATCTGCTACCCGACCCGCCTGCTGCGGCTGGTGAAGGAGTGGATGGACAGCGGGCTCGCCAAGCGCTTCGTCTGCACGCTGAAGTTCCAGGCGGAAACCGACCATGAGACCGCCCGCGCCTTCGCGGAGATCCCCGGCGGCCGGGTGCTCCACCTCCACCACAACAAGCACGAGCTGACCTGGATCTGGCCGGCGAAATAAGGGCCGGCCAAACAAGGTTCAAAAAATGGGGGAGGCCGGCTCAGGCCAGCGCCCGCCCCTCGGCATAGCCATAGCTGACATAATGCTGCTTGGCGGCGGTCAGGTTGCCGCCGACGGCACTGCGGACGTCCGGGTTGGCCGCCAGATAGGCGGCGGCGTTGAAGCGGGTCAGCGAACGGCCCTCCAGCCGGCCGCTGACGATGTAATGCAGCTCCACCGCTTCGCGGTTGTCGCCGAAGGCGGCGATCAGGTCGGGGTTGCTGGCCTCATAGGACAGCGTGTCGAACAGGGTGGAACTGCGGCCCTCGCGGTTGCCGGCCTCGATGTAATGGCGGGTGGCGGCGGCGACGTCGCTGCCGAAGCTGTTCAGCAGGTCGCCATAGCCGGCCAGATAATTGTAGGGATCGAAGCCGGTCAGGCTGCGGCCCTCATAGACGCCGGCACCGATGAGATGCTGGGTCGCCGCCGCGACGTTGGTGCCGAGCGCCGCGATCAGGTCGCTGTTGGAGGCGACGTAGCGCAGCGCGTCGAAAGTGCCGGACACCATCGACGACAGGGCGGTGCCGCCGTCGGCGAAGCGCAGATAGTCGATGTTGGTCAGCAGGTCGTTGCCGTCGGCGCCGCTGACGATGTAGCGGCCGGCGTCCAGCTGCTGGACGCGGTACTGGGCGCGGCGGCCGCTGAACACCACGGTGTCGGTGCCGGCGCCGCCGTCAATGACGTTGCCCAGATCGTTGACGGTGAAGCTGTCGTTGCCGCTGCCGCCGGTCGCCAGCTGCACCCTGGTGCCATAGGCCAGCGCCAGGAAGGTGGTGCCGCCGGCGCTGCTGAACTGGCCGCTGCGCAAATCCAGCGACAGGTCGGCCGTCTGGGCGCCGCCATTCAGGCTGTTGTGGCCGGTGGGGTCCCACAGGGTGGTGAAGCTGCCGGTGTTCAGCGTATAGCCGGTGTCGCCGGCCCCGGTCGCCATGTTGGCGCCGTAGAGATACTGGATCGCGGCGATGTCAAAGAGGCTGGGGCCGGTCAGGTAGGTCCCCGACGGCAGCGCGGCGTTCTCGTTGTAGGACATGATGCTGAACGCATAATTGTCCGTCGCCACCGGCAGATAGGGCCCCTCCGTCCCGTCGTCGGTGCCGGCGTTGTAGTTGCCGGGATGCTTCAGCCCCAGCGCATGGCCGATCTCGTGGATGACGGTCATGTAGCTGTAGCTGCCCGACGTCGGGTTGGTGTTCCCGGCGCTGTCGTTGGCCAGGAACACCTGTCCCCCCTGAACGCCGGTGGAGGGATAATAGGCGTAGGCCGCCGACTGACCGCGCTGCCGGTTGGTCCCGAAGGCGACCGCCGCACTCGCCGCGTCGGAAATCTCCACGAAGGTGATGTTGGCGACCGCGCTCCAGGCCGCCAGCGCCTGCCGGACGGCGGCGCGCTGGGCGGTGCTCATGGCGGCGAAGCCGGTGGCGTCGGTGGCGGAGACCTGCCGCGAGCTGGTCAGGAAGCCATAGGTGACGGTGGCGGCTGCGCCGACGGAGCCGCCGTCCAGCACCGTGCCGTTGGCGCCCCAATGCGGCGTCCCGCTGGCGAGCAGGGTGGCGACGGTGTCGGACGGCGCAGACTGGCTCATGGACGCTGGTTCTCGCGGCAAATGGGGATCAGGCGGGGAGGGGGCAAACGGAGATTTAGCCCGGGCGGACGCCGGGACACGAGGGATATATGGCTGATACGGAAGACGGGAACAGCCTCCAGCGCAACCGCTCAGGCGCGGCGCAGGGCCAGTTCGATGGAGGGGCGCAGCATGGAGGCGGCGGCATGGCCGATCTCCACCGCCTCGGCGGCGCGGTCGAACTCCAAAATGCCGATATGGGCCAGCCGCGGTGCGATCAGCACGTCGGGCGGCTCGCCGGCCAAACGGGACCGGGTGATGCGGTCCTGCATGATGTCAATGGAGCCGGCCATCACCTCCAGCGCGTTGGGCATCTGCCTGTGGGCATGGGCGTCGTCGATCTGGTCGGCCAGGAACTGGGTGCGCCGGCTGGGCTTGCGGCCGAGCCATGTCGAGATCTGGCTGGTCAGGTGGGACAGAGCGGGGGAGCCGGCATCGCCGCCGGCCACCACCGGCTCCGGCGCCTTGACCGCGACCGTGTTGCCGCCAATTCCCTTCCCGTTCAGCCCCTTGCCGGTCCCTCGGCCGGTCGGCCGGCCCAGCGGCGACAGCTCGCTGTTCAGGTTGACCGCGACCACGAGGTCGGCCCCCAGCGCCCGGCAGAGCGAGACCGGCACCGGGTTGACCAGGGCGCCGTCCACCAGCAGGTGATGGTCGCGCCGCACCGCCGGGAACAGTCCGGGCATGGCGGCCGAGGCCATCACCGCCGACATCAGCGGGCCGTCGCGCAGCCACATCTCGCGCCCCGTCGACAGGTCGGTGGCGACGGTGGCGAAGGGCATCGGCAGCTTTTCGATCAGGATGTTGCTGCGCTCGTTGTCGAAGCGCCCGAACGCCTTCTCGGCCGCCACCAGACCGCCGCGGCGGAAGGTGAGGTCGATGATGCCCAGCATGCCGAGCCAGCCCATCTTCTGCGCCCAGGCCTGAAGCTCGTCGAGCTGGTCAGTCAGATAGGCGGCCCCCACCGCGGCGCCGATCGAGGTGCCGCAGATGATGTCGGGCTTGATCCCGATCTCTTCCAGCGCGCGCAGGACGCCGATATGCGCCCAGCCGCGCGCCGCACCGCTGCCCAGCGCAAGCCCGATCTTCAGGTCGGTTCCCTTCGCCATCCACATCTCCCGTCGGCGCCCCCGGCTTCGGAGGCCAGATGCCTCCGGGCATCGGAGGCTGGATGCCCCCGGCATCGGAGGCTTGATCTAGAGCTTATCATCTAGGCATTACCGCCCGGTTTCGGAAGCGGCCGGAAGTGGCACGCCGGCGGAGACGGGGGCATCGCCGCACGCGAGATGGGAAATCTCGAAAATTCGGCCGATCTTTGACCTGGATCAGAGGTCGCCCAGGCATGACTGTGGCAATTCTGTGCCAGTGGTCGAGCATTGTCGTATCGCCGGGCGATTTTAACCATGCGTCAACTGCCCCGGATGCAGTTTCGTTGCGTTGCAGTGTAGTTCCCGAACCCCGGAAGGTTTGTCATGGCCGACGAACTGAAAAGCTTCAGAAAAGACTGGAAGCGCTGGTCCCCGATGGAGCGGCTGGTTGCCGTGACCGTGCTGGTCCTGATCGCGCTTCTCGGTGCGCCGGCCGCCGCCGGCCTGTTCTGAGCGACGCCCCTGTCGAGGCCCGCGCCCATGCGGTCGCGCCGGCCACAGTGTGACGCGCCGGCAACTCGGGCGCAGTGTCAGGACCCTTGGCGTGGTCATCTTTACGGGCTCTTAACCCTCGCGTCCTAGGCTTTGTCGGCTCGGACAGTTCCTTGGACGGTTGGGCGCCACAAGCGGTCGGAGCATCGAACCTCCGCCGCGGAAGGCACCGACGGTGCGCTCGCTGGAGGGCGCGAACCGGGGAGGTTCCGGCACATTCCGCCAAGGCCTTGCCCCTCTCGCTGGACACGCCCGATGACCTTCCCCGCCCAATCCGCCGTGACGGAACAGAAGCTCCTGAGACAGCGCCTCGACACCGCCTTCGCGGAAGCCGCACAGCCGCTGTCGCGCGACGAGGTGACGGACATCGTCCGCAACATCCTGGGCAGCATGGACGGCGACATCTCCGCCACCGACCTGCGCCTGTACAAGGAGGTCGTGGACCTCGCCAGGTACATCGAGACGGCCAAGCAGGAGATCGCGGCGCTCCAGCCGGCCGAAATCCGCGACGAACACATCCGCACCGCCACGGACGAGCTGGACGCGGTGATCGGCGCGACGGAAAAGGCGACCTTCGCCATCTTCGACGCCTGCGACGCCATCGGCGCCATCGCCGGCCAGACGGATGCCGGCACCTCGGCCAAGCTGAACGACCAGATCACCGCGATCTACGAGGCCTGCAACTTCCAGGACATTACCGGCCAGCGCATCAGCAAGGTGGTGCGCACCCTCAAGCACATCGAATCGAAGGTGGACATGATCGTCGCCGCCTTCGGCAGCGAGGTGCGCCAGAACCATGCCCCGCGGCTGGCGAAGCTGGCGGCGGAGGAGGCGGAGGCAGCCGTGCATTTCGAGCCGATGAGTGCTGAGGAAGCGGATCAGCAGCTTCTGCACGGCCCGCAGCTGCCGGGCAACGCCATGGACCAGGACGAGATCGACCGTCTGCTGGCCAGCTTCGACTGACGCCATGCTGCCCGGCTCCCCCATCAGCAGGCCCGGCGGCGGGCACACGGCCCAGGGCATCGCCCCGGGGACGGGAAGCGCCGGGTTGCCGTTGCTGCTGCGGGCCGGGCGCGCCGGCGGTTCCGGCACCCATGCCAACCCGAACAACGGCAGCATCCTGCTTTTGCTGTCGCTGTTCCTGCTGCTTCTGGTCTTCTTCATCGTGCTGAACGCCCATTCGGTGCAGACGGTGCAGAAGGTCAAGGCGGTCGCCGCCTCGCTGGAGCGGACCTTCCCCAGCTTCGTCATCGACCCGCGCCTGCGCGAGGGGGCCGAACCGGTGGCCTCGCGTGCCGGGACCGTCTTCGCCGTGCAGCGGTTGGAGGATGTCGGCACCCTGTTCGCCACCGCGGTTGCGGTCTCCAAGGTGGAGGTTGTCGCCCCCGGCCAGCTGCTGGAGGTGCGCCTGCCCGCTGATGACCTGTTCGTTCCCGGCACCATGACTCTGCGGCCGGACCGGCAGGGACTGATTGACCGCATCGCCGACGCGCTCCGCCAGTCGCGCCAGGGCGAGCGGGTGGAGCTGGACGCGCTGCTCGGCATCGGACCGACGGGGACGCCCAGCCAGCCGCCGGGGCCGGTCGCCCGTGCCGGCGTGCTGGCCCGCGCGCTGGTCGAGGATGGGGCGCCGGCCCGCAACGTCACCGTCGGGATCGAGCGCGGCGAGCCCGGCGGGGTGCGGCTGCTGTTCTCCCTGCGCTGGGACGAGGGCGGGGCGGTCCGCCCGGCGGCGAAAGCCGCACCGGCTAAGACCGCACCGGCGAAGACCGAGGTGCGGAAATGATCCGCGTTCCCCGGATCGCCGGCAGGACAGGGGCGGACGATGGCGGCGCCCAGCGCAAGACGCTGTGGCTGATCAGCTTCACCGACCTGATCTCCCTGATGCTCGCCTTCTTCGTGCTGATGTATTCGATGAGCGAGCCGGAGGCCGAGCGCTGGACCCGTCTGGCGAAGGGCGTGTCGGAGTCGATCCCCGCCGCGCGCTCGACCGCCACCGCCCCGTCGGACCGGCCGGCCGATCCCGGCGCCGCCTTCAACGCCATGGCGGTGGAGGCGAGGGCGGCCATCGACCTGCATTATCTGGCGGCATTGCTGGGAAGCCAGCTGCGGTCGAATGCGGAGCTGGCGGTGGTCGATGTCCGGCGCGAGGATGACCGGGTGGTCATCCGCCTGCCGGGAGAGCGGATGTTCGACCCCACCGGCGCCGCCTTCACCGAGGAGGGGCGGCGGGTGCTGTTCCTGCTGGGCGCCGTCATCGGCCGCATCGGCAACCGCATCGAGCTGGTCGGCCATGCGGAGCATGAGGATACGACCGGCGGCGTCGCCTGGGAACGGGCGCTGACGCGGGCGGTCGCCGTCTCCGCCGCCCTGCGCGAGACCGGCTATCGCCGCGATCTGGTGGCGCGGGCGGTGATGATGCCGGTGGACGGGGCAGGGGACAGAGCAGGGATTGCCGGCGATGTGCCGGGCGGCGGGGGGCGCCTGCCGGTCGACATCGTGGTGCGCGAGGAAGGAGCGGATTGAGGTGACGGACGGCTCGGGCTATCGACGGAAGCGCTGGCTGCGCGGCTGTGCCGCGGCGGTGGCGCTGCTTGCCGTGCCGGTCCTGCTCTCCCCCCTGCCGGCCGATGCCGCCAGCGTGCCGGTGCGTGGCGGCACCCACAAGGATTTCGGCCGTCTGGTCTTCGACTGGCCGGGCAAGGTCGATTTCACCGCGGCGGTCGAGGGCGACCGGCTGGTCATCGCCTTCACCGAGCCCATCGACGCCCCGGTTGACCGGCTGGTGCGGGCGCTGCCCGACTATCTTGCCGCCGGACGGGTGGAGGCCGATGGCAGGACGGTCTCCTTCGACCTGAAGCGCCCGGTTTCGCTGAAGAGCTTCCGCAACGGCAACGCCGTTGCCATCGATTTGTCGCCCGCGGCGGCAGGTGCCGCTCCGCAGCAGGCCGCCACCACGACCGAGAGTGCGCCGCCCGCGCCGCCAGTGCCTGCCAAGGCGGACGCCGCGAAGCCGGTACCGTCCGCCGGCCGGCTGCGGGTGCAGGGAGGCGACCAGCCCGACCGGAGCCGGCTGACCTTCGATTGGCCGGGCCCGGTCGGCTACAAGGTGACGCGCGACGGCGCCGCGGTGACCGTCGCCTTCGACAAGGGCGGCACCGCCGACCTGTCGGCCCTGCCCAAGGCACCGCTGCGCAACATCCGCAACATCGAATCCTACCGCCAGCCCGACGGCTCGCTGGCGGTCACGCTGGCCGTGCCGCAGGACGCCGAGGTGAGCGACAGCGCGTCGGGCAAGTCGATGGTTCTGTCCGTCGGCAATCCGGGGTCGCGCGCCGGCCTGCCCAAGAGCGACGGCGCCGCTCCGGCGGCCGCTGCGCCCGCTTCCGGTTCCCAGGGAACGCCGGCCGGGCAGGGCAACCAGGGCGCCAGCCAGCCGGCGCCGGCGAAGGACGTGGCCAGGGAGGGCGGCAAGGACGCGCCCATGGTGGCGTCGGCCACCTCCGGCCGGTCGGCCGTCGCGGCGAACGCCGCCGCCGCCAACCCCGCCCCAGCCTCCGCTGCCGCACCCGCTGCTCCGCCGGCCGAGGCCAAGGCGGCTCCGGCCGCCCCTGCCGATGCGAAGGCCCAGCCGGCGGCGGGTCCGAAGGGACCGGTGCTGACCTTCGACACCGGTGGGCCGGCCTCCATCGCGGTCTATCCGCGGGCGGGACAGCTCTACATCGCCTTCGACCGGCCGATGCCGATCGGCGCCGGCAAGCTCAGCGGTCCCGGTGCCGAGCTGATGGGCGCGGTGGAACCGGTGCCGGCGACCGGCGGCAGCGTCTTCCGCACCAAGATCGGCCCGATGGTGTGGCCGACGGTGGAGCGGCAGGGCACCACGTGGCGCATCCTGTCCTCCGCCCGCCCCGCCAACATGGGCAGCACCGGCGATCTGCGGGTGGAGCCGGACCCCGATTTCCTGCTGGGCGCCCGGCTGCTGGTGCGGGCCCCCGATGCGGCCAACGTCGTGCAGTTCGCCGATCCGGACGTCGGCGACCGCATCCAGGTCGTTCCGCTTCCCAGCCCGGGGCAGGGGGTGCCCGAACCCCACCGCTATCCTGACCTCGAAGTCATGGCCTCCTACCAGGGCGTGGTGGTGCGGCCGATCTCCGACAATGTGACGGTGCGGGCGATCAAGGAGGGGGTGGAACTGACCACGGCCGGCGGCCTGCACATTTCGCCCACCGCCGATGCCGGCAACGCCGCGTCACCGCCGCCTCCCGCCGCCTCCGCTCCGCCGCCGGCCGCTCCCCAGCCGGTTCCGGCGCAGCTGGCCGCGGCGCCGATGCCCGTTCCGCCGGCCGGCGGGTCGTCGGCAGCCATGGAGCCGCCCAAGGCGCAGCCCGCCCAGATGCAGGGCCGCCGGCTGTTCAACCTGCCGGCCTGGAAGCGCGGCGACCTCGACCATTTCACCGAGGCGCGGCAGGATCTCCAGCTTGCCGTCGTCAACGCGCCGGAATCGGAACGGGCGAAGGCGCAGCTCGATCTCGCGCGCTTCTATTTCGCCAACGGGTTCGGGCAGGAGACGCTCGGCCTGCTGGACGTGCTGCAACAGAACCAGCCCGACCTGGAAGGCTGGCCGGAGTTCCGGGCATTGCGCGGCGCCGCCCACGTGCTGACCGGCGATCTGGACGGCGGCGAGGCCGACCTGTCGATCCCCTCGCTTGCCGGCAATCCGGAAGCCAACCTGTGGCGTGCCGCCATCGCCGCCGACCGCCGTGACTGGCCCAAGGCGATGGCCGGCTTCAAGGCGTCGGGCCAGATCCTCAACAGCTATCCCGATCCGATGCTCGGCAAGCTCGGGCTGCGGGCGGCGGAGGCGGCGCTGGAAACACGCGACACCGCGACCGCCAAGCGGCTGTTCGACCGCGTCATCGAGCATGGCGGCCCGGATCAGGAGGAGAATCCGCAGACCCAGTATCTGCGCGGCCTGCTCTATGCTCAGACCGGCGAGATCGATCAGGCACGCCAGCAGCTGACCGCCGCCTACAACAGCTATGACCGCTTCTACCGTGCCAAGGCCGGGCTGGCGCTGACCAATCTGGAGCTGTCGGAAGGCAAGATGTCGCCGACCGCGGCGGCGGAACAGCTGGCCGGCCTGACCTTCACCTGGCGCGGCGACGATCTGGAGATGCAGATCCGCTCGCGCATGGGCGAGGTGCTGATCGCCGGCGGCGAATATGCCAAGGGCTTCAACACGATGAAGGAGACGGCGGCCCTGGTCGCCGACACGCCGAGGGCCGAGGCGATCACCAAGGAAATGTCGCGCATCTTCGCCGACCTCTACAAGGACGGGGCGCAGCGCCTGCCCACGCTCGACGCCATGCAGCTCTACGACCAGTTCCGCGAGCTGACCCCGGTGGGCGAGGCCGGCGACGAGATCATCCGGCAGCTGGCGGAACGGCTGATTTCCATCGACCTGCTGAACCGCGCTGCCGACCTGCTGCAGCATCAGGTCGAATACCGCCTGTCGGGGCTGGACAAGGCGCGGGTCGGCACCCGGCTGGCCTCGGTCCGGCTGCTCGACAACAAGCCGGAAGAGGCGCTGAAGGCACTTGAACTGTCGAATGTCGCCGGCTTGCCGGCCGATCTGGCGGCTGAGCGGCGGCTGATGCAGGCCAAGGCGCTGGCCGAGCTGAACCGCGGCGACGAGGCGATGCAGCTTCTGGCCCAGGACGACAGCACCAACGCCAATCTGCTGCGTGTCGACATCGCCTGGAAGGGACAGAAGTGGGATGCGGCGGCGCTGGCGCTGAACAAGGTGATCGGGCCGCCGCCCACGCCGGGCAAGCCGCTGGACCCCAGCATGTCGCAACTCGTGCTGAACCGGGCCGTCGCGCTGGCGCTGGCCGGCGACGGCAACGGGCTGAACCTGCTGAAAAAGGATTTCGAAGGGTCGATGAAGGGCGGGCCGAACGAGGATGCCTTCCGCATTCTGACCCGCCCCGAACAGGCGATGGGCCTGATCGACGTCGGCACGATCCGCTCCCGCGTCGCGGAAGTGGATATGTTCAAGAAGTTTTTGAAGCAGTATCGCGGCGGCAAGCAATCCGCGGACAAGCCGACTTCATAAATCGGCGGAATGCCGGGCGTTAATCACGGCTTCGTGCTGCCCGCCGGTCATCGTAAGCCTTTGGGCCGTTACTTCGGCAGCAGAACCTTGTCGATGACGTGGACGACGCCGTTGGACTGCTGGACGTCGGCGATGGTGACGCGGGCCGTGTTGCCCGACGCGTCGGCGACCATCACGGCATCGCCGGACTGGGTGAAGGTCAGCGGCATGCCTTCCACCGTCTTCAGCATCGCCTTGCCGTTGCCCTTCTTGATGTCCGCCACGAGGTCCTTGGCGTCCAACTTGCCCGGAATGACGTGGTAGGTCAGCACCTTGGTCAGCTGGCCCTTGTTCTCAGGCTTCAGCAGCGTGTCGACGGTGCCGGCGGGCAAGGCGGCGAAGGCCTCGTTGGTCGGGGCGAAGACGGTGAAGGGGCCCTTGCCGTTCAGCGTGTCGACCAGCCCGGCGGCCTTCACGGCGGCGACGAGGGTGGTGTGGTCCTTCGACTGGGATGCGTTCTCCACGATGGTCTTGCTGGGATACATCGGGGCGCCCCCGACCATCTTTTCCATGGCGGCATTGGCGCAACCGGCAAAAAGAAGGGTGGCGATCGCCACGGTGGCAACCTTCTTCATAGCATTTCCTCTTATCGGTGAAGGTCCGCTTCCCGCGGACACATCACCGGTACGGGGGATGCTATCGCTCGGATCACAGCGATTTCTAAGCGGAACGCCGATTTCTGCGAGAGCGAAGGGGGTAAGTCTTCGGTCGTGCTGCAGCTGTCCTTCGGCCGGCTACAGCTGGACCTGGGTGCCGAGTTCCACCACGCGGTTCGGCGGCAGCTTGAAGAAGTCGGTGGCGCTGACCGAGGTGCGGGACATCACCACGAACAGCTTCTCCCGCCACAGCGCCATCTGGGAATTCATCTGCGGAATCAGCGTCTCGCGGCCCAGGAAGAAGGAGGTCGCCATCACGTCGAACTCCAGGCCGAACGCCTTGCACAGGCGCAGGGCCTTGGGAATGTTCGGCTCCTGCGAGAAGCCGTAGCGCACCGTGATGCGGTAGAAGCCGTCGGCCAGCCCTTCGACCAGCACGCGGTCCTTGGCCGGCACGCGCGGTACGTCGTCCACCACGACGGTGACGAAGACGATGCGCTCGTGCAGGACCTGATTGTGCTTCAAATTGTGCAGCAGGGCGATCGGCACGGTGTTGGAGCTGGAGGTCATGAAGACCGCCGTGCCCTTCACCCGGTGGATGTCGCCCTTCTTCGCCTGCCGCTGGATGAAGGCGTCGAGCGGCAGCGATTCCTCGGCCAGCCGCTTGGTCAGCACCGCACGGCCGCGGCGCCAGGTGGACATCAGGCCCAGCGTGACGCAGGCGATCACCAGCGGCACCCAGCCGCCATGGGGGATCTTCACCGCATTGGCGGCGAAGAAGGAAACCTCCACCGTCAGGAAGGCGGCGCCGACCCCGAAGCAGACCGGCAGGCTCCAGTTCCAGCGGCGGCGGGCCACCACCAGGAACAGGGTGGTGGTGATGATCATGTCGCCGGTCACCGCGATGCCGTAGGCGGCGGCGAGACGGCTGGAGGACTGGAACACCAGGACGAGGCCCAGCACCGCGGCCAGCAGGCCCCAGTTGGCGCGGGGGATGTAGATCTGCCCCTCCTCCTCGCTGGAGGTGTGGCGGATGTCGAGGCGCGGGCAGAGCCCGAGCTGCACCGCCTGCCGGGTCAGCGAGAAGACGCCGGAAATGACCGCCTGGCTGGCGATGACGGCGGCGGCGGTCGACAGGCCGATCAGCGGATAGAGCGCCCAGTCCGGCGCCAGCAGATAGAAGGGGCTGCGCACCGCCGTCGGGTCGTTCAGCAGAAGCGCGCACTGGCCCAGATAGTTCAGCAGCAACGCCGGCAGCACCACGGCCAGCCATGCCACCTGGATGGGGCGGCGGCCGAAATGCCCCATGTCGGCATAGAGCGCCTCGCCGCCGGTCACCGCCAGCACCACCGCACCCAGCACCAGGAAACCGGCGATGCCATGGTTGGCGAAGAAGGAGATGGCGTAGAGCGGGTTGAAGGCGACCAGCACGCTCGGCTGCTGGATCACCTCCAGCAGACCGAGGATGCCCAGCGTGGCGAACCAGGCCAGCATGATCGGACCGAACAGCGCGCCGACGCGCGAGGTGCCGTGGCTCTGGATGGCGAACAGGGCGATCACGATGGTGACGGTCAGCGGCACCACCGCCGATTCCAGCGCCGGCTCCGCCACGCCCAGCCCCTCCACCGCGGACAGCACCGACATCGCCGGGGTGATCATGCCGTCGCCGTAGAACAGCGCGGCGCCGAACAGCCCCAGCGCCGTCAGCACGGTCAGCCGGCCCGAGGCGTCGGGCCGCGTCTTCGACGCCAGCGCCAGCAGGGAGAGGATGCCGCCCTCGCCCTTGTTGTCGGCCCGCATGACGAAGCCGACATACTTGACGGTGACGACCATCACCAGCGCCCAGAACACCAGCGACATGATGCCCAGCACGTTGTCATGGGTCAGCGGCAGCCCATGCTCGCCGCCGAAGCATTCGCGCAGCGTGTAGAGCGGGCTGGTGCCGATGTCGCCAAAGACGACGCCGAGCGCACCCAGGGTCAGCGTCGCGAGCTTGCCGGTGTCGGGCTGCGCGGCCTTCAAAGCGGTATCAGTCATGCAGTGATTGCGGTCCGAAGTTGGTCCGTCGTTCAAAACGCCCGTTCGATGGCGCCCGTTGTGGCGGCGATGTCCCCGGGCCGTCCATCCCGCCCTAAACGCTCATCGTCTTTCCTCATACGCGTTTACGGCGCCCGGCGCCAGAGCGGGCTTGCGCGCCCCTGCCGGCGCCGGGGGGATGCGACGAAGTGCGCGGGGCTTTCCCGCTGCGCGTGTGCGCTCAGAGCGTTCCGAAACTGCGGGCCAGAGAACCGGCGATCAGATACCACCCGTCGACCAGCACGAAGAAGATGATCTTGAACGGAATCGCCACCATGGTCGGCGGCAGCATCATCATGCCCATCGACATCAGGATCGACGACACCACCATGTCGATGATCAGGAAGGGCAGGAACAGCAGGAAGCCGATCTCGAATCCGCGTTTGATCTCGGAAATCATGAAGGCCGGGACCAGAACATGCAGAGGCATGTCGTTCGCCTCCGGCACAGACTGGATGCGGGCCATGTCCATGAACAGGCGCAGATCCTTTTCGGCGGTGTGGTGCAGCATGAAATCGCGGAGCGGCGCCATCGTGCGGCGGAACGCCTCCATCTCGTCGATTTCCTGGTTCATCAGCGGCTGGATGCCCTGGGTGTAGCTGCGCTCGAACACCGGGGCCATGACGAAGAAGGTCAGGAACAGCGCCAGCGACATCATCACCGTGGTCGGCGGCACCTGCTGCACGCCCAGCGCGTTGCGCAGGAAGGACAGCACGATGACGATGCGGGTGAAGGCCGTCATCATGATCAGGATCGACGGTGCCAGTGACAGCACCGTGATCAATCCGATGGTCTGGACGATGCGGCCGGTGGCGGTGCCGCCGGCGTCGCCCAGGTCGAAGGTCAGGCTCTGCGCCAGCGCCGGCCCGGCGCTCATGCCCAGCGCCACGCCGACGGCGAGCGCCAGCGCCAGCCCGGCGGCGGCCGGCTTCCAGCAGGCGCCGAGACGGCGGAGGATGGACCGCCTCATCGCGGATCGCTCCCCGCCGGGCGGAGGGCGTCGGCCGGTGCGGCCTCCACCCCGGCGAGCGCGCTGTCGAACCCGCCCGCCGGCGTGCTGTCGACCAGCAGGTCGCCGTTGGCGCTCAGCAGGATCAGATGCTCGCGGTCGTCGCGGCGGACCAGGACCAGCCGCCGCTTGGCGTCGATCGGCAAGGCCTCCACCACGCTCAGCCGGCGTTGGCGGGCGCGTCCGCGCACCGTTCCGCCGGCCATGCCGACCCGGCGCATCACCCAGGCGACGACCATGATCAGCGCCACGACGAAGACGAGCGCCATCAGGAATCGGATATACTGGTCGAGATCCATGGAAACGGCAGGCTTTCTCTGGTCAGGGCGTGTCGTCGGGCAGGCCGGGAGCGGCCGGACCGGGACTGCGGCCGTAGGCGGCTGCCGCGCGCTGGCGGGCGGTGTGCGGATCGTCGCGGCCGGCCAGTGCGGCGGCGACGGCCTCCTCCCGTCCTTTCTGCTGGTCGGTCAGGGCGGCGGCAAGCGGACCCAGCGCCGCCACCAGATCGCCGAGCGGGCCGAGCAGCGTGCGCGCCTCGCCCCGCGGCAGCGCCTCCGCGGCGAGGCAGAGATGGGCGACGCGGTCCTCCAGCCCGGCGAGGTCAATCAGCACGCCGGCCTCCGCCTGCGCCCGCGCGTCGTCGAGCGTGGCGCCCAGCACCGCCGCCCGCTCCGCGATGCCGGCGGCCGACTCGGTGCCTTCCGGAGTGGGAGGGGTGGGAGAGGGCGATAAGGAGGATGGCGGCATGGACGGCGGCATGGGCGGCGGACGTGTCACGGCTTGTCCTCCTCCGGACTCTCTTCGGATCGCGGCTCCGGCGGCAGGGTGCCGTTGGCGCGGTAGACATAGGCGAGGATCTCGGCCACCGCGGCGATGGCTTCGACCGGAATGTCGCTGTCGACCTCGATGGCGGACAGGATTTCGACCAGATCGGCGTCCTCGCGCACCTTCACGCCGTTGGCGAAGGCGACCTCCAGGATCTGTTCGGCCACTGTGCCCTTGCCGGTGGCGACGATCCGCGGCAGGCTTTCCGTGCCCAGCTCGTACTTCAGCGCCACCGCGACCGGGCGTTGGGCCGGGCGCCGGGCGGCAGGCGGCCTCGTGCCGGCAGTCGGGCCGGCAGGCGACGG
>NZ_WHOS01000053.1 GCF_013340935.1 Azospirillum melinis | reverse complement strand
AGCCGGACCCGCTCGGGCCGCAGGGACACGGTGACCGCCGCCCCCGCCTCCAGCCCGGCGGCGACACGGGTCCGCACCACCGGGCCGCCCTCCAGCCGGACGGTGCCGCTGTCGCCCTGCCGGTCGGCCAGCACGCCGGACAAGCGGTTGTTCTCGCCGATGAATCCGGCGACGAAGACGGTTGCCGGCTGCTCGTACAGTTCAGCCGGTGTCGCCAGCTGCTCCACCCGGCCGCGGTTGAAGACGGCGATGCGGTCTGACATGGTCAGCGCCTCCGCCTGATCGTGGGTGACATAGACCATGGTCACGCCGAGGCGCTCATGCAGATGCTTGATCTCGAACTGCATGTGTTCCCGCAAATTCTTGTCGAGCGCGCCCAGCGGTTCGTCCATCAGGACCAGATCCGGTTCGAACACCAGCGCCCGCGCCAGCGCCGCCCGCTGCTGCTGTCCGCCCGAAAGCTGGGAGGGGCGGCGCTGCGCCAGCGCCCCCATCTGCACCATGTCGAGCGCACGGGCCACCCGCCCCTCCGTCTCCACCCTCCCCATCCGGCGGACCTTCAGCGGATAGGCCAGATTCTCGACGATGGTCATGTGGGGGAACAGCGCGTAGTTCTGGAACACCATCCCGATGTTGCGGCGGTGCGGCGGCACATTCTGGATCGGCTTGCCGGCCACGCGGATTTCGCCACGCGACGGCGCTTCGAACCCGGCCAGCATCATCAGGCTGGTGGTCTTGCCGGAACCGGACGGCCCCAGCATGGTCAGGAACTCCCCCTTCGGGATCGACAGGTCCAGCCCCTCGATCACCAGAGTGCGGCCGTCATAGCTTTTCTGGACGCCGGAAAACTCCACAAAGCCCTGTTGTTCCATGATCTTAACCCTCCGGGATCAGGCGGCGTGGACGGGTGGGCGGCGATGCCGCCACGGACGGGCGGCCTCCAGCTGGCCAGCGAGGCGGAACAGCGTCGCCTCGTCCCCCACCCGTCCGGTGAATTGGGAACCGACCGGCAGTCCCTCGGCGGTCCAGGACAGCGGAACGCTCATCGCCGGCAGGCCGGCCATGTTGGCGAAGGTCGTGAAGGCCAGGAACTGCATGAAGCGGTCCATCACCGCCTCGCCGCCATGCAGCCCGGCATCGAAATGGCCGAGCTTCGGCGGCGGCGAGCCCAGCGTCGGCGTCAGCCAGACGTCGTAGCGGTCCAGGAAGCGCCCGAGGATGCGGGAGAAGCCGTGGAACCAGCCGAGATCCGTCACGTAATCCGCCGCAAGGATGCGGCTGCCGCGTTCGAACAGATGACGGTTGAAGGGCTCGACCTCGCCGGCCAGTTCCACGGGGGAACGGTTGGTGGCGCGGCCGATGCTCCACAGGCTGCGCGTCGCCGTCATCGACCAGAAGCGGCGATAGGCCGACTGGTACTGTTCCGCATCGAACACCGGTGCCGTGACTTCGACCTCATGCCCCAGCTCGGCGCAGAGACGTGCGGTGTCGCGCACCGCCGCCACGCATTCCGGATCGACATCGGTGCCCAGCAGCGACCGGTCGGTGACGGCGATGCGCAGCCGTCCCGGCTCACGGCCGACCTGCGACAGGAAGCTCTCCGGCGGCGGCGATGCGCTGTAGGGATCGCCAGCCATCGGCCCATGGGTGGCATCGAGCAGGGCCGCGCTGTCGCGCACGGTCATCGTCACCACATGCTCGTTGACGATGCCGCCCAGGCTGTCGCCCAGGTCGGGGCCCATGGTGATGCGTCCCCGCGTCGGCTTCAGCCCGAACAGGCCGCAGCAGGAGGCCGGGATGCGGATGGAGCCGGCACCGTCGCCGCCATGGGCCGCCGGCACCATGCCGCCCGCCACCGCCGCCGCGGCGCCGCCGCTCGACCCGCCGCTGGAGCGGGTGATGTCCCACGGGTTGCGGGTCGGGCCGAACAGCGCCGGCTCCGTCGTGCCGAGGGTGCCGAATTCGCACAGGTTGGTCTTGCCGACCGGCAGCAGTCCGGCCCGGCGGTAACGCGCCATCAGCTCGCTGTCATGGTCGACGACGGCCCCGGCCATCAGGCGGGAGGCGCCGGTGGTCGGCGTGCCGCTGACATGGCAATAGAGATCCTTGATCAGGAAAGGCACGCCGGCGAAGGGTCCGGACGACGCCTCGCCACGCGCCAGCGCGGCGCGCGCCCGATCGTAGAGCGGCAGGATCACCGCGTTCAGCACCGGGTTCACCGCCTCGATGCGGGCGATGGTGGCGTCGAGCAGGTCGGCGGCAGAGATTTCGCCGTCGCGGATCAGGCGGGCCTGCTCAATCAGATCGAGATGGGGCAGATCGAGATAGGTCATGACGGTCCCCTCAGGCAGCGAGGCTGTCGCGGGACAGCGCGTCGGCGACATCGTCCAGCGCGGCGCGCAGCCGCTCCACCAGCGCGTCGATCTGGTCTGGTTCGATGACGTAGGGCGGGCAGAGCGCGATGTTGTCGCCCATGTTGCGGATGATCGCGCCATGGGCGAGGCAGCGCCGTTCCACCTGCGCACCCACCCGCAGGGCAGGGTCGAAGTCGCGGCCGGTGGCCGGATCGGCGGTCAGGCCGATGCCGGCCAGCAGGCCGACACTGCGGATTTCCCCGACCAGCGGATGCCCGGCCAGCGCCTCGTCCAGCGCGGCGCGCAGATGGGCGCCCAGCCGGCGGGCGCGGCCGACCACGTCGATCTCGTGATAGATGCGGATCGCCTCGGTCGCGACCGCCGCCGACACCGGGTGGCCGGAATAGGTGAAGCCATGGCCGAAGACGCCGACCTCCGCGCTCTGGTCGGCGACCGCCTGATAGATGCGGTCGCTCAGCGCCACCGCGGCGATGGGGATGGCCCCCGACGACAGCCCCTTCGCCATCGACATCATGTCCGGCAGGAAGCCGAAGGTCTGGCTGCCGAACCAGTTGCCGGTGCGGCCGAACCCGCAGATCACCTCGTCGGCCAGCAGCAAGATGTCGTGGCGCGCCAGCACCGCCTGGATTTTGGGGAAATAGGTTTCCGGCGGCAGGATCACCCCGCCCGCCCCCATCAACGGTTCGGCGATCATCGCCGCAATGCGGTCGGCGCCCTCCGCCTGGATCAGGGCCTCCAGCTCGGCGGCGAGCCGTGTCGCGTAGTCCTCCTGGCTTTCGCCCAGCCCGGCATGGCGGGCATGGTTGGGGCAGGCGGTGAAGATTACGCCCTGGTCCGGCAGGTTGAAGGCGCGGTGCATGTGCGGCAGGCCGCTGAGCGCCGCCCCCATCACCGTGCTGCCATGGAAGGCGCCGGTGCGGCTGATGATCTTGCGCTTCTCCGGCCGGCCGCGCGCGGCGTTGTAGTACCAGGCCAGCTTCACCATGGTGTCGTTGGCTTCCGACCCCGAATTGGCGAAGAAGATCCTGCCGCCCCTGATCGGCGAGATGGCCGAAATCGCCTCCGCCAGCGCCACGCAGGCGTCGTTCGTGCGGTGGTTGAAGGTGTGGTAGGTCGCCAGCGTCCGCATCTGGCGGGCGGCGGCATCGGCCAGCCGCGCCTCGTCGAAGCCGAGCGACGCGCACCACAGCCCGGCCATCCCCTCGATGTAGCGGCGGCCGGCGTCGTCCACGACATGGACGCCATCGCCCCGCACCAGGGCGAGCGGCCCGCGCTCCTCATGGGCACGGGCATTGGTTTGCGAATGCAGATGCAGGTCGATGTCCAAGGCACGAAGGGCGTTGGTCATGGGATCGGCTCATCCTGATTGCGGGAACTGGGTAGGGGGAGCGTCGACGGCGTTCCGGCCGCGGATTGCGTCGGAAAGAGCAGCAACGTCGCGCTTGCCATTCCCGACTTGTATCTTATAAGTTATAAGTTGTCGAGGGCAATTCGGCGCGCCTTCGCACCCCGCCGCTCACGCACCAGCGCCGATCCGCTGACAGGAAGACCATGCCAACCACCGCCACCGCCGCACCGGCGCCCGATCCCATGGGCGCTGAACGGACCCTGATGCCTGCCCCTCTGACACCCGAAACCATCGCCCATCTGGAGGAGCGCGCCCGCCATGTCCGACTGGAGACGATCCGGCTGATCGCCATCGCCAAGGTCGGCCACTATTCCTCGACCTTCTCCTGCGCGGAGCTGTTCGCGACGCTCTATTACGACGCCATGCGCCTGCGGCATGGCGAGCCGCGCTGGCCCGACCGCGACCGCTTCCTGATGGGGAAGGGCCATGCCGCGGTCGGGCTCTACCCGCTGCTGGCCGACTGGGGCTTCTTCCCGAAGGAACTGCTGGACGGCTACACCCGGCTCGGCAATCCGCTGGGCGACCATCCGGACATGACCAAGGTGCCGGGGGTGGATTTCAGTTCCGGCTCCATCGGGCATGCCCTGTCCGCCGGGCTCGGCATGGTGATGGGCGGCCGGATGATGAACAGGCGCTTCGACGTCTATGTCATGCTCGGCGACGGTGAGATGCAGGAGGGGCAGGTGTGGGAAGCGGCGATGGCCGCCGCCCACCAGAAGGCCGGCAACCTGATCGCCATCGTCGACCGCAACGGATACCAGCTCGACGGCCAGGTGGACGAGGTGATGGGGATCGAACCGCTGGCCGGCAAATGGCGCGCCTTCGGCTGGGAGGTGCATGAGGTGGACGGCCACGACGTCGCCGCCCTCGCCACCCTGTTCCGCCGGTTGAAACAGGACAGGACGCGCGAGAAACCCGCCTGCATCATCGCCAGGACGTTGAAGGGCAAGGGCGTCGGCTACATGGAGCGGGAGGCCGGCTGGCACCTCGGATATCTGGCGCCGGAGGACGAGGCCGCCGCCATCGCCGAGATCATGGGCCAGCCCGCCAGCCCCGCCATCCCCCGCGAAGCCGCCGCCCAGGGAGACGCCCGATGACCGCCCCGATGACCGTTACCGACACCCCGACCGGACCGGTGAACCCCGGCAGCTGGCAGTATCGGCAGCTCAACTCCCGCGCCCCCGGACTGTCCTACCTGTCGGACGCGCTGTCGGCTTTGGTGGCGGACGGCCATCCGGTGATGGCCGGGACCGCCGACCTGCAATATTCCAACGGCCTCGCCCGCTTCGCCGCCCGCCATCCCGACCGCTTCGTGCAGTTCGGCATCTCGGAACAGAACATGGTGTCGGCGGCGGCCGGCATCGCCACCACCGGGGTGATGCCCTTCGTGGCGACCTTCGCCTCCTTCCTCGGGCTGTTGTGCTGCGAGCAGATCCGCATGGATATCGCCTACTCCGCCCTGCCGGTGCGACTGATCGGCCATCATGCCGGCATCGCGCTCGGCTTCTACGGCACCTCGCACCATGCGACCGAGGATCTGGCGATCATGCGCTCCATCGCCGGGCTGACCGTGGTCAATCCGGCGGACGGGCCGCAGTTGGCCGCCGCGATCAAGGCATCGGCCGACCACCCGGAGCCGATCTATTTCCGCATCGGCCGCGGCCAGGAGCCGAACGTCTATGAGGACCTTCCGGATTTCCAATTCGGAAAGGCCATCGAGCACGAAACCGGCAGCGACCTGACCGTCATCGCCTGCGGCACCATGGTCCACCCCTGCCTTGAAGCGGTCCGCGCCCTGCGGGCCTCCGGCCTGTCGGTCGGGCTGATCGACATGCACACGATCAAGCCGCTGGACCGCGACGCCGTGCTGGCGGCGGCCGAACGCTCCCGCGTCATCCTGACGGTGGAAGAGCACAATATCCTCGGCGGCCTCGGCGGTGCCGTGGCGGAGGTGATGGCGGAGGCCGGCACGAAGGCGCTGCTGATCCGCCACGGCATCCGCGACGAATACAGCCTGATCGCCCCGCCGACGCACCTCTATCGCCACTACCAGCTCGACGCCGCCGGCATCGAGACGGTCGTCCGCGACATCCTGGCCTGACACCGCCGGCCGGGACGGGCGATTCCGGCTCAGTCCCGGCGGTACCACAAGGACCGACCATGCCCAACAAGACCGACAACGCCGCGCTCACCGCGCGGGCGCGGGCCGTCATGCCCGGCGGGCTGCTCAGCCCCAGCCGCCAGCTGGCCCACCCTTACGTCTTCGTCCGCGCCGCCGGGCCGTACCTGTACGATGCCGACGGCAACGAGCATGTCGACTATCACTGCGGCTTCGGCGCCAACATGCTGGGCCACTGCGCCGCCGCCGTGCGCGACCGCGTGACCGCGGTATCCGAGCGCATCGACCTAATCGGCGCCGCGGCGCTGGACCTGGAGATCGAGGCGGCGGAAACGCTGGTCCGCCTGATCCCCTGCGCCGACCGGGTGGCCTTCTGCAGCAGCGGGTCGGAGGCGACCTACCATGCCCTGCGGCTGGCCCGCGCCGCCACCGGGCGGCGCACCGTCATCAAGTTCCAGGGCGGCTATCACGGCTGGCACGATTACGTCGCCATGAACGTGCAGTCGCCCGCCGACCGCATCGGGCGGTACGACCCGGTGTGCGACGGCATCCTGCTCGACGCCGCCCGGCACACCATGGTTCTTCCCTACAACGACGCCCAGGCGTTCGAGGATTACCTGACCGCCCATCCGGGCGAGGTCGCCGCGGTGATCGTCGAGCCGATCGCCCACAACATGGGATCGGTGATCGCCCATGACGCCTTCCTGCGCGACCTGCGCCGGCTGACCGCCGACCACGGCACCGTGCTGATCTTCGACGAGGTCATCACCGGCTTCCGCCACGCGCTGGGCGGCTACCAGTCCATCGCCGGGGTGACGCCCGACCTCGCCACCTTCGGCAAGGCGGTGGCTTCCGGCCATCCGGTCGGCATCCTGGCCGGCCGCGCCGATTTGATGGAGCGGCTGGCACGGACCGGCGAGGGGGCGGTCTTCATGGGCGGCACCTTCAACGGCACGCCGCCGTCGCTGGCGGCCCTGCTGGCGACCATCGGCGAACTGGAGCGGCCGGGCACCTACGAGCGGCTGTTCGCGCTCGGCGACCGCATGCGGAACGGCCTGTCCGCCATCGTGGAACGGCTGGGGATCCCGGCGCAGCCGGCCGGCTACGGTTCGGTCTGGCTGCTCTATTTCTTCCAGGGCGCCTTCCAGCGCTACGAGGATCTGCTGCGCAACGACAACGCCGCCGACCTCGCCTTCCGCCGGCGTCTGGTGGAGCAGCGCTTCATCTTCCAGCCCCTGCCGCTGAAGCGCCTCTACCTGTCGACCGCCCATGACGAGGCGCTGATCGACCGCACGCTGGACGCCATCGCCGAAACGTTGCAAGCGCTGCATCCGGCGATGCGGGTCGGCGCCTGACTTTCTGTGTTATAGCTTATAGGACGGCAGGGGGCGACGCCGCGGCATCGCCTCCTGCCGTTCGTCCGTGTGTGAGGAGATGACGTCGTGCGAATGCAGCCGATCGAACCGAGAAACCTGTCGGCGCGGTCCTATGTGGCGGTGCGCGAAGCGCTGATCGCCGGGAGCTTCAAACCGGGCCAGCGGCTGGTCATGCAGGATCTGGCGGACGAGCTGGGCACCAGCATCACGCCGGTGCGCGAAGCCTGCCTGCGGCTGGTCAGCGAACAGGGTCTGGAACTGCGGTCGGGCCGCTTCGTCTGCGTGCCGGGGCTCAGCCTGTCGCGCTATCTGGAAATCCGCACCATCCGCATTGCGCTGGAAGGTCTGGCGGCGGAGATCGGCGCCGCCCACGCGACGGCGGCGGACATCGCCCGGCTGACCGAGGCGCATGCCCGGTTCGACGCGGCGGAGCGCGCCCGCGATGTCGCTGCGGCGCTGCAGTACAACCGCGACTTCCATTTCACCGTCTACCGGCTGTCGGGAATGGAGATGCTGGTCGGCCAGATCGAAAGCCTGTGGGTGTCGATGGGACCGATCCTGAACGTGTTCTACAACGAGGTCGAACACGACGATTATGCCGGTGCCGACGAGCATCTGGCCCTGATCGCCGCACTCCGCGCCCATGACGGCCCGGCGGCGCGGGCCGCCATCGAACGCGACATCGTCCGCGGCGGCGAGAGCCTGGTCCCCTATCTGGAAAAGCTCGGCCAGTCCCTGACGCCGGCCTGACCCTGGCGCCGGCCTGACCGGCGCCAGGGTGCAGTCCCTTTCTCAATCCTCGTCCAGACCGCGCGGCGTGCGCATGCCGGCGGTCTCGCCGCCGTCGATGGTCAGCACGGTGCCGTTGACATAGCTCGACCGCTCCGACAGCAGCCACGCGACCGCGTCGGCGACCTCTTCCGGCGCGCCGAAGCGGCCGGCGGGGATGCGCTGTTCCAGGCGGCGGCGCTTGATCGCCTGCGTCTTGATGCCCTGCATCATGCGGGTGTCGATCTGGCCGGGGCAGACGGCGTTGAAGCGGACCTCGTCGCCGAACTCCAGCGCCAGCGCCTGGGTCATGCCGATCACCGCCGCCTTCGACGCGCAGTAGATCGCCAGCCCCTCCTCGCCGATCTTGCCGGCGACCGAGGCGACATTGACAACCGCCCCGCGCGCCGCGCGCAGCCCCGGCAGGGCAAGGCGGGTGAACAGGAAGGCACTGCGGGCGTTCACCGCCATCACCCGGTCCCAATCCTCCACCTGCGCTTCGGCGAAGGCGACGCGGCGCGACATGCCGGCATTGTTGACCAGCCCGTCGATGCGCCCACCGCCAAGCTCCATCGCGCGCCCGACCGCCAGGGCGCAGTCGTCGGGCGAAGCGACGTCGCCCTGCTGGAAGACGGCCCCCGGACAGCGGCCGGCAAGGTCGGCGCCGGCCGCCTCGTCCCGGCCGGTGAAGAGGACGGTTTGCCCCTCTCCGGTCAGGCGCGCCACACAGGCGCGGCCGATGCCGTGCGTGCCGCCGGTAACGATGATCATGCGTTGCTCCCGGGCTTTGAACCGGTCCCCCGCCCCAGCCGGGTGAGGAGAACCATGAAGATGACGGTGGCGCCGACCAGCAGGGTCGACATCGCCAGGATGGAGGGGTCGATGGTGTCGCGGATGCCGTCGAACATCTGGCGCGGCAGGGTCCGCTGCTCCGGCCCGCCGATGAACAGCGCCACCACCACCTCGTCAAAGGAAAAGATGAAGGCGAACAGGCCGCCCGACAGCACGCCCGGCAGGATCAGCGGCAGCGTCACCGTGAAGAAGGCATGCACCGGCGAGGCTCCCAGACTGTAGGCCGCCCGCACCAGGGTGGTGTCGAAGTTGCGCAGCGTCGCCGTCACCGTGATGACGACGAAGGGCGCGCCCAGCACCGCATGCGCCAGGATCAGCCCGGCATAGGAGGCGGTCAGGCCGATCCGCGCGAACAGGAAATACATGGCGACGCCGCTGATCACCACCGGCACCACCATCGGCGCGATCAGCAGGCCGAGCAGGAATGAGCGTCCCGGCAGGTCGTTGCGCGCCAGCCCCAGCGCCGCCAGCGTGCCCAGAACCGTGGCGAGCGCCATGGCGCCGGTGCCGACGATCAGGCTGTTGCGCAGTGCCGGCAGCCAGGGGCCGGAGGCCGCCAGCACCTTGTCGTACCATTGCAGCGACAGGCCGGGGATCGGGTAGGACAGGAAGCCGGCGGAGCTGAAGGAAATCGGGATGACCGCCAGGATCGGCCCCACCAGGAAGACCATCATCGCGCAGCAGAAGGCATAGTGGAGAACACGGGTCGGACTGGGCATGGGTCTGGACATGGGGGTTCGGTCTCTCTTGGCTGCTTTTGGAAGCGGGGACCTCACTGGATGCCGGCGATGCGGCCGACGCCGATCAGGCGTCCGACCGTCGCGTAGAGCAGCATGATGCAGAGGAGCAGGATCGCCCCCAGCGCCGACGACAGGCCCCAGTTGATGGTGGTGTTCGCGTAGTAGGCGATGAAATAGCTGGTCATCTGGTCGCGGGCGCCGCCGACCAGGCTGGGCGTGATGTAATAGCCGACGCCGATGATGAAGGTCATCAGGCAGCCCGCCCCGACGCCCGGCAGCGTCATCGGCAGATAGACCTTGAGGAAGCCGACCGCCGGATGGGCACCCAGCGAGGCCGAGGCCCGCATGTAGGAGGGCGAAATGCCCTTCATCACGCTGAGGATCGGCAGGATCATGAAAGGCAGCAGGATGTGCACCATCGCGACATAGAGGCCGAAGCGGTTGAACACCAGTTCCAGCGGCGCATCGACGATGCCGAGCCGGGTCAGCAGCCCGTTCAGCACGCCCTCCTTCTGCAACACCACGATCCAGGCGCTGGTCCGCACCAGCAGCGAGGTCCAGAAGGGCAGCAGCACGCAGACCATCAGGACCGACGCGAAGCCGCGCGGCAGGCTGACCAGCGCATGGGCGAGCGGAAAGCCCAGCACAAGGCACAGGAGCGTGGTCACGAAGCCGATCCACAGGGTGCGGCCCAGCGTGTCGATGTAGATGCGCTCCTCCGCCGGAGCCCGCAAGATGGATCCACTGTCGTCCATCCGCAGGTCGAGCGCCGTCAGCAGGTAATAGGGCGTCAGCGGCGGGCTGGCCCGGCGCAGCGCCGCCCAGGTGGCCGCTTCCCCCCAGCGCGCGTCGATGCCGGTCAGTTCCGCCGCCCAGCCCGCCTGCGGCCGGTCGATGGAACGGACGGCGCGCGCGGTCTTGGCCAGCAGCGCGCGGTAGCCGGCGCGCTCGTAATTCAGGCGCCGGCTCGCCTCGCCCAGGCGGGGCTCGCCATGGGCGGCCTTCAGGTCGCGGGCCAGTGCCGCATAGGCGCTTTCGGGCGGCAGGCCCTCGCCGGTCCAGCCGCGCATTTCCGCGGCGACGCCGGGCAGCGCCCCACCCACCTCGCCATTCTCCACCGCATGGACCAGCATGCCGCCCAGTGGCAGCACGAAGACCAGGGTGAGGAACAGGACCAGCGGTGCGATCAGCAGCGCCGAGACCATGCGGGCCTTCGCGCGCGACGACAGGGACGGCGGCGCCAGCGCCGAAGTCCCATCCAGAGTTTCCGTGGTGCTTGCCATGCGCGTCATCGCTCCGTCCCGCCGGTCATCGGGATCGCCAGTTGGCGAAGCGCGCTTCCAGCGCCTCGCCATGGTCGGCCCAGAAGGCGGTGTCGAGCGGGACCGCCAGCTGGAAATTCGCAGGGTTCGTCGGCAGGTCGGCGGCCAGCGCCGGGTCGATGCCGAGGTTGGCCCTGCGGTTGGTCACGCCATAGGCGATGTGGCTGGGAAAGCGGGCCTGCACCTCCGGCCGGCTGGCGAAGGCGATGAAGCGCTCCGCCGTGGCGCGGTTCTTCGCCCCCTTCGGGATCGCCCAGTAATCGACGCCCAGCACCTGCCCGTTCCAGGCGAGCGCGAAGGTCCGCCCGCTCCGGTTGGCCGCCGTCACCCGCCCGTTGAAGGCTGCGGCCATCGCCACGTCGCCCGAAGCCAGCCGCTCGATCGGCTCGGCGCCGGAGGTCCACCACAGGATGTCCGGCTTGAGCCTGTCGAGCGATGCGAAGGCGCGGTCCACCCCGGCCGGCGTCGCCAGCAGCCGGTAAACCTCGCCGCGCGGCACGCCATCGGCCAGCAGGGCGATCTCCAGCGTCATCTTGGCGGTCTGGCGCAGGCCGCGTTTGCCCGGCCAGCGCTGCACGTTCCAGAAATCGGCCCAGCTTTGCGGACCGTCGGCGATGCGGGAGCGGTCGTAGGTCATCACCATCGACCAGACGAAGGCGCCGACGCCGCATTCGCTGTAGGCCTCGTCGATGAAGTCCCGGCGGTCGCCGACGCCCGCCCAGTCGATCTTCTCGAACAGCCCCTCCTCGCACCCGCTGGGCAGGCTGTTCTGTTCGACCTGCAACACGTCCCAGCTGACGCTGCCGGTGTCGACCATGGCGCGGACCTTCGCCATCTGGCCGGAATAGGAATCCTCGGTCAGCTGCACTTTTTCGGCATCGGCGAAGGGGCGGAAGAACACCGCGCGCTGGGCGTCCTGCAGCACGCCGCCGGCGCCGACGACGGTCAATTGTCCGGTTTGTGCGGGAGATTGCGCCAGGGCCGGCGCGGACCAAAGTCCGGCCGCCAGCGCGCATCCGATGATGCGCGTTGCGTAAAGCGTCATGACTCTCACCTGTTCAGGAGTTGTTTGCGGCGGGTTCCGCACCCGGTCCGCCCTGCGCCCGGTCCGGTGAACCCGGATCTATTGGGCGACCCAGCGCTCGAAACGCTGCTGCAATTCGTCTTCGTTGTTCACCCAGAAGGGCGTGTCGATCATCAGCGCGCCGGCCATGTTCTGGGGAGCGGTCGGCAGGTCGGGCTGGATTTTCGGATCGATCAGGGCGGAGGCACGGCTGTTGGTGACGCCGTAGGGGATCGTTTCGGCAAAGCGCTTCTGCGCCTCCGGGCTGGTCATGTAGGCGACCAGCTCCCTGGCCGCTGCCAGCTTGTCGGTGCCCTTGGGGATCGTCCAGTAATCGGCGGAATAGAGCTGCTGCGACCACAGCATGGTGAAGGAACGCCCGTCCTTGTTGGCGGCGGCGACCCGTCCGTTGTAGGCCGACGTCATGACGACATTGCCGGCGGCCAGCCATTCCACCGGCTGCGCGCCGCTGACCCACCAGCGGATGTGCGGCTTGATCCGGTCCAGCTTGGCGAAGGCACGGTCCACCCCGGCCTTGGTGCCCAGCGTCTCATAAAGCTTGTCGGGGGCGACGCCGTCGGCCAGCAGGGCGATCTCCAGCGTCATGCGCGCCTGCTTGCGCAGGCCGCGCTCGCCCGGCCAGCGCTTGAGGTCCCAGAAATCGGCCCAGGATGTCACGCCGGGGGTCTTGGCCGGATCGAAGGCCAGCACCTTCGACCAGACGAAGGCGCCGACGCCGCAGGGCGCCTTGACCTGCGGCAGGATGTCGGCGGCACCGGGCTGGCTTTTCCAGTCGAAGGGTTCGAGAAGCCCCTCGTCGCAGGCCAGCGTCATCTCGTTCTCGTCCATCTGCAGGACGTCCCAGGTGACCGTCCGCGACTGGTTCATCGCCTTCAGCTTGGCGATGCCGCCAGTATAGGATTCCTCGATCAGCGGCGCGCCCGACCGTTTGGCGAAGGGCTCGAAATAGGCGGTGCGCATCGCATCCTGCAACGATCCGCCGAAGCCCACGACGGTCAGGTCGCGCGCATGCGACGACCCGGACGCAATCAGCATGGCGAACAGAATGGACGCGCCAAGGCGCCCTGCCCGTCTCGTTCTCATCCGACCCTCCTCACTTGGATCCCGGAAATTGTGTGGAACCCGGAAGGCCGGCGGCATTCCGCCGCACCGGTCCATCCGATGCGGCAATCTTATAAGTTATAAATTACCTGTCAAGGCGGGCGATTCGATTAGTGCGCCGTTTGGTGAAACGCGGCGCCGACCGCCAGCAGGCCGGCGATCAGCAGGAACTCCACTCCCCTGACCGACCCGGCCATCTCGGCCGGCAGTTGCAGGATCAGGCCATAGGCGGCGACCGGCATGAGGACCGCCAGCGCCACGGCACTCCCAAACCTGCGCAACGCCACCAGAACCGCACAGGCGATGGCGGCCAGAAGGGAACCGGCGGCCATCGGATGAGCCGGGATCAGGTCCGGCGCGCTGTTGCCGAGCTGGCCTGCAATCGACAGCAGATGGTTCCCCAGCCAGCCGAGGAGGCGCTGGTTGCCCGACGGCATCATCAGCAAATCCAGCACCCCGCGGACGACGGAGCAGCCGGCGCTGTGAAGCTTGCAGGACAGGGTCGACAGGGTGTCGCTGGCGGTGGAGCAGAGGGAAGTGGATTGGCTCATGACCCGCGTCCTTGGATCCGTGTGGGAGATCGGGATCAGGCCGGACGCGAACGGAATGCCGTGCCGGTCAATGCAAGGACGCTAACCGTTCTATTGCAGGCGATAAACAAACGGAGCTGAAGAAGACTGTTGCGTAGATCGGAACGACGGCAAGTGCCGCTCACCCCTCCGCCGCGTTCCAATGGTCGGCGCCGTCCCCGAGATCGATGCGTGTCGCCAGGAAATCCAGAAAGGACCGCACCTTCGGCGGCTGAATCCGCCCACCGGGGAAAACCGCGTGCAGATCGACATCCGATCCTTTCCAGCCGTCGAGCACCCGCCGCACCTGACCGGCCGACCGGTAGGATCGCATGGCGAAGTCGGTGGCGAGCACCAGCCCGCCGCCGGCCAGCAGCGTCGGGACCAGCATCTCCGGATCGTCGGCCGACATCACCGGGTCGATGACCGCATCCACCCCCTCTCCCGGCTGGTCCCCGTCGGTGCCAAACAGCCGCCAGGCAAAGCCCGAGGGACGGCGGGCGGTCATGTTCGCCAGCGTCAGATGGCGGATCAGCGCGTCGGGATGGGCCGGCAACCCATGGGCGGCACAATAGGACGGTGCGGCATAGACATGGCGGTGCAGGACGCCCAGCTTGCGCGCCGCCATGCTGGAGTCCTGCAACGTCCCCATGCGGATCGCCAGATCGATGTCCCGCGCCACCAGATCGAGATTCTCGTGGCTCAGCACCAGATCGATGCGGACATCAGGATAGCGGCTCCGGAACTCGGGCAGCAGCGGTGCGATGACCTTCATTCCGAAGGATGGCGGGGTGGTGATCCGCAGCCAGCCCCGCGGCGCGTCACGAAGCTGGGCAACGGCGCTTTCCGCCTGCTCCAGCTCTTCGGCGATCCGGCGGCAGCGGTCGAAATACACCGTCCCCGCTTCCGTCAGCCCGATGCGGCGGGTGGTCCGGTGCAGAAGCTGAATGCCGAGCCGCTGTTCGAGATCGCGCACCTTGCGGCTCAGCGTCGTCTTGGGCAGCCGCAGCCGCCGGGCGGCCTTGGTGAAGCTGCCCTCCTCCACGACCTTGACGAAGGCAATGGTGTCGTTCAGGTCCTGCATCCGCCACCCGGCGATTGGATCGGTTTCCGGCACAATGTTGACCGAGCTCGACGGGTAATCAAGCCCGCCGTCCGGTGCTAACTGGTGGGCATGCGCAGCGGCGGAAAACCTCCACCGCCGCGGCATCCGATATCCGGACCGTTCCAAGGACAGGCAGAATGAAACCGCACATGCTCCTGCTGGCCGCCGGCCTGCTGTTCGCAGCCATCCCGACGGGCCATGCCACCGACAGATCCCCCGACAAGCCCGCCGGCCACACCACCGCACAGTCCATTCCACAATCGGCGGCCCAACCGTCCGAAGCCGGACTCTACCGCTTCACCGTCGGCGACCTGCGCATCACGGCACTCAGCGACGGCACCTTGCCGCTCGGCATCAAGCCGCTGGTGAAGGGACTGCCGCCGGACCGGATCGACGCGCTGCTGTCCGAGCGGTTCGAGCGCGATCCGCTGGAAACCTCCATCAACGCCTTCCTGATCGACACCGGATCACGCCTGCTGCTGGTCGATACCGGCGCCGGCCAGCTGTTCGGACCTTATGGCGGCAAGCTTCCGCTCAGCCTCGCCGCCGCCGGCTACCGGCCCGATCAGGTGACCGACATCCTTCTCACCCACATCCACACCGATCATTCCGGCGGACTGACGCTGGACGGGCGGATGATGTTCGCCAACGCCACCGTCCATGTCGGCCAGCCCGACATCGACTTCTTCCTCAACCGCGACAACATCGCCAAGGGATTGCAGCCCCGCCTCCATGACGAGGCGGTCGCCACGGTCGGCCCCTATCTCAAGGCCGGCAAGGTGAAGCCCTTCACCGAAAAGTCGGAAATCCTGGCGGGAGTCACGGCGATCCCCACCCCCGGCCACACCCCCGGACATGCCTTCTACCGGGTGACGAGCCGGGGCGAGACCATCGAGTTCTGGGGCGACATCATCCATGTCGGGCCGGTGCAGTTCCGGCATCCGGACGCCACCGTCGCCTTCGACATCGACCAGGATGCCGCCCGCGCCCAGCGCCGGGACCGCTTCGCCGAGGAGGCCGACAGCGGTCAGTTGACCGCCGCCGCCCATCTCAGCTTCCCGGGCCTCGGCCGGCTGCGGCGCGACGGTGACGCCTATCGCTGGGTGCCGGTGGAATACCGCAACCGGCAGTAAGACATCGCCCCCGCCCCGGCGACGCGGAGGTTCAAGCCTCCAGCGTCAGCGCGGCCCCCTCGACCGTGCCGGGCCGCAGCTGCGGTCCGCCCACGCTGTGCAGGCGCAGGCTGCGCCATGCCGGCTGGTAACCGCCGGCCGCCTTGGCGGAGACCACCACGGCATCACCCTCGCGCACCGCGGTGAAGCTGGTCGCCAGCCCGGCGCCGTCGCGCCAGCCGGTGGTGTCGCCGTTGTCGTCATAGAGCAGGGCCGTGGCGCCCTCCACGTCGCCATAAGCGACCAGTTCACGCTCCGTGTCCGTCGCCGGATCGATGCGCAGCCCGGCGGCCCCCAGCGGCAGCAGGGCACCGGACCGGACGAACAGCGGTGCGCGGCCGAGCGGGGCCGCCACCGTCGCCACCGCTCCACCCGGATGGTGCGTGCCGTCGTGGAACAGGTACCAGCCGCCGGGATTCTCCGGCAGCCGCACCGACCGGCTGTCCGCCCCCGGCTCCAGCACCGGCGCCACCAGCAGGTCGGGGCCGAGCATGAAGGCGTCCTCCGTCGCGACCGCGCCGGGATCGTCGGGGAAGCCGTAGAAGAGCGGACGCACCACCGGCTCGTCCGCCTCCGCCGCCCGCCACATCTGCGTGTAGAGATAGGGCATCAGGCGATAGCGCAGGCGGATCGCCTCGCGGATCGGATCGATGACCTCCGGATGCATCCACGGCAGCGTGGTGATGCCGTCGCTGTTCCAGCTGTTCATCATGAAGCGCGGCCAGAAGGAACAAAACTCGACGAAGCGGCAGAGCAGCTCCGGCCCGGGACTCGGCCCGTGGAAGCCGCCGGTGTCATGCCCGATGTCGAACATGCCGGACAGGCTCATGTTGAGCCCCTGGGTCAGGTTGAAGCGCAGCGTCTTCCAGGCGGTGGCGTTGTCGCCCGACCAGGTCTGGCCGTAGCGCCACAGGCCGGCCGGGCCGCCGCGGGTGATGGTGTAGGGCCGCTTGTCCGGCGCCCAGGCGGCCTGCGTGTCGTAGGCCAGCTTGGTCATCAGCAGCGCCTGCGCCGGCCGCGCCAGCGTCTGGGGGAAGGGACGGCCGTCGCCGGCCGCCACGGCATCCTCGTCCCAGATCTCGTACTCGTTGTTGTCGTTCCACACCGACACCATGCCGGGGGTCAGCAGCGCCGTCTCGATCCCGTTGCGCCACCAGTCGCGGGCCTTGGCGTTGGTGAAGTCGAGATGGTAGCCCAGCCCGTCCCAGAACTGCGCCACCGCCGGCTTGCCGGTCTCGCCGTCAGTCACCAGCCCGCCGACCCCGGTCACCTCCGACAGACGCGGATGGTCGTCGAGCAGGCAGGGCTTCAGATTGGCGACCGGATGCAGCCCGGCGGCATTCAGCTTGGCCAGCGTCGCCGCCGGATCGGGGAACTTGTCGTGGTTCCAATGGAAGGCGTAGCGCCGGCCGCCGATCATGGTGTAGCCGGAGCCGAAATGGAAACTGTCGCAGGGGATCGCATGCTCGGCGCAGCGGTCGACGAAGTCGGCGATGCGGGCGTCGGCATCGGCGGCGTCGGCGATGGCCATCGAGGTGGTGGCGAAGCCCAGCGTCCATTTCGGCCCGAAGGCATGGCCGCCGGTCAGGCGCGAGAAGGCGCGCACCACATCCGGAACGCCGGGGCCGGCGAAGACATAGGCGTCTAGGTCACCGTCGTCGGCACGGTAGGAGCGGAACAGCCCGTGGTAATTGTCGATGGTGGCGCCGACATCGATCTCGGCGGTGGCGAGATTGTCGTAATAGACCCCGTGCGCCCCCGTCGGTCCGGCGACCAGCAGGAACGGAATCATCTTGTAGAGCGGGTCGCTCAGTTCGGCATCGAAGCCGCAGGGATCGACCGCATCGACGCGGAAGCGGCGGCCGGTGCGGTCCAGCGGACCGGCCTTGTCGCCCAGCCCGTAATGCCGTTCGTCCCCGCCGCGCTCGACGAAATGCGAGAAGGCATGGGTCTGGCGCGACACGAAATAGGCCTGGGTACGGCGGTCCTGAAGGAAGGGCACCTCCTCCCCCGCCCGGTACCAGGCGACGCCGAAGGGCTCCAGCGTCACGACGGCGCGGAGCGTCGCCCCCTGCAGCGTGACCGTGCCCTCGCCTTCCTCAATGTCAGCCGACGGACAGGCGAAGCCGCTCAGATCGTCGCGGTCACGGCCCTCATAGGACGGATCGCTGCCGCCAGGCGCCACCGACCAGCCGCGGTCGAGGCGGTAGCCGCCGTTGCGCCGCATCAGGATGCGGCCGACATCGTCCTCGACGAAACCGATGCGCAGATCGACGCCATGGTCGAGTTCGAACAGGGCATAGATGCCGTCACGCCCGCGGAAACGGGCTCGGGTCAGGGCCTTCATGAATGGCTCCGGGCGAGAAGGGGTTCGGGACGGCAGGCGAGGCCCGCGGCGTCGAAACGGTGGAGATGGTCGCGGCTGAACCGCACCGGCAGCAGGTCGCCGCGGACAAGGCGGCTCTGGCCGTCGCAGCGGATGGTCAGCGGGATGTCGTTCGGAGCAGCCGCATAGAGGAAAGTCTCACCGCCGAGCTGTTCGACGAGGTCGATCCGCACGGTCAGGTCGGCCTCGGCCTCCTGGCAGGGTTCGACATGCTCCGGCCGGATGCCGAGCGTCGCCGCCGGGCCGGCCGCCTCGCCCCGCACCAGCTCCGTCGGCAGCAGGTTCATCCGCGGCGAGCCGATGAAGCCGGCGACGAAGAGGTTGGCCGGGCGGTTATACAGTTCCAGCGGCGTGCCGATCTGCTCGATCCGTCCGCCGTTCAGGACGACGATGCGGTCGGCCAGCGTCATCGCCTCGACCTGATCGTGGGTGACGTAGATCATCGTGCCGCCGATCTCTGCATGCAGGGCGGCCAGCTCCTTGCGCGTCGCCACCCGCAATTCGGCGTCGAGATTGGACAGCGGCTCGTCGAACAGGAAGATCTTGGGATCGCGCACGATGGCCCGGCCGATGGCGACGCGCTGGCGCTGGCCGCCCGACAGGGCGGCGGGCCTGCGCTGCAGATAGTCGGTCAGCCGCAGCATGCGGGCGGCGCGGTCCACCCGCGCCGCGATCTCCGCCTTGGCGATCCCCATATTCTCCAGCGCGAAGCTCATGTTCTGGTGGACGGTCATGTGCGGATAGAGCGCATAGGACTGGAACACCATCGCCAGCCCGCGGTCCGACGCCGCGGTCCGCGTCACCTCCGCCCCGTCGATGCGGATGTCGCCCGCCGTGACCGTCTCCAGCCCGGCGATGACGCGCAGCAGGGTCGATTTCCCGCAGCCCGACGGGCCGACGAAGACCACGAACTCGCCGTCGGCGATGCTGAGGTCGATGCCCTTCAGGACGGCGGTGCTGCCATAGTCCTTGCGGATGCCGCGAAGCTCCAGTCCGGCCATTTATTTCATCCCCGTATTCGCGATGCCGCTGGTGATGAAGCGCTGCAGGAAGGCGAAGACGAGCGCCACCGGCAGCAGGGTCACCACGGTCATGGCGAGCAGATAATGCCACTGCGTCTGCAGCTCGCCCTGGAAGGCGTTGAGCGCGATGGGCAGCGTGTGAACCTCGGTCTTGGTCAGGACGGCCAGCGGCCACAGGAACTCGTTCCAGCGCCACATGACCGAGAAGATCGCCAGAACCGCCAGCGCCGGCATCGACAGCGGCATGACGATGCGGGCGTAGATGCGCCACTCCGACGCCTTGTCCATCCGCGCCGCCTCGATCAGGTCGCGCGGGATGGTCAGCATGTACTGGCGCAGCAGGAAGACGCCGGTCGGGGTGGCGGCACCCGGCAGGATCACCGCCCACAGCGAGTCGACGAAGCCCAGCTTGGTGACCACCAGATAGACCGGCGCCAGGACGATGGTGATGGGGATCATCAGCGTGCCGATCACCCCCAGCATCGCCACCGACTTGCCGCGGAACTCATAGACGGAGAGCGCATAGGCGGCCATCGAGTTGATGATCAGCGTGATGACGGTCGCCACCACGGTCACCACCAGCGAGTTGCGCAGGAAGCGCAGGAAATCGAACTGGGTCAGCGGGTCGGTGTAGTTCTCGACCGCCAGCGCCATGTGGCGCACCGGCGTCCGGCGGTCGGCCGGCACGCGGATCGTCTGGGCCGGTTCCTTGGGATCGACCATCTGGGCGACGATGCCGACGCGGCGGACCTGCGCCAGTTCGCGGACCGAACCGTCCTCCATCGTCACCCGGAACAGCGGCAGCGGCTGCGGATAACCCGGAACCGACACCTCGCTCTGCGCCATCGGCAGCAGCGACGGCGGAAATTCCAGCAGGGCCGCCGGCGTCTTGAAGGACGACAGCGCCAGCCAGGCCACCGGCCCGAACATCAGCAGCACGCCCAGCGCCAGATAGGCATAGCTGGCGACATCGGTCCAATGCCAGGAGGCACCGCCCCGACGGGCCAGGAGCAGGTGGCGGAGTTTTCCGGTCATGATGCCCTCCGCCGGGTCAGGAAAAGCTGGATCAGGGTCAGGACGAACAGCACGGCCCCCAACAGCACCGACGCCGCACCGGCCAGACCGAAATTCTGCACCTGGTTCGCGAATGCGGTGGTGTAGATGTACTGGACGACCATCATCGTCGCCGTGCCAGGACCGCCGCCGGTCAGCACGAACACCTCGTCGAACACCTGCACCGAGCGGATCAGCACCAGCACCAGCACGACCAGCAGGTTGGGCCAGAGCAGCGGCAGCGTGATGCGGTGGAAGACCCGCCAGGGGCGGGTTCCGTCCATCTCCGCCGCCTCGTAGACGTCGCGCGGGATCGCCTGAAGGCCGGCCAGCAGGATCAGCGTGTAGAAGCCCATATGGGCCCACACCGAGACGAAGACCGACCAGAACATCGCCCAGCCGGGATCGACGAAGAACAGGATCTTCTCGCCGCCCGCCGTGGTCAGCACCGCGTTCAGCAGGCCGTCACGCTGCAAAATCCATTTCCAGATCAGCGCGACGACCACCGGCGACAGCAGGACGGGGAAGAAATAGACCGCCCGGAAGAAGCCGCGGCCGCGGATGGGACGGTTCAGCACCAGGGCGGTGACCAGCGAGAACAGCACCATCGCCACCATCTGGAAGACGGTGAAGGTCAGCGTGTTCCCCACGCCGCGCCAGAACAGATCCTCCCGGCAGCTCGCGGCTTCCAGATAGGAGCCGCAGTCGAGCAGGCGGGCGTAATGCTCCGACCCGACATAGGGCCGCTCCGCAGGGAACAGACCCGTTCCGCCCGTCACCGAGAAGACGATGTTGATCCCGATGGGCAGGAAGACGAACAGCCCGAAGAAGACGAGGTTCGGCAGCAGGAAGACATAGGGCATGCGCGCCGCGCCGATCAGGCGCTGGACCGCCCGCATCGGCGGGTCGGTCAGCCGCATCAGGATGTTGGCGCTGCCCGTGGTGACGGCAGCCGCGGCGGCGGACGGACCGCGCGCGGGGGCGCCGTGCGATCTCATGGTATCGGTCATATTCCACCACCCAAGGTTGGGGCCCGGAATTGGGGGCCCAGGGTTGGGAGCGAAAGCCGGAAGTTACTGCTTCTTTTTGCGCTCGGCGATCTGCTGGGCGACGTCGGCGGAAATCCGCTGGTAGGCGTCGTCCAGGGTCGTTTCACCGACCACCACCTGTCCCAGGCGGCTGATGGCGGCGTTGAAAACGATGCGGCTGCTGGGATCGCCCTGGATGCGGTAGGCCACCGGATCGAGCTTGCCGACCGCATCGCCGAACACCTTCAGCGCGGATGCTGCCTGCGGCGAGGCCGACTTGTAGGCGATGCCCTTCTTGGCAAGGCCGATGTGGCCCGGCACGAACAGCGTGCGCGCATAGAACTCGTTGGCGACCTCCTCGCTGGCGAGATAGTCGAGCAGGCGTCCGACCTCGGCCGGATGGCTGCTGGTCTTCAACGCGACGAGCGCGGCACCGCCAGGCATGCCGGAGCAGTTGGCCGGGCCGCAGGGCGTCGGCACCGCGATCCAGTCGAAGGCGTCGCCGATGGTCTTGTCGAACTGCGCGGTCTGCCAGGATCCCGATTCGTAGAAGACGACCTGCGCGTTCTTGAATTCCTCGTTGGCGCCGCGATAGGCGGTGCCCGACACGGCCCCCCACAGCTCCGTAGACATCACGCCGGCCTTGTGCCAGTCGACGACCAGCTTGGCGGCGCGCTTGAACCCGTCATCGACCGGCTTCAGCTCGCCGCCGGTCTCGGCCATCTGCGCCCCTTGTGAAACGGCAAGGCCGAAGAAACGGTGGCCGGAGCGGTCGAAGGCGACCGGGAACGGCGCCTGCACCTTGTCGGCGACCGCCTTGGCGGCCTTGGCCCAATCCTCCCAGGTGGCGTTGGCGCCCGGCATGGCGACGCCCGCCTGTTCGAACAGCGTCTTGTTGACGAAGGGGCCGGTCACCGTCAGCTGCGTCATGTAGCCGGGGATCGCGGTGGTGTTGCCCGGTACCCGCATCCATTGCAGAAACGGCCCGTAATTCTGCTCCCAATAGGCGGCATCCTTCACATGGGCGCGGACGTCCATCAGGTAGGGGGCGAGGCCGCCCATGTCGGTGATGCGGGCCAGATCCGGACCCTGGCCGGAGGCCAGCTGCACCGGCAGAGTCTCGTTGATCGCCTTGAAGGGCACCTGGTCGAGGACGACCTTGACGTCCTTGTTCTTCTCCTCGAACCGGCGGAGCAGGTCGTTCATGACCTCGCCCTCGTTGCCGTCCGAGTACCACATGATGCGGAGCGTGGTTTCGGCCTGGGCGCCAGCGGCCCCGAGGATCGACAACGCCAGCGCACAGCCGGCCATCCATGCTGCCTTCTTCATTGCGTTTCCTCCTGTGGGGTCGCTTGCGGACCCTTGGTCGGTCCCTGTCCGGACCTGTTTTCCTGCCGACACCGGCAGCTCGACGCAGGCCGGAATTGCCCGGCTCCGCTCTTCGTCCTTGAACATGGCAAACGTTTGCCTAAACTGTCAACGGCAATGTTCGCTACACAAACGGAGGGGGTCATGAACGATCGGCGTCGGGAACCGGGACAGGCCTCCGGCCAGACATCCGGACAGACGTCCCTGGCCGACATCGCGGCCGAAGCCGGCGTATCCGTCTCCACCGTCTCGCGCATCGCCAACGGCGATCTGGGGCGGGCATCGGCGGCGACGGTGGCGAAGGTGCAGCGTCTGATCGCGGAGCGCGGCTATCGTCCAAACCCCGTCGGCCGCAGTCTGCGCGGGGGCGACAGCCGTCTGGTCGCCATGCTGGCGCCCAATCTCGACAACCCGGCCATGGCCGCCATCGCCGCGTCGACGGAGGCGGCCCTGCGCGCCGCCGGCTATGTGATGATCCTGTGCGACACCCACGACCGTCCCGACCTGCAGGACGAGTATCTGCGCGCGATGCGCTCACGCTTCGCCGAAGGGTTCATCGTGGTGAGCGCGGTCGCGAGCCCCGAACTGGAGGCATCGCTGGACCGGCGCGAGCCGATCGTCTTCGTGAACCGGCGCAATCCCTATGGCGGCGGTCCCTTCATCGGGATCGACAACAGGCAGGCGGGCGCCGACGCCGCCGACCATCTGCTGGCCTGCGGCGTGCGCGCCCCGGCGGTCATCCACCCGGCGGACCTGTCCTCGACCATCCGGGAACGGGTGGAGGGATTTCTCGACCGGTTGGAGGAGCGGCGGCCTGGCCTGACGGTCCGCCGCTGCGACGGGCCGGGCGGCAACCATCTCGATTGCGGCTACGCCGCCGCGAAACGGCTGACCGCCGACGGCGGCTGGCCCGACGGCATCCTCTGCCCCAGCGACCTGATGGCCTACGGCCTGTTCCGCGCCGCCGGCGAGCAGGGCGTGCGCATCCCGGACGACTGCCGCCCGGTCGGCATCGACGACAACGACCTCAACGACTGGATCGCCCCCTGGCTCAGCTCGGTCAAGATCCCCTACCAGCGGTTTGGCGACGCCATCGTGACCAGCCTGCGCGACCTGCGGGCGGGAAACAGCGTCGGGGAGGTGCTGCTTCCCCACCGGCTGGTCCGCCGGCAGAGCGGACCGGCGATGGCCGAAGACCCGGCATAGCCGGCCCGGCTATCGCCGTCACTGTGTATAGTCCGGCTTCCCGACCGCGGTCGGGTCCAGCCGCTGGCTGACCAGCGCGGTGAACTGCGACAGTTCGCAGGTGCCGGGTCCGAGCCTGTCGGTGCAGCCGGGAAGGTCGAGCGTCGCCACCCTCGGCCCGGCATCGCCGGTCAGCGGCGTCAGGCCGCGGACCTGATCGGCCGTGGGGGCAACGTAGGACAAGCGGACGTAGCGCTTGCTGCTGGCGCCGTCCTTCAGACGCTCGAACAGCATCGCTCCGGTCGGCGAAGAGTCGTTGGGCTGTGATCCCTCCAGCGCCCAGCCCACCTGCATGACCGCGCGCATATGGCCGATGTTGGTGTCATGCCCCACCAGCAGGGTCAGCTTGGCCGGCGGGGGGCCGGCATTCTCCGCTCCGGAGCTTTGCGGACCGGCGCCATCGTTCATCGCTGCGACGATCTGCTGCAACAGGAAGGAGGCGCCGCGGCGGGCGATGTAAGGCACATGCTCGATCACGTCGTACTTCGCCATGCGCAGGGCCATCAGGTCGCGGACCTCGTCCGGCCCCACCCTGCCCCAGCCGACCTGATCGGCGGCCATGCCCTCCATATATTCCAGCCGGAAGGTTTCGGCGATGGTGGAGGCGAGATCGAGCGAGCCGTCCAGCCCGATGTTGCGCCCCTTGTCCTTCCCCTGGTCGATGGCCCAGGGCAGGTCGATCAGGTGACAGCCCTCGGCAAACCCCGCCTTCCGGCAGGTCTCCGGACGAGGCCCCGGCAGCACCGGGTCGAGCCTCGCGAACAGCGGCGCCAGCTTGGCCTTGTAGGCGTCGATGCTGCCGCCCATCGCCTCCAGCACGCCGGCCTTGGCGCTGGCGGGGTCGAGCGGCGACAGCCCCTGCGCAATCGGCGCGAACAGCACGTCGCGTCCGCCCTGCGGCGGCTTCGACGCCGCTTTCAGGCCGCAGCCGGGAAACAGCCCCTCCAGAATGCCGTTGCCGGTTTCGCGGGTGCGCTGGTCGGTGTTGGCCCAAGCGAAGACGTCGCCATCCGTGGGGCAACCGCCGGCCGGCAATAGCCCGTTTCCGACGAAGCGCGACCGGTAGAACTGGCCCATCAGCACCGCTCCCTCGCGGCCATGCGGCGTCAGATGCCCGTCCGGCACCGGCCAGGACGGCCAGTCCCTGGTGGAGAGCGGAACGATCTTGTGGGTTTCGGTCGGAGGCCGAACGCCGTGACGGCTGAAGATCAACGCCTTCTCGACACTCTCGCGGGTCTCCGCTGCTCCTGCCGGCATCGGCGCCGACATCAGCCCACCCACGACGAGAGCGGCACCCAGCAGGGCGGATGTCCGGACCCTGGCTCGCTTCATTGTTTCCTCCACCCGTTTTTTCGATGTTCGAAGTCCCGTGGCGCGTCAGGCGACGCTCCGCAGCGGTCCCAGCGCTAGCAATCGTTCGGTCAGTTCCGCCGTGCAGGCGACGATGACGTTGCCCAGCCGCAGCCCGTCCCCGGCAAGGAAGTCGTTGGTCCAGCCGCCCGCCTCGCGCACCAGCAGCAGGCCGGCCAGCGCGTCCCAGGCATTGATGTGCAACTCGACATAGCCGTCGCTGATGCCGGCCGCGACATTGGCGAGCCCCATCGCGCCCGATCCGCAGCGGCGGAATTCGATGTCGCCGGCGATCATCTGGGTGATCAGGTCGAGGCTGAGCGCCAGCGGGCGCCGCGCCGACCAGCCGACCTCGACCACCGCCCCGCCGCCATGGCGCAGGCCGCTGGTGCGCAGCGGACGGCCGTTTAGGGTCGCCCCCTGTCCGCGGCGGGCGACGAACAGCTGGTCGAGGTCGGGGGCGTAGATCACGCCGATCTCGACAGCACCCCGATGGACCAGGGCCAGCGAGATGCACCAGTTGGCCATGCCGTGGATGTAGTTGGTCGTTCCGTCGATGGGGTCGACCACCCAGACCAGTTCGGCCGGGACGCCGCCGGCCTCCTCGCCGATCACCGGGTCGCCGAAGACCTCGTCGAGGCGTCGGCGCACCAGCGCTTCCACCGCAAGGTCGGCTGCGGTGCAGAAATCGATGCTGCTCTTGGTCTCAACCGCGCCCAGCCCTTGGCGCATGGACCGCGCCAGGACTCCCGCCTCGGTGGCGAGGTCGATGGCGAAACGCAGGCGGTCGTCGAAATCGGTCATGACAGGAAAGCTCCGCCGGCAGCCGGCAGCGCCGGCCCGGGATGTCTTGGGTAAAAGGGATCGGGGGAAAAGGGATCGGGGCGGAAAGATCAGGGCGGAACGATGGTGACGCCCCGCGGCACGAAACCGACGCTGACGGCATCGCCGACGGACAGCGGCGCATCGACGTCCGGGGTGCGCGCGAACAGCATGACCTCGCGTCCGCCCAGCGCCACGGCCACCTCATATTCCATGTGGTCGCCGAGATAGGCCGCGAAATGCACCCGGCCCGGCAGGCCGCCTGCCGCATCGGCGTTCGCATCCTGGCCCGCGTCATGACCTGGCGTGAGGCGGATCGCGTTGGGGCGCACCGCCAGCTCGACCGGCCCATCGGCCAGATCGCGGTGCGGCAATGTCAGTGTGGCCATCCCCACTCTCACCCGGCCCAGCGCACCGTCCCGCCCCTCCAGCAGAGCCGGAACGATGTTGGCGTCGCCGATGAAATCGGCGATGAACCGGCTGGCCGGCCGCTGGTAGAGGTCGCGCGGCGTGCCGTCCTGGGCGATCTTCCCGCCGGCCATCACGATGATGCGGTCGGACACCGCCAGCGCCTCCTCCTGGTCGTGCGTGACGTAGACCACGGTCAGCTTCAGCGTCTGCTGGAGCTGCCGGATGTCCTCCCGCACCTGCCGGCGCATCTTGGCGTCCAGGTTCGACAGCGGCTCGTCGAAGAGGAGGACGCGCGGCTCCAGCACGATGGCGCGGGCCACGGCAACGCGCTGCTGCTGGCCGCCCGACAGCTCGCTGGGCAGGCGGCCCTCCAGCCCGGCGAGACCGACCAGGGCCAGCTTGTCGCGCGCCGCCTCCAGCGCCGCGCGCTTGGCCATTCCGCCGACCGTCAGCCCGTAGGCCACATTGTCGAGGATGGTCATGTGCGGAAACAGGGCGTAGCTCTGGAACACCATGCTGACGTCGCGTTCCGCCGCGGAGCGGGCGGTGACGTTCTCTCCGCCGATCAGGATGGTGCCGGACGACGCCTGCTCCAGCCCGGCGATCATGCGCAGGGTGGTGGTCTTGCCGCAGCCCGACGGTCCGAGCAGCGTGACCAGCGTCCCGGCCTCGATGGAGAAATCCAGCTCGTGCACGGCGGTGAAGGCGCCATAGCGCTTGACGACGGAGCGGAACTCCACCGCCGGCCGGGCTCTGGCAGCGGCCGGGGCAACGGCCGGCGCCGGCTCAAGGGTTGTCGTCCCGGAGGACAGGGTCCGGATATGGGTCATGCGTTGACCTTCGAGGCTGAAGTGCTGACGGGCAAGGCGGCGGTGCGGCGGCCCAGGCGGCGTTCGCCGACCAGCAGCTGGATCGCCAGCAGCGCCACCACCATGATCGCGATGAGGGCGGAGGAATAGGCGATGGCGAGGCCGTATTCGCCGACCTCGGCCCGGCCGACGATGTAGGCGGTGGCGAGGTTGTATTTGGCCGTCACCAGGAAGATGACCGCGCTGACGCTGGTGATGGCGCGGACGAAGCTGTAGACCATGGCGGTGACGATGGCCGGGCGCAGCAGCGGCAGGATCACCCGGCGCAGCGTGGTGAAGGACCGCGCCCCCAGCGTCAGCGACGCCTCGTCCAGGCTTTTGTCGATCTGGCTCAGCGTGGCGATGCCGGCGCGGATGCCGACGGGCATGTTGCGGAAGACGAAGGCGATGATCAGGATCAGCCCGGTCCCCGTCAGTTCCAGCGGCGGCGTGTTGAAGGCGAGGATGTAGCTGACGCCGATCACCGTGCCGGGGATGGCGAAGCTCAGCATCGTCAGGAACTCGAACGCCCCGCGGCCGACGAAGGACTGGCGCACCAGCAGATAGGCGGTCAGCAGCCCGAGCGCCGCCGTCAGCGGCATGGCGACCAGCGACACGCCCAGCGTCGTGAACAGCGAATCCCAGGCGGACCCGCTGAACCACCAGCCGTTCGGCCCGGTTTCGATGCCGAAGGCGGTCTGGTAATGGATCAGCGTCAGCGTGTTGTCGCGCCCCAGGCTCTTCAGGAAGCCGCCGACCAGGATGGTGCCGTAGACCAGAACGGTCAGTCCCGTCCACAGCGCCGCGACGGCCGACGCGGCGATCCGCACCCCCGACGGCAGCGGGCTGGGCAGGCCGGCATCGCCTTTGCCGGCCACGGTGGTGTAGGACCGGCGGCCGAGCCACCGTCGCTGCGCCAGGAAGGCCGACAGGGTGAAGGACAGCAGGATGATCGCCAGCACGGCGGCCCGCCCCTGGTCATGGGCGGCACCGACCACCGCATAGAAGATCTTGGTCGACAGCACGTCGAAATTGCCGCCGAGCACCAGCGGGTTGCCGAAGTCCGCCAGGCTTTCGATGAAGGAGATCAGGAAGGCGTTGGCGAGGCCGGGACGGATCAGCGGCAGCGTCACCGTGCGGAAGGTGATCCACGGGGTGGCGCGCAGGGTCTGCGACGCCTCCTCCAGCGTCGGGCTCACCCCTTGCAGCACGCCGACCAGCACCAGGAAGGAAATCGGCGTGAAGGCGAGGATCTGCGCCATTACCACCCCCGGCATGCCGTAAATCCAGCGCGAGCGCGGAATGTCGAACAGGGTGGACAGCAGATCGGTCACCACGCCGGCACGGCCGAACAGCAGGATGATGGCGAGCCCGATGACGAAGGGCGGCGTGATCACCGGCAGGATCGAGGCCAGCCGCAAGGCCGCCTTGAAGCGGAAACCGGTGCGCACCGCGATCAGCGCGAAGGCCAGCCCCGTGCCGGTGGTCAGCACCCCGACCACGCCCGCCAGCGCCAGCGTGTTCCAGGCCACCCCGCATGTGCTGCCGGTGCCCAGCACGCAGCCGAGGCCCCAGATGCCGCTGTCGGTCAGCTTGTCGAACAGGCCGGCGACCGTCAGCCGGCCATCGTCGCCCTGGACCGCCGACAGCAGGATGGTGACCACCGGGAAACCGACGAAGACCAGGATGGAGCCCAGCACCAGCCCGATGGAGGCGACGATGAAGACGTCGCCCTTGCACCAGCCGCGCAGCGCCAGCCCATGGGCGCCCAGCACGAGGCAGGCCAACGCATAGGCGGCGGCGCCGAGCCCCAGGCCCGGCTGGGTGACGGCGAGGCTTTCCACCAGCAGCCAGCCGAGCCCGCCGGCACCGGCGGCGGTCAGCCACGCCGACCGCGCCCGTCCGTCCGCCCCGCCTTTTGCCCCGCCCTTCGCCCGCAAACCGGCCAGCGCCGCCAGCAGCGGCAGGACCGATGCCAGCAGCCATGGCCGTCCCAGCAGCAGCCCCTGGATCAGCGCCGGCATTCCGTCACCGGCGGAGGGGCCGTTCTGCTGAGCGCCCGGCCAAAAGACCGGCCAGAAGCCGCCGATGTGCCAGGGCAGGACAAGCACAGCCGCCCAGCCCGCGGCCAGCCAGAAACCGAGATGTCGTTTCATGATCGCGGGACCTATCTGGACAGGGACTTGACCTCGTGATCCCACTTGGCGAGCAGGCGGGTGCGTTCCGCGCTCGAGCCGTAGCGCGCGAAGTCGTAGGAAATCAGCTTCATCTTGTCGACGCGCGGCGATTCCGGCGGGATCTGGGCGCCGCTGTTGCTGGGAATCTGGAAATTCCTGGCCTTGGCGCCCAGCGCCTGCACCTCGGGCGTCAGCGCCCAATCGTAGAAGATCTTGGCGGTGTCGGGGTTGCGCGCACCCTTGACGAGGCTCATCGAGCCGATCTCGTAACCTGTGCCCTCACACGGGGCGACGATGGCGACCGGTGCGCCGGCAATCGCCTCCACCAGCAGGTCGTGCTGGAATGCGATGCCCAGCATGGTTTCGCCCTGCGCCGCCGACTTCGCCGGAGCCGCACCGGATTTGGTGTACTGGTTGACGTTGCGGTGCAGTTTCTTCAGGTAATCGAAGGCCGCATCCTCGCCCATCAACTGCACCATCGTCGCCAGCATGGTGTAGGCGGTGCCGGACGAATTGGGATCGGCGATCTGGATTTCGTCCCGGAAATCGGCCTTGACCAGATCGGACCAGCAGGCGGGGGCCGCGATCTTGCGCTTGGCCAGCAAGTCCTTGTTATAGCCGAAGCCGAGCGCGCCCATGTAGATGCCGACCGTCCGGTAGCCGGAGATTTCCGCCTGGCGGATCGCCCAGCCGTACAGCCCGTCGAGCTCCGGTGACTTATACGGCTCCGTCAGCCCCTCTTCCGCTGCCTGCAGGTGGGGATCGCCCGAGCCACCGAACCAGATGTCGGCCTTCGGATTGGATTTCTCGGCCCGAAGCTGTGCATAGACCTCGCCCGCGCTCTTGCGGGTCATCAGCGCCTTGATGCCGGTCTTGCGCTCGAAGGAGGTCATCACCTCGCGGCACCAGTCCTCGTTGACCGAGCAGTAGACGACCACCTCCGACGCGGCGGCCGGCGACGGTCCGGTCAGGATGGCGGCTCCCGCCGCCGCGGTCACCGCCAGCACCAGCGAGCGCAGGCGCTTCCGGCCGGCGGCCGTGGCCGGGCGTCGTGTTTTGCAATGCATGAAGTTCCTCCCTTCAAGGAAACGGACGGCTTCTTTCGGCGATGTCGGCATGGGTGGACGTAGGCATGACCGGGACGCGAACCCCGGCAAAGCCCGGCCTCTGGCATGCTCAACCGCCTCGGTCTGTTTATGCACGCGCGTTCATTCGTACATCACGCTATTAGAGAGACGAACATCTGTCAATCCCCAGACAGGCACACTCCTCTGGAATGATGACGATGATTGGAGACATGCGCTTAAGTCGGAAAATGGCGAAAAATGGCGACCGCAACGCCCTCGACACGGCGTGACCAGTCAAGCAGCGCCCACCGAAGGGCCCAATCCTCGCCCCTACCACTATCCTCGCAGAGGTTTTCATCGCTGCACGCGCGTGCAGCACAACGCGGCATTCAGTGAAATTTCCAGGCGATGCATAGCGCTTGCGATCGTCCGGGTTCGCCCTCAGTATCCCCTGGCAGCGATCCGGATGCGGGCAAGGGACGGGAACCCAGTGTCGTCAATGAAATCGCGGGTGACCGCCCAGCAGGTGGCCGATATGGCGGGCGTTTCACGCTCGGCAGTTTCCCGTTGTTTCGGCGATGGGCTGGTGTCCGAGGAGACGCGCAAGCGCATCATGGCGGCCTCGGAAGCGCTGGGATACCGCCCCAACGTCATCGCCCGCTCGCTGACCGGCCAGAACACCGGCCTCGTCGCCCTGCTGCTGGCCGAACTGGAGAACCCGCACACCGATCTGGTGCTGAAGAAGCTGCTGGTGGCCATCGCGGAGGCAGACAGGCGCGCCCTGGTCATCCCGGAGACGCGGCACCACGACCTGACCAGTTCGACCATGCATGCGCTCGACTATCAGGTGGATGCCATCGTGGTGATGGGCGGAACCGTGTCGGACCATGTCGTCGACCAACTCCGTGCGCTCGACACCCCGGTGTTCCAGTTCGGCCGGCAGATCGAGGGGCTTGGCGGGGTGGCCTGCGACAACCGGCTCGGCGGGCTGATGGGGGGGCGCTTTCTGGTGCAATCCGGCCGGCGCCGCATCGCCTACGTCACCAAGACGGCACAGACCGACGCCAACCGGCGGCGACGGGCCGGGCTTGCCGCCGCGCTGGAGGATGCCGGCCTGCCCTTTATGGAGGAGGAGTCCGAGGACAACAGCTTCGAAGGCGGCTACAACGCGGCAACGCGGCTGTTCGCCCGCTCGGACCGCCCGGACGCGCTGTTCTGCTTCAACGACATCATCGCGCTGGGCGCCCTCCAGGCTGCCGCCACCTTCCGTTTGCGGGTGCCGGACGATGTGGCGATCCTCGGTTTCGACGACATCCCCATGGCCTCCTGGCCGGCCTTCGGCCTGAGCAGCCTGCGCCCGAACCTCGACAGCCAGGTCGGCCGGCTGATGGCGATGATCGAGGGCATCGGCAAGGGGAGTTCGCCGAACCGCGAGGTCGATCTCGTCCTGCCCGAACTCGTGGTCCGCCGAACCGCGGTTTGACGGCGGCGGGCGCCTCTTGCGCTTCTGATGGGCGCAACGGAGTCGTTGTCGGGCGTGACGCCCTCCCCTGCCGGAGCAGGGTTTGAATGTCGACCCGACCTAACCCAAAGCGGCATCAGCCGGCAGACCCGCAAATATGAACAGATCACCACCGCGGATGAGTGAACTTCTGATCTTGCCCCACCAAACCGGGGCAGGATTACCCCACAGCCACACCACGTCTTGGAACACGCCCAACCATGAACAGGTAAAAATGCCGCAGCGGGGCAATGGTACACAGGTCCATTCTCCTGAGAACGGTCATTGTCCTATGCTTCCGCCTTGGCGGTCAGCAGATAGCCAAGTCCATGGACGGTGACGATCTCCACTTCGCTTCCGGCAAGCCGGCGGCGAAGGCGCGACACCAACACGTCGGCGGTGCGGTCTCCATACACCCACTCCCGCCCGCAAATCGCCTTGCTGATCTCCAGCCGATCCGACGGCCGGTTGAGCGTGTGGATCAGATGGACGAGCAGCCGGCTTTCGGCCGGGGACAGGACTTCGGTCCGCCCGCCGACCGACAACCGCCGGGTCTGGGTGTTGAGCTGGACGGCCTTGCCGACGGTCAAGACCCTGTCCTCGTTCGCTTCGCGCGGCGCGTCGATGTGTTTGGCGATGCGCGCCCGCAGCAAGGCCGGCTCGACCGGCTTGCAGATATAATCGAGGGCCCCCAGCCCCAGGCCAAGCAGTTGGTCGTGCGAGGCCGACAGGCTGGACAGCACGATGAAGGGTGCCCTGGCTTCGGCCTGGATGGTCTGGGCAAGCAGCAGGCCGTCGGTGTCCGGCAGCCGGCGGTCCAGGATCACAAGATCGAACCGCTGCCGCTTCAGCTCGGCCCGCGCCTGGGCGCCGTCGGCGGCGCAATGGAAGCGATGCCCCATCTGCGTGACCACATCCTCGACCATCAGTTGGATCAGGACGTCGTCGTCGACGAGAAGGATGTCGGCGGTCTCGGTCACGCTGAGGAGTCCTCTGCGAAGCGGTTCCGCCAATCCGGTGGCAGGGAGCATGCGAGCAGGGAACCATGCTCTTTGGCCCGCGTCGCTGCGCCGACAGCGCCATCCTCATGCGTCGCTTCGATCCGGCGAAGCCGGTCGGCGATTTCGTCCAGGCCGAAGGTCGCGGCTCCGCTCGCCAGCTTGTGGGCCAGCGCGGCAAGGGCGGCATCCCGCTCCGCCGGGTCGGCGACCTCCAGCATCGTACGGAACTCCGTCCAGCCGCGGGTGAACGCTTCCGCCATCCGCCGCCGGGCGGTCGGCGACAGGCCGTCGAGCAGGCCGCCCGCCCCCATCGCCGGTCGCCCCGCCTTGCCGCGGATGGCCTTGCCCAGCGCGGTCGCATCCAGCGGCTTCTCCAGGATGGCCTGGAACAGTCCGGCGTCGGCGGGCGAGGCGCGGACCCAATCGGCGTTGGCGCTCAACAGGATGATCGAGGCATCCGCCAAAGCCGGACTGCGACGGATCTCGCGGGCGAAGTCCGGTCCGGTGCCGTCCGGCAACCGGTAATCGAGGAGGAAGACGCCATAGGCGTCCGGGGCCGCAAGCAACAGGGCGTGCGCCTGCTCCAGGGTCTGGGCGTGGTCCACCGACAGGCCCATGCGCTCCAGCATGGCGGCGGTGACCTGGGCGTTGATCGGGTCGTCGTCGACCATGAGGCAGTTCTGGTGAAGACGGTCGTCCGGCATGCTCTGCCGGGCCGGCGGCTCGGCCGGGGATGCCGCGACCAGCGGCAGGTGCACCTCGACGACGGCCCCTTTCCCAGGGTCGAGGACGGCGATACCGCCTCCCAGCGCCAGCGTCATGCGCTGCGCGATGGCGAGGCCGAGGCCGGACCCGTTCCGACCCGTCGTCCGCGGCCGCAGCCCGACGGGGGCTTGCGCCAGCATCTCGCGGATTTCCTCGGGCATGCCCGGGCCATGGTCGGCGACCCGGAAGACCAGCATGCCGTCTTCCGCCCGCAGGCCGACCAGCACCCCACGGCCGTCATCGTGGCGCAGGGCGTTCTGGATCAGGTTGCCCAGAATCTGCTGGATCAACGACCAATCCAGCCGGACATGCTCCGGCAGGCCAGGCGCCATTTCCAGGCGCAGGGGCACGCCCAACTGACGGGCGTGAATGTCCTTGATCCGCACCAGATCGCCCAGCGCCTCGCGCAGGCACACCGCGACCGGACGCGGCTGCGGCGCCTGATGCTCGAACCGCGAGAAGCTGAGCACATTCTCCAGCGTCGTGTTCAGCGAGCGGGCCGCGATGTCCAGAAGCTCGACCAGTTCCTCCTGCTTGTCCGGGCTGGCCCCCTTCATCAGGCTTGCGGCCCCCAGGACGCTGTGGAGCGGCGCACGGATTTCATGGGACATCGCCGCCAGGAACAGCGACATGGTGCGTTCCGCCTCGCGTGCCCTGCGGATCGCCTGATGATGCTCGGTCACGTCGTGCAGCAGCATGATCTGCCAGGGCCGCAGCTTGTGGACCGTATCCTCGACCGACCGCAGGCGGATGTCGAAGCAGCGGCTGCCCTGGCGGGTCTGCATCCAGATCGAACTCCACTCCGTCCCCGGCGTGGCGACGATCTGGTCCACCACCGCCTGAAGCTCGCTGCGATGCGGTTGCAGGGCCAGACGGTAGGTCAGCGCGCCGGCCTCCGGCATGTCGAGGAAGAATTGCAGGGCGGCCCGGTTGGCGGTCAGCAGCCTGCCGTCCTCGTCCAGGATGAACACCGGATTGCGCAGGCTTTCCAGCGCCGCGAAATACTGGTCGCGCTCGCGCGTCAACCGCCGCAGGCTGTCGCTCAATGCCTCCTCCTGCGGCGCGGCCACCGCCCAGGGAACCAGCATCGCCAGTTCGACCTCGTCGAAGAAGTCGTCGAGCCTCGCCTGGAAGGCGTCGCCGCCGCCGAACTCCTGCGCACCGTCCGGCAGGTCGCCCAGCCGGTTGCGGTAGGCGCGCCGGTACAGCTTGAGCAGGCCGTTGTTCAGTTCCAGCGGGATCCCGGCGTCGTGGTGCGTCTGTGCGATGTGGCGGAGCCTGTCGAACCGCGGATCGGTGCGATAGTTGTTGTGGCCGCTGTGCCCATCCCGGCGCAGCGGGTCGGACAGATAGGCGGCAAGCCCCTCGTTGAGTGCCACGGTGGCTTCGGTCCAGGCCGCCCGCATGGAGCTGGTCTGGTCGGCATAGCCCTTCTCCTTGGCCAGCCGGATGCCCTCGTCGACCAGCGCGCCGCATTCGGCCCGCAGGGCGTCGGTCAACCATTCGGCCCGCCGCTTCATCCGCCCCCATCCTTCAGCCATTGCACCGTCGAGGGTCCGGACCCCGGCCCCCGAACTCCAGACGGCCAGCTTACGGCCGGCGAGGCCGGTGTAAAGGGCGTCGTCGTTTACATCGCGTTTACATCTTGCTCACAGGCATGACGCCTATGGCGCCGCCGCCATCGCTACGCTGCTTCCATTCGGTCGGTATCATTCGAAGGAAGCACGCAACATGGCTCTTCATCGCAAGACCCTTTACCGTCTCACCGGGGGCGCGGCGCTGCTGGGCGTGCTGGGCTTCGTGGTGCTGACCTCGCCCTGGACCTGGTCCGCCACCCATCCGGGCCGGACCCTGCCGGACGCCGGGGGCGCCGACCTCGCCAACGGCCGCAAGGTCTTCGTCGCCTCCGACTGCTCAACCTGCCACAAGACCCCCGGCCAGGAGGACGACACCGTCCTGGGCGGCGGCTGGGCGCTCGACACGCAGTTCGGTGTGTTCCACATGCCCAACATCTCGCCCGATCCGCAGACCGGCATCGGTGGCTGGACGCTGGCCCAGTTCGACCGCGCGCTGCGGGAAGGCGTCGGGCCGGGCGGACTCTGGCCGGATGGCCGGAACCTCTATCCGGCCTTCCCCTACACCTCCTACCAGCGGCTGAGCGGCACCGATGTCCGCGACCTCTATGCCTATCTGCGCAGCCTGAAGCCGGTCGACAACAAGGTTCCGGACCACGAGCTGAAGTTCCCCTATGCCATGCGGCGCGGCGTCGGCGTCTGGCGCCTGGCCTTCCTCGACGGCAAGCGCGGCGAGGAAAGCCCGGTTCCCGCCGGTGTCGACGCCGCCCAGTACCGGCGCGGCGAATATCTGGTGGAGGGGCCGGGCCATTGCGCCGAATGCCATTCGTCGCGCGGCCTGATGGGCAACGTCATCGCCAGCCAGCGCTTCGGCGGCGGCCCGGCCCCCGACGGCGTCGATTACTTCCCCAACATCACCCCCGACGAGACCGGGATCGGCTTCTGGTCCGCCAACGCCATCGCCAATTACCTGCACACCGGCGTCAGCCCCATCGGCCGCACGGCGGGCGGCGACATGGCGGAGGTCGTCAAGAACACCGCCCAGCTTCCGCGCGAGGACGTCCAGGCGATGGCCGTCTATCTGAAGCATGTTCCCGCCGTGCACAAGCCGGCGCCCGGCATGCCGGAACCGAACCGGACCGACAGGCTGGTCATGCTCCGCAACGCCGTCGCCGTCACGCCGACGCTGCCAACCTCGCCGGACCAGGCCATCGTCCAGGGCGGTGACGCCTGGGTTGTCGCGACCAAGCCGGTGTGGCTCGAACAGGCGGGCGTCGGCGGATCGGTCCCGGAGCAGGGCAAGCTGCTGGGCGGCGCCCCGGTGCATGTCGCCGCCCGCAGCGCCGACAAGTTACAGCTGGTGCTGAAGGGCTGGCAGATGGAGGGTGCGCCGTCCGTCGTCTATCAGTCCAAGGGTCATCGCGTGATGCTCGCGGTGCTCGACCAAGCGGCCGCCACGGCCGTGACGCGCGGCAAACCGGAAACCGACGCCGACACCGGCCAGTCCTGGATACCGGTCGAAGTCACCCTCTGGTCCAACGCCGCCAATCTGAACGCCGACCGCAAGGCGCTGTGGGACTACAGCCAGGCGACCTTCCAGAAGGCCTGCTCCGCCTGCCATGTGCTGCCGGAAAAACAGCATTTCACCGCCAACCAGTGGATCGGAACGCTGAAGGCGATGAAGCGGTTCACGTCCTTCAACGACGACCAGTACCGGTTGATCCTCGCCTACCTGCAGAACCACTCGAAGGATCTGCATCCGGACGGCAAGGAGAAGGCGAAATGAGCCGCGATCCGATGGATACCGTCCCCGAGGAGCGGGATCTCGTCTTCATCGCCGAATGGCTGACGCAGCAGTTCCTGTCGCCACCGGATATCCAACACGTCGAGGCGGCGCGCTCCATGGCAGGCCAGATCGCCCTGCGCCGGATCGGCGACTGTCTCGGACAGCCCGCCGCGGCGGACGCCCTCTGCCAGCTGCTCGCCGCCGGCTCGGCCGCTGACGTGACCCTGGCGGTCGAGCGCCGACACACCGCCCTGTTCGAAGGCATCTTCCGCCAGCGCTCCGTTCCGCCCTATGCCAGCCTGTGGGACGGCACCGGCCGTCTCTGCGGCCCGGCCGTCGACCGCACGCGCGCGGTCCTGCGTGACCTCGACATGCATGTCCAGGCGGATTGCGCCGAACCGCCCGATCATCTGGCGATCCAGCTGGCGGCGCTGGCGGAGGCGATGCGGCAGCGGCGGACCTCGGCGGTGGCCGACCTGACGGACCAGATGCAGGTCTGGACCGGCCGCTTCGCCGCGGCACTCATCAGGGCCGACGGCGTCGGCTATTACGGCAATCTCGCGCGCTTCCTGCTCTCGCTGCTCGACCGGATCGCGGACGGCTCCGCGACGGTGGACGGTGGCCGCGCAGCCGCAGCGATCTGAAAGGTCTGACCATGAACACGACAAAGAGCTTGACGATGACCGGCGGTCCGCTGCTTTCCAAACGGGCCTTCCTCAAGGGATCCGCGGCGGCGGCATTGGGGCTCTCCGGCCTGCCGCTGCTCGCCCGCGGCGCCATCGCACAGGCGGCACCCGGGAAGATCCTGTCCGGCTGCCATTGGGGCGTCTTCTACGGCAAGGTCGCGGACGGCCGCGTGACCGAATTCATCCCGTGGGAAGGCGATCCGTCCCCGTCGCCGCAGCTTCCCGGCGTGATGGATTCGATCTATTCGGAATCGCGGATCCGCTATCCCATGGTGCGCCGCGCCTGGCTGGAGCAGGGGCCCGGTGCCGATCCCGACGGGCGCGGCAGCGGCGATTTCGTGCGCGTGAGCTGGGACAAGGCCATCGAGCTGGTCGCCGGCGAGATCACCCGCGTTCGTGCCCGGTACGGCCAGCAGGCGGTGTTCGCCGGCTCCTATGGCTGGAAGAGCCCCGGCAAGCTGCACAATTGCCAGACGCTGCTGCGCCGCATGCTGAACCTGACCGGCAGCTACACCAACAGCTCCGGCGACTATTCCACCGGCGCCGCGCAGGTGATCCTGCCCTATGTGTCCGGCTCGATCGAGGTGTATGAGCAGTGCACCACCTGGAAGAACCTCGCCGAACATTGCGAGCTGATGGTGTTCTGGGGCTGCAACCCGCTCAACAGCTCGCAGATCTCCTGGCAGGTCGCCGACCATGGCGCCTGGCCCGGCATCGCCATGATGAAGGCGGCCAAGACGAAGGTCCTCTGCATCGACCCGATCCGCACCGAGACCTGCAAGGAACTTAACGGCGAGTGGCTGGCGCCGCGTCCGCAGACCGACGTGGCGATGATGCTGGGCATCGCCCACACCCTCTACACCGAGAAGCTGCACAACCAGGACTTCCTCGACCGCTACACCAACGGCTTCGACAAGTTCCTGCCCTATCTGCTGGGCAAGACCGACGGAACGCCGAAGAGCGCCGACTGGGCCGCCGGCATCTGCGGCCTGCCCGCCGAGACGCTGCGCGACCTGGCGCGCCGCTTCGCCGCCAAGCGGACCATGCTGGCGCTCGGCTATTCGACGCAGCGCCAGCATCACGGCGAACAGATCCATTGGATGCTGATCACGCTCGCCGCCATGCTGGGACAGATCGGCCTGCCGGGGGGCGGCTACGGCCTCAGCTATCACTATGCCTCCGGCGGAGCGCCGACCCATACCACGCCGATCCTCAAGGCGATCGACGACGCCTCCGGTCAGGCGAGCGACGGGGCGGCCTGGCTGTCGCAGAGCGGAGCGGTGTCGATCCCGGTCTCGCGTCTGGTCGAGACCCTGCTGAACCCTGGCAAGACGATGCAGTTCAACGGGCATGAGATCACGCTTCCGCTGATCAAGCTCGCCTACTGGGCCGGCGGCAACCCGTTCTCCCACCAGCAGGACCGCAACGAGATGCTGCGCGCGTGGCGCCGGCTCGACACCTTCATCGTGCAGGATGCGCAGTGGACCGCCTCGGCCCGCCATGCCGACATCGTGCTGCCGGCGACGACCTCCTACGAGCGCAACGACATCGAGCAGGTCGGGGATTACGCCCTGAGCCACATCGTCCCGATGAAGAAGATCGTCGATCCGGTCTTCGAGGCGCGCAGCGATTTCGACATCTTCGCCGCCATCGCCGACAAGCTGGGCAAGGGCTACGCCTTCACCCAGGGCCTCAGCGAGATGGACTGGATCCGCGGCATCTACGAATCCGCCAAGATCGAATCGCGCGCCAAGGGCATGGAGATGCCGGTCTTCGACGTCTTCTGGGAAAGCAACAAGCCGCTGGAATTCCCCCTCGGCAAGGAGCAGGCCGATTTCGTCCGCCATGCCGATTTCCGCGCCGATCCCCTGCTGAACGCGCTGGGAACGGCGTCGGGCAAGTTCGAGCTGTATTCGGCGGCCATCGAGAAGTACGGCTATGACGACTGCCCGCCGCACGCCACCTGGATGGAGCCGGTGGAACGGCTGGGGGGGCCGACGGCCCGCTATCCCCTGCATGTCGCCGCCAACCACCCGCAGATGCGCCTGCACTCCCAGCTCTGCGGGACCGTCAACCGGCAGAGCTACGCCATCGCCGGCCGGGAACCCTGCTGGATGCATCCGGAGGACGCGCGGGCGCGCGGGTTGTCGGATGGCGATGTGGTCCGTGTCTTCAACGACCGTGGCCAGATCCTCGCCGGTTTGAAGATCACCGACGACATCTGCCGCGGCGTGATCCGCATCAACGAGGGCGGCTGGTTCGATCCGGCGAACGCCCGGGAAATCGGCAGCCTGTGCCGGTACGGGGACGTCAACAATCTGACCACCGGGCTGTCGACCTCGAAGCTGGCCCAAGGCAACTGCGGGCACACCGGGGTTGCCGAGGTGGAGCGGTTCAAAGGAAGCCTGCCACCCGTTGTGGTCTTCAGCCAGCCGGCATGAGAACCGGGCCGGGAGCCGATGTGACGGACGGTCTTACCATCACATCGGCTCCGTCGCTCTATCCCCGCGCGATAGAACGGTGCCGCCGCTCGCCGCGCAGAATTGGCGCTTTATTTTTATAGACGACCGGTCTACAAATAGCGCCATGAACATGACCGACCCATCTCTGAAGCCTCGCCGACGGGGGCGCCCTCCGAAGCAGGACGGCGCCTATCTGGACACCAGGGAGAGGCTGGTCAGGACCGGCGTCGCCATACTCACGGAAAAGGGATTTTCCGCCGTCGGCATCGAGGAAATCCTGGCGTCGGCGGGCGTGCCGAAGGGATCCTTCTATTATTACTTCGGCAGCAAGGAAGAGTTTGGCGGCACGCTGATCGCTGCCTATGCGGAATACTTCGCGCGGAAGCTGGACCGCTGGTTCCTCGATGAATCCCGTCCTCCGCTGCAGCGTCTGCGCGACTTTGTCGAGGATGCCAAGGCGGGCATGGCGCGGTTCGACTTCCGCCGTGGATGCCTGGTCGGCAATCTCGGCCAGGAAATGGGCACGCTGCCCGAGCCGTTCCGTGAAAAGCTGCATCTCGTCTTTCTGGATTGGCAGGCACGCACATCCCGCTGTCTGCGGGCGGCGCAGGCGGCCGGACAGATTGGGGACGATCTGGAGTGCGATCACCTGGCCGAGTTCTTCTGGATCGGCTGGGAGGGTGCCGTGCTGCGGGCAAAGCTGGAACGCAGCCCCGCCCCTCTCGACGCCTTTTCCCGCGGCTTCTTCGCGGCCTTGCATCTTCAGGCATAGCCCCGGCGTCTCTGGACGTCACCCGCACCCAACACCGAGGAGGGTCCAATGTTTCAAGCCATCTTGATCGAAAAGGACGGCACGGACATCCGCGCCGGCCTGTCCACCGTCGGTGACGACCGCCTGCCGGCGGGCGACGTGACCGTCCGCGTCGCTTATTCGACGCTGAACTACAAGGATGCTCTGGCGATCACCGGGAAGGCGCCGGTGGTCCGCAGCTATCCCATGGTCCCGGGCATCGACTTCGCAGGTGTCGTGGAGCATTCCGCACATCCTGACTACAAGCCCGGCGACAAGGTCGTCCTCAATGGCTGGGGCGTTGGCGAACAGCACTGGGGCGGCCTTGCGGAAAAGGCGCGCGTCAACGGTGACTGGCTGGTCCCGCTGCAAAGCCCGTTCACGCTCCGCCAAGCGATGGCGATCGGGACGGCGGGCTACACCGCCATGCTCTGCGTCATGGCGCTCGAACGGCATGACGTCACGCCGGGCAAGGGGGAAGTTCTGGTCACCGGCGCCGCCGGCGGGGTCGGCAGCGTCGCCGTCGCCCTGCTGTCGAAGCTCGGCTATGAGGTGGTGGTTGTCACCGGCCGCCCGGAAGAGGCCGGTTACCTGAAGGTGCTGGGCGCCAAGGAGGTGCTTGAGCGCAAGCAGTTCCAGGACCCCGGCAAGCCGCTCGCCAAGGAACGTTGGGCCGGTGCCGTGGATGTCGTCGGCGGCCAGATCCTCGCGAATGTCTGCGCGGCCATGAAATATCGCGGCACGGTGGCTGCCTGCGGTCTTGCCGGCGGCATGTCGCTGCCCACCACCGTGGCGCCCTTCATCCTGCGCGGCGTGACCCTGGCCGGTGTCGACAGCGTCATGTGCCCCAGGGACCTGCGGATCGAGGCCTGGCGCCGCCTGGCCGACGACCTCGATCCGGCCAAGCTGGATGGCCTGACGACGGAGATCCCCTTGTCCGATGTCATCCCCACCGCCACCCGCCTGCTCGACGGGCAGGTCCGTGGCCGCGTCACCGTAGCGGTTTCTCCCACACTCGCGTAACTGCCGCGTCACTGCGCTGAACGGTTCTTCCGTTCCGCCATGGCGGGAAGTGTGGCGTGACTCTGCGGGCACCTCCCCCCGAAAGTGAAGCACAAACGCCGACAGCCCGCCTCATTGGAGGCGGGCTGTCAAGTGTCGGTGGTTGCGGGGGCGCGCACCCACCGAGAATTGACGCTGCCAGCCATCTCAATCTGAAGCGACGTCTCCTTGCTGCAAATGCCAAAAGAGGCTCGCCCGGCGACGGGCGAGCCTCCCCGATCTTCGCGCATGCCGATGATCAGTGCAGCGAGCGGAGTTGGTCCCTGATCCCTGAGATCAACTGCATCTCCCAGGGCATGATCGACAGCCGCAGCCGGCTGCGCGCCACGTCAAGGAACTGCCTGGCCTTCCTCTCCGAACGAAGGCCGTACAGCGAATCGGACGCGCAATAGCACGTGCCCTGGCGGAGGCCGGCGCCGACGTCGCGCTCAACTACACCCTTGGGGAGGCCGCCGCCGAGGCGGCCGCGGCCGAATTCCGCGACCTCGGCGTGCGCGCCGTCACGGTGAGGGCCGATGTTTCGCGCGAAGACGAGGTCGAGGCGATGTTCGCCCACACCATCACCGCATTCGGCACGCTGGATATCCTGGTCAACAACGCCGGCTTGCAACAGGACGCACCGGTCGAGGCGATGACGCTGGAGCAATGGAACCGGGTGATCGGCGTGAACCTCACCGGCCAGTTTCTCTGCGCCCGCGCAGCCGTGCGCGAGTTCAAGCGGCGCGGGCCACGCCCGAAGGTCTCGCGCGCGCTCGGCAAGATCATCTGCGTCAGCTCGGTGCACGAGATCATCCCCTGGGCTGGGCACGTCAACTACGCGGCCTCGAAGGGCGGCGTCATGCTGATGATGAAGACCTTGGCACAGGAGTTGGCTGCCGACCGCATCCGCGTCGTCGGCATCGCTCCCGGCGCCATCCGCACGCCTATCAACCGCGAGGCCTGGGAGACACCGGAAGCCTACGCGTCGCTCCTGAAGCTCGTCCCCTACAAGCGCATCGGCGAGCCGGAGGACATCGCGGCGGCGGCGGCATGGCTGGCGTCGGACGCCGCCGACTACATCACCGGCACGACGCTGTTCGTGGACGGCGGCATGACGCTCTACCCCGGCTTCGAGTCCGGAGGCTGAGCGATGCCGGACACCCTTCGCGCGCACTGGCCGGAATACCTCATGGAGGCGATCGGGCTCGGTCTCTTCATGCTGTCCGCCGGTCTCGTCGCCACGCTGCTGGAGCACCCCGCCTCGTCCAGGCGGATTCCGACGGGCAGCGGGAACGGCCGGTGGCCGGCGCGCATCAGGTCGTCGGACAGTTCCTGGATGCGGGGCTCGTGGCTGACCGGCGGGTAGGGGTATGGATCGGCGCAGGGTGGCTCGGTCGGGTCGCTCCCGCGCTGGCCGTGCACGCTGTAGAGCCGCTCGGCCCTGAGGTAGTAGGGCGCCAGGTCGGCGTAGCTGATCGGCCAGGGCGGCGACACGCCACCCCTGTGGTGCAGCGTGCCGAAATCCCGCTCGCGCAAGGCGTTGTCATAGGAATCGCCGACGCTGCCCACGGAGGGTTCGACACCGGCGTCGGTCAGACGCTCGGTGTACTTGATGGCAACATATTGCGACCCACGGTCCGAGTGGTGGATGAGGCCGCTGCCCTTGGCCGGGCGGCGATCATGGAGCGCCTGCTCCAGGGCGTCGAGGACGAAGCCGGTGTGGGCGGTGCGCGACACCCGCCAGCCCACGATGCGGCGGGCGAAGGTGTCGATGACGAAGGCCACGTAGACGAAGCCCTGCCACGTGGCCACGTACGTGAAATCGGCCACCCACAAGGCATTCGGGCGGGGCGCCTGGAACTGGCGGTTCACCCGGTCGAGCGGACAGGGAGCCGCCTGGTCGCTGCTCGTCGTCCGCACTGCCTTGCCCCGCGTGACGCCCCACAGCCCCAGCCACGCCGCTTCCATCGTCGGTTCCGGCGCCGTCGACATCCTGTCGCTTGCTTCAGGAACGGTGATCCCGACGGTGCCCGGTTCGGGCGCACGCACTTTCCGTTCAGCGTCGCGGGTCTCCAGGTAGTCGAGCACCATCGCGTGTATTCCGCTCCACAAGGCGCGGTCATGCCAGTCAACGACCACACCGGAAGGAGCTTCGACCCTCACCATCCCACCCGTTTCCCGGCTGAAACGAACCCCTTGCGCTTCCAGCTCTTCGATCCGGACAACCGCCCGAGCCAGACGCACCGATTTTTTGTCGGGCGCTGCACGTCTGGACTTTTCGAGTTCCGCCACGATGGCATTGAATTCATGAGGCATGACACCCACTCCTCCAAAATCCAGAGCACGCCCCTCGACGACCGGGTGATAGGCCGGACCGAGCGGCACCTGGGAAAGCGGTTCAGGGATTGGCCCGGCGGCGCCGAGGTCCTGTTGTTGACGGTGGCGATGCCACTTCGACCGCTGATTTACGCGATGGGTCGCCCCGGTCTCGGCCAGGGTCTGGTTGCACAGGTGCTCCCACAGCTTGCGGCTTCCGATCAGAAAGGCCTTCCGCGAAAGGTCGCGGTCCTTCGGGCCCAGGGCGCCGTCGACGAGCGGGCGCGTCGTCGCCAGGACGTGCGCGTGCGGCTGGTAGACGACGAGGCGCCCGTCGGGCAGTTCCAGGGCATGGGGGCCGTCTACTAGTGGAGTGCTGGGGACACGGGCCACCGGGATCACCGGCACCCGAGATCGATCGTGTTCGCCAGCTTCTCGGCGGCGGCCGGCACCCTGGGGTCCAGGGGGCGCCCGTACAGATGGACCGCAACCTCGGCAACCAGCTCGCGTGCTACGAGGCGCTCATCGACGAAGCGTTCCACCGACCGGATCGACGTCGCGATGGGGACCTCCCGACTGAGCGACAGCGTGTATTGCAGCGCCAGCGTCGCGTCACGGCGCCGTTCGCTGAGTTCCACCTGGGTCCACAAGGTCTGCAGATCGGCGCACCAAGCGGGCGCGCCCGCGGGCACGCGGATGTCGGTGTGGTGAACGCCCGATTTGCCCGTGAAGTCCACGGTCTCCGACACAGGGTCCTGCCCCTTCGCCGCCCACGCGTCCCGCAGGTCGGTGCCGATGGACAGCCCCACGCCGGCTTGGTAGGCCGCCGCCGCGATGACGGTGCGGAACCGGCCACCGGACTGATAAGCCGCCGACGCTCCGGCCTTCGCACCGGCGCCACGGGAGAGCATGCCCTGTTCGATGCGAAAGTATCCCAAGTCCGCCACGGCATCGGCACCTCCCCACCGTCGTCAATCCTGCAACCGGCCCTGGCTGGCCCCGGAGGCGTTGCGGCCTGCCGCAACGCCTAACTGCACACTTCTTCGCTCAAGGCTGCCCGTGGCGAGGGCCGGAGGTCCGACGCCCGGGCAGCCTTGTCCGGAAGGAAGCGTATGGAGGGTTCCGCCCCGCCGCATCGGGCGCCGGGCAATTTTCTGCACCGCCTGGGTGAAATGGTGGACCTGAGCGGCCCGCAGGCGGAGGGGTAGGCTCGACGTGGATTGCGGCGGTAACGCCGGTATCAGGTGCCGTTACCCGGTAGCGCTACCGCGGTATCACCTCACCATCGACCGGCCTAGACCGGAACCGTCAAGATTCCGTCGCCGCAGCCCTTTACCGGCATCGCAACTCATCCAGATACTCAGCCGGCCGACGGCACGGCCGCCGAAACCGTAGTCCTCGCTGAGGTTCTGGATGTCCTGCTCCCAGCCCACCCATCCCCTGATCACGCACGAGTCCGTCTCGGAAGCCGTCAACAAGATCGTGTCGAAGGACCATGCCTATTCGTCATACCGCCGCATCCGCGCCGAGATTGGCGGGGGTTCCCTGCGCGACGTATCCCGCCTCATCCATGACATCAGGAAGACCGCCCCTCACCTCTTCGTCATTCAGAAGGGCGCTGTCAACACGTCTGGCAATGCGTTCGCAGGAGGGCCGGTTGACGTCAAGTCCTGCGCTGCGGCCGAGCTGATGCGGTGCGCCATCGACGGCGCCTTGACGGCCTTCATCGCGTCGATCGACACCATGCGGCAGGAGGAGAGGCGCCTCGCCGCGGAACAGCACACCACCGCGCTGGCAGCCCTGCAGAGCGAAAGCGCGGCTTGCCGGAGCGAACTGCACGCTCTGACGGCCGAGATCGCTGAACAGGAGCAGGGCTACGAGGATCTGGCGCAGGAGCACGACCGGATCATGGAAGACCGCAACCAGCTGGCGGTGAAGGTCGCCCAGCAGGACGCGGCGCTGACCCGGACGTCCGCAGAGATCAAGGATTGGCAGCGGCAGGCGGCGGACGCGCAAGCCGCTGTGGAGACCGTGAACCGCCTTCTGTCAGAAGAAAAGGCTGCCCTCCTGCGCTCCTCGCTGCAGCTCGACCAGCTGCGTTCTGAACTGACCGCCAAGCATCAGGTGGAGCAGGCGCTGGACGAAGCGCGCCGCGAGAACGCCCGCCTGCAGGGGCGGCTGGAGGTTCTGGAACCGTTGGCGGCGACGCTCGCGGCATCCGCCCATCGTGAAGCCGGTGGCAAGGTGAAGCCCGCCAAGCAGGGCTCGTTGGGGTTGCCGGCCATGGCCGCGCCGCCCGATTCCTGACCGCACCGATGACCGGGTTGGCGTCGGCGACGCCCATCTGCCCCTGTGTTTCCGCTCCTGCCGCCATCGGACCATATCGTCTTGACCGTTCCCATCATGGACTCTCCACCCGTGACCCACACCACCGACTCCACCGCCGCGACGACGGCGCCCACTGTCCAGCCGCCCCAGCAGGAGCCGCGGACCATTCCGCTCGAGAAGCTGCTCGGATTGGCGCGCATTCTGGCGCGCCATGAGATGCGCCGGCGGCCGTCCCAGGCCGGCTTCATGACGTTCGCTGCCGGCCTCGCCCTTGTTCTTCTCGCCGCCCTGATCGCGTTCTCCCTGAAGGCCCTGCGATGACCGTCCTCCACCACCCCCGACTCCGTGCCGTGATCTACGCCCGCTACTCGACCGACAAGCAGCGCCAGGAATCGATCGGAGACCAGATCGAGCTGTGCCGGCGTTACGCCGTCCAGCAGGGCTGGGAGGTTGTCGATACCTACACGGACGCGGCGATCAGCGGCGCCTCCCGGCACCGCCCGGGCTTTCTGAAGCTGGTGGATGACGCTGGGCGCCGCCGCTTCGATGTCGTGGTGTCCGAAGCCGTCGACCGTCTGGGTCGACGATTGGCGGACACCTCGGATCTCTATGACCGCCTTAGCTTCTACAATGTGAAGCTGTACACGCCGCACGTCGGCGAGATCACCACGATCCACGTCGCCATCATGGGCATGATGGCACAGGTTCAGCTCAAGGAGATCGGCCAGAAGACCCGACGCAGCCATCTCGGCCTCGCCAAGGAGGGACGTATTCCCGGCGGCAAAGCCTATGGATACGACATCGTCGACGGCGACAAGGCAGGTGGCGGGTATCGCCGCATCAATGCGGACGAGGCCGCCGTTGTCCACCGCATCTTCACGCTATACGCCGACGGCATGAGCCCCCGCGCCATTGCGCGCCTGTTGAACGATGAGAACGTTCCAGGCCCCAGGGGGAGGAAATGGGTCGATACCACGATTCGCGGACAGGTCGCCCGCGGGACCGGTATCCTCAACAACGCCAATTATGCCGGCGTTCTGGAATGGGGACGTTGCGAGTTCGTCAAGGATCCGGGCACCGGCAAGCGCGTCGCCCGCATCAACCCTCAGGCAAAGCGGGAGATTGTCGAAGTCCCCGAGCTGCGCATCATCGACGACGTTCTGTGGAACCGCGTCAAGGCACGACAGGAGGCGGTTGCCACCGAGATCGGTCGGGATGAGCAGGGCAACGCTCTGAACCGCGTGCATCGGCGGCGCTTCCTTCTGTCCGGCGTGCTGGTGTGCGGCGTCTGCGGCGTCTGCGGCGTCTGCGGCGTCTGCGGCGGCCGCTACACCATCATGGGCAAGGACCGCTACGGTTGCGCCGGCCACCGGAATTCGGGCACCAGCCCGAACGACCGCACCATCAGCCGGCAAGCGATCGAGGGCCGTGTTCTTGCCGGGCTGAAGGAACGCCTGCTCGGCGCCGACGTGGTCGCCGCCTTTATTGAGGAAATGGTCGTGGCGCAACGGCGTGATCAGGCCGAGGCCCGGAACCGGCGCGGCGACCAGGAGCGCGCCCTCGCGGGCATCGACCGGAAGATCGCGTCGATCCTGGAGGCGGTGGAGAACGGGATGTACAGCCCGGCCCTGAAGGAGCGGCTGTCCGCCCTGGAGGCCGAGCGTGCCGCGCTCGCCGCCGAGATCGGCACCCTGGCGACGGAGGCGCCGGAGATGCTGCTGCCGGCCAACCTGCCGGAGCTGTACCGGCGGAAGATCGCGGAGCTCGAATCCGTGCTTGGCGACGGCGACGAGGGGATGGCCGCGATGGAGATGATCCGGTCCATGGTCGACCGTGTCGTGCTGTCCCCCTGCCCCTCGGGCGCCGGATTGAAGGCGCAGCTTCATGGCGACCTGCTGGCAATCCTGGAGGCGTGCGCCGAGGCGGACCCCAGACGCACGAACGCCCCGGCTCTTTCGAACCGGGGCGTCAAGTGTCGGTGGTTGCGGGGGCAGGATTTGAACCTGCGGCCTTC
>NZ_WHOS01000052.1 GCF_013340935.1 Azospirillum melinis | reverse complement strand
CCAGCATCTGGCCGGCATGAAGGACAGCAAGGTCATCGTCGCGATCAACAAGGATGAGGAAGCGCCCATCTTCCAGGTCGCCGATTACGGCCTCGTCGCGGACCTCTTCAAGGCCGTGCCGGAGCTGACGGAAAAGCTTGGATAAGGCGCGCTGATCCGGACCGCCGCGGCGTCACCGGACGGAACCGGTGACGCCGCGGCGGACCAACCACCCCACATCCTTCGCGGGACAGCCTCCATGACCACGATCAAGAAGATTGGCATCATCGGCGCCGGCCAGATGGGCAGCGGCATCGCCCAGGTCTGTGCCCAGGCCGGCTACGCCGTCACCCTGTCCGACATCAGCGAAGCGGCGCTGGAAAAGTCGCTCGCCGGCATCTCCCGGAACTTCGACCGGCAGATCCAGAAGGGCAAGCTGAGCGAGACGGACAAGACGGCGGCTCTGGGCCGAATCGTCACCGGCACCGACCTGTCGATCTTCGGCGACTGCGATCTGGTGGTCGAGGCCGCGACCGAGAACGAGGCGCTGAAGCGCGACCTCCTGAAGAAGCTGGTCCCGCACCTGAAGCCGGAGGCGCTGATCGCGACGAACACCTCGTCGATCTCGATCACCCGTCTGGCGGCGGCGACCGACCGTCCGGCCAAGTTCATGGGCATGCACTTCATGAACCCGGTGCCGGTGATGCAGCTGGTCGAGCTGATCCGCGGCATCGCCACCGACGAGCCGACCTTCGAGGCCATCAAGGAACTGACGCTCGCCATCGGCAAGACCGCCGCGGTGGCGGAGGATTTCCCGGCCTTCATCGTCAACCGCATCCTGCTGCCGATGATCAACGAGGCCGTCTACACGCTGTATGAGGGCGTCGGCGGCGTCGACGCCATCGACACCGCGCTGAAGCTGGGCGCCAACCACCCGATGGGCCCGCTGGAGCTGGCCGACTTCATCGGGCTGGACACCTGTCTGGCGGTGATGCAGGTGCTGTACGAGGGCCTTGCCGACAGCAAGTACCGCCCCTGCCCGCTGCTGGTGAAGTATGTCGAGGCCGGCTGGATCGGCAAGAAATACGGCCGCGGCTTCTACGACTACTCGCAGACGCCGCCGGTGCCGACGCGCTGAGGATTGCCGGTTTTGTGAAGAAGGCCCGCCCCGGGAGACCGGGGCGGGCCTTTTCATTGGCGGTCACTTGAAATAGGCGCCGCCTTTGGCAAGCGCGCGCTGCCATGCCGGACGGGCGTGCATGGCGTCGACGAAGGCGGCGAGCTTCGGCCAGCGGCCGCGGTTGCCCTTCATCATCGCAATCTCGACCGGGAAGCTGAGCATGATGTCGGCGCCGGTCAGATCGTCGCCGACGAAATGGCCGGAGGGGCGAAGCTCGGACTCCAGATAGTCGAAATGGCTGGCCAGCTGCTCCTGGATGCGGGGATGCAGCGGCGCCCCCGCCTCGCCCAGCCGCCCGACATAGAGGTCGAGCAGCACCGGGGTCATCACCGAGCCCTCGGCGAAATGCATCAGCTGGAGATGGCGCAGCGCGTCGTCCGATCCGGCCGGCGGCAGGAAGCGGCCGGCACGCTCGCACAGATGCTGGACGATGGCGCCGGACTCCATGACGATCCGCCCGTCGATCTCCAGCAGCGGGGATTTCCCCAGCGGATGCACCGCCTTCAGCTCCGGCGGGGCCAGATTGGTGACCTTGTCGCGCTGGTAGAAGCGGATCTCATAGGGAAGCTCCAGTTCCTCCAGGAGCCAGAGAATCCGCTGCGACCGGCTGTTGTTGAGATGATGGACGATGATGGTCATGAACTGCCTTCTCGGGGTCGGTTGAATCGCGGAGAGTGGCGATCCTACACCACCTCGTACGGATGGATTTCACTTCGGCAGCGCGTAGGCGATCACTGAATCGCCGCCCTTGGTCCCCAGCGAGCCATGGCCGCCGGCCACCACCAGCACATATTGCCGGCCGTCCTCGCCCTGGTAGGTCATCGGCGTCGCCTGACCGCCGGCCGGCAGGCGGCTTTCCCACAGCTGCCTGCCGGTGGAAACGTCGTAGGCCCGGACATAATAGTCGATGGTGCCGGACAGGAAGGCGACGCCGCCCGCGGTCATCATCGGGCCGCCCAGGTTGGGCACGCCCATGCGGAAGGGCAGCGGGACCGGCGAGGCGTCGCGGGTGGTGCCGTTCTTGTGCTTCCACACCAGTTTGCCGGTCGTCAGGTCGGCGGCGGCGACATAGCCCCAGGGCGGCGCCTGACAGGGCAGCCCCAGCACCGAGACGAAGGGGCCGAGCTTGATCGCATAGGGCGCACCGAAATTCTCGTTCAGCGCCGGCAGGCTGAATTTGGGCCGCTCGTCGCCCTGGACATAGAGGTCGGTGTCGTTCTGGCGCGGCACCAGCTGCGAGACGAAGGCGAGATATGTCGGGGTGGTGAAGGCGATCTGGCGCTGGGGATCGACGGCGACGCTGCCCCAGTTGAAGACGCCGAAATTGCCGGGATAGACCAGCGAGCCCTGGAGCGACGGCGGGGTGAAGCGGCCGTCGTAACGCAGGCGCTTCAGCGCGATGCGGCAGGCGAGCTGGTCGAACATCGTCGCCCCCCACATGTCCGCCCCGCTCAGCGGCGGCGGGTCGTAGGACAGGACCGAGACCGGCTGGGTCGGGGCGCTGTGGTCGCCCTCGGCGGCGCCCTGCGGCGCCGGCTTCTCGGTCACCGGCAGGACCGGCTGGCCGGTGCGGCGGTCGAGCACGAACAGCTCGCCCTGCTTGGTTGGCTGGACCAGGGCCGGGACGGTCTGGCCGTTGACGGTCAAATCGATCAGGCTGGGCTGCGCCGGCACGTCATAGTCCCACAGATCGTGATGCACGGTCTGGAAGACCCAGCGCACCTGCCCCGTCGCCAGATCGAGCGCCACGACGGAGGAGGAGAAGCGCTCCACCTCCGGGCTGCGGTTGCCGCCGAACTGGTCGGGCGGCTGGTTGCCCAGCGGCAGATAGACCATGCCCAGCGCCTCGTCGACGCTGGCGATGGACCAGCTGTTGGGCGAGTTGACGGTGTAGGTCTGGCCATCGGCAATCGGCGCGGTCTGGTCCGGCCTGGCCGAATCCCAGTTCCACACCAGCCGGCCGCTGTCGGCGTCGAAGGCGCGGACGACGCCCGACTGCTCCTTGGTCGAGACATTGTCCAGCACCGTGCCGCCGACCACGATCAGCTTGGCGGTGACCACCGGCGGCGAGGTCGAATAATAGGCGCCGGGTTGGACATTGGGCATGTTGGCCCACAGGTTGACCTGCCCGTTCTCGCCGAAGCCGGTGCAGATCGACCCGTCCTCCGGGTTCAGCGCCACCAGTCGGCCGTCGGCGGTCGGCATGAACAGCCGGGCAGCGCAGGCGCCGCCGGCCGCAGGGGTGGATGCCGTGGCCGTCGCGGCCTGCGGCGCCGGGCGGTAGGACAGGCCGCGGCAGGTCAGGTGCTGCAGGGCCAGCTGCTTCGGGTCGATCTGAAGGTCGCGGCGCCAGACCTCCTTGCCGGTGGTGGCGTCGAGCGCGATGACATGCTGGTGCGGCGAGCACAGGAACAGCCGGTTGCCGATCTTCAGCGGCGTCACCTCGAAGGTCGTTTCCTTCGGGTCGCCGGGCTGGCCGCGCAGGTCGCCGGTCTGATAACTCCAGGCGACCTGAAGCTTGTCCGCGTTCTCCGGCGTGATGCCGGTCAGCGGCGAATAGCGCTGGCCGAAGCCGGTGCGGCCATAGGCCTGCCACTCCCCGTCCGGGACCGCTGGCCCCGAACCGCCGGCCGGAGCCGCGGCGGAGGCGGTCTGCTGGCGCGCCGGAACGGTGCCGTCGATGCGGTGCGGGTCGGTGAACCAGGAGGCGACGGCGACCAGCAGCACGACGGCCAGCGAGGCGGTCAGCGCAAGGCCGGTGCCGCGGAAGGCGCCGACGGGATAGGCCCCCGGCGCCGGTTCGCCGGCCATCGGCTGGCGTTCGCCCAGGCGGTGGGTGACCCAGGGCAGCAACAGCAGGAATCCCACCACCGCGACCACGTCGCCGCGCGCCGACAGCGGCCACCAGTCCAGCCCGACCTCCCACAAGGCCCAGATCAGCGTGCCGATCACCAGCAGCGCATAGACCGACAGGGCCGCCGGTGACCGCTTCGCCAGCAAGGCCGCGGTGGCGAGGAACAGCAGGCCGGCGACGGCGTAGTACCAGGAGCCGCCCAGCAGGATCAGCCAGAGACCGCCGCCCAGCGCCCCCAACCCCAGAACCGCCAGCAGGATGACCATCGCCCAGAGGGCGACGCTTCGTTCGGACTGTTTCATGGCACGCACCTCGACCGAAAGCTTTTCGGACCGAACAGCCGGGCGCGGCCAAGGTTGCGGCATTTTCGGTCCCCATCCCCTTTCACCCCGCAAGGCTGACCTTCCGGGTGCGCCGGGCTCAAGCGCCGGAACGCCACGGGCGCAACTTTTGTTAAAGGGCAAAGGAGTCCGAAATCAACGAGACGGAGGCCGCCATGCACCGCCATCCCTGGAGCGAAGAGTTCGTCAAGATGAGCCCGCAGGCCCACTATCGCGGCGTCGGCCCGCGCAATTACCGCCGCTCCGACGAACGCATCCTGGAGGACATCAACGAGCGCCTGACCGACGACCACCACATCGACGCCTCCGACATCGGCGTGAGGGTGGAGGGGGGCGAGGTGACGCTGTCCGGCACCGTCGGCGACCGCGCGGCCCGCCGCCGGGCGGAGGACATCGCCGAGAGCGTGTCGGGCGTCGGCCATGTGCAGAACGACCTGCGCATCGCCGGCCGGACCGCGCCGGGCCAGACGACCTCCGTCGGCATCGGCGAGCGGGTGGAACCGGCGGCTCCGCAGGGCGAGGGCAGCGTGACCGGCCCCGGCGCCCCGGCACGGGACGCGATGGTGGCGGCGCTCGACAACAGCTCCATGGTGCTGGGCAAGCAGCCGCTGCCGGAGGACGACACCCTGCGGCACGGGGACGCCATGGCCGAAAGTGGCGGGGCCGGCAGCGACGCGCGCAACCGCCGCTGAGTCAAGGACTTGCCGGGGGGCGTTCGCCCCCCTGCACCGCATGCGCTGCTGCCCTGCGCCGGGGATCGCAGGACCGGAGAGGCTGCTTAACCGTTGGTTAACCGTCGGGGACCATTGTCCCGCGGCCAATCGAGTATCCCCTCTCAAGCCTTCTGGAACAGAGCAGCTGCCATCATGGGCAACAAGACCATCAAGCTTTCCGACAAGTCCGGCTACCGCGACGTCGAACTGGACCAGCTGCCGCGCAATGTGCGCGCCGCGGTCACCGACCTGTCGACCAAGAACCCGGTCGCCGACATCATCGTCGACCAGTCCGGCATGCTGTACCGCATCCACCTGTCGGCACCGGCCAACATGTATGTGGATGTGCTGTCCGTCGCCTGACGCGGCGCCACGGCTTTCCGGTTTCGCGAAGGGCGGTTTGCAGCTATTGCAGCCGCCCTTCGTCGTTCCGGCCCTCCAGCCGGGCCAGCGCCCCGTTCAGCAGCCGGGGCGGCAGCATCGCCACCGCCCCCTCGCGCACGGCGCGCGCATCCTCGATGTCCAGCCCGGTGGCGACGGCCAGCTGGCGGTCGTCCAGCCCGCGGTCCTCCGCCAGCAGCGTGATCCACCCCGCCAGCGTGCGGGCCTGGGCCAGCTCGGTCCGGTTGTTGAACCACAGGCCGGCACCGGGTCGGCCAATCGGCGTTGCGTTCTCGAAAGGCATGTCGGGATCGAACGACGTCATGGACGCACCTCCCCTCAGCTGTTTCTTTCGCACTCGCAGCAAATACGCGCCCCGATAAGACCCCCAATACGACCGTTGACCGGGCGCTTTTGTTCATCCTCATCTATGAAGTCTGCCCGAGGCTTCCAGAGGGTGGTAGGCATTATTCGGCACCACCAACGAATTCCGCCCTGTCTTTTTGCGCTGCGGCACGGGCGGACGGCGCTGGGGCTGCGCCTTTCCGGGATTCTTTGAAACTGTCTTCGCCGGCCGGGGGCTAGGGCGGCAGCGCGGCTTCGGCGTATAACCGCTTCCATAGTCCTGATTCCATCGTCCCGCTTCCTCAGCGCATTCCGGAACCGCCGATGCCCGATTCCCTGCCGCCCGACTCTCCGCAGCCCGAGTCTCTGTTGTCGGGAGCGGCCCTTCTCGACCGCATCGACGCGCTTGCGGCGATCAGCGCGGAGGAGGGGCGGCTGTCGCGCCTCTACCTGACGCCGGAACACCGCCGCGCCAACGACCTCGTCGCCGGCTGGATGCGCGAAGCCGGGATGGGCGTGCACGAGGACGCGGTCGGCAACATCGTCGGCCGCTACGAGGGCGACAAGCCGGGGCTGCCGGCCCTGCTGATCGGCTCGCACCTCGACACCGTGCGCGATGCCGGGCGCTATGACGGCATGCTGGGGGTGCTGAGCGGCATCGCCGTGGCCGCCGACCTGCACGCCCGCGGCCGGCGCCTGCCCTTCGCCGTCGAGGTGATCGGCTTCGGCGACGAGGAGGGCACGCGCTTCCAGTCGACCCTGATCGGCAGCCGCGCCATCGCCGGCACCTTCGACCCGGCGGTGCTGGAGACGCGCGACGCCGCCGGCACCCGGCTGGCCGACGCCATGACCGCCTTCGGGCTGGACCCCGCCGCCTGGGCCACGGCCGCCTACAAGGCGGAGAACGTGCTGGCCTATGCCGAGCTGCACATCGAACAGGGGCCGGTGCTGGAGGCGCTGGGCCGGCCGGTCGGAATCGTCACCGCCATCGCCGGCGCCACCCGGCTCGCGGTGACGGTGGAGGGGATGGCCGGCCATGCCGGCACCGTGCCGATGACCCTGCGCCGCGACGCGCTGGCGGCCTCGGCCGAGATGATCCTGGCGGTGGAGGAGCTGTGCTCCGGCCAGGAGCGGCTGGTCGGCACCGTCGGCCGGATCGAGGCGTCGCCCGGCGCCACCAACGTCATCCCCGGCAAGGTCCGCTTCACCATCGATTTGCGCGCCGACCGCGACGGGCTGCGGCTGGAGCGGGTCGGCGCGGTCCGCGCCCGGCTGGAGGCCATCGCCGACGCCCGCGGTGTCGCCATCGGCTTCGAGACCCTGCATGAAAGCCCGGCGGTCGCCTGCCACCCGGCGCTGATGGCGCAGTTCGCCGCCGCCGCCGAGGCCGAGGGGCTTGACGCGCCGGAGCTGCCGAGCGGCGCCGGCCATGACGCGATGGCGGTGGCGGCGCTGACCGACATCGCCATGCTGTTCGTGCGCTGCGACCGCGGCATCTCGCACAACCCGGCCGAACGCATCACCGCCGCCGACGCCGAGGCCGGCGCCCGCGTGCTTGCCCGCTTCGTCGAACATTTCCAGCCCGCAACCTCCTCCTCCATCCCGTGACGGACCGCCTGCCATGACCGACCTGTCCCCCTCCCTCGCCGCTACCCTGGATGAGGCGGTGAATGCCCGCTTCGACGAGGAGGTCCGTTTCCTGGCGGAACTGGTGAAGGTGCCGTCCGACAACCCGGCAGGCGACTGCGCCCCCCACGCCGTCCGCGCCGCCGAGCTGCTGGAGGCGATGGGCTTCACGGTGGAGCGCCACCCGGTGCCGGCCGAACTGGTGCGGGCCAACGGCATGATCAGCGCCACCAATCTGGTGATCCGCCACCGCTTCGGCGACGGGCCGACCCCTGGCCCGACCGTGGCGCTCAACGCCCATGGCGACGTGGTGCCGCCCGGCGAGGGCTGGTCGAGCGATCCCTACGGCGCCGAGATCCGCGACGGCGTGATGTACGGCCGCGGTGTGGCGGTGTCGAAGTCGGATTTCGCCAGCTACGCCTTCGCGCTTCGGGCGCTGATCGCCTCGCAGGCGCCGCTCAGGGGCACGGTCGAGCTGCACCTGACCTATGACGAGGAAGCCGGCGGCGAGATCGGGCCGAAATGGCTGCTCGACCAGGGGATTTCCAAGCCGGACTATGCGGTGTCGGCCAGCTTCGCCTATTCGGTGGTGACCGGGCACAATGGCTGCCTGCATCTGGAGGTGCAGGTGGACGGCAAGTCCGCCCACGCCGCCCGCCCCGACACCGGCCATGACGCGCTGGAGGCGGCGACCGGCATCCTGACCGCGCTCTATGCCCACCGGCCGGAGCTGGCGGCGCGCCGGTCGAGCGTCACCGGCATCACCCACCCGTCGCTGACGGTCGGGCTGATCCAGGGCGGCATCAACACCAACGTGGTGCCCGACCGCGTCACCTTCCGCCTCGACCGCCGCATGATCCCGGAAGAGAACCCGGTGGAGGTCGAGGCCGAGCTGCGCGCCCTGATCGAGAAGGCCATCGCCGGCCGGGAGGGCATCCGTGTCTCCATCCGCCGCATCCTGCTGGCCCGGCCCTTCCGCTCGGTCGGCGACGCGCCGCGGCTGGCGGCGCTGTTTGCCGGCCATGCGCAGGAGGTTCTTGGCGTTCCGGTCGGTCAGACCGGCATCCCGCTCTACACCGACGCCCGCCATTATTCGGAAGCCGGCATCCCCACCATCCTCTACGGCGCCGGCCCGCGCGACCTGCTGGAGGCCAACGGCCACCGCGCCGACGAGAAGCTGGTGCTGGAGGATCTCCGCAAGGCCACCCAGGTGGTGGCGCGGTCGCTGGCGGAGCTGCTGGCCTAACTCAGGCGCGATCACCCGGCCTTGCGGGCGAGATAGCTGCGCAGCGAGGCCGGGACGATCATCCTGTGCATCGGCTTGACCACCAGCATGTAGGCCCTGCCGAGCCGGTTCTTCGTCCTGACCACCGTGGTGACCGCCGCCAGCTGGCGGTCGCCGCCGGAAGCGAGCCTGCGCACCGACAGCCAGACGTCGAGATGCCTGTCGCGGTCGCAGACGACCACCTCGTCCTCCCGGCTTTCGACCAGCGTGAAGATGCCGATCCGGTCGCCGGGCCGGTAGGAGCCGGGCGGACGGGCGGGATCGACGGCGCCGAGCGCGCCCAGATCCTTCAGGCCGAGCAGACGGACCGCCTTGTTGCGCAGCCACATCATCCGCTCGATCCAGGGCGGGCTGGCGGCCAGCACCTGGATAAGGAGTTCGAGCGCCGACAGTTCCGGATCGGGCACCGGGAAGCGGTAGCAGTCGTGGAAGTCCGCCGCCGGGAGGCGTGGATACAGCGCGCAGTCGGCCGGAACGTCCGAAAGCTCAATCCGGTGCATCGGAACGGTCTCCGCAGGGGATGACAATACCGCCGACGTTCCGCCGCCACCGGGGCCCGTGTCAATACGCCGCCCGTGCCCGTCCCGGAGGGGGCCCCTACCCCACCCGTTCGCCGGACGGCAGGCCCCCGGATGACAGATCCAGGCCCCAGCCGGTCAGGTCCGAGGCGGCGGGGTCCGCCTGCGCCGCGCTGTCCAGTCCGGCCAGATGGCGGTCGATCATGCGGTCCAGCCGGTCGCGCGCCTCCCAGACCGTCAGGCTGTGGTCGGAGCGGTCGAGATAGGCCACCTCGATGCCGGACAGGCCGTCGAGCGCCCGGCCGCCCTCGCCCAGATGCAGGTAGAACTCGGCCAGCGTCATGTCGCCGCTGCTGTAGACCACCAGCACCCGCCGGCCTTCCACCGACAGGCGGCGGAACATGCGCAGCGCGTGGCGGGTCAGGCCGGTGCGGAGAAGCACCTTGCGGAAGAAGCGTCCAGCCAGACGCCTGGCCAGCCCGGTCAGGCGGGCGGGCTTGCGGAAGCTGGCACGCAGCCGGGCCGGCTTCAGCGCCTCGATCAGATATTCCTTGGTGGAGCGGAAGGCGACCGTCCGCATCAGCTCCGACACGGCGATGCCGCCGCCCATCTCGAACCGGCCGGGGTTCAGCACGATCTGCCCGACGACGCGGTCGTCGCCAAGGCCGGCATGCAGCGCGGGCGTGCCGCCGGCGCACAGGCCGATGACGACGATGCGCTCGTGCCCCTGCTCCTCCAGCCAGTTCAGGGCGGCGCGGACGTCGCCCATCACCTCCTTGTTGTAGAGGAGATTGTCGGGGAAACCGGGGCGGTCGGGGCTGTCGCCGATGCCGGCCGCGTCGATGCGGAGCGAGGTGTAGCCGCGCGCCGCCAGCCGCCGCGCCTGCACCACCGTGGCGCGGCCGGAGCCGACATGGTGGGTGGCGCCGCTGTTCAGGAACAGGATGGCCGGCCGGTTGCCGGCGGGATCGGCCAGGACCGGCGTGCAGTAGATGCCGAACAGCTCCGGCGCGCTGCCGAAGAAGATCGGGCGTTCGACCGCGGTCGGCATCATCAGACCGGCCGGACGGTCCGGCGGCGGGGTGGCCCCGCTGGCGACCGGAGCGGCGGCGACGATCCAGCGCAGCACCGGCTCGAACGCGGCGGCGGCCTGGGCGCGCTGCGGCTGCTGGGTCAGCTCCATCATGCCGCTGACGCCCATCGGCTCCGCCACCGCACCCAGCGTGCGCCAGCGGGCGGCCAGCTTCACCGGGGTCTTCCCCTCCGGCCGGTCGGCGATCAGGATGCGCGGCGCCGGCAGTGCCGGTGCGTCGCAGGGGTTGAGGCCGCCCAGCGTCAGCGCGGTTTCCGGCGTCAGCGGCATGCCGATGACGTTCAGCCAGGAGGAGCGCTCCGGCGGTTCCGGGTTGCAGACCGGACGCAGCACGATGGAGGAGAGGGTCTGCATTTCGCGGACCGCCTTGCGGCCCGAGGTGATCGGCGACAGCAGGACCAGCCTGTCGATGCCCTGCCCGTCCTGCGCCATCTCCAGCGCGGCGGCGGTGGCGAGCAGCGCGCCCATGCGGAAGCCGACCAGGGTCACGTCGGTGACGCCGGTATCCTCGCGCAGGCGGCGGACCGCCGCCTTGACGCCATCGAGCCAGGCACGCACCCGGTCGGGTTCGCCGTCGTCGCCGGCCGAATCGCCGGAGCCGGGATAGTCGAACCGCAGCGTCGGCAGCCCGGCGGACGCCAGGCTTTCGGCGAAGCTCTTCCATGCCCGGTGGGCGCACAGTTCCTCGTACCCGTAGGGACCGCAGAGCACCACCCCGCGCAGCCCCTCGGCCGGGTGCAGCCATCCGAAACAACCCTCGAACACCACCGGTGTCGGCTTCATGCGTTCCCCCTGTAGCGGACGGGCGCCAGCGCGTTCAGCGCATGGACCTCGCCGTCTGGCACCATCCGTCCGGCCGATGCCGTCCCGTCCGTAACCCCAACCCGAGACCCATTCCCAGTCTGCGAACCGGCCCGCGGCCGCAGGCGGACCACCCGCTCGACGCCGGGGGACAGATGGAACCAGCCGTCATCCGCCTGGAACCGCTCGTCCTCAACATGCACCGAACAGGCAAACCGTCCTGTCGCGAGCCGCAGCGCCCACTCGTCGCCGCCTGAACTCCCTTGGCGCTCGACCACTGCCGTCAACCCCAGGTCGGCGCGCGGCAGCGAGCGCCCCTTTGGAAAATAATGAGACTCGTCAATTGGTTCCGCGTCCCTTTCGGCCAGCAGCAACTGAGCCGTCACCACATCGTGCGAGATAGGCCCAAACCTGTAGGCGTAGGTCGTGTCAAAAAAGCGGTCGGACAGTTCGGCGGCGGCCAGCGCTACCGCACCCCTCGGCGGAATCGCCACCGGACGCTCCGCCTTCAGCACAGGAACCGACCCCTCCCGCCAAGCGGTCAGCCGCAGCAGAGCCTGCACCGGGCGGGCGGTGTCGTTGACCAGATGCACGGCCAGCCCGTTGACGCCCTCGTCGGTCAGGATGACCCGCAGCGGGCGGAAGGCGCGCTTCAGGGCGTACCAGGCTGGTTTCGGCGTGCCGTCGGCGGCGACCACGCCCCAGCCGGCGCCCCAACCGCCACTGGCCCATGGGTCGCGCCACTGCCAGACCAGCCCGCCGGCGCAACTGGAGCCGGCGCGCCGCCACTCGTCGAACACCGCCTGCATCACCTCGCCGGTCACCGCGCGCGACAGGCGGCGGTAGCGGTCGGGATCCTCGTAGCGCAGGCGGCGCGGATCGACGGCGTAGAGGGTTTCCAGATAATGCTCCCGCACATCCTCGAAGTCCCAGGAGGCGCCGGGATCGCGCGGAACCCGCGCCTTCCAGCGCGGATGGTGGAGCGCCGGAACGCCCGGCGGATCGTCCTCGGGCAAGTTGGCGAAGGCGAGGCATTCGCTGGCGAAGCGCACGCCGGCCCGCCGGGCATCGTCGAGCGGCTTCATGTAGGCGCCGACGCCGTAATAATGGGTCACCCCGGCATTGGCGATGAAGGGCAGCGGCCCGCCGCTGGGCGAGTTCGGCACCTGAATCAGGTCGGGCCGCCGGGCCGCCGTCTCCTCCGCGATCACCGCGCTCAGCGCCGGCTGGACCCAGGAGGCTCGGGGCAGGCCCAGCATGGCCGCCTGCTGCTCCATCTCGCTGCCGCCGCAGAGCACCGCCAGCGACGGCGACGCCTGGGTGCGGTCGAGCAGCTGCGCGATCTCCGCCCGCACGCTGTCGAGGAAGGCGGCGTCGGTCGGATAGTCGAAATTGGCGAACATGGCGTCCTGCCAAACCAGCAGGCCCAGCTCGTCGCACAGCTCGAAGAAGGCGTCGCCTTCATACAGCATGGTGCCGCCGACGCGGACCATGTTGGCCCCGGCCTCGCGCAGCCGGCGCAGTTCCGGTTCGTAGGCGGCGCGGTCGGACGACAGCCCGACAAGATCGACCGGCACCCAGCAGCCGCCGCGGCAGAAGACGCGCTCGCCGTTCACCAGCAGCGCGAAGCCGGTGCCGTCCGCCCCGCGGTCGACGGCCAGCGAGCGGAAGCCGACACGGCCAAGCTCCACTTCGACCGATCCAATCCGGGCGGCGACGCCGTGCAGGACCGGCTCGCCATGGGTGTGCGGCCACCAGGGCTCGACGCCCGGCAGGGTCAGGTCGGCGGTGAAGCCGTCCACGCCGTCGAAGACGAGAGGCGCCGTGTGGCCGGCGACCTCGACCGATCCGGTGGCCCCGGCCGATGCGCCCTCCACCGTCAGGCGCAGCGACAGGTGACCGTCGCGCCCGTCATAGCCGCTGCGCAGGTCGGCGGCGAGGACACGGCAGGGGCCGGTTTCCTCCACCAGCTCCACCGGGCGGAAGGGGCCGACGGTATGGATCGGCGGGCACCAGCCGGGCATGTGGCCCAGCAGGGTGGTGCGGACGAAGCGCAGTCCCGCCGGCTCGGCCAGCTTTGGACGCCAGCGGGCGCGGCCCTTCTTCGCCGCCAGCACCGGGTGCAGGGCGTGGAAGCGGATGGACAGCTCCGCCTCGCCGTTCAGCGTCACCGGCACCTCATGGGCCAGATACATGCTGTCGGAGGTCAGGATGCAGTCGCCGTCCAGCCGCACCTCCGCGATGGTGGCAAGGCCGTGGAAGCGCAGGACATGGGGGCCGAAGCCGGACAGCCGGGTGCGGTAGACGAAATCCCTGTCGTGCAGCGGGGCCGGGTCCTCCACCGACCACAGGCCGGCGGCCTGGAGGGCCTCAGCGGCGGTGCCGGGAACCGGAGCGGGGATGACCTCCCCGCTGTCCAGTCCACCGGGAGTCGACACGGTCAGCGTCCATCCCCGATCCAGAAGGGTCCGCCGCTGTCCCGTGACCGCTCGGATTCGGGCCATCGCCGCTCACCCGTACCGGCGGGCCAGACTGCCCATGACGGTGTCGTAGCCGCGCTCCAGCCGGTCGAAGCTGTCGGTCAGGTCGGGCGCCTTGCGCCGGGCGACGGTGCGGGCCAGCTGGAACTGCATCGCCTTGGCGCCCTCGGCGATGGAGTTGCAGGCTTCCACCGCGTCCGCAGGGCCGTCGAGCCAGCGGAGATGAGCGCCCAGCAGCTCGAAGTTGGCGCCGAGCTGGCGCAGCAGGTTGAAGGCGTAGAGGTGGAAATACTCCATCGGCCGGGCGAGCAGCCGGTCGAGATGCTCGGGGAAGGCGGCGCGGTAGGCCGTCACCGGGTTGCCGGCCGGGCGGCGGGCGAGATGGCGGCGCAGCAGGTCGAGCGACGCGGTGACCAGCGCCCCGCCCTCCAGCGCCATCCCGCCGGGCTTCACGAACTCGACATAGGGGAAGAGCGGCCCGGCCGCCGCCGCGGCGACGCCCTGGTAATCGGCACCATCGAGCCGGTAGAAGCCGGCATTGTGGAAATAGTCCATCGTCCCGGCGACAGGGTCGATGCGGACGATGCCGACCGTGGTCTTCACATGGGTGGTGCCGTAGGAGGTGCCGCGGGTGTCCGGCAGGTGGAAGCCGTCGACCTCCACCAGCACCAGACCGCCATCCGGGCTGCGCCGCAACTGCTCGGCCACATGGGCCTCGACGCTGTCGTAGATCGCCAGCTCCTGCACGCGCAGGCCGTACAGCGTCTCCAGATCCTCCAGCGGCACCTTGAAGAAGGTGAACTGGTCGCCTTCGAAATCCTGGGCGACGGTGAAGCCCAGCATCGCCCGCGGTTCCAGTCCGCGGGCGTGCAGCGCCTCGATCCACAGATCGACGTAGCAGTTGGTCTCCGGCCAGATCCGTTCCCCCCCCTGGTCGTCCCGGTGCAGGGGATGGCGGTCGTAGCCGTCTGGGTGGCGCTGCGTCCACATGGCGCCGGTCACCCCCACAGGACCTTGCGCACCGACGCCGGCCATTGCGCCGTGTCGAAGCCATGGTGGCGGAACAGAGCCAGCGCCACGCGCTCCATGCCGAAGCCGACGCAGGCGGTGTGGGCGACGCCGTCATCGGCGGTGTGGATGTCCCACAGATGGCCGAAATGGTCCTGGTGATAGTTGAAGCTGAGGCAGGCGGTCGGCTTCTCCCGGCTGGTGATCGGGATCAGCAGCTCGAACTTCAGCTTCTGCTCGCGCTGGCTGTTCGACAGCATGGCGCCGGCCCGGCCGAAGAAGGGGTCGTTGGCGACATCGACGTCGAGCGGCACCTCCAGCGAGCCCATCATCTCGCGCCCGCGCTCCAGCCACAGCTCGCGGAACTCCACGACCTGATCGGGCGTGCCGATGCGGATGTATTCGCGCATGCGGAACAGCTGCATGCGGGCGGGGTCGATGGAGGGCTCATGGCGGAAGCAGTAGGAGAAGACGTCGATCAGCTTGCCCTCGCCGGGCAGCGGGCCGCGCCGCGCAATGGTCGGATAGACCGGGTAGCAGGCGGCCGGCGTCATCACCACGTCGGTCGCGACCTGATCCTCGGTCCAGTCCTGGCCCTCCTCCAGCCGGCGCAGCAGGCTGCGGTGCGCCTTCTCGTCGCCGCCGAAGCTGTGGATGGTGCCGGCCAGATGGGGGAAGCTCTTGAGATACTCGCTTTCCTCGAAATACTGGCGGTTCAGCGCCGGCGGGAAGCGCATCACCTCCGCCCCGTCCTGGCCGCCCCAGCGGGTGACCAGCGCGTCGAAGCGCTCCACCACATCCTCGAAGACGCCGCTGCGGCCATAGAGGCCGTCCACCCCGGTGGGGATCAGCAGGCCCGCCTCCACCAGCTCGTCGCGATAGGCGGCCTGGGCGGCCGTGATGTCGACCATGTTCATTCGAAGGCCCCCGACCCGTCGCGCTGGACGAGAAGCTGAGTGGAGATGTGCGACATGATGCGGTCGTTGCCGATCATGAGGGCGGCGGAATGGGCGTCGCGCAGGTGGCGGCCCAGGCTGTAGGGGGTGTCGTTGCGGTAGCCGGCCAGCCCGCAGGTGCGGATCGCCGCCTCAACCACCTCGCGCACCAGCTCCGACGTGGTCACCTTCAGCGTGCCCATGGCGGTGGCGAAGGACAGGCTGGTCAGCCGCTCGGGCGAGCCGCAGGCCAGCTCGTACTGGCGGATGGCGGCCAGGATGACGGCCTTCATCTGCTGGAGCTTGGCGGTCGCCTCGGCCAGCCGCACGGCCGACGCCGGGGTGGTGCCGGGCTTGCGCTTGGCCTCCGAGCGGACATAGGCGCGGGCGCGGCTGACGGCGTCGGCGGCGATGCCGAGCCAGGTGCTGCTCCACAGGATGTGGGTGACCGGCAGCATGGTCCGGGCCGACAGGTCGGCGTAGGACAGCGGCAGGATCTGGTCGATGACGCCCGCCGCCTCCAGCCGGTAGCCGTCGGAGCAGGTGCCGCGCATGCCCATCGCGTCCCAGCGGCTGGTCTTCTCCAGCCGGTAGTCGTCCTTGGTCACCACCACCAGCACCTGATCCGACGACGGGGCGTCGGGGTTGCGCCGGGCGGTGACCAGGATCACGTCCGACTGGTCGCCGTAGGAGATGACGGACGCGTTCTTCGCCAGGGTGAAGCGGTCACCCTCGGCCCCCGGAGTTGACTTGACGGCACAGACGCTGTTGCGGATGTCGCCGCCGGTCTCGGCCTCCGTCGTGGCGGAACCGAGAAGGAGCTGGCCGGCGGCGATGCGCTCCATCAGGCCGCGGTGCCAGCCGTTGTCGCCATGATTGACCAGACAGGCGATCTGGATCTGGTGCATGGCATAGATCATGCCGGTGGCGGCACAGCCGCGGGCCAAAGCATGGCAGGCCGCCGCCACGTCGAACAGCGACGCACCGCCGCCGCCGAGTTCCACCGGGATCATGACGCCCAGCAGCTTTTCCGCGCGCAGGGTGTCGAAGGCCTCGCTGGGGAACCGGCCGTCGCGGTCGACGTCTGCGGCATGGCGCGCGGCGATTTCGGCGCCGATGCTGCGCGCGCGGGCCACGACATTGGTTTGGGCTGGGGCTTGGCCTGGGGCTGGGGCTTGGGCCAAGGCTGGAGTCAGCTCGGCCAAGCCGGCCAGGGCCGCGTTCACGCCTCGCCCCCGTCGATCAGGCCGCGCACCGCGTCGCGGATGGCGGCGATGCTCTCGAAGGTGCGGCGGTTCAGCAGCTTTTCCGGAAACTCGACGTCGAACTGCTCCTCCAGCCCCAGCATCAGGCCGACGCAGCCGTGCGAGGTCAGGCCGGCGGCATAGAGGTCATCGTCGATGGCGAGCGTTCCGGCATCGACCGCCAGCCCGCCGCACTCCGCCAGGACGGAGCGGATGCCGGCGACCGTCTCGTCGTCGGCGCCGCCGGCGGGCGGACGTCCGAGGCCCCCGGCGGCCCCGGCGGCCCCGGCGGCCTGGAAGCCCTCACGGGAAGAATTGGCGTAAGGCGGGCTGGCATCCTGCGGCATTCTCGAATTCCCTCGGGGAAACTTGCTGGTCTGAAGCTAGCCACGCCACCCCGGTGCTTCCACTCGGCATCGGTATGGCCGCACCGCTATCCAAGTGATCGCTTTTTCACCGGTGGGGGTAAGCACAGGGATAGGGTCGGTCGATAGCCCGGATAGCTTTGGTGCTGCCCGCTATGGCCATGATCCTTGCGCATAGACCCAGGCCGGGGCTTGGGCTTGGCCATTATGAGGCAGGCGCGGCCTGCCCTGCGGCACCGGAGCCCGGACCCCACCGGCAGCGGGCGACACAATTTCAAGCGAGCGAAATTTCCCCACCCATTTTGTCTACCTCTTCCGTATAGCGGAAGGGCGGTGCTATCTTTTTTCGGTCACGGAAAAAGAAGTTGACGGCCGCTCGGGCTGTCGAAAAGCATGCAAGGACCGGTGTGGCCGATGGTCGCAAGCACCTCGCAGCGCTTGCATTGCCATGATTGCGCACAATGCGGACGCGCAACCCTCAGGGGCGGCTGCCGGCGCCCGGCCAGAGTTCGTGCCGGCCTCGTTCGTGCCGGCCTCGTTTCGTGCAGATCGACCAGCGACCACACCCGCCTTCAAGGGACACCGACGCCATGACCATCGCCGAAACCACCGCCCCGCAGCCCGGTCCCGACCTGTCCGGTACAGGCGGCGGACGCCGCCCCGGCCTGCAGCTGGGCGTGCGGGCGAAGCTGATGCTGGCCTTCGCCGGCATGGCGGCGATGACGGTGGCGGCCAGCGGCGTCGGGCTGATGTCCTTCTCCGCCGTCGAGCGGCCGATGGCGCAGATCGCCGACACCAGCCTGCCGGAGATGGAGCTGGCGACCCGGCTGGCCGGCGAAAGCGGCGCCATCGCCTCGGCCGCCCCGATGCTGGACGGCGCCGCCAGCCAGGAGGAGCGGGAACGTCTCCGGACGGAGGCGCAGGAGCGTGCCCGCGGCTTCCTCTCCCTGGTGGACGAGCTGGCCGGCCGCCGGCCGCAGGACCCGCTGCTGACCGAGGTGCGCGAAACCGGCAATGCCCTGATCGGCACGCTGGACCGCCTCAACGACGGGGTGGCGCGGCGCCTGTCCCTGCATGACCGGCGCGAGGCGGCCTCCACCCGGCTGGCCCAGACCTATGACGGCTTCCTGAAGACCCTGGCGCCGCTGGTCGACGGGTCGGGCCAGGCGTTGCAGGAAAAGGGCATGGCGCTCGACGGCGGCACCGACCGCGAGATGGGAGCGCTGTCGGATGCCGTGCGCTCGATGATCGCGCTCTACGACCTGCGCGGCGGCATCGCCGGGGCGCTCGACGCCATGAACCGGTCCGGCACGGCGCTCGATGCCAAGGCCATCGGCGAGCAGCAGCAGGCCTATCTGGAAGCCTCGTCGCAGGTGACGGCCACGCTCGGCACGCTGGGCGACCGGCTGCCGGCCGACGCCTCCGCCAAAATCGACGCGCTGTTCCTGTTCGGCTACGGCAAGGACAATGTCTTCGACCTGCGCCGCGCCGCGCTGGACGGCACCGAGAACAGCAGCGGGTCGGTGGACCGGCGGCTGGCCGAACGGCTGGGCTCCGCCCGGACGCAGGCCGCGCAGCTGCTCACCCTGCTGAACGCGCCGCTGCGCAAGGTGCAGAGCGACATCAAGCGCGCCAACTTCGACATCCGGTCCCAGGTGCAGGAGGCGGTGCAGGATCTGCTCGGCCGCGGGCTGGAGCAGTTCCGCACCAACCTGGAGCTGTCGACCTACGGCACCGCCCTGACCGGCGCCCTGAACGAGGCGTCGCAGGCTCCCGACGCCGCCCGGCTCGATCTCTTGGAAAAGCGCTTCTCGTCCGCCTCCTCCTCCCTGTTCGAGCGCATCGGCACGCTGCGCGCCCAGGCGGGCGACAATGCCGCCGGCACCGAGGTGCTGGCCGCGCTGGTGAAGGCGCTGATCGGCTTCGGCCGCGGCGAGGAGGGGGTGATCGCGCTGCGCCGCGGCGAGCTGGCGGCGATGGCGGAAACCGAGCGAATGCTCGCCGAGAACCGGCAGCTGGCCCAGCGCTTCGCCGCCACGGTGGACCGCAAGATCGCCGCGATGCGGCAGGAGGCCAAGGCCGCCGTCGCCGGCACCGACGACACCATCGCCGCCGGCCGCAAGATGCTGATCCTGTTCGCGGTCGGCAGCCTGATCGTCGCCGCCGCCCTGGCCTGGCTGGTGGTGGGCCGCCACATCGTCGCACGCCTCAGCCAGTTGTCCGACGCCATGCGGGCGATTGCCGCCGGCAGGCTCGACGCGGCGATCCCGGCCGCCGGTGGGGACGAGATCGGCGACATGACCCGCGCCCTGATGGTCTTCCGCGACACCGCCAACGAAGCGAAGGCCGCCAACGCGCGGGCCGAGGCCGAACGCGGCCGTGCCGCCGGCGAACGCCGCCGCGCCATGGTCGAGATGGCCGAGAATTTCGAAAGCAGCGTGCGCGGCGTGCTGGACCGCGTTTCCCAGGCGGCCGGCGAGATGCAGAGCATGGCCGAACGCATGTCCCGCAGCGCCGACCTGACCGCCGGAGAGGCGACGACCGCCGCCGGCAGCTCCCAGCAGGCCGAAGGCAACGTCAAGGCGGTCGCCGCCGCGACGGAGGAGCTGTCGGCCTCGATCCAGGAGATCGGCACCCAGGTCCACGCCTCCAGCCAGATCGCCCGCAAGGCCGCCGACGAGGCGGAGCGCACCGACCGCACGGTGGAGGGGCTGGCCCAGACCGCCGGCCGCATCGGCGAGGTGGTCGGGCTGATCCAGTCCATCGCCGGCCAGACCAATCTGCTGGCACTCAACGCCACCATCGAGGCGGCGCGCGCCGGCGAGGCCGGCAAGGGCTTCGCCGTCGTGGCGAGCGAGGTGAAGGGACTCGCCACCCAGACGGCGAAGGCGACGGAGGACATCTCCGCCCAGATCGCCGCCATGCAGTCGGTGACGCAGGAGGCGGTGGACGCCATCCGCTCCATCGCCGGCACCATCCGCGAAGTGAACGAGATCGCCGCCACCATCGCCGCCGCGGTGGAGCAGCAGAGTGCCGCCACCCGCGAGATCGCCCGCAACGTCGGCGAGGCGGCGGACAGTACCCAGCATGTCCGCGGCAACATCGACAGCGTCGCCGATGCGGCGCGGGAGTCGGGAGAGTCGGCCAACCGCGTGCTGTCGGCCTCCTCCACCGTGCAGGAGCAGCTGCGGACGCTGGCCGGTCAGGTCGACGGGCTGGTCGGGGAGATGCGGGCGGCCTGAAAGCAGGCTCGGGAAGGCGGCCGATGACGCCCCTCACCCCTTGTAATGCCGCCCGAAGCGGTTGTTCAGGAAGGCATCCAGCGGCACCTGTTCCTGCCGGATGAAGCCGGCCTGCGGGATGGAACCCTCGCGCAGCAGGTCCAGCACGGCGCAGATGCCGGCGGCGGTGGTGACCTGGATGGCGCTCCAGGTCCGGCCGGCGATGGGCTTGCTGTAGATCTTGGTGGCGAAGGTCTCCTGCCGCAGCTCGCCGTCCTGCATGCCGGTGGCGGTCGCCAGCACCAGAACCACGTCCTGCAGGGTCAGCGGCACCGCGGTCTCCAGCACGTCCTTCAGCAGGTGGCGCCGCTCGCCCAGCCGCAGGTCGCGGATCAGCAGGCGGACGATGTCGCGGTGGCCGGGGTAGCGGACCGTCTTGTAGTCGAGGTTCCGCACCTTGCCGGCCAGCGTCTCGCACAGCGAGCCCAGCCCGCCCGAGGTGTTGAAGGCCTCGTAATCGACGCCGTCCAGCGCGAAGCGCTCGTCACCCTCCAGCGGCATCACCTCATGCGGGCGGCCGTCGACGATGGCCTCGCACGGGTTGCAGTATTCGTTGATCAGCCCGTCGGTGCTCCAGGTCAGATTGTATTTCAGGGCGTTGGTCGGGTATTGCGGCAGGGCGCCGACCCGGAGATGCAAATTGTGCAGCTCGTCGAAGCGGCGGGCAAGGTCATGGCCGACGATGGAGATGAAGCCCGGCGCCAGACCGCATTGCGGGATCAGCGCCGTGCCGGCGGTCTCCGCCAGCATCTTCACCTTGCGGGTGGCGGCGACATCCTCGGTCAGATCCAGGTAATGGGCGCCGGCCGCGACGGCGGCGGTGGCGATGGCCGGGGTCAGGGTGAAGGGGCAGGCGCTTAAGACCGCCTGCTGGCCTTCCATGGCGGCGCGCAGCGACTCCCGATCCTCGACATCGACGCGCATCACCCGCAGCCCGGCATGTTCGGCGCGGTAGAGCAGCGCCTCGTCCCGGTCGCCGATGGTGACGGCGAAATCGCCGGTCTCGGACAGCAGCGTGCCGATCATCGAGCCGATCTTGCCCGCACCCAGAACCAGAACCTTCATCGTTGCCATCTTTCCCGCTCCTCTGTTCAGCCGTGTTCCGTGTTGGCGAGCCATGCCGATGGTTTGGCCCGCACACGAAACATGTCGGCGGATGCAGCCGGGCAGAACCGGGCAATGCGCCGGTTGCGCTTGAGTTTTCCGGCGGAATGACGGAAAGCCCGGCGAAATGACGGATGTGCTTTATCCCTCGCACCACCGCGGCGGCGGCGCTAAGGTCGCAGCCGGTTTCCCCAAATGCGGCCCGCCACCATGACCCTGCGCCAACTGACCGCCCCGCACGCCGTCCTGCTGGAGGAGCCGCGCGACGGCGTTCCCCAGACCAGCGAGATGATCCGCGGCGAGCGCTTCCGCATTCTGGAGGAGCGTGGCGGCTGGCTGCGGGCGGAGAACGCCTTCGACGGCCATGTCGGCTGGCTGCCCCCCGGCACCGCGCATCGGGAGCCGGCGGCCCCCACCCACCGCGTGCGGGCCCTGCGCGCCGACCTGCACCCCGGCCCGACGCACCGGGCGCCGCCGGTGGCGACGCTCAGCTTCGGGTCGCTGGTGACGCTGGACGGCCGGGCCGAAAACGGCTGGGTCGGCACCGACGACGGGCTGTGGCTGTTCGCGGGCTGGCTGGAGCCGGTGGACGCGGCGCCTGCGACTGACCACATCGCCACCGCCCTGCGCTTTCTGGAGACGCCCTATGTCTGGGGCGGGCGCAGCAGCTTCGGCATCGACTGTTCCGGGCTGGTGCTGACCGCCATGGCGGCGGCCGGGACAGTCTCCCACCACAGCAGCGGCATGCAGCGCAAGGACGGGCGGCTGGGAGCGTGGCTCTCGGAGGACGGCAACGGCGTCGAGTATCGGCGCGGCGACATCGTCTTCTTCCCCGGCCATGTCGGGCTGATGGTGGACGGGACGAACCTGCTGCACGCCACCGTCTTCACCATGTCAGTCGTGATCGAACCCCTGAGCGAGGTCGCCAAGCGCGCGGAGGTCAATGGGGTCCGCCGTCCCCACCATTTTATTGATGGCTTGGCGCGGGCGTAGCGCCTCGCCTACCAGCAGCAGGGTCGGCCCCTTGCCGGCGGCCACACCCTGCTCCGCCATCCGGCCGAGCGTCGTCCAATAGCGGCGCTCGTCGGGCCGGCAGCCATTCTCCACCGCCAGCACCGGGGTCGCGGCCGGCAGCCCGGCCCCGGTCAGCCCCTGGCCGACCGCGCGCGCCTGCTCGCGCCCCATATAGATCGCCAGCGTGCCCTGCGGATCGGCCAGCCGCGCCCAGTCCGGTTCGAACCGCTCGCCGTCGCGGCCATGGGCGGTGACGAAGGTGACGGCGCGCGACACCCCGCGCTTCGTCAGCGACAGCCCGGTGGAGGCGGCACAGCCGAGCGCCGCGGTGATGCCGGGGATGACGCGAACCGGAATGCCGAGACTGTCGAGATGCTCGATCTCCTCGCCGGCCCGGCCGAACACCATCGGGTCGCCGCCCTTCAGCCGCACCACCCGCTTGCCGCGCCGGGCATGGAAGGCGATCAGCGCGTTGATCTCCCCTTGCGGCAGCGAATGCCGGCCGGAGCGCTTGCCGACGCAGATGCGCTCGGCCTTCGGGTGGGAGAGGTCGAGGATGCCGTCGCCGACCAGCGCGTCGTAGAGCACGACCTCGGCCGCCGCCAGCGCCTTGACCGCCGCGACGGTGAGCAGGTCGGGGTCGCCGGGACCGGCGCCGACCAGCGTCACTTGCCCCCACCTATCCTCCCCCGCTGGGCGGGGGAGGGACTGCCGCAGCTTTCTCGGACAAGCACTTGTCCCCTCCCCCGCCCAGCGGGGGAGGGTCAGGGTGGGGGCGCCGCCGCCGGCACCCGTGAACCGCAGGACCGCGAGGCGCGCCAGCGCCGTCAGACCATCAAGCCACTTCGCGCTGGTGGGCATGACGAAGCACCTCCTTGAGTTCGGGCACGCAGGAACCACAATTCGTGCCGGCCTTCAACGCCGCGCCGATCTCCGCCACGCTGGTCAGCCGGCGGTCGCGGATGGCGCCCGCCAGCCGGTTGATCCCGACGCTGAAGCAGGCGCAGACGATCCGCCCCTCATCCGCCGGCACCCCCGGCGCCCGGCCGGCGAGCAGACCGGCCCGCGCGCCGTCCTCCAGACTGTCCGTCTCCAGCAGCCCGGCGAGCCAGCCGCGGGGCGGCAGACGCCCGTCGGCGGCGACGAACAGGCAGGCCTCCAGACGGTCCCCATCCATCCAGGCCATCCGCAGGCCGCCGCGCGCATGGTCGCGGAACTCCACCGCCGCCTCGGCCGGATCGAGACCGGGCAGCCAGGACTCCACCGCCGGAATCGCCCCCATCCCCGCCATCTCCACCAGATGCCCGCCCGCCACTGCGCGGCGGGCCCAATAGCCGCCATGGACAGGGCCCACCGGCTGACGGGTCAGCAGGAAGGCGGTCCAGTGCGGCCGCCAGGGCTCCACCGTCGCCGGCATCCGCTTCAGGTCGGGCTGGCCGGAGAAGGGGTCCACCGCCCCGTCGTCGATCAGCCGGCCGATGACGCAGCCGCCGGTGAAGCGGTCGGTCCAATGCATCGGCAGGAAGATGGTGCCTTCGCCCTGGGCATCGGTGACGCGGACGCGGGCCAACGCTTCACCCGCCCCCTCCCCAACCACCGTGGCGATGCGGGCCAGCCCGCCATCCACCAGCCCCCGCACCAGCGCGTCGGCCGGATTGACGTCCAGCCGCGGTTCCGGCGCGTGGGCCGACAGCCGCGCCGACAGTCCGGTGCGGGTCATGGTGTGCCACTGGTCGCGCAGCCGGCCCGTGTTCAGCAGCAGGGCACCGTCCGGCACGCTGCGCGGCAGCGGCTTCGCCGTGACCGGCAGCATCCGGGCGCGCCCGTCCGCGGTGAAGAACCGCCCGTCGCCGAACAGCCGCTTCTGCGGTTCGCCCCCCGCCCGCCAGGGCCAGGGGAAGGGCGCGAGCGCGTCATAGCCGGCATCGTCCAGCCCGCCCAGCGCCCCGATGTCGAAGGCCCGTGTCCCGCCATTCTCGAATGCCGACAGCGCCGCATGCTCGCGGAACACAGCGGCGGCGCTTTCATACGGGAAGGCCTCGGCGAAACCCATCCGGCGGGCGACCTGGGTGACGATCCACCAGTCGGCCCGCGCCTCCCCCGCCTCCGCCTTGAAGGCGCGCTGGCGCGAGACGGTGCGGTCGGAGTTGGTGACGGTGCCGTCCTTCTCGCTCCACCCCCTGGCCGGCAGGCGGATATGGGCGAAGCGGCCGGTGTCGGTGTCGCGGATGCAGTCGGAGACCACCACCGTCTCGCAGCGCTCCAGCGCCCGGCAGACCCGGCCGGCATCGGGCATGCTGACGGCGGGGTTGGTCGCCATGATCCACACCGCCTTGACCGTGCCGGCCTCGATGGCGCGGAACAGATCGACCGCCTTCAGCCCCGGCTTGGCCGCCACGCGCGGCGCGTTCCAGAAGCGGCCGACCCGGTCCACCTCCGTTTCGGTAAAGCCCATATGGGCGGCCAGCTGGTTCGCCAGCCCACCGACCTCGCGCCCACCCATGGCGTTCGGCTGCCCGGTGACGGAGAAGGGGCCGCAACCCGGCTGGCCGATGCGACCGGTCAGGAAGTGGACGTTCAGGATGGCGTTGACGGTGTCGCTGCCCTGGGAGGACTGGTTGACCCCCTGGGAATAGACCGTCACCACCCGGTCTGTCGCGGCGAACTGCGCATAGAAGGCGGCGACCTCCGCCTCGGCCAACCCACAGCGGCGGGCCACCGTCGCGATGTCCGACGCATCGGCGCGGGCGGCGGCCAGCGCCTCCTCCACCCCCGCTGCATGGGCGGCGACGAAGCCAGCGTCGCGATGGCCGTTGCCGTCCAGATAGGCCAGAAGCCCGTTGAACAGCAGTGCGTCGGTGCCGGCCTTCAGCGCCAGATGGCGGTCGGCGGCATCGACGCAATCGGTGCGCCGCGGATCGACCACGACGATCCGCGTGCCGCGCCCGGCCCGCGCCGCCAGCAGCCGCTGGTGCAAAACCGGGTGGCACCAGGCGAGGTTCGACCCCACCAGCACCACCAGATCGGCGCACTCGAAATCCTCGTAGCTCCCCGGCACAGCATCGGCGCCAAGCCCGCGCTTGTGCCCGACCACCGACGAGGCCATGCACAGCCGCGAGTTGGTGTCGATGTTCGCCGAGCCGATGAAGCCCTTCATCAGCTTGTTGGCGACGTAGTAATCCTCGGTCAGCAGCTGGCCGGAGACGTAGAAGGCCACGGAGTCCGGCCCGTGCCTGGCGATGGTGTCGGAGAAGCGCCGGGCCACCTCGTCCAGCGCCACGTCCCAGGACACGCGCCGGTCACCGATTTCCGGATGGAGCAGCCGCCCGTCCGGCACCAGCGTGTCGGCCAGCGCCGATCCCTTGGAGCAGAGCCGTCCCCGGTTCGCCGGGTGGTCGGCATCGCCGCGCACGGTCACGGCGCCATCGGCCGAAACGCGCGCGATCACCCCGCACCCGACCCCGCAATAGGGACAGGTGGTCTTCACCTCCTGTTTCGGCCCGGAGGACGACTCCGCCCCGTCAAACATGGCCGCAGGCCTTGCGGCAGCCGCCGCGCGACAGCTTGGCCTCGGCCAGCGCGAGGGAGACGCTCCGTCCCTCCACCCGCACCGGAACATGGCCGGTGCGGCCCTCATCGGGGGCGACGGCCTCGCCGGTCGCCAGCTCGATCACCCAGCTGTGCAGCGGGCAGGTGACGCGGCGACCGTGGACGATGCCCTGGGACAGCGGCCCCTGCTTGTGCGGGCAGGCATCCTCCAGGGCGAAGACCTCGTCGGCCGCCGTGCGGAACAGGGCGATGTCGCCGCCGGGGGTGCGGACGACGCGCGAGCCCAGCACGGGGATGTCGTCGATGCTGCCGACCTGGGTCCAGACGGTTTCCGAAGCGGCGGTGTCCATGATGATGCTGTCCATGATCGGTTACCCCACTTCGGCGAGCAGATTGAATTCGTGACGGTCGACGCCCTTGGCGGCACGCTCCGCCCACGGGTCGTCCTGCGAGAAGGTCTGCGAGAACAGGAAGCGCGCGTTGAGATCCCGGCGCCGCTCCGGATCCTCGACCAGCGCCGCCTTGATGTGGTCGAGGCCGACCCGCTCCACCCAGGGTGCTGTGCGCTCCAGATAGCGGGCCTCCTCGCGGTAGAGCTGCATGAAGGCGCCGGTGTATTCCAGAACCTCCTCCTCCGTGCCCACGCGGACCAGCAGGTCGCAGGCGCGGACATGCAGGCCGCCGTTGCCGCCGACATGCAGCTCGTATCCGCTGTCGATGCAGACGACGCCCAGATCCTTGATCGTCGCCTCGGCGCAGTTTCGCGGGCAGCCGGACACCGCCAGCTTGACCTTGTGCGGGGTCCAGGTGCCCCAGGTCATCCGCTCCAGCTTCACGCCCAGCCCGGTCGAATCCTGCGTGCCGAAGCGGCACCATTCCGACCCGACACAGGTCTTCACCGTGCGCAGCCCCTTGGCATAGGCATGGCCGGACACCATCCCGGCGGCGTTGAGGTCGGCCCAGACCGCCGGCAGGTCCTCCTTCTTCACGCCGAACAGGTCGATGCGCTGGCCGCCGGTGACCTTCACGGTCGGGATGGCGAACTTGTCGACCACGTCGGCGATGGCGCGCAGCTCGGCGGCATTGGTCAGCCCGCCCCACATGCGCGGCACGACAGAATAGGTGCCGTCCTTCTGGATGTTGGCGTGGGCGCGCTCGTTGATGTAGCGCGACTGGTAGTCGTCCCGGTACTCGCCCGGCCAGGCGCACAGCAGGTAATAGTTCAACGCCGGCCGGCAGGACGCGCAGCCGTCGGGCGTCGTCCATTCCATCGCCTGGAAGACCTCGGCCATGGTCTTCAGCCCGCGGTCGACAATGGCCGCCCGCACCTGATCATGGGTGTGGCGGGTGCATTTGCACATCGGCTTGACCTTGGGCGCCGCGGTGAAGCCGTCGCCCAGCGTCACCGCCAGCAGCCGTTCCACCGTGCCGGAGCAGCCACCGCAGGAGGCCGACGCCTTGGTGTGCGCCTTCACCTCGTCCAGGCTGGTCAGGCCCTTTTCGGTGATCGCCTTGACGATGGTGCCCTTGCAGACGCCGTTGCAGCCGCAGATCTCGGCAGAGTCGGGCAGTGCCGCGATGGCGGCGTTCGGATCGCCGGCATCGGCGCTGCCGAAACCCTGGCCGAAGATCATGGTGTCGCGCTCGGCCGACACGTCGGCGCCGTCTTTCAGCAGCGAGAAGTACCAGGCGCCGTCCTTGGTGTCGCCATACAGCACCGCGCCCAGCAGCTTGCCGTCCTTCAGCACCAGCCGCTTGTAGACGCCGCGGGCGGCATCGCGGAACACGATGTCCTCGGTCCCCGCCCCGCCCGAGAAATCGCCGGCGGAGAAGACATCGACGCCAGTGACCTTCAGCTTGGTCGAGGTGACGGAGCCGGTGTAGGCGGCACCCTCCCCACCCGCGAGGTCGTGGGCCAGCACCTTCGCCATCTCGAACAGCGGGGCGACGAGGCCCCAGGTGACGCCGCGATGCTCGACGCATTCGCCGACCGCGTAGATCGACGGGTCGCTGGTGCGCATCCGGTCATCGACACGGATGCCACGCCCGCACTCCACCCCGGCCGCCTTGCCCAGCGCCATGTTGGGACGGATGCCCACCGCCATGACGACGATGTCGGCCGGCAGTTCGCGCCCGTCCCGCAGCCGAACCGCGCTGACCCACTCGCCGCCCTCCCGATTGTTTCCGACGATCTCGGCGGTATCGGCACCGGTCAGCACCTCGATGCCGCGGCGTTCCAGTTCGCGTTGCAGCAGCATGCCGGCCGACGGGTCGAGCTGGCGCTCCATCAGCGTCGGCATCAGGTGGACGACGGTGACCTCCATGCCCTTGACCCGCAGCCCGTTGGCGGCCTCCAGCCCCAGCAGGCCGCCGCCGATCACCACGGCCCGCCCGCCCTTGGCCGCCGCCGCCAGCATGGCGTCGACGTCGGCCAGATCGCGGAAGCCGATGACGCCCGGCAGGGTCGATCCCGGCACCGGGATGATGAAGGGCATGGAGCCGGTGGCGATCAGCAGCCGGTCATAGGGAACGACGCGGCCGGACTGCGAGACCACCATCTTGCCGGCGCGGTCGATGCTCTCCACCGCCTCTCCGGTCAGCAGCGCGATGCCGTTGGCGTCGTACCACTCGCGGCTGTTCAGCACGATCTGGTCGAAGGTCTTCTCGCCCGCCAGCACCGGCGACAGCATGATGCGGTTGTAGTTGGGATGCGGCTCGGCCCCGAAGACGGTGATGTCGAAGCGGCCGGGCGCCTTGGCCAGCAGTTCCTCCACCGTCTTCATGCCGGCCATGCCGTTGCCGACAACCACCAGCCGTTCCCTGACCGGGACGGCGCTGTGCAGTTCTGCTTCGTTAGATTCGACGGCGGGCCCGTTGTTCGATGAGAGATGCATGTCCATGGCGCGTCTGCCTCGTCTATCGTGTCCGGCCTGCTGCAAAGTCAGGCACGGGGCCAAAAAGAAAGGCGTCCGAACTGGCCTGCGTCCCTGCCCCGCGAGTGAATCGCGAAAGCGGTCGCAAACCTGTTCGGACGCCGTTGTCCGGGCGGTTCGTCGTCGAACCAGAGCCAAATCCGCGCGTCGTCGCGTGGGCTTTGGCGGTGGCGGGCACTGGCGACGTTGCTGGCGCCCGCTGTTGTCTCGCCATCTCCTTCGCAATCCGCGTGCCAGTCACCGCATCGACGGGTGTATCCGGCAAAACTCCAGGGATTCCGCGGACTCCCGACCATCATCGCACCCGATACCTAGGTGCCTATTTTTGGATCATGCTTAGGTATTGCACAAAGCATGGACAGCCAGACTTGGGTGCGCCGCAAAAATCAGCATTCGGCCCGATACCCTCATGAGGCGGTTCATACCTTCCGCCGGGTCATAGCCAACGGAGTCAACCGCTCCGGCCGTTTTTTCAGCAAAAGCCATCCTTTGGCATGAGGCTTGCGAAGAGGGGGACCAGAGACGCGCCAACGACGGTGCGTGCATCCCAAGCGTCCAATGATGGGCCAGCCCCCGGCAGTGTTGCCGACCCCGGTATCGACAAGCCTTTCCATAAGGCTTTTCCGGTCGATCCCGCTGGACGCTTTCGACGGCCAAGGCACCTCTACCGCCATCTGCCCGAAAAACAGCCAGTCCGGGACCTGCCCAGAAAATCGTCACCGGTGTCGCACGCCCGACCGCTGGTCCGGATTTCAGAGATGGAGCAACCGACGTGGCCCAAATCTCCCGCACCGCCTCCTGCACCTTCCGCCACCTTCTCGCATCCGCTGCCCCATTGGCCATTGCGGCCGTCGCCCTGACGGCAGGCGTCTCTGCCCATGCCGCCCCGCTCGACGTCGAAAAGGAACAGCTGAAGCTCGGCTTCATCAAGCTGACCGACATGGCGCCGCTCGCCATCGCCGTCGAGAAGGGCTTCTTCGAGGATGAGGGCCTGTCCGTCACGCTGGAGCCGCAGGCGAACTGGAAGGTCCTGCTCGACCGCGTGATCTCCGGCGAGCTGGACGGCGCCCACATGCTGGCCGGCCAGCCGCTGGGCGCCACCATCGGCTTCGGCACCAAGGCGCACATCGTCACCGCCTTCTCGATGGATCTGAACGGCAACGGCATCACGCTGTCGAACGACGTCTGGCGGAAGATGAAGGCCAACGTGCCCAACGGCCCCGACGGCAAGCCGGCACACCCGATCAAGGCCGACGCGCTGAAGCCGGTGATCGCCCAGTACAAGGCCGAGGGAAAGCCCTTCAACATGGGCATGGTCTTCCCGGTCTCGACCCACAATTACGAGCTGCGCTACTGGCTGGCGTCGGGCGGGATCAACCCCGGCTTCTACAGCCCGACCGACGTGTCGGGCCAGATCGGCGCCGACGCGCTGCTGTCGGTCACCCCGCCGCCGCAGATGCCGGCGACGCTGGAGGCCGGCACCATCTACGGCTACAGCGTCGGCGAGCCGTGGAACCAGCAGGCGGTGGTCAAGGGCATCGGCGTGCCGGTCATCACCGACACCGAGATCTGGAAGAACAACCCCGAGAAGGTCTTCGGCGTCACCGACGACTGGGCGAAGAAAAATCCCAAGACCCATCTGGCCGTCGTCAAGGCGCTGATCCGCGCCGCCCAGTGGCTGGACGAGAACAACAACGCCAACCGCGCCGAAGCGGTGAAGATCCTCGCCAAGTCCGAATATGTCGGCGCCGACGCCAAGGTCATCGCCAACTCGATGACCGGCACCTTCGAGTATGAGAAGGGCGACAAGCGCGACGTTCCCGACTTCAACGTCTTCTTCCGCTACAACGCGACCTACCCCTTCTATTCCGACGCCGTCTGGTACCTGACCCAGATGCGCCGCTGGGGCCAGATCGCCGAGGCCAAGCCGGACGCCTGGTACGACGAGACCGCCCGCAGCGTCTACAAGCCGGACATCTATCTCCAGGCCGCCAAGCTGCTGGTCGAGGAGGGCAAATCCAAGGAAGCCGACTTCCCCTGGAAGAGCGACGGCTACAAGCCGGTCGACAACGGCTTCATCGACGGCATCCCCTATGACGGCCACAAGCCGAACGACTACCTCGCCAAGCAGCCCATCGGCCTGAAGGGCGACCAGAAGATCGAGGGCGGTCAGGTGGTGGGCGGGTAAGCGCCTCCACGTTCCCCCACCACCGACAGCCAGGGAAACCCCGCCATGACCAGCCTGACCGACACCTCCGCCGACCTTGCCCGCGCCCAGCGCAAGGCCCGCCGCGCCCATGCCCTCAACCGCATCGCCTCCGTCCTGACCACCGTCGGCCTCGGCTGGCTGGCGCCGCTGCTGCGGCTCGCCGCCGGCGAGAACCCGCGCCAGCAGGGCATCGAGCTGTGGCGCCAGATGGGCATCCCGCTGACCGCCATCCTGCTGTTCCTAGCCGCCTGGGGCTGGGCCGCCCCGCAGGTGCAGACCAGCCTCGGCGCCATCCCCGGCCCGGCCCAGGTGTGGGAGCAGGCGACCAACCTCTACGCCGACCACAAGGCCGAACGCGCCAAGGAGGCCGCCTTCTACGACCGGCAGGCCAAGCGCAACGCCGAGATCCTGGCGAAGGATCCGAAGGCGGAGGTCAAGACCCGCCCCTACGCCGGCAAGCCGACCTATCTCGACCAGATCGTCACCAGCCTGAAGACGGTCTTCACCGGCTTCCTGCTCGGCGCCCTGGTGGCGGTGCCGCTGGGGGTGGCGAGCGGCCTGTCGCCGACCGTCAACGCCGCGATCAACCCGCTGATCCAGATCTTCAAGCCGGTGTCGCCGCTGGCCTGGCTGCCGCTGGTCACCATGGTGGTCAGCGCCACCGTGTCGGGCAGCGACCCGCTGTTCGAGAAGTCCTTCCTGACCTCCGCCATCACCGTCACGCTGTGCTCGCTGTGGCCGACCCTGATCAACACGGCGGTCGGCGTCTCCTCCATTGACCGCGACCTGATGAATGTCGGCAAGGTGCTTCAGCTCTCCAGCTTCACCATGGTCCGCCGCCTCGTGCTGCCGTCGGCCCTGCCCTTCATCTTCACCGGCCTGCGCCTGTCGCTGGGCGTGGGCTGGATGGTGCTGATCGCCGCGGAGATGCTGGCGCAGAACCCCGGCCTCGGCAAGTTCGTCTGGGACGAGTTCCAGAACGGCTCCGCCAGTTCGCTCGCCAGGATCATGGTCGCGGTCTTCACCATCGGCCTGATCGGCTTCCTGCTCGACCGCGTGATGCTGGCGCTCCAGTCCGCCGTCAGCCACAGCCCCGCCCGCTGAGGAGACCGGCCATGGCGATCCTGGACCTGAAGGGTGTGTCGAAGTCCTACGGCGGCACCACCGTGCTGCGCGACATCGACCTGTCGATCGAAGAGGGCGAGTTCGTCGCCATCGTCGGCTTCTCCGGCTCCGGCAAGTCGACGCTGATCAACATGATCGCCGGCTTGGCGATGCCCGATACCGGCGAGGTGCTCTACCGCGGCAAGCCGGTGACCGGCCCCGGCCCGGAACGCGGGCTGGTCTTCCAGTCCTATTCGCTGATGCCCTGGCTCAGCGTGAAGGAGAACGTCGCGCTGGCGGTCGACGCCGTCCACAAGGACAAGGGCGGCGCCGAACGCGGCGTGCTGACCCGCCGGGCGGTGGAGACGGTGGGCTTGGGCCACGCCACCGACCGCCGGCCGAAGGAGCTGTCGGGCGGCATGCGCCAGCGCGTCGGCTTCGCCCGCGCGCTCGCCATGAGCCCGGAGATGCTGCTGCTGGACGAGCCGCTGTCGGCGCTCGACGCCCTGACCCGCGCCAAGCTCCAGGACGAGATCGAGGCGATCTGGCGCAAGGACCGCAAGACCGTCATCCTCATCACCAACGATGTGGACGAGGCGATCCTGCTGGCCGACCGCATCGTGCCCCTGACCCCCGGCCCGAACGCCACGCTGGGTCCGGCCTTCACCGTCGACCTGCCGCGCCCGCGCGACCGCACCGCCGTCAATCATGACGAGGATTTCAAGCGCCTGCGCGCCGAGGTCACCGCGTACCTGATGGAGGTCGGCGTCGCCCGCGGCACGGGCGGCGATGACGGTCTGGTCCTGCCCGACGTGAAGCCGGTCACCGCCTCGCCCCCGCCCAAGGCCTACATCGAGGCGATGGGCGGGCGCGGGATGGAGGACCGCTATCTCGAATTCACCCGCCTGACCAAGACCTTCGCCACGCCGAAGGGTCCGCTGACCGTGGTGGACGGCTTCGACCTGAAGATGCGCAAGGGCGAGTTCGTCTCGCTGATCGGCCATTCCGGCTGCGGCAAGTCCACCGTGCTGTCGATGGTCGCCGGCCTCGCCGACGTCACCAGCGGCGGCATCGTGCTGGACGGCAAGGAGGTCGACGGCGCCGGTCCCGACCGCGCCGTGGTGTTCCAGGCCCCCAGCCTGTTCCCCTGGCTGACGGCTTACGAAAACGTCATGCTCGGCGTCGACCGCGTCTTCCCCCATGCGGGCAAGGGCGAGCGCGCCGACATCTCCCGCTATTACCTCGCCCGCGTCGGCCTTGGCGACAGCATGGATAAGAAGGCGTCGGAACTGTCCAACGGCATGAAGCAGCGTGTCGGCATCGCCCGCGCCTTCGCCCTGTCGCCCAAGCTGCTGCTGCTCGACGAGCCGTTCGGCATGCTCGACAGCCTGACCCGCTGGGAGTTGCAGGAGGTGCTGATGGAGGTGTGGGCGCGCACCAAGGTCACCGCGGTCTGCGTCACCCACGACGTGGACGAGGCGCTGCTGCTGGCCGACCGGGTGGTGATGATGACCAACGGTCCGAACGCCAGGATCGGCCACATCCTGAGCGTCGACATCCCCCATCCCCGCACCCGCCAGGCCCTGCTGGAGCACCCGCGCTATTACGACTACCGCGAGGAGTTGCTGAACTTTCTTGAAGGCGGCCATGCCGGGGCGCCGAAGAAGGCGGCCTGACACCGTCCCATCCCCCGGAAAGCCCTCCGAAGATCCATCGACAAGCTGGCCCCGCGGGACCAGCTTGTTGTCTTTCGGCGATTGAGACGGGAGAGAGGGAGATGAAGCGCGTGACCCTGCCGGACGGCACCGAGGTCCCGGCTCTCGGCCAGGGCACCTGGATGATGGCGGAGGGCCGCGGCGACCGCGCCGCCGAGATCGCTGCGCTGCGGACCGGCATCGACCGCGGCCTGACCCTGATCGACACCGCCGAGATGTATGGCGACGGCGCGTCGGAGGAACTGGTGGGCGAGGCCATCGCCGGCCGGCGCGACGGGCTGTTCATCGTCACCAAGGTCCTGCCCAGCAATGCCTCGCGCATCGGCACGGTCAAGGCCTGCGAGCGCAGCCTGAAGCGGCTGGGGATCGACCGCATCGACCTCTACCTGCTGCACTGGCGCGGCGGCGTGCCGCTGGAGGAGACGGTGGAGGCGTTCCAATCGCTGATCCAGGCCGGCAAGATCGCCCGCTGGGGCGTCTCCAACTTCGACGTCGACGATCTGGAGGAGCTGGCAGAGGCCACCGACCTGCACGGCTGCGCCGTCAATCAGGTGCTCTACAACCCCGAACACCGCGGCATCGAATACGACCTGCTGCCGTTCCAGCACACCGCGCGGATGCCGGTGATGGCCTATTCCCCCATCGGCCAGGGCGGCCGCCTGCTGCGCTCTCCCGCCTTGCTGGCGGTGGCGAAGCGCCACGGCGTGACACCGGCCCAGGTCGCGATCGCATGGGTGCTGCGGCAGCAGGGGGTGATCGCGATCCCCAAGGCCGGCACGACGGCACATGCCCTCGAGAATGCCGAGGCGGTCAAGCTGGCTTTGACCGGCGAGGACATCGCGGAGATCGACAAGGCCTTCCCGCCGCCGAAACGCAAGCAGCCGCTGGCGATGATCTGAGCGATGATCCGGGGATGGCCGAAGGAGCGGAACGCCCCGGTCACAGCGCCAGATCGGACGACAGAGGCTGGTCCAGCCCGAGCCAGGCGTCAGCCAGCGGGCCGACGGTCAATGCCCCGTCGATCCGGCAGTCGGCCAGGGCGGTGCTAAAGGTTTCATGCAGGTCGGCCAGGGCGGCGGACGGCAAGCCCATCGCCAGACGCAGGGTCACGTCCAGCCGCCTGCCGGCCAGCGTCGCCATCAGCTGCACCGGGCCAAGCCGCTGCGGCCGGGCCTGAAGCACCAGGGTGACGCGGTCGGACAGCCCGTCTTCGATGCCGACGGCACAGAGCAGCCCGTCGTCGCTGTCGAGCAGGGGCACGCGCGACAGCCGCCACAGCCGCCCATCCACCGGCTGGAAGCGCGACGCCAGCGCCCGGTCGCACTCGTCGATCAGCAATCCGCCGTCCAGATCCGCCAGCCGTGCCGCCGCGTCAGCTCCGACCCAGCCGCGGCAGCCGCCGACGGTCGCCGCCAGGAAGAGGGCGAGCGCTGCGCCGAAGGTCGAATCGCAGCGCGGCAGGCAGCCGCGCGCCAGCACGGCATCGGCGGGCGACAGCGAATCCAACAAGTCGAGCAGACGGCGCACCAGCGCCGGCGCCTCGTCGCCGTCGGCCAGAGCGTCGGCATGGGCGGAGGGTGACAGCAGCGATGGCGGTGGCGAGGCGAAATGCGCCGCCAGCAGGCTCGGCGGCGGCACATGCCGGGGAACGAGGTCGCGCCCCGCCATTCAATCGGCCTCCATCCGGATGGTCCCCATTCCGCGGCGCTCCGCTCAATAGACGACGGCGTCGGCGTCGTCGGATTGCGGGATGATGATGGTGCCGTCCTCCGCCATCGCCTTGGCGACGCGCACGATCTCCGCCTGGGCGTCGTTGACGTCGCGCATGCGCAAAGGGCCCATATTCTCGATCTCGTCCAGCAGGATCAGGCGGGCGCGTTCCGACAGGACCGACAGGAAATGGTCGCGCTGGGCCGTCGGCGCCCCCTTCAGCGCGATGGCGAGCTGGCCGGTGTCGCAGCGGCGGATCACCGCCTGCAACGAGACGCGGTCGAGCCGCATCAGATCCTCGAAGGTGAACATCAGCTGCTTGATGCGCTGGGTCGGCTCCGGCATCACGATTTCCAGATCGTCGAAGATCTCCGTCAGCGTCTCGCGGTCGATGCGGTTGAAGATGTCGGCCATCCGCTCCAGCGAATCGTTGCCGTGGGTGCGGGCGTAATTGGCCATGAACTCGTTGTGCAGGATCGATTCGATGTCCAGCAGCACCTCGCGCTGCACCGATTCGATCTGGATCATGCGCTCGATCACCTCGGTGCGCGCGGCCGGCGGCAGCAGGACCAGCACCTTGGCGGCGTGGTCGGCGCGCATCTTGGACAGGATGACCGCCGCCGTCTGGGGATATTCGCCGGCCAGATAGCTGGCGAGCACCCCCTCGTTCACGTTGGACATCTTCTCCCACATGGTGCGGCCGGCCGGACCGCGGATCTCGCCCATGATCTCCGTCACGCGGTCGGCCGGCAGGAAGCGGTTCAGCATCCGCTCCGTGCTGTCGTAGGACCCGACGACCGAGCCGGCATTGGCGAAGCGTTCGGTGAAGATGCGCATCAGCGTCTCCACCAGATTGGAGGTGACGTTGCCCAGCGTGGCCATCGCCCGGCTGACGAGGCGGATCTCGTCCTCGTCCAGCCGCTCCATCAGCCGGGAACCGCGTTCCTCGCCCAGCGCCAGGAAGATGACCGCACTCTTCTCCACGCCGGTCAGGCTCTTGTAGTTCTCACGGATCTTGATCGGCGTTCCCATGACGGCACCTCAGAATGAGCAATCGGCGGAGGGGGCGGAAGACGGGGCGGTATCGGACGCGTCGGCCGGCGGCAGGGCCAGCGCGCGGTCATGGCGGAAAGCCACCGCCATCACCGCCCCGGCCACCAGCAGCAGCGGATGCGGGATCATCGGGTTGGGGTCGAGGACGGCGAGCAGCCCGGCGACCGAACCGTCCTCCGGCACCGCCACCCCGCGGCGGCGGGCCAGCGCCAGCAGGCTGTCGGCCAAGCTGGCACCGGATATGGCGGCGGGGTCCGGAGAAGCGTCGTTCATCGCCTCACACCCCATAGGAGCGGATCAGGCTGCCGGCGATCAGGAACCAGCCGTCGGTCAGCACGAAGAAGATGATCTTGAAGGGCAGCGCGATCATTACCGGCGGCAGCATCATCATGCCCATCGCCATCAGGATCGCCGCCACCACCATGTCGATTACCAGGAAGGGCAGGAACAGCAGGAAGCCGATCTCGAAGGCGCGGCGCAGCTCCGACAGCAGGAAGGCCGGCATCAGGAGCCGCAGATCGACGCTTTCCGCCGTCACCGGGCGCTCGTCCCGTGCCGGCTCCGTGCTCTCGCCCGCCGGCTTCGGCTTTGCGGTGAAGGCGGCGAAAGCGGCCAGATCGCGTTCCCGGACATGCGAGGCCATGAAGCCGCGGAACGGCTCGATCATCCGCTCCAGCCCCTGCTCCTGGGTCACCTGCTCGTTCAGCAGCGGGCGCAGCCCGTCCTGCCAGGCGCTGTCGATCACCGGACCCATGATGTGGAAGGTCAGGAACATGGCGAGGCTGACCAGCACCATGTTCGGCGGCGACTGCTGCAACCCGAGGGCGGAGCGCAGCAGCGACAGCACGACGATGATGCGGGTGAAGCAGGTGACCATGATCAGCAGGCCGGGCGCGACGCTCAGCACCGTCAGCAGCACGATGCCCTGGACGATCCGCCCAGACAGGCTTCCCCCGTCCGCCAGCGACCCGAGCGCACCGAGATTGAGGTCGAGCGGCGCCGCCGCGGCCGGGCCGGCGGCGAGGATCAGGGCGAGGAGGATCAGGGGACGGAGACGCATGCTGGGGCTTTCGCGAAGAGTGACGATGATCGCCCTTTCCCGCCCCGGGAGAGGGCGTTTCAGGGATTTCCCTCAGTCGATCTCCAGCTCGGTCCGCACGATCTCGGTCAGCGTCACGCCGAGGCGCTGGTCCTCGACGATCACCACCTCGCCGCGCGCGACCAGACGGTGGTTGACCAGCACCTCGACCGGTTCGTCCACCTTGCGCTCCAGCTCCAGCACGGCGCCACGGCCGAGCTTCAGCAGTTGCGCCACCAGCATGCTGGTGCGGCCCAGCACGACCTGCACGTCCACCGGCACGTTGTAGATGGCGTTCATCGGCCCGTCGTAAGCCTTGTCGCCGGCCTTTTCGGGGGCCTTCTCCGCCTGCTTGGGATCGTCGTCGAGAATGTCGAGGTTCAAGGGAGGCATGAGGAGTCTCGCTTCACATCGGTTGGGGCATGTCGGAGGACAGTGCCGGCGCCAGGGCGGCGACGGCGCGGTCGGTGAGGTCGGCGACGGCGGCCTCGAAAACGGCAGGATCGCGGCTGACGGAGCCGGCGCCCCAGTTCGCCTCAAGGGCGCCGACGGCCAGCGCCGGGTCGCCCTGGATGTCGAGGCGGCCCTGGAAGACGCCCTGCCCGGCCAGCCGCTCTTCCAGCGGGCGGCAGAGCGATGGGTGCAGGCGCAGGGTCAGACGGGGGGCCTGCCCGGCGGCGCGCAGGGCATCGACGGCCAGCCGCTCCACCTCGGCGCGGGCGACCTCATGGAGCAGGCGCGGCGCCATCCGGCGGACCAGCGCCAGCAGAACGAAGGCGCCCTGGGCCTCCAGCCGCTCCATCAGAGCGGCGTGGTCGGCGTCGAGCGCCGCCATCCGCTGTGCCAGCCGGTCGAGGGTGGCGGACAGCTCCGCCTCGATCCGGCGGGCCGCGGCCAGTTCGCCGTCGCGCCGGCCCTGGGCAAGCCCCTCGGCCAGGGCGGTCCGGCGGGTTTCGTCCAGCGCCGCGCGATGGTCGCGCTCGGACAGGGTCGGCAGGTCGAGCGGGTCGACGGCCTCCGCCTCGTCCGGTTCCGCCACCGCGGCGGGTGCACCGAAGCTGTGGTCGAAGCGGTAGCGCGGATAGGCGGCCATCACGCCACCTCCTCATAGAGCCAGGAGCGCAGGATATCGATGGCCTCGTCCGGGTACTGGTCGACCAGTTCGCCCAGCCGGCGGATGGAGGAGGCGCGGACGCGGCCCTCCACCGTGCGCAGCTCGATCAGCTGGTCCATCGTCTCCTCGATGCCGAGTTGCGGCGCCATCGGCGCGGCAGCCAGCGCGGCCTCCGCCTCCCCGCCGTCGGCCAGCGCCGCACCGGCCGCAGCGGTAGCAGCGGGGCCGGTCAGCTGCGGCATGGCGCCGCCGGCCGGAGCCGCCAGCGCCGGGGCGGCGGCCTCCGCCACCACCGGTTCCGGCGCCGGGAAGACGCGGCGGATCAGCGGACGCAGCCCGACCAGGATCACCAGGGCGGAGAGCACCAGCAGGATCACCCACTGGATCAGCGTCATGACGTTGCGGGTCAGCGTCTCGGCGATCTCGTCGCCCAGCGGGCGCGGCGCGAGGTCGGGGGCCAGATCGACGAATTCCAGATTGTCCACCGTCACCCGGTCGCCGCGCGCCTCGCTGAAGCCCATGGCCGAGCGGACCAGCTCGCCCAGGCGCTGAAGCTCTTCCGCCGTGCGCGGCTCGTACTGGCGGGTGCCGTCGGAAGCGGTCTTCCAGGTGCCGTTGACCAGCACGGCGACGCTGAGGCGGCGGACATCGCCCGGCTCGATCACCGTTTCGCGGCTGACGTTGGAGATCTCGTAATTGACCGTCTCCTCCTGCCGCTTGGTGTCGTTGGAGGATTGCGGCCCCTGCGACTGGGCGCGTACGTCGCGCTGCGGCAGGTTCTGTTCGGCGGTGACCGGGGGTTCGCCGTTGCTATCCTGGCTGCGCTCCTGCTCCTGCACGGACTGGGTGGAGCGGATCACCTGGCTGTTGGGGTCGAAGGTCTGGCTGCGCACCACCTCGCGCTTGGTCTCCACCTCGGCGGCGACCTGGACGCGGACGTTGCCGGCGCCGAGCCGGGCGGTCAGCATCTGCTCCACCGCGCGGGCGACGCGGGTTTCCGCCGCGACCCGCAGCCCGTCGGTGCGCGCCGACGCCAGCCCCGGCCCGTCATCCTCGGTCAGCAGAAGCTCGCCGGAGGAGTCCATCACCGTCACGGCGCTGGGCTTCAGATTGGGCACGGCGGCGGAGACGAGATGGCGGATCGACAGGGCCTGCTTGCGGTCCATCGACCCCCGGCCGCGCATGCGCACCACCACCGACGCGGTCGGCTTCGGCGCGCTGCGCGAGAACTCCTCGCGCTCCGGCAGGACGATGTGGACGCGGGCCGCCTCCACGCCGGACAGCGTCTCGATGGTGCGGCCGAGTTCGCCTTCCATGGCGCGCAGGCGGTTGATGCGCTGCATGAAGCTGGTGATGCCGAGCGGCTTGTCGGTGTCGAACAGCTCGTAACCGACACCGCCATGCGCGGGCAGGCCCTTCTCCGCCAGCGCCATGCGGACGCGGGAAACGTCGGCCTGCGGCACGCTGATCGTCGTGCCGTCGAAGCCGGCATTCACCGGCACGCCCATCTCCTGCACCGCCTTGGCAATGCGGCCGGCCTCCGCCGGTTCCAGCCCGCTGTAGAGGGCGGTCATGTGCGGCTGCGACAGCAGCAGCGCCATGCCGGCGACGGCCAGGACGATGCCGAGGCCGGTCCCCGCCAGCACGAGCAGCCGACCGCGCCCCAACGACCGCAACGTGTCGATCAGACTGTCCACGGTTCCCCGCACCTTTAAAGTTTCTGAAAATCGGCGGGCCTAGTCTTCGCCCTGCGCACCCCGTCACGCTAACGACGCGACTTTTAAGCGGAGTAAAAAACGGGGATGTCGCCAAAGACAAAGCCGCTAAAACTTTAAAGAATGCTCGGTTGATTAAAATTTTCGGCAATGTCCGGCGGGATGGAGCGATGATTACACGGTTCGGCATGGCGAAGACAGGGACGGGAGCGGCACGGGACGAGGTGCTCGACCGGCTGCGCGGCTCGGGACGGATCCTGGTGGTGGCCTTGCCGGTCGCCCGGCTGCTCGCCGGCATTGCGGCGCTGGGCGCGGTGGCGGCGGCCGGGCTCGGCGGCTACTGGCTGGCTGCCGGCCCGCAGGCGGTCGAGCGGCTGTGGACCCGGTCGGCGGAGACGGCGCCGGCCGATGCCGTGATCGACATGCCGGAACTGGTCGTCAACCTGCGCCGCGACACGCCGTCCCGCTTCCTGAAGATCGGCCTGTCCCTGGCTGTCGCCCACCGCGACCGGCAGGCGCTGGAACAGGCGATGCCGCAGCTGACCGACAGCCTGCAGGAGTTCCTGCGCAATCTGGACCAGGACGACCTCGAGGGGTCGGCCGGGCTGCATCGCCTGCGCAGCGAGATCAAGCGCCGCTTCAACCTGATCCTGTCCGACCCCGCCGGCCGGCGCGACGTCGTCACCGACGTTCTGCTGCGCAGCCTGCTCACGCAATAGCGACCTCCAGAGGCACCGGATGACGACCGACACCCCCGCTCCGCCTTCCACATCCATGCCCACATCCACCCTCGCCGCCGGGGAGGATGCCGACTGGTCCGACGCCGCGTGGGAGCTGGCCGCGGCCCAGCAGACCGCCGCCCCCGCCCCGCCCCCGGCCGAAGAAGCCGCAGCGATGGCGGAGGCGATGCGGGAGGCGCTGGCCGGCGAGACGAAGACGCTGAGCCAGGAGGAGATCGACCGGCTGCTGAATTTCGGTACCCCGGAAGGCGGCGGGCCGGAGATGAGCGCCATCCAGCGGCTGGTCAGCTCGACCACGGTCAACAAGGACCGGCTGCCGATGCTGGACGTGGTGTTCGACCGCATGGTGCGGATGCTGAACACCTCGCTGCGCCAGTTCGCCTCGACCAACGTCGAGGCGTCGCTGTCGAAGATCGAATGGCTGCGCTACACCGACTTCCAGGACGCCATCGAGCTGCCCGCCCTGATCGGCGTCGCCCGCGCCGAGCCGTGGGACAACCAGATGCTGGTGTCGATCGACAGCGCGCTGATCTACTGCATGATGGACGTGCTGCTGGGCGGGCGGCGGTCCAGGCCGGGGCGGATCGACGGGCGGGCCTACACCTCCATCGAACGCAAGATGACCGAGCGGATGATGAAGGTGGTGCTCCAGGATCTGGGGCAGTCCTTCGACCCGCTGGCCCAGGTCGATTTCGTCTTCGACCGGCTGGAGGTGAACCCGCAGTTCGCCACCATCACGCGGGCCACCAACGCCATCATCCGCGTGCGCATCGCCGTGGAGGTGGAGCGCCGCACCGGCCACATCGATATCGTCATCCCCTACGCCACGCTGGAGCCGGTCCGCGGCAAGCTGGTGCAGATGTTCATGGGCGAGAAGTTCGGCCATGACACGGTGTGGGAAAGCCACCTGAAGAACGAGCTGATGCGCTCCAAGCTGGAGCTGGTCGCCGTTCTGGCGGAGACCAAGGTGCCGCTGGGCGAGGTGCTGGCCTGGCAGAAGGGCCAGTCGCTGAAGCTGCGCATCAGCCCCGATTCCACCGTCCTGGTCTTCAGCAAGACCATCCCGCTGTTCGCCGGCCACATGGGACAGCGCAACGACAACATCGCGGTGAAGATCGACACCGATCTCGACACCAAGCAGGAGCTGATCGATGGTCTCCTTTCTCATTGACGCGGCCCTGGCGGTGATGCTGGTCACGGCGACCGCCTATCTGGTCATCGTCAACAAGCGGCTGAAGCTGCTGCGCACCGGCCAGTCCGAGATCAACGCCCTGGTGTCGACCTTCTCCAAGTCGATCGACGACACCGACGCCTCGATGAAGCGCATGGTGGCGTCGGCGACGGAGATCGCCGCCCGGTTGTCCGACGATCTCGACCGCGCCAAGGGCATGAAGGAGGACATGGCGCTGATCCTGGGCTCCTGCGAGCGCACCACCGCGCGCATGGAGGAGTCGGTCCAGCATGCCCGTGCCCTGCTGCGCCGCCTGGACGAGGGCGCGATGGCAAGCTCTGCGCGCGCCGCCCGCAACCGGACGCGACCGGACGAGGGTGATGAGGCCAGGAGCGTGGCCAAGGACGCGGAGGCCGCGCCGGCTTCCCCGCTGCTGGCGGCGTTGAAAGCGGCGGAGGTGGACAAGGGCGAGTTCCAGGCGCTCGAAACGGCGCTGCGCGCGGTGGCCGGCCAGCCTGTCGAAGCCGCCGCGCCAACCTCAGCCGCAGCCCCTGCTTCCGGGTCCGCCGGCCCGGCGAAGGCGGCGGCCAGCGCCTTCTATGCGCGGCTGCGCACCGTCGGGTCGGAGGCGTCGGCATGATCCCGCGCATCCTGCCCATCACCCTGGTCGCCGTGCTGATGGTGCTGCCGCTGAAGCTCGGCGCCCTGGTCGACGGCTTCCCGGTCATCGCCCAGCAGTTCGACCGCGAGTTCGGCGCCCATGAACGGCCCTGGGCAACCGACCTGAAGGCGAACGACGGCAAGGCGACGGCGGAGACGGCGCCCGCCCCGGTGCCGCCGCCGGTGTCCACGCCGGTCGCCGAGGTCCCGCCGCCGGTGGCGCTGGCGCCGCCGAACTGCACCGATCCGCTGCTGCGCGCCGCCATCGACGAGCAGAAGGCCGACACGTCCGGCCGGCAGAACCGCCTGCGCGAGGCCGAGGCGGTGCTCGCCGCGACCGAGGCGCGGGTCGGCACGCAGATCCAGCGGCTGAACGGGGTGAAGCGCGAGGTTGAGGCGCTGATGACCCAGCGCTCCACCCTGGCGCAGGAGGATCTGAAGCGGATGGTGGCGATCTACGAGGCGATGAAGCCGCGCGACGCCGCCCGCATCCTGACCGACATGGAAACCGACATGGTCGTCGATGTGCTGGACCGCATTTCCGAACGGCGTGCCGCGCCGATCCTGGCCGAGATGGCCGACGCCAAGGCGCGCGAGGTGACGCGGCTGATCCTGCAACGCCGCGCCCTGCCCGGCGACCGCAAGGCCGCTCCCGCGGTCGTCGGGGCCGCAGTCCCCGTCACCGCCGTGCCGCGCCCCACCCTGACGAATTGAGCGCCATGACCAGCATGCCCGATGCCGTCGCGGCTCCGTCGCGCCCGGCTCCGACGTCCGCCCCTGCCCAGCGCGGCGGTTCGGCCGGCGACGATGCGCGCGACGAGGATTTCGCCGGTCTGGTGGACGAGGCCGCCGACGAGGACCCCGACGACGCTGCCCGCCCCGACCGCTTGCGCAAACGCAAGGACCCGCGGCCGGACGATCCCGTCGCCGCACAGGGCGCGATCATCAAGGCGGTGGTCGAGGCCGGCGGCGCCGACGCCCCGCTGATGCCCTGGATGGTGGCCATCGTTCCGCCGTCCAACGGGGTCCCCGCCGTCCCGCCAACTCCGACTGCGGCAGCCCCCGAAGCAGGGCCGGACTCCGCCATGCCCAAGGCCGGACAACCCGCCGGTATCGGCAAGCACCCTGCCGAGCAGGCTGCGGCGCCCGCATCGACGACCGCACCGGCAGCCATTCCGCAGCCGACGCCGGAACCGTCCGCACCGGCTGGACCGGCCGGGAAGAGCGGACCGGAGCCGACGGCGCCGGCCGACAGGGCGGCACAGGGCAGCGCCGGGCAGACGGCGGAGGTTCCGGCGCCGCTCCAGACCGTACAGGCCACCCTGCCGGCCGCAACATCCGCGACACCCGGCACAGCCGCGGAGGCAACGCCCTCCCCGGACGGTCGAGAGAGCAGGCGCGACGAAAGCACCGATCCCCGCACCGCCGTCCGTGGCGTGCGCGGCGGTCGTCAGAATACCGCTGCCGGCAATGCCGGCCAGCCGGCCACAGTCTCCGCGACATCCAGGCCCGGTCAGGCTGCGCCCGATGCCGCCCCCGTTCCGACTGGCCGGGACACCGCCCTGCCCTTGACCACCTCCCCAACCACGGGCGGCAGCGATGCTGCGAACACCGGGCTCGAAGCGGTGCCGACACTGCCGGCCCAGGCAGCGACGCAGTACGCCGCCGCCGCCGCGTCCGGCCGGGCCGCCACCGTCCACAGCCCGGCGATGGCGCAGTTGGCGGCGCCGCTGGTCCGCGTGGCCGAGTCCGGCGGCGGGGAATTCCACATCGACCTCGCCCCGGCCGAGCTTGGCCGCATCCGCGTCGTCGCCGACGTCAGCGACGGCAAGGTCTCGCTGACCGTCCAGGCTGAACAGGCCGACACGCTGGCTTTGCTGCGGCGCGACCTGACGCAGCTGGAACGCGCGCTCGGCGATGCCGGCCTGTCGCTCGACAGTTCCAACCTTCAGTTCTCGTTGCAGGGCGACGGCCAGTCGCGCGGCTTCGCCGCTCCCGACCGGGGCAGCAGTTCCGGCGGCTGGCGCGTGCAGGCCGAGGCTGTTCCCGAACCCGTTGCCGACCGACCGATGCGCCCGATCGACGGGCTGGTCGACGTCACCGTCTGAACAGGAAAGACCTCCCCAATGACCACCACGCCCAGCACCGGCCCGACGACGACCGCCACCAAGACGGGCGCCACCAAGACGGCCGCCACGGAAGAGCCCAAGAAGGCCACCGTCGATTACGAATCCTTCCTGAAGCTGCTGACCGCGCAGCTGCGCAACCAGGACCCGCTGGCGCCGATGGACGCCACCCAGTTCATGACCCAGCTGGCGCAGCTCTCCACGGTGGAGCAGTCGATGCGCTCCAACGACACGCTGGGCAAGGTGCTGGACACGCTGAAGAGCAGCGGCATGCGCATGGACATGGCCCTGCTCGGCCGCAAGGTGGAGGTGGCGTCCGACCAGCTGTCGCTGTCCGGCGGCAAGGCGGAGGCCGCCTACACCGTCGACGGCACGCCGGCTTCCGTGAAGCTGGAGGTGCTGAACAGCAGCGGGAGCGTCGTCTACAGCACGCCCGGCTCGCTGAAGACCGGCCGGCAGGTCTTCGACTGGACCGGCAAGACCGCCAGCGGCGGCACCGCGCCGGACGGGGTCTATACGCTGCGGGTGACGGCGAAGGACAAGGACGGCAAGGCGCTGAACAGCGCCACTGTCGTGACCGACACAGTGGCCGAGGTGCGCAGCGTCGACGGCGCCAGCAAGTTCGTACTGAAGAACGGCGCCACGGTGGATTCGAGCGCGGTGCTGTCGGCGTCGTGAGGATACGTGCCCTCTCCCGCCCCGGGAGAGGGAGCATCTCAAGCTCATCACAGCCGCGTGTTGTCCTGGCGCAGCAGGCGGTCGATCAGCACCGCACGAACGGGCTGGCCGCTTTCCCGGACGAAGGAGCCGTTGGCGCCGGCCAGCAGCGCGGTGGCGACGCCCTGCGGATCGACCGCCGGGCCGTTGAAGCGGCCATGGCCGGCGAGGTCGAACAGGGCCTCCAGCATGGCACTGCGGGCATGCGGCAGGCGGCGGCGGACCAGCAGGGCGTCGTCGGCGCTGCCGGCTTCCAGCGTCACCTGGGTCAGGATGAAGGCGATGGTCCGCCCACGCTCCAGCATCGGCACCACCAGCTGGCCGGCCTCCACGTAATAGGGGCCGCCAGCGACGGTTTCGGCGGGAGCGGCGGGGGTGGGGCCGGCGCCCTGCGGGGCCTCGAACCGGCCGAAGCCATAGCCGCCGGCGAAGGCGAGCGCCGCGGCCACGGCGAACAGCAGGACGGCTTTCATGGCGCGGGCTCCCGAACAGGCCGGATCATCAGAAGGGCCAACGGCATCAGAAGGGCAGAATCACGTCCAGCACCTGCTGGCCGTAGCGCGGCTGCTGCACGTCGGTGATCTGGCCGCGGCCGCCATAGGTGATGCGCGCCTCGGCGATCTTGTCGTATTCGATGGTGTTGGCGTTGCTGATGTCCTCGGGGCGGATCACGCCGGCGATGCGCATCTCGCGCAGTTCGTAGTTCACCCGGACCTCCTGCCGGCCGGCGATGACGAAGTTGCCGTTGGGCAGCACCTGGGTCACCACGCCGGCGACGCGCATGGCGATGCGCTCGTTGCGCTGGATGGTGCCGTTGCCGCTCGACGTGCTGGAACTGTCGAGATCGACCAGGCTGGACGGATCGACCGCGTCGGGCAGGATGGCGGGAAGGCGGCTCTCCAGCCCGAAGAAGTTGGGCAGCCCGGCCTTCTCGTTGTTGGTGCGCCCGCGCTGGGTGCTGTTGCGCAGCTGCGCCTGGTCGGAGATGTCGATGACGACGGTCAGCAGGTCGCCGACCGCCTTGGCGCGGGGATCGCGGAAGAAGTCGCGCGATCCGGTCCGCCACAACGAACTCGGGATCTGCTCGGCCGTCGACGGCTGCGGCATCGGCAGGGAGATGACGCGGGCTTCCGGCTGCATCGCCGGGTTGGAGATCTCCGACAGGGTGGGAGCGCTGCCGATGTCGGCCAGCCGCGCGCAGCCGCCGGCGCCAAGCGACAGCAGAAGGATGGGGACGAGCGCGGTGCGCATGACGGAAGCTCCCTTCATCGGATATCTCAGGGCCTTGCTGCTTGCGGAACCCGCGGGCCGCTGACCGAGACGGTCTCGGCCCCGGTGACGGTGCCGGTGACGACGGTGCTGCTGGCGATGTTCATGACGCGGACGCTGTCGCCGACGCCGCCCTCCTGCAATGCCCGCCCGCGGGCGGCCAGCAGCAGCGCGCCGTCCTCGTAGACCAGCGTCACCGGCCGGTTGCGCTGGACGACGATGGGGGCGCCGACCGAACCGACCTGGACCAGCCGCCCGGCGGAGAGCTGCCGGCGCGGCGACTGGCCGACCAGCGCGTCGGCGGTGGCGATGAAGCCGGCCCCGGCACGGTCCAGCGACAGGCGGACGGTGGTCAGGTCCGACGCCTCGATCACCTCGCCCGGCCGGATGCGGCGGACCGGGACCGGCATCGTCACCTCCACGTCGGCCCGGCCGCTCAGCTCGACCGGGTGGCCGTTGCTGAGGATGCGGGCCTGGAAGATGCCGGTGCGGGGGTCGAGCCCGATGTCGCGCACGGCATCCACCGGCCCGTCGAAGGGGCGGCCGAGTGTCAGCGCCACCTGGGCGTCCGGCGGCACCGAGGGACCGAGGGAGGCCAGAAGCTCCTCCGCCAGCCGCGTCTCGACAGGACCGGCAGCAGCCGGAAGGGGAAGCGCCAGCATGGTCCCGAGCAGGAGAACGGAGAGCCGCCGGCGGAGGGGATGCTGCACAATCGTCACCGCATGTTGGTCATGGTGGAGGCCATCTGGTCGCCGGCCTCGATCACCTTGGCGTTCATCTCGTAGGCACGCTGGGCGGAGATCAGCTCGGTGATCTCCTGCACGACGTTGACGTTGGAGGATTCCAGGTATTTCTGGCGGATGGTGCCGAAACCGGCCTGCCCCGCCAGCCCCTCCTGCGGTTCGCCCGACGCCGGGGTGGCGCGGAACAGATTGTCGCCCAGCGCCTCCAGCCCGCTGTCGTTGACGAACACCGTCATCGCCAGCTGGCCCTGGTTGACCGGCTGGGCCTTGCCGTCGACATAGGCCAGCACCTCACCGGAGCGGTTGATCACCACCTCGCGCGTGCCCTGCGGCACGGTGATGCCGGGGGCGACGGTGAAGCCGTCGGCGGTGACGATGGTGCCCTCCGGCGACAGCTTGAAGCTGCCGGCGCGGGTGTAGACGGTCTCGCCGCCGGGCTGGGTCACGTTGAAATAGCCGCGCCCCTCGATCGCCAGATCCAGCTCGTTGCCGGTGGAGGTCAGGTTGCCGGTGGTGTTGATGCGGTTGACCGAGGTCGGCCGCACGCCCAGCCCCACCTCGACGCCGGTCGGCACGATGGTGCCGCTGTCGGTCGACTGGCTGCCCTGGCGCTTTTCCGCCTGATACATCAGGTCCTGGAATTCGGCGCGCGAGCGCTTGAAGGCGGTGGTGTTGATGTTGGCGATGTTGTTCGAGATGACCTCGACGTTCATCTGCTGGGCCATCATCCCGGTGGACGCGATGCTGAGCACGCGCATGGACGGACTCTCCCTGTGGGGATTTTACGAGGATTTGCCGAGGCGGTTGATGGCGGAGCGCAGCAGGTCCTGCCCGTCGTCCACCATCTTGGTCACCGCCTGATAGTCACGGGTCAGGTCCATCATGCGGCCGATCTCGACGATGCCCTGCACGTTGGACCGCTCGACCTTGCCCTCCACCAGCCGGGTGTCGGGGGCGGGGCGCGCCTCCATGCCGTCGGCCGGTTCGAACAGCAGGTCGCCGGTCTGCTTCAGCGCCTGCGGGTTGTCGAAGCGCGAGACGGCGATGCGGGAGACCACGGCGCCGTCGGCCGACAGCAGCCCGTCGGACCCGATGGTGATCCTGGACGCATCGGACGGGATGACGATGGGCCGGCGGCCGTCGTCCAGCACGGCATATCCGTTGGGGCCGACCAGCGTGCCGTCGGCATCGCGGCGCAGCCGGCCATCGCGGGTGTAGCGCACGCCGTCCGGCGTCTGCACCGACAGGAAGCCGTCGCCGTCCAGCGCCACGTCATAGGGGTTGCCGGTCTCGGTGAAGGCGCCGGCCCGCAGGTCGGTGTAGGTGGAGCGGTCGATGGTGAAGGCGATGCGGTCGGTCGGCTTGCGCCCGCCGGCCTCCATCGCCGCTTCGAACAGGGTGCGTTCGCCACGGAAACCGACGGTATTCATGTTGGCGACGTTGTTGGCGACGACGTCCAGCTGCCGCCGCAGCGCCATCTGGCGCGACAGTCCAATGTAAAGCTGGTTCTCCATCGCCGAACACTCCGGTTTTGAACTCCGCCTTAATCTGGACGAGGCAGTTTAAAGCCGGGTTTCAACCTGAGCCGGTTCGGCCGATGCCTTGCCTGTCCTGGTTCGGGTTTGGCGATCATTTCGATAAAATGCGAGACGACTGTGATGAAACGGCGCCCGGATACCGCATTGACGCTTGGTTCGACGCTGGTTCTCGCCCTGATGGCGGCGCCGGGGCCGGCACAGGCTGCCGTCCGGGCGCAGCTGGGCGACCATGGCGATTATTCGCGGCTGGTGCTGTCGGTGCCGAAGGGGGTGGAGCCGGTCGCGGTCGTCGACGGCTGCGTCCTGCGCATCAGTGTGCCCGATCCGCTGCGCTGGCCGCTGGCGAGTTTGCGCGACAGCTTCTCCCGCCGGCTGTCGGACTTCGTCACGGCTGATGGAGGGCGCAGCCTGACCGCGACGGTGCCCTGCGGGGCGCGGGTGGCGAGCTTCATGGAGCGGCGGACCCTGATCGTCGATGTCGGCGGGCCGCCGGTTCCGGGGGTGAAACCGGAGGCACCGGGAGATGGGGCGGTGGAGGCGGTTGTTGCGGCTGTGGCGCCGGAGGTTGGCACGATCGGTGTCGCCGAGGTCGTTGAAGCGCTGAACCCCATTCTTATATACAACTGACGCTTCCCACGGAAAGAGAGGGGTGGGAGTGCCGGGGCCGCGGCTGAAGTACATAAAAAACAAAATCGAGCACGGCGATGGCGGCGCGACACGCACACTGGTGTGGTATGGGCTGCTCTAACAGACCACACTACGTGATATG
>NZ_WHOS01000051.1 GCF_013340935.1 Azospirillum melinis | reverse complement strand
CACCCGATCCCATCCCGAACTCGGCCGTGAAAAGCCTCCGCGCCAATGGTACTGCGTCTTAAGACGTGGGAGAGTAGGTCGCCGCCAGGTCGCTCAGGCACAGGAGACGCTCAATACACAAAGCGCACGCTTGCATCTTCACCGTCCGTCACCCGACGATGATACATCCGCGGGGTGGAGCAGCCCGGTAGCTCGTCAGGCTCATAACCTGAAGGCCGCAGGTTCAAATCCTGCCCCCGCAACCACCGACACTTGACGCCCCGGTTCGAAAGAGCCGGGGCGTTCGTGCGTCTGGGGTCCGCCTCGGCGCACGCCTCCAGGATTGCCAGCAGGTCGACATGAAGCTGCGCCTCCAGCCCGGAGCCCGAGGGGCAGGGGACAGCACGACGCGGTCAACCATAGGCCGGATCATCTCCATTGCGGCCATCCCCTCGTCGCCCTCACCGAACACGGACTCGAGTTCCGCGATCTTCCGCCGGTACAGCTCCGGCAGGTTGGCCGGCAGCATCATCTCCGGCGCCTCCGTACCCAGGGCGTCGATCTCGGCGACGAGCGCAGTACGCTCGACCTTCAGGGCTGACAACCGCTCCTTCAGAGACGGGCTGTACATGCCGTTCTCCACTGCTTCCAGGATCGACGCGATCTTCCGGTCGGTTCCGGCGAGGGCGCGCTCCCGATTCCCGCGCCGGTTCCGGGCCTCGGCCTGATCACGCCGTTGCGCCACGACTATTTCCTCAATAAAGGCGGCGACCACGTCGGCGCCGAGCAGGCGCTCCTTCAACTGTTACCCCGCGCTGGTGAGGGCGGGCGGCGTCCTGCTTGGCTGGATCGCCGGCGATCTCGCTATTTCCGATCCCTTGATCGCCGCTTGGGTCGACCGGGAAGCATTCGCGCTTGCTTATCGACCCCATTGGCGGCGGCGATCTACGTCTGGGCGAAGAGCCGGACGATGGTCAGGGAACCGAAACGGAAAGCCCCGGCAAAGCGGATGGCCGTTCCGGCATTTCCCCTCCCTGCCTCCGGCCCGTCGGCAGCCTGGACCATACCGTCGGAACCGGCACTCACGGATCGCTTCGGCGATATTGCGAACCGGGCAACCGGAATTGCGGTTCCCGCGGCTGTTTCTCAGTCAAGCGGAGGCAGGGTTAAGCTGTTCCTTTATGCGGTGTCCGCGATCACTGTCGCAATCGGCATTTTATTTGATCGGCGCCCTTGGGAGCGCCTTCACGATCATTCACCAAAGCTCCGAACATTCGCGTCAGACGATCGCTGGTCCGTCCTGTCCGCCAACCGCGGTGTCGATCCGGTAACCCTCAATCGCCTCGTTACGCAATGCCGCATTCGGGCACAGGCCAATCAGTAGCGGCTGTCGACCGGTCTGCCCGGCGAGGCTGGAAAGCGCTTCGCCGTCGTGACAAGCGAGGTCAAGAACCTCGCCGGGCAGACCGCCAAGGCAACGGAGGAGATTTCCACCCAGTTCAAGGCGATCCAGCAGACGACCCAGGGCGTGGTCCATGCGATCAATGCCATCGGCGGCACCATCGGCACGATCAACGACATCACGACGTCGATCACCGCCGCCGTGGAGCAGCAGGGAGCCACCACCAACGAGATCTCGCGCGGGGTCCAGCAGGCGGCCTCAGGGACGCATACGGTGTCCGGCAACATCCAGCAGGTCACGGAAGCGGCCGCGGAAGCGGGGGGCTGCTGGTGCCGCATCTCGCCCGGCTGATGGTCGGGCCGGTCTTTGTGCGCCTGCTGCCCTTCGCCGTTCTGCTGGGGGCGGCCTATCTGCTGGCGGTGGACACACTGGCGCGCGAGATCGGCCGGGTCGAACTGCCGCTGGGGGTCTTGACCGCGGTGATTGACACGCCGGTGTTCCTCTGGCTGCTGGCCTTCGGCCGCCGGGGCTGGCTGCGCATCAGCGGCGGCGAGCGGCAGCTGGCGCTGATCGCACGGGCGCTGGCCCAGGCACCACGCGTGCTGGTGCTGGATGAACCGACCGCCAGCCTCGATTTCGGCAACCAGCTGAGGGTGCTGGAGCAGGTGCGCCGGCTGGCCGACGAGGGAGGTCTTGCGGTCGACTTCTCCACCCACCATCCCGGGCATACCTTCGCCGTCGCCGACAGCATGGCCCTGCTGCATGACGGCCGGCTTGCCCGTTTCGGCCCGCCGGCGGACGTGTTAACCGCGGAGATGATGCGCGAGGTCTATGGCGCGGAGGTGGATGTGCTGCCGGTCGGCGATGCCGGCATGCGCATGTGCGTGCCCCGTGCTCTGCACCGCAGGGCGTGACGGGCAGGGGACGCCCGGGCGGAATGCCGAGAGGTCAGAACGTCATCGAGAAGGCCAGTTCCGCCGAGCGCGGACGGCCGAGCACCCAGCTGGTGTTTCCTCCGGCCACGGCATAGACCTCGTCGAACAGGTTGAACGCGCGCAGGCTGAGCTTGGTGTTGTCGGTCGGCCGGTAATCCAGCCCGGCATTGACCACCGTGTAGGAGGGCCGGACGCTGGTGTTGGCGGAGTCGGCGTAGGTCTTGCCGACATACTGCATGCCGGCCCGCACCTCCCAGCCCGGCAGGAAGGCCCAGTTCGCCCAGACATTGGCGGTGCGCTCCGGCACGCCGGTCGGCACGTTGCCGGCATAGGACACGGCGCGGCCCGACACCGTCTGGGTAAAGTCGTCATATTTGGCCCGCAGCAGCGCGCCGTTCATGTCCACCCGCACGCCTTCCCACAGGCCGAGGGACAGGGACGCCTCCAGCCCGCGCGAGGATTGCTGCCCGACCTGTACCGTCACCGTCGGCTGGTTGGGTTCGGTGGTCAGCAGCTTGTCCTTGACGATGCGGTAGGCGGCCAGTGTCCACTCGCCACGCCCTTCGAGGAAGGAGTGCTTCACGCCGATCTCGATCTGCCGGCCGGTGGACAGGTCGAAGTCCTTCTGCGTTGGCGACAGCGAGATCAGATTGCCGACCGGGTCGACGGCGGTGGCGTATTGGCCATAGAGGGCCAGACCGGGAACGACCTCGTACACCGCGCCGGTCCGCCAGCTGGTGGCGCGGAAGTCCTTGTTGTAGGCGGTTCCCGCCACCAGATCCCGACGCTCGACGGTGGGGGCGTCGTAGCGGATGCCGCCGACCAGCGACAGCTGCGGCGTCACCGCCAGCCGGTCCTCGGCGAACAGGGAATATTGGCGGGTACGCGACCGGCTGCGCGGAGAGGTGCCGGCGCTGTTGAGGAACAGGCCGGGCGCCGGGTCGAACGGATCGACCGTGCTGGACCCGCCATAGGGCGAGTTGTTTGTGTGCTTGAACTCGATCCGGTTCAGGTCGAAGCCGCCGACCATCTCGTTCTTCATGCCGAAGACGCTGTTGCGCCAGGTCGCGTCGAAGCGGTCGCCGACCTGCCGCTGGTCGTGGTAAATCTCGATGTAGCTGCTGCGCTGAATGCGCCGGGCGGCGGCGGTCCAGGCGTAACTCTCCACATCCTTCCAGTGGCGGTGGCTGGTCAGGTGGTAGGCGGTGTTGCGCAGGGTCAGTGCGTCGGACACCGCCCATTCGGTCTTCAGCTGGGTCCAGTTGTCGCGATAGCGGATGTCGCTGTCGGCCACATTGAAGTTGCGGTGCCGCAGCGCGCGGTCGAGGCTGCCCGCGATCAGCGGCGTTCCGAAATATTCCTGCGGCTGCTGGTCGCCATAGTCGTTGGACAGGGTGAAGGCCAGATCCGGTGTCGCCTGGAGCTTCACCGCGCCAGACAGCGCGAGATTTTTCGTGTCGCCGCGATCGACCCAGCCGTTGGAGCGGTTGCCGCTGGCGTCCAGCCGGTAGGACAGCTTTTCCCCCAGCGGACCGCCGCTGCCGAAGGCGGCGCGCCGGATGCCGTCGGTGCCGATGGCGACGGTCGCCTCGTTGCGGAAATCGGTGGTCGGGCGCTTGGGCACCACGTTGACCACGCCTCCGATGGCGCCCTCGCCGAAGAGGACAGAGGCCGGCCCGCGCAGCACCTCGATGCGTTCGGCCGACCAGGCGTCGAACGGGAAGGTGACGGTGCCCGACCCGACATAGAGCCGCGTCCCGTCATACAGCTGCATCACCGAGCCGTGGCCGGCGAAGCCGCGCGTCGCCAGCGACGATCCGCCGTTGCCGGGAGCCGCCAGCGAGGTGAAGCCGGTGGCGTTCTGGGTGACGGCTTCCGTCACGCTGGTCTGGCCGCGGTCGCGGATGGTCCGGCCGTCGATCACCTCGACGCTGGCCGGGGTTTCCAGCGGGGTCAGGCCGAGGCGGCTGCCGCCGGTGTTCGGCCGGTCGAGCGCCAGCCCGGCGGCAGCGTCCGCCGCCCGGCCGGTGACGGTGACCGGGGCCAGAGTGACCGGCGGTTCGGATTCGGCCGCTCCGGCCGCCGTGGGGCCGAAGGAGGCGGAGACCAGGAGTAGCGTCGCCAGCGAACCGGAGCGCTGGCGATTGTGCCGGCCGGAAATGATGCGGGCAGGATGGGCAGGAAGCATGGACAATCCCCAAGGATAAAAAAAACGAGAAAGGGCATTCCGCGAAGTCGGTGCTTCGCGGCTGACGGGTGTGCGGGGTGCTGGGTGGACGGCGCCGTTCGGTCGGGTTGAAAAGCCGGACGGCTGGAGATCAGAAAGGCCGGATCACCCCATGGGGGCGTCCTCCGCCCGTTCCACCGGGCGGTTGCGGTGGAGGATGTCGGCGGTTTCAGGTGTGTCGGACAGCAGGTGGCCGGTGACGATGCGGTCGATCTTCGCGGGCGTCAGGTCGCCGTACCACACGGCGTCGGGCTGGACGACCAGCAGCGGTCCGCGGTTGCAGGGGTAAAGGCAGCTCGTCCGCGCGCACATCGCCCGGCGCGGACCGGCGTTCAGGGCGCGGTGCCCTTTCATCGCCGCGCGCAGATGCTGGTACAGCGGCTCGGCACCGCGATGCAGGCAGCGGGCGCCGACACAGACGAAGACCTGTCGGCCATGTTCGGGGATTGCCGACCAGCCGGGCTTGCCGAGGCTGGGCTCTGTTTCGCGGACATCCTGTGCAAGGGCATCCGCCGGCGCCTCGGCGTTGCAATTGGGGGCGATGCAGTTGAGGGCGATGCGGTCGAGGGCGGCGGGCAGGTCGAGCGCGCTTTCCACCGGCGGCGCCAGCCGGACGGCCATCGCGGTGCCGGTCGTTGTGGCCCAATGGCTGAGCGCGCCCGGCAGCCACGCCGACAGGCTGGGGTCGGACGGCACCATGGCGGGAATGACCAGGGCCTCGGTCACGCCGTCCCTGGCCAGATCGGCAAGCACGCCGGGCAATGCGGGGCCGGACAGGTCGGCGTGGGCGGTCGCGACCGTAACGGCTTCGTCGCGCGCGGCGTGCCCGGCTGCCAGAGCCGATGCGAGCGCCTTCAGGTTCTGCCCATGGTCGAAGGAGGCGCGCCCGTAGAGGACGATGGCGCGCCTGGATGGCGGGTTCGCCGGGGTTTCCGTCATGGCGTGCCTCTCCGCCGCATGAGCCACAGGAAGAAGGTGCCGCCGACCAGTGCCGTGACGATGCCGACCGGAATCTCGCGCGGGGCGAACAGGGATCGGGCGACGACGTCCACCCACAGCAGGAGCAGCGCCCCGCCCAGTGCGGCCACTGGCAAGAGCGCCCGCAAATGTCCGCCGACCAGCGTCCGCGCGATGTGGGGCACCACCAGCCCGACGAAGCCGATGCCGCCGCAGGCCGACACCAGAGCCCCGGTCATCAGGGCGGTGACGAGGAAAAGCTCCAGCCGCAGGCGGGCCGGATCGGTGCCGAGCGAGCGGGCCGCATCGTCGCCCAGGGCCAGCGTGTTGACGGTCTCCGCCCGCAGCCACAGCCACAGCAGCCCGCCGATGACCAGACCCGCCGGAACGGGCAGCACGCTCCAGCGCGCGGTGCCGAAGCCGCCCATCATCCAGAACAGCGCGGCGTCTGCGCCGCGATCCGTCGCCATGACGATCAGGACATTGGTGACGGCGTGCAGGATGAAAGCGACCGCGACACCCGTCAGCACCAGCCTTTCGCCGCTCACCACACCGTCGCGCCCGCGTGCCGCGGCGAAGACGGCCAGCATCGCCGCGAGCGCACCGAGAAAGGCGGCGACCGGCAGGCCTAAGCCCGGCAGCCCCAGCGTTCCGGCGAGCGCACCGGCATAGAGCAGAACGGTCACCGCCCCCACCGAAGCGCCGGCCGACACGCCGAACAGATAGGGGTCGGCCAGCGGGTTGCGCGTCAGCACCTGAAGCACGCCCCCCACCGCCGCCAGTCCGGCCCCGGCCAGCGCGCTCAGCAGAACGCGCGGCACCCGCAATTCCCAGACGATGTTGCGTTCGGCCCGGCTGGCCTCGACGGGCGGGGCCAGTGCCGGCCACAGCTCGTGTATGACGACCGCCCAGACCTTCGGGATGGGGACGCGGGCGGCGCCGAAGCCGACGGCGGCCACCGTGGACAGGGCCAGCACGGCGGCCAGGAGCAGGCAAAGGCCCAGCAGGCGGGAGCGCTTCATGGTGCGAAGCGCTCCGGGTGCAGGGTCCGCGCCATCCGCTCCAGTGCCTCGACAGTGCGGGTGGACGGCGTCTGCTCGGCATAGGTCAGCACGATAAACTGCCGCTTGCGCACGGCCTCAACGTCGGCCAGCTGCGGTGCCGAGGTCAGATAACGGATGGCGTCCTCGGCCGGGATGCGATGGGCGCTGACGATGATCCATTGCGGATCGCGCCGCACCATCTCCTCCCAGCTCACCCGGACATAGCTGTCGGGGATGTCGTCGAAGATGTTGCGCCCGCCGGCCAGCTCCATCAGCAGACTGGTCATCCCTTCGCGCCCGACCGACAAGGGCGCCGCGTCGGTGTGGCACTGGTCGCAATACATCACGCGCGGCCGGTCGGCGATGGCGCCGACACGCTCCGTGACGGCGGCGACACGGCGGCGGAAATCGGCGACCATGGCCTCGGCACGCTCCGTCACGCCGAAGATGGCGCCCAGCGCCAGCAGATCGGTGTAGAGCGTATTCATGCCGATCGGCTCGCGCGGGCCGATGCGGATGCAGCTTTCCCGCAGCGTGTAGGTCGCCACGCCCATCTCCGCCAGCCGGGCGGGGGTAAGGCCGCGCGCTTCGTTGAAGCCATAGCTCCAGCCGGCGAACAGGAAGTCGGGGTTGACGGACAGCACCGCCTCCAGCGTCGGCGCGCGGTCGGGCAGCCGGGGTAGCGCCGCGACCACGCCCGGCGGGGCGATCAGCCGGTGCTCCACCCCCTCGATACCGGAAACGGCGACCAGCCGGTCGGCGAGGCCGAGGTCCAGCATGGTCTGCGTCATGTTGGTGTCGTGGACCATCGGCCGCTTCGGGGCCGCGGCGAAACGCGCGGTCTCGAAACAGTTGGCGACCTCGACCGGGTAGGATTGGGCGAGGGCGCCGCCGGTTTGCAGGGCGAGGGCCAGGGAGAAGACCGGGGCGAAAGGCGGAACGCCGCGGAGAAAGCGTCTCAACGTGATGGCTCCGTAAAAGGCGACATCAGGGGCGACAGGTCGATGCGCAGCCGGCTGTCCTGGGGGCGGCGGTCCACCGCCGCGGCGACGCGGTAGACGGCGGTCAGCCGGTCGGGGGTCAACGCGTCCTCCGGCGCGGCATCGGCCTGGAGCCGTCCGTCGGCCAGCAGCAGGATGCGGTCGCACCAGCGGGCTGCCAGTTCGATGTCGTGCAGCGTCGCCACCACGGTGATGCCGAGCGAGCGCACAAGATCGAGCACGGCGAAACGGTGGTGAATGTCCAAATGGTTGGTCGGTTCGTCGAGCAGCAGGATGCGCGGACGCTGGGCCAGGGCGCGGGCGATCGTCACCCGCTGGCGTTCGCCGCCCGACAGCTGTTCGACCGCCCGCCCGGCCAGCCCGGACAGATCCAGCCGGTCCAGGGCGTCCTCGACGATGGCGCGGTCCTCCGCCCCGGCCCCGGCGAAAGGGGAGCGGCGATGGACCAGCCGCCCCATGCCGACCACGTCGCGAACGGTGAAGCCGAGTGCGGCGGGGGAATCCTGGGCCTGGAGCGCCAGTCGGCGGGCCAGCTCGACCGGCCGCAGAACGCGCGGATCGTCGCCGTCGATGAGGACCCGGCCGGCGGACGGGGTTTGCAGGCCGGCGAGGCAGCGCAGCAGTGTGGTCTTGCCCGAGCCGTTCGGCCCGAGAATGCCGAGGATTTCACCGCCGGAAACCGAGAAGCCGATGTCCGACAGGACCATGCGGCCGGCCAGCCGGCAGCTCAGCCGCTCCACCGCGATGGCGGGGGGAGGGACCGATGTCTCTGTGGGGAAGGGCGCTGACGCCATCCGTGCTTCCTGTCTTTGCGGACGGGGAGGCATGGCGGACGTCTTGCGGAACACGCGACGCGACCGGAGCGGAGTCCGGGCACACGCACGGCAAGCGTTCCACCGGGACACCCCGCCCGAGGACGTTTCGTTGTGGTGCTGGCAGGTCTCCTGGCTTGCGGGTCGTCGCCGTTCCGTCGGGCCTTCCCAGCGCCGATGGGCGCCAGTGGCTTGAAATGACGGTACGGCTCGCCGCTCACAGTTGCGGGGGCAGCCCCGGCCTTACCGCATTCCCCTTCGCAGGGTTGGCGACTCACCGGGTTCCCTCTTAGCTTCCGGCGGCGAACCGCCGGAAGAACCAGAACCAAGACCATTCATGAGCGACGCGGCGCCTCCGGTCAAGCTTTGCGAACGAACGAGAGCATCGGAAAGTCCATATCCAAAAATGTTATGTTATAACATTACATATTGTGCCGTCGTGCGACCTGCAAGGAGAAGTTCGCCCTCGGATCTGGGCGTCGGATTTGGGGCCTGCGGGAAAATGCCGCTGATCCCGAGTGCGGCACTTCGGCTAATGTGCCGCACCCAATGCGTGCGGTTGCACGTGCGATGGGCAAGATGGATCGATGCACGGATCGGCATGAGCGCGACCCCGGACAGACTGCGACCCGTGCGACGGGCCGGCCTTGCGGCCGGTGCGATTGCGCTGCTGTTGCAGGTCGTCGCCTGGGCCTGGATGCCTGCCGTCATCGCATCCGCCAACGCGGCCGAGAGCAGCCGGATCGTCATCTGCACGCCGGATGGGTTCAAGACCGTGGTTATGGACGACCACGGAATGGCAGGCGATCCGGCAGGCGACGAGAGCGATTCGGCGAAGAGCGATTCGGGCCAAGGCTATCTGCTGATGTCGGGCGGTTCCTGCCCGCTCTGTCCGCTGATCGGCGGATTGGCGCTGCCGCCGCCGGAACTGCGGATGACGCGCGCGTCGGTCGGGCGCCACAGCCCGGAAGTCTTGCCCGGCGACGTGATTGCCGCCGGCTGGTTCCTCTCCACCCTCCAGGCCCGCGCGCCACCGGTCTGAGGCCGGAGTTGCGGGATCGCCATGCGGGACGTCCGCGCGGCGATCCGCCCTTGCCGACCTTCCCTGTTCGCAGCCTTGCACATCCTTCGCGCCGATGTCGCGGAGCCGTGTTCGGCTGGCCTCAGATCGAGATATCTCATGATGTTGCGTTTCGCCGCGGCCGGCGCCCTGCGCGCCGCCCTGCTGTCCGGTGCTGCCCTGTTCCCCGCCGCCGTGTCCGCCCAGACCGTTCCGCCGTTTGGTCCGCCGCTTGCCCAATCGCTTCCGGCGATTTCCGTGATCGCAGGCCCGGACGATGCCCTGGCCGCCGGCACCGCCCTGGGCGGAGATGGGCTGGCCGCCCGCCGGCCCACCACCGGAGACGTCGCGGCCTTGCTGCGCGGCTTGCCCGGCGTCAGCCTCTACGGCAATGGCGGCGTGTCGAGCCTGCCCGCGCTGAACGGGCTGGGCGCCGACCGCGTCAACGTGCTGGTCGACGGCGCGCCCGTTGCCCCCGCCTGTCCCAACCAGATGAACCCGGCGCTGTCCACCATCACGCCGACGCGCCTGTCCAAGATCGAAGTGCTGGCCGGGATCACGCCGGTCAGCGCCGGCGGCGACAGCATCGCCGGCACCATCGCCGCCGAAAGCGCGCCTCCGGTCTTCGCTCCGGCGGGCGAGGCGGTGCATACCGAGGGCAAACTGTCGGCCTCCTACCGGTCCAACGGCCGCGGCGTGACGGGGGCCGCCGAGGCGTCCGTCGCCACCGACAGCCTCAGCCTGGGCTACAGCGGATCCTGGAGCCGGGCCGGGAACTACAAGGCCGGCGACGGCCAGACCGTCCGCTCGACCCTCTATAACGTGCAGGACAATGCGGTGACGTTCGGGGCGCGCCGCGACGGTCAGCAGGTCACGGTGCAGGGCGGCATCCAGACCATGCCCTACCAGGGCTTTCCCACCCAGCGCATGGATTTGACCGACAACCGCACCGCCTTCCTGAACGGCCGGTACGAAGGGGCCTTCGACTGGGGAAATCTCGACGCCCGCGCCAACTGGCGGCGGACGCGGCACACCATGAATTTCCTGGAGGACAAGGGCGGCAGCGCCGGCGGCGGCATGCCGATGGACACGCTGACCACCGACGCCGGCTATTCGGTCAAGGCGACGCTGCCGCTGTCGGCACGCGACATTCTGCGGGTCGGCAGCGAGTTCCGCCACACCCATCTGGACGACTGGTGGGACCCTGTTGCGGGCAGCAGCATGATGAGTCCGCTGACCTACTGGAACGTCAAGGACGGCACCCGCAACCGCCTCGGCACCTTCGCCGAGTGGGAGGCAACCTGGTCGCCGGCCTGGACGACGCTGCTCGGCGTGCGCAACGACGTGGTGTGGATGGACACCGGTGCGGTGCAGCCCTATTCCTGGCAGAACAGCCTGGGCATGGGCATGGGGGGCATGATGCCGATGGCCAACCCGGATGCGGCCGACGCGCGCGCCTTCAACGCCCGCGGCCGTGGCCGCACCGACGTCAATTTCGATGCGACGGCCCTGGTCCGCTACACCCCCTCCGACACCAGCGCGATCGAAGCCGGCTACGCCCGCAAGACCCGCTCGCCGAACCTCTACGAGCGCTATGCCTGGGGTACCGGCGCGATGTCGAGCAGCATGAACGGCTGGTTCGGCGATGCCAACGGCTATGTCGGCAATCCCGACCTCAAGCCGGAGGTCGCCAACACCGTCAGCACCACTTTGTCGCTGCACGATGCCGCCCGCAAATCCTGGGAGGTCAAGCTGACCCCATATTACACCTATGTGCAGGATTTCATCGACGTCGAGCGGATCGGCACGCTGAGCAACGGCTTCGTCAAGCTGCGCTTTGCCAACCATGACGCCATCCTGCTCGGCGCCAACCTGTCGGCGGCGGCCGGGCTGTACGAGGATGACAGGATCGGCTCCTTCCGCCTGTCCGGCGTCGTCGGCTGGGTGCATGGCCGCAACCTCGACACCGGCGACGCGCTCTACCACATCATGCCGCTGAACGCCCTGCTGACGATGGAGCACCGGCTGGGCGGATGGAACAGCACCGTCGAGTTGCAGGCGACCGCCCGCAAGGACCGAGTGGAAGCGGCGCGCAACGAACCGAAGACACCCAGCTATGCGCTGGTCAATCTGCGGACGGGATACGAGTGGGGCAACGTCCGGGTCGATGCCGGCGTCGAGAACCTGTTCGACCGGCAGTATTACCTGCCGCTTGGCGGTGTCGACTATGCCGACTTCCGGGCGGGGGGAAGCCGGGGCACCGTCGGCGCGCTGCCGGGGGCGGGGCGGTCCTTTATCGCAGGCATGACGGTGAAGTTCTAAGGCGGACCGTCCGTCGCACCGCACCTCTCCCTGCCGAAGGTCCGCTCCATGCCCGAGCACCGGACGATTGCCGCCTCGCCCCGTCTTGCCGCGGAACCGGCCCCCGTTCCATCGGCCGCCCGGACCGGGACAGCGCGGTGGAGCCTGCCGTTCTCGCTCGCCATGCACGCGGGGGTGATCGCCCTTGCGGTCGGTCTGCATGCACCGCCGGCTCCCCCGCCGGCGGTGGTTGCGGTGGAACTTTCCTTCGTCGCGGCTGCGGCTGAACCGCCGGCGCCGTCGCCAGACACCGGCGACGCTGCTACGGAATCGCTTCCCGATGCCCCGATGCCGCCGGTCGCCGATACACCGGTCGCGGAGCCGTCCGCGCCGGTCCCGGCGGAGCCGCTCAAGGAGGAGACCAAGGAGGAGACGCCGCCGCCCGTCAGGCCGCCGATTCCGGCACGCCGGCCATCGCCCGGCCCCCCGCAACATGCCCCGTCTCCCATTAGGGCCCTGCCGGCCGCAATCCCCCCGACGGACAGGTCCGGGCGTGTCGAGCAGCCGGCGGCGCAGGCGTCATCGGCACCAGCTACCCAGCCGGCCGCTCCGGCGGCGGTTTCGGCGCCACCCTCGGACCCGCCTGCCAACTCCGACAGGCAGGCGGCCGATTACTTCGGCACGATCCAGGCAAGGCTGGCCCGTCACAAGACCTATCCGCAGGCAGCGCGCCTGAAGCGGGAGGAAGGCACGGTGGTGGTCCGCTTCACCATCGTCGCCGACGGCACCATAACGGGCTGGGCGGTCGTCCAGGGATCGGGGCATGGCAGCCTCGACCGGGCCGCGGAAGAGATGATCCAGCGTGCGTCGCCGCTTCCGCCGATCCCCGCCGGGATGGGCCGCGCTCAGATCGACATCACGCTTCCCGTTCGCTACGCCTTGCAATGACGGCCGGCCGCTTACCGCGCCAGGGCGGCGCGCCCGGCGCCGGTCAGGATCATGTCGTTCTGCGGGGCATGGACGCGGGCGCACAGGACATCGCGGTGATGGCGCTCCAGCGGGTTGTCGCGCGACAGGCCGGGATTGCCGGTGACCTCCAGCGCCCGCGCCACCGCATCGATGGCGTTGTTGGTCACCGTGTATTTCACCAGCAGGGCGTCGCTCTGCGAAGGCGGCGTGCCGCCGTCCACCGCCGCCGACAGGGACCGCAGGAGGATGCGGTTGGTCAGCAGAAGCGCTTCGATCCCGCCTAGGGCCTCCTGCAGGCGGGGGACGGTGGCGAGCGACGCACCGTTCAGCCCCGTCGGCTTGCGGGCGTGCAGGAAGCCGACCAGCCAGTCGCGGGCGGAGCGGGCGATGCCGTCATAGACGCCGCTGAACAGGGCAGCCATCCAGGCGGTGGCGACCGCGTCGGGGGCGGCCCAGCCGGCGGGCGGGCGCAGCTCGCCGGCATGGTCATCGGGGACGAAGACGTCGCGGAACACCACCTCGTGGCTGCCGCTGGCCCGCATGCCGATGTGGTTCCAGCTTTCCCGCACCTCGATTCCCTGTTCGGTCAGGCCGGTGCCGCGCGGGACCACCCAGGTGCCGACCAGCGGCTCGGCATCGTCGGTGCGGGCCCAGACGCCGAGCCAGGACAGCGCCGGAATGCCGGTGGAATAGATCTTGGTGCCCGAAATGCGCCAGCCGCCCGGCACCTTGCGCGCCACCGTCGCCGGCAGCCCGCCGCGGTGCGGCGTGCCCAGTTCCGGCTCGACCCGCAGGATGTTGATCAGCGCGCCGTCGGTCGCGGCGGAGCGGGCGATGCGCTCGCGCAGCGCCTCCGGCCAGGCGGACCCGCGCCAGAGCTGGTTGTGGATGACATATTGCAGCACCAAAACCAGCGCGGTGGACGGTTCGCCGGCGGCGATCCCGTTGACCACCGCCAGCGCATCGCGCAGCCCACCGCCCTTGCCGCCTGCCGCTTCCGGGGTGACCAGCGCCGGAAGCCCGAATGATGCCAGCCGCTCGAAATTCTCGAAGGGGAAGCTTGCCGCGCCGTCATGCTCCGCGGCGCGCGTCGCGAACTCCGCCGACAGGGTGGCGATCAGCGAGGGGTCGACCGCCGGGACCGGGGCGGTCCCGGCGAACGGAGAGGCCGGAAAGGGCAGGTCGTCAAAGGGCATGGCAGGCAATCCCGCTACAGTGGAGCCGGTTCAGGCGAGGTCGACCGTGATGCGCCCGGCGAAGCGCTGGCTGTCGGTCGAGCGCTTGATGACCGACACGCTCTTCAGCTCGTCGGTGTAGAGCGCCAGCTGCTGGCGCAGCTCGTCGCCGATGGGGGTGACATTGTGGGCGTGGCTGCGCAGCATCGCCTCCAGCTCCTCCACCGGGAATTTCGGGGCGAAGGGGGCATAGGCCGCGGCGGCGGCGCGGAGGTCGGCGTAAGCCGCGTGCTGCGCCTCGATCAGGGCGGCGGTCAGCGCCTTGGCCGCCGGACGGTTGTCGCGCAGCAGGCTGCCGCGCACGCCGACGAGGCAGCAGGTGCGGGTTGCGAACTCGCCGCAGACATTGTTGGTGATCTCCACCATCTGCGGATTCTTGGTCTGGCTCCAGACCAGCGGGTCGCCGTCGGCGATGGCGTGGATTTCTCCCTTCTCCACCGCCAGACCCAGCAGGTCGGCGGGGAACTGGCGCCATTCGACGTCCTTGTTGGGGTCGAGGCCGAATTTGGTCAGCACGACCGAGAAGAAATTCTTCGACGGGCTGGCCATGTCGCTGACGCCGATGACCTTGCCCGGCAGGTCGAGCACCGTCTTCACCCCTGCCGCCTTCGCCCCGAACAGCCGCATGCAGCCGCCATGCAGGCCGGCGGAAATCTTCACGTCGAAGCCCTGCTCCAGCGGCTTCAGCCAGCGCAACGCCATGCCGACGCCGGCATCGGCCTTGCCGGTGGCGATGGCTTCCAGCAGCTGGTCGGTGGAGCCGGTGAAGTTGACCAGCTCGACCTCCAGCCCGTGCTTCTTGAACAGGTCGAGCTGGAAGGCCAGCGGCACGGCGGAGAAGCAGACGGCCCCCGCGTTCCACGACAGGCGGAGCGGTTCCGCCGCCACCGCCCGGCGGCGCAGAACGAAGGGGGCGGCGAGGGTGACGGCGCCGGCGGCAATCAGGCCGCGGCGGGACAGGGGACGGCGGAACAGGGAAAGGGCCGGGTTCGCGGTCATCGTTCTTGTGCTTTCACGAAAGGTGGAACGGGACAGGGTCAGTCGAGCAGGTCGGGTTCGGCCGCCACGATCCATTCCCACAGCGGGTGGAAGTTGTAGGCGCCGCCCTGGTGGGTGCCGACCTGCGACCGGGTCAGCAGCGCCGTCTCATGGTCGATGGGCTGGGGCCGGCCGGCGGCCTCGGCCAGCAGCTGGGTGTGGGCGGCGTTGTCGGCGCTGATGAACCACCAGGCGGCGGCCTCGACGCTCGGGCCGACGGTCAGCAGGCCGTGGTTCTTCAGGATCGCCAGTTTCCGGTCGCCCAGCGCCTCCACCAGCCGCCGGCCTTCGCCCTCGGTGAGGACGACGCCGGAATAGGGGTCGAAGATCACCTGATCCTCGTAGAACGCCGCCGCATCCTGGCTCAGCGGGGCGAGCGGTTGGCCGAGCGCCGACCATGCCTTGCCGTAGGTCGAATGGGTGTGGGCGGCGGCCACCACGTCGGGACGCGCCCGGTGGATGGCGGAATGGATGGTGAAGCCGGCCTGGTTGATGGCGCGGTCGCCGTACAGGATGGTGCCGTCGCCGTCGACCAGATGCAGGTCCGACACCCGGATGGTGCGGAAATGCTGACCCAGCGGGTTGATCCAGAAGCGGTCGGGATGCTCCGGGTCACGCGCGGTGACATGGCCGGCCAGCCCCTGGTCGAAGCCGTAGCGGCCGAACAGGCGGAAGGTGGCGGCGAGCCGCTGCTTGCGGTGCTGCCGCTCCTCCTCGACGCTCGTGTAACTGACGGGGTCCACTGGCGGCCAGAATTTGCGCGGCCTGGGCTGGATATGGGTCATCGGGCAGGGGCTCCGTCGGGAAAGGGTCAGTAGCCGGTGGCGGCGTCCACCACGTCGCGCAGCGGTTCGCTGCGCGCATAGGCGTCGAGGTTGGCGAGGATGCGGTCGGCCAGCCGCCGGTCGAAGTCCGGGGCGGACCACGAGACATGCGGCGTCAGCCGGATCGCGGGATGGCTGTAGAAGGGGTGGCCGGCGGGCAATGGTTCGGGGTCGGTCACGTCGAGCGTGGCGTTGGCGACCCGGCCGCTGCCGATGGCGGCGAGCAGGGCGTCCTGATCGACCAGCGCGCCGCGGGCGACGTTGACCAGATGCAGCCCCGGCTTGACCTGCGCCAGAAGGGCTGCGCTCACCAGCCCGCGGGTGGCGGCGGTCAACGGCAGGGCGAGCACCAGATGGTCGCTGACCGCCGCCAGATCCTCCAGCCGGTCGAACGGTTCGATGCCCGGTTCCGGTTCGGCCCAGCCGGAGCGGCGCACCGCCCCGACGGTCATCCCGAAAGCGAGCGCTCGCTCGGTCACCGCCCGGCCGATGGCGCCGAAGCCGGCCAGTCCCAGCCTTTTGCCGGACAGGCTGCCCAGCGTCTCGCGCCGCCAGTCCTCCGGTCCGGCGAGGCGGATGGTGTCCCACCGCTTCTCGACGCTCAGGATCGCCGTCATCGCGTAATCGGCGATGGCAGCCGCCGACACGCCGCGGGCGCAGGTGACGACCGGAGCGCCGTCGAGCAGCCAGGGCGGGTAGAAATCCATACCGGTGGAAGCCGACTGGATCCAGCGCATCCCCTTGCCCCAGCCAGGGGGAGGGGCGGCGGGGGCCTCCTCCCACCCGATCAGCGGACGGGTCAGCAGGACCTCGACGTCGGCCGGCAGGTCCCAGGGGGCGTGGCCGGCCCGATGGTCCAGCACCGTGGGGCGCGAGGGGTGGGCGGCGATGCGCTCCCCCACGACAGGGCCAAGCTGGTTGAGGATGACCGGAGACGGCGCTGGCACGATGCCTCACTCCGCCGCGACGGCCTGGGCGCGCTGGCGCTCGGCCACCAGCTGGCGGACGCGTGGCAGCAGGTCGCGGCCATAGGCGATGGCGTCGGGCAGCGGGTCGAAGCCGCGGATCAGGAAGGTGGTGACGCCGAGGTCGTAATAGTCGAGCAGGGCGTCGGCGACCTGATCCGGCGTGCCGACCAGCGAGGTGGAGTTGCCCTTCGCCCCGGTCAGGGCGGCGATGGCGGTCCACAGGCGCTTGTCGTGGCGGTGGCCCTTGTCGGCGATGGAGAGCAGGCGGCGGGCGCCTTCGTTGTTCGGCAGGTCGCCGCGGGTGAAGCCGGTCTTCTCCAGCAGCGCCTTGGCCTTCTCATGGATGGCTTCGGCCTTGGCCCAGGCGGCGTCCTCGGTTTCGGCCAGGATCGGGCGCAGCGACAGGCTGAAGGCCGGCTGCTGACGGCCAGCCTTGGCGACGGCGGCGCGCACGCGGGCCAGCAGCTCGCGCACCTGATCGTGGGTCTCCCCCCACACCGCATAGGTGTCGGCATGGCGTCCCGCCACCTCGACGGCCGCGGCGGAGGCGCCGGCGATCCACACCGGGATGCCCGACGCGTTGTAGGGCTTCACCTGCGAGAAGGCCTTTTCGACCTGATAGAAGCGGCCCTGATAGTCGAAGGGCTTGTCGCTGGTCCATTCGGCGCGGACGATGTCGAGGAACTCGGACGTGCGGGCATAGCGGTCGTCCTTGTCCTCCACCGTGTTGCCGTCGCGGGCAAGCTCGCTGCGCTCGGCGCCGGTGATGACGTTGATGGCGACGCGGCCGCGGCTCAGCTGGTCGAGCGTGGCGAGTTGGCGGGCGAGGATGGTCGGCGCCTGGAAGCCGGGGCGGTGGGCGATCAGCACGCCCAGCCGGTCGGTGACGCCGGTGATGTGCTGGCTGACCTGAAGGCTGTCCGGCGCATCGGCATGGAAGGCCTGGAGCACCGAATCGAAGCCGCCCAGCTCATGGGCCTTGGCGACCGTCTCGATGTAATCGCGGTCCACCACCGGACCCTGGCGCGGGATGATCTCCGACGCATTGTGGTTGCCGACGAAGCCGACGAAGCGGAGCGGATGGGCAGAGGCGCTGTGGGAGGCGGTCATGGCGGTGGTCCCTTCTTGTGCGTGGCGGGATTCGGGAAAGGGCTTTTTTGCGAAGCCGTGCCGGTCAGCTGAGCGGACGCGACAGGATGTCGGTGAAGCGGCGGTCGAAGGCCGGGGCGATGTCGATGCGCTTCGGCAGGACACCGAGCTGGTGGAAGGTGTCGGCGACGTTCTGGGCCGAGGCGATGTCGGCATCGGCGATCGGCGCCAGATCGCGCTGGCGGGAGTTCTTGCGCAGGATTTCCAGGTCGGTTTCGACCGGCACGCCGATGGCGGCGGAATGGACCTGGGCCCAGCGCTCCAAATTGGTGGCGCGCCAGGCGAAGGCGCGGCGCAGCCGCAGGAAATAGTCGCCGATGGCGGCCGACTTGCCCGGATCGGCCAGCGCGTCGGGCGAGGCGAGATACAGGTAGTTGCCCGACAGATAGCCGTTGGAGGTGACGAGGACCCGCGCGCCCTTCTTGATGGCAAAGGGCACCGAATAGCCGTAGATCGCCCAGGCATCGAGCGCGCCCTGCTCGAAGGCGGCCTGTCCCTCCGACGGGGTCAGGCTAATCGCCTGGATGTTGCTGAAGCGCAGCCCGGCCTCGCCCAGCATCTTGGCGAGATAGTACTGCGTGGTGGTTGCGCGGACATAGCCGACGCGCTTGCCCTTCAGATCGGCGACCGACTGGATCGGACTGCCGGGCGGCACCAGCACCACCTGCCAGTTCACGTCGTCCTTGACCACGGCGACGATCGACAGCCGGGCCCCGGCGGCGATGCCGAAGGCGGGCGGGATCTCGCTGCTGGAGCCGACGTCGATGGAACCGGCATTGATCGCCTCGACGATCAGGTTGCCCGACGCGAACTCGGCGAACTGCGACCGGAAGCCGGACCCGGCATTGCCGGACGCTTCCAGCGCCAGCCCGTCCAGCGCCTTGTAGTCGGCGATGTGCAGGACGGTTTCGGAGGCCGGGCCGGAGGCGGCCTGCGCAAGGCCGGGCAGGGTGCCCAGCGCCAGGGCGCCGCAGGCTCCGCGCAACAGACTGCGGCGGCCGAACGGGGTGGAGGGAAGGCGGACAATGTCGGTCGTCATGGCGGCGGGTCCGTCGGCGTCGAGGGTCAGAGGCTGGGCGCCGCGGCGGCACCGGCGGGCAGGCCGTAGCCGCCGGGCTTCACGCCGATTGCCCTGGATTCGGTGCGCTGCGGTTCCCGTGCGGCCAGATGCTCCTCGTCGACGCCAAGCTCGGCCAACAGGCGGGAGCGCAGCGCGATGAAGCCGGGGTCGCCGTGGCGGCGCGGGCGGGCGAGAGGGATCGGGATATCGGCGGCGATCTTGCCGTCCGCCATCACCACGGCGCGGTCGGCCAGCAGCAGCGCCTCGTCCACGTCATGGGTCACCAGCAGCACTGCGGGGGCATGGGCGCGCCACAGCGTCTCCACCAACCCTTGCATGCGCATCCGGGTCAGGGCGTCCAGCGCCGCGAAGGGCTCGTCGAGCAGCAGCAGGCGCGGTTCCCGGACCAGGGCGCGGGCCAGCGCCGCGCGCTGTGCCTCGCCGCCCGACAGGGTCAGCGGCCAAGCGCGGGCCCGGTGAGACAGCCCGACCTCCGCCAGGGCCGCAAGCCCGCGGGCTTCGGCATCGGGACGGCGCAGGCCCAGCGTGACGTTGCGCAGCACCCGCATCCAGGGCACCAGCCGCGGCTCTTGGAACACCACGGCGCGCTCTTCCGGCAGCTGTACGGTGCCCTCCGGTGCCGGATCCAGCTTGGCCAGGGTGCGGAGCAGCGTGGACTTGCCGCAGCCGGAGCGGCCGAGCAGCGCGGTGAAGGAGCCCGGCTGAAGGTCGAGTGACAGGCCGTCCAGTACATTGCCGTTGCCGAAGTTGCGGACGAGGCCGCGGACGCTGACGACAGGCTTGTCAATCGTGGACTGGGAGGCGGCGATGCGGGAAAGGGTGTGGCTCATGGAGGGTCACTCCTTGATGAAGGCCGGGCGCCAGACCAGCGCCCTGCGTTCGATGACGCGGACGATCAGGTCGGCGAGCAGGCCGAGGATGGCGTAGACGATCAGGGCGACGATGATCACGTCGGTGCGCAGGAATTCCCGCGCCGTCATCGCCAGATAACCGATGCCGCTGGACGCGTTGATCTGCTCGCCCACCACGAGGCTGAGCCAAGCGACGCCGAGCGCATAGCGCAGGCCGGTCAGGAAGGCGGGTAGGGCACCCGGTAGGATGACCTGGGCGATCAGTTCCCCCCGCGTCAGGCCCAGGGTGGAGACGGCCTCCACCACCTTGGCGTCGACGGTGCGGATGCCGGCGAACAGGTTCAGGTAGATCGGGAATGCGGTGCCGAGCGCGACGAGCGCGATCTTCGGCGTTTCGCCGATGCCGAACCACAGGATGAACAGCGGCACCAGCGCCAGATGGGGCAGGGTGCGCAACATTTGCAGAAGCGCGTCCAGTGCATCCTCGCCCCGCCGCGACAGGCCGGCGATCAGCGCGCAGACGGTGCCGGCCGACACGCCGATGGCGAGCCCGGCGCTGACCCGGCCGAGCGAGACCAGCAGATGCACCGCCAGTTCACCGCTGACCGTCAGGTCCCAGAAGGCGGTCAGGATCTGGCTTGGCGAGGGGATGGTGCGGGTGGAAATCCAGCCCAGCCCGACGCTGGCCTGCCACAGAACCAGCAGCGCCAGCGGCACCGCACAGCGGCGCAGACCTGCCGGAAACGTCCCCGCCGGAAGCCCCCATCTCCGGGATCCGGCTCCCGTCCGTTGGGTCGCGGTGGCTGCCGTCATAATCCCTCCCGATGCCGGTCTATTGCGGTGGCTACGGGAGAAAGCCTATTCCTATTGCGTGAATAGGAAAAACAAAAAACACAAACTACACTGTTGAGAAAAACTTAAGTAACGTAAATTTTATGTTATTACTGTGCGCCCGCGTCACGCAGGACTGCGGCCAGCGAGTCCGCCAGAATTCCGTGCAGACGGTCGACCGCCGGGTTGGCGGCGGACGGTGCGCGATGCAGCTCCAGCGGAACCGAGCCCAGTTCCGGCAGGTCATGAAACGGATCGAGGGGCGCCAGCGTGTCGGGCAGGCCGAGCGGCGTGCGGATGGTGACGCCCAGCCCGGCCTCCACCGCCGCCCACAGGCCGGACAGGCTGGGGCTGGTGAAGGTGATGCGCCAGGGGCGCCCGCCGCCGTCCAGCCGCTCGATGCCGTGCTGGCGGAACATGCAGGGCGCGTCGAGCAGGGCCAGCGGCAGAGGGCTTTCCCGGTCGGCGCGAAAGCCGTCCGGTGCAACCCAGGCCACCGGCAGATGGGCCAGAGTGGCCGCTCCGGTCGTCGTCTTTGCGGTATCGCCGCCGATCTCGCCGAAGGCCAGGGCAAGATCGAGCGCACCCTGGGCCACCCGCTCGCGCAGCTCGCGCCCACGGCCGACCTGAGCCTCGACATGGATGCGGGGATGGGCGCGGTGGAAGGAGCCGAGCACGGATGGCAGCCAGCGTTCCGCCAGATCCTGGGGAAAGCCGACCCGCACGGTGCCATCCATCGCCCGGCCGCGGGCCGCCGACAGGGCCTCGTCGTTCAGGGCGACGATGCGGCGGGCATAGCCCAGCAGCAGGTCGCCGGCATCGGTCAGCGCCACCGTGCGGCCGGCCTTGCGGAACAGCGGCTGGCCGACCTGCTCCTCCAGCTTCTTCATCTGCAGGCTGATCGCCGATTGGGTCCGGCCCAGCCGTTCGGCGGCGCGGGCGAAACCGCCATGCTCCATGGCGATCACCAGCGCCCGCAGCACATCCATGTCGAGGTTGGTCGGAAGCATCGCCATCCCGCATCGCCTTCCTGCGGTTCGCCGTCGTCAGGCCGGCAGCGCGCTGTTGAAGCCGGGATCGAAGATCGCCGCCGCGTCCAGCCGCTTGGGAATAATGCCGAACTCGCGCCAGACGTCGGACGTCGCCTGCTGGTCGGCGATGACCGAGGCGTCGATGGCGACCGGCCGCGCCCGCTCGACACCGAAGGTGTGGCGGGCGATGGCGGGGTCGACGCCGACCGTCCTGGCCCAGATGCCGGCATAAGCGTCGCTGTTCTCCAGCGCCCACAGCCGGGCGGCGGCGAAGCGGCGGAGCAGGTCGGTCAACGCCTCGCGCTTGGTGGATATCGCCTCCAGCGTGGCGGATTGGTAGGACAGGCCGCTCATCAGCCCGGTGCCGGTGACGACCGCGCGGGCGCCGTCCACCAGCAGCGCCTGCGACACATAGATACCCCAGCTCGACCAGGCGTCGATCGAGCCGGCGGCCAGTGCCGATTTTGCATCCGACGGCAACAGGAAGGCGATCTTCACGTCGTCCGGCTTCAGCCCGTTCGCCTTCAGCGCCGCCAGCACGAGGTAATGACCGATGGAACCGCGCCCGGTTCCGATGGTCTTGCCCTTCAGGTCGGCGACGTTGCGGATGGGGGAAGAGCCCGGCACCAGGATGGTGGTGCTCTGCGGGTTGGAACGGACGGCGCCGATGATCTTGGCCGAGGTGCCGGCGGCCAGTGCGAAGGTGGTCGGCGCGTCGCCGGCGTAGCCGACCTCGATGGCGCCGGCGTTCAGCGCCTCCAGCAGGGGTGCGGCAGCCGGGAACTGGCTCCATTCGATGCGGTAGGGCAGGTCGGCCAGAAGCCCGGCCGCCTCGATCACCGATTGGACGCCGCCCTTCTGGTCGCCGACCTTCAGCACGGTGCCGGCGGGAATGGCAGCATTCGCCGGCCGCAGGGGCGCGAGCCCGGCGGCGAGCGCGCCGACACCGAGGCCGAGAGCATGGCGGCGCGTGAGGGCGTTCAAAATGGAATGCTGTGACGGGATCATGGAGAGCTCCTAAGCGGCGGCATTTTCGGAAGCGCGACCCGGCACGGCGATCTGGGTGCGGTGCATGCGGCGGCGCTGGTCGTCGGGGAAGGGGTCGCGGCGGTGCATGGTCCAACGGTTGTCCCACATCACCAGATCGCCGACCCGCCAGCGGTGGTGCCAGGCAAGCTCCGGGCGCACCGCCGCCGCCCAGATTTCATCCAGCAGCGCCTCGCTCTCCGCCACGGACAGGCCGGAGATGTGGGCATGGGGACGGCGGCCCAGCAGCAATGCCCTGGCACCCGTCACCGGGTGGGCGATGACCAGCGGATGCACCGTGCCGGGCGAGGTGGCGACATCGGTCGGCGGAGCGAAACCCTGACGCAGATAGCCGCCGCTGTTGGTGGTGCTGTCATGCTTGATCGACAGCCTCTCCACCCGCCGCTTCAGCGCCTCCGGCAAGGCGTCATAGGCGGCGAACATGCTGAGGAAGCCGGTGTCGCCGCCTTCCGCCGGCACCTCCAGCGCATAGAGGCTGCTGGCGTAGGGAGGGGTCTCCAGATAAGTCATGTCGGCGTGCCATACCGACTCTCCCGCCCCCAGCGCGCCGATGGGCCGGCCATTCTCCGTGACGTTGGAGATGACGTAGACCTCCTCATGGCCGGGCGCGTGCAGCCGCCCGTTCTCGGTGATCGGCGCCTTGTCGAGCGGACCGAAATGGCCGGAAACGCGGACGAGGTCGGCGTCCGACAGGGCTTGGCCGCGGAAGACCAGCACCAGATGGCGGTCCAGCGCGTCGGCCAGCGCCGATGCCGTCGCCGGGCGGAGCGGTTGTGACAGGTCGAGGCCGCGGATTTCCGCGCCAAGTGTGGGCGAGACCGGATGGACGGTGAACTCCGTGTGGGGCATGACGGGACCTCAGCTGCCGGTGCGGTCATGGATGTCGGCGAAGAACAGGTCGCGCCAGTCGGCCGGCCGGTTGCGGATCGAGCCGATGCGCGCCATGAAGTCGGTGAAGGTGCCGATGCCGCGCGGGGTGAGATCGTAGGAGATCTCCGGATGCGCGATCATCGCCGCCACCTCCTCCACGCCGAGCTTGGAGTTCTCGATGCGGATATAGGCGCGGGCCGCTTTCTGCGGGTCGGCCTTGATCTGCGTCACCGCTTCCTCAAGCGCCGCCAGCACCGCCTTGGTCAGCTTTGGGTTGGCATCGTGGAAGGCGGTGGAGGTCCACAGCGCGCTGAAGGAGGCGGGACCGCCCAGCACGTCGTAGCTGCTCAGCACCTTGTGGATTTTGGGATCGCGCAGCTGCTGGTCCTGGAAGGGCGGGCTGGTGAAATGGGCGGTGATCTCGGTCTTGCCGGACAGCAGGGCAGCGGTGCCGTCGGGGTGGGCCAGCGAGACGGTCTGCGGGTCCAGCTTCGCATGCTGGCCGGGGCCGAAGGTCTGCTCCGCCGCGATTTGGAGGACGATGGCCTGATAGGAGGCGCGGACCGACGGAACGACGATGCGGTCCTTGTCGGTGAAGTCCTTCAGGCTTTTCACCTCGGGCCGGTTGGTGTTGAGATAGGCCGGCTGGGCGTTCAATGCCGCCAGACCGCGCAGGTTGGCGTTCCCCTTCGTCTTGTCCCAGGCGATGATGAAGGCGGGCACGCCGGCCGCGCCGAAATCGGCATTGCCGGACAGGGTCGCCTCGGTGATCGTCGTCGGGTTGCCGAGGGGGGTGTAGCTGGCCTTCACCTCCCCCAGCCCGGCGGCGCGCGCCTGTTTCTCCACCAGCCCCTTGTCCTGCATGACATAGAGCGGCAGATAGCCGAGGCCGAGATTGCGGGCGAAGCGAACCTCCGTGGCCTCGGCCCGCGCCACCTGCGGCATCGAGGCGGCGATCCCGCCGGCGAGAAGCAGCGCGGTCCCCAGGAGGGTCCGCCGCCGAATGGAAAAGGGCTTGGTCATGAGCTGTCCCATCCGGCGCGTCAGATGACGTGGAAATTGTGGGCGCCATCGCGCTTCAGCTGATCGACCAGTTCAAGCTCCCAGTCGATATAGCCCTGCATGGCGGCGGCGCTGTTGTCGGTGCCCTCGTAGGGGCGCTTGTAGACGTCGTCAGGTTCGCCTCCCAGCCGGTCGAGGTCCGTGCTGAGCGGCAGTCCGGCGGCGACCCAGCCCTTGGTGCCGCCCTCCAGCAGCAGCGGACGCTGCCCGCCAGACAAATGGGAAAGGGTGAAATCGGCGGCGGCATAGCGGGTCAACGTGCCATCGCCGCAGGTCAGCACTGGCCGGACCCCCTTGGGCAGAAGCGCGATGGTGCCGGCCAGCCGGGCGCGGGTGGAGAAATACGCTCCCGGAATATGGCCGGCGCGGTAGCGAGGGCTGCGGGTGATGTCGATCACCGCCGCTTCGCCATTCTCCAGCAGGGCCAGCAGGTCGCGCGGCGCGATGGTCTCGGCTCCCACCTCCGGTTCCGGCGGCAGGCGGCGGCGGTCGGGGCCGCTCTCGCTGCCCAGGACGGACACATCGCCCTCCAGCACATGCACTTCCCAGCCCAGTTGCGAGAGCCAGGAGGCGGTCATGTCGGCGCGCGGACCGCCGCCGCCGGCCGGATCGTCGGCCAGGACGATGCGGGCGCCGCGAACCGCCACATGCTCGTCGGTTGCCTGGACCAGCTGGCCGCCGGCGGCGTGGCGGAAGCCGGGCAGATGGCCGGCCTCATACTCCTCCGGCGTGCGCACGTCGAAGAGATGGAGCGTCCGGCGCTCGTCGCCGCGGAAGCGGTCGAGCGTCTTCGCGTCGATCCTGCCGACGCCGGCCCGGTCGGCAACCGCGCGCGCCGCCCGGCGGCCGGCGGCGTCGCCGTCTGCCGAGACCTCCGGGAAGCGGCCCCCGCGCCCGCTGTCGAGCGTCAGCCCGGCCAGCGTCCAGCCGATGGTGCCGTTGCGCAGGGCGGCGACCCGGTTGGGGATGCCGGCATTCACCAGGGACTGGGTGCCGATGATCGACCGCGTGCGGCCGGCGCAATTGACCACCACCAGCGTCTCAGGGTTGGGAGCGATGTCGTGGACGCGCTTGACCAGCTCGGCCCCCGGCACGCTGATGCCGCCGGGGATCGACATGGTGCGGTATTCCTCGAAACGGCGGGCGTCGAGGACGACCAGATCGGCCTTGGCGTCGAGCAGCGCCTTGACCTCCGCGGCCGGCAGCGAGGGGGTGTGGCGATGATGCTCGACCCACTCGCCGAAGGCCTTGCTGGGCACGTTCACGTCCCGATAGACCTCGAATCCGGCGGCGATCCAGCCGGCCAGCCCGCCCTCCAGCAGGGTCACGTCGCCGTAGCCCAGCGCCTGGAGCCGGCGGGCGGCCGGCTCGGCATAGCCCTCGCCATCGTCATAGACGGTGATCGGCACGTCGCGCCGCGGCAGCAGGTCGTAGGCCAGCAACTCCACGCGGCTCAGCGGGACGGAGATGGCGAACAGCGGGTGGGACAGCGAATAGGGGCCTTCTTCCCGGGCGTCGAGCAGGGCGACCTCGTCGCGCTCGATCCAGGCGCGGCGGATGTCGGCGGGGCTGCGGGTGGCGAGCGGGGCGGTTGCGGTGACTGCTGCGGTCATGGCGGTGACGGATCCTCAGGCGGCGTGGGGAACGGGCTGCGAACGGTCCCACAGGTTGGGCAGGGCGCTGTTGGCATAGCCGGAGATGAAGGGCTTGCGCTGGCCGGTCAGCGGGTCGAACACCGACCGCCGGACGGCGCCGATGTTGCCGCCATAGACATGGATGCTGATGGACGGCCGGTCAGCCAGCGCGTTCGAGATCGCATGGACATCGCCGATGCGGGGCGACACCGCCTCGACCGACCCGGCCTTCAGGAGTTCGGGCGGAGAGGCGACGGGCGGGCCGCCCTGTGGCTGGAGGTCGTAGCGTTGCGACCGCTCCGCCCCGCGCAGGATGCCGACGAGGCCCCAGACGGTGTGGTCGTGGATCGGTGTCCGCTGCCCCGGTCCCCAGACGAAGCTGACGACGGAGAAGCGCTCGTACGGGTCGCAATGCAGCAGATACTGACGGTAATGCACCGGGTCGGGCTGGGCATAGGCGTCGGGCAGCCAGTCGTCGACGGCGATAAGCCCGGCCAGCAGGGCGCGGCCGGCATCGAGCACCGCGGGCTCGTCGTCGCTGTGCCGCTCCACTAGCCGGGTGAGGTCGGCGATGAAGCCGCGCAGACGTTCCAAGTTCGGGATGGCGTTAGCGGGTGGGAGGTTGTCAGGCATGGTCGGGTGTCCTCACCAGGTCTCGGCAAGGCCGAGCAGTTCGAGAATGCGGTGACGAAGCTCGGTCAGGACCGGATCGCCGCGGTGGCGGGGATAGGGACGGTCGATGGGCAGATCGGCCTTGATGCGGGCCGGGCGGCCGCTGAACACGATCACGCGGGTCGCCATGAACAGCGCCTCTTCGATGTCGTGGGTGACCAGCAGGCCGGTGAAGCCAGAACTGCGCCACAGATCGACCAGTTCGCTCTGCATCGCCAGCCGGGTCAGGCTGTCCAGCTTGCCCAGCGGTTCGTCGAGGATCAGCAGGCGGGGGTCGTTGACCAGGGCGCGGGCCAGCGCCGCGCGCTGGGCCATGCCGCCGGACAGCTGGTGCGGATAGGCCCTTTCGAAGCCGGTCAGCCCGACCAGCGCCAGTGCCTTGTCGATCCGGTGCCCTTGCGAGCGCAACAGGCCGCGCGCCTCCAGCCCCAGGGCGACATTGTCGCGCACGGTGCGCCAGGGATAGAGCGTCGGGTCCTGGAAGACGACGACGCGCGACGGGTCGGGACCGTCGATGGGGCGACCGTCGGCCAGGATGCTGCCGCGGCTGGGCGGTTCCAGCCCGGCGACCAGCCGCAGCAGGGTGGACTTGCCGCAGCCGCTCGGCCCCAGCAGGGCGACCAGTTCGCCCGGCTCGACCCGCAGTTCCACCCCGTCCAGCACCGGCAGCGGTGCGCCATGCAGGTCGAAGCTGTGGCTGACCGCCTGCACGTCGATGGTCATGCCGGCCACCCCGGCTTGGGTGTCGGTGCTTTCGAGCGCTACCATTTCAACATTCCCTTCTGCCAGGCGAGCAGGCGGTCGCGGACGCGGAACAGCAGCGTCACCAGTCCGGAGCAGAGCAGCGCCATCACCAGCAGGGCCGCATACATGTTGCCGTAGGCGGCCCAGCCCTGGGCCCATTGCAGGTACCAGCCGACCCCGGACTTCACGCCCAGCATCTCCGCCACCACCAGGACGGCGAAGGAGGCGCCCAGCCCCATGAACAGCCCGACGAAGACATGCGGCATCGCCGCCGGGACGGCGACCTTCAGCACCAGGAAGCGCGGGGAGGCGCCCAGCGTGCGGGCGATGTCGTAATAGGCGCTGTTGACCCCGGCCACGCCGGACCAGGTGAGGACGGTCACCGGCACGCCGCTGGCGAGCGCGATCAGGAAGACACTGGCGCTCCAGCTGGTCGGAAAGGCGAAGAAGGCGATGGGCAGCCACGCGGTGGCCGGCAGCGGGCCGATCAGCCGCAGAACCGGGTGCACCCAATAGCCGACCGCGCGCGACCAACCGATGGCGACGCCGGTCACCACGCCAAGGATCGAACCCACGGCATAGCCGGTGATCAGCAGCCTCAGCGATGCGGCAAAGCAGTCGAGCAGCCGCGGCCAGTCGTCGAGATAGACCTCCAGCAGCGCCTGCGGCGGGACGAAGAAGGGCCGCGGCAGCAGATTGAGCTTGGCGGTCAGGATTTCCCACCCGGTGACGCCCAACGCCAGGGCGATCAGCCAGGGAACGGACGCCGACAGGCTGGCAATGGCGGCTTCCAGCCGGCTGCGCGGCGCCGGACGGATCGCCGCAGCCAGCAGGGCGGCCAGCACCAGCAGCCCTGCGGCGACCACCAGCAGGCTGGCGAATTCCCCGGTCCGTTCCCACTCCTGGGCATCGGCGGCGTCTGGCCACAGGGCCGTCACGCCGGAGGCGGCGAACCACAGCAGGGCGGCGGCGGAAAAACGCAGGAGGAGGTTGGACGGGAGGCCGCCGCCGATTGGCAAGGCTCCGCCGTTGGCCGCCGGCAGGGCGGCGGCCGTGTCGTTCACGCTCATGATCGATCTCCCGTTCGGCCGGGATTTGCCGGCCGCTACGGCGTTGGGCTCAAAGGATCACCACCGCCTTCGACGCGTCCAGCCGCGGGGCGCGCGGGCGCGACGGCGGGCCGTCGGCATGGCCCAGAGCCACCAGCAGGTTGGTGCGCAGCCGGCCGTCGGCGAAGAACTCCGCATCGACCGCTTCGGCATCGAAGCCGGACATCGGCCCGGCATCCAGACCCAGCAGCCGCGCGGCCAGGATCAGGTAACCGGCCTGGAGAGAGCCATTGCGGAAGGCCGTGGTCTCGGCCAGCGACGGCTCGTCGACGAACATCGGCGAGGGGTCGTAATGCGGGCTCAGCAACGGCAGATGCTCGAAGAAGCGGCGGTCATAGGCGACGATGGCGATGGCGCCGGCCGCCAGCTTGGACTGGTTGCCGCGGCTCAATGCCGGTCGCAGCCGCTCCTTCGCCTCCGGCGTGGTCAGGAAGACGAAGCGCGCCGGGCTGCCGTTGAAGGCGGTCGGCGCCAGCCGGACCAGTTCATAGAGGCGATGCAGCGTCTCCGCCGGGACCGGCCGGTCGGACCAGCTTTGCGGCGTGCGGGCGTTGAGGAACAGGCGGTCGGCCGCCAAAGCAATGTGTTCGGGCGCGAGGTCGTCGGGCGGCTGTTCGGTGGCGGGAAGATGGGTGTCCGGCATGGGAGCGGGCTCCGTCAGGGGATTGGGTCACGACCAGACGTGCTGGCGGCGGTCGTCGATTCGCTTGGCCTTGTGGACGGCACGGGGCAGCGTGCCGGGGGCGAGCAGGGCGACCTCCGCCCCGACGCCGGTGGCGGCCTTCAGCTGGCGCCGCAGCCGGCCCCGCAGTTCCTCCAGATCGCCGTTGAAGCCCTGGGTGTGTTCCGCCTCGACCGTCAATCGGTCCAGCCGCTCGACCCGGTCGAGCACCAGCCGGTATTCCCCGGTCAGCGCCGGGTCCTGGCGCACCACCGCCTCCACGTCGCCGGGGAACAGGTTGACGCCCTTGACGATCAGCATGTCGTCGAGCCGCCCATGCACGCCCTTCAGCCGCAGGGAGGTGCGGCCGCAGCGGCAGGGCTCCGTCGTCACCGACACGATGTCGCCGGTGCGGAAGCGGATGATCGGGCGGGCGCGCTTGCGCAGGGTGGTCAGCACCAGCTCGCCGCGCTCGCCCTCCGCCACCGGTTCGAGGGTTTCGGGGTTCAGCACCTCGACCAGGATATGGTCCTCGGCCCAGTGCAGCCCGTCCTTCTCCACGCACATGCCGGCGCAGGAGCCGAAGATGTCGGACAGGCCGTAATAATCGTAGACCTCCGCCCCCCACAGCGCCTCGATCCGTTCACGCGTCTCCGGGATCGAACCGCCGGGCTCGCCCGCCACGAACAGGCGGCGGACGGCGAGGTCGCGGGCGGGGTCGATGCCCTCGCTCTGGGCGGTCTCGCCGAGATGCCAGGCGTAGGACGGCGTCGTCCACAGTGCCGTCGCCCTGAACTGGTTCAGCACCGCCAGCAGCCGTTCCGACGGCAGGGTGCCGGCATGGATGCTGAGCGCGCCCAGTTTCTGCGCACCCATCACACAGGGACCGCCGACGAACAGCGAGAAGTTCAGTGCATGGGCATAGCGGTCGGTCGGGCGCAGGCCGCTTGACCAGAACTGCCGTGCCTCATAGTCGATCCATTCCTCAAAATCCTTGGAGGTGAAGGGCGAGGCGGTCGGCACCCCGGTCGATCCGCTGGAGGCGGAGATGTAGACGATCTCCCGTTCCGGCACAGCGACCAGATCGCCGAAGGGCGGCACCGCGGTCTGGCGGTCGCGGATGGTCGCCTTGTCCAGGAAAGGGAACCGGCGCAGGTCGTCCAGCGTGTGCAGGTCCCCCGGCGACACCCCCTGCGCATCGAAGGCGGCGCGGTAGTAGGGCGAGCCATCGTAAGCGTGCCGCAGATGATCCTTCAGCAGGTCGAGCTGCAATTGCCGCCAGTCGGCGCGGCTCTGGGTTTCCAGACCGGGGTGCCAGTATGCGTCGTGGTCCTGAACCGCCACTTGTTCTTATCCTTCAAGAGTTGGAAGGCGGCTGCCGGCCCGATCAGGCCAGCGCCGCCAGCGATGCCAGGAGAATGGCAGAGACGATGCCGAGGCCGAGCGGAAGCAGGCCGCGGTCCGGAAGCTCATCGCCGCCAGAGCCATCTGTCATGTCCGCCGCGTGCCCGTCGGGCGGCAGCAGCGGCAGCACCAGCGCGCCCGAAGGGCAGAGGGACGCCATCACCATCCGGTCGAAATCACTCAAACCCTGCATGGCTGAACTCCTTGTCAGGTGGTTTGGGGTCGTGGCGCTTCCCATCGGCTGCCGGGATATAACAGTTAAAGACTGTTTAAATATCTTGTTGTCTATAGGAAAGTGGGAAAAAACGGCCAGGTCAAGTGTCCGCTTCATATCGCCTGATATTTTTGGCGAAATCGGTACCGCTTCCGGTCACCCGAAGGCGAGGAAATGCTGCTTCCAGCCAAGCCCGATGACGCGACGCCGGCATTTTTAAACAAACAAAAAGTGTATATAAAAACTATTTCCCTGTAGAGATGTAGATTTTATGGTGACAACGGCGCGAGCGTCGCTTTAAGGTTCACGGACATTCGGATTCCCGGACCTCGCAGGCCGGCATTCACACCGTGACGGGGGAAACGACGATGAAGACCAATCTGCCCACCCTCCTCTCTGCCGCGCTGGCGGCGGTCGTCCCCTTTGCTGCCTCCACCATCGCCGAAGCCGCGTCCGGCAAGGTCGTGGTCGGCTATCAGACCGATGCGCTGCCTTCCTCGGTCGCCATCGCCAACGGCGATTTCGCCAAGGCGACCGGCACCGAGATCGACTTCCGTAAATTCAATTCGGGCGCGGAGATCTTCGCCGCCATCGCCTCGGGCGATGTGCAGGTCGGCTATGTCGGCTCCAGCCCCTTCGCCGCCGCGGTCAGCCGCGGGCTGGACGTGAAGGCCTTCCATCTCGCCACCATTTCCGGCACCGACGAGGCGCTGGTGGTGCGCAACGGCTCCGGCATCGAAAAGCCGTCGGACCTCAAGGGCAAGAAGCTGGCGGCGGCTCCGGTCTCCACCGACCATTACCAGCTGCTCGCCGTGCTGAAGCAGGAAAAGCTGACGGAACGCGACGCCCAGGTCTTCGCCATCCCGCAGCCGGACATCGTCGCCGCCTGGAACCGCGGCGACCTGGACGGCGCCTTTGTCTGGGATCCCGCCCTGACCGAGCTGAAGAAGACCGGCAAGGTGCTGCTGACCTCACGCGAGGTGGCCGACCGCGGCGCCCCGACCTTCAGCGCCTGGGTGGCGACCGCCGCCTTCGCCAAGGACAATCCCGCCTTCCTCAAGAGCTTCGCCGGCACCATCGAGCGCTACAGCGCCTCCTTCCGCAACGACAAGGCGGCCTGGGGGCCGGATTCTGAGAATGCGAAGACGCTGGCGAAGCTGCTGGGCGGCACGCCGTCCGATCAGGCGTCGGCGCTGACCAACCTGTCGCTGGTCCCGGCGGAGGTGCAGGCCTCCACTGCCTGGCTGTCCGGTGGCGAGGGAAGCGGTGCGGGCAAGATCCTGAAGGACACGGCGGAGTTCCTGAAGGAGCAGAAGAAGATCACCACCGTGCTGCCCAGCTACGGCGGTTTCGTCACCGCCGATTACGTCAAGGAAATCCGCTGAACCAGCCGCCCGCCAAGTTAACCGCCGACAGGAGGGCGCCCATGCTCCAGGTCCGCAACGCCAGTGTCTTCTTCTCCGCCCGCGACGGCCGGGTGGTTCATGCGCTGGACCGCGCGTCGCTCGACATCGACGCCAACAGCATCGTCGTGGCGCTGGGGGCATCGGGCTGCGGGAAATCGACGCTGCTGAACGCCATCGCCGGTTTCCTGCCCCTGTCGGAGGGATCGATCACGCTGGACGGCCAGCCGGTCGCCAGCCCCGGCGCCGACCGCGGCGTGGTGTTCCAGAAGGACACGCTGCTGCCCTGGAGCAGCGTCGCCGACAATGTGGCGCTCGGCCTGCGCTTCGCCGGGATTCCCGCCAGGGAGCGGCGCGAGCGGGCGGAGGAACTGCTGGGGCTGGTCGGGCTGGAAGGTTTCGCCGACGCTTTCCCGCACGAGCTGTCGGGCGGCATGCGCCAGCGCGTCGGCATTGCCCGCGCGCTGGCGACCGACCCGAAGATCCTGCTGATGGACGAGCCGTTCGGCGCGCTCGACAGCCTGACCCGCGAACAGATGCAGGAACTGCTGATCGACGTCTGGGCGCGCACCGGCAAGCGCATCTTCTTCATCACCCATTCCATCGAGGAGGCGCTGTTCCTCGGCACCAATGTGGTGGTGATGTCGCCGCGGCCCGGCCGGATCGTCGCCCGTTTCGATCTGGATTTCGTCCGCCGCTTCGCCGCCGAGCGCGACGTGCGCGCCATCCTGTCGGCACCGGAGTTCGCCGATCTCTACGACGAGATCCGGTCCCTGGTGCATCGCCCGCATGCCGAGGCGGATGTCCGCCGGATGGTGCTGCAATGACCGACCTCGCCCGTTCCGGAAGCCGCGCCTCCGATCCGGCGGACCGGCCGAAGATCGTCCGGCTCCATCCCTTCGGACTGGACGGTGCGCGCACCGGCCCGATCAGCCTCGCCACCGCCCTGCTGCTGCTGGCGGCGTGGTTCCTGGTGACCCATTACCGGCTGGTGCCGCCGTTGTTCCTGCCGACCCCGCAGGAGGTGGCGACCCAGTTCCTGGCGGTCCTCGAGGACGGCTATGCCGGCGCCACCCTGTGGGAGCATGTGTCGGCCAGCCTGTTCCGCATCTTCTCCGCCGCCGTCATCGCCGCCTCGCTCGGCATCCCGCTGGGGCTGGCGATGGGGCTGAACCGCTGGGCCAAGGGGGTTTTCGACACGCCCATCGAGTTCTACTGGCCGTTGCCGCCGCTGGCCTATCTGCCGCTGATGATCATCTGGCTCGGCATCGGCGAGGTGTCGAAGATCGTCCTGCTGACGCTGGCGATGTTCGCGCCGGTCTGCCTGTCGGCGCAGGCCGGGGTGCGGTCCCTGCCGATCGAGCGGGTGAACGCCGCGCTGTCGCTTGGTGCCAGCCGCTGGCAGCTGTTCCGCACCATCGTGCTGCCCAGCGCCCTGCCGGAGATCCTGACCGGCCTGCGTATCGGCATCGGCGTCGGTTGGAGCACGCTGGTCGCGGCGGAACTGATCGCCGCCACCCGCGGCATCGGCTTCATGATCATGTCCGCCTCGCATTTCCTCGCCACCGACGTGGTCTTCGTCGGCATCGGCATCATCGCGGTCTTCGCCTTCGCCTTTTCCTACGGAATGCGCCTGCTGGAAGCGTGGCTGGTGCCGTGGAAGGGCAAGTCCTGAGGCAACCGACCGCCGGAATTCCAAAAACCGCCGTACAAAAAGATTGGGGAACCGCCATGCCAGACATCGCCTTGTCCGCCCTGACCGTCACGCCCGTCAGCCCCGCCATCGGTGCGCGGGTCGAGGGGATCGACCTTTCCCGCCCGCTGTCGGACAGCGAAGCGGCGGCGCTGGAGCGGGCGCTGGTCGCCCATCAGGTTCTGTTCTTCGAGAACCAGCCGCTGACGCCGCGGGCCCAGCGCGACTTCGCCGCCCGTTTCGGCCAGCTGCACGTCCACCCGATCTATCCGAAGGTGCCGGAGCAGCCGGAGATCATGGTGCTGGACACCGGACCGCACAACCCGACCGACAACGACGTCTGGCACACCGACGTCACCTGCATCGAAACGCCGCCGGCCATCGTCGTCCTGTCGGGCAAGCTGATTCCGCCCATCGGCGGCGATACGGTGTGGGCCAGCAACATCGCCGCCTACAACGGCCTGTCGGAGCCGATCCGCCGCCTGCTGGAGCCGCTGAAGGCGCTCCACGACTTCACCCGTTCCTTCCCGGAATGGCGGCACAACGGCGATCCCGAGACCCATGCCCGCTGGAAGACGGCGCGCGACAAGCATCCGGCCGTGGTGCATCCGGTCATCCGCACCCATCCGGTCAGCGGCGCCAAGGCGCTGTTCGTGAATGAGAACTTCACGTCCCGCATCGTCGGGCTGAGCGACCGGGAAAGTGCTGCGATCCTGGAGTTCCTGTACGACCACATCAGCCGCCCGGAATTCACCGTGCGCTGGCGCTGGAAAGAGAATGATCTGGTGCTGTGGGACAACCGGTCGACCCAGCATTACGCGGTGAACGACTATTCGCCGCACCGGCGCATCATGCACCGCGCCACCGTGCTGGGCGACCGGCCCTATTGAGAGGGGAGGAGGCGGGTCTAACCGCCTCCTCCCAATCCCGGCGCAGGTTCAGTCTGCGCCGGGTTCGCGCACGACATAGGTGTAGAAGCGGATCGACCCGTCTGGCTCGGTCTCGCGGTACAGGCCCTGGATTTCGTTGTCGAAGCCGGGGAAGCGGTTGGCGCCTTCCTGGAAGACCTGGAGATATTCGATCATCGGCCGGGCATGGTCGTCCAGCCGCTCGCCCGGCACGATGGTGGCGATGCCCGGCGGGTAGACGACCCACAGGGTGGTGGCGATCCGCCCGGCGATGCGGTCGATGGGCAGGTAATCCACGTCGTTGCGCACCAGATGCCGCACCGCCTCACGCGGCGGCATCACCATGGCGGGCAGATGATCGGGACGGAACATGCGGCGCTGCAGGTCGTTGGTGCCGCGCTCGCGGTAATAGGCGTGCATCTCCGCGCACAGGTCGCGCAGCCGGCGGCCGGTGTAGCGGGCCGGGCGGCGGGCGACGAATTCCGGGATCACGTCCTCCAGCAGCGCGTTGTCGTCATGCAGCCGCTTGAATGCCACCAGCGCGCTCAGCAGCGTGCCGGCCTTGCTCGATTCCACACCGGGCGTCAGCAGGAAGAGGATCGAGTTGAGGTCGTTCTTTTCCGGAACGATGCGGTTCTCGCGCAGATACTGCGCCACCACCGGCGCCGGGATGCCGTGATCCTCATAGGCGCCGGTGCGGCGGTCGAAGCCCGGGGTGAGCAGGGTCAGCTTGTTGGGGTCGGTCATCGCATAGCCGGCCGCCACATGGCGGAAGCCGTGCCAGTCGGCCCCCGGCACGAATTCCCAATGCCGGACGTCGGAGGCCAGCGCGTCGGTGGGCACATCCTCCCATGCCGCCGTGGTCCCCGTGGTGGTGCCGACCTCCACCCGGTCGGGCACGAAGGGGTCGAAGAACCAGCGGCGCGCCGGGTCGCTCTCGCGCTCCTCGAACTCGCGGCGGATGGCGCGCAGCTTCTTGCGCAGCTCGATGCCCAGCCGGATCGTGTCGTCCCACAGCACCTCGCCGGACCGGCCCTTCATCATCTGCGCGCCGACGTCGAGCGAGGCGAACAGTGGGTAGAAGGGCGAGGTCGAGGCGTGCAGCAGGAAAGTCTCGTTGAAGCGGCGATGCTCCACCCGGCGACGCTGGCCCTTGATGTGGCTGTCCTTCACATGGATCTGCGAGGCCTGGGAGAAGCTCGCCAGCTGCTTGTGGGTCGACTGGGTGGCGATGATGCCGGGGTGGCCGTCATGCAGGCCGTCCAGCCCCATGGCGAAGCGGCCCTTGAACAGCGGGTGGAATTTCAGGAAGCCGGCCCACGCCTCGTCGAAGAGGATATAGTCGCAGAGATGGCCGATCTTCGCCAGGATGGTCTCGGCGCTGTAGATGGTGCCGTCGTAGCTGCATTGCTGGATCACCGCGGCGCGGAAGGGCCGCTCGCGCTTCCAGGCGTTCGGGTCCTTGACCAGCGGATTGCTGCGGATCTTCTCGCGGATGCGTTCCTCGTCCAGCGCCTCGTGGTCGATGGGACCGATCAGGCCGTAGGGGTTGCGGTCGGTCTCCAGAAAGATCGGGATGCCGCCGCCGAGGAACAGCCCGCCATGGTGGGCGGCCTTGTGGTTGTTGCGGTCGAACAGGACGAGGTCGTCCTCCGCCACCAGGGCCGACAGCACGATCTTGTTGGAGGCCGAGGTGCCGTTCAGCACAAAATAGGTGCGCTCAGCTCCGAAGATTTTGGCGGCTTCCTTCTGCGCCTTCAACGCTGGACCCTCATGGACCAGCAGGTCGCCCATCTCCAGCACCGAATTGTCGATGTCGTCGCGGAACACCGCCTCGCCCAGATGCTCGACGAAGATTCGGCCGATGGGGCTGCGGCTGTAGAAGATGCCGCCATTGTGGCCAGGGCAGGTCCACAGCTGGTTGCCTTCCTCGGCATAATCGACCAGCTCGCCGAAGAAGGGCGTCTTCAGTGTCTCGGCATACTGCTTGAGGCGGGAAACGAGGTTCTTGGCGATGAACTCCGGCGTTTCCTCGGCCAGGAAAACATAGCCGTCCACCTGATTGAGCACATCGACCGGGATGTTCTCCAGCCGCTGGCGGCGGACCAGCAGGATGATCGGCATCTCCAGACCGCGCTTGCGCGCCAACGCGATCAGCGAGGCCGGCTTGCCCTCCAGCCCGCGCTTGCCCCAATCGACGATCATGCAGCCGATGGCGGCGTCGGTGCGGATCGCCAGCTCGGCATCCTCGACGCGGCGCGTCCGCACCACCTCGAAGCCGATGCGCTCGACCTCGGCGACGATCTGCTGCACGCGCACGCCTTCCAGCTCGTCGGCGTCGAAGGCCGGGGCGCAGACGAGGAAGGAGAAGCGTCGAAAGAAATCCATGGGGGAACTCCGGGGGATAGAAGGCTGTCAATCGCCGGCCTGGACGGTGCCGCCGCGATGATCGTCGGGCAGCGCGCCGTCGGCCGGGCCGAGCGCGCGCTGGAGGAAGACGCTGTCGGTCCAGCGGCCGAACTTGAAGCCGACCGAGCGCAGAACGCCGGCCTGCTCGAAGCCGCAGGACTCATGCAGGCGCAGCGACGGGGCGTTGGCGCTGTCGACCACGGCGATCATCTGCCGGCAGCCGGCGACGGTGCAGGCATCGACCAGCGCCGACAGGAGTTGGCGGCCGATCCCAAGGCCCTGGAAATCCTTGTGGACGTAGATCGAGTGTTCGACCGTGTAGCGGTAGGCCGGGCGCTTGCGGAAGGGGGCCGCATAGGCGTAGCCGGCGATGGCGCCGCCGAGATCGGCCACCAGATGCGGCAGACGGCGCTTCAGCATGGCCTTGCGGCGGCGCTTCAGCTCTTCCGGGTGCAGCGGCTCGATGTCGAAGGGGCCGAGGCCGTGCTGGATGTGATAGCCGTAGATCTCCAGCATGGCCGGCACGTCCGCCTCGGTGGATTGGCGGATTGCGGGATGCTGCGAGTCGGACCGGAGTCGGCCGACAGGCTCCTGGGTGTGGCGGGTAAAATCGCAGGCGTCCATGTCGTGGGCGCCGGCGGCGGTCTCGGTCCTCACGGTCATGCCCCTGTCGAATGGTGACGCCCGCGCGTTGATGCCGCAAACGCGCGACAGGGTGATGACGGTTTCAAGACGGTCTTGTTGCAGTTGCTCCAAGCGCCCAAGGACGAGGTTGCGCCGCACGTCCGCCGGCGTATCCTGCCCGCCGGCCGGCACCCAGCCGGCGAAGAGGCAACGGAAGGTTCGCCGGGTATGGCAGTGCCAATCAAGCTCGATACCGGGACCGACCTGATCTGCGGCTATTTCCTCACCCCCGATGCGCCGCCGGTGCCGGTGTCCTTCGATGAGATCGACGCAGCGCAGCAGCGCAGCGGCGGCGTGCTGTGGCTGCATTTCAACCTCGCCTCGGCGCGGGCGCGCGACTGGCTGGACCGCAAGAGCGGGCTCGACGAGTTCGCGCGCGAGGTCCTGCTGGACGCCAATGACGACCGGACGCGGCTGGAACCGTTCGACGACGGCTTTCTCGCCGTGCTGAGCGACATGCATTACGACTTCAACTTCGAACCGTCGGACATCGGCACCCTGCGCCTGTTCATGGACGAACGCCGCATCGTCAGCTGCCGGCGGCATCCGCTGAAGGCGATCGACCGGCTGCGCAAATCCCTGCACGACCAGGGCCGCTACGGCAGCACCGCCGCCCTGATGGCCGAGCTGATCGACATGCTGGCCGATACGCTGGGCGAGGTGGTGACGCGCGCCGAAGCCGATCTGGACAAGGTGGAGGACACCGTCCTTGCCGAGCGCTACCAGCTCGCTCGGCAGCGGCTGGGCCAGCTGCGTCAGCTGATCGTCCGGCTGCGCCGCCATGTCTCGCCGCAGCGTGCGGCGCTGGGCCGGCTCGCCACCGGCAACGTGCCCTGGATCGACGACGACGACCGCGCCCGCCTCGGCCATTCGGTCGAGAAGTTCGGCGGCGTGCTCTACGACATCGAGGCGTTGCAGGACCGGGCCAAGGTTTTGCAGGACGAGCTTCTGGCCCGTGTCGCCGACCAGCAGAACCACAGCCTGCATGTGCTGGCGGTGGTGACTGTGATCTTCGCGCCGATGACCCTGATCTCAGGCATCTTCGGCATGAATGTGGCGGGGGTGCCGGGGGTCGGCGCCATCGAGGATCATGTCTCGCCGCACGCCTTCTGGTGGGTGATGCTGTCGATCCTGCTGTCCGGTCTCGCCATGCTGTTCTTCCTGCGCCCGCGCAAGTGAAACCGGAGCCTTGCCCACCTGCGGCTGGCATTTCCTATTGCGCAAGGCGGCAATCGGCTTTGTAAATTCAGCGCGGCGTGTGAAAGTGACGGCCACTTGGTTCGAACAGTGACGGGAGCGATGGGGATGGGGCAGCAGCGCGCCGGGCGGTTGGTCGTCGGGATCACCGACCACATGATTCCGCCCCCCGATCTGGAGGCCGCCGTGCTGGACGGAGTGGCGGAGGTCGATTTTTTCGACTGCCGGCGGGAGGAGGATCTCGACCCGGACCGCCTCGCCCGCCTGGATGCCCTGCTGGTGTGGAGCACGCGCATCGGTCCGGCCACCGTCGAGCGGTTGAAGCGCTGCCGGATCGTCGTGCGGTTCGGCGTCGGCTATGACCGGGTCGATGTCGCGGCGCTGGAGGCCGCCGGGATTCCCTTCTGCAACAACCCCGATTACGGGACGGAGGAGGTCGCCGACCACGCCGTCGCCATGATCCTGTCGCTGCAGCGCCGGCTGTGGGAGCATGATGCCCGCGCCCGAGGCTACACGACGACGTGGCAGGCGAATACGCTGACGCCGCTGCACCGGTCCGGTGCCGCGACGGTCGGGGTGGTCGGGGTCGGGCGGATCGGCACCGCGGTGGTGAACCGGCTGAAGGGCTTCGGCCACCGCATCCTGGGCTACGATCCGTTCCAGCCGGCCGGGCACGAGAAGGCTGTCGGCTATCGCCGCGTCCGCCGGCTTGAGGAGTTGCTGGCCGAGTCCGACATCGTCACCTTCCACTGCCCGCTGAACGGCGAGACGCGCGGCCTGCTGAACGAGGCCACCCTGGCGGCGATGAAGCCCGGCGCCATCCTGGTCAACACCGCGCGCGGCGAGCTGTTCGCCGGGTTGGACCCGCTGGAGGCGGCCCTGCGCAGCGGCCGGCTTGCCGCCGTCGGGACCGACGTCCTGCCGGTCGAGCCGCCGGCCCCCCACCCGCTGCTGGACGCATGGCGGGTGCGGGAGGACTGGCTCACCGGACGGCTGGTGGTGACGCCGCACAATGCCTTCCACTCCGATCAGGCGGCGGTGGAGATGCGGCGCAATGCGGCGGAGACGGTGCGGCTGTTCCTGGAGGACGGCGTCCTGCGGAACCGGATCACCGCCTGACCGGATGGGACGGAGCATGGGGCAAGGGGCGGGTTAGAGGCCGCCCCCCGTTCAGCCCTCTAGCAACCCCTGCACATCCAACCCGAGCCCGCCGCCGATGCGGTGCAGCGCCGCGACCGTGTCGGGGTCGAGCGTGATGCCGCGGTCCATGGCGGCCATGCGGTGCAGCGCCTCCGGTTCCCCGGGAATGCTGACGCCGTCGCTGCCGGGGGCGGCAGGCGTGTCGGCGACATGGTCGAGCACGGCGTCGGTCAGGGTCTGCCATTCCGGGCCGGCCACCCGGTTGGGGTCGATGACGAAGGCCAGCGCGTTGTTGACCACCCGTCCCGGCCGCAGATTCTCCGGCAAAGCGGGAAGGCCGCCGGCCAGGGCACCCGCCAGGATTTCACAGGCCAGCGCCAGACCGTAACCCTTATGGCCGCCGAAGGGCAGGATGGCGCCGGTCGGCTCGGTGAACATCACGGCCGGATCGCGCGTCGGCCGTCCGTCCGGGTCGAGCAGCAGGCCGTCCTCCACCTCCTTACCCAGCGAGGCGGCGACCCGGCATTTGTTGGCGGCGATGGCGCTGGTGGCGAAATCGAGCAGGAAGGGCGCGAAGCCCGGCGTGCCGGGAACGGCGATGCAGACCGGATTGGTGCCGAGCCGCGGCCGCCCGCCGCCATGGGGCGCCGCCAGCGGACGGCTGACCACATTGACGAAGAACAGCCCGATCAGCCCGGCGGCGATGCATTGCTCGCCATAGGAGCCGACGCGGCCAATATGGTGGGCGTTGCGCAGTGCCAGGATGCAGGCGCCGCCGGCCCTGGCCCGTTCGATGGCGAGGTCGGTCGCCTCCCGTGCGATCACCTGCCCATAGCCGACATCGCCGTCCACCACCAGGAAGGGAGCCTCGTCGCGCACGATGCGGGCATGGCGGTTGGGCTGGAGATGGCCAAGCTCAAGGCTGCGGGTATAGACGGCGATCTGGCAGACGCCGTGGCTGGCATGGCCGCGGGCGTCGGCCTCCACCAGATTGGCGGCAACGATGGCCGCCTCCTCCGCCGAGCTGCCGCTGCGACGGAGAATGGCGTCGAGCGTCGCGACCAGCCGGTCCGGGCGATAGCGCACCTCGCTCATCGGCCGCTTTCCTCAAAGAGCGAATAGTCGATGGGCTGGGTGCGGTCGAGCGTGCGGTGCACCGGCGGCAGCGGGTATTTCAGGCCGGTGGCGCAGTTGAACAGTACGGCACGCTCCTCCTTGCCGACCCGGCCGTCGGCCAGGGACTGCTTGTAAGCGGCATAGGTCGCGGCTCCTTCGGGGCAGAGCAGGAAGCCTTCCTCCCGCGCCACCTCGTTCAGCGCGGCCTGGATGGCGTCGTCGGGTACGGCGATGGCGAAGCCGCCGCTCTCGCGCACGGCGCGCAGGATCAGGAAGTCGCCGACCGCCTGCGGCACGCGGATGCCGGACGCGATGGTGTGGGCATCCTCCCAGCGCGGGGCATGCTCTTCTCCCTGTTCCCAGGCGCGGACCATCGGCGCGCAGCCGGCGGCCTGGACCGCCACCATGCGCGGGCGCTTCGATCCGATGAAGCCGATGGCCTCCAGTTCGGCGAAGGCCTTCCACATACCGATCAGGCCGGTGCCGCCGCCGGTTGGATAGAAGATGACGTCCGGCACCTCCCAGCCCAGCTGCTCGGAAAGCTCCAGCCCCATCGTCTTCTTGCCCTCGATCCGGTAGGGCTCCTTCAGGGTGGAGACGTCGAACCAGCCGACCTTGGCCTTGCCCTCGCCGACGATCTTCCCGCAATCGTCGATCAGGCCGTTGACGCGGTAGACGGTGGCGCCTTGCAGTTCGATCTCCGACACGTTCACCTCCGGCGTGTCGGCCGGGCAGAAGATGGTGGTGCGGATGCCGGCGCGGGTGGCGTAGGCGGCCAGCGCCGCCCCGGCATTGCCGTTGGTCGGCATCGCCATGTGCTTGATGTTGAAAGCTTTCGCCATCGACACCGCCATCACCAGCCCGCGCGCCTTGAAGGAGCCGGTGGGTAGCCGCCCCTCGTCCTTCACCAGCAGCTCGGCCGCACCCAGCCGCTTCGCCAGCCGGGGCAGCGGCACCAGCGGAGTCACCGCCTCGCCCAGGCTGACGATGTCCTCGACCTTGCGGACGGGCAGAAGCTCGCGGTAGCGCCACAGATCCTGCGGACGTTCGGACAGCGAGCTTTTGGTCAGCGCCTGCTTCACGCCGTTCAGATCGTAGCGGACCAGCAGCGGCTTGCCGGCGCGCGACAGGTTGTGGATGGTGTCGGCCTCGTACCGCTCGCCGGTGTAGGCGCATTCGAGATGGGTGACGAAGGTCGGACGCTCGACCGTCAGGTTGGAATCGAAGCGCACCGGGTTGATGTCTTGGAAAGCCATTTAGCGGACCATGCCCCATTTGCGGACCGTGTGGACTTCGATCCACCGGAAGACGACGTTCTCGACCAGCAGGCCGATCAGGATGACGGTGACGAGCCCGGCGAAGACCTTGTCGATGTACAGCTCGTTGCGGTTCTGGAAGATGAACCAGCCGAGCCCGCCCTTGCCGGAGGACACGCCGAACACCAGCTCCGCCGCGATCAGCGTCCGCCAGGCGAAGGCCCAGCCGACCTTGAGGCCGGTGAGGATCGCCGGGAAAGCCGCCGGGATCAGCAGCGTGACGACATAGCGAAAGCTCCCCAGCCCGTAGTTCCGCCCGGCCATCCGCAGCGTTTCCGACACCGAGGTGAAGCCGGCATGAGTGTTCAGCGCCAACGGCCACAGCACGGCATGGACCAGCACGAAGATCAGGCTGACCTCGCCCAGCCCGAACCACAGCATGGCGATCGGCAGCAGGGCGATGGCCGGCAGCGGGTTGAACATCGAGGTCAGCGTCGACAGCAGGTCGTTGCCGATGCGGGTGGAGACGGCGACCGTGGTCAGCAGCACGGCCAGCACCACCGCCACCGCATAGCCCTTCAGCAGCACCGCCAGAGAGGTCCAGGCCATCGACAGCAGATTGTCGCGGCGGATGCCGTCCCACAGCGCCGCCGCGGTGTCGGTGAAGGTCGGGAACATCAGCGGGTTGTTCTGCCAGACCGCGGCCGCCTGCCACAGCGCCGCAACCGCCGCCAGGACCAGCAGCCGGCGCAGCGCGGTCACGTTGCCGAGCCGCTCCCACCGGGACAGCGGGCGGGCGACGTCGCCGATGGGGCCGGTGGCGGTGACGGTGCGCTCATATTCCGGGCGCAGCGGCGGTTCGCGCCGGCCATTGGGGGGAAGGGGACGCGGGGAAAAGGACAGGTCGGTCATGCGCTCGGTCCTTTTCCGGTCGATTGGCCGGGGCCTTCGACATCCTCGGCGAAAAGCATGGTGTGGATGCGGTTGGCAAGGCTCTGGAACTCGGCGCCGCCGACGGCGCCATGGTCGTAGCCGTCGCAGTTGACCTCCGCCTTCACCTGTCCGGGATGGGGCGACAGCACCAGGATGCGCGAACCGACGACCAGCGCCTCCTCGATGGAATGGGTGACGAACAGCACGGTGAAGCGCAAATCGTCCCACAGTTGCAGCAGTTCCTCCTGCATCTTGCGCCGGGTCAGCGCGTCGAGCGCGGCGAAGGGCTCGTCCATCAGCAGGATGTCGGGTTCCATCGCCATGGCGCGGGCGATGGCGACGCGCTGCTTCATGCCGCCCGACAGCATGTGCGGGTGGACGTCGGCGAACTTGGTCAGGTTCACCCGTGCGATGCAGTCGAGCGCTTTTTCCTCCGCCTCCCGCCGCCTGGCCTTGCCGCTGGCGAGCAGGGGGAACATGACGTTCTCCTTGACCGTCTTCCAGGGCGGAAGCTGGTCGAATTCCTGGAAGACCATCATGCGGTCGGGGCCGGGCTTCGTCACCGTGCGGCCGTTCAGGCGGATCGCTCCCTCCACCGGCTGGAGGAAGCCACCGACCGCCTTCAGCAGGGAGGATTTTCCGCAGCCCGACGGTCCCAGCAGGACGTAGCGTTCGGACTGGAACACCTGGAAATTGACGCGATAGGTGGCGGTGACGAGATGCCGGCGCGTCTTGTATTGCAGGGTGACGCCGGAGACGTCGAGCAGCGGCCGTTCGGACAGGCCGTCGCTGTCGATGCTGTGCGGGTAGGTCAGCGCGTTCATCGCGTCAGCTCCCGGTGCCGTCATGCAGGTCGTCGAAGAAGTAATCCTTCCACGAGGCCGGCTTGTTCTTGATCGCGCCGACCTTGTGCATGAAATCGGCGAAGGCCTCCGTCCGGTTGGGAGTGACGGTGAAGCGGATGTCAGGGTCGTTCAGCAGGCGCAGGATGTAGGCCTTGTCCAGACTGCCCTTGTTCTGGGCCAGATAAGCGTCCGCCGCGGCGTCATGGTTGGCGTTGATCAGATCCATCGCCTCCTTCAGCGCATCGAGGAAAGCCCGGTAGGTCTTCGGGTTCTCGTCGCGGAAGGATTGCTTGCTCCAGATCAGGTTGAAGCTGTGCGGTCCGCCCAGCACGTCGTAGGAGCTGACAACCTTGCGGATCTTCGGGTCGTCCAGCTGCTGGTACTGGAAGGGCGGGCTGGAGATATGGGCGGTGATGCCGCCGCTGCCCGACAGCAGGGCCGCCGTGGCGTCGGGATGCGGCATCGACACGGTCAGCTTGTCGAGCGCGTCGAATTTGCCGGCGCCAAGCTCCTTCTCCACCGCCATTTGCAGGACACGGGCCTGCACCCCGACCTTCACCGCCGGCAGCGCGATCTTGTCCGCATCGGTGAAGTCCTTCAGCGTTCTGACCTTCGGGTTGTTGGTGGTCAGGAACAGCGGCATGTCGTTCAACGACGCGATGGCCTTGACGTTGGCGCTGCCCTTGGTGCGGTCCCAGATGGTCAGGAGCGGCCCGACCCCGGCGGATCCCAGATCGATGCTGCCGGACAGCAGTGCATCGTTCATCGCCGCGCCGCCGGACAGCTGGACCCAGTCCACCGTAACGTCGAGGCCAAGAGCTTTGCCGTGCTTCTCGATCAGCTGGTTGTGGCGCAGCACATGCAGCGGCAGATAGCCCAGGCCATATTGCTCGGCGATCCGGATGCGCCCTTCGGCGGCCGCGGGCGTCGCGATGGCCGACGTCACCAGCAGCCCCATCACCGATGCGGCGACCGCCGCTAAGGCACGGCGGTTGAGGCGTCCTGACTGTCGCATGGCGATGCTCCCCTATCTCCATAAATCTACTAGAAAATATGGGAACATGATTCTGTTGCGTGGTCAACAGTGTAGAAATCTGCCGGACCTCGGCGGAAATAAACATGTCATGAATGGATTTTCTAACGGAGGGTAGCGAGCCTATGCAATCAGAAGTTGAGCCAATACGGCGCTCAAAGCTCATTTCCGGAAGCACGGGGGGGTGTCGCTGTGAGCAATTTTAGTAAAATTTCCTTAGTACCATTAAGGGAATATCATCTTAGGTAGAAGAGGTCTCCGCAGTGGCAATTTATCTTGATTGCAACACAACCACTTTGCTATTTGGTGGTATTAAAGTTTCATACGCTCGTAATAAGACGTTCGGTGTCGAGTAAGCACGCAGATAGGATGAACGGATAGGCCAACTCTCCGAAGTTGTCCGTTCCCTATGACGCGTCCGCGGATTCGGCCGGGCGCCGGTATCCAGATCAGGAAACGAGGCATGCCGCGTCTGGTTGAGGACAGCGTGACTCCGGACACCGGATTGTCATGCCTTATCTTCATGTTGCGCCTGATGGGCCATCCCGCCGATCCGGAGCAGATCCGTCACGATCATGCCGTTCATGGCCGGGCAATGGAGACGCTGGACATCCTGCGCGCCGCAAAGCGCTTCGGCCTGAAAGCGCGATCCGTCACCACAAGCTGGGATCGGCTGGCCGCCACGCCGTTGCCAGCCATCGCCAAGCGCCGTGACGGGCGCTACTTCATCATCGCCAAGATCGACGGCGACCGGGTGCTGATCCAGGACCCGCTCGAATCGAAGCCGCTGGCCCTGCCGCGCGCGGTGGTCGAACCGGCCTGGGCGGGCGAACTGGTGCTGATGGCGCGCCGGGCCGGGCTGGATCTGGCGCAGGTCCGTTTCGGAATCGGCTGGTTCGTGCCGGCACTGCTGAAATACCGGCGGCTGTTTTCGGAAATCCTGCTCGCCTCCTTCATGTTGCAGGTGTTCGGGCTGATCAGCCCTCTGTTCTTCCAGGTCGTCGTCGACAAGGTGCTGGCCCACCGCAGCCTGACCACGCTGGACATCCTCGTCGTCGGCCTCGTCGTGGTCTCGCTGTTTGAAACGGTGCTGGGCGGTCTGCGCAGCTATCTGTTCTCGCACACCACCAGCCGGGTCGACGTCACGCTGGGCGCACGGCTGTTCGACCATCTGCTGGCGCTGCCGCTGCCCTATTTCCAGGCGCGCCGGGTCGGCGACAACGTGGCGCGGGTGCGCGAGCTGGACCGGATCCGCGATTTCCTGACCGGATCGGCCCTGACCCTGGTCATCGATCTGGTCTTCACGGTCGTCTTCCTGGCGGTGATGTGGTGGTACAGCCCGGCCCTAACCGGGATCGTACTGGCGTCCCTGCCGGTCTATGCCGCGATCAGCCTTGCCGTCACGCCGGTCCTGCGGCGGCGGCTGGAGGCCAAATTCGCCCTCGGGGCGGAGAACCAGGCCTTTCTGGTCGAAAGCATCTCCGGCATCGAGACGCTGAAGGCGATGGCGGTCGAACCGGAGATGCGCCGCCATTGGGAGGAGAGGCTGGCCGCCTATGTCGGCGCCGCCTTCCGCGCGTCCAGCCTGGGGGTGGTCGCCGGCCAGGGCGTCCAGCTCGTGTCGAAGCTGACCATGGCGGCCCTGCTCTATGTCGGTGCGCAGGAGGTGATCGACGGCGCGCTCACCATCGGCGCGCTGGTGGCGGTGAACATGCTGGCCGGCCGCGTGTCGTCGCCGGTGCTGCGGCTGGCCCAGCTCTGGAACGATTTCCAGCAGGCCCGCGTCTCCGTCGAACGGCTGGCCGACATCCTCAACACCACGCCGGAGCCGGCGGCCAAGCCCGGCCGGCTGCCGTTGCCCGCCATCCGCGGACGCATCCGCTTCGACCGGGTCGGCTTCTGCTATCGCCCTGATGCCTCGCCCACCTTGCAGGGCATCGACCTGACGGTGGAGGCGGGGGAGACGGTCGGCATCGTCGGCTCGTCGGGGTCGGGGAAAAGCACGCTGACCAAGCTGGTGCAGCGGCTCTATGTCCCGGAATCCGGCCGGGTGCTGATCGACGACGTGGATCTGTCGCTGGTGGACGTGGCGTGGCTGCGGCGGCAGATCGGCGTCGTCCTGCAGGAAAATGTGCTGTTCAACCGGTCGATCCGCGACAACATCGCGCTGGCCGATCCCGGCATGCCGATGGAGCGGATCGTCGAGGCGGCGCGGCTGGCCGGGGCGGACCGCTTCATCCTGGGCCTGCCGGAAGGCTACGACACGGTGATCGGCGAGCGCGGCGCCAGCCTGTCGGGCGGACAGCGCCAGCGCGTCGCCATCGCCCGCGCGCTGGCGACCGATCCGCGCATCCTGATCTTCGACGAGGCGACCAGCGCGCTGGACGTCGAGAGCGAGGCGGCGATCCAGGCCAACATGCGCCGCATCTGCGACAACCGCACGGTGCTGATCGTCGCCCACCGGCTGTCCACCGTGCGCGGCTGCGACCGCATCGTCACGGTGGAGGAGGGGCGGATCGCCGAGCAGGGCACGCATGACGAGCTGATCCGGCTCGGCGGACGCTATGCGGCGCTGTGGCGGATGCAGGCGGGCGGACAGGCGGAGGTCGATCATGGCGTCGCCTGAGAGCGCAGCCGAAGCGGCGCCGGTCCCCGGCGCTCCGGCCGCATCACCGCCACAGCCACCATCCGCGCCTCCTCCGGCACCGCCGCGGCCCCGTCCGCGCCGCGGGCACGAGCTGGAATTCCTGCCGGCGGCGCTGGAGGCGATGGATACGCCGCCGTCGCCCTTCGCCAGGGCGGTGTCGCTGCTGATCGTCGCCTTCGCCGTCATCGCCGTCGCCTGGGCCTGGATCGGCCACATCGACATCACCGCCGTCACCCGTGGGCGCCTCATTCCCAGCGACCGCAACAAGCTGGTGCAGACGCTGGAGCCCGGCATCGTCCGCACCATCCGCGTCGCCGAGGGGCAACAGGTGGAGCAGGGCGCGGTCCTGCTGGAACTCGACCCCACCGACAGCGCCGCCGACGCCGGCCGCGCCGAATGGGAACTGGCGGTGGCGGAGACCGAGGCATCCCGCCTGCGGGCCGCGCTGGCCGACCGGCGCAGCTTCGACCCGCCGCCGGCCGCCGACGCCGCCCTGGTGGCGCTCCAGCGCTCAATCCTCGTCAATCAGCTGACCGCCCGCGACGCGGCGCTCGACGCCATCGGCAGCCAGGAACGTCAGCGCCGGGCGGAAATCGCCGCCTTGGCTGCCGAGAAGGCCCGGCTGGGCGCCACCCTGCCGCTGATCCGGGAGCAGGTGCAGGCCAAGCGGAACCTGTCCCAGCGCGGCTACAGCCCGCGCTTCGACCTGCTGGAGCTGGAGAAGGAGCTTGCCGAGGTCGAATATGGCGCGGTCGCCGCGAAGAACCGCGAGGCCGAGGCCGAAGCGGCGCTGAAGGGGCTGGCGGACGAGAGGCGGCGGGTGACCGCGGAGTTCGACGGCAAGGCGATGGCCGATCTCGCCGATGCCGAAAAGCGTGCCGCCGCCTTGCGCCAGGAACTGACCAAGGCGGCGCGGCGGCGGGAGCGGCAGCTTCTGACCGCGCCGGTCGGCGGCATGATCCAGCAGCTTGCCGTCCACACGGTCGGCGGCGTGGTCACGGCGGCGGAGCCGCTGATGGTGATCGTGCCGGCGAACCGCACCCTGATCGTCGAAGTGCAGGTGGAAAACAAGGACATCGGCTTCCTCCATCCCGGCATGCCGGCGGAAATCAAGGTCGATGCCTTCCCCTTCACCCGTTACGGGCTGCTTCCCGGCACGGTCCTGTCGGTTTCGCACGACGTGATCCTGCCGCCCGACGGGGCGGCGGCACGCACCGGGGCGGCCGAACCGGTGGCCACGGCCGAGCGGGATGGCCCCAAATTCTCCGCCCGCATCGCGCTGGAGCGCACCGCCATCCGCGGCGAGACCGGCGAGGACATCGCGCTGGCGCCCGGCATGGCGGTGACGGCGGAGGTGAAGACCGGCCGTCGCCGCGTCCTCGACTACCTGCTCTCCCCGGTGCTCGCCCACGTCCACGAGGCGATGCGCGAGCGATAAGACCAAGATCCTAAGTATTAAATCCTAAGTTCACTCTCCCTTTTTCCGATCCGACCCACCAGCCGCGAGGCCCGGAACAACCGGGCCGACATTTCCGGAGGACAAGCCGATGACCAGCACCGTGACCACCGACGGCGACGATCTGCTGACCGGTGACTGGCGCGCCGACACGATGAGCGGCGGTGCCGGCAACGACACCCTGATCGGCGCCGACGGCAACGATTGGCTGGATGGCGGCGACGGCGACGACCGGCTGGACGGCGGAACCGGCAACAACAGCCTGTTCGGCGGTGCCGGCAACGACACGCTGCTGGGCGGCAGCAACAACGACACGCTGGACGGCGGCGCCGGCAACGACGTGATCTCCGGCGGGACCGGCAACGACCTGATCCGGGGCGGCGACGGCGCCGACAGCATCGACGGCGGGGAGAACGACGACAGCATCGACGGTGGCAGCGGCAACGACACCATCGTCGGCGGCGGCGGGCGTGACGTGGTGACTGCCGGCGACGGCGACGATCTGGTGACGGACGGCGCTGGGATTTGGAGCGACGACCGCTTCGACGGTGGCGCCGGCAACGACACGCTGGAGGGGGGATACGGCAGCGACACCCTGATCGGCGGGACGGGCAACGACCGGCTGACCGTGGGCGACGATTACAGCGGCGATTGGCTGGACGGCGGCGACGGCGACGACACGCTGACCGGTGGGATGGGCGCCGACCGGCTGGCCGACGGTGCCGGGACCGACCTCGTCCGGGCTGGCGGCGGCGACGATCTGCTGGACCATGTCCTGTCGGATCAGGCGGGCAACGACACGCTGGACGGTGGTGCCGGCTACGACCGGCTGCGGGTGGCGCTGACCGCCGGTCAGGTGACCGCAGCCGTCGCGGCCGACCTCGTCCAACTGGCGGACTTCATCCGGCGCCATGGCGATGACGGCCAGAGCTTCACCGGTCAGGCGATCCGGCTTGTCGGCAACAACTGGAACGCGCTCGAGGTGACGGTGGACGGCCGGCCGGTGGCAGTCGCCGATCTGGCCGGAATGGTCGTCGCCGCCCCCAACCGGGCCCCGGTCGCCGCCGATCAGGCAATGACTGGGACGGAGGACATGCCGGTCACCGGGTCGGTCGGCGCGGTCGATCCCGACGGCGACGCGCTGACCTATGGCGTCGGCGCCGGGCCGGGCCATGGCCGGCTGGTGCTGGAGGCCGACGGCCGCTTCACCTACCGGCCCGATGCCGATTATGCCGGCATCGACAGCTTCCGCATCGACGTGGCCGACGGCCGGGGCGGGGTGACCAGCCAGACGGTCACCGTCACGCTGGCCGGCGTCAACGACGCTCCGACCGGCGTGACACTCGACGGGACCGCCATTGCCGAGCATGCGTCGGCCGGGACCGTCGTCGGCACCGCCCACGGCAGCGACCCGGACGGCGACACGCTGTCCTACAGCCTGACCGACGATGCCGGCGGGCGCTTCGTGATCGACGCGGCGACCGGGGTGGTGTCCGTCGCCGCCGGGGCGGAGTTCGACTATGCGCAGGCTCCCGCCCACGCGGTGACCGTCCGCGTCACCGACGCCGGCGGACTCGCCACCGAGCGGGTCTTCCACATCGGCGTCACCGCAACCCGTAACGACGGTGTCGCCGACATCGACGGGCTGTCGCCGGCCGACGAGCAGGCCTTTGAGGCCGGCGAGGCGCAGGTCGGCGGCAACGACGCGCTGACGGGCGACTGGCGGGCGGAGACGCTCGATGGGGGGGGCGGGGAAGACACGCTCGGGAGCGGCGGGGGGGGGGGGAGGCCGGGGGGCGGGGGGGGCGGCGGCCCCCTGGACGGGGGGTGGGGGGCGGGCAGGGCGCGGG
>NZ_WHOS01000050.1 GCF_013340935.1 Azospirillum melinis | reverse complement strand
TGGGGGGATCCCCGGGCGGGCCGGGCCGCCGGCAGGGGGGCGGGCGCGGGGGGGGCGGGACGCCCCACGCGGCGGCCGGGGTATGGGCGGGAGGGCAACGGGCCCCGCCCCGCCCCGCCCGGGCTGGGGGGGGGGGGGGAGGGGGGGGGGGGGGGCACCCAGGGGGGGGGGGGGTCCCTTAAGGGAGGCCCCCCCCCCCCTAGGCCCCCCGCCACTCCCCCTCGACCCAAGTCCCGCGCACCGTCAGATCCGGCCGCAGCAGCACCAGATCGGCCCGCCAGCCGGGCGCGATCCGGCCGCGCTCGCTCGCCATTCCCAAGAACTCGGCCGGATAAAGCGACGCCATCCGCAGCGATTCCTCCAGCGGCAGGCCGATCAACGTCCCGGCGTTGCGCACCGCCGTCGCCATGTCGAGATCGGCCCCCGCCAGAGTGCCGTCGGCCAGCACCAGCCGTCCGTCGCGCCGGTAGATCGTCCGCCCGTTCAGCTCGAAGCGATCCGCATCGGTACCGGTCGGCGGCATGGCGTCGGTCACCAGCATCATCCGGCCCCGCGGCCGGGCGGCCAGCGCCGCGCGCATCATCAGCGGATGGACGTGGTGGCCGTCGGCGATCAGCCCGCACCAGGGCCGCCCGTCGCCCAGCGCCGCCCCGGCCGGGCCGGGCTGGCGGTTGGCGATGCCGGGCATGGCGTTGTAGAGGTGCGTCACCCCGCGCACACCGAGATCGAAGGCATCCACCACCCGCTCGGCGCTCGCCATCGTGTGGCCGACCGACAGGATCACCCCCGCCGCCATCAGCCGGGACAGCGCCGCGTCGTCCACGCATTCCGGCGCCAGGGTCAGCAGCACCCGGCCGCCCGGCATCCGCGCCGGCAGCCCGCCGATGAAGTCGAGATCGCCCTCGTCCGGCGCGCGCACGAAGCGCGGGTCATGGGCGCCGACCCGCTGCGGGCTGATGAACGGCCCTTCGAAATGGATGCCCAGCACACCGCTGCCCGGCTGGGCGACCGCCGTCACCGCCGCCTCGGCGGCGGCTCGGTGGCAGTCGGGGGTGTCGGTGATGATGGTCGGCAGCAGCCCGGTGGTGCCGAAACGCCGGTGCGCCGCGGCAATGGCGAGCGTCGCTTCCGCCGTCGGCTGCTCGTTGAACAGCACGCCGCCGCCGCCATTGACCTGGATGTCGAGGAAGCCGGGCGCCAGCAGGTCGCCGGCCTCCAGCGCCACCGTCCGCTCGACGTCCGGCGGGGTACGTCCGGGGGCGACGATGTCGAGGATACGGCCGTCCTGGATCAGCAGGCTGCGGCCGTCGAGGATGGTTTCGCCCGTGAAAATCCGGGCACCGGTCAGGAGCTCTCGCATCAGACGGTCTTCGTCACTTTGGCAAGGTTGGGCGGACTGTCGGGGTCGATGCCGCGGGCCAGCGCCAGTTCATAGACCGCGCCGTAGAAGCTCTGCAATGCCGCCAGCGGCGCCGCCTCCGGCGCGATCCCCGGCAGGCTCGGCAGCAGCGTCGTTCCCGCAAGTCCAGCCTCGGTGGTGGCGACAGCGGCGCCCAGCCCGACGATGCGCTCCACCACCGCGCGGGTGTGGGGCTCCGCCGCATCGGCCTGGGTCAGGGCCAGCACCGGAAAGCCGGAGCCGACCAGCGCCAGCGGGCCATGGACCACCTCCGCCGCGCTGAAGGCCTCGGCGTGCAGACGGCAGGTTTCCTTGAACTTCAGCGCCATCTCCAGCGCCGCACCGAAACCGACTCCGCGCCCCAGCACATACAGGTTCCGCACGGTGGCGAGCGGCATCAGCGCCGGCTTCCAGTCCAGCGCCCTGGCTGCCTCCAGCGTGTCGGGCAAGGCCGCCAGCGTTGCCTTCAAAGCCGGATCGTCCTGCCAGTGCGCCACCAGTTGCAGATAGGCGGCCAGCGAGGCGATGCAGGATTTCGTCGCGGCGACGCTGCGCTCCGGCCCGGCCGCCAGCGGCAGGAAATGGTCGCACATCTCCGCCAGCGGCGAGTCCTCGGCATTGACGAAGCCGACCACCCGCGCACCGCCGGCCTTCGCCGCCTCCACCAGCCGCAGCAGGTCCGGGCTGCGGCCCGACTGCGAAACGGCGATGAACAGCGCCCCCTCCAGGCTGAGATGCCCGCCATAGACCGAGGCGATGGACGGCCCGATGGAGGCCACCGCCCGCCCGATCCGCGTCTCGATCAGATATTTGCCGTAGGCCGAGGCATGGTCGGAACTGCCGCGGGCGCAGGTGACGACGAAGCGCGGCGGCTCGCGGCGCAGCCGTTCGCCCAGTTCGGCGAAGCCGGCGCCACAACGCTCGATCTGCCGGGCCACCGCGGCGGGGGCCTCCGCCGCCTCCACCGCCATCAGCGGGGTGGAGCGGGAGGTGTTGAACTCTGGACTGCCCTGATCGGTCATGGCGGCGCTCGCGATTGACTGGTATAGATACCAATGTAAGACCTTCTTGCACCGGAGGCCAGCGTCCATTGGTGGAATCTCATCACGACAGCCGCCGCAATGCGGAAAAGAAAAGCGGCGCGACCCGGGAAAGGTCACGCCGCACGATAAAACCACTCAAATACCAGACAAGATGCCCGCTATTCGGCGGCACGCCGTCCGCCCGGCAGCATGCCGGTCATCGCGCCCGCCAGCGCGTCGGCATCGTTGCCGACGATCAGGTCCAGCCCGTTGGCGCCCAGTCCCATCACCGCGCGCACGCCGGCCCGCTTCAGCGCCTCGGCATTCGCCTTGCCGACATCGCTCAACTCGACCCGCAGACGGGTGATGGCGAATCCGGCCACCTCCTTGATGTTGCCGGCGCCGCCCAGCGCCTCGGCGATGCGGGCGGCACGGTCGGCCGGGACCGGCGCCGCGGCCGGAGCAGAGGCGGGCTTCGCCACGACCGGAGCCGCCACGGCGGCGGGACCGTCGGCTTCCGCGCCGGCGCTGTGCAGATACTCCTGCATCTCCGTCTTCAGGTTCTCCGACAGGGTGCCGAACACCGCCTGCACGCTGTCGCGCACCCGCAGGACGCCGGACGCCCCCATGCCTCGCAGCTTGCCGTCATCGACGCGGGCCGGGTCCTTCACCACCACGCGCAGGCGGGTGATGCAGGCGTCCAGATTGCTGATGTTGCCACGCCCGCCGAAGGCCAGGACGAGGTCGCGCGCCCGCTCGCTGCCGGTGGCCGTGCTGACGCTTTCCTCCGTCGCGTCCTCGCGGCCGGGAGTCTTCAGGTTCAGCGCCAGGATGGTGTAGCGGAACACGACATAGTAGATCGCCGCGTAGACCGGCCCAAGGATCAGCACCAGCCACCATTTCTGCGACAGCGGGCTGAGCGCGTTGAACAGCACGAAGTCGATGCCGCCCTGCGAGAAGGTGAAGCCCATATGGGCGCCGAGCGAGTTCATGATGAACTGCGAGGTCGCCGCCAGCACCGCATGGATCAGGTACAGCACCGGCGCCAGGAACAGGAAGCTGAACTCGATGGGTTCCGTGATGCCGGTCAGGAAGGAGGTCAGTGCCGCGGACACCATGATGCCGCCGACGCGCACCCGGTTCTCCGGCTTGGCGGTGTGCCACATGGCGATGGCCGCGGCCGGCAGGCCGAACATCTTGAACAGGAAGGCGCCGGACAGGATACCGGCGGTCGGGTCGCCGGCGAAATAGCGGGCGATGTCGCCATGGACCACCTGCCCGGCGGCGTTCTGGAAGGACCCGATCTCGAAGAAGAAGGGCACGTTCCAGATGTGGTGCAGACCGAAGGGGATCAGCAGACGTTCGACGAAGCCGTAGATGGTCGCGGCCAGACGCGGATCGTTCACCGCCGCCCAGCGCGAGAAGCTGTTGATGCCCTCCTGCACCGGCGGCCAGACCACCGACAGCACGATGCCGAGCACGATGGCGGCCAGTGCCGTGATGATCGGCACGAACCGCTTGCCGGCGAAGAAGCCGAGATAGGCCGGAAGCGCGATCTTGTAGAAGCGGTTGAACATCGCCGCCGCCAGCCCGCCGGCCAGGATGCCGCCGAACACGCCGGTTTCCATCGACTTGATGCCCATGATGGTCTTCGGCTCCATGCCCCAGACCCCGGTCATCACGCCCAGCGTGGCGAGCATCACGATATAGCCGATGGTGGCGGCGATGGCCGACACGCCGTCATTCTCGGTGTAGCCCAGCGCCACACCGATGGCGAAGATCAGCGGCAGGTTGCCGAAGATCACGTCGCCGGAATTCTTCATCAGCATCGACAGCAGCGGCGGCATCCATTCGAAGTTCGCCGCGCCGATACCCAGCAGCAGACCGGCGACGGGAAGAACCGCCACCGGCAACATCAGCGACTTGCCGATTTTCTGTAGAAACGCAAAGGGGTTCATTGCCATGGCGGCTCTCCCGCAAATTGTCCGGCGGCGGCGACATCCTGGGTTCCGGATGGGTCGGCCCTGGGTGGGAATACAACCTGACCCATGCTCGGGTTTCACGACATAGGCGACATAGCGTGCCGGGCAAGCTTGCGGCTTATCCCCGATGCGCCATGCGGGGCGCGGATTGGCCGCAGGCTTCCGCCTTTCCCGGACGGGATCTTTCGATAACATATGACGAGAATTGCGCTTGGGCTATGCGGCGTCTGCGCACAGACGGCGTCCGATACAGGAGACGCCCGCCAGGGGATGCCCGCTGCGGTCTAGCGATAAGAAAAGAGGACCGAACCACATGACCGCGATCACGCTTGCAGCTCCGCTGGCCGGATGGGCCATGCCGCTGTCCGAGGTGCCCGATCCCGCTTTCGCCCAGGGGTTGGTCGGAACCGGCATGGCCATCGACCCCACGGTGAACGAGTTGCGCAGCCCCTGCGACGGCACCGTGCTGTCGATCCACCGGGCGCGCCATGCCTGCACCGTCCGCACCGCCAGCGGAGCGGAAATTCTGCTGCATCTGGGGGTCGACACCGTCGGCCTGAACGGCGAGGGCTTCACCGCCCATGTCCGGGACGGGCAATCGGTGAAGACCGGCGACCGCCTGATCAGCTTCGACATGGATCTGGTGGGAAGCCGGGCGCAGAGCCTCGTCAGCATGATGGTCGTCGTGAATGACGGCTACACCGTCGACGGCCAGTCGGTGGATCGCGAGATCGCCACCGGCGACGCGGCGATGACCGTTCATGGCGGCAGCGGCGCCGATGCCGGACTCCCCGCCGCCGGCCCCGACTCGGCAGAAGAGGGCGATGGAGAGACCGGCGAGCGGACTGTTATGCTGCCCATCGCCAACGGGCTTCATGCCCGCCCGGCCGCGGCCCTGGTCGCCGCGACCAAGGCCTATCCCGGCACGGTCACCATCCACTGCCGCGACCGCCGCGCGAACGCCAAGAGCGTTGTCGCCCTGATGGGACTCGGCACCGTGCTCGGCGACCGGCTGACGGTGAGCGCCGCCGGTCCCGGCGCCCAGGACATGGCGGAAAGCATCGCCGTGCTGATCGAGGGCGGGCTGGGCGACCCGGTCGTCGCCGGTGCCGGTTCGCTGGCCGCGCCGGCGACAAACCCCACCGCCCCCACATCGATCTCGGCCCCGGCCCAGCCGGCCGCCGAGGAAGAGGTCGGCCCCCCCTTCGCCCCCGGCGAAGAGGTTCTGCTGAAGGGCACCATCGCCGTGCCGGGACAGGCGGCCGGCACCGTCGTCCGCCGGTTCCGCACCACTGTGCGCGTGGTCGAACAGGGCGCCGGCCTGGATATCGAGGAGCCGCGCCTGCGCCGGGCGCTGGAGCAAGTCGTCGCCGGTCTGGCTCACTCCGCCCAGCGGATGCCCGAACACGCCGCCATCTTCCAGGCCCACCGCGAGCTGCTGGACGATCCGGAGCTGCTGGACGGCGCGCTCGCCGACATCCGGGCCGGCAAGAGCGCCGAATGGTCCTGGCAACGCACGGCGCGCCTCCAGGCCGACGCCCTGGCCGCCCTCGCCGATCCCCGCATGGCCGAACGCGCCGCCGACCTGCGCGACCTTGAACAGCAGGTGCTGGCCGCCCTGTCCGGCAAGGGGCCCGACGTCGGGCTGGCCGAATTGCCGGCGGGCAGCATCGTCCTGGCCGACGAGATCCTGCCCTCCGACCTCGCCGGCGTGCCGGCCGGACGGCTGGCCGGCATCGGCATGGCGCATGGCGGCCCGACCTCCCACGCCGTCATCCTGGCGGCTGCGCTGGGCGTGCCCACCGTGGTGGCGCTGGGCCGGCAGGCGGAGCGGGTGCCGGACGGCGCCCCTGTGGTGATCGACGGCAACCGCGGCGAGCTGCTGGTCTTCCCGCCGGAGGACACGCTGGCGGCGACCCGGACCGCCGTCGCCGCCCGCACGGCGCGCCGCGAGGAGAACCGCCTCACCTCCCGCGAGGACTGCCGGATGGCCGACGGCACGCGGATCGAGGTGTTCGCCAATCTGGGCCGGGTCAGCGACGCCCCCGGCGCGGTGGTGGAGGGTGCGGAGGGCTGCGGCCTGCTGCGCACCGAGTTCCTGTTCCTGGAACGCCAATCCGCTCCGACCGAGGATGAGCAGTACCAGCAATACCAGCAGATCGCCGATGCGCTGGAAGGCCGGCCGCTGGTGATCCGCACGCTGGATGTCGGCGGCGACAAGCCGCTGTCCTACCTGCCCCTGCCGAAGGAGGAGAACCCGGTGCTCGGCCTGCGCGGCGTCCGCGTGGGCTTGCGCGAACCGGAGCTTCTGCGGGCGCAGATCCGCGCCATCCTGCGGGTGAAGCCGGCCGGCGTCTGCCGCATCATGGTGCCGATGATCGCCTCGCCGTCTGAACTCCAGGCGGTGCGGGCGATGGTGGATGAGGAGCGGGCAAAGCTCAGCCGGGCCGAACCCATCGAACTGGGGGCGATGATCGAGGTGCCGGCCGCCGCCCTGATCGCCGACCGCATCGGCGCGGTGGCCGACTTCCTGTCCATCGGCACCAACGACCTGACCCAGTATGTGCTGGCGATGGACCGCGGCAACCCGCATGTGGCGGCCCAGCTCGACGCGCTGCATCCGGGCGTGCTGCGGCTGATCCGCCTTGCGGTGATGGGGGCGAAAACCAACGACCGGGTGGTCGCGGTGTGCGGCGGCTCCGCCTCCGACCCGATGGCGGCGCCACTGCTGATCGGCCTCGGCGTCACCGAACTGTCGGCCACCCCGGCGGTGATCGCCGACCTGAAGGCGTTCATCCGCACCCTGCGCATGGAGGATTGCCGCCGCGTCGCCGAAGCCGCCCTCGGCACCGACAGCGCCGAAGAGGTCCGCCGGCTGGTCGCGGAGACCTGGCCGGCGCTTTGATGCCCTGAAACGGAAAAAGCCGGCAGCCCATCGCTGGGCGTGCCGGCTTTTCGATGCACTATCGAAGAACCGTCACACCCGACCGGCCATCAGCAGCACCGCCGCTGCCTGCCGGCCGCCATGCCAGCGGGCTGCACTCCGGGCGGCGGTGCGCATCGCGGCGATACCGATCAGCGATGCGGCGACGAACAACCCCGGCGTCAGGTCGCCGCGCATCAGCAGCGCCGCCCCCAACCCGACGATCAGCACGCGATAGACCGTTTCGCAGAAGCCCAGCCCGGCGAGGAAGCCGTCGGTGCAGCCGAAGCTGTCGGCACCGGCCAGCCGGGCGAGCTGCGACTGCCCGCCCGCGGCATGCGCCGGCCCGGTCGCCCCCACCGCGATCATCGCCGCCAGCGCCGCGACTCCGGCCAGCGCCATGGCACCCATCAGCGGGCTCACCAGCGCCAGCACCGCCAGATGGACCGGCGCCCACGCCGCCTCCAGCACCCACAGACGCTGCAACCACCCGGTGGCGGCACCCGATGGCACCAGCCGCGCCAGCTCCCGCGATTGCGCGAACTCCAGCATCGCATGCAGGGCGAACAGGCTCAGCGCCACAGCCACCAGCAGAAGAAGGCTGCCGTCATCGCTCCCTACCCACAGGGCGTCCTGCAACGGCCGGGCATACAGCGCGCTGCCGGCCACCAGCAGGTTCGCCGCCACCCCGAACAGGCAGCTGCGGATCAAAGCGGACCGGTTGGTGACCGCGTGACGGGCGATGGACGACGCCATGTCGGACGCTCGCGTTCGGAAGGGAAGGACCGGCGGCAGGCTCTGCGTCCCGCGCGCCATGGCGGGGGGCGGACAGTCCCGGCCGGCGGGCTGATGGGCGGACTTGCTGGCGGGCTGATGATCGAACGATGACAGGCTCATGCGGGCTACGGCCGGACGGCCGCTCCTTAAACCTTGGCGGACCTCGGCGGTCCTCATGAAACTGCGCAGCCACGGCGACCGTCGCATGTCCGGCATGATGCGTGGGAAAATTTCCCACATCAAGCGAAAAGGTGATTCCCTTTCCCTTCCGCCGCGCTATTGTCACATCGATCCTCACATCGATGCAGGACCTAGCCCCCAACCGCCGGAGTGTCAGGCGCGTGCCGATCCGCAGCCCCGAACCAGACCGCCCGACAGTGGCCGGCAGCACCGGGGCGGCACCGCCGCCGGCGCTGCTGACGGCGGTGCGCCGGCTGCTGGTCCCGCTGGTGCGGACGCTGATCGGCTTCGGCATCTCCTGGCCGATGCTGGCGAACCTTCTGAAGTCGGTGTATGTCGAGGTGGCGGAGCGCGGCTTCGCGCTGCCCGGAAAGCCGATGACCGACAGCCGCATCACCCTGCTGACCGGCGTCCACCGCAAGGACGTCAGCCAGATCCGCAGCGCGCCGCCGGTCGCGGAGCAGGCCGCCGCTGCCGCCCCGTCGCTGGGCGCCCAGGTGCTGAGCCGCTGGCTGACCGAAGCCGCCTTCCTCGACGCCGACGGCCGCCCCCGCCCCCTGCCCCGCGTTTCCGACGGCGAACCCGGCTTCGAAACACTGGTGACCGGCATCAGCAAGGACATCCGCCCGCGCGCCCTGCTGGACGAGCTTCTGCATGCCGGACTGGTGACAGAGCGGCCGGACGGGCTGCTCGACCTTGCCGAGGCGGCGCATGTGCCGCGCGGCGACCTGGACAAGCTCGCCTACTATTACGGCCGCAACCTTGCCGACCATCTGGCGGCGTCCGGTCACAATCTGGCGGGCGGCGCGCCGCCATTCCTGGAGCGGGCGCTCGCCTACGACCGGCTCAGCCCCGACTCCATTGCCGTCCTGCGGCGGGAGGCCGACCGGCTGGGAATGGCGATGCTGGTCGAACTGAACCGCTTGGCGGCCGATCTCGCCGATGGCGACGCCGGCCGCGACGACGCCGGACACCGCTTCACCGCCGGACTCTACCTCTATGACGAGGAAGAGGCGGCCGATCCTGCGCGGCACGATCCCGGGTCCGGCGAGGGAGCGGCGGCATCGTGACCCGCAAGTCCACCCCCCTTGCCCGCATGCTGCTGCTGACGCTGATGCTGGCCGCCGCCGGCTGCGGTCCTTCCCCCAACCGGGACGGCGGAGTGGCGGACGGCAAACTATCGGACCGCGGCATCGGAGGGACCGGTGTTTCCATCGCCGACCGCGGCATCGGAGGGACCGGCATCGTCGGAACCGTCACAGCCTTCGGCAGCGTCTGGGTCAACGGCCTGCGGGTCGATCTGCCGCCGACGACCCAGGTGCGGATCGAAGGCCGGCCGGCCCAGCCCGGCGACGTGCGGATCGGCCAGACGGTCGCCATGACCGCCGCCCCGGGCGGACCGACCGGCCTGACGGCGCAGACACTGGAGGTGCGCTTTGCCGTCGCCGGTCCGGTGGAACGGACGACGGCCGGCGGCGCCCCCAGCGCCGTGGTGTTGGGACAGCGCATCGACCTCGCCGACGCGGAGGGCACCACCGCGCTCACCCCCGGACGCTGGGTCGCGATCTCGGGCCTGCGCCGGCCGGATGGCGTGATCGACGCCAGCCGCGTCGATCCCTGGGAGCCGGCGCGCGGCTGGGTCCTGCGCGGACGGCTGGACTCGGTGACACCGAAGACGCTGACCGTTGCCGGGCTGACGCTGTCCCGCGGCCGGAGCCTGACCGGCGCCCTCCCGGCGGTGAGCAGCCTTGTGCGCGTCGCCGGCAAGCCCGATCCCGCCGCGGCGCTCGCGGTGGAGGCCGACCCCTTCAACCCCTTCGGCAGCACGGTCAGCGCCCTGTCGATCGAAACCTATGTCGATGCTTCCGGGCAGACGACGAGTCCGGGCGGCCCGCGCATCGGCCGGCCCGACGGCGAAGCCGTGCCTGCGCGTGTGGTGATCGACAGCGTGGTGACGTCCGGCGGTGGAATCGACCGCAGCCGGTCCTTCGGCGCCCAACGCCTGGGTGGCCGCTCGCTCGACGGCGCCGATCCCGCCGCCCGCGCCGCCGGGCTGGCACGGGCGGGCATGCGTCCCGACGGCCCGCAGGGGCCGGACGCACCGGGCATGGAGGGGCCGGACGGTCCGCCCGACGGCGTGCGCACCCATCCGGGATGGGGGGGACCACCCACCCCTTATGGCGGCCCCTATGGCGGGCCGGCCGCCGGCCAGCGTCCCGCTGCCGGCCCCAACTCCGGCCCGGACGGCAGCTCCGCCTCCGGCCCCGCCCGTGCGGCCAGTCCGCCCTCTTCCACGGACGCCTCGCGGGAGTCCACCGCTGCCCCGACCGGCGGCGGGTTCGGCGGAGGATTTGGCGGTCCCGGCCGGGGACGGGGTTCCATGCCGGGCGATGGCGGTTCGCCCCACGGCGGCCCGAGAGGAGGATTTGGCGGAGGTTTCGGTGGTGGGCCGGATGGGGGTCGCGGCGGGCATTTTTGATTAAGCACAGCGACCGATGCGTGCAAATAACCCGACACCCTGGACTTAAGCATTTATTTTGAAAGCCTGGAAGACGCCTTTGACCCTGTTCACAAGGCGCTGCGGCATTTTGATCCACATTTGGATTTTGCCTGCATTCCTGAACTCGTCCGCATTAGCATATTAATATATCAACGTCGGAGGAAAGCCGTCGCGGAAGACCGGCGCCATTGTCAATCGGGGCTGAACCGAAACCGCAAAGTCGGTTTCCATTATCGTCTTCGGTTTAGGCCCTAACCGTTTTCAAGTTTCGCCCGTTCAACCGGCCCGCCCTGGCAGGGGGGAACGGTGTCGCGCCGTCCGCAGCGGCTCCAACTCTTCGCACAGACAGGACCAGACCATGATCTCGCTCCTTTCGCGGCTGTCGATCCGCGCCACCCTTGGACTCGTCGTCGCCGCGCTGGGGCTGTTGCTGATCGCCACCAGCAGTGTCACGCTGATCGACGTCGTCGACCGCACCCGCAACGCCCAGCGTGTCGCCACGCTCAGCGAGACCAGCCGCGACCTGCTGCGCACGCTGCTGGCGATCCGGCTGGAACGCGGACTGGTCGGCCCGGCGCTGGGGGCGGAGGAGCCGGCCGGCGACGCCGAACTGCGCGACATCGCCGCCAACCGCACGGTGGCGGAAAGCGGCTATGCCGCCATCGCCGCCAAGCTGGACACGCTCGACCTGCCCGGCCTGCCGGCCGCGGCCTCGACGCTGCGCGCCACCCACGACACGCTGGCCGCCCTGCGCCGGCAAGCCGATGGCGCGCTGCGCCAGCGCAAACCCGCCCGCGATCCGGCGGTGGCGGAGGCCTGGGCGACGGCGCCCGTCGCCTATCTCGACGCGCTGACCGCCGCGACCGATCTGCTGGACGGATCGCTGAAACTGGCCGATCCGATGATCGACCATCTGCTGGGCATCAAGCGCGCCGCCTGGAACACCCGGCTGAATGCCGGCGGCATGGCGCTGCGCATCCAGACCGCGGTCGCCACGGGCCAAGCCTGGACACCGGCCGATGCGCAGGCGGTGGCGGAGGCCATCGGCCGCACCGGTCAGGCCTGGGCCCTGGTCAGGGAATCGGCCTCCCGTCCCGATACGCCCGGCCAGATCCGCGAGGCGGTCGAAAAGGCCAAGGTGAATTTCGAAGGCCCGCTGGTCGAACAGCGCAAGGCGGTGCTCGCGGCCCTGGCCGAAGGCCGCAAGTCTCCGGTGGAGATCGGCACCCTGCGCCAGCAGGACACCGCCAGCCAGGGCTACATCGTCGACGCCGCCCTGGCGGCGGTGGACCGCATGGTCGTCCGTTCCGATGCGCAGGCGGCGCGTGCGACTCAGGATGCCGTCATCGCCGGCCTGCTGGTGGTGGCCGCCGTGCTGCTGACCGTCATCGGCATGGTCGTCGCCAAGCGCCGGGTCAGCGATCCGATCCGCTCGATGACCGAGGCGATGCGGCGTCTGGCCGACCGCGACATGGCCGTCACCATCCCCGGCCTGGGCCGCGCCGACGAGATCGGCGGCATGGCGGCGACCGTCACCGTCTTCCGCGACAGCATGTTGACCGCCGACCGTCTTGCGGCGGAGCAGGCCCGCGAACAAGCCGCCAAGGAGGCGCGGGCCGCCCGGCTCGAGGCGCTGATGCGCGATTTCGACGCCAAGGCGATGCACATCGTCGAGACGGTGGCCTCGGCCGCCACCGAGATGCAGGGCACCGCCGGTGCGATGTCAACCACCGCCTCGCAGGCCAGCGCGCAGGCGACCGCTGTCGCCGCGGCTTCCGAACAGGCGTCCGTCAACGTGCAGACCGTGGCGTCGGCGACCGAGGAGCTGTCGGCCTCCATCCTGGAGATCGGCCGGCAGATCGCCGCCTCCACCCGCATCTCGGGCGAGGCGGTGACCCAGGCCGAACGGACCAACAGCACCATGCGCACGCTGGTGGAGGCGGCCGACCAGATCGGCCATGTGGTGGAGATGATCAACACCATCGCGGCGCAGACCAACCTGCTGGCGCTCAACGCCACCATCGAAGCCGCCCGCGCCGGGGAGGCCGGCAAGGGCTTCGCCGTCGTCGCCGGCGAGGTGAAGGCGCTGGCCAGCCAGACCGCCCGCGCCACAGACGAGATTCAGGCCAAGGTGAAGGAGATCCAGCAGGCGACCGGCGGCGCCCAGGACGCCATCCACGGCATCGGCCAGACCATCGGCCGCATCAGCGAGATCACCACCACCATCGCCGCCGCCATCGAGGAACAGGGCGCCGCCACCCGCGACATCGCCGGCAACGTCACGGAGGCCGCGCGCGGCACCACGGAGGTTTCCTCCACCATCGTCGGCGTCAACCACGCGGTGCTGGAGACCGGCTCCGCCGCCACCGAGGTGCTGGACGCCGCCAGCAGCCTTGCCCGCGAGGCCGAAACCCTGCGCGGCGAGGTGACCTCCTTCATCACCGCCGTGCGGGCGGCGTGACGCCGGTTCCCGTCGTCGGTCCGGCCAGCATGGTTTCCTGCACCGCCATCACCGCGGCGCCGATCACCCCGGCGCTCTCGACCTCCGGCACATACTGGATGTCGAGATGCCGGGTGGAGAGGGCGAGCGAGCGCTGATAGACGCTCTGCCGGATCGAGGCCAGCAGCAGCGGTCCGATCCGCGCCACGCCGCCGCCGATGAAGATGTGCGACGGATTGAAGAAGTTCACCACGGCGGCCAGCATCCGCCCGATATGGCCGCCGGCCTGCTGGACGATGGCGGTGGCCGCCGCATCCCCCGCTCGGCTGGCGTTGCCGAGATCGACCGTCGTCAGCGCGCCGTTGCGCTCCAGCAACTCCATCAGCCGCGGGCTTTCCCCGCCCCGCGCCGCCTCCTCCGCCATGCGTGCGATGGCCGGTCCGGCCGCCATCGCCTCGACGCAGCCGGCGTTGCCGCAATGGCAGACCGGCCCCTGCGGATCGACGCAGATATGGCCGACGTCGCCCGCCGACCCGTCCCGCCCGCGATAGACCAAGCCGTGGCAGATGATGCCGCAGCCGATGCCGGTGCCGATCTTGATCACCAGGAAGTTCTGAAGCTGTCCACGCAGGCGCCAGTGCGTGCCCAGCGCCATGATGTTCACATCGTTGTCGACGAAGACCGGGGCGGCATACTCCTCCGCCAGGAATTCGCGGATCGAGAAGGTCTCCCACCCCGGCAGCAGCGGCGGATTGACCAGCATGCCGCTGTCGAAGGCGACCGGACCCGGCACGCCGACGCCGATGCCCAGCACCCGGCCCGGCCCGATCCCCATCCGGTCCCGCGCCTCGCGCAGCAGGTCCCGCACCCGCCCGAACAGCACTGCCGGCCCGTCGCGGACATCCGCCGCTTCCGACCGGTGGTCCAGCACCGTCATGTCGGGGGCGAGCAGCGCCACGTCGATGCTGGTGGCGCCGATGTCGATTCCCGCCAGCACCCCCATCCGGTGGCTCAGCCGCAGCACCTCCGGTCGCCGTCCGCCCGACGAGGGCTGCACCCCGCCTTCTTCGATCAGTTCGCGCCCGATCAGGCTGGAGATCGCGAGGTTGGCCTTGCTCTTGGAAAAATCGACCGACGCCGCCAGTTCGCCCCGCGACAGGCCGCCCGCCCAGAACAGCCGCTCCAGCAAGGCGCGCTCGCCGTCCGACAGACGCTGCCAGTCAACCATCGACGAGTGCCTTTCCAAACGACGCGTGTCTCCTTCCCTATCACACCTTACCCACTTTCGCCAAATTATGTTCGAAGTCGGCCATTGTCTGTCCAAAGCAGCGGGCTTACCATCAGCCCAACGAACGAAGCGGCGTCTCCCGGCTTTCGAGCCGACGAAGGGGCGACACGCCTCGCAGTGGGAGAAACGTCATGGACGGTATCCGCCCGGCCGCAGACTTGCGGTCGGTGGAATGGCCGTCAGGGGGTGCGGAGCCATGAGCCTGCATGTCGCCTTCGACGGCATCACCAAGGAATTCGGACCCGTACGGGTGTTGCACGGCGTCGGCTTCGACCTGCATCCGGGCCGGGTGCATGGGCTGCTGGGCGAGAACGGCGCCGGCAAATCGACGCTGATGAAGATCCTCGCCGGCTATCACGCGCCGACCTCCGGCACGCTCACCATCGATGGCGAAGCGGTGACGTTCCGGAACTCCCGTGACGCCGAACAGCGCGGCATCGTGCTGATCCACCAGGAACTCAGCCTCGCCGACGACCTGACCGTCGCGCAGAACATGTTCCTCGGCCACGAGATCAAGCGCGGCTGGCTGCTCGACGACCGCAAGATGCGCGAGCAGGCGGCCAACGCCCTGCGCCAGGTCGGCTTCGACCGCGATCCCGACACCAAGGTGCGCGACCTGATCGTCGCCGAGAAACAGCTGGTGGAGATCGCCAAGGCGCAGCTGCGCAACGCCCGCCTGCTGATCATGGACGAGCCGACGGCCAGCCTGACGCCATCGGAATGCGACCGGCTGTTCAGGCTGATCGACCGGCTGCGGCGGGACGGCGTCACCATCGTCTACATCTCGCACAAGCTGGACGAGGTCGAGCGCATCACCGACGAAGTGATCGTGATGCGCGACGGCCGTTTCGTCGCCCGAGCCCCCACCGCCGAGACGCCGCGCCAGCGCATGGCGACGCTGATGGTCGGGCGCGAACTGACCGACATGTTCCCGGACAAGCACATGCCGGCCCTCGGCAAGCCGCTGATGGCGGTGCGCGGCCTGACCGTTCCCGGCTGGGCGGAGGATGTGAGCTTCGACCTCCATCCCGGCGAGATCCTGGGTTTCGCCGGTCTGGTCGGCGCCGGCCGCACCGAACTGTTCGAAGGCATCCTGGGCCTTCGCCCGCGCAGCGGCGGTACGGTCGAGATCGAAGGCCGCCCGGTTCGCCTGCGCACCCCGCGCGAGGCGATGCGCAACGGCCTGACCTATCTCAGCGAGGACCGCAAGGGCAAGGGCCTGCACGTCAACATGGGGCTGCGCGACAACCTGACCCTGATGACGCTGCGCCACCATGCCCAGCCTCTGCTGTCGCCGGCCTCGGAGGATCGGGCGCTGGAGCATGCCATCGCGAATTTCGGCATCCGCGGCAACCCGCAGGGCACGGCATCGTCGCTGTCCGGCGGCAACCAGCAGAAGCTGGCCATCGCCAAGTTCCTGGAGCCCGACCCGCGCGTCTTCGTGCTGGACGAGCCGACCCGCGGCGTCGATGTCGGCGCCAAGCGGGACATCTATTTCCTGATCGCGCGGCTGGCCGCCGAAGGGCGCGGCGTGATCGTCATTTCATCGGAACTGATCGAACTGATCGGGCTCTGCCACCGGGTGATCGTGATGCGCGGGCGGCGCGTGACCGCGACCGTGCCCGCCGACCGGCTCAGCGAAGAGGAGTTGATTGCCCATGCCATCGGGACAGACATCGGCACCCACACCCGTCACTGAGGCCGGCACCGTGTCCACAGGCAAGCCCGCCCGCCGCTTCGACCCGCACCGCTTCGGCCCGGTCGTCGGGCTGGTGCTGCTGCTGATCGTCGGCACGGCGCTGAACCCGGATTTCGCCACCTGGGACAACATGATGAACGTGCTGACCCGCACGGCCTTCATCGGAATCATCTCCATCGGCATGTGCTTCGTCATCATCTCCGGCGGCATCGACCTGTCGGTCGGGTCGATGGCGGCACTGATCGCCGGCGGCATGATCCTGCTGATGAATGCGCTGGCCGGGTCGGTCGGCTCGCCGGTCGTCGTCGTGGCACTCGGCATGCTGTTCGCCCTGCTGCTGGGCGGCGGCTTCGGGCTGGCGCACGGCTATCTGGTCACACGCGGACGGATCGAGCCCTTCATCGTCACGCTGGGCACGCTCGGCATCTTCCGCGCCGTGCTGACCTGGCTGGCCGACGGCGGCGCCATCACGCTGGACAACGGCCTGTCGGATGCCTACGGCCCGGTCTATTACGGCAGCCTGCTCGGCATTCCGGTGCCGGTCTGGGTCTTCCTGGTGGTGTCGGTCGCCGGTGCCGTCCTGCTGAACCGCACCGCCTTCGGCCGCTATGTCCAGGCCATCGGCTCCAACGAGCAGGTCGCCCGCTTCGCCGCGGTGGATGTCGACCGGGTGAAGCTGCTGACCTACGGGTTGCTCGGCGTCTGCGTCGGCATCGCCACGGTGCTGTATGTGCCGCGCCTGGGTTCCGCCTCCCCCACGACCGGCCTGCTGTGGGAGCTGGAGGCCATCGCCGCGGTGATCGTCGGCGGCACCTCCTTCAAGGGGGGCGAGGGACGGATCGCCGGCACGGTGATCGGTGCGGTTCTGCTGTCGGTCATCAGCAACATCCTGAACCTGACCAGCATCATCAGCGTCTACCTGAACGCGGCGGTGCAGGGCTGCGTCATCATTGCCGTCGCCTTTTTGCAGCGCCGGCGTCCCTAAAAAACGAAGAGGAGGAGAAACGTCATGTCGGAAGTTGCGCGTTATTCCCGCCGCCTTGTCCTGGGCGCCGGTGTCGCCATGGCCGCGACGGTCGCCCTCGGCGCCGGTCTTGGCGGCGTCGCCTTCGCGGCGGACACGGTGAAGCTGGGCGTCAGCATCCCGGCCGCCACCCACGGCTTCACCGGCGGCATCGTCTGGTGGGCCAACCAGGCGAAGGCGGAGCTGGAAAAGGCTCACCCCAACCTGAAGATCACCGTCAAGACCGCCAGCGGCGCGCCGGAACAGGCGAACCAGCTCCAGGATCTGGTGACGGTGACCAAGATCGACTCGCTGGTCATCTTCCCCTTCGAATCCGCCGCCCTGACCCAGCCGGTGCTGCAGGCGAAGAAGAAGAACGTCTATGTCACCGTCGTCGACCGCGGCCTGACCGACCCCAGCGCCCAGGACGCCTACATCGCCGGCGACAACACCGCCTTCGGCCGCATCCCGGCGGAATACATCGCCAAGAACTACAACGGCAAGGCCAACATCGTGGCGCTGCGCGGCATCCCGACCACGCTCGACAACGAGCGCTGGGAAGCCTTCACCGGCGTGCTGAAGCAGTATCCCGACATCAAGATCCTCGATGGCAAATACGCCAACTGGAACCGTGACGACGCCTTCAAGGTGACGCAGGACTTCCTGACCCGCTTCAAGGACATCGACGTCGTCTGGGCCGCCGACGACGACATGGCCTTCGGCGTGCTGAAGGCCATCGAGCAGGCCAAGCGCACCGACATCAAGGAGGTGTTCGGCGGTGCCGGGTCCAAGACGATGGTGAAGACCATCCTCGACGGCTCCAACCCGCTGATCCACGCCGACGTGTCCTATTCGCCGAAGTTCATCTACGACGCCATCAAGATGACCGCCGAGGCGCGTCTGAAGGGCGACAAGCTGCCGGCAACCTACATCATCCCGTCGGCGCTGATCACCAAGGAGAACGCCAAGGAATTCTACTTCCCGGATTCGCCGTACTGATCCCTGGTTCGTCAGTCCCCCTGACCCTCCCCTCCTGGCGGGGGAGGGTCAGGGGGGACAGCCGCCAGCCGATACCTCCCCCCATCAGGGAGCCAGCCCCATGAAGACCATCAAAGGCCCCGCGATCTTCCTCGCCCAGTTCGCGGGCGACGCCGCACCCTTCAACTCGCTGGACGGCATCGCCCGCTGGGCTGCCGGCCTCGGCTTCAAGGGCGTGCAGATCCCCAGCTGGGACCGCCGCCTGTTCGACCTGCACAAGGCCGCGACCAGCAGCACCTATTGCGACGAGATCAAGGGCACGCTGGCCGATGCCGGCGTCGAACTGACCGAGCTGTCAACCCACCTCCAAGGCCAGCTCGTCGCCGTCCACCCCGCCTACGACGCGCTTTACGACGGCTTCGCCCCGGCGGAGGTCCATGGCCGTCCCGACGCCCGGCAGGCCTGGGCGGTGGAACAGCTCCACCTCGCAGCGAAGGCGTCGGCGAACCTCGGCCTGACCGCGCACGCCACCTTCTCCGGCGCGCTGGCCTGGCCTTATCTCTATCCGTGGCCGCAGCGTCCGCCCGGCCTGATCGAGACCGCCTTCGACGAACTGGCGAAGCGCTGGCGGCCGATCCTCGATGCCTTCGACGACGCAGGATGCGATCTCTGCTACGAGATCCACCCCGGCGAGGATCTGTTCGACGGCACCAGTTTCCAGATGTTCCTCGACCGGGTGGGCGGACATGAGCGCTGCAACATCCTGTTCGATCCCAGCCATTTCGTCCTCCAGCAGTTGGACTATCTCGGCTATATCGACGTGTTCCGCGACCGCATCCGCATGTTCCACGTCAAGGATGCGGAGTTCAATCCGACCCCCTGGCAGGGCGTCTATTCCGGCTATGCACCGTGGAAAGACCGCGCCGGGCGCTTCCGCTCGCTGGGCGACGGGCAGGTCGATTTCCGCGGCATCTTCTCCAAGCTGACCCAGTACGGCTTCGACGGCTGGGCGGTGCTGGAATGGGAATGCTGCATCAAGCATCCGGAACAGGGGGCCGCCGAAGGCGCCCGCTTCATCCAGGACCACATCATCCGCGTCACCGACCGCGCCTTCGACGATTTCGCCGATGCCGGCACCGACGAGGCGGCCAACCGCCGGATTCTCGGTCTGGGGAAAGGGGCATCATGAGCCCGGATCAAGCACCCGCGTCGTCAAGACGCTTAAGGCTCGGCATGGTCGGCGGCGGCCAGGGCGCCTTCATCGGTGCCGTCCACCGCATCGCCGCCCGTATCGACGACCGTTACGAACTGGTGGCCGGCGCCCTGTCCTCCAACCCTGAGCGGGCACGGGCCAGCGGGGCGGAGCTTTTTCTGGCGCCCGACCGCTGCTACGACGACTTCCACAGGATGGCGGCGGCCGAGGCCGCCCGCCCCGACGGCATCGACGCGGTCGCCATCGTCACGCCGAACCACCTGCATTATCCGGCGGCCAAGGCCTTCCTCGAGGCCGGCATCCACGTCATCTGCGACAAGCCTCTGGTCCACACGGTGGAGGAGGCGGAAGAGCTGGCCGCCCTGGTGCGCCAACGCGACCTTGTCTTCGTGCTGACCCACAATTACAGCGGCTATCCGATGATCCGGCAGGCACGCGCCATGGTGGCGTCGGGCATGCTGGGCCGGATCAGGGTGGTTCAGGCCGAATATGCCCAGGACTGGCTGGCGACCGACCTGGAGGCCAACGGCAATAAGCAGGCTTCCTGGCGCACCGACCCGGCGCAGAGCGGCATCGCCGGCTGCATCGGCGACATCGGCACCCACGCCTTCCATCTTGCGGAGTTCGTGACCGGGCTGCGCTGCACCGACCTCGCCGCCGATTTGACCGCCTTCGTGCCCGGCCGGCGGCTGGACGACAATGCCCACATCATGATGCGCTTCGACGGCGGCGCCCGCGGCATGCTTTGGGCCAGCCAGGTCTCCCCCGGCACCACCAACGGCCTGCGCCTGCGCGTCTTCGGCGAGACCGGCGGGCTGGAATGGCAGCAGGAACAGCCCAACGAGCTGCGCTTCACCCCGCTGGGCGAGCCGACCCGCACCCTGCTGCGCGCCGGTGCGGGAAGCCTGCCTGAGGCCAGCGGCATCTCGCGCACCCCGGCCGGTCATCCGGAGGGATATCTGGAAGGCTTCGCGCAAATCTACCGCGACGCCGCCGACCGCATCGCCGCCCGGCTGGACGGCCGCCCGGCCCCGGCGGACGTGCCGCTGCCGACGGTGGAGGACGGGGTGCGCGGCGTGCGCTTCATTCATGGCGCCGTCGAGTCCAGCCGCCGCGATGCTGCCTGGGTGTCGTTGGCGAACAAGGACGCGTAAACCGGAAAATTTTCCCGATCATCGCCCTCTCCCGCCCCGGGAGAGGGAGCTTGACCACCGCAAAAAGCCGGGCCCTTCGAAGGGGAACCGGCTTTTTTGCATTCCCGGCAGCGGGATGCGCAGAACCGGCAAAAGCCGTTCCGAAGAGGCAATCCCCCGCCCGGCCATTTCCCTAACATCCGTTCACCAAGACAGCCGGCGCCGGTCCTGCCGGCCCGGTCCCGAACGGACTTCGCATGACCACCCAGGATTTCCATCCGTCCCGCCGGACGGTCCTTTCCGGCAGCGCCGCCCTTGCCGTCGCGGGCAGCGGGATGCTGACCGCAGTCGCCGACACCGCCGTCGCCGCCGAAAAGACGGCCACCCGCCCAGACCAGACCAAAGGAACGAAACCCATGCTCCAGGGCAGCCACGTCACCACCAAGGACGGCGTCCAGATCTACGTCAAGCAGTGGGGGCCGCAGACCGGCCAGCCGGTGGTCTTCAGCCATGGCTGGCCGCTGACCGGCGACGCCTTCGAAGACCAGATGATGTTCCTGGCCCAGCACGGCTACCGCACCATCGCCCATGACCGTCGCGGCCACGGCCGGTCGTCGCAGCCGGGCTTCGGCAATGATCTCGACCATTACGCCGACGATCTGGCCGCGGTGACCGAGGCGCTGGACCTGAAGAACGCCGTCCATGTCGGCCACTCCACCGGCGGCGGCGAGGTCGCCCGTTACATCGGCCGCCATGGCGTGTCGCGCGTCGCCAAGGCGGTGCTGATCGGCGCCATCACGCCGATCATGGTGAAGACCGACTGGAACCCGGACGGCGTGCCGCTGGAGGTCTTCGACGGCATCCGCGCCAGTGTGAAGGCCGACCGGTCGCAGTTCTTCAAGGACCTGACCATCCCCTTCTACGGCTACAACCGGCCGGGCGCCAAGGTCTCGCAGGGCGTCATCGACAGCTTCTGGCTTCAGGGCATGATGGGCGGGCTGCAGGCCGAGTATGAGTGCATCAAGGCCTTCTCCGAGACCGACCAGCGCGACGATCTGAAGAAGATGATCGTCCCGACGCTGGTCCTGCACGGCGACGACGATCAGGTCGTCCCGCTCGCCACCACCGGCAAGGCCGCCGCGGCGATGCTGCCGAAGGGCACCCTCAAGGTCGTTCCCGGCGGTTCGCACGGCATGTGCACCACGCAAAAGGATCTCATCAACGAGGAACTGCTGGCCTTCATCCGCGCGTAACCGGGCGGCGGGACACTGTCATTATGGCGGCAACAATTATGTTCTGCACAGACTGATTGTCCCAACAGCTAGCCTCGTGCCATTGTCCTTTCAGACGGCGCCGCCGACGAAAACGGTAGCCAACCCCTTAAAAATCCACACGGAACAGGAAACGATCATGACCTTCAACGCCAAGTCGCTCATCAACGCCGACGACACCGTCTTCATCTTCATCGATCACCAGCCGCAGATGTCCTTCGGCGTGGTCAACATCGACCGCCAGCAGCTGAAGAACAACACCATCGCCCTGGCCAAGACCGCCAAGCTGTTCGGCGCCTCGACCATCGTGACCGCCGTGGAGACCGAGAGCTTCTCCGGCTACATCTGGCCGGAACTGATGGACGTCCTGAAGCAGGACCCCATCGAGCGCACCTCGATGAACAGCTGGGACTCCGAAGAGCTGGTGGCCGCGGTCAAGGCGACCGGCAAGAAGAAGCTGGTCATCGCCGCCTTGTGGACCGAGGCCTGCCTGCTCTACCCGACCCTGTGCGCCATCGAGGAAGGCTTCGAGGTCTACATCGTCACCGATTGCTCGGGCGGCACCTCCAAGGAGGCCCATGACGCCGCGGTCCGCCGCATGGAGCAGGCCGGCGCCCATTCCATCACCGCGGTCAACGTCCTCCTGGAAATCCAGCGCGACTGGGCCAAGCGCGAGAGCTATGACGGCGTCATGAACATCGTCCGCGAGCATTTCGGCGCCTACGGCATGGGCGTCGATTACGCCTACACCATGGTCCACAAGGCCCCGCAGCGCGGCGAATTCCCGCACAAGGTGGTCGGCGGCCTCAAGCACGAGCACGCCTGATCCAACATTGTCCGGTGCCCGGTTCCGGCCGGGCACCGGCCCTCATTTGACGGAACAGCTTCAGACCGGGAGTCCGGACCCATGATGCCCTATCTCCTTTCGGCCGGCGCCGGCATCCTGGTCGGCGTCATCTATGCGCTGATCGGCGTCCGTTCGCCGGCCCCGCCGACCATCGCGCTGATCGGACTGCTCGGCATGCTGGTCGGCGAACAGGTGGTGCCCGTCGTCAAGCGGCTGATCGCCGGCGAGCCGGTCGTCGCCTTCATCCAGACCGACTGCGCGCGCCATGTGCTGGGTCCGCATGCCGGCGTCGCCGCACCGCCGGTGGAGTCCGATCCGGCTGACAAGGGAGGGAAGGCATGACGCCTCCCCCCATCGACCGCCGGAAAGCGATGGCGGGAACCGCCGCCGCTTCCCTGCTAGCATCGCCGCTGCTGTCCACCCTCGCGTCCAGACCCGGGAATGCCGCCATGCCGAATTCCGCCACCCCGAATCAAGCCGCCGGCGATCTGATCCTCGTCAACGCCAAGGTCACCACGCTCGACCGCGCCAACCCGCAGGCCAGCGCCATCGCCATCCGCGACGGCCGCTTCCTTGCCGTCGGCACGGAGGCCGAGGTGCGCGCCGCGGCTCCCCAGGCGACGGTGATCGACGCCAAGGGCCGGCGGGTGATCCCCGGCCTGATCGACAGCCACATGCACATCATCCGCGGCGGCCTGAACTACAACATGGAGCTGCGCTGGGACGGCGTGCCGAGCCTCGCCGACGCCATGGCGATGCTGAAACAGCAGGCGGCCATCACCCCGGCGCCGCAATGGGTCCGCGTCGTCGGCGGCTTCACCGAGCACCAGTTCGCCGAAAAGCGCCTGCCGACCATCGAGGAGCTGAACGCCGCCGCTCCCGACACGCCGGTCTTCATCCTGCACCTCTACGACCGCGCCCTGCTGAATGCCGCGGCCCTGCGTGCCGTCGGCTATACCAAGGACACGCCGAACCCGCCAGGCGGCGAGATCGTGCACGACGCCGCCGGCAACCCGACCGGCCTGCTGCTGGCCCAGCCCAACGCGACGATCCTCTATTCGACGCTGGCCAAGGGGCCGAAGCTGCCGCCGGAATACCAGCTGAACTCGACCCGCCATTTCATGCGCGAGATGAACCGGCTGGGCGTGACCGGGGTGATCGACGCCGGTGGCGGCTACCAGAACTATCCCGACGACTATGCCATCGTCGAGAAGCTGCATGCCGACGGCGAGCTGACGCTGCGCATCAGCTACAACCTGTTCACCCAGAAGCCGAAGGAGGAGCTGGCCGACTTCGCCGGCTGGGCGTCGAAGGTGAAGCCGGGCGACGGCGACGACAGCTACCGCCACAACGGCGCCGGCGAGATGCTGGTCTATTCCGCCGCCGACTTCGAGGATTTCCGCGTCGCCCGCCCCGACATGCCGCCCAACATGGAAGGCGACTTGGAGCCGGTGATCCGCCTGCTGGCCGAGAACCGCTGGCCCTGGCGCCTGCATGCCACCTACGACCAGACCATCGGCCGTGCGCTCGACGTGTTCGAGAAGGTCAACCGCGACGTGCCCTTCGACGGGCTGCACTGGTTCTTCGACCACGCCGAGACGATCAGCGACCGCAACATCGACCGCATCGCCGCACTCGGCGGCGGCATCGCCGTCCAGCACCGCATGGCCTACCAAGGCGAATATTTCGTCGAGCGCTATGGCGCGAAGGCGGCGGAGCGGACCCCGCCGATTGCAAAGATGATGGCGGCCGGCCTGCCGGTCGGCGGCGGCACCGACGCCACCCGCGTCGCCAGCTACAACCCCTGGGTCTCGCTGTCCTGGCTGGTGACCGGCCGGACGGTGGGCGGGCTCAGCCTCTATCCGCGCGCCAATCTGCTGGACCGCGAGACGGCGCTGCGGCTGTGGACGGAGGCCAACACCTGGTTCTCCAACGAGCAGGGCAAGAAGGGTCAGATCAAGGCCGGCCAGCTCGCCGACCTCGCCGTGCTGTCCGATGACTTCTTCTCGGTGCCGGAGGACCGCATCGTCCACCTGACCTCCGTCCTGACCATGCTCGGCGGCGCCGTGGTCCATGGTGAGGGCGATTACGGCCCGCTGGCGCCGCAACTGCCCAAGCCGATGCCGGACTGGTCGCCGGTGCGGACCTTCGGCGGCTACTACAAGTCGGCCGACAGCGGTGCGAACAGCCAGCGTCAGGCGCTGGCCTCGGCCTGCGGCTGCGCCACCGGCTGCGGCGTCCACGGCCACGACCATGCCGCCGCCTACGCCGCCGACGTGCCGGCCGCCGACGTGCAGTCCTTCTGGGGTGCGCTCGGCTGCGGCTGCTGGGCGGTGTAACCACCTCTCCCCTGGAAATGGATCCCCCTCTCCCCCTGGGGAGAGGGGGGATTTCCCCCCAATCGGAACATCACCGCCATGACCCTCCGCTCCTTCGAACGCCCGGCGGAACGCATCGTCGACCGCATCCTCGACTGGGACGGCACATGGCTGCTTGCCCGGCTGGCTCTGGTCGGCGCCTACCTCCTCGGCGGTCTGGTCAAGCTCACCGACTGGCCGGGCGCCGTCGCCGAGCAGGCGCATTTCGGCCTCACCCCGCCCGCGCTCTGGGCGGCCCTGACCATCCTGGTCGAGCTGGTCGGCCCGCTGCTGATCCTGCTGGACCGGGCGCTGTGGCTGGGTGCCGGCGCCCTCGGCGTCTTCACCGTTCTCGCCGCCCTGATCGCCAATGATTTCTGGACGATGGCCGGACCGGAGCGCTTCATGGCGACCAACGCCTTCTTCGAACATATCGGGCTGGTCGGCGGCTTCGCGCTCGCCGCGATCGTCTCGCGGATGCGCCGCCGCCTGGGTATAAACCGCTAAGCGAAGGAAAGCGCACCGCCCTCATCGCCATCCACTATAACAGCACAGCGGACCCCCAGCATGTCGCCATCCGGTCAGTTCGAACTTGTCCTCGGCCTGATGGCGGCGATCATCGTGCTGGAACTTGCGGCCAAGCGGTTGCGCATGCCGCCATCCGCCGTTCTGGTGCTGGGCGGCATCGCGCTCGCCCTGATTCCCGGCCTGCCGGAGATCACGCCCGATCCCGACCTGACCCTGCTGCTGTTCCTGCCGCCGCTGCTGTTCGCCAGCGCCTATTTCACGGTGTGGAGCGATTTCCGCGCCAACCTGCGCATCATCCTGCAACTGGCTGTCGGGGCGGTCGCCTTCACCACGCTGGCGGTCGGGGTTGCCGCCCATCTGGTGATGCCGTCGCTGCCCTGGGCGGCCTGCTTCACCCTCGGCGCCATCCTGTCGCCACCCGACGCGGTCGCCGCCAAGGCGGCGCTGAAGGGTTTGCCGCTGCCGCCACGCATCGTCACCCTGCTGGAGGGCGAAAGCCTGGTGAACGACGCCACCGGGCTGGTTCTGTTCCGCATCGCCATCGCGGCCGGGATGACCGGCACCTTCGAGGCCGGCCATGCCTCGCTGGAGTTCCTGTGGCTCGCCATCGGCGGTGTCGTGGCCGGCGTGGTCTTCGGCCACATCGCGGCACTGCTGCTGGGGCGCCTGCGCGACGTGCCGCTCAGCATCGTCGGCGGCTTCCTCGCCGCCTGGGGCAGCTATCTGGGCGGGGAGGCCCTGGAGGTGTCGGGCGTGCTCGCCACCGTCGGCTGCGGTCTGGTGATGGGCCGCCGCCAGCACGACCTGTTCACCGCGCAGTTGCGCACCCATGCCAACGCCGTGTGGGCGGTGGCGGTGTTCCTCATGGAATCGATGGTCTTCATCATCATCGGCCTGTCGCTCCGCGGCGTGCTGGGCCGGCTGGAGGCCGCCGGTACCGGCCTGACCGACCTGCTGCCGATGATCGTCGCCGTCACACTGGCGATGATCCTGTCGCGCTTCGCCTGGCTCTTCCCCTCGACCTACCTGCCCCGTTTCCTGTTCCCAAACTTGCGGCGGCGCGATCCCTACCCGTCGGTGGCGGTGCCGGTGATCATGGGCTGGGCGGCGATCCGCGGCGTGGTCAGCCTTGCCGTCGCCCTGTCGGTGCCGGTGGAGTTTCCCGGCCGCGACATCATCCTGGCGACCACCTGGGCGGTGATCCTGGTGTCGATCCTGGGGCAGGCGACCACGCTCGCCCCGCTGATCCGCAGGATGCGGCTGGGCGGCTTTACGCTGGAGCGCCGCCCGACCCTGTCGGAATCCGAAGCCCGCATCCGCATGGCCCGCGCGGCGCTGGAAGCGGTGCGCGAGCGGTCGGACACGGCCGACGGACGCCAGCGCCACCCGCGCCTGCTCGAACAGTATGGCCACCGCGCAACGATGGCCGAGCGCTTCCACGAGAGCGAAGGCATGCTGGCGGAGGACCGGCGCGAGCATTTCGCCGCCGTCCTGGCCGCCAACCGCGCCGCCCGCACGGAGATCCTCGGCCTGCACCGCGGCGGCCGCATCCATGACACGGTGCTGCACCGGCTGGAAGCGGAGCTGGATCTGGAGGAACTCAGCGCCGAACAGGCGCTGGCGGAGGGGGAGGCTGCGGGGTGAGTGCATAATTTCCCTCTCCCGCCCCGGGAGAGGGCGATTACATGCCCCCCTACGCCGCCTCGCCCACCGGGGCCGGCTTCGCCGCGCGCAGGATCATGCCGAACAGATCGCGCGGCTCGTCCGGATCGGCCAGCATGTCCAGATTCTCGTAGAGCCCCGTCCCCGCCACCTTGTCGCGGACATAGCGCAGGGCGGAGAAATCCTCCGTCGCGAAGCCGACCGAGTCGAACAGCGTGATCTGCCGCGCGTCGCGCCGCCCCACCGCCTGCCCGGTCATCACCGTCCACAGCTCCGTCACCGGATGGTCGGGGGCGAGCTGCTGGATCTCGCCCTCGATCCGCGTCTGCGGCGGATATTCGACGAAGATGTCCGACCGCAGCAGGATGTCGCGGTGCAGTTCCGTCTTGCCGGGGCAGTCGCCACCGACCGCGTTGATGTGCACCCCCGCCCCGACCATGTTGTCGGTCAGGATGGTGGCATACTGCTTGTCGGCGGTGACGGTGGTGATGATCTGCGCCCCCTCCACCGCCTCCTCGGTCGATTTGCAGGCGGTGATCTCGAAGCCCTGGTCGCGCAGGTTGCGCACGCATTTCTGCGTCGCCACCGGGTCGATGTCGTAAAGCCGCAGTTTCCGGATGCCCAGCAGCGCCTTGAAGGCCAGCGCCTGGAATTCCGCCTGCGCCCCGTTGCCGATGATCGCCATGCAGGCGGCATCCTTCGGCGCCAGATGCTTGGCCGCGACGGCGGAGGTGGCGGCGGTGCGCAGCGCCGTCAGGATGGTCATCTCCGTCATCAGCACGGGATAGCCGTTGCCGACATCGGCCAGCACGCCGAAGGCAGTGACGGTCTGCCGCCCCTCCCGTGTGTTCTTCGGATGACCGTTGACATACTTGAAGCCATAGGTGCGGCCGTCGCTGGTCGGCATCAGTTCGATCACGCCCTCCGCACTGTGCGAGGCGACCCGCGGAGTCTTGTCGAAGCTCTCCCAGCGGCGGAAATCCTCCTCCACATAGGCCGACAGCTCGGTCAGGAAGCGTTCCACACCGATGTGCAGCACCAGCTTCATCATGTGGTCGACGCTGACGAAGGGAACGAGGTTCAGGTTCGGGATCATGATCGGGCGCTCCATTCGCTCAGAAGCTGCGGGTGGGGTAGTCGAGAACGCGGCGCCCCATCAGGCTGGCCAGCAGTTCCACCATCAGGGTCGCAGTGCGGCCGCGCTCGTCCAGGAAGGGGTTCAGCTCGACCAGATCGACGCTGCTGACCAGACCGGTGTCGTGCAGCATCTCCATGATCAGATGGGCTTCGCGGAAGGTGGCGCCGCCGGGGACCGTGGTGCCGACGCCGGGCGCGATGCCGGGATCGAGGAAGTCCACGTCCAGGCTGACATGCAGCAGCCCGTCCGCCTCCACCACCCGCTCCAGGAACGGGCGCAGCAGGGCGACGATGCCGTGCTCGTCGATCTTGCGCATGTCGTGGATGGTGATGCCCGAGGTCTCCAGCGCCCGCCGTTCGGCCGGATCGACGCTGCGGATGCCCATCATGCAGACATTGTGCGGGTCGAGCCGGGCGGGTGGCGGCGGGAAATAGCCGTCGAAGCCGGCTAGCCCGGTGGCGTAGGCCATCGGCACGCCATGCAGATTGCCGCTCTCCGTCGTCTCCAGCGTGTGGAAATCCGGATGGGCGTCGAGCCACAGCACGAACAGCGGGCGCCGCATCTCGGCGGCGCGCTGCGCCAGCCCGGTCAGGGTGCCGGCGGCAAGGCTGTGGTCGCCGCCCATGAAGATCGGCATGGCGTCCTGACCGGCGCTCGCCTCGTACGCGACCTGGGTGAGTGCCGCGGTCCAGCCCGCCACCTCCGGCAGGAATTTCAGCGCGGCATTGCCGTGCGCCATCGGCCGTTGCGGCCGCGGCGCCACGTTGCCCAGGTCGGTCACACTGTGGCCCAGCTCCGACAGCGCCTTGGCGATGCCGGCGGTGCGGTAGGCGCTGGGTCCCATTTCGCAGCCAAGCCGGCCCGCCCCATCCTGCACCGGCACGCCGACCAGCCGGCACTGCTTCGTTTTGGTCTTGTGGTAGGACATTGTTTGGTCTCTTGCCTGTTCCTCTCACCAGCAAACCACAGGCGTCCGGCGGAACGGACAGGGCAATTTGACAAATGTCGCCAATCTGCCTACCAAACTGAACAGCCAAGCTTGCCAGAATGTCGGGAGGCCTACGACCATGACGCTCGACCAGCTCGATGAGAAGCTCATCACCCTGCTGCGCCATGACGGCCGCCGCAGCATTTCCGACCTCGCCATCGAACTCGGCGTCTCGCGGGCGACGGTGCGCTCGCGGATGGAGCGGTTGGAAAGCTCCGGCATCATCACCGGCTACACCGTGATCCTGCGTGCCGACACGGTGGAGGCGCCGGTGCGCGGCATCATGCTGATCGAGGTCGAGGGGCAGGCGACGGACCGGGTCGTCCGCACGCTCAGCGGCTTCCCCGAAATCATGGAAATCCACAGCACCAACGGGCGCTGGGATCTGATCGTGGAATTGTCGGCCGGCAGCCTGCCGGAATTCGACGGCGTGCTGCGCCGCATCCGCCTGATCCCCGGCATCACCACCAGCGAGACCAACCTGCTGCTGAACACCCCGCGCAGCACCCGCGCCCGGCTGTAGGCCAACCCGGAATTACCGCCATGGAGTTGCCAATTTGGGCAGCCATGGCTTTCATTCTGGCAAGTTCGCCCGATTCTTCTGTCACTTTTTCATCTTCCAGCCGCCAGCTGCTTCGCTGATGCTCCGTGTCCCCAACGAAATCGGGACGCCGCATGGACCAGCATCGCATCGCCATCGATCCTCTCGCCAGCGTCGAACAGGACGGGCCGGCCCACCGCCACCCTCCCTCCAACCCCGCCGCCGCGGTCGCCGTCCAGGCGGACGGGCTGCACAAGCGGTTCGGAAAGCTGGAGGTGCTGAAGGGCGTGTCGCTGACCGCCCGCGAGGGCGACGTCATCACGTTGATCGGCTCGTCCGGCTCGGGCAAGAGCACGTTGTTGCGCTGCATCAACATGCTGGAAGTGCCCGACGAAGGGCGCGTCACCATCTGCGGTGAGACCATCGCGATGAAGACGGCGCGCGGACGGACCCTGCCGGCCAATTCCCGTCAGGTCGACCGCATCCGCACCAGCCTCGGCATGGTGTTCCAGAACTTCAACCTCTGGAGCCACATGACCATCCTGGAGAATGTGATCGAGGCGCCGGTCCATGTCCTGGGCGTGCCGAAGGGCGAGGCCATCGACCTCGCGCGCAGCCTGCTCGACAAGGTCGGCATCCTGGGCAAGGCCGACTGCTACCCGGTCCAGCTGTCGGGCGGGCAGCAGCAGCGCGCCGCCATCGCCCGCGCCCTTGCCATGCAGCCCAAGGTGATGCTGTTCGACGAGCCGACCTCGGCGCTCGACCCCGAACTGGTCGGCGAGGTGCTGCGCGTGATCCGACAGCTCGCGGACGAAGGTCGCACCATGATCCTGGTGACGCACGAGATGGACTTCGCCCGCGAGGTCTCGTCGAAGGTCGTCTTCCTCCACCAGGGCCGGATCGAGGAGGAAGGAGCACCCGACAGGGTGCTGACCAATCCGGAGTCCGACCGCGTGCGCCAGTTCCTGTCCCGCCATCTCTCCGCCGCCTGAGTCTGCCGCCCAAAAGGGGGGTGCGCCACACAAGCGCAGGCATCCCGGCTTTCGCGACGATGACGGCCGACGGACGCCTGTGCCAAAGTCCGCCGTTCCGCCGCCGGTACGGATCGCAAGAGCCGGACCCGAGCGGACAAACGAACACAGGATACCAACCAATGAAGAAGATCCTTTTGGCCCTGGTGCTGGGCGCCCTGGCCGCCGGCAGCGCCGTTCCGGCGGTGGCGAAGGATGCAAAGAAGATCCGCATCGCGTCCGAAGGCGCCTTCGCGCCGTGGAACGGCATGGATTCGTCAGGCAAGCTGGTCGGCTTCGAAATCGACCTCGCCTGGGACCTGTGCAAGCGCATCGAAGCCGACTGCGAGCTGGTGGCGATGGATTGGGACGGCATGATCCCGTCGCTGCAGCAGGGCAAGATCGACGCCATCATGGCCGGCATGACCATCACTGACGAGCGCAAGAAGGTCATCGCCTTCGCCGGCCCCTACGGCACCGAGCAATCCACCTTCGCCACCCTGAAATCCTCCAAGCTGGCCGGTGCCGGCGTCGGCGCCGAGCGCGTCGACCTTGCCGACGAGGCCGCTGCCAAGCCGGCGGTCGCCAAGCTGGCGGAGCTGCTGAAGGGCAAGACGATAGGCGTCCAGACATCGACCATCCAGGTCGATTTCCTCGAGAAGTATCTGCCGGACGTGACCGTGCGCAATTACGACAAGATCGACAACGCCGCCATCGATCTGGCCGCCGGCCGCGTCGACGCCATCTTCGGCGACCGCTCGCCGGTCGAGGCGCTGATGCGCGCCGCCGGCAACGACACGATGACGCTGTTCGGCCCGGCGATGACGCGCGGCGTGCTGGGCGAGGGCATGGGCGTCGGCCTGCGCAAGGCCGATGCGGAGCTGAAGGGCCGTCTCGACAAGGCCATCGCCGATGCCAACAAGGACGGCACCATCGCGACCCTGAGCCAGAAGCATTTCGGCTACGACGTTTCGGTGCGGTGATCCCGATGCTGGACCTCCTCGACTCCGGGCTCACCTCCGGGCTGCACGGCTGGGGGCCGCAGCTCCTGTCCGGGACGGCGATGACCATCGCGGTCGCACTGTCGTCCTTCCTGCTGGGTCTCGCCTTCGGGGCCGCCGGCGCCGCCGCCAAGCTCAGCGACAGCCTGGTGTTGAGGGGTCTGGCGGAGCTTTACACCACCGCCGTGCGCGGCGTGCCCGAACTGCTGGTGATCTACCTGCTGTTCTTCGGCGGTTCGGGCATGATCATGGCGGTGGCCGGAATCTTCGGCTATGGCGGCCTCATCGAGCTGAACGCCTTTTCCATCGGCGTCGCCGCCGTCGGCCTGATCTCCGGCGCCTATTCGACCGAGGTCATCCGCGGCGCCGTCAAATCGGTGCCCTACGGCCAGATCGAGGCGGCGCGGGCCTGCGGCATGGGCCGCTGGCGCATCCTGCGCCGGGTTCTGGTGCCGCAGACCCTGCGCTTCGCCCTGCCCGGCCTGGGCAATGTCTGGCAGCTGACGCTGAAGGACACCGCGCTCATCTCCGTCACCGCCCTGGCCGAGATCATGCGCGTCGCCCACACCGCCGCCGGCTCCACCCGGCAATCCTTCCTGTTCTACAGCGTCGCCGCACTGCTGTACCTCGCGCTGACCACCGTCTCGACGACGGCGTTCCAGCAGGCCGAGCGCTATGCCAGCCGCGGCGTGCGGAGGGCCTGACGATGAACTGGACCTTGATGTGGGACAGCCTGCCGCGCCTTCTGGCGGCCCTGCCCCTGACCTTGCAGCTGGTGGCGCTGGCGCTCGCCTTCGGGGCCGTTCTGGCCTTCGCCACCGCGCTCCTGCGCCTGTCCGGCAACCGGGTGGCGGTGGCCCTGACCTCGGCCTACACCTTCGTTTTCCGCGGCACGCCGCTGCTGGTGCAGATCTTCCTGATCTATTACGGCCTCAGCCAGATCGACCTCATCCGCGACAGTTTCCTCTGGCCCGTCCTCAGCCAGCCGATGTGGTGCGCCATCCTGGCGCTGGCGCTCAACACCGGCGCCTACACCTCGGAGATCCTGCGCGGCGCCATCGAGACGGTGCCGCAGGAGCAGGTGGAAGCGGCACGGGCCTGCGGCATGTCGCGGGTGCGGCTGTTCCGCCGCATCGTCCTGCCGGTGGCGATCCGCCAGATGTTGCCGGCCTACGGCAACGAGGTGATTTTGATGGTGAAGGCCAGCTCGCTCGCCAGCACCATCACGATGATGGAGATCACCGGCGTCGCGCGGCGGATGATCGCCCAGACCTTCGCGGTCTTCGAGATCTTCATCGTCGCCGGCATCCTCTACCTGCTGATCAACTTCGTCGCCACCCGCCTGATCAAGCACGCGGAATGGCGCACGACTCCCTATCTGCGGGCGCGGGCCTGACGCGCGGCATTCATGCTATCCTGCCGTCCGGCCCCGACTGCAACAGCAACAGCAACCGGACGACATGACCCCGGACGACATGACCAGCGCCGTCAGCGACCAGGACCGCCTGATTCCGGCCGATCTCGGCCGTCTCTACGTGAAGGATTGGACGCCCGCCCGGGCCGGCGGGCTGCCGCCGATCCTGCTGTTCCACGATTCGCTCGGCTGCGTCGATCTCTGGCGCAGCTTCCCGGCCCGCCTTGCCGCCGCGACCGCAAGGCGGGTCATCGCCTATGACCGGCTGGGCTTCGGCCGCTCCGATCCCCACCCCGGCACCCTGCCCCGCGATTTCGTCGCCGCGGAGGCGCGGGACACCGTCCCCCTCCTGCTCGACAGGTTCGGCATCGGCGATTTTGTCGTCTGCGGCCACAGCGTCGGCGGCGGCATGGCGGTGGAAACGGCGGCGCGCTTCCCCTCCCGCTGCCGCGCGCTGGTGACCATCGCAGCACAGGCCTTCGTCGAGGAGCGCACGCTGGACGGCATCCGCGAGGCCAGGCAGGGCTTCCAGGATCCAGCCCATTTGGCCCACCTGGCGAGATACCAGGGCGACAAGGCGCGCTGGACGGTCGATGCCTGGACCGAAAGCTGGCTGTCCCCGGCCTTCGCCGACTGGACCCTGGACGCCGCCCTGGCGGAGGTCCGCTGCCCGGTTCTGGCCCTGCATGGCGACCGCGACGAGTATGGCTCGGCCCAGCACCCCGCCCGCATCGCCGCCGGCCGCGGGACCGTCCGCCTCCTGCCCGACACCGGCCACGTCCCGCACCGCGAATGCGAAGAGGAGGTGGTGGAGGCGATCCGGTCTTTCCTCAGCGAACTCCTCAGCGAACCCTGACGCCCGCCCCGTCCGCCGCCAGCGCCGCCTCCAGCAGCTCCGCAAGCTCCCCAACCCGGTAGGGCTTCGGCAGCACCCGCACCCCGTCGATCCGGGCGATGTCCTCGCTGTAGCCGGTGGTCAGCACCACCGGCAGGCCGGGCCGCAGGCGCCGGGCGGTGTGGGCCAGATCGATGCCGTTCATCGCCCCCGGCATCACCACGTCGCTGAACAGGATGTCGATCCGCAGGGCCCGGTCGTTCAGCAGCCCCAGCGCCTCCTCGGCATTGCCGGCGCGCAGAACGGCATAGCCCATCTCGTCGAGCGCTGCCGCCACCATGCTGCCGACGATGGGGTCGTCCTCCACCAGCAGCAGGCGCCGGCCGGCCCCGCGCGCGGTGTCCAGCGCCCGCTCCTTCGCGGGTGCGGCCACCGGCTTGACCGTCCGCGGCAGGAACAGCGAGACGGCGGTGCCCTGGCCGGGCGCGCTGTCGATCTCCACCCGGCCCGACGACTGGCGGGTGAAGCCATACACCTGCGCCAGCCCGAGGCCGGAGCCCTTGCCGACCTCCTTGGTGGTGAAGAAGGGTTCGAAGACGCGGGCCTTTACCTCCGGCTCCATCCCGGTGCCGGTGTCGCTGACCGTCACCTGCACCAGATCGCCGCTGGCACCGTCAGCCGGCCGGTTGCGGGCGGTAACGCGCAGCCGCCCGCCTTCGGGCATGGCATCGCGCGCATTGACGGCGAGGTTCAGGATCGCCAGTTCGAACTGGGTCGGATCGACCTCCACCGGCCACAGCCCCGGCTCCACCTGCGTCTCCAGCGTGATGTCGGCGCGGATGGCGCGGGTCAGCAGGTCGGCCATGCCCAGCAGCCGGTCGCGGACATCCATCGGCTCCGGCCGCAAGGTCTGGCGGCGGGCAAAGGCCATCAGCTGCTGCACCAGCTTGGCGCCGCGGTCGATGGCCTGCTGTCCGGTTTCCAGCAGCGGCTGGATCGACGGCTCCTTCGCCCGCCGCCCGACCAGCTGAAGGCAGCTGGCCAACGCCTGGAGCAGGTTGTTGAAATCATGGGCGATGCCGCCGGTCAGCTGGCCCATCGCCTCCATCTTCTGGCTCTGGCGCAGGGCGGCCTCGACCTTCTCGCGTTCGGCGATCTCGGCGTTCAGCGCCCTGTTGGCGGCGGACAGGTCGCGCGCCCGTTCCGCCAGATCGTGGTTCGCCCTCGTCAGCGCCGCCTGCGCCGCGCCAAGCACCAGCACGATCAGCAAGGTCATCGCCAGCAGAAGCGCCATGCCGACATAGCGTTCGGCCCGGCGGGCGAAGGGTTCCATCTGCGTGCGCAGCGACACGCTGCCGATGGCGCGTCCATCCTGCATGACCATGACGGTCACCGTCAGATGGTCGCCGTCGAAATGATGCCCCGGCGGCTCGGCGGTTTGCTGCATCGGCGCCATCCCGCCGGCGGTGTAGCTGGCGAACAGCGCCCCGCTGCCGTCATAGACGCCGGCCGCCTCGAACTCCGGGCTGGCGGACAGCGCCGCAAGATACTCGCTGGCGGAGGCCCGGTCGTTGAAGCTCAACGCCGCGGTGACGGTCGCCGCCAGGATCCGCGTCTGCACCTCCACGTCGCCCGCCCGCTCGTCGCGATAGGCGTTTTCGCTGGCCAGCGCCATCAGCCCGCCGGCAACCAGCAGGACAATCACCGCCAGCGCGGTCAGGCGCGGCGTGTGGCGCCAGAATCCGGCCAGATCGGTCACGTTCCGCTCTCCTGCTTCCTCATGGCCGCACCGACAGACTCATCAGCTTGGAGCTGATCGCCAGCCGGTTGCCCTGGGCTGCCGCCGCGTCGATGACGAAACGGACCCGGTCCTCCTGCAACACGAAGGTGATAACCGCGCCGGCGGCCGATCCGCCCGGCACATCGGCATCGCTGACCGTCAGAACAGGCTCGCCGCGCAGCCGGTCCATCGGCATCGTCCCATACAGCAGATGGCAGCCCGACCCTTTTTCGAACTGCTGCCGGCGCATCAGCTCGATCGGCCGTCCGCCGGCCCTCTGTCCGGCGACAGCCCGGTCCAGCAAGTCGCCGAACGGGTCCGGCCCTTCCACGCAGAGGCGGAACGGGCTGTCCGCCGCGGCGAAGGCCCCCGGCGGCCAGGCGACGAAGGCGATGAACTTGTAGAGAAAGGTTGCCTTCACCGCCGCCTCCAGCGGCTCGGCCGATGCGCCCGTCGCCGGCCCGCCCGCCAGCACCAGAAGCAGGCTCAGCGCCAGCGGACTGCACCAGCGCAGCGGCCGCTCCTCCATGCTCAAAACCCCACCCGCATGCGCGCATAGACGCTCCGTCCGATGGCGCGCGGCGTGGTGTTGGACGGGTCGTAGGCCTCCAGATGCCGGGCATGCAGCAGATTCTGGCCGAACAGCGACAGCTCCAGCGCCGGGGTGACATGCCAGCCCAGATGCAGGTCGGCCTCGGTATAGGCCGGGACGTTCGACACCGCGACCCGGCCGACCCGGCGCAGGGTGGCGTCGAATTCCACCTCCGGCGTCAGGTTCATCTGCGAGCGCAACTGAAGCTGATAGGCCGGATCCTGGCCGGCGGCCTGGAAGTTGGACAGGTCGTTCGCCCCCGGCTTCAGCCGCAGGTTCTTGTGCAGCCAGTTGCCTCCGGCATGCAGGGTCCACCAGCTGGTCAAGCCATAGCTGCCCCAGCCTTCGATGCCGTATGTGTTTCCCTCCATATCGTTGCGCAGCATGATCGGCAGGCCGCCGTCGGTCAGGCTGGTGGTGCGCAGGTCGTCATAGACATTGTAGAAGGCCGACAGCGCCACCCGGCTGTTCGCCACGGGCCGGCCGCGATAGCCGACCTCATAGGCCACCAGCCGCTCCGACTGGAAATCGGGCGAGGGCGCCAGGATGCCAGCCCCCGACAGTTCGCGGTCGACGCGCGACGGCGTGCGCACCGACCGGCTGACCGCCGTCCACAGCATGTGGTCGTCCGACAGCCGCCAGGCGAGCCGCAGGTTGGGCAGGATGTCGAAGCCGGAATAGCTGTTGTATTCCGCCTTCATCCCGACCGTCAGCTTCAGCTTCGGCGTCAGCGTCACCTCGTCCTGGGCGAACAGGCTTCCCAGCGAGATCGTCGCGTCATCCTCCGGGAAGCCGAGGGACACCCGCGAGCGGAAGGCCGACTGCCACACGCGGTACTGCGCGCCCCAGACCAGCTGGTGCCGGCTGCCCAGCGCCACATTGTGCTGGGCCTGAACGTCGAAGGTCTCCAACCGGTCGGTCGCGACCGCATAATCGCGAACCTGCTGGTCGTAATAGGCCTGCAGCTGCACCGACGACCCGTCGCCCAGCCTGTGCGTCCAACGCCCGAGCAGGTTCCCGCCATGCAGCGAGGTGTCGAGCCACTCCGTATGGTTGTGGAAGAGATCGCCTTGCAGGGTGTAGGAGGCCGCGCCGCCCGCCGCGGTGCCATCCAGCCGGAAGCCGGCCTGCGAGCCGTCGAAGGCGTCGGTGGTCACGTCGCCCGGCACCGCTGCGAAGCTGCTGCGCCGGTCGAAGCCGGTCAGATAGCCGCGCAACGCCAGTCCGCCATCCGCGGCCTTGACGCCGTAGCGCAGGGTACCGTTCCGCTCGCCGGAGCCGGCGCCGATTTCGGCGAAACCGCCCTGGCTGTCCGCGGCGGGCCGGGTGATGACGTTGACGACACCGTTGACCGCATTGGCGCCCCACAGCGTGCCGCCGGGGCCGCTGACCACCTCGATCCGCTCGATCTCCGACAGCGGGACGTTGATCGCTTCCCAGAAAACGGTGGAGGCGACCGGCGAATAAACGCTGCGGCCGTCGACCATCACCTGAAGCTTGTTGGCGGCCTCCGGCGAGTTGAAGCCGCGCGCGCTGACGGTGTAGCCGGCGGTGTTCAGCCGGGCCACCTCCAGATTAGGCGCCAGCCGCAGCGCTTCGGGCAGGCTGGTGGCGCCGGACCGCCGGATGTCCTCCGCCGTGATGACATAGACCGCCGCCGCCGCGTCGCTCAGCGGCTCCGGCCGCTTGGAAATGGAGGTGACCTTGATCGTCCCCAGCTCCTCGATGGACAGGGTCGACAGATCCTCGACCGTCTGGGCCGGCGCCGCATGCGGGATCAGAACCAGAGACAGCGTCAGGAGGGCGCCCAGCCTGCGGGCGGGACCACCGGTTCCCCCGGTTCTCTCGCACCGGCTTTCACGATGGAGGGCTGGCCATGGCATCGACGCTTGGTTGCTCTATTCAGTGTCTGCATGAACGAGCTTTATAGCAGTCTTGAGCGTGGTACCTCGCTAGGCGGAACGGCAGAACTCTACCTAGAGCTTTCGGGCGTCTGACCATGGCTGCCGGAAAGCCGGACCCCGCCCACCCGGTCACGCTCCGCCCGCAGCAGGGCGAGTTTCGCCTCCAGCTTGCCGATCTTCCTGTCGAGCTTGCGCAACCGCTTGTGCCGCGCCTTTCCCTCGACCGGTCCGGCTTCGATGCCTTGCCGGGAGTTGGACCCGATCCTGGCATTGATCGCCGCCTTGGCTGCATCGCTCAGCCGTTTCCACCCCTTCACCTCCGCCTTGGTGCGGTGGCAGCCCAGGCAGTTGCCGTCGCCGCCGAAGCGGCAGAGGCCGATGCACGGGTTCCCGCTGTCCATTTTCCCTGTCCTGTCGCTCTGCTTTCCGCTCAAGGGGGACCTGCCGCAGTCTCGTCTCGGGTCGACGACAATGTGCGCCGCTATTTCCGTCCGACAATGGCAGCCGGCGGAAGGCTGGCATGCCTGCAGCCCGGAAGCGCTTCCACAAATCGTTCCGAATGCATGGATCCTTCGATAAGAAATCCATACAAAGATGCGACACACCGCCGCACGAGGACATAAAGCACCAAATTCACCCTACAATCACCTTGCCGAATCCGTACAAGCGATCCATACAAACCTCATCGCCCGATGGGCGCTTCTCCATACGCCATAGAGCGTGGACAGGCGCCCGGACGGCTTCTTCGTGCCAGGTGATCCATGCCCAGCGATGCGCCCATCATCACCCGCCGCCCCGACCATGCGGCGGACACTCCAGACCCGCCATCGGCCTACGCCTCCCACCGCAAGATCCATCCCAAGGCGGTGCGCGGGCGGTACCGGCGGCTGAAGACATGGCTGGGCGTGGTCCTGCTGGCGCTGTTCGCCATCCTGCCCTGGCTGCGCTGGGACCGCGGGCTGGGGCTGCCCGATCAGGCGGTGCTGTTCGATCTGGGCAGCCAGCGCTTCTACATCTTCGCCCTGCAGCTGTGGCCGCAGCATGTCTATTACATCACCGGCGTGATGATCATCGCGTCCATCGGCCTGTTCCTGGCGACGGCGCTGGGCGGACGTGTCTGGTGCGGCTTCACCTGCCCGCAGACGGTGTGGACCGACCTGTTCGTCTGGGTCGAACGGCGGGTGGAAGGCGACCGCGGCGACCGCATCCGGCTGGACAAGCATCCCTGGACCGCCGGCTGGCTGGCGAAGAAGACGGTCAAGCACGCGGGATGGCTGGCGATCTCCCTGGTCACCGGCTTCCTCGGCATCGCCTACCTGACCGACGCGCCGTCCCTGGCGGCCGATCTGCTGCGCTTAGACGCCCCGGCGCTCGCCGCCGGCTCCGTCCTGTTCATCGCCGCCTGCACCTATGCCATGGCCGGCTTCATGCGCGAACAGATGTGCTTCTATGTCTGCCCCTGGCCGCGCATCCAGGCCGCCATGCTGGACGAGGAAAGCCAGGTCGTCACCTATCAGGACTGGCGCGGCGAAGGGCGTGCGCCCCTGCGCAAGAGCGAGGGCTGGGACACCCGCACCCACAAGGGGTTCGGCGACTGCATCGACTGCGGCCAGTGCGTCCATGTCTGCCCGACCGGCATCGACATCCGCGACGGCATCCAGATGGAATGCATCGGCTGCGGCCTGTGCGTCGACGCCTGCAACGACGTGATGGCGCGCATCGGCCGGCCCGGCGACCTGATCCGCTTCGACACCCTGACGGCACAGGCGGCGAAGGCGGCCGGCACCCCGCCGGCCCGCTACCGGCTGATCCGGCCGCGCACCATCGTCTATGGCCTGATGCTGGTCGTGGTCGGCGGTGTGATGGCAATCGCGCTGGCGATGAAGTCCAGCAACGACGTCTCCGTCCTGCGCGACCGGGCACCGCTGTTCGTCACGCTCACCGACGGCCGCATCCAGAACGCCTACACCATCAAGATCGCCAACATGTCGTTGACGGACCGCCACTACCGCCTCAGCCTGTCCGGCCTTCCGCAGGCGAGCCTCAGCCTGTCCGGCGAGGGCACCGAGGCCGGCGAATTGTCGCTGTCCGCCCGCGCCAACGCGGTGGAAACCTACCGCATCCAGGTCCGCGTGCCGCATTCCGCCCTGCCGGACTCCTCCACCCCGGTGACCGTCGTCCTGACGCCCGACAGCGGCGCCGGCCAGCCGGCCCGGCACAACAGCGTCTTCCTGGCACCGTGATCCTCCCCCCGGAGGACTGCCCCTCTCCCGTCGGGGAGAGGGGCACTGGACGCTTGCAGCACCATGATCGGAACGCGCATATGATGCCGACGGTGCCGCCGCAATCAGGCAAGGGAACGGCCAGGACATCCATGCAATCCGACACCCCGGAACACACCGGCCCGGCCGACCCGTCGGACACCGCCGTCTGGCAGCCCGATCTGACCAACCGCGCCAAGCCGGTCTATCTCGCCATCGCCGATGCACTGGCCGACGACATCGCCGCCGGCCGGCTGGCCGCCGGGCAGCGGCTGCCGCCGCAGCGGCTGCTCGCCGACCGGCTGGGCGTGGACCTGACCACGGTCAGCCGCGCCTACAGCGAGGCCCGCCGCCGCGGCCTGCTCGATGCCCGCGTCGGCCAGGGCACCTTCGTCAGCGCACAGGACGTCGCGCCGGACCGCCCGCTGCCCGAGACCGCCCGGCCCCGCCGCGAGGCCGCAGCACCGTCGGCGGTCATCGACATGACCATGAACCAGCCGCCGCTGCCCGACGCGCCGGATCTGCTGGACCGGGTGCGCCGCAGCCTGTCGCAGGCGATGCTGCGGCTCGACCCGCAAACGCTGCTGCGCTATCCGGAGGCCGGCGCCGGCTTCCGCGCTGTGGAGGAGGATTGCGCCGCCGGAGCCCGCTGGCTCGCCAAGCGCCTGCCCGATCTGGACGAGTCCCCGCTCGGCAATCACAGCCGCATCGTCGTTTGCCCCGGCACGCAGAGCGCCCTCCTGGCCCTGCTGTGCATGCTGACCAGCCCCGGCGATACCGTCTGTACGGAGGAGCTGACCTATCCCGGCTTCAAGGCCATCGCCCGGCAGCTCGGCCTGCGGGTGGTCGGGGTGGCGATGGACAAGGACGGCCTCGACCCCGACGCCCTGCGCGCCGCGGTGCAGGCCCACTCCCCGAAGGCGCTCTACTGCACCCCCACCCTGCACAACCCGACGACGGCGACCCTTCCGGCCGGCCGCCGCGCCGCCATCGCGGCCATCGCCCGCCAGCATGGCTTCCCGATCATCGAGGACGACATCTACGGCGTGCTGCCGCAGGACGCCCCGCCGCCCATCGCAGCATTGGCGCCCGACGTGACCTTCCACGTCGTCGGCCTCGCCAAATGCGTGGCGCCCGGCCTGCGCGTCACCTATGTCGCCGCCCCCGACGCCCGTCAGGCCATGCGGCTGGCCGCCGCCCAGCGCGCCACCATCCTCGGCACGCCGCCGGTCCCGGCCGCCGTCGCCACTCAATGGATCGCCGACGGCACCGCCGATGCGCTGCTGACCGCCATCCGTGCCGAGGCGTCGGCCCGCCAGCGCATCGCCCGCGACCTGCTTCCGCCCGCCACGCAGACCGCCCACCCCGAGGGGTTCCATCTGTGGCTGACCCTGCCGCCGGCCTGGACCCGTGGGGAGTTCGCAGCCCATCTGCGCAGCCACGGCATCGCCGCCGCGGTCAGCGACACCTTCCTGACCGCAGGCGCGGTGCCCGAAGCCCTGCGCATCTGCCTCGGCGCACCGGTGACCCGCGCCGACTGCCGCCGCATGCTGGAGGTTCTCGCCGATGCTCTCGACCAGAGTCCCGCCCTGGCCGGCATCGTGATCTGAATTGAGCCTTCAGACCAGATCCCGCGCCATGCCCGACCGGACCAGCAGGTCGGTATCCGGCGAGAAACGCGCCTTCAGCGGCAGCATTGCCGCCCCCAGCACGCGGGCCATCGGGCCGATGGATCCCGCCATCACCGGAGCGGACTTCAGCCCCGACCGGTTGAAGCGCTCCACCGCCGCCGTCAGCCTCTGGGTGAAGCGGTCGCGCCAGGAGGGCGGCAGGAAGCCGTCGACCACCACCTCCTGAAAATCGATGACGCTGAGCGCCGACACGACCGCGCGCGACAGCTCGGCACACGCCGCCTCGGCCCAGGAATCGAAGATGGCGTCCGCCCGCTCGCCGCTGCCGTCGGCCAGTGCCGCCGAAAGCGCCGCGGTCGGGTCGATGCCGGCGGCCTCCAGTTCGCGCTCCAGCAGGAAGATCGAGGCGGCATGGATGAGTTGGCCCGGCGGCGTGCCCGGCCCGGCCGGGCGGGTCGGCATCGAGCCGATGGCCCCGGCATTGCCCTGCTCTCCGCGATAGAGCCGGCCGTCGATCACCACCCCGCCGCCGATGAAGGTGCCCAGATAGATGTAGAGCGCGCTGCGGCTGACAATGGCGTGGCCGGCGATCATCTCGGCCGCGCAGGCCGCCGCGGCATCGTTGTAGAGCGTCACCGGCAGCCCGGTCTCGCGCGCGAAGGCGCCGGCGATGTCGGTATCGCGCCAGCCGTCCAGCGCCCCCGGCGCCAGGCCAAGCTCCGCCGACCAGGCATGGATTTCATCCGGCATGGCGACCCCCAGCCCGACCACCCGCCCGCGCGCCGCCGGCGACAGATGCGCCAGCAATCCGACCGCCTGGGCGATTGCGGTGGAGATCGTCGGCTCCGGCAGCGGCGCGTCGTAGCGCACGCGGCTCGCCCCCAGCTCCTCCCCCAGCAGGTTGATCAGGATGGCCTCGACGCTGCGCCGGCCGATCTTCACCCCCAGCGCATAGGCGCCGTCCGGATTCGGCGCGATCGGGGTGGACGGCTGCCCGACCTGCCCGCGCACCTTGTCCAGCTTGACCAGCAGCCCGTCCTCCAGCAGCCGGTTGACGATCACCGACGCCGCCTGACCGCTGAGACCGGTCTCCCGCGCGATTTCCGCCTTGGACAGCATCCCGGCCTGCAACAGCGCATGCATGACCAGCCGCTCGTTGTAGGCGCGCAGCCCGGTGGTATCGCCGCCCCGCATCCTTCCGCCGCCTCCCCGCCCTTGACCTCGACAATAGTCCGTATAGCAACCAATCATAACAAAATCAAAGTGATTTATTTAGTCCGACTCGGCCATGGTTATGGCCGTTGGATCGATCAACTTTGGAACTTCGCCACCGTAGCAAGCGGCACCCCAAGGGAGCAAGGCTGGCGGAAAATCCGGCTTAATCCCTAACTCTGCTGCGCCATCAACCCCGCTGTCCGAGCCACCTCTCCGCGCGCGCACGCAGATGGCCGAGCCATACGCCCCCGAATATCAAAATCAATGTGATTTATCTATTGCAGCTCCGCTCCGCCTGCGCCATAGTGTTGGTGTGCCCTACAAACCGAATGCCTCAATCGCATCCGGGTGTCGGGCGACCAGTCGCAAAGGGCCGGCGGGACGAAAGCCAGGGCGCGGCCGGACAGGATTTTGGGGAGGAAAACAGGAATGAAGCGTGCGCTTTCCTTGATCGGCGCGGCCGTCGCCGCGTTTCTCGGCAGCTCCGCCCAGGCGGAAACGCTGTCCATCGCCACGGTGAACAACGGCGACATGATCCGCATGCAGAAGCTGTCGGAGCATTTCACCAAGGCGCATCCCGACATCACGCTGAACTGGGTGACGCTGGAAGAGAATGTGCTGCGCCAGCGCGTCACCACCGACATCGCCGCCAAGGGCGGCCAGTACGACATCCTGACCATCGGCACCTACGAGGTTCCGATCTGGACCAAGCAGAAGTGGCTGATGCCGCTGACCAAGCTCGGCGCCAACTACGACGTCGAGGATCTGCTGCCCTCGATCCGCAGCGGCCTGACCACCGACGGCACGCTCTATGCCGCGCCCTTCTACGGCGAAAGCTCGATGGTCATGTACCGCAAGGACCTGTTCGAGAAGGCCGGCCTGACCATGCCGGAGGCGCCGACCTGGGCCTTCGTCTCCGACGCAGCGCGCAAGCTGACCGACAAGAAGGCCGAGGTCTACGGCATCTGCCTGCGCGGCAAGGCCGGCTGGGGCGAGAACATGGCCTTCCTGAGCGCCATGGCGAACTCCTTCGGCGCCAGCTGGTTCGACATGCAATGGAAGCCGCAGTTCAACACCGACCCGTGGAAGCAGACGCTGACCACATATCTCGGGCTGATGAAGGACGCCGGCCCGCCGGGCGCCTCCTCCAACGGCTTCAACGAGAATCTGGCGCTGTTCCAGTCCGGCAAATGCGCGATGTGGATCGACGCCACCGTCGCCGCCTCCTTCGTCTCCAACCCGGCGCAGAGCAAGGTGGCGGACAAGGTCGGCTACGCCCTGGCCCCCGACACCGGGCTCGGCAAGCGCTCCAACTGGCTGTGGGCCTGGAACCTCGCGATCCCCGCCAGCAGCAAGAAGGGCGACGCCGCGCAGGCCTTCATCTCCTGGGCGACCTCCAAGGACTACCTCGACCTCGTCGCCAAGGAAGAGGGCTGGGCCAACGTGCCGCCGGGCACCCGCAGCTCGCTCTACGCCAATCCGGAATACCGCAAGACGGCCCCCTTCGCCGACCTGACGCTGAAGTCGATCCAGGCCGCCGATCCCCAGCACCCGACGGTGCAGCCGGTCCCCTACACCGGCGTGCAGTTCGTCGCCATCCCCGAGTTCCAGGGCATCGGCACGGCTGTGGGTCAGGCTTTCTCCGCCGCGCTCGCCGGTCAGACGACCGCCGACCAGGCTTTGCAGACCGCCCAGACTCTCGCCACCCGCGAGATGACCAAGGCCGGCTACATCAAGTAAGCGGTCACGCCTGACCTTCCGTCCTGTCAGATCACGGCAGAACCTCTGTCCGCCGCCGTCTCAGCCTTCGCCGGGACGACGGCGGCAGAAGGCCGCGCTCCACAACGCCGTTACCCAAGGGTCGAGCCATGGCCACCGCCCACTCGCGTGCCGCCGCGCGCCTGACGATGTCTCCGGCCGTCATCCTGCTGCTCGGCTGGATGCTGATCCCGCTCGTGATGACGCTCTACTTCTCCTTCCTGCGCTACAACCTGCTGATGCCGGGGACGGAGGAGTTCATCGGCACGATGAACTACCAGTATTTCCTCACCGATCCGGCCTTCTTCGCCGCACTCGGCAACACGCTGGCCCTGGTCGGCGGGGTGCTGGTGCTGACCATCGCCGGCGGGATCGGGCTGGCCCTGCTGCTTGACCAGCCCTTCTGGGGGCGGGGCATCGTCCGCCTTCTGGTCATCGCGCCCTTCTTCGTCATGCCCACCGTCTCGGCGCTGGTGTGGAAGAACATGCTGATGAACCCGGTGAACGGACTGTTCGCCGCCATCGCCAAGGGGCTGGGCCTCCAGCCCTTCGATTTCCTGGCCGAGGCGCCGCTGTCCTCGATCATCATGATCGTGACGTGGCAGTGGCTGCCCTTCGCCACCCTGATCCTGCTGACCGCGCTGCAGTCGCTCGACCGTGAAAGGCTGGAGGCGGCGGAGATGGACGGCGCCGGTGCGGTCGACCGCTTCATCCACATCATCCTGCCCCATCTGGCGCGCGCGATGACGGTGGTGACGCTGATCCAGACCATCTTCCTGCTGTCGGTCTTCGCCGAGATCCTGGTGACGACCAATGGCGGCCCCGGCACCGCCACCACCAACATCACCTATCTCGTCTATGCCCAGTCGCTGCTGCAGTTCGATGTCGGCGGCGGCTCCGCGGGCGGCATCGTCGCCGTCGTCCTCGCCAACATCGTCGCCGTCTTCCTGATGAGGATGATCGGCCGCAACCTGGACATCTGACCATGGCGCGCGCCGCAACCAACCGCCACAAGCTGGTCGTGACCCTGATCGCCTGGACCGTCGGGATCGTGATCTTCTTCCCGATCCTGTGGACCGCCCTCACCAGCTTCAAGACCGAGGCCGAGGCGGTGGCGACCCCGCCGACCTTCCTCGCCTTCCACTGGACGCTGGAGAACTACAGCGAGGTCCAGCAGCGCTCCGACTACTTCCTCCATTTCTGGAACTCGGTCGTCATTTCGGTGGGGTCCACGCTGCTCGGCCTGCTGGTCGCCGTCCCCGCCGCCTGGTCGATGGCCTTCGTCCCCGGCAAGCGCACCCGCGACGTGCTGATGTGGATGCTGTCGACCAAGATGCTGCCGCCGGTCGGCGTGCTGATCCCGATCTATCTGCTGTTCCGCGATTTCGGGCTGCTCGACAGCCGCGTCGGCCTGGTCATCGTGCTGACGCTGATCAACCTGCCGATCATCGTCTGGATGCTGTTCACCTACTTCCGTGAAATTCCGGGCGAGATCCTGGAGGCGTCGCGGATGGACGGCGCCGGCCTGCGCGACGAAATCCTGTTCGTCCTCCTGCCGATGGCGGTGCCGGGCATCGCCTCCACCCTGCTGCTGAACATCATCCTGGCGTGGAACGAGGCCTTCTGGACGCTGAACCTGTCCGCCTCGCAGTCGGCGCCGCTGACCGCCTTCATCGCCAGCTACTCCAGCCCGGAAGGGTTGTTCTACGCGAAACTGTCGGCCGCCTCGACCATGGCGGTCGCGCCGATCCTGGTTCTCGGCTGGTTCAGCCAGAAACAGCTTGTGCGCGGCCTGACCTTCGGCGCCGTTAAGTAGGGGGGAACCCGCTATGGGTCAGATCACGCTCGACCGAGTCACCAAAAGCTTCGGCGATATCGACGTCATCCCGCCGCTGGATCTCTCCATCGGCAACGGTGAGTTCGTGGTGTTCGTCGGCCCGTCCGGCTGCGGCAAGTCCACGCTGCTGCGCCTGATCGCCGGCCTGGAGGATGTGTCGTCCGGCACCATCCGCATCGACGGCAAGGACGCCACCGCCCTGCCGCCCGCCCAGCGCGGACTGGCGATGGTGTTCCAGTCCTACGCGCTCTATCCGCACATGACCGTGCGCAACAACATCGCCTTCCCGCTGAAGATGGCCCGGCTCGACAAGGCCGCCATCGACCGCAAGGTGGAGGCGGCGGCCAAGGTGCTGAACCTCACCAACTATCTCGACCGCCGCCCCGGCCAGCTCTCCGGCGGCCAGCGCCAGCGCGTCGCCATCGGCCGCGCCATCGTCCGCGAACCGACCGCCTTCCTGTTCGACGAGCCGCTGTCGAACCTGGACGCCGCACTCCGCGTCAACATGCGGCTGGAGATCTCCGAGCTGCACGCCAGCCTCGGCACCACCATGATCTATGTGACCCACGATCAGGTGGAGGCCATGACGATGGCCGACAAGATCGTGGTGCTGAACGCCGGCCGGATCGAGCAGGTGGGATCTCCCATCGAGCTTTACGGGCGCCCGCGCAACCGCTTCGTCGCCGGCTTCATCGGCTCCCCCCGCATGAACTTCATCGAGGGCGAGTCAGCCCGCGGCGACGGCGCCGACTGCATCGGCATCCGTCCCGAGCATCTCACGCTCTCGACCGAAAGCGGCCGTTGGGCCGGCACCGTCACCGTGTCCGAGCATCTGGGCTCCGACACCTTCGTCTATGTGCAGGTGGAGGGCATTGGCACGCTGGTGGCGCGGGCCGGCGGCGAGTTCCCGGTGCGTCACGGCGACCGCGTCTGGCTGACACCGCAAACCGAAAAGCTCCACCGCTTCGACGCCCAGGGCAATGCGCAGTCCGCGGCGGCGCCGGGCATGAAAGTGGCATGAAAGGGTCCATTGCGATGAGCAGTCCCATGAAGCGTCTCGACGGCAAATCGGCCATCGTCACCGGCGCCGCGCGCGGCATCGGCCGCGCCTTCGCCGCCGCCTATGTCGCGGAGGGTGCAACCGTCGCCATCGCCGACATCAACCTCGCCGCGGCGGAGAAGGCGGCGGCGGAGATCGGGCCTGGCGCCTATGCGGTGGCGCTCGACGTCACCAGCCAGTCCTCGATCGACGCCGCCATCGCCACGGTGGTGGAACGGACGGGCGGCATCGACATCCTGATCAACAACGCCGCCCTGTTCGACCTCGCCCCCATCGTCGAGATCACCCGCGACAGCTACGACCGCCTGTTCTCGATCAACGTCGCAGGCACGCTGTTCACGCTGCAAGCGGTGGCGAAGCAGATGATCGCGCAGGGCCGCGGCGGCAAGATCATCAACATGGCGTCCCAGGCCGGACGGCGCGGCGAAGCGCTGGTCGGCGTCTATTGCGCCACCAAGGCGGCCGTCATCAGCCTGACCCAGTCGGCCGGCCTCGATCTCATCAAGCATAGCATCAACGTCAACGCCATCGCCCCCGGCGTGGTCGACGGCGAGCATTGGGATGGCGTCGACGCCCTGTTCGCCCGGCATGAGGGTCTCCAGCCCGGCGAGAAGAAGCGCATGGTCGGCGAGGCGGTCCCCTTCGGCCGCATGGGCCGGGCGGAGGATCTGACCGGAATGGCAATCTTCCTGGCGAGCCGGGAGGCCGACTACATCGTCGCCCAAACCTACAACGTCGACGGCGGCAACTGGATGAGTTGAAGAACCTCCCTCTCCCGCCCCGGGAGAGGGAAGGGGCCCATGCAAAGCATGGGAAGGGTGAGGGGCAATCCGGACATGGATCTCTGATTCTTGCTCCACCCCTCACCCTCCCCACGCCTGACGGCGCGGGTCCCCTCCCTCTCCCGGGACGGGAGAGGGCAACACATCTCCCTCCGCCGACTTCCGCAGGACCCCCCATCATGACCATCGCCCTTTCCGCCGCCACCCTCCCGAACATCGCCGCGCGGGCATCGGTGCCGGTTTACGACCGGTCCGCCCTGACCGCCGGGATCCTGCATTTCGGCATCGGCAACTTCCACCGCGCCCATCAGGCGGTCTATCTCGACAGCCTGTTCGCCCAGGGCCGCGACCATGACTGGGCGATCCTCGGCGCTGGCGTGATGCCGTCGGACCAGCGCATGCGCGACGCGCTGGAAGGCCAGGACTGGCTGACCACCGTCGTCGAACAATCCGGCGCGCAAAGCCTCGCCCGCGTCACCGGCGCCATGGTCGGCATGCTGCCGGTCGGCGACAGCGACGCCATTATCGCCAAGCTGGCCGACCCGGCCATCCGCATCGTCTCGCTGACGGTGACGGAGGGCGGCTATTACATCGACGCCGCCGGCAGGTTCGACGCCGGCCATCCCGCGATCCGCGCCGACATCGCCGTGCCCTCCCGTCCCACCACCGTCTTCGGCCTGATCGTCGCCGGTCTGGCCCGCCGCCGCAGCGACGGCACGGTGCCCTTCACCGTCATGTCCTGCGACAACATCCCTCACAACGGTGTCGTCACCCGCAACGCCGTGCTGGGCATCGCCAGGGAGATCGACGCCGACCTCGCCGCCTGGATCGAAAACTCCGTTGCCTTCCCCAACGGCATGGTCGACCGCATCACGCCCGCCACCGGCGTGCAGGAGCGCGAGACCCTCGACCGCGATTTCGGCATCGCCGACAACTGGCCGGTCTTCTGCGAGGACTTCACCCAGTGGGTGCTGGAGGACCGCTTCTCCGCCGGCCGCCCGGCGCTGGAGGCGGTGGGCGTGCAGTTCGTCCCCGACGTGACGCCCTTCGAGACGATGAAGATCCGCATTCTGAACGGCGGCCATGCGGTGATCGCCTATCCGGCCGGCCTGCTCGGCATCACCTACGCCCATGAGGCGATGGAAACCCCGCTGATCCGCGGCTTCCTGCAAAAGGTCGAGCGGGAGGAGATCATCCCGACCGTGCCGCCGGTGCCCGGCACCGACCTGCACTCCTATTTCGGGATCATCGAGCGCCGCTTCGCCAACCCCAAGATCAAGGACACCATCCGCCGGCTCTGCCTCGACGGCTCCAACCGCCAGCCGAAATTCATCGTCCCGTCCATCGCCGACCGCCTGAAGGCCGGCGCCGGCATCGAGGGGCTGGCCCTGGAATCGGCGCTGTGGTGCCGCTACTGCTTCGGGACAACCGACGACGGCCAGCCGATCGAGCCGAACGACCCCAACTGGGACCGCCTGACCCAGGTCGCCGCCAAGGCCCGCACCGAACCGACCGTCTGGCTCGACCAGGAGGACATCTACGGCGAGGTCGGCAAGTCGCAAATCTTCCGCGACGCCTTCTCCGCCGCCCTGCGCGCCCTGTGGACGGACGGCACCCGCGCCGTGCTCACCCGCTATGCCGGCGGATCCAACTGAAGGACTTGCCCGCCATGACCGCTATGCCGCCCACCGCATCGCAGCCCATCGACGTGCTGTGCCTGGGAGAGGTGCTGATCGACTTCATGCCCGCCGGCCCGGCGCAACCGGGGGTGATCGGCGCCTTCGATCCGGCGCCGGGCGGGGCGCCGGCCAATGTCGCGGTCGGTCTGGCCCGGCTGGGGGTACGCAGCGCCTTCATGGGCCGTACCGCGGCGGACGGCTTCGGCCGCTTCCTGGCGCGGGCGTTGACGGATGCCGGGGTCGATGTGTCCCACCTGCGCCGCGTGTCTGACGCCAGGACACCCGTCGCCTTCGTCTCCCTCGACGAGGACGGGGATCGGGAATTCCTGTTCTATGGCGAGCCGATGGCCGGCTTCTCCTCCACCGACCTCGATCTCGATGCCGTCGCGTCGGCCCGCCTGCTGCACTCCGGCTCCATCGGCCTGATCGACCCGGCCGCCCGCCAAGCGAGCCTGCTGGCGGTGGAGACGGCGCGCCGCCATGGCCGGTTGGTGTCCTTCGACGCCAACCTGCGCCTCGCCCTGTGGCCCGACCGCGACACGGCAGAACGCCTGATCCGCCAGGGCATCGCCGCCGCCTCCATCGTCAAGCTGAGCGACGAGGAGCTGGAATTCCTGACCGGCAGCGCCGATCCGGACACCGCCGGCCGCAGCCTGTGGCATGAGGGCCTGCGCCTGCTGGTGGTGACGCATGGCCGGAACGGCTGCACCTTCCTGACCGCCGATGCGTCCGCCCATGTGCCGGGAATGACCGTCACCACCGTCGACACCACCGGGGCCGGCGACGCCTTCGTCGCTGCACTCCTGGCCGGCATTCTCGAAGATGCCGCGACCGCCTTCACCCCGGACCGGCTGCACGAGGTTTGCCGGTTCGCCAACGCTGCCGGGGCGCTGACCACCACCGCCCCCGGCGCCATCCCCTCCCTGCCCGACCGCGCCGCGGTCAACCGGCTGCTGGCCCGCTGAAGCCGGGCGGATTTTGAAGCTTTCAGTGGTCCGCACCCCGGCCAGGGGCTAGGATTTCCCGGTCACCGTTTCCCTCATCCGCACCTGTATCGAACGCCCTTTCCCGCAATGGGAGAGGGCGTTTCCATTTGGCCAAATGAAACACTCAACACCACTGGAGTGCCCCCTGAAACTGAGACAGTGTTAAAGTGTTCCGGTTCTCTGATGGAGAGGACCGATGGGAGAGAAGCGAAGTTTGGAGTTCAAGGTTTCGCTGGTTCGACGGCTTGAAGCTGGCGAG
>NZ_WHOS01000004.1 GCF_013340935.1 Azospirillum melinis | reverse complement strand
GATCTATGCGCCGCCCCCCGTGGTTTACGCACCGCCCCCGCCGCCGCGGGTGATCTATGCCCCGCCGCCCGTCGTCTATGCGCCGCAGCCGGTGGTTCCGGGCTTCGGCCTGAGCGTCAACATCCGCTGATCCGCCGCTGACCGCACACCGGCACCAAAAAGGACGGCTTCCGGCGGAGCGCCCACCGCATTATGGTGCACGCCGTTCGGTAAAGCCGCCCCGCCGGGGCGCTGCAGCCAGGGAGACGGCATTTGCGGGTTCTTAGTGTGTGCGCCGTAGTCGCGGGCAGCCTTTCGATTGCCTGCGGGATCGCGACCTTCGCCAGTGCGGCGGAGCCGCGCCTGATGGCGGCGCTGGGCAACACCGTGCTGACGATGACCGACATCGGGCCGAAGCACACCCAGGTGGCGGTGAACGACAAGCCGGTGTTCGACGACAAGGAGAGCGACCTGCTGTCCTTCGTCGGTGCCTATTCGATGAAGGATCGCTGGATCGCCCTGTTCCAGTCCGACACCGGCGCCAAGGACTGTCCGACCCGCTTCCGCATTCTGGAGGTCGGCGGCCCGCAGCCGACGGTCTCCTACCCCTTCGGCTCTTGCAGCGATGCCGCCCAGGTCACCATCGACAACGACACCCTGACGGTTTCCATGCCCCAGCCGGGTGGCGGGGCGGACGCCGCCTGGACCTACCGCAACGGCAAGATCGGCCGCAGCAAGTAGGCGGCAACCGGTGCGGGACCTGCGGCCGAGGCTATGCTGGGTCCCGTATCCTTCGCCACACCCTCGATTGACGACGACAGGCGCAGCTTTTAAGGTCCGGACCTCCGCACATTCCCGTTCCGGGACAGGAAGTTCGCCCCAGAAAGTTCGCTCCATGACTGCCAGCAGCGCCAGCCGGCCCAGCCGCCGGCCCAACACTCCGCTCTTCTCCTCGGGTCCCTGCGCAAAGCGTCCGGGCTGGTCGCTCGACGCGCTGGACGGCGCGCTGCTCGGCCGCTCCCACCGTTCCAAGCCGGGCAAGGCCAAGCTGAAGGAGGTCATCGACCTCACCCGCGCGGTGCTGGGCATCCCCGGCGACTACCGCATCGGTATCGTCCCGGCCTCCGACACCGGTGCGGTGGAGATGGCGCTGTGGTCGATGCTGGGCGCCCGCGGCGTCGACATGCTGGCCTGGGAAAGCTTCGGCAAGGAATGGGTCACCGACGTCGCCAAGCAGTTGAAGCTGCCGGACGTGCGCAATCTGATCGCCCCCTATGGCGAGTTGCCGGACCTGTCGACGGTCGATTTCAGCCGGGACGTCGTCTTCACCTGGAACGGCACCACCGCAGGCGTCCGGGTGGCCGATGGCGACTGGATCGCCGACGACCGTGAGGGGCTGACCATCTGCGACGCCACCTCGGCCGCCTTCGCCATGGCGCTGCCCTGGCACAAGATCGACGTCGCCACCTGGTCCTGGCAGAAGGTGCTGGGCGGCGAGGCGGCGCACGGTATGCTGGTGCTGAGCCCGCGCGCGGTGGAACGGCTGGAGAGCTTCCAGCCCGACCGGCCGCTGCCGAAGATCTTCCGCATGACCAAGAACGGCAAGCTGATCGAAGGCATCTTCGAAGGCGACACCATCAACACCCCGTCGATGCTCTGCGTCGAGGATGCCATCGACGGCCTGCGCTGGGCCCTGTCGCTGGGCGGCCTGACACAGCTGATCCGCCGGTCGGAGCAGAATCTGCGCATCGTCGCCGAATGGGTGGAGACCAGCAGCTGGGCCGGTTTCCTGGCGACGGATCCGGTCAACCGCTCCTGCACCTCGATCTGCCTGCGCTTCACCGATCCGGAGGTGACCGCCCTGTCGGAGGAGGCCCAGGCCGCCTTCGCCAAGAAGCTGTCCGCCCTGCTGGAAAAGGAGGAGGCAGCCTTCGACGCCGGTTCCTACCGAGATGCGCCTCCCGGCCTGCGGCTGTGGGGCGGCGCCACGGTGGAGAGTGAGGATATGGAGGCGGTCCTGCCCTGGCTCGACTGGGCTTACGCCACCGTGAAGGCTGAGACGTTCGGTCCCAAGCAGGGCTGACGCCGGAACGGGCACAGGCGGGCAAGCGCAAGCCGGACTGTCGTCCACAGCATCTTCCGCAGCCATCGAACGGCCCCGCCGTGGCACAACCGCCACAGCGGGGCTTTTCGCATGGGCTGGCATTGTGCTTTGCAGCAAAGGATCCGGCCAAGCAACCGTTCGTACACAGCAGCATTTCTGCACCAGTGTGACCGGCGTGACTCGCGTTCGAACCTCACAAGCTTGACCATGGTTATCCACAGAACCGTGGACAAGGTGGTGGATAACCCTGTTGAACCATCGGTCCCGCCTGTCCGGAAACTGTCATGGAGGAAGTGCGGCCGATTCGCCCCTGCCGTCGCCGGACGGACGACGCTGCCTCCCCTGTTGGGGCCCCGCCCTATCCCGAAGATGGTCTGGCAAACCGCCGGTTGTGTCCCGACTCTTGAAGGGGATTTCCGGCAACCCCGCTGCACTGCGGCAAAGCCGGTGCAACGAAGGAAGGGCTTTGACCGACCATGGCGCACTACCTCATCACCGGCGGCTGCGGTTTCATCGGCTCGCATCTGGCCGACCGGCTGCTGGCCGACGGGCATCGGGTGACGATCCTCGACAACCTGTCGAGCGGCAGGCTGGAGAACAAGCCAAGCGCCGCGAAGCTGGTGGTGGGCGACGTGGCCGATCCCGACGCGGTGCGGGAGGCGATGGCCGGCGATGCCGGTGAGGGGGTTGACGGCGTCTTCCATCTTGCCGCCGTGGCGTCGGTCCAGAAATCGCGGGAACTATGGGCCGAGACCCACCGCACCAACCTGTTGGGCACCGTCACCGTTTTCGAGGCGGCGCGCGATGCCAAGCGCGGCGGTCCGATCCCGGTGGTCTACGCCTCTTCCGCCGCCATTTACGGCGACAACGGCAACACCCCGCTGAATGAGGACGAACTGCCGCGCCCGCTGTCCGCCTATGGCGTCGACAAGCTGGGATGCGAGATGCATGCCCGTGTCGCCTGGGCGATCCAGGGAGTGCCGACGGTCGGCTTCCGCTTCTTCAACGTCTACGGCCCGCGCCAGGACCCGATGTCGCCCTATTCCGGCGTGATTTCGATTTTCGCCCGCCGGGTCGCCCGTGGCGAGGATGTGGAGATCCATGGCGACGGCCAGCAGGTCCGCGACTTCGTTTTCGTCGGCGACGTGGTGCGCATCCTGACACTGGCGATGGAGCGGCGCTTTGCCGGGGCGCAGGTCTACAACCTCTGCACCGGCCGCGCGACGTCGCTGGTGATGCTGCTGGAGGTGTTGCAGGAGCTGTGCGGCAGCAAGGTCCGCCGCCGTCACACCGAAGCGCGGGCCGGCGACATCCGCGTGTCGATCGGCGACCCGTCGCTGCTGCGCTCCACCTTCGACACCGTGTGCCAGGTCGGCCTGCTCCAGGGATTGAGCGCCACCCTGACCGGCCGCATGCCTTGAGGTTGGATCCGATACCGGGGTATGAGGAGGCCGATTAAACTCCGTCTCCCGCCCCGGGAGAGGATGCCGCCATCAGGATGATCGAACCATGGCCCGCCGCCGATCCCTTCCCATCCGGGCGCTGCTGATCGTCCTCGCGATCCTCGCCGTCGTCGCGGTGGCCGAGCGGCTCCACATCATCCCGCCCGGCACCCTCGACCGCCTGCTGGGCGAGGAAACACACCGCCCTCGCCAGCCGCGCAAGCAGGAGCCCGCCGAACCGCCACCGCCAGTCGTCGCCCGCCCCACCGACCGGATCGACTATGCCGAGGTCGCCCGCCAGCTCGACGGCATCCGGGTGGAACCCGAAAAGCGCAAGGGCTATCAGCGCGAGGAATGGCCGCACTGGCTGGCACTCGACGGCGGCTGCCTGAATGCCCGCGAGAAGGTGCTGATCCGCGACTCCCGCCGCCCGGCGACGCTCGACGCCAAGGGCTGCGGCGTGAAGTCCGGCGACTGGCTCGATCCCTACACCGGCGAGCGCTACACCGACCCGCAGATGGTCGACATCGACCACCGCGTGCCGCTGGAGGAGGCCTATGCCAGCGGCGGCTATGACTGGAGCCGGGAGAAGCGTGCCGCTTACGCCAACGACACCAGCGACCCGCTGACCCTGCTGGTTTCCAGCCGCGAGGCCAACCGCGCCAAGGGCTCCAAGGGGCCGGAGGACTGGCTGCCCCCCAAGCGCGACGGCATCTGCCTTTATGTCGCCGACTGGATTCTGGTGAAGGCGCGCTGGAGTCTGACCATGGATGAGCGGGAACGGGTGACCGTCGGCAACATCCTGAACGACTGCCGTGCCTCGGCCGGGCAGCAGCGCTGACGCAGCCCTGCCCTGCCCGGCGCTTCGTTGGGCAAACCACCGATTTCGCGCTACCGTCCGCCGCATGATTGGAAGGTCGGAAACGGGAAGACACATGACCGGAGGAGACACCCCGCTGTGGCGGGAAGGCGCCGTCGCCCTCGCCGCGCGGCTGGCCCGGCGGGAGCTGTCGGCCCGCGAGGCGGTCGAAGCGCATCTGTCCCGCATCGCCGCGGCCGAACCGGCGCTGTCCGCCTTCCTGACCGTCGCCGCCGACGAGGCCCTCGCCCGCGCCGATGCGCTGGACGCCCTGCCGTCGCCCGTCGGGCCACTGCATGGCGTGCCGGTCGCGGTGAAGGACCTGACCGACACCGCCGGCATCCGCACCACCTACGGCTCGGCGCTCTATGCCGACCATGTGCCGGCCGACAGTGACATCGCAGTCGCCCGGATCGAGGCGGCCGGCGGCATCGTCATCGGCAAGACCAACACGCCGGAGTTCGGCTTCGGCGCCATCTGCAGGAACCGCCTGTACGGTCCGACCCGCAACCCGGCCGATCCGAACCTGACCTCCGGCGGGTCGAGCGGCGGATCGGCGGCGGCGGTCGCGGTCGGCATGGCACCGTTGGCGCATGGCACCGACTATGGCGGGTCGGTGCGGATTCCGGCGAGCTTCTGCGGCATCGCCTCCATCCGGCCGACGCCTGGGCTGATCCCGGCGCCCGGCCGGGCCTTGGGCTGGGACACGCTGGCGACCCATGGCGTGCTGGCCCGCGACACGGCCGACTGCGCGCTGCTGCTGTCGGCGATGGCCGGCAGCGATCTCCGCGACCCGACCTCCCTCTTCGGCGACCGCGATAGCGGGTCGGAAACCCGGGTGGGTGCCACCGCCGATTTCGGTGTCGCCACCGTGTCCCACGCTGTGCGCGAGCGCTTCGCCGAGGCGGTCGACCGGCTGGAGCGGGTTGCCGGGCCGATGGCGCGCCGCCATCCCGACTGCGGCGACGCCATGGCGACCTTCCGCACGCTGCGCGCCGCCCAGACCCGTCATGCCTTTGGTCCGATGCTGGCAAAGCATGGCGAAGCGCTGACCGACACCATCCGCTGGAACATCGAGGCCGGGGCCGGCATCACGGCCGATGCCTATCTGGAGGCGCAGGCCGCCCGCACAGCGCTGTACCGCCGCTTCGTCGCGCTGTTCGGGGAGATCGACGTGCTGGCGGCGCCAGCCTGCGGCGTGCTGCCCTGGCCGAACCAGGATGGCGAGGTGACCGTCATCGACGGGCAGCCGGTGGGGTCGATCCTCGACTATCTCGGTGTCACGGCAATCGTCACGCTGATCGGCTTCCCGGTGCTGACCCTGCCGGTTGCCGGAGACGGACTGCCCTTCGGCATCCAGCTGATCGCCCGGCCGGGAGAGGAACGGCGCCTGATCCGCCTGGGCCTGATGCTGGAGCGCGAGGCGGGCTTCGCTCATCGCTGGCCCGCCGGCTGGGCAGGTTAATGGGAATCGGGTGACAAGACGCCGCTCCCGACAGCCATTGCGGGCAGCTGACCCATAGGCTATGCACCCCCGCATGAGCGCCGACACCCTTCCCGAATCCGCCCTGCCCAGTTCTGTTCTGTCCCGGTCATCCGCCGCCACGCCTTCGATGGCGGAGGTACGGCGCGCCACCGGCATCGGCTCCATCGCCATCCTGCTGTGGGCGACGGCGGCGCTGCTGACATCGATGTCCAGCGCCATGCCGCCGCTGCAACTGGTGGCGGTCACCTTCGGGCTGGCCTTCCTGACCGGCAGCAGCGTCGCGGTTCTGCGCGGCCGTAGCGTGATCGGAACCCTGCGCCAGCCGTTGCCCGTCTGGCTGGTCGGGGTCGGCGGACTGTTCGGCTATCACGCCTGCCTGTTCCTTGCCTTCCATCTGGCCCCATCGGCGGCGGTCGAGGTCAATCTCATCAACTATCTCTGGCCGCTCTGCATCGTCCTGTTCTCCGCCCTGCTGCCGGGGGAGCGGCTGAAGGCCGCCCATGTGGCCGGCGCGCTGTGCGGGCTGGCCGGCACCGCGCTGATCGTTTCGGGGAGAGGCGGCGGGCTGCACCTGGACGCCGGCACGCTGGGAGGCAACCTGCCCGCCTACGGTGCGGCCCTGGCGGCGGCGTTGATCTGGGGGGCCTATTCGGTCCTGTCACGCCGCTTCGGCTCGGTCCCGACCGAGGCGGTCAGCGGCTTCTGCCTCGTCACCGCCCTGCTGGGCCTGACCGGGCACCTGCTGTTCGAGGATGCCACCGTCTGGCCGCAGGAGGCGCTGGGCTGGCTGGTCCTGCTGGCCCTCGGCATCGGGCCGGACGGGCTGGCCTTCTTCGTCTGGGACCATGGAATGAAGCGCGGCGACATCCGGGCGCTGGGCGTGCTGTCCTATGCCGTGCCGCCGGCCTCCACCCTGCTGCTGATCCTGTTCGGGCAGGCCAGCGGCGGCTGGGCCGTCTGGGCCGCCTGCGCGCTGATCGCCGGCGGGGCGCTGATGGCGAGCTGGGACATGATCCGCGCCAAGTGACAGCGATTTCATGCCCCGGCCGAGGCAAAGGGTGGTAATCGGCAAGCATCGTCCCGACCGCTTGCGAGTGCCCAACCAATGCCCGCGCGTGCGTATTCCCCACCGTCCTCTTCCGGACGCCTGTCCGCCGCCCGCCAATTCCTGTCCGATGTCTGGCGGCTGACCAAGCCCTATTGGTCGTCGGAGGAGAAATGGGCGGCGCGCGGCCTGCTGGCGGCGATCGTCGTCCTCAATCTGGCGGCGGTGTTCATGGAGGTCTGGTTCACCCAGATCAACGCCGACATCTTCAACGCATTGCAGGAGAAGGATGAGAACGGCTTCATCCAGGCCCTGCTGGTGTTCGGCGGGCTGGCGCTGGTCTTCATCGCGGTGGCGGTCTATCGCCTCTACCTGAACCAGATGCTGCAAATCCGCTGGCGCCGCTGGCTGACCGAGCGCTATCTCGGCGACTGGCTGGAGAACCAGACCTATTACCGCCTGCAATTCGCCGACACCGGCACCGACAACCCCGACCAGCGCATCGCCGAGGATCTGCGCAGCTTCGTTCAGCTGACGCTGAGCCTGTCGCTGGGCTTCATGACCAATCTGGTTTCGCTGGTCTCCTTCCTCGCCATCCTGTGGAGCCTGTCCGGATCGGTCACCATTCCCTGGCTCGGCATCGACCTGCCCGGCTACATGGTGTGGGTGGCGCTGGTCTATGCCGTCGGCGGCACCTGGATCACCCACCGGATCGGCAAGCCGTTGGCCCGGCTCAGCTTCGACCAGCAGCGGTACGAGGCCGACTTCCGCTTCTCCCTGGTCCGCCTGCGCGAGAATGCCGAGAGCGTCGCCCTGCAACAGGGCGAGGTGCAGGAGGCGCGCGGCTTCGGCGACCGCTTCGCCCGTGTCGTCGCCAACTGGTGGTCGCTGATGCGCACGCAGAAGCGGCTGGTCTGGTTCACCTCCGCCTATGGGCAGATCGCCATCATCTTCCCGCTGCTGGTCGCCGCCCCGCGCTATTTCAGTGGTGCTCTGCCGCTGGGATCGCTGATGCAGACCTCGCAGGCCTTCGGGCAGGTGCAGGGAGCAATGTCCTGGTTCATCGACGCCTATGTAAACCTCGCCGACTGGCATGCCACCACCAGCCGCCTGACCGGTTTCCACCACGCTGTGGAGACCGTCCGCGCCGATGCCCGCGACCATGCCGGGGTGGAGCGCACTGCGGCGGCCGACGGCGCCCTGACGCTGGACGGGCTGGCCCTGACCCTGCCGGACGGTGGCACGCCGCTGGTCCGCGCCGACCTGACGGTGCAACCGGGCGAGTCCCTTCTGATCACCGGTCCGTCGGGGTCGGGCAAGAGCACCCTGCTGCGTGCCATCGCCGGCATCTGGCCCTTCGGCCGCGGCCGGATCGCGCTGCCAAGCGGCATTATGGCGGCTGGCGGCACCACCGCGGCCAACGGCAGCATGGTCCTGCCCCAGAAGCCCTACCTGCCCATCGGATCCCTGCGCGCCGCCGTCACCTACCCCGCCACTCCCGACGCCTTCCCCGATGAGGCGGTGCGCGAGGTGCTGGACGCCGTCGGCATGGCCGGTTTCGCCGACCGTCTGGCGGAGGAGGACCACTGGTCGCAACGCCTGTCCGGTGGCGAGCAGCAGCGCATCGCCGTCGCCCGTGCCCTTCTGCACAAGCCCGACTGGCTCTATCTCGACGAGGCGACTTCGGCCTGCGATCCGGAGACGGAGGAGCAGCTCTATGGCCTGCTGCGCGCCCGCCTGCCCGGCACGACGCTGGTCAGCATCGGCCATCGTCCCAGCCTCGCCGCTTTCCACGACCGGCGGATGACAGTCCGGCGCAACGGAGACGGGGTCGGAGAGTTGGCGGCGGTGTGACCTACGCCTGAGGTTGCTCTCCCCGCGCCTCGGCCAGCAGCCATTGCCGGAAGGCGGCGAAGGGCGGATGGTTGGCTTTGCCGCGGGGGTGGACGAGGTAATAGGCCCGTGCGCTTCGGTGGGGCCGGTCGATGGCGGGGAGCAGGGTACCGTCGTCAAGCTCGCCACGGACCAGCAGGGTCGGCAGCAGGGCGACGCCCAGCCCGGCCTCGGCCGCCTGGGCGGTGGTGGCGAACTGTTCGAACACCATGCCGGCACCGGGCCGCGGAGGCAGCCCCTGTGCCGACAGCCACTCGTTCCACGCATCGGCGCGCGTGCTCGTGTGCAGCAGCGGCAGGGACAGCAGGTCCCCCGGCTCCGCCACCGGATGCGCCTTGAGGAATGCAGGGGAGCAGACCGGCAGCACCTCCTCGTCCAAAAGATGGTCGCAGACGGCGTCGGGCCAGTCGCCGAAACCGTAATGGATCGCCGCATCCAGATCGTGCAGGCGGAAATCGAAAGGCGCCAGTTTGGTGGTGAAGTGGATCGTCACCTGCGGGTGCGCCGTCTGGAAGGCCGGCAGCCGCGGAACCAGCCAGCGCGTGCCGAAGGTCGGCAGGATGGCGAGGTTCAGCACGCCGCCCTTGGGCGCTGCGATGGTCCGCACCGTGGCCGCCGCGATCTGGCGCAACGCGTCGCGGATCGGATCGGCATAGAGCGCCCCGGTCGGGGTCAGCGTCACCCGCTGGCCCTTGCGGATGAACAGGGCGGTGCCGATCTGGTCCTCCAGCGCCTTGATCTGCCGGCTGACCGCCCCTTGCGTCAGCGACAGTTCCGCCGCCGCGGCAGTGAAGCTGCCGGTGCGGGCGGCCGCCTCGAAGGCGGACAGCATGCTCATGGACGGGAGAAGGCGGCGTTGCAGATCCATGACGACCTCATTACCAAAGCTCATGACGTCTGGAAAGAAAGTCGTTTGCGCCCTGGCGCGCGGCACGGCACGCTCGATATCCTGGAGATCCGGAACATTCCCATAGGCAGGCGGGGCGGGTTCGCGATGAAGACCGGTGGTCAGTTGATCGTCGAGGCGCTGGAGGCGCAGGGCGTGCGGCGGGTGTTCGGCGTGCCGGGCGAGAGCTATCTCGCCGTGCTGGACGCCCTGCACGACAGCCCGATCGAGATGGTCGTCGCCCGCCACGAGGGCGGTGCGGCGATGATGGCGGAGGCGCAGGCGAAGCTGACCGGCCGCCCCGGCGTCTGCCTCGTCACCCGAGGCCCTGGCGCCACCAATGCCGCCTCCGGCATCCATGTCGCCCAGCAGGACGAAACCCCGCTGATCGTGCTGGTCGGCCAGATCGAGCGCGGCATGCGCGGCCGCGATGCCTTCCAGGAGGTGGATTACGGCAAGCTTTTCGGCGGCATGTGCAAATGGGTCGCCGAAATCGACAGCGCCGACCGCGTGCCGGAGATGATTTCCCGCGCCTTCCACACCGCGATGGCCGGCCGCCCCGGCCCGGTCGTGCTGGCCCTGCCGGAAGACACGCTGACGGAAACCGCGGACGTCCCCGTCGCCCCGCGGGCGGAGACGGTCGATGGCGCCCCCACGCCGGCGCAGGTGGCGTCCTTCGACGCCCTGCTGGCCAAGGCGGAACGGCCGCTGCTGGTCGTCGGCGGCTCCCGCTGGACCGAGGAGTCGGTCGCCGAACTTCAGCGTTTCGCGGAACGGCTGGCCCTGCCCGTAGCCGTGACCTTCCGCCGCCAGATGCTGTTCGACCATTGCCACCCGCTTTATGCCGGCGACATCGGGCTGGGCATCAATCCGAAGCTGGCGGCGCTGGTCAAGGACAGCGACCTGCTGGTGCTGCTGGGCGACCGTTTTTCCGAAGTGCCGTCGCAGAGCTACGATCTGCTGGGCATTCCCAATCCGGGCAAGGCGGTGGTCCACATCCACCCCGGCGCCGAGGAGATCGGCCGTGTCTATCGCCCGACGCTGGGCATGGTCGCCACGCCGGCCGCCTTCCTCGAGGCGATGGCCGGGCTGAGCGTGACGGCCAAGCCCGGCTGGGCCGCCCGCGCCGAAGCGGCCCACGCCGCTTACGACGCCTGGAGCACCCCGCCCGACGCCATCCCCGGCGACGTTCAGATGGGCCGCATCATGGCTTGGCTGGACGAGCGGCTGGAGCATGACGCGATCTTCACCAACGGCGCCGGCAACTACGCAACCTGGATCCACCGTTTCCACCGTTTCCGCCGCTTCGGCACCCAGGCGGCGCCGGTCTGCGGCTCGATGGGCTACGGCCTGCCGGCCGCCATCGCAGCCAAGCTTCAGCATCGCACCCGCGATGTCCTGTGCTTCGCCGGCGACGGCTGTTTCCAGATGACGGGGATCGAGTTCGGCACCGCCGTGCAGCAGGGGGCCGCCGTGATCGTGCTGGTCGTCGACAACGGCATGTACGGCACCATCCGCATGCATCAGGAACGCGAGTATCCCGGCCGCGTGTCCGGCACCAGACTGCAGAATCCGGATTTCGCCGCCTTCGCCCGCGCCTATGGCGGACATGGCGAGACGGTGGAGACCACCGAACAGTTCGCCCCGGCCTTCGAACGCGCCCGCGCGTCCGGCCTGCCGGCGATCATCCACATCAAGCTCGACCCAGAGGCCCTGACCCCCAGCCGGACGCTTTCCGAGATCCGCGCCGCCGGGAAGGGAATGTGATCTGAGCGAATACCTCCTTCTCCCGGCATGGGACAGGGAACATCATATGCCTCGCTTTTTGACCCAAGGAGCCACCCCGGTGCAGCACAGCGACATCCTCTCCCGTTTCGGCCTGACCTCCAGCGGAGCTGGGCTCACCGCCCGTTCGCCGGTCGACGGCGCCACGCTCGCCACGGTGGCGGAGACCGCGCCGTCGCAGGTTTCGGACATCGTCGCCAACGCCGCCCGCGCCTTCGAGGCCTGGCGCTCGGTGCCGGCCCCGCGCCGCGGCGAGCTGGTCCGCCTGCTGGGCGAGGAACTGCGCGCCGCCAAGGAGGATCTGGGCCGTCTGGTTTCGCTGGAAGCCGGCAAGATCTACCAGGAAGGCCTGGGCGAAGTGCAGGAGATGATCGACATCTGCGACTTCGCCGTCGGCCTGTCCCGCCAGCTCTACGGCCTGACCATCGCGTCGGAGCGTCCGGGCCACACCATGCGCGAGACCTGGCACCCGGCCGGCCCCTGCCTCGTCATCTCCGCCTTCAACTTCCCGGTGGCGGTGTGGTCGTGGAACGCCGCCCTGGCCCTGGTCTGCGGCGACCCGGTCGTCTGGAAGCCGTCGGAGAAGACCCCGCTGACCGCCGCCGCCTGCCAAGTAATCTTCGACCGGGCCGTCGCCCGCTTCGGCGATGCCCCGGCCAACCTGTCCCAGATCGTCCAGGGCGGCCGTGAGGTCGGTGAAGCGCTGGTCGCCCACCCCGGCTTCCCCATCGTCTCGGCCACCGGCTCCACCCGCATGGGCCGCGAAGTCGCCAAGGTGGTGGCGGAGCGCTTCGGCCGCTCGATCCTGGAGCTGGGCGGCAACAACGCCATGATCGTCGCGCCGTCGGCCGACCTCGACATGGCGCTGCGCGCCATCCTGTTCTCCGCCGTCGGCACCTGCGGCCAGCGCTGCACCACGCTGCGCCGCCTGATCGTCCACCGCTCGGTCAAGGACCAGCTGCTGCCGCGCCTGAAGGCGGCCTACGCCTCCGTTCCGATCGGCAGCCCGCTGGAGTCTGGCGTGCTGATGGGTCCGCTGGTCGATGCAGACGCCTTCAAGGCGATGCAGCGCGCGCTGGAGGCCGCCAAGGCCGAGGGCGGCACGGTGACCGGCGGCGAGCGCACGCTGACCGACCGCTTCCCCAACGCCTATTACGTCACTCCGGCCATCGTCGAGATGCCGGCCCAGACCGAGGTGGTCCGGCACGAGACCTTCGCGCCGATCCTCTATGTCCTGACCTACGACACGCTGGAGGAGGCCATCGCGCTTCAGAACGCGGTGCCGCAGGGCCTGTCCTCCTGCATCTTCTCGACCGACCTGCGTGAGACCGAGCGCTTCCTGTCGGCCGCCGGGTCCGACTGCGGCATCGCCAACGTCAACATCGGCCCCAGCGGTGCGGAGATCGGCGGCGCCTTCGGCGGCGAGAAGGAGACCGGCGGCGGCCGCGAGTCCGGGTCCGACTCCTGGAAGGCCTACATGCGCCGCCAGACCGCGACGGTGAACTACTCCTCCGCGCTGCCGCTCGCCCAGGGCATCAAGTTCGAGATCGGCTGAAGGCTCATAGGCTGAGGCTTTTCCAGCCGGGACGGAGCCGCCGTTGGCGAGCCTGTTCCGGCCGGATCGGCAAGCGTTTCAAATCGCCAGTATCAGATCGCCAGCCTCCCCCGGACCGCTTCGGCCTTGGCCGTCAGATCGTGGGGAGGCAGCCGGCCGATCAGCAGGGCGGCATGGTCCGACCCGTTCCAATAGGCAATGGACAGCCCGCCACGCACTTCCTGCTCCACCCCACGCACGGTGCCGGGACGGCGCAGGATGCAGAGCGCCAGCGGGCCGCTGCGCGGATCGAGATAAGTGATCTGGGCGAGCGGCATGTCGTCATAAGACAGAATTTGCGCCCGGCGGAATTCCGCTCCGGGGACCTCCACCGCCTCCGGCGTCAGGGACAGGTTGAGCGGACGGTTCAGGGCAGCGAGCTGTGCCGACTGGGCGTCATGGCCGGGCGTGGCCCCGCTCAGCGTTTCCCGCGTGTACAACCCCATATATTGCGCGACCACACCATGCCAGTGGTGCTCTCGGTCAGGCCCGCCGTCATCGTCGGCCAACTCGTCGCCGTCACCGGTTCCGAACAGCCGGACCAGAAGCCGGTCGCCCAGCACGCCCGCCGCCACCGACGCGGCGATGGCGCCGAACAGACGGCGGCGTGTCTGCGGAACGACCGCGTTGGCGGCAACCGGCGGCGCGGTCATCCCGTCGAGCATGCGTTGCAGATCCGCCGCCGGGGCGGTGTCCAGCAGGGGCTGGAATGCCTCGCCGTAGGGCAGGCTGGCGCGGGAAAGATGCTCCACCCTCGCGGCGACCGCCGGATCGCGCTCGATCAGGTCAAGCAGGCGGGCGCGACGCTCCTCCTCCAGTTCGCCGTCGATGAAGGCGGTCAGTTCCTCGTCGGAGGGCATCGGGGGATCGTCGTTCTCTCCGGTCATTTTGCCGCTCCGTCACTCATTCTGTCCGCCAGCTTCGCCCGCGCCGCCGCCAGACGGCTCATCACCGTTCCGACCGGCACGTCGAGAACCGCGGCGACCTCGCGGTAGGTCAGGCCCTCCACATAGGCGAGGAACACCGCCGCCCGCTGCGCTTCCGGCAGATCGCCGACCAGCCTCATCACTTGGCCTGCCAGAACCTTCGCCTCGGTTTCGCGCGCACCGTCGACTTCCAGGCTCGTCTCCGCCTCGACGGTTCCCTGGCCGAAGCGGACCCGCCGGGCCCGGACCTCGTTCAGCCAGAGCGAATTCAGGATGGCGAACAGCCAATGGTCGATGCGGGATCCGGGCTGGAACTGGCCGTGCCGCTCCAATGCCCGCAGGCAGGTCTGCTGCACCAGATCGTCCGCCCAGTCGCGCTGCCGCGACAGGACGAAGCCATAGCGCCAAAGGCGCGGCAAGGTGACGGACAAGCCGTGCCTGACTTCCGCTTCGCTTGCGATCTCACCGCCCCCTCGCATGGCATCCGGGCCGATCCGGTCCTTTTGGCACTGTACCGGCCGCGACCAACCATATGCCTCACGGCCGCTCTCGACGATAGCCATCATCCGCCTTCCCGATGACTGGACAATGCGGCGGGAACGCCCCCGCACGGCGTCCCCGCCGGTGGCGTCAGCCCCTGGCCGGCGCGGCGATGGCCTCTTCCAGGTCGCGGTACTCCTCGCATCCTGTGCCGCAGATCGAACGGATCGCCGCCAGCTGCTCCCGCGCCAGATCGGAGCGCCCCTTGAGCATGTAGGCTTCCCCGAGATATTCCCGGACCTTGGCGTAGGAGGGGTCGGCCGACACCGACTTCAGGTAATAGCCGATGCCCTCGTCGATGCGGCCCAGCTTGCGGGTGGCGTAACCTCGGTAATTCAGCACGACCGGGCTGTCCTGGTTGCGCGCCGTCGCGAGGATGGCCAGCGCCTCCTGATAGCGCTCCGCCTTCGCCAGCGAATAGGCGTAGTCGGCGATGTTGTCGTCGGTGAGATTGGCGCCGCTCTGCTTCACGCATTGCTTCGTCTTCTTGTCATAGACCTCGCCCGGCTTGCAGGTCGGGGTGGTGTCGTCGCCCATGGCACGGGCGGAGACGGGGGCCAGCAGGCCGGTGCCGAGAACGGCGGCGCACAGCAGGCCGGCCAGGATGGTGCTTCCGGCTCTTCCGGCCTGGTAACGAACGCTCATCATGACTTCTCCTGGAATTCGGGGGGACGGTTCGCCGTATCTCGGCGCTGGCGGACAACACGCCATCCCCGGCGGCTATTCGGTCGCAGATAAGTTTTTTCGGGCCCTCGGCGGCAGCGAATAGACGGCCCCACCGGCGTGTTCCCCACCCGCCGCACCGCCAGCATCCCGCTTGCGACCGCGATGTCCTGAATGGAGCCGCCCCCCGTGTTCCCACCCGTGGCTTTGCTTGGCTTGGGCCTCGGCCTGCCGCCCCATGTCCTGTCCCAGGAGGAGGCCGCTCTCCTCACCACCCGTATCTTCGGCGACCGGCTTGCCGGATTCCCCCAGTTCGAGCGGGTTTTCGCCAACACCGGCATCGCCCGGCGGCACTGCGCCCGTCCGGCAGACTGGTACGCCGCCACCCATGGTTGGAGCGACCGCATGGGCGCCTACCGGCAGGCGGCGGAGGCCCTGTTCGTTCAGGCGGCGACCGCCGCCCTGGCGGATGCCGGCGCCGCTCCGGCGGAGGTCGATTGCGTGGTCGTCTCTTCCTCCTCCGGCTTCGCGGTGCCGAGCCTGGAAGCGCAGCTCGCCGAGGCCATGGGCTTCCGGCCCGACATCGAGCGGCTGCCGATGTTCGGGCTCGGCTGTGCCGGCGGCGTGGCGGGGCTGGCGACCGCCGCGAGGCTGGCGGCACCCCCCGGCCGCACCGTGCTGTTCGTGACCATGGAGCTGTGCAGCCTCGCCTTCCGGCAGGACGACGGCAGCCGCGCCAATCTGGTGGCAACCGCCCTGTTCGGCGACGGTGCCGCCGCCTGCGTGCTGCGCGGCGGTGCGGAGGAGCGCGCCTTCGCCGTCATCGACGGTGCCGGCCAGCATCTGTTCCCACGGTCGCGGGACATCATGGGCTGGCGCATCGACGATGGCGGCTTCGGCATCGTGCTGTCGGCGGCGCTGCCGCAATTCCTGCAGACCCATCTCCGCCCCGCCCTTTCCCGGCTGCTCGCCCAATGCAGCGCGGAAGAGGAGCGGATCGGCCGCTTCATCTGCCATCCCGGCGGCACCCGCGTGCTGGCGGCGCTGGAAGAGGTGCTGCGGCTGGAGACCGGCAGCCTTGACCATGAACGGGCGGTGCTGGCCGATCACGGCAACATGTCCGCTCCCACGGTGCTGTTCGTGCTGGACCGGGCGCGCCGGGCAGGCTTGCCGGACCGGGCGGCGCTTCTGGCGCTCGGCCCCGGCTTTGCCGCCAACCTGATCACGATGCGGCGGGGGCCGCGATGACGGCCCAGGCCATGACAGTTCCGATCATCGTCATGCTGCTGGTGACGGCGCAGCGCCTCAGCGAACTGGTCATCGACCGGCGCAACCGCGCGGTGCTGTTGGCCCAAGGTGCGCAGGAGCATGGGCGCGGCCATTACCCATGGATGGTGCTGCTGCATGTCGGATGGCTGGCCGGCCTCTGGGATGCCGCACTGGGAGGCCCGCTGTGGACTCACGGACCGGGCATCGTACCCGTCGAGCCCGCCTGGCTGGCGGTTCTCCTCACCATGCAGACGCTCCGTCTCTGGGTGCAGGCGACGCTGCGGCAACGCTGGACCACCCGGGTCCTCGTGCTCGACGGAGCGCCGCTGGTCCGCACCGGCCCCTACCGCTTCACCAACCATCCCAACTATCTGGCGGTCGCGGTGGAAATCGCCGCTCTTCCGCTCGCCTTCGGCATGGCCGGCTACGCCCTTCTCTTCTCCCTCCTCAACGCCACGATGCTCGCCGTGCGAATCCGGGCGGAGGACCGGGCGCTCGGTCGAAGACAGGAGGCCGCTCTCCGCGCCGGTTAAGACAATTTGTGGGCACAGGGTTTGATTTGACGCAATGCCGCAACGCGGCGAAGGGGGCTATCCTTGGGTCTGGTGGTCGATCTGGTTGACGCGTTGCCCTCCACCCCGATGGCGCCGCTCCCGGCGCCCCTTCCCCTGGTCGACGGGGGAAGGTTGGGTGGGGCTTCTTCCCGCAGCGCTGCCGTCGTCATCATCGTCCTGCACGGTTCCCATCCTGCCCAACCGGCCGGAGTGACCATGTCCGTTCAGTCTTCCGCCGAAGCCTCCGCCGACAGGCCCGCCGCCCCGGAACCGCCCCCGGAACCGGGACAGGTGGTCGCCGTCCGCGGCTCCGTCATCGACCTGCGCTTTCCTGAATCAGCCCTGCCGCCGCTGTTCGACGCCGTGGAAATTCTGTGGGACGGCCCGGAGCGGCTTGTGGCAGAGGTCCAAAGCCATCTGGACGCCCGGACCGCTCGCGCCATCGCCCTCCAGGGCACCTCCGGCCTGCGGCGCGGCACACCGGCACGCCCGACCGGCGGCCCGCTGACCGCTCCGGTGGGCGAAGCGGTGCTGGGCCGGTTGCTCGACGTGATGGGGCTTGCGCGCGACGACGGGCCGGAACTGCCGCCCGGCACGCCGCGCTCCCCGATCCACCGTCCGCCACCGTCGCTGGCCCGCCGCAGTCCGCGCCGCGACCTGCTGGAGACCGGCATCAAGGTGATCGACCTGCTGGCCCCGATGGCCCGCGGCGGCAAGGCGGCGATGTTCGGCGGCGCCGGGGTCGGCAAGACCGTGCTGGTGATGGAACTGATCCGCAAGATGGTGGAGCGCCACACCGGCATCTCCGTCTTCGCCGGCATCGGCGAACGGTCCCGCGAGGGGCAGGAGCTTTGGGAGGAGATGAAGCGGTCCGGCGTGCTGGACCGCACCGCGCTCGTCTTCGGCCAGATGAACGAACCGCCGGGCGCGCGCTGGCGCGTCGGCCTGACCGCATTGACCATCGCCGAGCATTTCCGCGACGAGGAAATGCTGGACGTGCTGCTGCTGATGGACAATGTCTTCCGCTTCGTCCAGGCCGGTGCGGAGGTGTCGGGCCTGCTGGGCCGCCTGCCGTCCCGCGTCGGCTACCAGCCCACGCTTGCCAGCGAGATCGCCGAGCTGGAGGAGCGCGTCGCCTCCACCCCCGGCGCCGTGGTGACGGCGATCCAGGCGGTCTATGTCCCGGCCGACGACTTCAGCGATCCGGCAGTGGCGGAGCTGTTCAGCCATCTCGACAGCTCCATCGTGCTGTCACGCGCCATGGCGGCGGAAGGGCTCTATCCGGCGGTCGATCCGCTCGGCTCCACCTCCAGCCTGCTCGACCCGCTGGTGGTGGGCGAGGCGCATTACCGGCTGGCGGAGGAGGTGCGCAAGACCATCGCCCATTACCGCGAATTGCAGGATGTCATCGCCCTGCTGGGAATGGAGGAGTTGAGCGCCGCCGACCGGCTGGCCGTGCGCCGCGCCCGCCGCTTGCAGCGCTTCCTGACACAGCCCTTCCTGGTGACGGAGGCTTTCACCGGCCATGGCGGCGTCAGCGTACCGCTGGAGGAAACGCTGAAGGGATGCCGCGCCATCCTCGACGGCCAGTGCGACGACTGGGCCGAAAGCGCCTTCTTCATGACCGGTACCCTGGACCAGATCCGCGAGCGCGACCGCGCCGGGAGGACGGGATGAACAGCCTTTCCCTCATCGTCACAACTCCAACCTCTGTCGCCGCGAAACTCACCGGCATCCGCCACCTGCGGGCGGAGGATGCCAGCGGCGCCTTCGGCATCTGGCCCGGGCATGCCGATCTGCTGACCGCCCTCGCCATCTCCGTCATCAGCTGGCGCACCGCCGACGGCCGGGAAGGCCACTGCGCCGTGCGCGGCGGGGTGTTGACCGTCCGCGGCGGCGCGCAGGTCGCGGTGGCGACGCGCGAAGCGGTGCCGGGCGACGACCTGCGTACGCTGGAGCGCGACGTGCTTGCCCGCTTCCGCCGCACTGTGGAGGAGGAGGGGGAGGCCCGCTCCGGTGCCCGCCGCATGCATCTGGCGGCGGTCCGCCACATCCTGGCCTATCTGCAGCCGGACCGCCGCTCCACGGGTCCATTCGCCCCCACTGCGGACGGCGGGGAGGACAGGCCATGACCGACGACAAGGATCCGCTTCCCGGCAGCGTCCGCCGCCACCGTGAACGGCGGGAGCATTGGCAGCGCGAGGGCGAACGGCCGATGGGCCGCAACCTTGCCCTGATCGGGGCGCTCGGCTGGCTGGTGATCGTCCCGACCCTGGCCGGGCTGTTCGCCGGACGCTGGCTCGACGAGCGGGCCGGCAGCGGAATCTTCTGGACGGCGGCGCTGCTGGTCGCAGGCGTCGCGCTCGGCGGATGGCTCGCCTGGAACCGCATCGAACAGGAACGCTGACATGACAGTGCCGCCCTATCTGCTCCCCATCCTTGCCGGGGCACTGGCCGGTCTTGCGCTGGGAACCCTGTTCTTCCGCGGGCTGGCGGCGACGGCACGGCTCTATGTGGTTGGCGGGGTGCGGCGGGCGATGCCGCTCTATCTGTTGCGGCTGGCCGGCGCCACCGCCGGCTTCACCATCGCCGCGGTCTGGGGCGGGGCGGAGGCCTTGCTGGCGATGCTGGCCGGTTTCCAGCTGGCGCGCAGCGTGGTGCTTCGGCGGGAGCGGCGGATGCAGGAGGGGCCGCAGGAGAGGATGCCATGACCGAATCCCCGCTGACGACACCGGTCGTCTTCCTGCTGGGCCCGGTCCCGGTTACGCTGCCGGTCATCCTCACCTGGGGACTGATGGCAGCGATGACGCTGGGCTCCGCACTCGCGACCCGGCGGCTGCGGGTGGAGCGGCCCAGCCCGGTGCAGACCGTGCTGGAACTGGTGGTGGAGACCCTGCGCCAGCAGATCGCCGAGACGATGCAGACCGACGCCACCCCCTTCCTGCCGCTGCTGGGCACGCTGTTCCTCTATCTGGCGGTCGCCAACCTGTCGGGGCTGGTACCGGGCATGAAGGCGCCGACCGCCTTCCTGGAGACGGCGGCGGCGCTGGCGCTGATCGTGCTGCTGGCATCGCAGGCGCTGGGCATCCGCCGGCGCGGCCTGTGGAGCTATCTGAAGGGCTTCGCCCACCCCACCCCGCTTCTGCTGCCCCTGAACCTGCTGTCGGAGCTGACGCGCGCCTTCTCGCTGTCGATCCGCCTGTTCGGCAATGTGATGAGCGGGGAGTTCGTCATCGCCATCGTGCTGTCGCTGGCCGGGCTGTTCGTGCCGGTGCCGCTGATGGCGCTGGAGCTGCTGCTGGGCCTCGTCCAGGCGTACATCTTCACCATTCTCGCCGCGGTCTTCATCGGCGGTGCTGTCGGAACCATCGAGAAAGGGTAGCAACCATGGACGTCCATGCCATCAGCATCCTGGGCGCGGCACTGGCGGTGTCGGTTGGCGCCATCGGCCCGGCGCTGGCCGAGGGCCGCGCCGTCGCCGCTGCGATGGAGGCCATCGCCCGCCAGCCGGAGGCTGCCAACACCCTGTCGCGCACCCTGTTCGTCGGTCTGGCGATGATCGAGACGATGGCGATCTACTGCCTCGTCGTGGCGCTGCTTCTGCTGTTCGCCAATCCGTTCGCCTAGTGCTGCAACCGCGAGGTCCGTCATGCACATCGACGGTTGGACCCTTCTGCTCCAGGCGGTCAATTTCCTGATCCTGGTCTGGCTGCTGCGCCGCTTCCTCTACCGGCCGGTCCTGGCGGTGATCGCCGAGCGCCAGGCCGCCACCGAGCGTGTCCGCAGCGAGGCCGAGGCCGCGCGCCAAGCCGCCGAAGCCGCGCGCCAAAGCCTGGAGGACCAGCGCACCGCCCTGCCCGCCGAGCGCGACCGCCTGATCGCCGCCGCCCGCGCCGAGGCGGAGGCCGAACGCGCCGCCCTGCTGGAAAAGGCCAGGGGCGAGGCCGAGCACGCGCTGGAGGAGGCGCGCAGCCGGCTGGCCGAAGAGCGGGCGCAGGCGCTGGAGGGGTTGCAGCGCCATGCCGTCGATCTCGGCATCCGTCTGGCGACCCGGCTTCTGCGCGACGCCCCCGCCGCTGTCTTGACCGTGCCGCTGCTGGACGAGGCCTGCGCGGCGGTGGAGTCTTTGAGCGCGCCCCAGCGCCATGCCCTGGCCGATGGGATCGACCCGGTGCCGGTGCGGCTTACCATCGCCGCCCCGCTGCCGGAAGGCGACACCGCCCGGACGCGCGACCGGCTGGCGACGGCGCTCGGCCGTTCGGTGGCCTTGGAGCTGGTCGAGGACCCGTCGCTGATCGCCGGGGTGGAGCTGCATTTTGCCCACAGCGTCGTCCGCCGCAGCTGGAAGCAGGCGCTGGCCGAGGCGAAGGAGGAGATGACGCGTCATGACTCCGAAAGACACACTGCCGACGCCGTCGCTTAAGGAAGCGCTCAACGCCTGGATGCCGGGCACGCTGCGCCGGCTCGATGGGCTGGAGACGGCTGCGCGGCTGGAATCGGTCGGGCGCGTGGAGTCGGTGGGCGACGGCATCGCCCATGTCTCCGGCCTGCCCGACGTCCGGGTCGACGAACTGCTGCTGTTTCCCGGCGGCGTCGCCGGTCTCGCCATGGATCTGGACGGGCTGATCGGCTGCGTCCTGCTGGGCGATGCCTCGGCGGTCATGGCCGGCGGCACCGTCCATGGCACCGGGACGGTGCTGCGCGTGCCGGTCGGCGACGGGCTGATGGGCCGGGTGGTCGATCCGCTCGGCAACCCGCTCGACGGCAACTCTCTGGAGGGCGGCCCGCCGGTCGAGGCCGAGCGCTGGGAGCCGGTGGAGCGCCCCGCCCCGACCATCGCGGAGCGGGCGGCGGTGTCCGAACCGCTGCTGACCGGTACCGCGGTCATCGACGCCATGTTCCCGCTCGGCCGCGGCCAGCGCGAGTTGTTGATCGGCGACCGCGCCACCGGCAAGACCGCCATCGCGGTGGACGCCATCCTCAACCAGACGGATGGTGACGTGTTCTGCGTCTATGTCGCCATCGGCCAGAAGGCGTCGGGCGTCCGCGCGGCCATCGAGGCGGTGCGGCAGGGGGGCGCGGCTGCGCGCACCCTGTTCGTCGTCGCCGCCGCTGATTCCGCCCCCGGCCTGCAATGGCTGGCCCCCTATGCCGGCTTCACCATGGCCGAGCATTTCCGCGACAGCGGCCGCCACGCCCTGGTGATCGTCGACGATCTGTCCAAGCATGCGGCGGTCCATCGCCAATTGTCGCTTCTGCTGCGCCGCCCGCCGGGGCGGGAGGCCTATCCGGGCGACGTGTTTTACCTGCACAGCCGCCTGCTGGAGCGTGCCGCCAAGCTCAGCCCGGCCAGGGGCGGCGGGTCGCTGACCGCCCTTCCCATCGCCGAGACCCAGGGCGGCAACCTGTCGGCCTACATCCCGACCAACCTGATCTCGATCACCGACGGCCAGGTCTGCCTGGATGCCAAGCTGTTCTACGAAGGGCAGAAGCCGGCGGTCGACATCGGCCGCAGCGTGTCGCGCGTCGGCGGCAAGGCGCAGCCGCCGGTGCTGCGCGCCCTGGCCGAACCGCTGCGGCTCGATTACGCCCAGTTCCTGGAGCTGGAGGTCTTCACCCGCTTCGGCGGTCTGGTGGACGAACGGACCCGCAAGGCGGTGGCGCACGGCCAGCGCATGCGCGCCCTGCTGGCCCAGCGCCATCTGTCGCCCTGGCCGCTGGCGGTCCAGGCGGCACAGCTGCTGGCGCTCGCCGACGGCACGCTGGACGGGCTGCCGCTGAGGGCGATTCCCCGCTTCCAGGCGGCGCTGGCCGGACTGGTCGCCGCCCGCCCGCCGAAGATCGGCGAGGCGCTGGACGACGCCACCAAGACGGCGCTGCGCGACCTGATCGCCCAAGCCGCCACCCAAGCCGCCGCCGCCGGGCTTGACGGAGAGACGCCATGAGCGAGCGGCTGGCCGATGTCGAGGCCCGGCGGGCCAGCGTGCAGGAGCTGGAGGCGGTGACCGACGTCATGCGCTCGCTCGCCGCCATGCGGCTGCAGCAGGCGCTCGGCACGCTGGCGGGAACCCGCGCCTATGCTGAGGTCATCGCCGGGGCGCTGGCCCAGGCGGCTGCCCTGCTGGACGACGTGCCGGTCCAGTGGCCGGCGGACGGGCATGATGGCCGTTCGGCACGGGTGCTGTTCGCGCCGGAGCACGGCTTCGTCGGCGCCTTCGCCGAAAGGCTGGTCGAGGCCGCGCTGGCCGCCCCGGACGGCTGCGCGCTGTGGGTGGTGGGGCAGCGCGGCGCCGCCCTGCTGGAGGAGCGCGGATGCCCGCCGGACTGGAGCACGGCGATGGCGACCAACACCGATGCCGTCACCGCCACCGCCCGGCGCATCGCCGAGGCGCTTTATCGGGCCGCGGCGGAGGGGCGGCTGGTCCGCGTGGAGCTGCTCTACGGCCGGACCGAGGGCGGCGCGGCGCCGGAACCGGTGCGCCGGCCGCTGCTGCCGCTCGGGTTTCCGCGGGACGGCGCCCGGCCAGTGCCTCCGCTGATCAACATGCCGCCGCGCGACCTGATCGCCCGGCTCGTGGACGAGTATGTCTTCGCCCTGCTGGCCGATGCCGCGATGGAGAGCTTCGCCGCCGAGAATGCCGCGCGCCTCTCCACCATGATGACCGCGCGCCACAACATCGAAACCACGCTGGACGGGCTGACAGCCACGGCGCGCCACCTGCGGCAGGAACAGGTCACGAATGAACTGATCGAGCTGGTGTCGGGGGCGGAGGCGATGGGGTGAGAGAAATGAGCCTCTTCCGCCCCGGGAGAGGGAGGGACCCGCCGAAGGCGGGAGGGTGAGGGGCGATCCGGACATGGATTCCTTGATCCTTGCCTCACCCCTCACCCTTCCCAAGCTTCGCTTGGGCCCCTTCCCTCTCCCGGGGCGGGAGAGGGCGCACGAAGGCCACCAGCAGTTCCGCCGCGACGAGGGCCGCGATCACCTCCGGCCGCTTGTCGCCGGTCAGCGCGGTGCCGATGGGACAGGTCAGCCCCGCCAGCGCATTCACCTCCCGCCCGCGTGCCCGGAACCAGCGTTCGAACTTCGCCCGTTTCGTCGCCGAGCCGATCATCCCGACATAGGCCGCGTCGCCGCGCCGCAGGGCCGCCTCGGCGATCTCGAAGTCAAGCGCGTGGCTGTGGGTCAGCACCAGATAGCCGGACCCGGACGGCGCGCCGGCCAGCGGGTCGAGCGGGCTGTCGGTCAGGATGCGCTCCACCCCGGCCGGGATCGTCTCGGGAAACTCCTGCACCCGGCCGTCGATCCACAGCAGCCGCAGCGGCAGCGGGGCGAAGGCGGTCGCCATCGCCCGTCCGACATGGCCGGCGCCGAACAGCAGCAGGGTCGGCCGCGCCGCCCGTACCCGGCGTTCGAGTTCCTCCAGGGCGGCAACGGTGCTGGCATCGGCGCGCTCCAGCCGCAGCACCACATACCCGCCGCAGCACTGCCCGGTCGCCGGTCCCAGCGGAAGGTCGAGCATCTCGGCGGCGCTGCCGTCCTCCAGCATCCGCCGCGCGGCGGCGATGGCGGTCCATTCCAGCCGGCCGCCGCCGACGGTGCCGGCGCAGGCCTCCCGCCCCACCAGCATGCCGGCTCCTTCCTCCCGCGGGGTGGAGCCGCGCGCTTCGGCGACGGTCACCAGAATGGCGGGTTCATCGAGGGAGAGCCAGCGCGAGAGGGTGGCGGAAAGCGGTGTCATGGCTGGGGAGACGCCGCCTCCCGCTCCCGCAGGGCGGCGATGCAGGCCAGCACGCGTTCCGGCGTGGCCGGCGCGTCCAGCCGCGGACAGAGGCGATGCCCGGCGAGGCTCGCCACCGCGTCGGACAGGGCGTGCAGGACCGACATGCCCAGCATGAAGGGCGGTTCGCCCACCGCCTTGGAGCGAAAAATGGTGTCCTCGCGGTTCGGCGCGTTTTCCAGCAGCGCCACGTTGAAGATGCGCGGGCGGTCGGAGCAGGCCGGGATCTTGTAGGTGCTGGGGGCGTGGGTGCGCAGGCGGCCCTGGCCGTCCCACCACAGCTCCTCCATGGTCAGCCAGCCCATGCCCTGGACGAAGCCGCCCTCGATCTGGCCCTTGTCGATCACCGGGTTCAGCGACCGGCCGCAATCGTGCAGGATGTCCACCCGGTCGACGACATATTCGCCAGTCAGCGTGTCCACCGTCACCTCGGCGCAGGCGGCGCCATAGGCGAAATAATAGAAGGGGGTGCCGCGCCCGGCCGCGCGGTCCCAATGGATCTTCGGCGTCTTGTAGAAGCCGTTGGCCGACAGCTGCACCCGCGCCATATAGGCGGCGCGGACCAGATCGGCGAAGCTCATGTCGCGGTCGCCGACCAGCACCCGGTTGCGCTCGAACCGCACCGCGTCCGGCGCCACGCCCCAGTTCTCCGCCGCGAAGGCGACCAGCCGCTCCTTGATGGTGCGCGCCGCCGCCTGCGCCGCCTTGCCGTTGAGGTCGGAGCCGGAGGAGGCCGCGGTGGCGGACGTGTTGGGCACCTTGCCGGTGTTGGTGGCGGTCGGGCGGATGGTGGCGATGTCGACCTGGAACTCCTCCGCCACCACCTGGGCGACCTTGGTATAGAGCCCCTGCCCCATCTCGATCCCGCCATGGTTCAGCTGGATGCTGCCGTCGGTGTAGACATGGACCAGGGCGCCGGCCTGATTGTAATGGCTGGCGGTGAAAGAGATGCCGAACTTCACCGGCGTCAGCGCCAGCCCCTTGCGCAGGATGCGGCTGTTGGCGTTGAAGGCGCGGATTTCCTCCCGCCTTGTCCAGTAACCGCTGCTTTCCTCAAGCTGCGCCACCAGTTCGGGCAGGATGTTGTCGGTGACGGTCTGGTGATAGGGCGTCAGGCTGCGGCCGTCCGTCCCGGGATCGCTGCCGTAGAAGTTCCGCTTGCGGATCTCCAGCGGGTCCTTGCCCAGGGCATAGGCGATTTCGTCGATCACCCGCTCCGCCGCCACCATGCCCTGCGGGCCGCCGAAGCCGCGGAAGGCGGTGTTGGACACGGTGTTGGTCTTCAGCGGCAGCGATTGCAGCCGCGCCGCCGGATAGAAATAGCCGTTGTCGGCATGGAAGAGCGCGCGGTCGGTCACCGGGCCGGACAGGTCGGCGGCATAGCCGGCGCGGGCGGCGAACAGCATGTCCACACCCTGGATCAGCCCGCTGTCGTCGAAGCCGACGCGATAGTCGATCTCGAAATCATGGCGCTTGCCGGTGATCTGGAAATCGTCGTCACGGTCGGGGCGCAGCTTGGCGGCGCGGCCGGTCCGTCCGGCGACCAGCGCGGTGCAGGCGGCGAACAGGTTCGACTGCGTCTCCTTGCCGCCGAAGCCGCCGCCCATGCGGCGCACCTCGACCGTCACCGCGGCGCTGGGCAGGTCCAGCACATGGGCGACGATGTGCTGCACCTCCGTCGGGTGCTGGGTCGAGACGTGGATCAGCACCTCGCCATCCTCGCCCGGCACCGCCATGGCGATCTGGCTTTCCAGATAGAAATGCTCCTGCCCGCCGATGGCGAGCCGGCCCTCCAGGCGGTGCGGCGCCGCGGCCAGCGCCGCGTCGGCATCGCCGACCCGGAGATTCATCGGCGGGGTGACCAGAGTGCGCTCGCCGTCGCGGGCGGCGGCGATGGTCAGGATTGCGGGCAAATCCTCATACTCGACCACCGCCAGCTTGGCGGCGCGGCGGGCCTGGTCGCGGGTCTCGGCGGCAACGGCGAAGATCGGCTGGCCGACATGCTCGACCAGGGATGACGCGAACAGCGGCTCGTCATGCTTGCCCATGCAGCCGATGTCGTTCACCCCCGGCACGTCTTCGGCGGTGAAGACCGCCACCACGCCGGGGGCCTGCCTGACCGGCGACAGGTCGATGGCGCGGATGCGCGCATGGGCCCGGCTGCTGAGGCCCAGATAGACGTGCAGCAACCCGGCCGGCTCGGCGATGTCGTCGACATAGACCGCCTCGCCGCTGACATGCTTGTGGGCGCTCTCGTGCCGGCGGGAGTCGTGGACGGCGCCCTGGATGCGGTCCGGGCTGCGCTCCGGGGCGGCGGCGGGTGCGATGGGTGTCGTGATGTCAGGCGCCATGGAATCAGGCATGTGCAAGCCTCCGGTCGCCGACCAGACGGGTCTCCGCCGCCGGGTCGCTGGTCTCGACATACAGCTTCATCAGCAAATTCGCGGCCACCGTTGAGCGGTAGGCGGCGCTGGCCCGCCAGTCGGACAGCGGCGCATAGTCCCCCGTCAGCGCCTCCATCCCCAGCCGCACGGTTTCCTCGGTCCAGTGGCGGCCCAGCAGCACCGCCTCGGCCCCGGCGGCGCGTTTGGGCGTGCCGGCCATGCCGCCGAAGGCGATGCGGATGTCGGCGACACGGCCCTCGCCGTCCAGCGTCAGGCGGAAGGCGCCGCAGACGGCGGAGATGTCCTGGTCGAAGCGCTTGGCGATCTTGTAGGCACGGAACCGCTCCCCCGCCCCCGGTTTGGGCAGGATCACCGCCTCGACAAACTCACCCTCGCGGCGGTCCTGCTTGCCGTATTCGAGGAAGAACTCCTCCAGCGGCAGCTCGCGCGTCTCCTCGCCGCGCCGCAGCCGCAGGGTGGCGGCGCAGGCGATCAGGGCCGGCGGCGTGTCGCCAATGGGGGAGCCGTTGGCGATGTTGCCGCCGATGGTGCCCATGTTGCGCACCTGCTCCGCCCCGATGCGGCGGATCAGCTCGCCGAAATCGGGATAGAGTGCGGCGATCCGCTCCGCCGCGTCGCTGTAGGTGACGCCGGCACCGATCACCAGCGCGTCGCCACGATCCTCGATCCGCCGCAGGTCCCGGACCCGGCCGGTGTAGACCACCGTCGCCAGCACGCGCTGGAACTTGGTCACCCACAGCCCGACATCGGTCGCCCCGGCCACGATGGTGGCGCCGGGGTTGTCGAGCAGGAGCTGCGCCAATTGCGGCACGGTGGCCGGAGCCAGGAAGCGGCGCCCGGCGGATCCCACGCTGAGGATGTCCTCGTCGCGCAGGGCCTTCAGCTTGTCCGCCACGGCGGCGCGGTCGGCGAACCTGTCCGAGGTTTTGTCGCCGATCTCATACATGGCGTGGGCGGCGCGGACGATGGGCTCGTAGCCGGTGCAGCGGCAGAGGTTGCCGGCAAGCGCGTCATCGATACGCTGGCCGTCCGGCCGGTCCTCGTTCAGGTACAGCGCCAGCAGCGACATGACGAAGCCGGGCGTGCAGAAGCCGCATTGCGAGCCGTGGCAATCGACCATCGCCTGCTGCACCGGATGCAGCGTGCCATCCGGTGCCTTCAGATGCTCCACCGTCAGCAGGCGGCAGCCGTCCAGCGTGGCGAGGAAGCGGATGCAGGCGTTCACCGCCTCGTAGCGCAGGGTGTCGCCGTCCAGCCGCCCGACCACCACGGTGCAGGCGCCGCAGTCGCCCTCCGCACAGCCTTCCTTGGTGCCGACCCGCCGTTCCGACAGCCGCAGCCAGTCGAGCACCGTCAGGGTGGGATCGACCGCGTCGATCTCCCGAAGCTCGTCCCCGAGATAGAAGCGGAGGCGCTGGCGCATGGCTGCTCCCGTTGAACTGGTGACGATGTGACGCAGTATTTCACTGACGTTAACTCTGTCACCAGATCGGCAGCACGGGAAAGAGTTTCAAACGATTTGCAAAAGAGCGGCGGGACGAAGGCCTCCTCGGGCGACAATGCGAAGCGCATCCGGGGGGTGGAACAGCGTGGAACGGTTTCCGGCGGCTGTTCCATCCCGCCCGCCTCACCGGCGGCCGAAGGCGGCCTTGCCGCGGCGTTCCAGCGCCGAGCCGAGGGTGGGATAGGGATCGTCGGGGTTGAGGGTGTAGGGATAGACACCCTTCGGCCCCGTCGATTCCGGGCGGGCCAGGATGGCGGCGACGGCGCGCGGATCGGGCGGGGTGCGTTCGCGGAAGGCGCCGGGGATGCTGTCGTCGTCGAGGTCGGGGACGGTCTCGGCGAGCGGGTCTTGCGGCTGCGGCGCCGGATGCTGCGCCGGCTGTGCTCCAAGCCCGTCGGGGATGCCGAGCCGGTCGGCCAGCCAGCGCACGGTGGACGGATCGCCGGAGGAGACCAGCCGTTCGATCTGCTCGACCACCAGACTGCGCAACGACGACAGGCGCAGGTCGGCCTCGCGGTTCAGGGCCTGCCGTTCCCACCACACCCTGTGACGGAAATCCTTGGAGCCGTAATAGGCACGCCAGAGCGTGGTGCGGCTGCACCCCATGGCGCGGGCGACATAGAGGAAGCTGCTGCCGCGCGCCAGCATGCCGGCGGCCATGACCCATTGTTCCTCGTGGAACTGCGAACCGGGGACCAGCGAGCCTTCCGAGGGCACCGGCGGCTCTTCGGCCCAGAGCGGGAAATGGTCGTTTGCAAGGGTACGGCTGTCGAGGGCCATGGCGTCGCTCCGCAGGATGGTGGAACCGTTTGCGGAGAGGTTATAGGATTCTGTTCCTTTTTTGGTGGAGTTTATGAAAACCGGGAGTTCGGGACATTCCCGGTGCCCCTACGCATTCCCCTCCGGAATCATCCCGGCCAGTCCCACGGCCGCGCCACCTGCGGCGCGCACGGACGCAAGGGTCAGTGCATGCCAGTAGAGGTCCAGCAGGGGCGCCGGCATGCCGCCCTGCTCATGGCCCTCCATCGGCAGGATGGCGGCGGCATGGGCCAGCGCCGCGGTGGCGGCATTCGGGCTGCGCGACACCGCATCGCCCAGCAGCCCCAGCGTCTGGCCCAGTGCGGCGGCGTCGAAGCGCAGCAGGGCGGGCGGCACGGTGATCTGCGCCTCGCCGCCGCGCAGGCGGCCGACGGCAATGTAGACATGCAAAAGGTCGGGCCGCTCCTCCGGCCGCAGCAGGGCGGCGACGATGCGGTTGCCGGTCAGCGGGCCGGTGCCGTCGAACTCGTACATCGTAGCGCGCTCGCCCTGGCGGGTGGCGGCAAGGCCGGCGAGACGGGCGGTCAGCGGCTCGCCCGCGCGGCGGTTGGCCTCGTCGAACAGAGCGGGGTGGCTACCGCCCTCGCTCAGCACCACCAGCGGCGCGTCGGTCGCCGCGGCGGCGGCCAGCAGGCGGGCCAGCACGGCGAAGGGGTCGCTTTCAACAGCGCTCGCTTCTTCCTCCAGCAGGCCGGCGCCACGGCGCAGCATGGCCTCGGCGAAGCTGATGTCGTTGTCCATGGCGGATCCCTTTCCCGTCCGAAGGCGCCCTTTTTAGGCCGGGGCGCCCTCTCCGCTCAATGGTAACCGAAGGCCCCCGTCACCTTTCCGCGGAAGACCCAGTAGGAATAGGCGGTGTAGCCGAGGATCGACGGGATTAGGAAGGCCATGCCGACGAGCAGGAACACCTGCGTCTTGGGCGGCGCCGCCGCCTCCCACACGGTGACGCCGGGCGGGATCAGGTGCGGCCACAGGCTGATGGCAAGCCCGAGATAGGACAGGGCGAACAGCGCCATCGACAGCACGAAGGGCGCCACATCCCGGCTGTTGTCGAGGGCCCGCCACAGGGCGAAGGCCAGCACCGCGGTGACGATGGGCACCGGCGCCAGGAAGAACAGGTTGGGCAGCGAGAACCAGCGCTCGGCGATCTGCGGCAGCAGGAAGGGCGTCCACAGGCTGACCACGGCGACGCCGGCCAGCACCACCAGCATCAGCCGCCGCGCCATGCGGAAGCACCAGTCCTGCAACGGCCCGATGGTCCGCCAGATCAGCCATGTCGCGCCGAGCAGCGCATAACCGACCACCAGCGCCGCGCCGCAGAACAGGGCGAAGGGGGAGAGCCAGTGCAACATGCCGCCGACGAACTGCCGCTCATAGACCGGGATGCCCTGGATGAAGGAGCCGAGCACGACGCCCTGCGCGAAGGTGGCCGCCAGCGACCCGACGAAGAAGGAGCGGTTCCACCAGTGCCGGCCCGCCCGCGCCTTGAAGCGGAACTCGAAGGCGACGCCGCGGAAGATCAGGGCGATCAGCATGACCAGCAGCGGGATGTACATCGCCGGCAGAACCACGGCATAGGCGATGGGAAAGGCGGCGAACAGGCCCGCCCCGCCCAGCACCAGCCAGGTCTCGTTGAAGTCCCAGACCGGCGCCACCGTGTTCATCATGGTGTCGCGGTCCTCCTCCGTCGGGGCGAAGGGGTAGAGGATGCCGATGCCGAGGTCGAAGCCGTCCATCAGCACATACATGAACACCGCGAAGCCGACGATCCCGACCCAGATCAGGGTCAGCAGACTTCCTTCCGCTATTTCCTGCATGGGGCTCACTCCGCGGCTTCGATGGAAGAGTCGGCGGCCGACAGCGGGCGCTTCGGGCTCTGCGCCTCCGGCGGCTGCCGGGCGTCATGGACATGGGTCGGGCCGGTGCGCAGCAGGCGGATCAGGTAATAGGTGCCGGCGCCGTAGATGATGGTGTAGGCGACGATGAAGGAGACCAGCGAGACCAGCGCCGCCTCCACCGTCAGCGACGGGGTCACCGCGTCGGCAGTGCGCAGATGGCCGTAGACGACCCAGGGCTGGCGCCCGATCTCGGTGGTGAACCAGCCGGCCAGGATGGCGACGAAGCCGATCGGCATGCAGCCGACCAGGATGCGGTGGAACCAGTCGCTGTTGTAGAGCCGTCCGCGGAAACGCAGCACCAGATGCACCGCCGCCACCGTCAACATCAGGAAGCCAATGCCGACCATCAGGCGGAAGGTCCAGAAGATGATGCGCGGGTCGGGCCGCTGGTCGGCCGGAAACTGCTTCAGGCCCGGCACGCTGCCGTTGAAATCGTGGGTCAGGATCAGGCTGGACAGGGCGGGAATGCCGATCTCCAGACGGTTGGTCTCCGCCTTCACGTCGGGGATGGCGAAGAGGACCAGCGGGGCCCGCGGACCGCCCTCCCAGTTGCCTTCCATCGCCGCGATCTTGGCCGGCTGATGCTCCAGCGTGTTCAGCCCATGCTCGTCGCCGAGGAAGATCTGAAGGGGCGCCAGCACGGTGATGAGGGCGAGCGCCATGCCGAGCCCCAGCCTGGCATGGTCGAGATGCCGGCGCCTCAGCAGGTAGAAGGCACTGATGCCGGCGACGACGAAGCTGGTGGTCAGGAACATCGCCGTCACCATGTGGGCGAGGCGATAGGGGAAGGACGGGTTGAACACCACCTGCCACCAGTCGGTGACGAAATAGCGGCCGTCCTTGATCTCGAAGCCGGCCGGGGTGTGCATCCAGCTGTTGGCCGACAGGATCCAGAAGGACGACAGCAGCGTGCCCAGCGCCACCAGACAGGCGGCCATCAGGTGGATGCCGCGCGGCACGCGGTCGCGTCCGAACAGCAGGATACCGAGGAAGGCGGCCTCCAGGAAGAAGGCGGTCACCACCTCATACTGGATCAGCGGACCCAGCACGTTGCCCACCGTGTCGGACCAGCGGCTCCAGTTGGTGCCGAACTGGTAGGACATGACGATGCCCGACACCACGCCCAGACCGAAGGACAGGGCGAAGATGCGGGTCCAGAATTCCGCCAAGCTGCGGTAGATGCCCTTGCCGGTGCCGACCCACAGCGCCTCCAGAAGCGCGATCCAGCAGGCGAGCCCGACCGTGAAGCTGGGAAACAGGATGTGGAAGGAGATCGTGAACGCGAACTGTATCCGCGACAGGATCAGCGGGTCGAGGTCCATGGCCGCCGCCTCTTGTGTTTGGGCGCGTGGATAGGCGAGCGCCGGGCGAACACCCGGCGTCGACTGTGGCAGGACCCCATGTAGGCTGGGCGGTTGGGCTGGAAAGGGGGACTGGTCTTTCGGGCTCGGACGAGACTGCGGGAAGCGGTAGCGAGAAAGTGCCGGCGGCAGCGCGCTGCCCCTTTGGACGATTTTGCTGGGTTGGCCGGAGATCAGTGGGGCGGATAGACGGCGGTGATGCCGGAAATCACCGTCTGCGCGGCCAGCGCCGCCAGCACGATGCCGAGCACCCGGCTGACCGTGTGGATCACCGTGCGGCCCAGCAGCCGCCCGACCCGGTCGGCCCCCAGCAGGATCAGCGTCACCCCGCCGATCACCGTCGCCGCCGCCCCCAGCACGCTGACCTGTCCCGCCGCCGTTGTGCCGACGCGGTCCATCAGCAGCAGGATCGAAGTGATGGCGCCGGGCCCGGCGATCAGCGGCACCGCCAGCGGGAAGACGGCGATGTCGTGCGCGTCCTCGTCGGTCATCGCCTCGCCGGTGTCGCGCTCCTTGCGCTCGGAGCGCTTGGCGAACAGCATCTCGAAGGCGATCCAGAACAGCAGCGCCCCGCCGGCGATGCGGAAGGCCGGCATCTCGATGGACAGGGTCTGCAGCACGACCTTGCCGAAATAGGCGAAGAAGACCAGCACGACGAAGGCGATGGCGGTGCCGCGCAGCGCGATGATCCGCTTGTGCCGGTCGTCGAAGCCGCGGGTCAGCGCGATGAACAGCGGCACCAGCCCCGGCGGATCGACGACGACGAAAAAGACGACGAGATTGCTGATGTAGTCCGACAAAGCGGGCTCCAGCCTTTTGTGATCGTGGATTTGGTGGCGACGATCATAGGCTTGGCGGTGCGGAGTGTCACGCCTCCGCCAGGGCATGGGCGAACGCCTCCACCCCCTTGACGCCGGCCGGGGTCAGCGCGTAGGTGCCGCGCCCGACCCGCTCGAACCAGCCATAGACATTGCGCTGCAGCATCGGCCCGACATCCTTCGGCGCCCCGGCCTTGCGCAGCGCCGCGACGGTCAGCGGCCCGCCGCGCAGCAGGCGGGCGATGCGCAGCGCATCCTGGCGGTAGGCGGTGACGATGGCGACCCGGGTGGAGCCGCCGCGGTTGGGATCGCCGACCCGGCGGGCATGCTCGCCGAGCAGGCGGTGGGTGCGCTTCCTGTCCTTGCGCGGGGTGTAGGGGACGGGGTCGAGCAGCACGGCGACCTGCCGCCCTTCGGCCAGACCCGGATCGACCATCAGCAGGCCGAGCCCCAGCCGCCGGCAGAGCTTCTTCACGTCGCCGTCGAGGGGAGACGGCCCGGTCGCCTTGCGCCCCGGCTGCGGCACGGCGAGATAGACGCTGTCGCTGAGCGCCAGCCGGTCAACGCCTTGCAGCACAAGGTCGAGGGTGAAGCGCTTCTTCAGCTCGACGATCACCGGCGGCTCGTCCCCGCGCGTGGCGACGAGATCGCAGCCGCGGATCTCCGCCTTCACGTCATAGCCCTGGGCTTCGAGGAAGGCTTTGACGGGAGCGTAGAGGTCGGTTTCGGCGGTGACGGTCAAAAGTCGCCTGTCAGGACGTCGATGGCGCGGCGGATGTCGGAATGGGCATCGGCTGCGGACGCGATGACGGCGCCGATTTGCGCAACGGGCAAAGCGATGATCTGCGGCGTCACGACGACGAACTGCTCGTTACCGATCATGATCGGGGGCATGATCTTGGGAATTGGAGTTTCAACTTCGGACGACCGCATCAACGGAACGACCACACGGGTTCTGTCGATGCCGACATAATCACCCTGAACGATCAAGAGATAGGGAATGGGGTGATTTTTCTTTCCCTTCGCTGCCGGATTGAGGCAAACGTCGAGAAATCTCATTCGAAGTTCCGGTGCTCTTCACCGAAAAGGCCAAGCCGGTCCACCAACGCATCGTAGGCGGCAAACGCCGCCCGATTGTCCTCCATCCATTTCTTCTTTTCGGCATCCATGGACGACACAGGGGATGCATTTTCCAGCGTATCGGAAACGGGATGCTCATTCTTCTTGGCTGGATCGATCCTGGACATCGAACGGCTCCCGACCATGCGTCACTGTGCTAAGGATAGTGACACTGCTCTATCCTGTCCAGTTCGGGGCCGCCCGAAACAGGAACGGGAAGAGCCTTCGCCCTTCCCGCCACCACTCATCACGCCGCAGTCTTCTGCTTGCGCAGGATGCCCAGGATGTCCGATGCCGCCTTCGGGATGTTGGTGCCCGGACCGTAGATCGCCGCGGCACCCGCCTTGTAGAGGAAGTCGTAATCCTGCGGCGGGATCACGCCGCCGCACACCACCAGGATGTCGCCGGCGCCCTGGCGGCGCAGTTCCTCGATCAGCTGCGGCACCAGCGTCTTGTGGCCGGCGGCCTGGGACGACACGCCGATGACGTGCACGTCGTTCTCCACCGCCTGCCGCGCCGCCTCGTCCGGGGTCTGGAACAGCGGGCCGATGTCGACGTCGAAGCCGATGTCGGCGAAGCTGGTGGCGATCACCTTGGCGCCGCGGTCGTGGCCGTCCTGGCCCATCTTCACCACCAGGATGCGCGGCCGGCGGCCTTCCTCGGCGGCGAAGGACGCCACCTCCTCCTGGATCTTTTTGAAGCCCTCGTCGCCCTCATAGGCCGAGCCGTAGACGCCCGACACCGAACGGATGACGGCGACATGGCGGGTGAAGGCCTTCTCCAGCGCGTCGGAGATCTCGCCGACGGTGGCGCGGGCACGGGTGGCTTCGACCGACAGGGCCAGCAGATTGCCGGTCTTCGCCGCGGCGGCCTCGGTCAGCGCCGCCAGCGCCGCCTGACATTTGGCCTCGTCGCGGCTGGCGCGGATCTGCTTCAGTCGGGCGATCTGCGCCTCGCGGACGGCGGTGTTGTCGATGTCCAGCACGTCCACCCCCTCGGGGTTCTCCGGACGGTACTTGTTGACGCCGACGATCACCTCCTCGCCACGGTCGATGGCGGCCTGACGGCGGGCGGCAGCCTCCTCGATCAGCAGCTTGGGCATGCCGCTCTCGACCGCCTTGGTCATGCCGCCCATCTCCTCGACCCGGCCGATCAGCTCCAGCGCCGCGTTGGCGAGGCTGTGGGTCAGATGCTCGATGTAGAAGGAGCCGCCGAGCGGATCGACCACCTTGGTGACGCCGGCCTCCTCCGCGATGATCAGCTGGGTGTTGCGGGCGATGCGGGCGGAGAATTTCGTCGGCAGGCCCAGCGCCTCGTCGAAGGCGTTGGTGTGCAGCGACTGGGTGCCGCCCAGCACCGCCGCCATCGCCTCGATGGTGGTGCGGATGACGTTGTTGTAGGGGTCCTGCTCGGTCAGCGAGACGCCGGAGGTCTGGCAGTGGGTGCGCAGCGCCAGGGAACGCGCGTCCTTCGGCTGGAACTTCTCCTGCATCAGGGAGGACCACAGCAGGCGCGCGGCGCGCAGCTTGGCGATCTCCATGAAGAAATTCATGCCGATGGAGAAGAAGAAGGACAGGCGCGGCGCGAACTTGTCGACCGGCAGACCCTTCGACATCGCGGCGCGGACATACTCAAGGCCATCGGCGATGGTGAAGGCCAGCTCCTGCACCGCCGTCGCACCCGCCTCCTGCATGTGATAGCCGGAGATCGAGATCGAGTTGAACTTCGGCATGTGCTGGGAGGTGTACTCGATGATGTCGGCGATGATCCGCATCGAGGGTTCGGGCGGGTAGATGTAGGTGTTGCGGACCATGAACTCCTTGAGGATGTCGTTCTGGATGGTGCCGCTCAGCTTGTCCTGGGAGACGCCCTGCTCTTCCGCCGCGACGATGTAGCCGGCCAGGATCGGCAGCACCGCGCCGTTCATGGTCATCGACACCGACATCTTGTCGAGCGGGATGTCGGCGAACAGGATTTTCATGTCCTCGACGCTGTCGATGGCGACGCCGGCCTTGCCGACATCGCCGACGACGCGCGGATGGTCGCTGTCATAGCCGCGGTGGGTGGCGAGGTCGAAGGCCACCGACAGGCCCATCTGGCCGGCCTTGAGGTTGGCCTTGTAGAAGGCGTTCGACTCCTCCGCGGTGGAGAAGCCGGCATATTGCCGGATGGTCCAGGGCTTCACCGCGTACATCGTGGCGCGCGGACCGCGGGTGAAGGGCGGGAAGCCCGGCAGCGTGTCCAGCTCCAGCCCTTCCAGGTCGGCGGCGGTGTAGAGCGCCTTGACGTCCAACCCTTCCGGGGTCTTCCAGACCAGCTTGGAAATGTCGCCGTCGGCGCCGAGATCCTTGGCGGCCAGCTTGTCCCAGTCGGCAAGGGTCTTCTGCGGGAACTCGGTCATCGACGCCTCCTGATGGCTTCTTATGGGCGTAGGGTGTTGGCAGTGCGGTCCCCCCGATGCCCCCTTCCGCCAGACGGACGGCCGGTGGAAGGGGGCAGGGGCGACGCTTCCTCTCGATTGCGTTTCTTCTTCTTATACGGTTACGCGAATTCCACGATCTTCTGATCGACCGCCAGGCTGCCGCCCGGCACCGCGTGGATTTTCGCGACCGTCCCGTCCTGCGACACGCGCAGAATCCTGTTCATCCTTTTCATCCTCGCCGCGCCGAACAGCGGGCGACGATTTTCCAGGCGGCCTGCATCAGCACCGCACCCAGCGCGGTCTTCAGCAGGGTGGCTGCCCAGAAAGGCCACAGGCCGGCCGCCAGCGCCTTGTCCACGCCGAACAGCAGCGCGAGCCACGCCACGCCCGGAACGAACAGCATCGCGTGGCCCAGCGCCATGGCGGCGACCGCCTTGGCCGGGCTGCGGTCCCAGCCGCGTTCGGCCAGCAGGCCGATCACCCCGGCCGCGAGGACGAAGCCGACCAGATAGCCGGCGGTCGGCCCCATCATGTAGGCCGGGCCGGCACCCGCCCCCGCGAAGACCGGCAGGCCGGCCAGCCCCTCGGCAAGATAGAGCAGCACGGTGGCGACCGCGAGCCGACTGCCGTAAGCCATGCCCAGCAGCATGACGACCATGCTCTGCAGCGTCATCGGCACCGGGTAGAATGGCACCTGCACCTTGGCGGAGACCGCCATCAGCACGCTGCCGAGCACGGCCGCCATCGCCATCTTGGCGAGGCCGCCTTGCGGCACCAGCGTGCCGAGCAGCGGGACCGGACGGACGAGGGGCGAAAACTCGTAAGCCATGTCTGAATGCCCTTACGCTGTAAGAGTTTTCCCGTCAGGCGAATTCCACGATCTTCTGATCGACCGCCAGGCTGCTGCACGGGGCTGCGTGGATTTTCGCGACCGTCCCGTCCTGCGACGCGCGCAGGATGTTCTCCATTTTCATCGCCTCGACCACAGCCAGCACCTCGCCGGCCTTGACCTCCTGGCCTTCCGACACCGCCAGCGACACCAGCAGGCCCGGCATCGGCGACAGCAGGAACTTCGACATGTCCGGCGGCGCCTTGACCGGCATCAGGGCGTCCAGCTTGGCCGCCTTCGGCGTCAGAACCTTGACGACCGCCTGAGAGCCGCTGTGATGCAGGCGATAGCCGATGCCGACGCGGTCGATCTGGACGCAGACGTCGGCGCCGTTAACCGTGCCGCGGAACAGAGGCTCGCCGATCCGCCAGTCGCTCAGCACCGTATGGCGCTTGCCGTCGACCTCGACGGTGTAGCCGATGCGCTGCGCATTGCCATCCGCCGGATGCAGGTGCACCGGATGCTGGGTGCCGTCCAGCACCACCACCCAGTCGTCGCGCACAGTCACCTTGTTGCCGGGCATCTTGCCGGAGATCTGGATGTCGCGGTCGTTCAGGCTGCGGTGGATCACCGCGCCAACCGCGACCAGCACCGCCGGGTCTTCCGGCGGCAGGTCGGAGGCATGGAAGCCGGTCGGATATTCCTCGGCGATGAAGTTGGTGGTCAGCCGCCCGTCGACGAAACGCTGGTTCGCCATCAGCGAGGCCAGGAACGGGATGTTATGGCTGACGCCGCGGATGTAATACTGGTCCAGAGCCTCGCGCATTTCAGCGATGGCCTCGTCGCGCGTCTGCCCCCAGCTGCAGAGCTTGGCGATCATCGGATCGTAATACATCGAGATCTCGCCGCCCTCGAACACGCCGGTGTCGACGCGGACATGGGGGCCTGCGGCCGGCGGCCGGTAATGGGTCAGGCGGCCGGTCGAGGGCAGGAAGTTGCGGAAGGGATCCTCGGCATAGACGCGCGCCTCAACGGCCCAGCCGTTGAGCTGCACGTCCTCCTGGCGGAGCGTCAGCTTCTCGCCGGCGGCGACGCGGATCATCAGCTCGACGAGGTCGAGGCCGGTGATCAGCTCGGTGACCGGGTGTTCGACCTGGAGGCGGGTGTTCATCTCCAGGAAATAGAAGTTGCGCTCGGCATCGACGATGAACTCGACCGTGCCGGCCGACTTGTACTGCACCGCGTTGGCAAGCGCGACAGCCTGCTCGCCCATCGCCTTGCGGGTGGCGGCGTCGAGGAAGGGGCTCGGCGCCTCCTCGATCACCTTCTGGTGGCGGCGCTGGATCGAGCATTCACGCTCGTGCAGGTACAGGCAGGTGCCCTGCCCGTCGGCCAGAAGCTGGATTTCGATGTGGCGCGGCTGCTGGATGTACTTCTCGACGAAGACACGGTCGTCGGCGAAGCTGGAGCGCGCCTCGTTGGTGGCCGAGCGGAAGCCCTCGCGCGCCTCCTCGTCGTTCCAGGCCACGCGCATGCCCTTGCCGCCGCCGCCGGCCGAGGCCTTGATCATCACCGGATAGCCGATGTCGCGGGCGATGGTCACCGCCTCGCTGTCGTCGGCGATGACGCCGAGATAGCCGGGGACGGTGGAGACGCCCGCGGCCTTCGCCAGCTTCTTGGACTCGATCTTGTCGCCCATCGCCTGGATGGCGTGGGCGTCCGGGCCGATGAAGGCGATTCCGGCAGCCGCCAGCGCCTCCTGGAACTCGCGCTTCTCCGACAGGAAGCCGTAGCCGGGATGGACGGCCTGGGCGCCGGTCCGCTTGCAGGCATCCACGATCCTGTCGATCAGCAGATAGCTCTGGGCCGACGGGGCGGCGCCGATGTGGACGGCCTCGTCGGCCATCTCGACATGAAGCGCGTTCCTGTCGGCGTCGGAATAGACCGCGACGGTCTTGATGCCCATGCGGCGTGCCGTGCGGATGACGCGGCAGGCGATCTCGCCACGGTTGGCGATGAGGATCTTCTCGAACATGCTGCCGGCCCTCACAGCGGAATGTTGTCGTGCTTGCGCCAGGGGGTCTGGAGCTGCTTGTTCTTCAGCATGGACAGCGCCTTCGTGATGCGGCGGCGGGTTCCGTGCGGCATGATGACGTCGTCGATGTAACCGCGCGACGCGGCGACGAAGGGATTGGCGAACTTCTGCCTGTACTCTTCCGTACGTGCCTCGATCTTCTCGGCGTCGCCGATGTCGCCGCGGAAGATGATTTCCACGGCACCCTTGGCGCCCATCACCGCGATTTCAGCGGACGGCCAGGCATAGTTAAGGTCGCCGCGCAGATGCTTGGACGACATCACGTCGTACGCGCCGCCGTACGCCTTGCGGGTGATGACGGTCACCTTTGGCACGGTGGCCTCGGCGTACGCGTACAGCAGCTTGGCGCCGTGCTTGATGATGCCGCCATACTCCTGGCTGGTGCCGGGCATGAAGCCGGGGACATCGACCAGGGTGAGGATCGGAATTTCGAAGGCATCGCAGAAGCGGACGAAGCGCGCCGCCTTCTTGGAGCTGTCGATGTCGAGGCAGCCGGCCAGGACCATCGGCTGGTTGGCGACGATGCCGACCGTGGAGCCGTTCATCCGGGCGAAGCCGATCAGGATATTCTTGGCGTATTCCGGCTGGAGTTCGAAGAAGTCGCCCTCGTCGACGATCTTGAGGATCAGCTCCTTCATGTCGTAGGGCTTGTTCGGGTTCTCCGGCACCAGCGTGTCGAGCGAGAAGTCCTCGCGGTCGAGCGGGTCGCTGCAGGGGCGGACCGGCGCCTTCTCGCGGTTCGACGAGGGCAGGAAATCGACGAAGCGGCGCAGCTGGAGCAGGGCCTCGACATCGTTCTCGAAGGCCAGATCGGCGACGCCCGACTTGGTGGAGTGGGTGACGGCGCCCCCCAGCTCTTCGGCGGTCACGACCTCGTGGGTGACGGTCTTCACCACGTCGGGGCCGGTGACGAACATGTAGGAGCTGTCCTTCACCATGAAGATGAAGTCGGTCATGGCCGGCGAGTACACCGCACCGCCGGCGCACGGCCCCATGATGAGGGAAATCTGCGGGATGACGCCCGAGGCATCGACGTTGCGCTGGAACACCTCGGCATAGCCGCCGAGCGAGGCGACGCCCTCCTGGATGCGCGCACCGCCCGAATCGTTCAGGCCGATGACAGGGGCGCCGACCTTCAGCGCCTGATCCATGATCTTACAGATCTTCTCGGCATGCGCTTCCGACAGCGCGCCGCCGAAGACCGTGAAGTCCTGGCTGAAGACGAAGACGAGGCGGCCGTTGACGGTGCCGTGGCCGGTGACCACGCCGTCGCCCGGGACCTTCTGGTTTTCCATGCCGAAGTCGATGCAGCGGTGTTCGACGAACATGTCGAACTCCTCGAACGACCCTTCGTCGAGGAACAGCTCGATCCGCTCACGCGCGGTCAGCTTGCCTTTGGCGTGCTGGCCGGCGATGCGCTTCTCACCGCCGCCCAGCCGCGCCGCGGCGCGCTTGGACTCCAACTTGGCCAGAATGTCTTGCATCGGGCGTTCCCATTCCTTGTCGTCTCAATGACCGTCCCCGTTCCGGCGGCAGGCGACGCAATCGTTCACCGGAACGCCGCGGATTATTCACAAACTTCGCAGCGCTTCAAACAGCCTCTTCGCAAAAAGGTGCGAAGTTGCGAAGCCCTTTGCAAATGCCGATTTGTGCTTGCTAAGATTGCGAAGAACGGCTGATTTCCAAGGCCGGCGCCGGGCAGGAATTTATACGCATGCAAAAGAAGCTGTTCCTTGGCTACAAGCTGCGCCGCCTGCGCGAACAGCGCGGCCTGACCCAGGCGTCGCTGGCCAAGACGCTGGAACTTTCTCCCAGCTATCTCAACCAGTTGGAGAACAACCAGCGTCCGCTGACCCTGCCGGTGCTGATGCGGATCGCCGCCACCTTCGAGCTGGAACTGTCGGCTTTCCTGGAGGACGAGGACAGCCGGCTGGTCTCCGACCTGCGCGAGGCGCTGGCCGACCCGCTGTTCGCCGGTGCGCCGCTGACCGCGGCGGAACTGCGCAGCGTGGTGGGATCCAGTCCGGAACTGGCCCGCCGCGTGCTCAGCCTGCATCAGGCCTATCAGAAGCTGCATGAACGGGTGCAGTCGCTGACCGACAGCCTGTCCAACAGCGAGCAGAATGACAGCTTTGCCGGACCGCAATTTCCGTATGAGGAGGTTCGGGACTATTTCCACTACTGCAACAACTACATCGGTCCGCTGGACGAGGCGGCGGAGCGGCTGTGGGACAGCGAGAAGATCCATTCCGGATCGCTGCTGAACGAACTCGCCGCCTATCTGAAGCGGCGCCACGACGTGCGGGTGAAGATCGTCGCCGACGAGGCGGGCGACACCGCCATGCGCAGCTACGACGCCTCCACCGGCACCCTGCGGCTGTCGGCCCTGCTGACCAGTTCCAGCCGCGCCTTCCACATGGCGAACCAGATCGCGCTGCTGGAATTCGGCGACCAGATCGACGAGCTGGTGGAGCAGGCGAAATTCTCCAGCGAGGACGCGCGGTCGATCTGCCGGGTCGGGCTCGCCAACTATTTCGCCGGGGCGCTGGTGCTGCCCTACCGCGCCTTCGCTGCTCAGGCCCGCGCCCTGCGTCACGATGTCGAGCAGTTGCAGAGCCGCTTTTCCGCCAGCTTCGAGCAGGTCTGCCACCGGCTGTCCACCCTGCAACGGCCGGGCGCCCGCGGCCTGCCCTTCTATTTCGTGCGGGTCGACATGGCCGGCAACATCACCAAGCGCCATTCGGCGACGCGCTTCCACTTCGCCCGCTTCGGCGGCGCCTGCCCGCTGTGGAACGTGCACGAGGCCTTCGCCCAGCCCGGCAAGATCCTGGTGCAGTTCGCCCAGATGCCGGACCGCACCGCCTACATCAGCATCGCCCGCACGGTGACCAAGCGCGGCGGCGCCTATCTGAAGCCGTCACGGCAATTCGCCGTCGGGCTGGGCTGCGAGGCCAGCCACGCGCCGGAACTGGTCTATGCCGCCGGCATCGACATCACCGACATGAAGGCAGCGGTGCCGATCGGCGTGAACTGCCGCCTGTGCGAACGCACCGACTGCCAGCAGCGCGCCTTCCCGCCGATCGGCAGCGAGCTGCGGGTGAACGAGCATCACCGCAGCTTCGTGCCCTACCTGTTCAACCCGCCGGACACACCGTCCGGCTGACCGCCCTGCCGCTCTCCCGGAAATCGAATCCGCCATGCAGCCAGGTCTCCGGCGCCGGTCGCCACAGCTTGGTCGACTTACCCAAGTATGTCGTTGCAGGATAACGCGCTTTGCCGCGCGCGGCGCGCGAAACGATGCGCCGCTGGCCCGCAACTTGCTGAGAATTGGTCGCAAGATCGGCCGGATCGCGGACCTCGGTCCTTTTCTGAGCCGATCGATGCAAGCTGCTTTGCATTTTGCCAATGGCGGGCCATGAACGGTGACATTCTGCATCACGCCCCCCACCACAGGGGGACGGCGTTCGCTCCGGAAGCGATGGCCCGCATGCTGGCGGTTTCCACCACGGCCCTGGCGCTGGGGCGGGGGATCTCCCTGGATGTCGGCGTTCGGACCGGCACGCCGCCGCGCCTGATCGGCAATGCGGAAACGGTCAGCAGCCTGTGCAACGCACTGGCCGCCAGCGCCATCGCCAGCGCCGCACCGGGCCGGCTCGATCTGCGGTTGTCGGCGCTGCCCAGCGGTGAGGACTCGGTCGTCCTCCGGGCGGAGCTGCATGGCCGCTATGAGGCCAGGTGCGAGGACGGGTTCAACAAGGATTTCATGCGACGGCTGCTGGCGGGCCTGGGCGCGCAGATGAGCGTGACCGAGGAGGCCGACGGATCGCGGCGCGCGGTGCTCGACATGCCGGCGGCCCTGCCCTCCCGCACCACCGACGGCGAGCTTCTGTTGAACTGGGCGCGGTCGCGCGGCGGGCGGCTTCTGGTGGTGGACGACAGCGCCACCAACCGCATGGTGGTGGCCGGGCTGCTCGCCAAGGCCGGCTTCTCGGTCGAGACCGCCAATGGCGGGGCGGAGGCGGTGGAGGCCGTCGCCCAGGCGCCGGTGCCGCCCGAGGCGGTGCTGATGGACGTCGCCATGCCCGACATGGACGGCGCCACCGCCACCGCCACCATCCGCCGGATGGGCGACGACCGGGCGCGCATCCCGATCATCGCCGTCACCGCCAACGCCCAGCCCGAGGACCGCATCCGCTGCCTGGCAGCCGGGATGAACGACTATCTGACCAAGCCGGTCCGCCGTGCCGACCTGCTGGGTGCGCTGGAGCGCTGGCTGGCGCCGCAACCTGCTTGATGTCGCTGCCGGCCTGGCCTCACATCCTCAGAAGGAGGAGTCGGGTTCCTGGAGGAATGCCTCCTCCTCCGGTGTGCTCGCACGGCCGAGGATGGCGTTGCGGTGGGGAAAGCGGCCGAAGCGCCCGATGATCTCGCGGTGGCGTTCGGCATAGCGGATCGTCGTCTCGTCGCCCACCCGTTCGGTGAACAGCGCAACGGAGCGTTCCTGGCTGCCCATGTCCTCGTCATGCTCGAAGGGCAGATAGAGGAAGGTCCGCTCGTCGGCGGTGCATTCCAGATCGAAGCCGTTGGCGACGGCATGCTCGCTCACCCCCCGCGCCTTGGCATCGGTGGCGAAGGCGCGCGGGTCGTCGCGGAACATGTTGCGCGGCACCTGATCGAGCAGCACGCACAGCGCGATGCAGCCGTCGACATCCTCGATCCAGTCATCGTAGTCGCCGCGGGCCGCCGCCTCGTAATGCGGGCCCAGCGTGTCGGCCACCGCGCGGTCGAAGCTGGCCGACCTGCGGAACCAGTAGGGCTTCATCGCCTCGTCGAACCAGAAATCGACGATCTCGTCGATCAGACTGTCCACCATTGTCTTCTCCGCCTTGCCTTGCGTCGCCCGACGACACGCTCCCCCAAAAAGAACAGGGCGCCCCATGGGGCGCCCTGTCCAGATACCAATTGCCTCAACCGAACCGTCAGGCTCAGTGCAGCGTGCTCCACAGCTTGCGCTTGGCGGCGTACATCAGGCCGGCCAGCACCAGCAGGAACAGGATGACCTTGACGCCCATCTGCTTGCGGGCGTCGAGGTGCGGCTCCGCGACGAAGGTCAGGAAGGTCGCCACGTCGTGCGCCTGCTGCTCCACCGTCGCCTTGGTGCCGTCGGCGAAGGTGACGCCGTCGGGCTGCAGGATGTTCGGCATGCCGACCTGATGGCCGGGGAACACCTTGTTGTAGTTCATGCCGGGCATCACGTGGACGTCGGCCGGCGGCTCCTCGAACCCGGTCAGGAAGGCGTAGAGGTAATCCTCGCCGCCGACGCGGGCCTTGGCCATCAGCGACAGGTCCGGCGGCAGGGCGCCGTTGTTCGACGCGCGGGCCGCCTGATCGTTGGCGAAGGGCGACGGGAAGCGGTCGGACGGCAGGCCCGGGCGCATGAACATCTCGCCCGCGTCGTTCGGGCCGGCCTGCACCTCATAGCCGGACGCGATGCCCTTCAGCTCGTCTTCCTTGAAGCCGATGCCGGCCAGCGTGCGGATCGGCACCAGACGCATGGAATGGCAGGCCGAGCAGACTTCCTTGTAGATCTGGAAGCCGCGCTGCGCCGCCGCCTTGTCGATGGTGCCGAAGATGCCGGCATGCGGCCAGGTCTGCTTGGGGATGTGCACGCCTTCGGAGGCCTGCGCGGCCCCGGCGATGCCGAGAGCCAGCGCCGCCGAGAGGATTGCAGTCTTCAACGCGCGCATCAGGCCTTCTCCATCGGCTTGGCATGGGCGCCGGCGGCGATGCTGCCCCCGCCCTTCAGAATGGACTCGGAGATGCTGTTGGGAAGCGGACGCGTGCGCTCCAGCTTGCCCAGCACCGGCAGCAGGACCAGGAAGTGGAAGAAGTAGTAGAAGGTGCCGATGCGCGCGATCACCAGCCAGGAGCCCTCGGCCGGCATGGCGCCGGCATAGCCCAGGATCAGGGCGTCGATGGCCAGGATCCAGAAGAACTGGCGGTAGACCGGACGGAACTTGCAGCTGCGGACCTTGGAGCGGTCGAGCCACGGCAGGAAGGCCAGCAGCGCGATCGAGCCGAACATCGCCAGCACGCCGCCCAGCTTGTCCGGGATCGCGCGCAGCATGGCGTAGAAGGGCAGGAAGTACCATTCCGGCACGATGTGCGCCGGGGTCACCAGCGGGTTGGCCGGGATGTAGTTGTCCGGATGGCCCATGTAGTTCGGCATGAAGAACACGAACACCGCGAAGATGATCATGAAGATCACCACCGCGAAGCCGTCCTTCAGCGTGACGTACGGGTTGAACGGAACGGTGTCCTGCGGGCCCTTCGGGTCGATGCCGAGCGGGTTGTTCGAGCCGCAGACATGCAGCGCCGCCGTGTGCAGGATCACCAGACCCAAGAGGACGAAGGGCAGCAGGAAGTGCAGCGCGAAGAAGCGGTTCAGCGTCGGGTTGTCGACCGAGAAGCCGCCCCACAGCAGCGTGACGATGGGGTCGCCGACGATGGGGAAGGCCGAGAACAGGTTCGTGATGACGGTGGCGCCCCAGAAGCTCATCTGGCCCCACGGCAGCACATAGCCCATGAAGGCGGTGCCCATCATGACGAGGAAGATGATGACGCCCAGGATCCACAGGATCTCGCGCGGGGCCTTGTAGGAGCCGTAATAGAGCGCGCGGAACATGTGGATGTAGACGGCGATGAAGAACATCGACGCGCCGTTGGCGTGGACGTAACGGATCAGCCAGCCGTAATTCACGTCGCGCATGATGCGCTCGACCGAATCGAAGGCCAGCGAGGTGTGGGACGAGTACTGCATCGCCAGGAACAGGCCCGTGGCGATCATGATCATCAGCATGATGCCGGCAATCGCACCGAACGCCCACAGATAGTTGACGTTCCGCGGCATCGGGTAGTGGTTGTACTCGTGATCCAGCATCGTGAAGATCGGCAGGCGGCTGTCGATCCAGTTCACGACCGGATTCTTGAACTTGGTGGCTTGAACCTGAGCCATCTCGGGGGTCTCCAGAACCGTTGGGCCGCGTTAACCGAGCCGGATCTTGGTATCGCCGGTGAAGGCGTACGTCGGAAGGACAAGGTTGGCGGGGGCCGGGCCCTTGCGGATGCGCCCAGCGGTGTCGTAGTGCGAGCCGTGGCAGGGGCAGAACCACCCGCCGTAGTCGCCGCGCGGATCGGTGACCTTCTGCCCGAGCGGCACACAGCCCAGATGCGTGCAGATGCCGATGACGATCAGCCATTCAGGCTTCTTCACGCGGGCATCGTCGGCAACCGGATCGCGCAGATCGCCAAGATTGACCTTCTTGGCGGACTCGATCTCCTCGGCGGTGCGGTGGCGGACAAAGACAGGCTTTCCGCGCCAGGTGACCGTGATCGCCTGACCTTCGGCCACGGGGGCCAGATCGACGTCGATGGAGGCAAGCGCCAGGGTGTCGGCCGCCGGGTTCAGGCTGTCGATGAAGGGCCAGGCCGCCGAGGCCGCCCCGACGACACCGACCGCACCGGTGGCAAGATACAGAAAATCGCGGCGGGAACCCCCCTCGCCGCTGGAGGCCGCGTGGCCACCCGTCCCGGGCGGATGCGTGGTCTGAGCCATAAGCCTGTTTCTCCTCAAGGCATGCCCGACGCCCTTTGCCCGCGCCGGACGACCGATGGACCATTTTTATGCATGACACGGCACGCCCGCCCGCCGAAGGAAAAACCCTCAGGCATGCCGCATCGGTCCGGAGTGGGTATCTCCAGCTTCTGCGCTGCGGTATACCGTCGCGTCGACATCTTGAAAAGTCCTTGGCCGGGAGACAATTTGTCGCGTGTACAGGGGCAAGAACATTTGTATGCAAAACAAACACTTCGAGGCAAGGCCCGCGTTGCGCCTTGTGCTGTTCGAACCCGACATTCCGCAGAACACCGGAACCCTGATGCGACTCGCAGCCGGGCTGGGGGTGGCTTTGGATCTGATCGAACCCTGCGGTTTCGTGCTGGATGACCGAAGGTTGCGCCGCGCCGGGATGGACTATCTCGACCATCTCGACTGGACCCGGCACAGCTCGTGGGCCGCGTACCGCGCGGCTCCGCAGGGCGGCCGGCTGGTGCTGCTGACCACGCGGGCGGCGATCCCCTACACGGAATTCCGCTTCGCCCCCGGCGACCGCCTGCTGGTCGGCCGCGAGAGCGCCGGGGTGCCCGACGAGGTGCATGATGCCGCCGACGCCCGGCTGGTGATCCCGATGGTGCCGCCCGCCCGCTCCTTGAACGTTGCGGTCAGCGCGGCGATGGTGTTGGGTGAGGCCTTGCGGCAGACTGCCGCATCCTCTTGCGCACAGCCGGAAATGCCATCGCTATGACAGCCGACTCCAGCACCGTCGAAGAGCGCAAGGCCCGCGCCGCCGCCTGGTTCAAGGAACTGCGCGACCGCATCTGCACGGCCTTCGAGGCGCTGGAGGACGAGCTGACCGGCACCCATGCCGACCTGCCCCCCGGCCGGTTCGAGCGCAAGAGCTGGACCCGCCCGGACTATGGACAGGATGGGGGCGGCGGCGAGGGCGGCGGCGGCACCATGTCGGTGATGAAGGGCCGGGTGTTCGAGAAGGTCGGGGTCAACATCTCGACGGTCCACGGCACCTTCAGCCCGGAATTCCGCGCCAACATCCCCGGCGCGGCCGAGACCGGCGCGTTCTGGGCGGCGGGCATCAGCCTGGTCGCGCACATGCGCTCGCCGCTGGTTCCGGCGACCCATATGAACACCCGCCACATCGTGACCACCAAGGGCTGGTTCGGCGGCGGCGCCGACCTGACGCCGATGATGGAGGACGAGCGGGACACCGCCGACTTCCACGCCGGCCTGCGCGCCGCCTGCGACCGGCACGACCCGGACTATTATCCGCGCTACAAGGAGTGGTGCGACCGCTATTTCTTCCTGCCCCACCGGGGCGAGGCGCGCGGCGTCGGCGGCATCTTCTTCGACAACCTCGAGTCGGGCGACTGGGAGGCGGATTTCGCCTTCACCCGCGATGTCGGCACCGCCTTCCTCGACAGCTACGCCGCCCTGGTCCGCCGCCACATGAACCGGCCCTGGACCGCCGAGCAGCGCGAACACCAGCTGGTCCGCCGCGGCCGCTATGTCGAGTTCAACCTGCTCTACGACCGCGGCACCACCTTCGGCCTGAAAACCGGCGGCAACACCGAGGCGATCCTGATGAGCCTGCCGCCCGAGGTGAAGTGGCCGTGACGCGACGACGCGCCTTCGGTTAGGCTGCCGGGCTTGCCCGGTCCGCAGCCGGAAAGGCCCCGCCGGGATTGTCGACGCGGCCGGCCCCGGTGCGGAAGTAGCCTGTCGGCGTCGTCCCCATCGCCTTCTTGAACATCACGATGAAGGCGGTGACGGACTCGTAGCCCAGGTCGCCCGCCACCCGCTGGACCGTCGCCCCGCCGGCAAGCTCGCGCAGCGCGATGACCAGATGGAGCTGGCGGCGCCACTGGCCGAAGGTCAGCCCGGTTTCCTGGACCATCAGCCGCTTCAGGGACCGCTCGCTCATGGCGACATGCGCGGCCCAGCCGGCGAGCGTACGGCGGTCGCCCGGCTCGGCCGTCAGCGCCCTGGCGATCATGGCGATCTTCGGGTGGCTGGACACCGGCAGCCTCAATCCCTCCCTCGGCATCAGCACCAGCTCGTCCAGCAGAACCCGCACGAGGCGGCCGGTGTGGTCGTCCGACGCATAGCCGCCCGGTACATGCGCAAGGCGGAGGATCATCTCGCGGAGCATCGGCGATACGGAGAGCGTGCAGCATTCCCGCGGCAACGCCGCCGCGTCGGGTTCGACGAACAGGTAGGACAGACGGGCGTTGGGCGTGACCTGATTGCTGTGCGGGACGCCGCCCGGAATCCAGACTCCGCAATCCGGCGGGACGAGCCAAAGGCCGTTCGCCGTCGTGCAGGTGACCGCGCCGTGCAAGGCCAGGATGAGCTGGCCCTGCCGGTGGCTGTGCTGCGGCACTTCGGCCTCGTAATCGCTGAAGTCGAGATGCAGGGCAACCGCCGGACGGTCCGAGCGGTCGGAGTCGCAGTCGAAGTCGTCGATGCAGGGACGCGGCGTCACCGCTGATGTGGTCACTGATTGGCCCATTCTGGAGATCCTATGGCATTATCTCCAAATTCATGCGGACGGCAATCCGCTATCACTGGGGAACGACAGCGCGGTCGCCACCCACCCGAGGCGACCCCAAACAGCTGAAACCCATTGGAGATTGCCATGAAAATTGCCGTCGTCGGCGCGACCGGCAGGATCGGCGCCACGCTCACCCGCACCCTGCTGGGCGCCGGGCACCACGTAAAAGCCCTGTCGAGAGGCGGTCCGGCCCTCGACGCCCTCGTCGCGGCCGGAGCGGAGCCGTTCCTGGGAAGTTTCGACACCGGCACCGGACATCTCGGCGACTTCTTTCAGGACGCCGATGCCGCCTTCCTGATGGTGAAGACCGACTGGACCAACATTCACGGGCATTATCCGACGGTCGCCCAGCGCTTTGTCGATGCGCTCCGCGGCTCTCCGGTCAGGCTGGCCGTGAGCCTGACCGCCATCGGATCGGAAGTCGGCGGCAGCACGGGCCATTTCGAAAGCTTCCACCATCTGGACCGGACGCTGAACGGGCTCGACGCCATCGACCTCGTGCATCTGCGTGCCGGCTGGTTCATGGAGAACATGCTGTTCTTCGCCGATGGGGTCGCAAATCATAGCCGGATCGGCTGGTCGCTCGCCCCCGATGTGGCGCTGCCCTGGGTGGCGACGCAGGACATCGCCGCCCTGGCTGCCCGGGAACTGACCAGCCCGACGGGCCAGCACCGCGTCGTCCGCGAGGTCGGGTCGGAGGATCTCACCATGCCCGAGGTGGCGGCGCTCATCGCCCGGGAGATCGGCCGGCCGGTGGAGTATCGCTTCGTCGACCGGAACCGGCCAGAGGTCGAAGCCGCGTTTCTGGAGAGGTTCGGTACGCCGGAGCGATGGCTCGACGACAGCCTGACCCTCGACGCGCTGAACAGCCGGCGGGTGCGGTTCCATGACAGCCGCAGCCCGCTGCCCACCAGGATGGAGGGTTTCCTCAGGGATGTCTGGAAGCCGGCCTATCTGCGGTCGCTCGCCGGGCGCCAGGAAACCGAGACCTTCTTCACATGGTGCGCTCAGGACTGACCGCGGAGGCCATCAGCGCTGCGACGCCGAGCCGCCCCGGCCCCACGGGCTACCCTGGAGCCAGGGCGCCCAGGCCTGCCGCACCATCTCGCCCCACAGCCGCATCGGCGCCATCCACAGCTCGGCCATCCCGGTGGCCGACGCCATCGGGTTGGCGCCGCCTTGCCCGGTCTGCTGGCCGGCCCGCGCGCCGAAGGCGGGGCCGGCCAGCAGCAGCGGGTTCATCATGGCAGGGGCCAGCATGCCGGCGACCGCGTCGAAGGACGGCGTGGCGCGCAACTGGATGGCGATGACCTCCGCCCCATCCTCCCCGGCCTCGCGGTGCCGGATCTGGATTTCCAGGTTCGGCAGATGGGCGGTCAGAATCGTCTCGTCCGGCTTGCGGTCCATGGTCTGGCGCTCCAATCGGAATCGGGTCGGGGTCTCGCGGGGATCTTGCGTCGCAACACTACGGTTTTTGCAACTGCGAAGAAACCCTCTCCGAAGGAGGTAGCGGAAACCAACGCCCGTTCCGGCCGTTGTTGGCCTTATGGACAGCCCCCTCCCCCCGCCCGATGGCGCCACATCCGATGCCGCATCCGACAAGGACGGCCCCTCCCCCGAACAGGAAGCCGCCTGCGCCGGGCTGAGCTACAGCGCCGACGAGACGCCCGGCATCCGGCGGCGGCGCTACGGCAAGGGCTTCCGCTTCCTGTGGCCCGACGGCACCCCGGTGACGGAGGAGGACACGCTGGCGCGCATCAGGAAGCTGGCGATCCCGCCGGCCTACAAGGACGTGTGGATTTGCGCCGATCCCGACGGCCATCTCCAGGCGACCGGACGCGACGCCAAGGGGCGCAAGCAGTACCGCTACCACCAGCGCTGGACCGAGCTGCGCGAGGGCACCAAGTTCGGCCGCATGGTGGAGTTCTGCCACGCCCTGCCCAAGCTGCGCGAGCGGGTGAACGCCGATCTCGGCCGGCGCGGCCTGCCGCGGGAAAAGGTGCTGGCGGCGGTGGTGCGGCTGCTGGAAACCACGCTGATCCGTGTCGGCAACGAAGCCTATGCCCGCGAGAACCGCAGCTATGGCCTGACCACCCTGCGCGACGACCATGCCGAGATCGAGGGGACGGAGGTCCGCTTCTCGTTCAAGGGCAAGTCGGGCAAGGAATGGAACGTCGCACTTAAGGACCGCCGGCTCGCCCGCGTCGTCGCCGCCTGCCGCGACGTGCCGGGGGACGAGCTGTTCCAGTATCTCGACCGCGACGGCCAGCGCCATGCCGTGACCTCGGGCGACGTCAATGCCTATCTGCGCGAGGCGACCGGCGCCGACTTCACCGCCAAGGATTTCCGCACCTGGGCCGGCACCGTGCTGGCCGCCATGGCACTGCGGGAATTCGAGAGCTTCGACAGTGCCAGCGCCGCCAAGCGCAACATCACCCGCGCCATCGAGCAGGTTGCCACCCGCCTGGGCAACACCCCCAGCGTCTGCCGCAAGAGCTACGTCCACCCTGAGGTGCTGGACGCCTATCTGGAAGGCGGGCTGCTGGCGTCGCTCAAGCAGGAGGTGGAAGCGGAGCTGCGCGACGATCTGGCCGGGCTGAGCGGCGAGGAGGCAGCGGTGCTGGCCTTCCTGCGCCAAAGGCTGGAACGGGAGACGGCGGCGCGGGCGCGGGAGGGCGCGCGGCGGAAGAAGTAGGGGGCGGGCGGGAGCATCGCCAGCCGACGCTCCCCCCTCGGACTGCCCCGGTTGTCAGACCGCCTCGGCCGTCTCGGTCACCGGCAGCAGACGGCGCATGACCAGACAGACCAGATCGCCGGCAAGAATCCCGTCCGCGCCGACATGCGCCTGTACGGTGCGCAGGACCATCTCGGTGCGGTCGCGGACGGACATGCCGCGGCTGTGGGCGAGCGCCGCGGCAAGGCGGGCCTCGCCGAAGGGCTCGCGCTGGCCGTCGACGGACTGGAGCACGCCGTCGGTGCACAGGAACAGCGTCTCATCCTGGGTCAGAACCGTCGTGGCTTCGCCGTAGGGGGCGCCGCGGCGCACGCCCAGCGGCGGACCGCCGGCCTCGGACAGATACTGCACCGCGCCATCCGTCGCGATGCGGGCAGCGCCGCGATGGCCGGCGGAGGCATGCACCAGCGTGCCGGTGACGCGGTCATAGAGGGCGACGAAGGCGGTGGCGAAGCCGTTGAAGGGGCTCTCGCCGCACAGGCGCTCGTTGGCATGGGTCAGGATGGCGGCCGGGCCGACACCCGGCCGGGCGGCCTCGCGGATGGCGCCGCGCACCATCAGCATCAGGAAGGCGGCGGGCACGCCGCCGCCCGACACGCCGGCGGCGACCAGCAGGCTGTGCCGCTCGTCCAGCTCGACCACGTCGTAGAAGTCGCCGCTGACGGTGTGTCCGGGCAGCAGGATGCCGTAGAACTGGCTGTCGCGGCCGACCGGAAGCTGGCGCGGCAGCAGGCCGGACTGCACGTCGCGGGCGGCGCGCTGCTCCTCCTCGATCAGCTGTTCGGCGGCGGCCAGCTTCTCGCTCTTGGTCTCAAGCTCCGCCCCGCGCATGACCAGCTGGGCGTCGAGGGTCTCCTCGCGCGCCGTCGCCTCCATCGCCATGCGGCGGAAGACGCGGGACAGGCGGCCGAACTCGTCGTCACGGTCGGCGGCCTCGTTCAGGGTGAGGGGGTTGAAGCGGCCGGCCTCCACCGCCTTGACCGCCTCGCCCAGCCGCTCCACCGGCGCCATCTGGTCGCGGGCGAAGCGCATGCAGGCATAGACGCCCAGCGCCAGCACGAAGATGCCGACCAGCCCGCCGATCTTCAGCTGGCGGCTCAGCATCGCGCCCGGCTCGGTATAGGGCACACGGACAGCAGCGACCGCCGGCACGCCGGCCGCCGAAGCGGCGGCGGCAGTGGGGGTGGGGCCGGCATATTTGATCGGCGCCAGCGCCAGCAGGCTGTTGCCCGACACGCGGAACGTCACATCACCGCCGGGCGGGACCGCCTTGGCCGAGGCGGTGTCGGCATCGGACAGCGACGCGCCGTCGGCCGCCACCGCGCCGCGGGCCAGCACCCGGCCGTCGCGGTCGAGCAGCCACGCCGCCTCCACGGCACGGGTGGCGATCAGCCCGTCGACCAGCCCGTCGGCCCCCGATTTGCGCAGCAGGTCGCCCAGCCGCCGCACGTCGGCGCCGACCTGCACGATGCGCGGCTTGTCGACGCCGGCCACCCCGGCGAACTTCATCAGCTTGCCGTTCTCCATCGCCGGTTCGGAGACCACCGACGCCGGGGAGCGGTTGAGCAGGCCGGCATAGGCGCCATGGCGCGGACCGCCCTTGGCATCCTGGCCGAACAGCGGATCGGGGCCGGACAGGTTGTGCAGATAGGCACGGCCGCGGTTGTCGGTGATCCACATCTCGTCCGGGCCGCCGGCCTCGGCGATCTGCTTCAGCCGGTCGTTGATGGCGCGCGGCGCCAGCTTCGCCGTTTCGGCCAGCGCCACCAGATGCGCGGTCAGCGTCGCTTCCGACAGCAGCCGTTCCGACAGCAGGGCGTCGACGTCCTGCGGGATGTCGCGCGACTGGGCGGCGGCGCGGGCGAGCAGGCCGGCGGCCAGCCGCGCCTCCGTCTCGATCCGTTCGGTCAGGGCGGCGCGCGTCGTCCAGGCCATCGTCGTGGTGACCGCCGCAACCGCCAGCAGCACCAGACCGGTGACCAGCAGGATCAAACGCTGTTGGAACGTCATGGGATTGCGCCCGCCCCTGTCGCTGAAGAAATGGCCGATGCCACCGCTTCTACCGGTCCGGGACGCGCAAGTCCAGGCACCGGGGCGCTGCGCCCCTCATGTCACGGCGACGGATGGCCGCAGCGGCCCGGCGGTCGCCCTTGCACCGGGTTCGGAGCCGATCCACGCAAGATTCGACCGGGAGCGCGACATTATCTCTTTCGTAACCAGATGGCCGGTAAGACGAAAAATCCCGCCGCCCTCCCGCTGGTGCACGCCGATGCCGATGAATGTCCTGGAAATCGCCATCTATGCGATGGTCCTCACCGCGAACCAGCCGCAATCCTTCGAATGCGTCGCGGTCAAGCCGGAGGGGGTGAACTGCACCAACGGCCTGTCGGCGAAGCCCGACGGCCCGAACCTGCTGTTCAGCACCGGCATCCAGGTGATCAAGGACCGTCAGGGCCGGGTGCAGCTGAGCAACGGGGTGCAGACCCGCTTCGACAGCTCCGCCTGGGTGGAATTCCAGGATGCGGGGAAGAAGCCGGTGGTCAGCGTCCGCAAGACCGGTCCGCTGCGCTTCAAATTCTCCAACGGCTTCCAGTGCGAGGCGATGGGCAACCCGGAAGACATGGCCCGCTGCTACAAGCCCTGACGGCCGGCCTTCCTCAGCGGTTGATGCCGCGGCGCTCCATCTCGTCCTCAATGGCGCGGCGGTTCTGCCGGAGCTGGCGCTGTTCCTCGCCCAGCCGGTCATACTGGCTGCGCAGATCGCGGTCGGAATAGTCGCTGTAGGCATTGCCGCGGCGGTTGCCCGATGAGCCTTCGTAGCGGCGGTTATCGCGGTTCACGTCGCGGCCGGCATCGCGGTCATCCGCCGCGCGCCCGTCGCGGTCCTGCGGATAGGCGTTGGGATTGACGGCACGGTTCAGCTGGTCGAGCGCGCCGCCCCAGCCGTTCTGGGATTGGCCGCTCTGGGCCAGGGCGGGCGATGACAGGGCCAGGACGGCGGCGGCAGCGAGGATGACTGTACGCATTGGACGAACTCCCCTAAGCGGTTGTCGTTTCCTTCTGACAACCGCCGGAGAGCCGATCCGTCACGCGTCACACCGGATCCGGCCCGAGACCGCCGCGCCCGTGCGGCGCATCGAGGTCCAGCTTCGGCCCCTTCGGCACGATGCCGGTCGGGTTGATGGTGGCGTGGCTGCCGTAGTAATGGCGCTTGATGTGGTCGAAATTCACCGTCTCGGCCACACCCGGCACCTGATAGAGGTCGCGCAGATAGCCCGACAGGTGCGGATAGTCGGCGATCCGCCGCTGGTTGCACTTGAAATGCCCGACATAGACGGCGTCGAAACGCACCAGCGTGGTGAACAGCCGCCAATCCGCCTCGGTCAGGCGGTTGCCGACCAGCCAGCGCTGCGTCGCCAGCCTGGCGTCGAGGCCGTCCAATGCCGCGAACAGCGCGTCGAAGGCCGCCTCGTACTTGTCCTGGGAGGTGGCGAAGCCGGCCTTGTAAACGCCGTTGTTGACGGCGTCATAGACGTGGGCGTTGACGCGGTCGATCTCCTCGACCAGATCCGGCGGGCAGAAATCGGTGCGGACGTCGGTGAAGGCGTCGAATTCGCGGTTGAGCATGCGGATGATCTCCGCCGACTCGTTGTTCACGATGCTGCCGGTCTTTTTGTCCCACAACACCGGGACGGTCACCCGGCCGCTGTAGCCGGGCTTGGCCTTCAGATAGACCTCGTAGAGCCGCCGGGCGCCGGTGACCGGCTCCGGCTCGGCGAAGGTCCAGCCGTCCGCCAGCATCAGCGGATCGACCACGCTGACGCCGATCACCTCGTCCAGCCGCTTCAGCTTGCGGAAGATCAGCGTGCGGTGCGCCCAGGGGCAGGCCAGCGACACCATCAGGTGATAGCGCCCGGCCTCCGCCGGATAGGGGGTGGAGCCGTCGGCCGACACCCGGTCGCGGAACTGCGCCTCCGTCCGGACGAACGCGCCGCCGGTCTTTTTGGTGTCGTACCACTGGTCTTGCCACTGTCCATCGATCAGCAGGCCCACGGCTCCCTCCCCTTCTTTACTCTATACCCGGTATCAACCGTGCAGCTTGGTCGTGATCTCGGCGACATGGCGGCCCTGGTAGCGGGCACCGTCCAGTTCGACCGCGCTCGGGCGGCGCGAGCCGTCGCCGTCGGCGATGGTGCTGGCACCGTAGGGCGAGTTGCCCATCACTTCCGAAACGCCCATCTGGCCCTGGAAGGAATAGGGCAGCCCGACGATCACCAGACCCAGATGCAGCAGGACGGTGTGGGTGCTGAGGATGGTGCTCTCCTGCCCGCCATGCTGGGTGGCGGTGGAGGTGAAGACGCTGCCGACCTTGCCGACGAGCGCACCCTTGGCCCACAGCCCGCCGGTCTGGTCGAGGAAGTTCTTCATCTGCGAGGCCATGTTGCCGTAGCGCGTCGGCGTGCCGATGATGATCGCGTCGTACTGGGCCAGCTCGTCGACGGTGGCGACGGGGATGTTGCTCTCGTCCTTGTAATGGGCGGACTGGCGGACGGCTTCCGGCACCAGCTCGGGCACGCGCTTCACCGCCACCTCGGTCCCGGCGACGGAGCGGGCGCCTTCGGCCACCGCCTGCGCCATCTCCGACACATGGCCCCAGCTGCTGTAATAGAGGACCAGAACCTTCGCCATCGCCGTCACTCCCTGTTGGTTTGCGTGAATGGGTCGTCGATTTCCGGCCGCCGCGGGCCGTTGCCGGCGCGGCGGTGACATCAGAAATAGGGCGCGGCGGCGCTTCCGGTAATCCCGGATCTTGGCACCTTATTGTTTCCGGGTGTACAACAATGCCATGGATCGCCTCGACGACATGCTCGCCTTCATCAAGGTGGTGGACACCAAGAGCTTCACCGCCGCCGCCGACCGGCTCAATCTGTCGAAGTCGGTGGTCTCCCGCCGTATCGGCGAGCTGGAGAACCGTCTTGGCGCGCGGCTCTTGAACCGCACCACCCGCAAGCTCAGCCTGACCGAGGTGGGGCAGGCCTATTACGAGCGCTGCACCCGCATCCTCGCCGATCTGGAGGAGGCGGAGCAGGCGGTCGCCGACCTGCATGCCGCCCCGCGCGGCCGGCTGCGGCTGAACGCACCGGTCAGCTTCGGCATCATGCATCTGGCCCCGGCGGTGGCGGAGTTCCTGGAGCGCTATCCGGCCATCGAGATCGACATGGACCTGAACGACCGCACGGTCGATCTGGTCGACGAGGGGTACGATCTGGCGGTGCGCATCGGCCGGCTGCGCGACAGCTCGCTGATCGCCCGGCGGCTGGCCCCGGCGCGGATGGCGCTGTGCGCCAGCCCGGCCTATCTGCAAAAGCACGGCGTGCCGCAGACGCCCGACGAACTGAGCAACCACGCCTGCCTGATCTACACCAACGTGCCGACCCCCGACCTCTGGCCGTTCATCGTCGACGGGGAGATGCGCAGCATCCGGGTGTCAGGGCCGATCCGCAGCAACAACGGCGACCTGCTGCGCGAGGCGGCGGCGGCCGGCGTCGGCTTCATCATGTCGCCGACCTTCCTGTGCGGGCAGGCGCTGTCGCGCGGCGAGCTGGTCAGCATCCTGCACCGCCATGTCCCGGCAGAGGTGAGCGTCAACGCGGTCTATCCGCAGAATCGCCACCTGTCGCCGAAGGTGCGGGTGTTCGTCGATTTCCTGGTTCAGCGCTTCGGCCCGCGCCCCTACTGGGACTGCGCGCTGCTCGACACGCTGCCGGAGGAGGCATGGCCGCAGGATTAGGGAGGATTAGGGCGCTGCGGCAGCCCGGCCGAACGGCCTCAGGTGGGCGAGTTCGGCCGGCGGCGGGAGCGCAGGTTCAGCGCGGTGATGAAGTTGGGCTGCTGGCCGACGACCTGCCCCTGGGGAACCGGCTTCTTCGGGGCGGTGGACAGGAAGCCGCCGACCCGGCCGCGCAGCTCGACCGAGTGATGCGCCGCCTCGTCCGCGGTTTGCGCCACCTGGCGGCGGACCGACGGTTCCAGCGTGTTGAAGGCGCGGGAGGCGAATTCGAAGGCCGGCTGCGATTTGGTGGCGATCACCTGACGCAGCGCCTTGGACACCAGCACCGTGTCGAGACCGCCCGGCCCCTCGACCCCATCCAGCACGTCGGCCAGGATGCCGATGGCCTGGAGCGTGCGGTTGTCGTCCAGCGAAAGGTCGTGAGCGTCCATACGGGTCTTCCGATCGTCTCAAGCGGTACGGGTCTCGCCCCTGAGGACACCCGGCTTCTACCGCTTGAATCATAGTGTTTGCGCCGGCATCTGGCAATGGACGGCAGCGCGGGCCGGCAGTTGAATCGTTAAGACCGTGGCGGCCACGCTACTCGGCGACGGTGGTGAGGACGGCGGAACGGACGGCCACGGCGCCCCTGGCGTCGGCAGGCAGCGCCGCCAGCGCGGCGCGCAGGCCCGCCAGATAGGGGCCGGCGGGCTCGACCTCCTCCCGGTCGGCGGGGAACAGCGGGTCGCGGGTCACCAGCGCCAGGATCATCGCCGGGCCGAAGGGCGGTGAGATGGTGTAGATGCGGTCTGTCGCCGACTTCGCGACGCCGAGCATCACCGGCCGCCCGGCCTCCACGTGGTCGTCGCGACGCAGGCGCATCGGTACCATATGGATGACGCTGCCGTCGCCGTCGATGTAATCGACGGTCAGATGGCCCGGCATGCCGGCGGTGACCGTGATCTCCAGCGTCTCGCCCTTGCGGTAGACCAGTGACGGCCTGTTGAAGGAGAGCGTCGGGGCGTCGGACTCCCGTCCATGCGGATTCCCCTCCGGTCCGCCCGCCAACCCGGCGATGCCCAGCGCCTCGCACAGCGGCCAGGGCCGCACGGCCACCTGCGCATCGAGATCGCTGCCGGGCGGCAGCGCGGTGAGCACCGCCTTCAGGACATCGGCATCCTCGACGCTGCCGACATAGCCGGAGATGCGCAACCCCTTGCCGGTCTCCGTTATTTCGACACCGGCGCAGGTCAGGCGGCCGACCGCCGCGTCCACCTCCTTGCGGGCCTCGGCGGTCGTCGGGCGCGGCGTGTCCACAGCGGTCGCCGCCGGCAAGGACTGTGCCTGCGACACCCCGGCCATCAGGAAACCGGCGAGGCCGGCCGCCAGAGGAAGCCGGGTTCCCCGCCTTCGCGGGGACGGCGGATCGGAAAAGAATCGGATCATGATGGACGGTTCCGAACGGGCGCTTTCCAAACAGGCACACTCAAAACAGGCTCTCAGGGCTTCGCCGGCTCCGGCGCCGCCAGCGGGAAGGGGTTCAGTTCGTTGCCGCCGGTCTTGAAGATGGCGGACTGGTTCCACCGCTTTTCCCGCGCCAGACGCGGCACGGCGCGGTTCACATACTGGCCGAGCGTCAGGTTGTAGACCGCCTCGTCGCCCGGCAGCAGGGCCTTGCCCCTCAGCCCTTCCAGCACCGCATGGGCGAAGATGCCGTTGCGGCCGTCATAGCTGTCGAGCGCCTCCTCCTGCTCCGACGAAGCCGCCAGCAGATAGCGCTGGCCCATGTCCTGGTACAGCTTGTCGACCGTGCCGGCGGACACGGCACCCGAATGGCAGGTGTCGAGCAGGACCAGCACGTTGCGGGCGGCAATGGCGCTGACCAGCCGGTTCAGATCCTTTTCCGACAGGCCCTGCCGGGTGATCGCCTCGGGCGTTGTGGCGGTCACGTCCTGGGTGATGAAATGATACAGCTTGACCGACGGGTCCTTCGGCGACGGCACGATCACGCCATGGCCGGCCAGGTAGAGCACGACCGTGTCCTGTTCGCGCGCGGCGGCGGCCAGCGCCTCCAGCCCGGATATGACGGCGTCGCGGCTCGCCTCCTCGTCATAGAGCGTCCGCGACAGCGCCAGCGACTGCTCCCGGTCGTAGGTCGCGGGAATGCGGCCGCGCACCGCCTCGGCGAAGGAGGTGGCGTCGGCACGGGCGAAGCGCAGCTGCGAGCCCGCCGGCCGGTATTTGTCGATGCCGACGACGAAGGTGATCAGCCGCGGCCGGTCCGGCACGTCCCGCGCCTTGCCGTCCTCCGCCTCTGCGACCGGTACCGGCGCCGGCAGAACGAAATCGACCAGGGCCGAGCGCTCGTAGATGGCGTCGGACCCGCTGTAGGCACGGATCTGCACGCGGTTGCTACCGGGATCGAGCCGGACGGTGCTGACCCGCTCCTCCGCCACCGGCGGTCCCTGGTCCTTGGCGGCGTCGCCGACAACCGGCGGGGTCGGCGGCGTGGAAAGCTGCTGGGATGGCGGCGGGGCCGGCTGCGGTACAGGCTCCTTGGCGCGGGCGAAGGCGCGGGACTTGTCCTGGCCGCTGACGTTGCGGCCATTGCGGAACAGATCGACCGACCCGATGCCGCCGCCGGTGTCGGCGATGCGGTAGCGCAGGCGCACCGCGCCGATCCCCTCCGGCAAAGCCACGGTCAGGCGGGGCGTGTCGGCCGTGCCGTCCGGATCAGGCCCCTGCCCTGCCCCTTGCGTTCCGCCCTGCGGCGTCGTCTTGGCGGCGGCTGCCGCAGGTGCGGGAACCGGTGCGGGGGCCGGCTCCTTGGCGCGCGCGAAGGCGCGGCTGACCGGCGTCATGTCCAGCGGATGGCAGGTTTCGGCGTCCGCCGTCACCGCCGGGGTCGCGGCCGGCGCGGCGGCTTCGACCGCACCGCTGCCGAGCGACAGACCGCGGGAGGCGGCGGGCACGGTGCAGTAGTCCAGCAGGGTCACCTGCGGACGGCGCTGGGTCAGCAGGCGGATGTCGCCGATGGCCGACAGGCGCGCCGCGATCTCCGCCTGCCCGGTCTGGCGCAGCTTGGCGCGCACCAGTTCGGGGGCGTCGAACACGCGGTAGACCTGCTTGAACTCCACCCATTGCAGCCCCTTCTTGTTGGGGTCGTTCAGATGGAAGCCGACCAAAGTCTCGCCGCCGCTCTCGGAATGGTCGAAGAAGGCCTCCGGCGTCCACAGCACCCAGCGGCGGCCGTCGCGGTGCGGGAACAGCGCCGCCAGCTCCTCCAGCGGGCGGGCGCCGCCGGACAGGGCATACCAGCGCAGCGTGCCGTCGCCCAGCGCCGCCACGGCGACCCGGCCGTCGGCCGACGCGACGACGCCCCACACGGCGGCCGGCACCTCGGCGCGGGCAAGCTCGGCCCCGGCGGAATCGAGCAGGCGCAGGCTGAACTCGCCGCCCAGCAGGACGCGGCGCTGCGCGCCCAGCACGGTGACGCTGCGCGCCCACTCGCCGCTGTCCAGCTTCACCGGCTGGCCATTGATTTTGGCCGTCCGGCTGTTGCGCCAGTCGGAGACGCCGATCCCCGGCCCCTCGGCGGACGGGCGGTTCAGGCCGGGCAGCGCGTCGGGCGCGGGGGTCAGGCTGCGGGTCAGCACGTCGAAGCGCATCGGCCGCCGGCCGCCCTGCTCCATGCCGAATTCCAGCACCAGCCCGTCGTCCGACAGGCCGAAACGGCCGAGATGGATGTCGCGGTAATCGGCGATGTCGCCGATGCGGGCGAACAGCAGCCGGCCGGCCGGATCGAGCACGCCCCATCCGGGATCGGCGGCGGCGAAGGCCACCCCGCCGCCGGACAGCGCCAGCAGGTGGGTCACCGAATCGCGCGCCACGGGGGTGTCGGCGAAGGCGCCCTTGCCGCCGTCGGCCCAGCGGCGCACCACGTTGCGGGTGCCGTCCTGCGTCGCGGTGCCGGCGGCGACCAGCGCCGTGCCGTCCCAGGCGACGGCGGCGAAGCTGCCGCCGGTGATGCCGGTGGTCTTGGGCGACAGGCGCGCCTTCAGGTCGCTGCCGGACAGCACGTCGACCCGCGTCTGGTCGGCATAGCCGACGGCCAGCAGCGATCCGTCGGGCGAGAAGGCCACCGAATAGGGCATTCCGCTGCCCGGCTTGCGCTTGGCCTTCTGCTTGAAGCCGGCATCGTAGAGGCGGATGTTGCCGTCGAAGGACGCGGTGGCGAGCCGGCCGTCGGGCGAGAAGGCCAGCGCCGAAACCCGCGCGCCGTAGCCGGCATCCTCGGCGACCAGCTTGAAGCCGGCGCTGTCCCACACCCGGATGCCGGCGGTGCCGCCGAAGGCCCCGGCGACGAACCGCCCATCGGGCGAAAAGGCCAGATCGTTCAGCACCTGCGGCTGGCCGGCAAGGCGGGCCTTCAGCCGCTGGGCCTTCACGTCGAACAGGTAGAGCGTGACGCCGTCGCCCCAGCTCGTGCCCGTGTTGCCGGCCGCCACGGCCAGCGACCCGTCGGCGGACAGGGCGACGGCATAGAGCGCCCCTTCGTCCCCCGCCTCCATCGGCACGCGCAGCACGCCCAGCGGCTCGCCGTCGCGGCTCCACAGCCGCAGGGACTTGTCGTTGGACACGGTGGCGATCAGCCGGCCCTGGGCATCGCTGGCCAGCCGGTTGACGCGGGCGGTGTGGCCGCCGGTCTCGATGCGCAGGAACGCACCCGTCGATGCATCGCCCGCCAGCGCGCTTCCCATGGCCAGCCAGCCCAGCAGAAGGCCGAGGAGGGCCGCAAGGAGAGCGCCGGAGCGGATGCCGATACGGGCACCGCGCCGAAGCCGCGCGATCGGGTGAGTGAGACAGCCGGCCATCGTCGGTTCCGCTTGCACTGAATGTCGAAGACCGCCCGGCCGCGGCACCTTTGGAGATGCTGCGGCCGGGCGGATCCTATCGGACCTTGTCGGATCGCGCCTCAGACCGCGCCTCAGACAGCGTCGAGGGTGGCTTCCTTCTGGGCGATCTGCTGGATGGCGTTGGTCGAGGCGTTGATGCGCTCCGACGTTTCGAAGGCGGTGTTGGTGCGCTGGACCACCTGCGACGGCGAGGCGGCGCCGGCGGTAGTGGTCTGCTTGGCCGGCTTCTTCTTGGTCTGCGCCTTGACCGCGGTCTTGGTGCGGATCTTGGCGGCGGCGCCCGGCTCGATGTTGTCGGCGGCGATCAGATACTCGTCGCGGCGCTTGACGATGTTCTGGTTGATGGCGCTGGCGATGGTGTAGTCCTTGTCCAGCTGGCCGCGGATCAGGGCGAGGCGCTGCTCGGCCTCCGGTTTGCCGATGCGGTTCGCCTTGTAGTCGGCCTTGACCCGCGCGATCTCGGCGCGGCGGCAGTTCACCAGTTGGTCGAGCGCGACCTGGGTGCGGTCCAGGTTCTGGTTCTCGGTGTCGAGATCGTTCGCCACGCCCAGGATCGCCTGGTCGCGGCCCTGCTGCATCCTGGAGTTCCAGTAGCCGCCGAGCGTGCCGACGGCGGCCCCGGCCGCGGCGCCGATCAGGGCGCTCTTGAGATTGCCGCCGGCCAGCGCACCGGTCAGCGCCCCGGCACCCGCACCGATGGCGGCGCCCTTCAGCATATCCTCGGCGTAGTAATTGCCGGTCGAATCGAGGGCGACCCGGTACTGGTAGCAGGCATCGGACCCGTCATTCGCGCCGATGCGGTCCTGCTGCGTGGTCACGCAGCCGCTGAGCGCCATGGCGACGATGGTGACGGAGAGGAGGCTTGCCCTGACACGGTTGCTTCGCATTGCCTGGATTCCCGTTTGCTTTTCTGTTTGATCGCGTCTTGCGTTTCAGATCCGAAACCGTGACCATCGGCGCCACCCCCCAGCGGCTGCATCGTCACGGCGGCTCGAACCCGGCTGCAACGCTGCCACAGCAACAACCCTGAAGGAAGGGGTCATTGCTACCAATTCGTGCAGTCTTTTAACTATCGTCGGCCGTAACCCGTTCGGGCGGGCCGGCCTCTTCTGGGGTATCAGGGGGCATCGAATGATTGCAGGATTGCGGCGGCTGACCGTGTTGGCGACGGTGTTCGCGGGCCTCTCGCTCGCCGCCGGACCGATGCTGGCAGCAGGCCCGGCGCGGGCGGAAATCGCCGCGCTGGTGATCGGAATCGACAAATACAGCCGGATCAATCCGCTTCAGGGGGCGGTCAACGACGCCCGTGACATCGCCGATGCGCTGAAGGGTCTGGGTGTGCGGAAACTGCGCCTGTTCCTCGATGGCGAGGCCGAGCGCAGCCGGATCATCGCCGCATGGCGGCAGCTGATCGCCGAAACCTCCCCCGACTCGACGCTGGTGCTGACCTTCGCCGGCCATGGCGCACAACAACCGGAGCGTGTGCCCGACAGCGAGGCCGACGGGCTGGACGAATTCCTGGTGCTGGCCGATTTCGCCCCGCGCGGCCCCGGCACCGCGCAGCGCCTGACCGACGACGAGATCGCCGTCCTGTTCAAGGAGGCGGCACCGCGCCGGGTGATCTTCGTCTCCGATTCGTGCCATTCCGGCACGATGACCCGCGCCTTCGACGACCGTGCCGGCAAGCTCGGCACGCGGGCGGCGACCATCGACGGGGTGCCGGTCGACCGCATCGAGGACGACGCCCTGCCCCCGCCCACCCGCGCCGCCTTGCAGGCGGAGGCGGAAGAGCAGCCGAACGTCACCTTCTTCGCCGCGGTGGCCGACCACGAGCTGGCGCCGGAGGTGCTGATCGACCGCAAGCCGCGCGGCGCGCTGAGCTGGGCCTTCGCCAACGCGCTCCGCGGGCAGGCCGACCGCGACGGCGACGGCGTCGTCACCAAGGGGGAGCTGGAGGCGCACATCCGCGGCGCCGTGCGCATGGCGCTGGAAGGGCGTCAGCATCCGCAGGTCCAGCCGCGCGGCCGGGGCGAGGTCCCGCTGATCGACCCGGTCGCCGGCCGGCCGAAGCCGCCCTCCCTGCTGCCGGCGGCAGGCGCCATCCCGCTGCGCATCCTGGGCAAGCCGGCCGCGGCGAAGACGCTGGCGGCGGGCTTCACCGGCATCGAGCCGGCCGGAAAGGACGATGCTGCCCTGATCTGGGACAGCGCCTCCGGCGAGGTGGTCAGTTCGACGGGCGATGTGCTGGCCAGCATTCCCGGCGATCCGGCGGCACCGGAGACCCGGCGGCGGGTGCAGGGGGTGATCGACAAATGGGCGCTGGTGCTGCGGGTGAAGGCGGCGGCGCAGGACCGCTCGCTCGCGCTGGCCGTCGAGCCGGGCGACCGCGATTACCGCAAGGGGGAGACGGTCTCGCTCGACATCGGCGGCAACAGCGGCACCTATTTCACCCTGATCAACCTCGCCGCCGACGGCACGGTGAACTACCTTTACCCGCTGGCGGACCGCAAGGACCCGCCGCAGATCCCGCGCGGCGGCCCCTACCGGCTGGCGCTGACGGTGGAGCCGCCCTTCGGCGCCGACCATTTCCTCGCCATCGCCTCGCCCAAGCCGATGGCGGCGCTGCAACGCGACCTCGCCGCACTCGACGGCAAGCCGGCCGCCGCGGAGGTCGCCACCCTGTTGAACCGCCATCTGGCCGGACAACCGGTGGAGTTCGGCATCCACGGCGTCTACAGCACGGCGCGCTGAAGCAGGGTGCGCCGACCGGCCGTCGCCGGACCGTCAGCCGAGCGCCGGCAGTTGCGGGGCGAGCGCCAGATGCAGTTCGTGGCGCCCCTCCTGCTGGCCGGGCCGATGGCCGAAATCGAGCGCGATCCCCGACAGCTTCAGCCCGTTGGCCTCGGCATGGGCATGAAGCCGGGCGAAGCCGTCGGCCATCGCCGCCTGCGGGCCGTCCTGCACGGTGCGCAGGTAGCGGCCGGCGTCGAGGTCGAGGCGGACCATGCCGTCCGGGATCTCGCTGGCCTTGGCCGCCATGAAGCCGACCAGCCGGCGGCGGAGCCCGGTCTCGTCCGGCAGCGACACCGCGGCGTAGGCCGCCGTTCCGACATCGGCAGCGAACACGCGCTCCCACGCGGCGGCGACGGCGGCGGGCAGCTCGTCGCCGCCCGCCTCCACCATGCAGCCGATGAGTGTCAGTTCGGGAAAGCTCACGGTTTCGATCATCACGGTCCCTTGGATGGCGACGGATTACAGGTCGGGATCGGCCAGCAGGCGAGCCAGAACCGGTCCCGCCGCCCCGCTGCCGACCGGGCGGCCATCGACCGCCACCAGCGGGCGCAGGCCCAGGCTGTTGGTCAGGATGGCCTCGTCGGCGCGGGCGAGGTCTTCGGGGGTGAGGGGCGCTTCCTCGGCGCCATGGCGCTCCAGGATCAGGGCGCGGCGGATGCCGGGAAGGGCGCCGTCGGCCAGCGGCGGGGTCAGCAGACGTCCGCCGATGGACAGGAACAGGGTGGCGACGCTCGATTCCGCCAGCCGGCCGGCGGCGTTCAGCAGCAGCGCCTCGTCGGCGCCACGCTCCGCCGCCTCCTGCCGGGCCAGGATGGAATCGAGGTAGTTCAGCGACTTCAGGCGCGACAGGGGCGAATGCTCGTTGCGGCGGGTGCTGCGGGCGACGATGGCGGCCACCGGCGCCGTCATGTGGGCGGCGGGCGCCACGGTCATCAGCAGGGTCGGCCGGGCGTCGGCCGGCGGCAGCACGCCGCGCGCGCCGGTGCCGCGCGACAGGGTCAGGCGCAGCACGCCGTCGGCGATGCCGGCCGCCCCGACCAGCGCCGCCATCGCGTCGGTCAGTTCCGCGGTGCCGTAGGGCAGCGGCAGGCGGAGCAGTGCAACCCCAGCCGTCAGCCGGTCGAGATGGCGCGGCAGGTGGCGCGGCAGGCTGTCCTTGATCCGGATCGTCTCGAACAGCCCGTCGCCGAGGGTGAAGCCGCGGTCGGCCGGGTCGATCCGCGCCTCCGCCGCCTGGATCAACCGCCCATTCAGCCAGATCGTCATGGCGTTCCCTCCCCCACCGGTTCCCCCGCCGCGCGCAGCTGGGCACGGGCCTTGACCAGCATTTCCTCATGCTCGTCCGCCGGATCGGAATCGGCGACGATGCCGCCGCCGGCCTGGGCGATCACTGCGTCCGGCGTCACCGACAGGGTGCGGATGACGATGTTGCTGTCCATCGCGCCGTCGAAGCCGATCCAGGCCACCGAGCCGCAATAAGCGCCGCGGCGGGCAACCTCCAGCTCGTCGATGATCTGCATGGCGCGGATCTTCGGCGCGCCGGTGATCGACCCGCCGGGACAGGCGGCGCGCAGCAGATCGACCGGCCCCAGCCCGGGCAGCAGGCGCGCGGTGACCACGGACACAAGGTGATGGACGGTGGCGAAGCTCTCCAGCCCGAACAGCACCGGCACCTTGACGCTGCCGATTTCCGACACGCGCGCCAGATCGTTGCGCAGCAGGTCGGTGATCATCAGGTTTTCCGCCCGGTCCTTGATGCTGGCCGACAGTTCCGCCGCCGCCGCCGCGTCGGCTGCCGGGTTCGGATGGCGCGGACGGGTGCCCTTGATCGGCCGCGTCTCGATCCTGCGGTCGGCGCCGAGCCGGATGAAGCGCTCCGGCGACGCCCCAGCCAGCCGCAGCTTCGGGCCGCAATTCAGGAAGGCGGCGAAGGGCGCCGGGCTCAAGGCGCGCAGGCGCTCGTAGAGCGCATAGGCATCGATGGAGCCCGGCACATCGGCCAGGAAGCGCTGGGTGAAGTTGGCCTGATAGATGTCGCCGGCCCGGATATAGTCCAGCACCCGTCCGACGCGGTCGAGATAGTCGGGGGGCGCCAGCTCCGACCGCCAGCGCAACGGGGCCGGCCCGGCCGATTGTTCCGGAGGCGGAATGGACAGCCGTGCCGCCATGCGGCGGGCGCGGTCCTCCGCCTCCGGCCGGGCGGCGATGACCCAGGCCCGGCGCTCCTGCCGGTCGAAGGCGGCGACGGCATCGTAGAGCCCGAAGGCGAAGTCCGGCTGGCCGCCCGGATTGCCATGGCGGGAGATCAGGCCCTCCAAAGCCGTTCCGGCTTCGTAACCGACGAAGCCCACGGCCCCTCCGGTGAAGGGGACCGGGCCGGCGGAGGGGAGCGGACATGCCGCCAGCGCCCGTTCCAGCGCATCGAAGGGGCTGCCGCCGACCGGCCGGCCGTCGACCAGGGTCTGCCCGCCGGTGGCCTCCACGGTTTGGAACGGGTCCGCAACGATGTAGGAATAGCGCCCGTTCTGCGGGTGAGGGGCGGCGCTGTCGAGCAGCATCGCCCAGGGCTCGGCGCTCCAGGGACGGAACAGGGCGGCGGGATCGCCGCAGGAGATCGGGATCGTCAGCATGGCGGTGGGCAGTCTGCCGGCGGCTTACATCAAGATGGTGGCGCCGCCATCGACGACCAAGACATGGCCGTTGACATAGGACGCCGCGGCCGAGGCCAGGAACACCGCGGCACCGGCGATCTCCTCCGGCCGGCCCCAGCGGCGCATCGGCGTGCGGTTGGCGAAATAGGCCCCGCGTTCGGGATCGCCGGCAATCCCCGCATTCGTTTCGGTTGCGAAAAAGCCGGGGGCGATGGCGTTGCTGGTCAGGCCCTGCGCGCCGTACTCGGCGGCCAGTGCCCGCACCATGCCGTTCAGACCGGCCTTCGCCGCGGCATAGACGCTGTCGTTGGCCCGCGCGATCTGCCCGGCGACGGAGGTGACGGCGATCAGCCGGCCGCTGCCCCGCGGCAGCATGAGCCGCGCCGCTTCCCGCGCCAGGATCAGGCTGGAGGCCAGATCGACGTCGAGGAGGGTGACGATCTCGTCGTCGGTCAGGTCGGCCAGCGGCTTGCGGTTGCGCTGCCCGACATTCTGGACCAGCACGTCGAGGCGGCCATGCTCGCGGTCGATCCGCGCGAAGGCGTCGCGCACCGCCGCCCGGTCCGACACGTCGAAGGCCAGCGCCGACGCGCTGCCGCCAGTGGCCTCGATCTCGGCGACGCGGGCCTCCAGCGTCGCGGTGTCGCGGCCGTTCAGCAGCACATGCGCGCCAGAGCCGGCCAGCGCCCGCGCGATCTCCAGCCCCAGCCCGCGCCCCGAGCCGGTGACCAGCGCCACCTGACCGGCCAGCGAGAAAGTCGACAGGTAGGCCAAATTGGAAGGCGTCGTCGCGGTCATGTCCTGCCCCCTGTCCGGTGCGGCGTTGCAGCGGTCATTTAGCAGACGCAGCGGCCCAAGGGCAGCCCCGGAAATGGAAAAGGGGGCGCAAAGCCTGCGCCCCCCTTCCCCGTCACGTGTCACCCGGTCAGTGGACCGTCAGTGGACCGAGGCCTCGCGGCTGGCGGCGGAACTCGCCACCGGCGGCAGGGCGAAGCCGAGCGGCGGGCGTTCCGGCGCCTTGAAGCCGTGCGCCCGGTCCTCCTCGACCACCACGCCGTCCAGCGCCAGCCGGCCGTCGACCACCGACAGGGTCATGGCGGTCTTGCCCTCCACCTCCTCGTCGAGCAGACGCTCGGCGATGGGGTCCTCGACAAGGCCCTGGATGGCCCGCTTCAACGGACGGGCGCCGAAGGCCGGATCCCAGCCCAGATCGCCCAGCCGCCGCTTGGCCGCCGCGTCCGCCGCCAGGGTGACGTCGCGCTCGGCCAGCCGCTCGTTGACGCGGGACAGCTGGATGTCGACGATCCGCGACATCTGGTCCCGGCCCAGCCGGCGGAAGATCAGGACGTCGTCCAGCCGGTTGAGGAACTCCGGCCTGAAGGCCTTGCGGACCGCGTCCATCACCTCCACCGTCACGCCGGCCATGTCCTCGTCGTCGCCCAAGGCGCTCAGCGCCTCGGCCCCCAGGTTGGAGGTCATGATGAGGATGGCGTGGCGGAAATCGGCGGTGCGGCCCTGCCCGTCGGTCAGCCGCCCGTCGTCGAGCGCCTGCAACAGGACGTTCAGCACGTCGGGGTGCGCCTTCTCCACCTCGTCCAGCAGCACGACCTGATAGGGCCGGCGCCGGATGCGTTCGGCCAGCGAGCCGCCGTCGTCATAGCCGACATAGCCCGGCGGCGAGCCGATCATCCGGCTGACCGCGTGCTTCTCCATATACTCCGACATGTCGAGGCGGGTGATCGCCGTCTCGTCGTCGAACAGGAAGGAAGCCAGGGCCTTGGCCAACTCGGTCTTGCCGACGCCGGTCGGGCCCAGGAACAGGAAGGAGCCGGTCGGGCGGCTGGGGTCCTTCAGCCCGGCGCGGGCGCGCCGCACCGCCTTGGACACCGCACGCACCGCCTCCTTCTGGCCGACGACGCGCTCGGCCAGCTTGTCCTCCATGCCCTTCAGCCGCTGGCGTTCGCCCTCCAGCATCCGCTCGACCGGAATGCCGGTCCAGCGGGTGACGACGGCGCCGATATCCTTGGCCGTCACCTCGTCACGCTCGGCGCTGGCGCGCGATTCGGCCTCGGCCAGACGCTTCTCCAGATCGGGCACCACGCCATAGGCAAGCTCGCCGGCCTTGGCCCAGTCGCCGTCGCGCTGGGCGCGCTCCAGCTTCGTGCGGGCCTGGTCAAGCTCCTCCTTCAGGCGGCGACCCTCGGTGCGGCGGGACTGCGAGGCGCGCCATTCCTCCTCCATCGAGGTCTGGCGGGCTTCCGCTTCGATCAGTTCGCCTTCCAGCACATGCAGACGCTCCTGCGAGGCGGCGTCCGGCTCGGCCTTCAGCGCCTCGCGCTCGATCTTCAGCTGGGCGACGCGACGGTCGACGGCGTCGAGCGCCTCCGGCTTGCTGTCGATGGCCATGCGCAGGCGGCTCGCCGCCTCGTCGACGAGGTCGATGGCCTTGTCGGGCAGGCGGCGGTCACCGATGTAGCGCGCCGACAGGCTGACCGCCGCGACCACCGCCGCGTCGGCGATGCGCACGCCATGGTGCACCTCGTACTTGCCCTTGATGCCGCGCAGGATCGACACCGCGTCGTCGGCCGACGGCTCGTCCACCGTCACCGGCTGGAAGCGGCGGGCGAGTGCGGCGTCCTTCTCGATATACTTGCGGTACTCGTCGGGCGTGGTGGCGCCGACGCAGCGCAGCTCGCCTCTGGCCAGCGCGGGCTTCAGCATGTTGGCGGCGTCCATCGCCCCGTCGGTGCGGCCGGCGCCGATCAGCGTGTGCAGCTCGTCGATGAACAGGATGATGCGGCCGTTGGCCTCCTGCACCTCGCTCAGGACCGACTTCAGCCGCTCCTCGAACTCGCCGCGGAACTTGGCGCCGGCCAGCAGCGCGGTGAGGTCGAGCGACAGGACGCGGCGGTCCTTCAGCCCTTCCGGCACGTCGCCGGAGGCCAGGCGCTGGGCCAGCCCCTCGACCACGGCGGTCTTGCCGACGCCGGGGTCGCCGATCAGGACGGGATTGTTCTTGGTGCGGCGCGCCAGCACCTGGATGGTGCGGCGGATCTCGTCGTCACGGCCGATGACCGGGTCGAGCCGGCCCTGCCGCGCCTCTTCGGTCAGGTCGCGGGTGTAGCGGGCCAGCGCCTCGCCGGCCGTCGTCTCGGTCTCCGCGTCGGCGGGATGGTCCTTGCGCTGGGCATCGGCGGCAGCGGCCAGCGCGTCGGCATCGACGCCGGCGCGGCGGAACAGCGCGCGCAGCGGGCCGCTCTGGCGGGCGAGGCTCTCCAGCAGGCGTTCGGCGGTGACGAAGCGGTCGCCGCCGGTGCGCGCCGAGGCGACGGCGCCCTGCAGCACGGCGGCCAGCGCCGGCGACATGTAGAGCGGCTGCGGGCCATCGCTGGCGCCGGCCTGGACCGGTGCGCGGGACAGTTGCTCCTCGGTCGCGGACTTCAGCAGATCGGGGTCGCCGCCGGTGTCGCGCACCAGACGCGCCGCCACGCCGCTGCCCTCGTCGATCAGGGCCTTCAGCAGATGTTCGGGGAGAAGCTGTTGATGCCGCTCGGCAAGGGCGGCGATCTGCGCGGCCTGAATGACGCTGCGCGCACGATCGGTGAATTGACCGAAGTCCATCCGGCACTCCGTTTCCATGGTCTTCCGCCCAGTCATCCGGCGCGGAACGGCGCCTCCGCAGTCCGCAAAATGCGCGACCGCCCGGTGCCTGAAGAGTAAATGGTTAACGGATTTGCGGCGATCAAGAGGGGGGCCTGCGGGGAGGTGTCGCCCGGCCCATGGACGGCGAGGCCATATTGACACATGATCCCCACCGCCTCTTTCATAGCGCTACGGTATGGGCAGCAGGAGTTCCGGCGTTATGGATGTGCGGCAGCTTCGCTATTTCCTCGGCATCGTCGAGCATGGCTCGATTTCCCGCGCGGCGGATTCCCTGCGGGTGGCGCAGCCGGCGCTCAGCCTGCATCTGAAGCGGCTGGAGGAGGATTTCGGCTGCCAGCTGGTGCTGCGCACGGCGCGCGGCGTGGTGCCGACGGAAAGCGGGCGGCGGCTGGCGCAGCGGGCGGCGGCGCTGATCGGCCAGATGGACGGGCTGCGCGACGAGGTCAGGGCGGTGGAAGCGGTGCCGGCAGGTCCGGCGACCGTCGGCATCCCGACCTCGCTGGGGCCGGTGCTGACCGTGCCGCTGGCGCTGGCGGTGCGGCGCACCCACCCGCAAATCCGCCTGCGGGTGGTCGAGGGGCTGTCTGGCCACATGCTGGAATGGGTGCTGTCGGGGCAGCTCGACCTCGCGCTGGTGTTCGGCACCAAGGAGATGGGCGGGCTGGAGACCGAGCTGGTGGCGCGGGAGAAGCTGCATCTGGTCGGGCCGGCCGACGACCCGCTGCTGCGCGGCCGCAGCGCCATCCCCTTCGCCGAGGCGCTTTCCCTGCCGTTGATCCTGCCCGGCCGCCCGCATGGCGTGCGCGAGGAGGTGGAGCATGCCGCCCTGCTGGCGCGGGCCAGCGTCACCGTGGCGCTGGAGATCGACGCGCTGGAGCAGATCAAGGCGCTGGTGGCTGAAGGCTGCGGCTATACCGTGCTGTCGGACCGGGTGGCGCGCCACGGCGGGACGGCGGAGCGGCTGACCGGCCTGCCCATCGCCGACCCGCAGATCGACCGGACCATCCTGCTGGCCCATGCCGCCGGCCGGCCGATGTCGGCCGCCGCCCGCGCCACCCACGCCATCCTGACGGACATCCTGTCCGGCCTGACGCGGGACGGCGGCTGGCGGTGAGGCCCGGAGAAACGGAGGGGGAATACGTGGGAGCGGCATAGCCCCCTGCTCACGGCCGGCGCATCGCTGCGGACCATTTTTGCCGCAGGAATCTGCGGCCCATGGCCTTGCCCCCGCCACAGTGCGGCGATACCGTGCAGCCCACGCCGCAGCCGTTCCGTGGAACCATGCACGACATCGTCATTCAAGTCCTCGGCGTTGCCGGGCTTCTCGCCCTCGTCAGTTTCCTGCCGCCGCTCGCCGCCCGCTTCCAGGTGCCCTACACGGTGCTGCTGGCCGGCGTCGGCGTGGCGCTGGGGGCCGTGATCCAGACCTTCGCCGGACCGGGCAAGGATCCGCTGCACGATTTCCTGAATTCGCTGGCCGAACTGGACGTTTCGTCGGACGTGCTCCTGCACGTCTTCCTGCCGATCCTGCTGTTCGAGACGGCGCTGGCGGTCGATGTGCGGCGGCTGTTCGAGGATCTGGGTCCGATCCTGCTGATGGCGGTGGTGGCGGTGTTCGTCTGCACCTTCGCCGTCGGCTATGCCGTCAACCTGTTCACCCCACTGCCGCTGGTCGCCTGCCTGCTGCTGGGCGCCATCGTCGCCTCCACCGACCCGGCGGCGGTGATCGGCATCTTCCGCGACCTGGGCGCGCCAAGACGGCTGACCACGCTGGTCGAGGGCGAGAGCCTGCTGAACGACGCCGCGGCCATCGCGCTCTTCACCCTGCTGCTGGAAATGCTGACGCGCACCTCCCACGGCGGGGCGGCGGCGGCGGCGGTGGATTTCCTGCGCGACTTCTCCGGCGGCGTCGTCACCGGCTATGTCTGCGGCCGCATCGTCTGCATGCTGGTGGAGCCTGTGCGCAACCAGCCGATGGCGGAGATCACGCTGACGGTGGCGCTGGCCTACCTGTCCTATGTGCTGGCCGACCATTATGTCGGCGCGTCGGGCGTGGTGGCGACGGTGACCTCGGCGCTGGTCATCGGGTCGGTCGGACGCACCCGCATTTCCCCCGCCACCTGGGGCGCCATGGAGCATGTCTGGCAACAGCTGGGCTTCTGGGCCAACTCCATGATCTTCCTGCTGACCGCCATCCTGGTGCCGCGCCTGCTGGCCGATGCCGGCTGGGCGGAGGTCGGGCTGGTGATGGTGGTGGTTCTGGCGGCCTTCGCCGCGCGCGCGGTCGTCCTGTTCGGGCTGCTGCCGGTGCTGTCCTGGGCCGGGCTGGCGCAGAAGGTCAGCAATTCCTACAAATCGGTGATGCTGTGGGGCGGCATGCGCGGGGCGGTGTCGCTGACGCTGGCCCTGGCGGTGACCGAGAATTTCCGGGTGCCCGACAAGCTCCAGAGCTTCATCGCGGTGATGGTCACCGGCTTCGTCTTCGTCACGCTGTTCGTCAACGGCACCACGCTGCGCTGGCTGATCCGCCTTTTGAAGCTGGACGAGCTGACGCCGGTGGAGCGCGCCATGCGCAACCGGGCGCTGGCGCTGTCCACCGACAGCATCCGCGACCGCGTCTCCGCCGTCGCCCAGACCTATGAGGTCGACGGCGCGGTCAAGGACGTGATGATCGCCCGCTACGAGGAGCGGCTGAAGAAGATCGACCGCGACAGCCAGGAAGAGGCCAAGCTGACCGACGAGGACCGCGTCACCATCGGCCTCGTCATCCTGGTGAACCGCGAGGAAGAACTCTATTACGCCCACTTCTCCGAAGGGGTGGTGTCGCGCGCGGTGATGGAAATGCTGGCCGGCCGCAGCGGGCGCCTGCTCGACGCGGTCAAGAGCCAGGGCCGCAACGGCTATCGCGCCTTCGAAGAGCCGTTCATCGCCTTCTCCCCCTGGATGCGGACCGCCAGCTGGCTGCAACGCCGCTTCGGCATCCACGGCCCGCTGGCACGGCGCCTGTCGATGCGGTTCGAGGTGCTGGTCGCCGTCCGCACGGTGCTGCGCGAGCTGCTGGCCTTCACCCGCGACCGGCTGGCCCGCGTGCTGGGCCAGGAGGTGGCGTTCGTGCTGGAAGGCATGCTGGTCGGCCGGCTGGGCATCGTCGAGCAGGCGCTGTCGGCCCTGAAGCTGCAATATCCCGACTATGCGGTGGTGCTGCAGAGCCGCTATGTCGGCCGGGCCGCGCTGCGGCTGGAGCATGCCGAATACCGCGCCATGCACGCCGAATCGATCATCAGCCAGGAGGTGCTGACCGACCTGGAGCGTGACCTGGAGCAGCGGCGCCGGGTGCTGGAACGGCTGCCGAAGCTGGATGTCCGCTTCGACGTGGCGGAGCTGGTGCGCCGGGTGCCGCTGTTCGCCGAACTGCCGGCGGAGCGGGTGGCGACCATCGCCACGCTGCTGCGCGCCCAGCTGGCGCTGCCGGGCGAGACCATCGTGCGCAAGGGCGAGCGCGGCGACGCCATGTTCTTCATCGCGTCGGGTGCCGTCGAGGTGCTGGTGCCGGTGCTGGCGGAGCCGGTGAAGCTCGGCACCGGCGACTTCTTCGGCGAGATGGCGCTCCTGTCCCGCCAGCGGCGCAATGCAGACGTGCGGGCGCTGGGCTATTGCCAATTGCTGGTGTTGGATGAGAAGGATTTCCGCCGGCTGGTGCAGAAGGACGCGGATTTGCAGTCCCACATCCAGGCGGTCGCCGAAGCGCGCCGCCAGCCGACCCAGTCGTCTCCGGCCGTTCCGGCGGTGAGCTGACGGCGGACGGGGAAGGATTTTGGAGATGAGCGGGACCGCGACGGGCGGCCAGACCTGGCTGCGCCTGATGCCGGGCCTTTTCGTTCTGCTGTGGAGCACCGGCTTCATCGGCGCGAAATACGGCCTGCCTTATGTGGAGCCGCTGACCTTTCTGCTGATCCGGCTGGGGCTGGTCGCCGTGGTACTGGCGCTGGTGGCGCTGGCGAGCCGGGCACCCTGGCCCAAGGACTGGGCGACCGCCGGGCGGATCGCGCTGGCCGGGCTGCTGGTGCATGGCGTCTATCTGAGCGGCGTCTTCCTCGCCATCGCCCATGGGCTGCCGGCCGGCGTCACCGCGCTGATCGTCGGCATCCAGCCGCTGCTGACCGCCGCCCTGTCCGGCCCGCTGCTGGGCGAACGGGTCAGCGGCCGGCAATGGGTCGGCCTGCTGCTCGGCCTTGCCGGCGTCGGGCTGGTGGTGCGCGAGAAGCTGTCGGTCGACGCCGAACATCTGATCGGCATCGGCTATGCCATGGCGGCGCTGGTCGGCATCACGCTCGGCACGCTGTACCAGAAGCGCCACGGCGGCGGCATGGATCTGCGAAGCGGCACCGCCATCCAATATGCCGCCACCGCGGTCCTGCTGGCGGTGGTCGCCCCGCTGACCGAGACGATGCAGGTGCAGTGGACGGGCGAGTTCATCTTCGCCCTGCTGTGGCTCTGCTTCGTGCTGTCGGTCGGCGCCATCTTCCTGCTGTTCGCCCTGATCCGCCGCGGTGCGGCGGCCAAGGTCGCCAGCCTGTTCTACCTGACCCCGCCGGTGACGGCGCTCGTCGCCTGGGTGCTGTTCGGCGAGAAGCTGGGTATCGTCGCGCTGGCCGGCATGGCGGTGGCGGTCTGCGGCGTGGCGCTGGTCAACAGGAAGTGAGACCGGCGCGGCGGGAGACGGTGGGGCGTCAGCCCCACCTCATCTCGCCGGTCGCCACCTTGGCGCCGATGTCGAGCGCGATGCCCATGCCGGCGTCGGGATAGCGCCGCGTCATGGCGGCGATCAGCTCGGCGCTGGTCTTCGCCTTGGCAAGCTCTTCCTCGAAGGCCAGGAGATAGCCCCTGGTGTGGGCGATGGCCGCCGCATCGGGGGCCGCACCCGGTGCGGCATGGCCGGCGACCACCACCGCCGGCTTGCGGGCGGCCATTGCGTCCAGCGCCTTCACCCAGGCGGCCCGTGCCTCCGCCGTCGGAGTGTCGGCGGTCCAGACATGCAGGCCGGAGAACACCAGCACCCCGCCGAAAACGGCCTGGAGCGACGGCACCCACAGGTAACGGCGGTTGGGCAGCCCCTGGGCGTCGACGATCTCGACGGTCTGGCCGTCCAGCGTCAGGGACGCACCGTCGAAGGGCTGCGGCATCACCACCTCGGCCAGCGTCTGCGGGCCGTTCTCCTTCAGCTTCGGCCCCCAGACCGCCAGCTTCTTCTCGACATTGCCCTTGATCGCCTCGACGGTGGCGGGGGCTGCGATGACGCGGGCATCGGGGAAGGCCGCCTTCACCGGACCAAGCCCGAAATAATAGTCGGGGTCGCTCTGGCTGACATAGATGGCGGTCAGCCGCTTGCCGGTCGCCTTTATGGCGTCGGCGAGCGCGCGGCCGTCGGACAGGGTGAAGCCGCCGTCGATCAGGATCGCCTCGCTGTCGCCGGACAGCAGCACCGGAGACCGGAAGAAGCCGCCCTCCCCGGCAGGAAACGCCTGCCAGCGGAGCGGGCCAGCCGTCGGAGTTGCCGCGGCGGCAAGCGCGCCGGCCGGAGCCAGGAGGGTGGCAGCCCCCGCCAGCGTCAGGGCATGCGCAGCGGTGGCAAGGAGGTCCCTGCGTGTGATCATCGTCGATGTCCTAGGGTTGGATGTTCGCTGTCAGCCGGCGCTGAGAATGGCGGCCAGCCGGCCGGGCTTGGAGAAGAGGATTTCGGAGTCGAGCTTGCGACGGTGCGATCCGTCGTCGAACAGCAGGGTCGGCACGCCGCTGGCGCGGTGGGCGGCCATCAGCTGCCGGCCGCGCTCCACCCGCGCGGCGTCGGCGACCGTCAGTTCGTCAGCCCCCTCGGCGAAGAGCGACGCCGCGGCATCGAGGCCCAGACCGGTCAGGATGTCGGCCAGCGTCGCCGCCGCGGTGATGTCGAGCCCGTCGGCATAGCGCCCCGACTGGATGGCCGCCAGCGCCGCGAACTCACGGTCGGGCGCGGTCAGCGCAACGGCCGTCAGGGCCAGCGTCGCCGGACCGCTGTCGATCCTCTGGCTCCGGTCGCCCAGAACGTCGGTGCGGTAGCGCTCGCTGAAGACCTGCCCGGTCAGTTCGTGGATGCGCTGGTCGTAGGCCCAGGCATGGGCGGCGAATCCTTCGTCCAGCGGCCGGGCGCCCGCGCCGGAAAACAGGCCGGTCGGCAGCAGTTCCAGCGCAAGATCCCCGATCGCCGGCAGCATCGCGATTGCCGGCGAAGCGCCGTAGCACCAGCCGCAGAGCGGGTCGAACAGATAGGTGACGGTCCTGGTCCGGCTCATGACAAGCATCCGTGGCTGGCGGTGGGGCGATGGGGATGACCTTAACCGCAGGCGATTACGCTGTGTAGCCGGCACAAAACCGACATATCGTATGCCATCGGCAAACAATCGTCAGGCGCCCGATGAGCGACCCCAGGCATCTGAACCGCATCGCCTATTTCGCCGCGGTGGTGGAAACCGGTTCCTTCACCGCGGCGGCGGCGCGGCTGGGCATCACCAAGGCGGTGGTCAGCCAGCAGGTGGCGAAGCTGGAGGAGGAGGTCGGCGCCAGCCTGCTGGTCCGCACCACCCGCAAGGTCCGGCCGACCGAGGCGGGCATGGCCTTCCACCGCCGCTGCGTCGTGATCCTGCGGGAGGCCGAGGATGCCTTCGGCGAGCTGGCGGAGACCGCGGCGGCGCCGTCCGGCCTGCTGCGGCTGACCGCCCCGTTCGATTACGGGGTGGCGGTCGTCGTTCCGGCCATCGCCGCCTTCGTCGCCGCCCACCCCGCCTGCAAGGCCGACATGTCCCTGTCCGACCAGGCGCTCGATCTCGTCGGCGGCACCTTCGACCTCGCCATCCGCGTCGGCTGGCTGGCCGACACCAGCCTCCAGGCCCGCCAGTTCGGCAGCTTCCGCCAGCTTCTGGTCGGCACCCCGGCCCTGGCTGCCCGGATGGGCGAGGGAGGTGACAAGGACGCCGGGCCGGAGGACATCGCCGCCCTGCCCTTCGTCGCCAACACGGTGCTGCGCAACCCGCTGAGCTGGCAGTTCACCGCCGCGACCGGCGAGGCGCGCACGGTGTCGCCGCGGGCATCCATCGCACTGGACGCCACCTTCGCCGTGCGCGAGGCGGTGCGCGAGGGGGCCGGGCTGTCGGTCCTGCCGGATTACTGCGTGGCCGACGATCTGGCTTCGGGCCGGCTCGTCCGCATCCTGCCGGGCTGGAGCCTGCCGCCGGGTGGCATCCATGCCGTCTTTCCCGCCGCCCGCTTCCGCCCGACCAAGGTGCGGGCCTTCGTCGATCTGCTGACGGAGCGCGAACGGCGGCGGATGGCGGAGTGAACGGGGAGACGGCGGTGTCCGCCGCGAAGGATGCCGCTGCGGCGAAATTTCGCTGGATCGTCCGCCCGGTCAGCAATCTAATACGCCTGACAAATCAACAGATCCCCTGGGGAGGGACGCGGATGGCGGACGGGATGGCGGGCGTGCTCGACTTCGGCAGCTTCGACTACATCATCGCAGGAGGCGGCACGGCCGGCTGCGTGCTGGCCAACCGGCTGTCGGCCGATCCCGACGTCTCGGTCCTGCTGCTGGAGGCCGGCGGCAAGGACAGCTGGATCTGGCTGCACATCCCCGCCGGCTATCTGTTCTGCATCGGCAACCCGCGCACCGACTGGTGTTTCAAGACGGAGGCCGAGCCGGGGCTGAACGGCCGCAGCATCCATTACGCCCGCGGCAAGGTGCTGGGCGGCTGCTCGTCGATCAACGGCATGATCGCCATGCGCGGGCAGGCACGCGATTACGACGAATGGGCCGCCCTCACCGGCGACAGCCGCTGGAGCTGGAGCGAGGTTCTGCCGGTCTTCAAGGGCAGCGAGGATTACTGGCGCGGCGCCGACGAGATGCATGGCACCGGCGGCGAATGGCGGGTGGAGCGGCAGCGGTTGCGCTGGGACCTGCTCGACCGCTTCGCCGAGGCAGCGCGGCAGGTCGGCATTCCCCGCAACGACGATTTCAACCGCGGCGACAATCTCGGCGTCGGCAGTTTCGAGGTGAACCAGAAGGGCGGCATCCGCTGGAGCGCCGCCAAGGCCTTCCTGCGCCCGGCCCTCGACCGGCCGAATCTGAAGCTCGCCATCGATGCGGCCATCGACCGGGTGGAGATCGCCGACGGCCGCGCCACCGGCATCCGCTTCACCGTGAATGGCGAGCCGGCGCGGGCGACCTCCAGCGTCGAGACGGTGCTGGCCGCCGGGTCCATCGGCAGCCCGGCGATCCTCCAGCGCTCCGGCATCGGCCCGGCGGAACATCTGAAATCGCTCGGCATTCCGGTGGTGCTGGACGCGCCGGACGTCGGCGCCAATTTGCAGGACCATCTGCAACTGCGCATGATCTACAAGGTCGACGGCATCGTCACGCTGAACAAGCGGGCCGGCAGCCTGTTCGGCAAGGCGATGATGGGGCTGGAATATGCGCTGTTCCGCAAGGGGCCGCTGACCATGGCGCCCAGCCAGCTCGGCGTCTTCGCCAAATCCTCGCCGGAGGTCGAAAGCGCCGACCTGGAGTATCATGTGCAGCCGCTGTCGCTGGAGAAGTTCGGCGATCCGCTGCACGGCTTCCCCGCCTTCACCGCCAGCGTCTGCGACCTGCGCCCGGCGTCGCGCGGCTGGACCCGAATCACCAGCGCCGATCACCGCGCCAACCCGGCCATCGCCCCTTGCTACCTGTCCGATCCGGCCGACCGGGCGAAGGCGGCCAAGGCGCTGGCGCTGACCCGGCGCATCGTCTCGCAGCCGGCGCTGGCCCCCTACCACCCGCAGGAATATAAGCCCGGCCCCAGCTTCCAGAGCGAGGAGGAACTGGCGAATGCTGCCGGCGACATCGGCACCACCATTTTCCACCCGGTCGGCACCTGCCGGATGGGCAGCACGGACGATGCCACCGCCGTCACCGATGCGGAGATGCGGGTAAGGGGTGTGCGTGGCTTGCGCGTGATCGACGCCTCGGTGATGCCGACGCTGACCTCCGGCAACACCAACACGCCGACGGTGATGATCGCCGAGCGCGGGGCCGCCCTGATGCGGGCCGACCGCCGCGCCGCCCTGCGGGGGTAACTCCGCCCGAACGCGCCGGTGCCGCGCAAAAATTTCGCTCACACGCCCAACAATCCGCAACAGGATTTTCCGAACACCCCCGATCCCCGACCAACCCGCAAAATCATTTGCCTGCGAAAGGCGCAGACTTATCCCCAACGATAGAAATCCGAGGGGACGAGAGATGGACGGCATGCAGCCGGGATTGCGGGGAGGCCTGCGGCCGGAACAGGCGGAGATCGACCGGAGCTATCGCCTGGACGACCGCTACTGCCGCACCGAGGGGCAGGTCTATCTGTCCGGCACCCAGGCGCTGGTCCGGCTGCTGCTGCTCCAGGCGGAGAGCGACCGGCGGGCCGGGCTGAACACCGCCGGCTTCGTCAGCGGCTATCGCGGCTCGCCGCTGGGCGGGCTGGATCAGGCGCTGTGGCAGGCGCGCAAGCATCTCGATACCCACGCCATTCGCTTCGTCCCCGGCGTGAACGAGGATCTGGGCGCCACCGCCGTCATGGGCACCCAGCAGGTCGAATCCTCCGGCGAGGGCACCGTCGATGGCGTGTTCGGGATGTGGTACGGCAAGGGGCCGGGGGTGGACCGTTCCGGCGACGTGCTGAAGCATGCCAACGCCTATGGCAGCTCGCCCCGCGGCGGGGTGCTGGCGGTGGCCGGCGACGACCATGGCTGCGTGTCCTCCAGCATGCCGCACCAGAGCGACCTTGCGATGATCGCATGGTCGATGCCGGTGCTGAACCCGTCGGGCGTGCGCGAGTATCTCGACTTCGGCCTTTACGGTTACGCCCTGTCGCGCTTTTCCGGGGCGTGGATCGGCTTCAAGGCGATTTCGGAATCGGTGGAAAGCTCCGCCACCGTCCGGCTGCCGTCGCTGGAGCGCGGCTTCCTGCCGGTGGCGTTCGACCCGCCGCCGGGGGGCCTGCATTACCGCTGGCCCGACCTGCCCAGCCTCGCCATCGAGGAGCGGCTGGCCGCCAAGGTCGCGGCGGTGAAGGCCTTCGCCCGCGTCAACCGCATCGACCGCAGCGTGCTGGGGACCGGTGGGTGGCTGCGCATCGTCACCACCGGCAAGGCCCATCTCGACCTGATGGAGGCACTGCGCCTGCTGGGCATCGGCCCGGCGGAGGCGGCGGAGATCGGGCTGTCGGTCCACAAGATCGGCCTGTCCTGGCCGCTGGAGCCCGACTTCGCCCTGACCGCCGCGCGCGGGGCCGAGGAGATCCTGGTGGTCGAGGAGAAGGCCCCCGTCGTCGAAGGCCAGCTGAAGGACCTGCTGTTCCACCTGCCGGCTGGCGAGCGGCCGCGCGCCGTGGTCGGCAAGACCGACGAGTTCGGCGCCCCTCTCCTGCCCGCCACCGGGGAGCTGCGGCCGTGGATCGTCGCCAAGGCGCTGGTGGAACGCATCCGCCACCGCTTTCCCCAGCGTGATTTCTCCGGCCGGCTGGCGGAGCTGCTGCCCGGCGAGGCGCCTGCCGCCCCTGCCCTGCCGCGCACGCCCTATTTCTGCTCCGGCTGTCCGCACAACAGCTCGACCAGGGTGCCGGACGGCAGCAAGGCGATGGCCGGCATCGGCTGCCATTTCATGGCGTCGTGGATGGACCGCGACACGGTGGGGCTGAGCCAGATGGGCGGCGAGGGCGTCAGCTGGATCGGGCAGGCACCGTTCAGCAAGCGGCCGCATATCTTCCAGAATCTGGGCGAGGGCACCTATTTCCATTCCGGCCTGCTGGCGATCCGGCAGGCGGTGGCCGCCAGGATCAACATCACCTACAAGATCCTGTTCAACGACGCCGTCGCCATGACCGGCGGCCAGCCGGTGGACGGCCCGATCTCCGTCGACGCCATCACCCGCCAGCTGGCGGCGGAAGGCATCACCCGCATCGCCGTCGTCAGCGACGCGCCGGAGAAGTACGACAGCCGGTCCGGGCTTGCGCCCTTCACCACCGTGCATCACCGCGAGGAGTTGGACGCCGTGCAGCGCGAGATGCGCGAGATTTCCGGCGTTACGGCAATCGTCTATGAGCAGACCTGTGCCGCCGAGAAGCGCCGCCGGCGCAAGCGCGGCACCATGACCGACCCGGCGCGCCGGATGGTGATCAACGATCTGGTCTGCGAAGGCTGCGGCGATTGCGGGAAGAAGTCGAACTGCCTGTCGGTGCAGCCCAAGCAGACCGAATTCGGCGTGAAGCGGCAGATCGACCAGTCCAGCTGCAACAAGGACTATTCCTGCGCCGACGGCTTCTGCCCCAGTTTCGTCTCGGTGGTCGGCGGGTCTTTGCGCAAGCCGGACCCCGACAGCGTCGCCGCGCGCTTCGCCGACGATCTGGCGGCGCTGCCGCTGCCGCAGCTTGCCGCCAGTGACGACCCGGCCGAGATCCTCATCGTCGGCGTCGGCGGCACCGGAATCGTCACCATCGGCGCCGTGCTGGCGATGGCGGCGCATCTGGAAGGCAAGGCGTCCTCGGTGCTCGACTTCATGGGCTTCGCGCAGAAGGGCGGTGCGGTCTACAGCTATCTGCGGGTGGCGGAGGATGCGGGGCGGCTCAATCAGGCGCGGATCGATCCGAAGCAGGCGCAGCTGGTGCTGGCCTGCGACACGGTGGTCGCGGCCTCTCCGGACGCCCTGAAGACGGTGCGGCTGGGCCGCACGCGGGTGGTGGCGAACGCCCATGTCGCGCCGACCGGCGCCTTTACCCGCGACGGCAGCAAACTGCCCGATGCCGGATCGCTGCTGCGCAGCCTGCGCCGCGCCGCCGGACCGGACCGGGTGGAGGTGGTGGACGCCAACCGGGTGGTCACCGCGCTGTTCGGCGACAGCATCCTCGCCAACGTCTTCCTGATGGGCGTCGCCTTCCAGAAGGGGCTGTTGCCGGTCGGGCTTGAGGCGCTGACCCGCGCCATCGAACTGAACGGCACCGGCGTCCCCGCCAACCTGCGCGCCTTCGCCTTCGGCCGCCTCGCCGCACACCGGCCGGAACTGCTGGCGACGCTCGGGGCGGAGGAGCAGGCGCCGGCCACCGATCTGGCCGCCATCGTCGAGCGGCGCGCGGCGTTCCTGACCGACTATCAGGACCGTGCCTATGCCGACCGCTATCGCGCGCTGGTCGAGCGGGCGCGGCAGGCGGAGGCCCGCGCCGCCCCCGGATCGACCGCGCTGGCCGAGGCGGTGGCGCGCAGCGCCTTCAAGCTGATGGCCTACAAGGACGAGTATGAGGTCGCCCGCCTGCACAGCGATCCCAGCTTCCGCAAAAGCCTGGAGGAGCGTTTCGAGGGTGATTGGAAGCCGGTCTTCCACCTCGCCCCGCCCCTGCTGTCGCGCGACACCAACGGCCATGGCGAGCCGCGCAAGATGGCGCTGGGCGGCTGGATCCTGCCGGTATTCCGCGGGCTGGCGGCGATGAAAAAGCTGCGGGGCACGGCGCTGGACCCGTTCGGCTACACGGCGGAGCGGAAGATGGAGCGCGCCCTGGTCACCCGCTTTGAGGCGACGGTGGCGGAGATCGCCGAGCGGCTGTCGGCCGACCGGCTCGCCACCGCGGTGGAACTGGCTGCCTTGCCGCAGGAAATCCGCGGCTTCGGCCCGGTCAAGCACCGCGCGATGGAGGCGGTGGAACCGCGCTGGCGGGCGCTGGAACAACGGCTGCGCGAACGGGCCGCGCAGGCAGCGTGAAAGGACCTTATTTTTCGAGGAAGTGAAGGAAGGGGAAGGCTTCGAAGTCGAAGCGGATCAGGGCCGGCGCCCCGCCGCTGCGGACCAGATGGTCGTGGGTGCAATAGGGGGCCGCCTGATCCAGCCCCCAGAAGGCCCGGCCTTCGTCGAAATGCCGGCCGATATAGGCGACGACGAGGTCGAGATAGCGCTGCGCGGCCGATGAGCGGTTGAAGGCGAGGAAGCCGGCCAGGAAATCGCGGGTCGGCCCGCGGCCCCGGCGGTCCTGCATCACCGCCACGTCCCAGGGCGGCCACTCCGCCATGGCGAGGCCGGGATCGGCGAGCAGCTGCGCATCGATATCGACCTGGATCACCGGCCCGGCCCCGGCCCGCAGAAGCTGCTGAGTCACCGCGAAGCGGGCGGAGGCGTAATAGGTCAGCCGCACCGGCTCCGGCAGGGCGCTGAGATCGACGGCTTCGAAGGAGACCGACAGCGGCAGGCCGCCGTCGCTCGCCAGCCGCATCAGTTGCGCTTCGACGTCGGCCGGCGGGTTGACGACATGGACATGCAGGGCGCAGGACACGGCCTTGCCTTGCCAGCTTTCGAGAAAGCCGGCGCCGAAGCGGCGCCAATAGCCGCCGTCGCAGCCGACCAGCAGGATAGGCCGGCCGTCGGATTTTGGGGCCACCGGCATGCGGCGGGCGGCACGGGCGAAGCAGTCCGGCGGCCCGGCGGCCAGCCCTTCGAAAAAGGCTGGCCCGCTGCGCACCATCGACCACAGCAGCATCTCGAAATCGGCGGCGATCTCCTCCGCCGTCCAATGGCGGGCGAACTTGCGGAAATAGCGCTCGGCAAGGGCGAGCCGCTGCCGCCGGTAAAGGGCGTAGCAGACCACCGACAGGGCAATGCTGTCGCGCGGCTCCCCCATCAGCCGGCGGCGGGCGGCGGCGGCGACCCGCTCCAGCATCGCGTCGTCCATCACGCCGGTCTGGACCGCGACAACAGCTGTCCCGAACAGGTTCCGGCCAGCATCGCCATGGCCGCCGTCGGCAGCGCGGGCGAAGGCGGTGATGGCCTCTGCCAGGGCAGCCCGGTCGACCAGCCGGCCGGCGGCGGCGAGGGTGACGCCCATCACTTGGCTCGCCGCCAGCCGGCACAGGCCGAGACGGTAAAGGCAGTCGGGTCGGCCGGGCTGGAGCACGTCCAGACGGCGGTACTGCTCCTCGGCCTCCGCCGTCCGGTCCTGGGCATAGAGACAGTCGCCGAGCCGCAGCAGATAGCCGTCATTGTCCGGCGCCAGCCGCAAGGCCCGTCGCAGCGCGTCCGCCGCGCCGCCGCTGTCGCCAAGGTCGGTAAAAGCGCCGGCGAGGTTGCCGAATGGCTTGACCCAGGCGGGGTCGAGCGCCAGCGCCGCCCGATGCTGGCCGGCTGCTGCCGCGGCCTGCTTCGCCGCCCGCAGCGCCGATCCCAGATTGTCGCGGTAGGCGGCGCAGAAGGGGTCCCGGCCGATCGCCTCGCCGATCAGCCGCACCGCTTCGGCGGACTCGCCCGACTGGTGATGCAGCACGCCCAGCAGATGCCACGCGTCGGCCACCTCGGGGGCGGCGTGGATGATCTTGCGGTAGATATCCGCCGCCTCGGCCAGCCGGTTGCCCTGGTGCAGGCCGACGGCGATGCGCAAGGCTTCGGATATCGTGGTCATCGCGGGCGCGCTCCTTAGAGTCCTCCCAGATCCTGCGCTTCCAGGATCGTCTCCGGCAGGGTCAGGGTCAGGCCGTCGAAGGGGGCCAGCAGGGCGCGGATGTCGGAGCCGACGCCGCAGACCCGGTACTCCAGCCGGACCGCCTCGATCCGTTCCGGCAGCATCCGCTTGTGGTCGGTGATCAGCTGCCAGGCGAGCACGCAGCTGTTCACCGCGTCCTGGGCGGTGGCGTAATCGTAGTCGCCGTAGCGGTTGCGGCGGGCGCCGTCGGCGACCTTGACCTTCATGTCGGGAAACTCGCGCCGGGTCGTCACCGTCAGCGTTTCCATCGTGTAGAGCGGCACCGGGAAGACGCGCGGCGGCTGGACCAGGGCGCCGAACAGGCTATCCGGCAGGGTCTGCACGTCGACGGTCAAACGGTTCTCCCCCGCCAGGGAGGTCGGGTTGCCCAGCGCCACATTGTAGGTCTTGTAGACCGTGCCGGTGTCGCGCATGCGGGCTGCGACGATGGGAAAGTCGCGGCTGTCCGGCAGCGTCACCGGCAGCGCCGCCGGCTGGATGCGGCGCCAGGGGGTGGCCGACTGGGTCAAATTGTCGCGAACCCAGCCGGCGCAGCCGGAGGTCAGCAGCGTGGCCGCCGCCAGCGCCGCCCACAGCGCGGTGCGCCCTGCTGTCCGGTACATCTGCATCACGGCCATCGGGGCTTCCTTACCAGTCATGGTAGATCGTCTTCCAGGCGGTGGAGACGCCTTCGCGCGATTCCTCGGTGCTCAGCCGGTCGTCGATGGACTTGAACTGGACGTAGGCCTCGTCGAAGCGCATCAGGTTGTACAGCGCCCAGCCGCGCACGATGCCGAGGTTCCGCGGCTCCGGCTCCAGTTCCTTGCGGGCGTCGAGCAGGCGCAGCACGTCGTTGTAGCGCTTGTCCTCCAGCGCCCGGCCGGCCTCCGTCGCCATCAGCGAGGCGCGGATTTCCGCCCGCTGCGTCGCGGTCAAATTGGCGCGCGGCAGGTCGCGGGTCAGGCCGGTCACATCGCCGGTCGCCAGACGCGCGATGGCCTGCCCGTAGGCGTTCTCCTGGGCCGGCGTCGCCGTCTGCGGCAGGCCCGACGCGGCAGGGCCGCGGCTGCCCGCCTTTCCGGGCGCCGAAGCCCCGCCCTTGGCAGGTTCGCGCGCGGCCAGGGTCTGTGCCTCGGCGAAGGCGGCCTCGGCTTCCGACGGGCGCTTCAGCTCCAGCAGGCACCAGCCGCGCTGCTGCAACAGGGCGGCGGTCGGGCCGCTTCTGGCGATGGTGCCGCGGATGATGCTGAGGCACTCGGCGAAGTCGTGGCGGGCCAGCGCGCGGTCGAGCTCGCTCGGGCCCTGCGGTGCTGTGCGTCCGCCACCAGGGCCGGAGGGGCCGCGCGGCGGGTCCACCGCCTTCAGCGCCTGGTCGATGCGGCTCGACTTGCCTTTCCAGGGCGCAGCGGCGGCACGGGCCTGCGCCTTGTTGCCCAACCCGTTGTAGGCCAGCACCAGCCCTTCCGCCGCCTTGTCCGACGGCGCCCACTCGTTGGCCTGGGTGAACCAGCTCTGCGCCTCGGCGAAATTCTTCTGCTTCTGGAAATACCAGCCGAGCGCAATGGCGCCGTCAGCGTCCTGCTTGTCGCGGACGATGCCCTGGACGCGCGACAGGTCGGCCGCCGACAGGGCGCCGGGCTTTGCGTTCCCGAGACGCTCCAGCAGGCGGCCGGTCTCCAGCTCCGCCTCGGCGCTGCGGACGGCGGAGTAATCCTCCCCCGTCGCCGGGTTGGCGGTGGCGCCGAGCGCCGACAGCTCGCGCAGCCGCTCCGGGCTGAGATGGCGCGATGCCTTGAAGATGGTGTCGCGCCGCTCCTTCGCCTTGGGGCAGGTGGTGACGATGGTCTTGTAGGTGTCGAAGGCGCGGTCGGTCTGCTTCAGCTCGGCATAGGCCTCCGCCAGACGCCAGGCATTGTCGAGCCGGTTGCAGGCCACCGCCTCCGGCTGGGCGGCGGCGGCATCGACCACCTCCTGCCAGCGCTTGGTGTCGCTGGCGGAACGGATGCGCCCGGCGCTCTCGGCCAGTTCAAGTTCCTGCAAAAGCTTGTCCGACGGCTGCCAGGACGGCGACTTGCGCCGCTGTTCGGCGATGGCGGCCCGCGCCTCCGCCACCTTGCCGGCTGACATCAAAGTCCAGAACGGCGTCTCGTCGACGCCGGTGGCGGTCGGCTGCGGCGCGAACAGATCCTTGGGTGGTTCCCAGCCGGGGTCGAGTGCCCGCAGGCGGGCGATCTCCGCCTCCATCCGCTCGCCGTCGCCGATGCGGGCGTAATAGCGCAGCGCCGTCTCGTCCACCTTGCCGGCGGCGGGGGCGGAGCCGCTGCCGGGAGCCGGCGCCACCTCCACCTTCACGCCGGGTGCCAGCGCGCGGGCGCCGCCGTTCGACTGCGCCCACGCTGCGGACCCGCCGCCGGTGGCGGTGGCGGCGATGCCGGCGAGGAGGAGGGCGGACAGGAGGACAGGACGGGTCACGGATCGATCCCCAGGCTTTGCGCCGCCAGCGCGGAAAGATGGGCCAAGGTGGTGGAGTAGTAATCCTCGTCGGGCGCCAGCGGCGGCACCGTCACGGCGTCGCCGGCCCCGGCAAGCTTGCAGGCCAGCCTATAGACCGCCAGCATGCCGACCGACGCCGCCACCTGGGTGGTGGTGCCGCCCGGCAGCGACACGGTGGCGGGGACCGCCGAGCCACCAAATTTCGTTGCCAGCGTTGCGAAGGGGCGGAAGTAATAGGGATCGCGATAGCCGTCCATCGCCAGATAGAGCGGCACCCGCACGGCGTCGTAGCCATACTGTTTCTTGAAGCCGTCGGCGATGCCCACCGTTCCGGCGGCGTCCAGGGTCATCCAGTCCGGCGGCAGCTGAAAGCCGCCGAAGCGCGCCTTCGACAGCAGGACCAGCCCGGAATCCGACAGCTTGCCCCAGCGCTCGCCGCCGGCCAAGGCGGCGAAGGCGCGGATGGCGGGAAAGATCCAGTAGCTGGGGTTGAGGACCAGCGTCTCGCCCTTGCGGAAACCGTCGCGTCCCGGCAGCAGCACGGTCAGCCCGGCCTGCTCCACCAGAACCCCGGCAGCCAGCGCCTTGACGATGGCGGCGGCGGCGGTGCGGTAGGCCTCCGCCTGCCAGGTCTCCGCGGCGCGCAGCAACGCCCAGGCGATCAGCATGTCGCCGTCGGACGCGTTGTTGCGGTCGGCGACCCCGCCGTCGGGCGTCCAGCGCCACGCCACCAGCCCGTCGCCGCGCACCATCAGCACGCGCTGGGTCCAGCCCCACAGCCGGTCGAAGGCGGCACGGTCGCCCCCCGCCACCGCCAGCAGCATGCCGTAGCCCTGCCCTTCGGAATGGCTGATGCCCTTGTTGCCGGTGTCGACGATGCGGCCTTCCGGCAGCAGGAAGCGCTCGGCATAGCGGCGCCACGCCGCCCCGTCATAGGGGGCCGCGCGCAAGGCGCCCGGCACTGCCGCGGCCAGCCCGAGGGCGGCTGTCCCGATCAGCATGCCGCGCCGCGATGTTCCGACAGGGGACGTCATGACCCGCTCCGTTCCCGATGCCCGCTCTTCAGCAGAAGGCGCATGCTGACCGTCAGCACCACCGCCGTTCCAAGCAGCAGGGCGAACAGAAGCTCGATCCGCTGCGACAGGTTGCGGGCCAGAATCAGGATCAGGTTGCCGATGTCAAAGGGATTGAGAATGATCTGGTAGGGGCGCGACACCTCCAGCGTGGTGATGGCCGGCGCCGCACTGCTCCACAGCGCCCCGCCGCCGCGCAGCTTGTCCCACAGCCCGGCCTCGCCCAGGCTGCGCATGGCGCGGTCGACGGCGCGCGGATCCGCCGCGGTCAGCAGCGTCCAGGTCAGCGGCTCGGCCCCCGGCGCCCGGTATTGCAGCAAAGCCGCTTCCGGCAGGGTTTCGGCATTCTCTGTCAGCGCGACCACGTCGACCGGCGCCTCCTCCACCGTCCAGCTGTTGATGTAGCGCGCCGCCGCCGCCATCACCCGCCGCGCCCAGTCGGGCACCCAGCCGCGCCCGGTGGCGGCCGAATCCCTGGCATCGCCCGCCATCCGCTGCCAGCGGTTGGCCGCACCGCCATCGGCGGCCAGCGCCGAGCCCGCGGCGCCCATCTGCTGCCCCAGTCCCTGCGGCACGCCCCCCGGCCGCGCCGGCCCCGGACGGGCGGCAGTGCCGGACCAGCCCAGCCGCAGCCGGTCGGTCAGGGCGCGGCGGTCGGCCGCCGCCATCGGCTCGCCACGGGCCTTGGCCTGGGCGATCAGGGCGCCCGCCTCCAGGAGACCAGCCAGCCGGTCGGCCGGCAGCGGGGCCGAGGTGAAGACGGCCTGCGGCAGCGCCGCGACGGGGCCGACGATCAGCGCGTTGTCGTTCGGCAGCCCGTCCCAGCCGATGTAGGGCACCACCGCCATCAGGTCGCCGGCCCGCTGCGCCAGCTTGGCGGTCAGGCTCCAGGCGGCGCCGAACCAGGCGGGATCGCGCCCGACGACGACCAGATCGAAGGGCGGCGCCTGCTCTCCCCCGGCGGTGCCGCCATAGGGAAAGGCGGTGTTGGCGAAGCCGCCCAGGCTCGGCAGCGTGACCAGACGGGCGAAGCCGGGGATCTCGATGCTGGAGCTGTCGAGCAGGGTGAAGGTCGGGCGCCGCACCGCGAAGACGCAGTCGGTGCCGCCGGCCGGCGGCAGTTCCGCCTCCAGCTCGATCAGGTTGGGGCCGGGACGGAACAGCGCCATCGGCAGCGGCATCTCGCCATTCTCGATGATGCCGCTGGAGCGCTTGTCGATCTCCATGGCGCCGGCCGACTTGCCGTTCACCCGGACGTTCAGAAGCGCGCCGGGGCCGAGATTGCCTTCGAACGCCGCGTTGACGTGGAACAGGATGGAACGGTCGCTGACCGGGGCGAAGCCGGCCGGCAGGGTCAGGCCGAAGCGCCCGGTGTAGCGGTAGCCGCTGTGCTGCACCGTCTGGAAGCCGAGGTCCGACAGGCGGTAGCGCCCCTCCACCTGCACCGGCGGGGCCGGTGGCGCGGCCGGGACCGCCGCGTCGGTGACGATCATCGCGGTCTGGGTCGGCAGCGGCCGGGTCACGTCGGCCAGCCGCATCACCGCCTGATCGACCTCCTGCTGGGTCCGTCCCGAGGCGACGGCGACGAAGCCACCGCCGCCGGCACCGCTTCCCTCCGGACCGCCCTTGTTGGCGGCATACGGATAAACGCCGAGGAACGGTCCGCCGATGGCGGCGGCCCGCGCCTCGCCCAGCAGGGGGGCGAGGCGGTCGCGGGTGCCGATCAGGATGTTCTTGCCGCCGGGCAGAGGCAGGCTTTCCAGCGTCGGAGCGGGAGTGCCGGGAGGGTTGCCGGGCGCAGTGCCGGCGGGCTTCACCGGCACCGCCACCACCCGCGGGGTCTGGTCGCCCAGCAGCAGGCCGTAGGACTGCGCCACCATGGAGCCCCAGCCGAGATGGTCGGCATCGATCTCGCTGCCGGGCTGGACGATGGCCAGCGGCTCCCGCGCGCGGTCGGCGGAGGCCAGAAGCTGACGCACCATGGCGAGGTCCGGCTCCGGCACGCCGCCGTCGGACATCAGCGTCAGCGACGAGGCGGCGAGGTTGACCCGCGCCCACAGATCGTAGGTGCCGCGGACCGTGCAGATGGCGCGGTGCTGAGCACTGGTCTGGAAGACGATCTGGTTCTCGCCGGGGCGGATCAGGCTGCCGGGAAGCGTGATGGAGGCATTGACCGGCCCGCGGAAAGCGGCGAGCGGCAGGTCCGCCACCGGAGAGCCGTTGATGAAGACCGACATCGACCCCTTTTCGGGCAGGATGTCGATGCCGTTCTCGTAGGTCAGCGTCAGCATGGCGCTGGTCAGCCCGATCACCGGCGGCAGGACGGCGCGCAGCGCCACCGTCTCCGTCTCGCCATGCAGCGTGACCTCCGGCTGGCCGTCGCGCAGGTTCGACAGCGGGATCACCCGGCGGTCGGCGGCCAGCACAGGCGCCGCCCAGCCGACCGACAGGCCGACCCACAGCGACAGCAGCGCAATCAGCGCCAGCGACATCCGTGGCGACGCCCGCAGCATCCGGCCCCCGCCGGTCTGTTTGCCCATACCCGCCATCGCCGTTACGGAGCCTGGAAGGTCAGGATGCGGCGCAGCGCGCCCGGCAGGGCCAGCAGGACATGGCCCAGCCGCGGCACCACGCGGGTGGCGAAGAACAGCAGCCCGCCGAAGAAGGTCGGGGCAGCCACCCGCTTGCGGTCAAGGAAGATGTCCCAGCCGACGCTGTTGCCGAAGACGAAGCGCGCCATCTCCACGATGTCCTGGCGGTCGCGCGGGGCGAAGCCGGCGCCGACCGCCAGTTCGCCGTTGCGCATCTCGATGCGGAAGAAGCGGACGCCGGTGGTGGTCGCGGCCTCCGTCTCCGTGGCGGCGATGGTCAGCACCGGCGTCTGGTCGGGCCGGCTCAGCAGCTCGCGCCATTTCGGATCGACGATCAGCCCGACGCCGCCGGCCGACACGTCGGCGACCGTCAGGTCGATGCTGGTGCCGTCCTCGAACTTCAGCACCGCGGGGCGGTCGACGGTGAAGCGCTCCTGCCGGCGGACGCGCTTGCGCTCATAGACGACGGCGAGGCCGCCCAGCGCCAGCAGCAGGCTCAGCGAACACCAGACCGCCACCGGAACGATGGCCGCCCGGTGTTCGGGGAAGATGGAATAGCGCCACGCGCAGGCCGCCAGCCCCGCCGCCAGCAACAGCGTGGTGACGATGAAGGGGGTGGCGAGCGGCGAGAAGCCGTCCTCCTCCACCGACTGGCCCTTGGCGGTCACCTTGAACACCGGATCGCGCGGCCGGATCAGCGTCGCCAGCGCCGCGCGGGAGACGTGGAAGGATTGCAGGTACTCGTACAGCTCCGAGAACAGCGGCCAGCGCATCCGCCCGTGCAGGAACTGCGACAGGAAGGCGGCGGCGAAGACGTGCGGAATGACGAAGCAGCCGAAGTCCGGCAGGTTGATGCGGTAGATCTCCAGCCCGAACAGGGCATAGCACAGTGGCGACAGCAGGAAGATCGGCCGCCAGAACCAGAAGAACCAGTAGAGCATGGTGCTGAGGTAGCACAGCCTCTGGGAGAATGTGAGGCCGCGCTTGAACAGCGGATTCTTCAGCAGGAACAGCTGGATCATGCCCTGGGTCCAGCGCGAGCGCTGGGCAATGAAGCTGTCGAAGGTCTCCGGCTGAAGCCCGGCGATCAGCGGGCGCGGCAGATAGACGCTGCGCCAGCCGCGCGAATGCAGCTCAAGCGCGGTCTCGCAATCCTCCGTCACCGTGTCGCCGCTGAAGCCGCCGACCTCCTCCAGCGCCGCGCGGCGCAGGATGGCGGCGGACCCGCAGAAGAAGGAGCCGTTCCAGCGGTCCAGCCCGGGCTGGATCGAGTAATAGAACATCTCGTTCTCGCTCGGCATCCGCTCGAAAGTGCCGAGATTGTATTCGACCGGGTCGGGATTGACGAAGAAATGCGGGGTCTGGACCAGGAACAGGCCGGGGTCCTGCTGGAAGAAGCCGACCGTCGCCTTCAGGATGCCCACGGTGGGCACATGGTCGGCGTCGAGGATCAGCAGCAGATCGCCCGACGTCTTATGAAAGGCGTGGTTGATGTTGCCGGCCTTGGCATGCTCGTTGCGCGGCCGGGTCATGTAGGTGACCTGCAACCGTTCGCACAGCGCGGTCAGCGTCTCCCGCCGGGCCAAAGCCGATGCGGCCTGTTCGGGATTGCTGTGGGCCAGCTTCTGGTCGGTGCCGCCATCGTCCAGCAGATAGACGTGCAGCTTGTCGCGCGGGTAGTCGATGCAGACCGCGGCGGCCAGCGTCGTCTCCAGCAGCTCCGGCTCCTCGTTGTAGGAGGGGATGTAGACATCGACGCTGGGCCAGAAGGCGGGATCGCCCGTCGGTTCCGACGGCTCGCGGGCGAGCGGGTCGATGATGACGAACAGCGAGGTCAGGAACAGGACAAAGGACAGCGCCTCGGCCGCGAACAGGGTCACGCCGGGAATGAAATTCACCAGATCGTCCACCGGGGGCAGCGTGCCGGTCAGCCGCCAGAAGAAGTAGCGGAAGGTGACGAAGGCCAGCAGGAGAACGGTCAGCGTGCGGGCATGCCAGAAGCGCTGGGCGAAACGCCCGAGCACGAAGGCGGCGGCCACCACACCGGCCGAGATGGCGGCGCTTGCAAATCTTCCAACGGGCAAGGCGGCCAACGCAAGAAACAAACCCGCCGACAGCAACAATAGAATCCAAAGCAGAACCGAGCGCAGAGAGAATCGGCGGCTGTTCAGGTTCGGCTGTCGTTTGGATTGCTGCGCCTTATTGTTCAGGGGCCGAACAACGGTCTTGGCGCCGGGCGAGGTTGTCATGCGGATCCGCAGAATGGGGCCATTGCACCCTAGTGGGTGACCCCTTATGGCTCAAGCTTCGTTACAAATCGTTACTGACTCGAGATAAAGCCTGCTCAAAAGCCATATTCCGGCGGGCCTGTGTCGTTCCGATAACGGTCGGGCCGACGCCGTTTTCCCCACCGCCGCATGCGAATGGCTGCGACTCGGGCGGGAGCGAGGAGGAGTGCCTCCAGGGCCATGCCGATCCCTGTTGCGCGGCTGCCCTGCGTCCCGGCTTGGGCTTGGGGGGATGACGGCGGGCGGGAATGCCGCCATGGTGACTGACAGTCCGCCCACCCCCCGGTTGCCGCACAGGGTTCCACCAGCCTCCATGCCCATCTCCACCCTTCTGTCCGACGCCTTCGCCGTGCTGGCCCCGGTTTTCGTGGTGGCGGCACTCGGCTACGGCTGGACCCGCGGCAAGCTGCCCTACGACAGCGCCTTCATCACCACCTTCGCCATCAACGTGTCGTCGCCCTGCCTGGTCTTCGCCGCCCTGACCCGGCTGCACCTGTCCGCCGACGTGATGGGGGAAATGGCGCTGGCGGCGACGCTGTGCATGGCGCTGACGGCATTGGCGTCGGTCCCGGTGCTGCTGGCGTCGGGGCTGTCGCTGCGGGTCTATGTGCCGGCGATGGCCTTCCCCAACGCCGGCAATCTGGGCCTGCCGGTCTGCCTGTTCGCCTTCGGCGAGAACGGCCTCAGCCTTGCCGTGCTGTTCTATGCGGTGATGTCGGTGGGGCAGTTCACGCTGGGGCCGGCGCTGGCCGCCGGGCGCTTCGATCTGGCGCAGATGGCGCGCACCCCGACGATCTACGCGGTGGCGGCGGCGGTGGCGATCCAGCTGGCCGGACTGCCGCTGCCGGTGTGGATCGGCAACACCACCACGCTGCTGGGCAACTGCGCCGTGCCGCTGATGCTGTTCTCGCTGGGGGTGGCGCTGTCGAAGCTGCGCCTTTCCGGCGCGGTGCGGGCCCTGTCGATGTCGGCCTTCCGGCTGGCGGTCGGCTTCGCCATGGGGCTGCTGGTGGCCTGGGCGATGGGGCTGACCGGGGCGGCGCGCGGCGTGGTGCTGGTGCAAAGCTCGATGCCGGTGGCCGTCTTCAACTATCTCTGGGCGCTGCGCTACGGCAACGCGCCGGAGGATGTCGCCGGCATGGTGCTGGGGTCCACCGCCATGGCCTTCGTCGGCCTTCCGGCGCTATTGATGTTCGTGATGCAGTAGAAGGGAGGAACTCCATGGCGCACAGGGAACACCGCTATGCCGTCCGGCTCGACTGGACCGGCAATCTCGGCACCGGCACCTCGTCCTACCGGGCCTACAGCCGCGACCACACGCTGAGCGCCGGGACCAAGCCGGCGATCCCCGCCACCTCCGACGCGGCTTTCCGCGGCGATCCGGCGCGCTGGAACCCGGAGGAGATGCTGGTCGGCGCCCTGTCCTCCTGCCATCAGCTCTGGTACCTGCATCTCTGTTCGGCCGCCGGGATCGTCGTCACCGGCTACAGCGACGATGCGGACGGGATGATGGAGGAGGAGACCGGCGGCGGCGGCCAGTTCACCGCTGTCGTCCTGCGCCCGCGGGTGACGCTGGCGCCGGGGTCCGACGCCGGCAAGGCGCTGGCCCTGCACCACGAGGCGGCGGAGAAATGCTTCATCGCCCGGTCCGTCAATTTCCCGGTCCGGCACGAACCGGCGGTGGAGGTTGAGGGAGAGGCGGCCGGCGATGAGCGCTGACTCCCTGCCCTTGCAGAACGCCCCCGCCCTGCCCGTGCTGGACGCCGTCGCCGGCCGGCGCAGCATCCGCGCCTTCCTAGCCACGCCGGTGGAGCGGGAGACGGTGCGACACATCCTCGACCTCGCCGCCCGCGCGCCGAGCGGCTCCAACATCCAGCCCTGGAAGGTCCACGCCATCGCCGGGGAGGCGCGCGCCGCCCTGTCGGCGGAGCTGCTGGCCGCCCATGAGGCCGGGGAGCCGGAGGTGCCGGAATACCCCTATTACCCCGAAAGCTGGCGGGAGCCCTATCTGGGCCGCCGGCGGGCGGTGGGCTGGGCGCTTTACGGCTCCATCGGCATCGGCAAGGGCGACCGCGAGCGGATGGCGCGCCAGCATGGCCGCAACTGGCTGTTCTTCGGGGCGCCGGTCGGGCTGTTCTTCACCATCGACCGCGACATGGGCAAGGGGGCTTGGCTCGACCTCGGGATGTTCATGCAGAATGTCATGATCGTCGCCCGCGGCTTCGGGCTGGAGACCTGCCCGCAGGCCGCCTTCTGCTACCGCCACGCCATCACCGCGCGGCATCTGGGCCTGCCCGACGGCGAGATCATCGCCAGCGGCATGGCGCTGGGCTTCGCCGACTGGTCGGCACCGGAAAACAACTTCCCGACGGAGCGCGAGCCGGCCGAAGGCTTCACCCGCTTCACCGGCTTCTGAGGGCTCGCGCTCTTAGAGCGTCACGAACCCGTGGGGCGCCACCGAAGCCGGCCCGCAGGGCGACAGCGTCCCGGCGACGAAGGCGGCGGTCTGGACCAGCACACGCGGCGAGAAGGGCTTGGCGATATAGCCCAGCCCAACCCCGCCGGCCTGCGCCCTGTTGGGCGGGTTGCCGGTGGCGAAGACGCAAGCGATCCCCATCGCCTTCAATGCGCGGGCGACGTCGAGCCCGTTCGAACCGTTGGCCAGCTTGATGTCGACGAAGGCCATGTCAGGCTTCTCCTGCCCGGCCAGGGCAAGGGCGGTCGGCAGATCCTCCGCGATGCCCGTCACCGCGTGGCCGGCCGACTGCAAAGTCAGCGACACGCCCTCGGCGATCAGGAATTCATCTTCTATGATCAGTATCTTCATTGTTTTTCTTGTATATTTTGCGGATCGGCCGGGAGGATCACGCCTGGGTTGGGGCAGACGGCTTCATTGGGAAAGTTAAAAGGAAACGCGTCCCCGGTGTCAAACGTTCGATCTCCAGACGCCCCCTTAATTGCCGCGTAAGATTGCGGGCCGTGTTCAGGCCGAAGCCGCCGCCGCTGCTGCCCGCGACCTCCTCCGGCAGGCCAATGCCGTCGTCGGCGACATCGATGCGGACCTCGTTCCCCGCCACCGCCATATCCACCGTGACCCTGCCGCGCCGCCCGTCGGGAAAGGCGTGCTTGTAGCTGTTGGTCAGCAGCTCGTTGACGATCAGCGCCACCGGCACCGCGGTGTCGACCGGGGCCGACAGCAGCGTGCCCGTCGCCAGGGTCATCGCCGGTTCGGCCCCGCCGGTGGGCGGGACGGCGTTCTCGGCGATGCTGCGGATCAGGTCGGTCAGTTCGACGGTGTCGTACACCGCCCCCTCGCCATAGAGACGGCGATGGACCTCGGCGATCGCCAGCACCCGGCTGCTGCTGTCCAGCAGTTCCTGCCGCACCTCGGCGCTGCGGTGCCGCATCGCCTGGGTCCGCAGCAGGTTGGCGACGATCTGCAAGGAGTTCTTGACCCGGTGGTTGACCTCGTCCAGCAGAATCCTGTTTTCCTGCAACGTCGCGGCCAGCGCCTCCCCTTCCGCCCGCTCGGCCAGGTAATCCCGCTCCAGCCGCCGGACGGTGGAGAAGCAGAGCAAGCCGGTGACCGCGTGACGAAGACGACCCCATAGGCGATCATCAGCAACTCCAGGATCGTGGCATGCCGGCTGCGCCGCGCGAGCAGCAGAACCTCCTCCGCCCGCATGGTGGCGGTCAGGCGCCGGATCGCGGCCATCGTGGAGGCGCCCTTTCCCTCGCGGATGGTCGCCAGTGCCTGATCCAGCCCTTCGTCGGTGGCCTGCCGCAGAACCCCGGCTATCTGGTCCAGCCTGTCGGCGGTCAGGGTGCGCAGCGCCTTCACCTTGTCCTGCTGCGCCGGGTTGTCGGCTGTCAGCGTCCCAATGCTGTCCAGCAGCCGGCGGCTGCGCTCCCTCCCCTCCTCGTAGGCGGCGAGATGAACGGGGTCCGGCAACAGCAGGTATCCACGCTGGCCGGATTCAGTGTCGGACAGGGTGGATTGCAGCTCCTCGACCGCGGAGATGACCTCGTGCGTGTGGTCGACCCAGTCGATGGCGCGACGATATTCAATGAAGACGACGACGAGCAGCAGAAAACCGACGAACAGGCCGCCGAGCAGCAGCGCCGATACTCTGGCGGCACGGGCGCGCACCATCCGGCGCGCAAGGCTGGCATCCGTCTTGTTGGGCATGGATCGTCCCCGCTTTGCGCCGTCATTCACCTCACTAAACAGTTCGGACAGTCTGGATCTTCATCTGTCCGGAGCATTGACGTGAATCAAGAAAAGCTGCGGTGGCGAAGGATTGCGGTGACGACCCATGCCCCCGGTCAGCCACTCAGCGCCGACGCCAGCGTATCGTGCAGGCGGCCGGGCTGGATCGGCTTGTGCAGCAATGCGCATTGGGCGCCGGCCGCCTCCCGCAGCCGATCCGCCGAGGTGTCGCCGGTCAGCAGCACGCCGGGAATGTCGCGCGACAGGCGGCGGCGGACCATGTCCATCACCATCAGCCCCGTGGTCCCTTCCGGCAGGCGGTAATCGGCCAGGATCAGATCGGGCTCCTCCCCCGACTCGATCAGGTCGCCCAGCAGCTGCTCCGCCTCCGCCCCGCTGCCGGCCTCCGCCACGCGATAGTTCCAGTCCTCCAGCATCAGGACCAGCGCCATGCGGATGACGGCATCGTCCTCCACCAGCATGACCAGCCGCCCGGCCTCGCCGTCGGCCCCGCTGCGGCCGGCGCTGCCGGACCGGTCGGTCATGTCCGGCCTGGTTTCGGTCAGGGGCAGGCTGACGGTGAAACGGCTGCCGCGGCCCAGCGAGGAGGTCACGTCGATGGTGCCGTCCAGCATGGTGACCAGCCGCTTGGCGATGCTGAGCCCCAGCCCGAGCCCTTCGCGCCGGTCGCGGGCGGCGTTGCCGACCTGATAGAAGTCCTGGAAGATGCGGTCGATGTGCTGGTCGGCGATGCCGATGCCGGTATCCCACACCTCGATCTGCACATGGTCGCCGCGCTGCCGCGCCCCGATCAGCACCCGCCCGCCGGGGGCGAAATGCAACGCATTGGCCAGCAGAGCGCGCAGCACCCGTTCCAGCAGCCGCGGATCGGTGCGCGTGGTCAGAGGCGGCGCCACCAGACGCAGAGCCTGCCCCGCCTTCTCGGCCGCCGGAGCGAATTCCTTATATAGCCGGGCCAGCAGGGCGGCGATGTCGACCGGCTCCGGATTGGGGGCGACCAGCCCGGCCTCCAGCTTGGAGATGTCAAGCATCCCGTCCAGCATGCCGCCCAGCCCGCCGAGCGAGGACTGGATCTGCTCCGCCATCCGCCTGGCGCCGGGGGAAAGCGTTTCCTTCATCAGCAGGTCGGAGAGCAGCAGCAGCGCCTGCACCGGCTGGCGCAGATCGTGGCTCGCCGCCGCCAGGAAGCGTTCGCGCGCGTCCAGCGCCACGTTCAGCTCGCGTTCCAGCGCCTTCACCGCGGTGATGTCGGCGACGCTGGACACCACCGCCTCGACATGGCCGGCCGGATCGGCGACCGGACGGCTCGACACCCGCAGCCAGCGGGTGGGGGCGGTCGCCTCGTCCCCCTCGACCACGCCGATGATGCGCTCGACCACCGGCTTGCCGCTGCGCGCCGCCTCCGCCGCAGGGGGAAGCCCATGCAGCCGGTTGCCGTTGGCGTCGATGAAGCGGCGGCCGGCGGTGGTCGGGACCATGGTGGACGGGGCGGTTGCCGGGACCAGCTGCCCGTCAGCCCGGCTCTCTGCTTTGCCATCTGCGTCGAAGGCCGACGCCATCGGGTCGAGCAGGGCGCGGGCGGGGCCGTCCAGCAGCCGCTCGGCCATGGCGTTCGCCAGCAGGCTGCGGCCATCGACGGCGGTCATCGCCAGCGCATCGTGCAGCGACTGCACCAGAACCCGGTGACGCCGCTCGCTGAGGTTCAGCGCCGCTTCGGCGGTCCGCCGCGCCGTGACGTCGCGCAAGGCGACGACGGCGCCCTGAACGCGCTCCTCCATCGGGGCGAGGCGCATGCCGGACGCCAGCATGGGGGAGATGGTGACCTCCACCAGCAGCGTCCCGCCATCCTCCCGGCGGAGCTTCTCGCAGGCGACGCTGCGCGGCCGGCCATCGGTCAGCGACAGGGCCAGCGCACGGGCCGCCCCGCCCGCCTGGGGTAGCGCCGGATCCGCTCCGCCGCCCGGTAGTCCCGTTCCCGTGCCCTCCGCCGGTCCGGCCAGCAGGTCCGAGGGCGGACGGCCGATCAGGTCGAGGTCGAGATGCCCGGTCATGGCCGTCGCCGCCGCGTTGACGAAGCGGATGCGGCCGTCGGCGTCCACCCCGAGGATGCCGTCGCCGACCGACTGGAGGATGTGGTGATAGTCGGCGCGCGCCCGCTCGGCGTCGTCGCGGGCCTGCTGCACCTCGCGAAGCCAGGCGTTGCGTTCGGTCAGGTCGGTGATGGTCAGCAGCACGTCGCCGCGGTCGCTGTCGTCCAGCGTCACCCGGCGGGCGTCGGTCAGCCCGTCGATGATCGTGCCCTGGGGTCCGAGATAGCGGAACTCCTGCCGGACCCACTCGCCATGGTCGCGCAGCCGGGCGAGCGCGGTGAACAGCCGGCCATGGTCTACGCTGTCGAGCAGCAGGGTCAGCGGGCGGCCCTTCAGCCGCAGCATCGGCAGGCCGAACTGCCGTTCCGCGGCGGCGTTGGCCTCGCCGACGATGCCGGCGGCGTTCACCGCCAGACAGGCCAGCGGCACCGACTGGAAAAGCTGGAGATATTGCAGCCGGGACGCCTCCAGCGCCTGCTGGGCGCCGCGCAGCTCCTCGTTCTGGATCTCAAGCTCGGCCTGATGGACATACAGTTCGTGCAGCAGTTCCTTCATCGAGGTGGCGGTGACGTCCGTCGCCTCGAAATTCCCGCCGTTGAGAATGGTTTCGGCACGGCGCCGCAGTCGGCCGGAGGAATCCTCGGTCATTCCTGGCCTCCGTCGCCCTGGCCGCCTGTGCCGGCACCGTCGACCTGCAATTCCATCAGCTTGCGGTTGGTTATGTTGATGTGGCTGACGACGATGCCGCCGTCATGGTCGTTCATGCGGGTGGCGTGCATCAGGAACCAGCGCTGTTCGTCGGGCGAATGACAGGGATATTCGATGGAGAAATCGTCGGCTTCGCCGTCCAGGATGCGGCGCAGCCCGTCATGCACCGCCCGGGCGATGCCGTCCTTCTTCGCCGCCTCCGGGTTGAGGCAGACGTCGAGATAGTTGGTTCCGACGCCGCAGCGGTCGGCCGCCGGGGCGCCGTTGCGCTGGGCGAAGCCGCGCCAGGCGGCGTTCACCATGACGATCCGGCCGTCCCGGTCGGTCACGGCGATGTGCTCCGGCAGGCTGTCCAGCACTTTCTGCAGCCGCTCCTGCGCCTGCTTGGTCTCCGTCACGTCGACGAAGGTCACCACCACGCCGCCGATCTGATTCTTGTCGGTCAGGTAGGGCAGGATGCGGGTCAGCACCCAGCGGCCGTCATAAACCCGGACATGGCGCTCCACCGCCTCCTGCCCGTCGAACACCTTGCGGATGTCGCCGAGGAAATCGGGATAGTCGATGTTGGTGGACAGATGCGCGATGGACCGGCCGATGTCGCGCGGGATGATGTTGATGAAGCCGGCCGCCGCCGGAGTGAAGCGACGGATGACGAAGTCGCCGTCCAGGAACACCGTGCCGATCTCGGTCGAGCGCAGCAGGTTGTCGAGGTCGTTGGTGATCTCGGTCAGTTCCTCCACCTTCGCCTGATATTCGGCGTTGACGGAGTAAAGCTCCTCGTTGACCGACTGAAGTTCCTCGTTGGTGCTCTGCAACTCTTCGTTCGAGGCCAGCAGCTCCTCGTTGGTGGCCTGCAATTCCTCGTTGGCGGTTTCCAGCTCCTCGATGGTCGCCTGGAGATTCTCGCCGCGCGACAGCAGTTCCTGTTCCAGCCCGCGGATGCGCTCGGCGGCGTCGGCGTTCAGGTCGAAGTCGGAATCCGGAACCGACAGCGGCAGCATGTTGGCGCGGTCCAGCACCACCAGGGCGAAGCGGCGCCCGGTCTTGCGCGCGACATAGGGCTGGACCCGCAGGCTGATCGCCGCCACCCCCTCGCGGTCCTTCACCGGAATGTTGGACAGCGCGAACTCCTCGCCGGAGCGGAAGGCGCGGTTGAGTGCGGTCCCCGTCACCATGGCGACCGATGACGGCAGCATCTTCAGCACGTTCAGCGTCGCCTCCCCCGCCGGCACCTTCAGCAGGGAGGATGCGTCGCCGAACACATGCATGATGGTCATCTGTTCGTCGACCAGCAGGCAGGGCGGCACATAGGCCTTCATCAACGCGCCGATGGCCTCGTCAATGACCGCCCCCTCCTCCATGCCATGGCTTCCGACATCCTCGCCATGGCGGGCCAGCGGGGCCGCCACCGTCGGCACCAGCAGGCGCGACAGCCGGAAGGAGCCGGCGCGCAGGCTCTGGAACACCTTGTTGCGGCTGTCGACGGTGTGGAAATCGGACTGGAGGTCGCCCAGCGTCTCGCTGGTGCCGAGGAACAGGAAGCCGCTCTGGCGCAGGGCGTACTGGAACAGGCTGAGGACCTTCCGCTGCAACGGCTGGTCCATGTAGATCAGCAGGTTGCGGCAGCTCAGCAGGTCGATCTTGGTGAAGGGCGGGTCGCGCATGATGTTGTGGGCGGCGAACACCACCATGCGGCGGATGTCGCGCGACACCGCATAGCCATCGCCGCGCGCGGTGAAGTAGCGGCCCAGCCGGTCCTGCGACACGTCCTCGGCAATCGTGCGCGGATACTCGCCGAGACTTGCGATCTCGATGCTGTCCTGGTCGATGTCGGTGGCGAAGATCTTGACGTCGACGCTGCGGCCCAGCCGTTCCTGCGCCTCGGCGAACAGGATGGCGAGGGAATAGGCCTCCTCCCCGCTGGCGCAGCCGCAGACCCAGACGCGGATCATGTCGGTCGGGCTGCGGTTGGCGAGCAGGCTGGGGATCACCCGGTCGGCCAGGACACGGAAGGCCGCCTCGTCCCGGAAGAATCGGGTGACGCCGATCAGCATCTCCTTGTAGAGGTTGACCGTTTCGGCGCTGTTCCGCCGCAGCAGGGCGGCATACTCGTCCATCGACTCCAGACCGGCTCCCTGCATCCGCCGCTCGATCCGCCGCAGCAGGGTCGCCAGCTTGTAATGCGAGAAATCGACGCCGGTGACGGAGCGGATGACCGCGATGATCTGGGCCAGCGGGTCGTCGCCATCCTCGCGCCGCTGGCGCGCCGGCATCGGCCGGGCGCGGGCCAGGGTCTTGCGCGCATGCTCGATCAGGCGGGCCGGCAGATCCTCCGGCGCCAGGGTGGCGTCGATCTGCCCGGTGGCCAGCGCGCTGCGCGGCATGCCGTCGAACTGCGCGGTTTCCGGCTGCTGGACCGCGGTGAAGCCGCCGGCCGACTTGATCGCCATCAGGCCGCGCGTGCCGTCCGATCCGGTGCCGGACAGGATCAGGCCGATGGCGAAGGGCCCCTGGTCGCGGGCCAGCGCGGTGAGGAAGATGTCGATCGGCAGGCTCATGCCGCCGCCGGCATCCTTGGCGGTCAACCGCAGCCGGCCGTCCTCGATGCTCAGATGCTTGCCCGGCGGCAGCAGATAGACGGTGTTGCGCTGGACCGGCACGCCCTCGGTCGCCTGCACCACATCCATGGCCGTGTGCTTCGCCAGCAGATCGACCATCAGGCTCTTGTGCACCGGCGACAGGTGCTGAACCACGACATAAGCGAGGTCGCTGTCGCCGGGAACCGCGTCGAAGAAGCGCTGCAACGCCTCCAGCCCGCCGGCCGAGGCACCGATGCCGACGATGCAGCAGGCCTGCTCCGGCGACACACCGGATTCCGCCGTAACATTCCCTACGTCCGCCTCGGGCGATGCGACGGGCGTCGGGTCAGGATGCGTGGCGGGCGTGTCCGTTGGCACGGTGATAAACGAGTCCTTCTGGCATCGGCCTGCCGGTCGTCTGCGCAAGCCAGACCCTGCCTATATCCAACGCATTTGATTTGGTCAACTTGACTGTCGCAGGGCGACGTTCTGCGTCATCATCAATTTAATTGGAATTTCCGCACCTTCCTATCGATTTGACTTTGGTTTTATAACGAATGTATCGTGTCTTAAGCATTGCCCGGTGTGCCAGCCCATCATTCCGTACCGCATGCCGGACTGCCGGAGATGAGGTGGGACGGGGGGCCTGACGCGCGCGAAATTCCTGCTATGTTTGCTGCCGTCGGGCGTCGCATCCTGGGGCGTCAATGGCATGCAAGGCAGCGGGAACGGGTCATGAGCTTCACCTCGATCTATCGCCACGGCTTCGCGCGGGTGGCCGCCTGCACCACGCGCAGCACCCCCGCCGATCCGGCGGCCAATGCCGCGGCGGTGCTGGAGGCGGCGCGCGCCTGCCACGACAAGTCGGTGGCGGTGGCGCTGTTCCCCGAACTGGCGCTGTCCGGCTATGCCATCGACGATCTGCTGATGCAGGACCCGCTGATCGACGCGGTGGAGCAGGCGATCCTCGATCTGGTGCAGGCGTCGGAAGGCCTGATGCCGCTGCTGCTGGTGGGGGCGCCGCTGCTGTATGACGGGCGGCTCTACAACACGGCGGTGGCGATCCACCGGGGCGAGTTGCTGGGCGTGGTGCCGAAGCAGCATCTGCCCAACTACCGCGAATTCTATGAGCGGCGCCAGTTCGCATCGGGCGCCGGCACCGAAGGCGGGACGATTTATATCGGCGACCTGACCGCCCCCTTCGGCCCCGACCTGCTGTTCTCCGCCGAGGACCAGCCCGGTCTGGTCGTCCACGCCGAGATCTGCGAGGATCTGTGGGTTCCGGCCCCGCCCAGCACGATGGCGGCGCTGGCCGGCGCGACGATCCTCGCCAACCTCTCGGCCAGCAACATCACCATCGGCAAGTCCGACACCCGCCGGCTGCTGGCGAAATCGCAGTCGGCGCGCTGCCTCGCCGCATATCTTTATTCTTCGGCCGGGACGGGGGAATCGACCACCGACCTCGCCTGGGACGGCCAGACCTCGATCTTCGAGAATGGCGAGAAGCTGGCGGAGACCGACCGCTTCCCCGACGGCGCCCAGATGGCGGTGGCCGACGTCGATCTGGACCTGCTGCGGCAGGAGCGGCTGCGCCAGGGCACCTTCGACGACAACCGCCGCCTGTTCCCCGGTGCCACCGGCAGCTTCCGCACCGTCGCCTTCCGGCTGGACGCGCCGGAGGCGGATGTCGGCCTGCTGCGCGCGGTGCCGCGCCTGCCCTTCGTCCCCGCCGCCGCCGAACGGCTGGAGCAGGATTGTTACGAGGCCTACAACATCCAGGTCGCCGGCCTTGTGCAGCGGCTGCGCGCCACCGGGATCAAGACGGTGGTGATCGGCGTGTCGGGCGGCCTGGACAGCACCCACGCACTGATCGTCGCCGCCCGCGCCATGGACCGGCTCGGCCTGCCGCGGACCGGCATCCTCGGCTACACCATGCCGGGATTCGGCACCAGCGAGGGCACCAAGTCCAACGCCTGGAAACTGATGACGGCGCTGGGGGTGACGGCCAAGGAACTCGACATCCGGCCGGCGGCCAACCAGATGCTGCGGGATATGGACCACCCCTTCGCCCGCGGCGAGGCGGTGTACGACATCACCTTCGAGAATGTGCAGGCCGGCCTGCGCACCGATTACCTGTTCCGCCTCGCCAACCAGCACAACGGCATCGTTCTGGGCACCGGCGATCTGTCGGAGCTGGCGCTGGGCTGGTGCACCTATGGCGTCGGCGACCAGATGTCCCATTACAACGTCAATGCCGGCGTGCCGAAGACGCTGATCCAGCATCTGATCCGCTGGGTCGGCCGCACCGGCCAGTTCCAGCAGGAGGTGTCGGCGACGCTGGACGCCATCCTGAAGACGGAGATCTCGCCGGAACTGGTGCCGGCCGGCTCCGACAAGGCGCTGCAAAGCTCCGAGTCCGTGGTCGGGCCGTACGATCTGCAGGACTTCACCCTGTTCTACGTGCTGCGCTACGGCTTCCGCCCGTCGAAGATCGCCTTCCTGGCCCGCCATGCCTGGTCCGATGCCGAAAAGGGCGACTGGCCGGAGGGCTATCCGCTGGAGAAGCGCCGCGCCTACAGCCCGGCGGAGATCCGCGACTGGCTGCGGGTGTTCCTGCGCCGATTCTTCGGTTTCAGCCAGTTCAAGCGCTCGGCCATGCCGAACGGCCCGAAGGTGACCGCCGGCGGTTCGCTGTCGCCCCGCGGCGACTGGCGCGCCCCGTCGGACGGCAACGCCCGCATCTGGCTGGAGGAACTGGAGCGCGAGGTTCCGGCGGAGTGAGAGGACAAAAAAGGCCGGCGCCCCATCGGAGCGCCGGCCTTTTTCCTGTCGGTCGCGATTCCTGATCGTCCGCGACAGCGGTCAGATCGAGATGCGCAGGGACTCGCGGTTGACCGGGGCGGCGTCCGGGGCGGTCATCGGGCGCGGCGGCACGGCGGGGCGCATGCCGGCCGGCGGCTGGCCCGGTGCCGGAGCGGCCTGCGGAGGCTGGGGAGCCTGCGGAGCGGCCGCCTGCGGCGTGCCCGGATGCGGCTGGGTCGCCTGTTGGGCGGCGATGAACTGGCCCTGGGCGGTCAGGCCGCTGGCAACGTTGCGGTTGATGTTGACCAGCGTGTCGATCTTGTCGAAATCCAGGTCGATCAGACGGTTGGTCGTCTCGCGGTCGACCAGCAGCGACAATGCTGCGATGTTGGTGCGGACTTCCGGCGGATGGCCGCAATCCTCTTCGGTGATCGCCGCCTGGAAAATCGTCCACAGGCGCTGATTCAGCTGAAGAGCCTCGCGAAAGGCCTTTTCGTCCTTGGCATGGCTGGCGGCGATCATACGGCGCGCCGCTTCCGCCAGGGCCCAAGCCTCGACGTCGCGCGGATTGTCCGAGGTCGGCTTGTTGGCGTAGGTGGGAGTCGGCTTCATTCCAAACCCTCGGGGGAAAACCCATCCGGTGGGGGCGGACCTGCCCCTTTGCTTCGTCCCGGAAGTGTCGGTTATCCGACCGGCTTTGTCAACGCAACGGGGGTAGTTCGGCCGGTGCGGAGGACCCTGACGCAAACTGGTCACAAGTTCTATGCGTTTCGGAGAGGAGTGCAGCTGCCGTTTCGGCCACCCGGTCCTCGTCGATGCCGTCCATCAGGCCGCGGGCGTTGGGGTCGGCGGTGACGCGGGCCAGCAGTTCCGGCTGGGGCACGCTGCTGACCACCACCCTGCCGCGCGGTCCCCAGGGGCCGTAGATCGCGGGATAGCCGGGACCGAACAGCCCGACCGTCGGCACGCCCGCCGCCGCGGCGATGTGCATCAGCCCGCTGTCGTTGCCGACATAGAGCGCCGCCCGCTCCAGGCAGGCGGCGGCGGCCATCGGATCGGTGCGGCCGGTCAGGTCGATGGCCCGCGGCCCCAGCGCCGCCAGCACCGGCAGCGCCCGTTCCCGCTCCGGCCCGGCGGCCAGCACCGCCACCCGGGCGCCGGCCAGCGGCCCGCCCTCTCCGGTCAGGCGCAGGGCCAGCCGGGCGAAGCGCTCTGCCGGCCATTCCTTGCCCAGCCAGTTGGCCGTCGGCCCGATGGCGAGGAACGGCCCGGTCCCGGCGGGGATCAGGGCGTCGGCCTGCCGCCTCGCCTCCGCGTCGATCCACAGGCGCGGGGCCGGCGGCGGCGACAGGCCCAGCACGGCGGCATTCTCCTCCACCTTGTGCATCGGGCGCGCCGCCTTGGCGTGGAAGACGCGGCGCCGCGCCGGCACCAGCCGCCCGACCGCCGAATTGCGCAAATCGACCACCAGATCCCAGCGCGTGCCGACACACTCCAGCCACAGCCGCAGCCAGTGCCGCGCATAGGAGCGCTTCGCCAGCGGGATCAGCCGCTCCAGCCCCGGCACCGAGCGGAACAGCGGCGCCGGCAACGGCCCGCAGGCGACGGTCAGCCGCGCGCCCGGATAGGCGTCGGTCAGGTGGCCGAGCAGCCCGGTCGACAGCACCGCGTCGCCCAGACGGTTGGAGGTGATGAAGAGGATGCGGCTCATGACGCCGACGACCCGGCCGGGCCGGTATGGGGGTCGGCATCGGGCGCGCCCTGCCGGCGCCCCGGACGCAGGCTGAGGCCGCGCGACATCACCCACAGCGGCGGCAGCAGCATCGCCAGCGGCATGGCGTACATCAGCGGCACGAAGACGGTCGCCTTGCCGGCAAGGCTGGTCAGACCCAGCGCGCCCGCCTGCAACCCCATCACCGCCAGCACGGCGATGGTGACGCGGGAGGATTGGCCGCGCCGGTTGAACTCCCCCGACAGCAGCGCCGACAGCGCCACCAGCGCATAGGTCAGGGCCAGCAGCGGCGAGGAGAAGCGGTGGTGCAGCTCGGCGATCAGGCCGCGGCGCATGCGGTCGTCCTGGGCCGGGACGTTGCCGTCCATCAGCTCCGCCGTCGTGCGCTCGCGGGCGTCGGGCCAGCGGTCCGCCGCCTGGGGCGCCACCGCCTTCAGATCCACGGCATAGCGGTCGAAGAACAGCTGCGACAGCCGGTTGGTCTTGCGGTCCAGCTCCTGCCGGTTGCCGTCATAGACGACGAAGCGCGTGCCGTCGGGGCCGGTCTGCATCACCGCGCGGTCGCCCATGATCGTTACCGGCTTGTCCGGCTGGCGCCCGTCATGGATCAGCACCTTGTGCAGGTTGCCGTCGGAATCGCGGTCGCGCAGGAAGACGCTGAAGCGGTCGCCGACCTCGTTGAACACGCCCTCGCGCAGGAACAGCTGCGAATAGTCGCTGCGCACGGTGTATTCCATCCGCACAAGCTCGCGGTGGGCGGCCGGGGTGATCCAGATGTTCAGGGTGAAGACGACGGCCGTCACCCCCACCGCCATCGCCAGCGCCGGGGTCGACAGCGAGAAGGGACCGACGCCGGCCGCGCGCATCACCACCAGCTCGCTGTCCGTCGCCATCTTGTTGTAGGTGAACAGGATGGCCCCGACCAGCGCCAGCGGCAGCACGATGCCGAGAAAGGTCGGCACGGTCAGCAGCAGCAGCCACAGGAACATGCCCATCGGCGCGCCGGCGCTGACCACGATCTCGATCAGGCGCAAGGACTGGCTGAGCCAGATGGTCAGCGTCAGGCCGGCCGTCGAATAGAGCGTGGCGATCAGCAGGTTGCGGAACAGGTACCGTTGCAGTCGGTTCATCGGGGATCGGCCGGGGCTGTATACGGCCGGCAAGCTGACCGTCCCGGCCCGCCGGGTCAAGTGTTGAAAACCGCGCGCGCCCACACGGGCGTCCACACGGGGTGCCCGCTTGGACCGGGAAAGCGCTGGCGCCCGCCCGCGCCAGCCGGTATGACGGTCGTCATGGCGACGATCCAGGAAGCGATGGCTGCCGCGGTGGCGCATCATCAGGCCGGCCGGCTCGGCGAGGCGGCGGCGCTCTATCACGCCGTGCTGGACGCCCTGCCCGGCCACGCCGACGCCGCCCATCTGCTGGGCGTCGTCCATCTGCAATCCGGCCAGCCCGACCGCGCCGTCACCCTGATCCGCAGCGCCATCCAGCACAACCACCGGGTCGCCGACTATCACGACAATCTCGGCAGCGCGCTGAAATCGCTGGGCCGGCTGGAGGAGGCGGTGGCCGCGCACCGGCAGGCGGTCCGCCTGCGGCCGGAGTTCGCCCAGGCGCTCTACAATCTCGGCAACGCGCTGGAGGCGCAGGGCCGGCTGGAGGAGGCGGCGACCGCCTTCCGGCAGGCGGCGGCGCGCCGTCCCGGCTATGCCCGCGCCCGCTTCAACCTGGGCAATGTGCTGGCGGCACTGGGCCGGCGGGCGGACGCCGACGATGCCTACCGCGCCGCCCTGGCCGACGATCCGACCTTCGTCGAGGCGCATGCCAACCGCGGCGCCCTGCTGCTGGCGCTGGAGCGCCCGCGGGAGGCGGCGGCGGATCTGGCCCGCGCCCTGGCGCTGCGCCCCGACCATGCTCCGGCCCTGTCCAACCTCGCCGCGGCCCGGCTGGCGCTGGGCAACCGCGACGGTGCCGAGCTTGCGGCCCGCCATGCCGTGGCCGCCCGCCCGGATCTGGCCGACTGCCTGCTGCGCCTGGGCGAAGTGCGCCAGCGCGCCGACCGGCTGGGCGCCGCCGCCGACGCCTACCGGACGGCGCTGGCCTGGAACCCGGCACTCGCCGAAGCACAGGCGAACCTCGCTCTGGTCCGCCAGGGCCAGGGGCTGCTCGACGCGGCGGAGGTCGGGAACCGGCGAGCGCTGGCGCTCGACCCGGCTCTCGCCGACGTGCGGTCCAACCTCGCCTATCTGCTGCTGTTCCGGCCGGGGGTGACGGCGGCGGCGGTGCTGGAGGCGCATCGCGACTGGGACCGGGTGCATGGCGCGCCCCACCGCGGGCGCTGGGTAAAGCCGGGAAAGGCAGGCGCGCGGAAGGGACCGCTGACCGTCGCCATCCTGTCGGGCGATTTCCGCCGCCACCCCGCCGGCCTGTTCGCCCTCCGTACGGTGGAGGCGCTGCCCGGCCACGACATCCGCTTGCTGCTCTACGCCAACCAGAGCGAATCCGACGATGTGACCGGCCGCTTCCGCAGGGCGGCGGCACAATGGACCCCGGTCGCCGGCCTGACCGATGCGGAGCTGGCGGCGCGGATCCGTCACGACCGGCCCGATGTGCTGATCGACCTTGCCGGCCACAATGCCCGCGGCCGTCCCGGCGTCTTCGCCCGCAAGCCGGCCCCGGTGCAGGTGGCGTGGTCGGGCTATATGGCGACCACCGGGCTGGCGGCGATGGATGCGCTGGTCGCCGACCGCCACCATGTGCCGGCGGGGATGGAGCCCTTCTATGCCGAGCGGATCCTGCGCATGCCCGACGCCTTCATCGCCTACGATCCGCCCGGCGAGGAGGATGAACTGCCGCTGACGCCGCCGCCCAGCCTGTCGGGCGGGCCGGTCACCTTCGGCAGCTTCAACATCCTGACCAAGCTGAACGACGGCGTGCTGGCGGCCTGGGCGGAAATCCTGGGCCGGATGCCGGGATCGCGCCTGTTGATGAAGACCAAGGCGCTGTCCTGCCCGGACACCGCCGCCTTGTGGCGCGGCCGGCTGGCCGCCGCCGGCATCGACCCCGGCCGGGTGACGATGGTCGGCGCCACCGGCAGCCTGGACCACATGCGCTGGTGCGCGTCGGTCGATGTGGCGCTCGACCCCTTCCCCTTCTCCGGCAGCACCACAACGCTTGAGACGATGTGGATGGGGGTGCCGGTTGTCACCCTGCCGGGGGAGACCTTCTCCAGCCGCCATTCGCTGGCCTTCCTGACGGTGGCCGGCGTCGAGGGCTGCATCGCCGCCGATCCAGCCGATTATGTGGAACGCGCCGTCGCCTGGGCCTCCGATCCGCAAGGGCTGGCGGAGCTGCGCCGGAGCCTGCGGACCCGCATGGCAGCCGGGCCGCTGTGCGACGGCGGAAAGCTGGCCGCCGCCCTGGCGGGGGAACTGCGGGCCCTGGCCCAGCCGCACTGACGGCGGAACCAACCCGGATGCGCCGGCGTTGAGCGTGGGTACTCCCTCCACGCTTACAGACGCGGGATTTCGGCGCATGCACAGCACCACACGGCTCGCCTTCATGCTTTCGGCGACTGTCGCCGTCCTGTCGCTCGCCGGCTGCGGCGATCAGGCGTCCCTGCCGGTGTCGGCCGGCACCGGCCCCAACCCGACGCTGCCGGCGCCGAAATCCTCGCTGATCCCGACGGTCAACATCGCCGACGCCATCGGCTGGCCGCAGGGCGCGCAGCCGGTGGCGGCCCAGGGGTTGAGCCTCACCGCCTTTGCCACCGGCCTCGACCATCCGCGCTGGATGCTGGCGCTGCCCAACGGCGACATATTGGTGGCGGAGACCAACGCCCCGCCGAAGCCGGAGGACGGCAAGGGCATCAAGGGCTGGGTCATGGGTCTGGTGATGGGCAAGGCCGGCGCCAAGACGCCGAGCGCCAACCGCATCACCCTGCTGCGCGACAGCGACGGCGACGGCAAGGCCGATGTCCGCGAGCCCTTCATCGAGGGGCTGAACTCGCCCTTCGGCATGGCGCTGGTCGGCGGCGACCTCTATATCGCCGACACCGACGCGGTGGTAAAGGTGCCCTACAAGCCGGGCGACACCCGGATCGCCGCCAAGCCGGTGAAGGTCGTCGATCTGCCGGGCGGGCCGATCAACCACCATTGGACCAAGAACATCATCGCCAGCCGCGACGGCACCAAGCTCTATGCCACGGTCGGCTCCAACAGCAATGTCGGCGAGAACGGGATGGAGGCGGAGCAGGGCCGCGCCGCCATCTGGGAGATCGACCTGAAGACCGGGGCGCACCGCATCTTCGCGTCGGGCCTGCGCAACCCGAACGGCATGGACTGGGAGCCGACCTCCGGCGCCCTGTGGACCGCCGTCAACGAGCGCGACGAGATCGGCAGCGACCTCGTCCCCGACTATATGACCTCGGTGAAGGACGGCGGCTTCTACGGTTGGCCCTACAGCTATTACGGCCAGCATGTCGACCAGCGGGTGGAGCCACAGCGCCCCGACCTCGTCGCCAAGGCGATCCCGCCCGACTATGCGCTGGGGCCTCACACCGCCTCGCTCGGCCTGACCTTCTCCCGCCGGGGCGATCTGCCGCCGACCCTGCAGGAGGGTGCCTTCATCGGCCAGCACGGCTCGTGGAACCGCGACCCGGCCAGCGGCTACAAGGTGATCTTCGTGCCGTTCCGCAACGGCAAGCCGGCGGGCGAGCCGGTCGACGTGCTGACCGGCTTCCTCGACAAGGACGGCAAGGCGCAGGGCCGCCCGGTCGGCGTGATCCTGGACAACAAGGGCGCCCTGCTGGTCGCCGACGATGTCGGCAACGCGATCTGGCGGGTCGGCGGCAGCGCAACCGCACAGTCGGCGGAGCGGCCGGACCAGCCGGCGAAGTGATCAACCGGAAATGGGGGCGGGCATTCCCCTCCCCTTCCTTTCGCATTGGCGCGATACTGCGCCATGATCTACCTCGACCATCTGGCCTCGACGCCGCTCGACCCGCAGGTGCTGGAGGCGATGCTGCCCTGGATGCGGCCCGACGCGGCCGGCAACCCGCACGCCGCCCATCCGGCCGGCTGGCGCGCCGCCGACGCCATCGAACAGGCAAGGGGCGAAGTCGCCGCGCTTGCCGGCGCACAGCCGGGAGAGGTCGTCTTCACCTCCGGCGCCACCGAGGCCAATGCGCTGGCGTTGCTGGGCGGGGTGCCGGCGGGCGGCGGCTGCGTCGTCTCGGCGGTGGAGCATGCCAGCATCCTCGGCTGCCTGCCCGAGCTGCGGCAGCGCGGCCATCCGGTGGCCGTCCTGCCGGTCGACGGCACCGGCCGGGTCGATCCGGCCGCCCTGGACAGCGCCCTGGCCGGCCTGCCGAAACCGTCCCTGGTCTCGGTGATGGCCGCGAACAACGAGGTCGGGACGGTCCAGCCCCTGGCGGAGCTGGCCGCAGTCGCCGCACGCCATGGCGCGACGATGCACAGCGACGCCGTGCAGGCGCTGAGCACGCGCACGCTCTACATGGCGGCGCTCGGGCTGCATGGGCTCAGCCTGTCAGGACATAAGCTCTATGGGCCGATGGGCATCGGTGCCCTGGTCGTCCGTCCGCCCTTCCGGCCGGTCCCGGCCTCGGCCGGCGGCGGGCAGCAGCGCGGCTTGCGGGCGGGAACGCTGCCGACGCCGCTCTGCGTCGGGCTGGGCGTCGCTTGCAAGCTGGCACGGGAACGGCGCGAGGAGGATGGCCGGCGCATCGGCGCGATGCGCGACCGGCTTTGGCAGCGCCTGCGGGACCGGCTGCCCGGCATCCGCCGCAACGGTGCCGAGGATGGGCTGGCCGGCTGCCTGAACGTCACCATTCCCGGCATCGACGCCGCCGACCTGCTGCTCGATCTGCCGGAGCTTGCCGTCGCCACCGGGTCCGCCTGCCACAGCGGGGCTGGCGAGCCGTCGCATGTCCTGCTGGCGCTCGGCCTGTCCGCGGCGGACGCCCATGCCAGCCTGCGCTTCGGGCTGGGCCGCGGCACCAGTGCGGCGGAGGTGGACGAGGCGGCGGACCGGCTGGTGGCCGTGCTGGATTCGGCAAAGCCGAGGGAATGAATCGCCGGGCCGGAGCGTCTCCTTCCAACTGGCTCCGCCGGCAGGGGCTGATCTGGCGGGGAAAACAACGGCAAAGGGAGAGAAACCATGATCGGTGCGAGCATCCGGACCGCGGCGGCGGCGGCCTTCCTGTTGGCGATCCCGGCAGCGGCTTCGGCGCAGCAGGCCGGCCCGTCCGCCATGACCTTCTTCGTCACCAGCGTGGGCAGCGGCAAGGGGGCCGATCTCGGCGGGCTGGCCGGTGCCGACCAGCATTGCCAGCAGCTGGCCCAGGCGGCGGGCGCCGGCAGCCGCACATGGCGGGCCTATCTCAGCACCCAGGCCGCCGACGGCCAGCCGGCGGTCAATGCGCGCGACCGCATCGGCAAGGGCCCCTGGCAGAACGCCAAGGGCGAGGTGGTTGCCCGCTCGGTCGAAGAGCTGCACGGCACCAACGCCCTGACCAAGCAGACCGCGCTGAACGAGAAGGGCGAAACGATCAACGGCCGCGGCGACCAGCCCAACACGCACGACATCCTGACCGGGTCGCAGCCGGACGGCACCGCCTTCGACGCCGGCCAGGACATGACCTGCGGCAACTGGACCAGAAGCGGGACCGAGGGTGCGGCCATGCTTGGCCACCATGACCGGATGGGCCTGGACGAGCAGCCGCCGGCGAAGTCGTGGAACTCCTCACACGCCTCGCGCGGCGGCTGCAGCCAGGACGCGCTGAAGAGCACCGGCGGCGCCGGGCTGCTTTATTGCTTCGCGGCGAACTGACCGGTTCGCCACCGGCTGCGGCGGGGGGAGGGAGATGCCATTCCTCCGCCTCGCCCGTTGCGGTCAGAACACCAGACGCGCGCCGACCTTGACCACCGTGCCCATGGATTCGGCCCCGGTGTCGATGTTGGTGTCGGCCATCACCTGCCAGCGCGGCGTGATATGGTAGGCCAGATCGGCAAGGTAATGGCCGCTGGCCGCGCCATTCTCCGGCAATGTCCGCCGCGCCCGGAAGGACAGGGTCATGTCGCCGCGCCCATAGGCCAGCGCCGCGTTGAGGCTGCGCACCGACACGCCGTCGGACTCCTGCTGCTGGCGCAGATCGCCATCGAGCGTCACGCTTTGCCATGCGAACTGGGTGCCGACGATCCAGGACTGGCGCGGCAGACGGCGGCTGTCGCTGCGCACCCGCGCCCGGCTGGTCCCGGCGGAAAAGCGGGTGCTGATGCCGCCCATCAGGACGGTCTTGCGCACCGCCGCCTCAACCAGATGCATGGCCTCGCGCGGGTCGGGCATGTCGCCGGCGCCGCGCGGCATCGGGGTATAGCTGGCGCCCAGTTCGAAACCGCGCAGCGGCGGGGTGTAATAGCTCAGCTTCGCCGTCCGGCTGCCGGCGCCGGTGGAGGCCGGCACGGCCGCCGCCCCGACCAGCCGGTTGCGGGCACTGTCCGCCTGCCCGATCTCCAGTTCGCCCCACGAAACATCGACGGCCAAGAAATGCCGCTGATCTGAAAAGCTACCCTTTTGGTATAGGATATCCGCAGACGCACCGCTTGCCGATAAAATCGCCATTGCCGCCAGAATAGGCATGGAAATGCTTCGTTTCATTTGGCAAGCCCTGTGCTGTTCGGCCGATGGTCGACTGTCCGTTTGGTCGATACGGCCCTCTTGTATCCTTTCCGGTTTGAGGGATGTTCGTCTAAAATTCTGACAAAACTGTGACCCGCTCTTTGCATGCTGCGATGCAAAAAGTTGGGGTCACTCGCGTTGTACGGGAGACGTCAGGCCGGGAAGGCCGTCATGGCAGGCAGCAGTCGCTAGACCACCGCCCGGACCGTCACCCCTGCCGCCTCCAGCGCGCGGCGGACGGTTGCCGCCATAGCGACAGCGGTCGGCGTGTCGCCATGGACACAGATGGTGTCCGCCACGATGGGCAGCCGGGTGCCGTGCCGGCTCTCCACGGCCCCGTCCAGCACCATCCGCACCACACGGGCGGCGGCCAGATCCGGGTCATGGATCACCGACCCGGCCACCGTGCGCGGCGTCAGGGTGCCGTCATCCTCATAGGTGCGGTCGGCGAAGGCCTCGCGCGCCACGCGCAGGCCGACGTCCTGGCCGGCGCGCTCCATGGCGCTCAGCGGCGGGACGACGAACAGCAGGGCGGAGTCGACCGCCTTGACGGCGCGGGCGATGGCGCCAGCCAGCTCCGGCTCCACCGCCGCCATGTTGTAAAGGGCACCGTGCGGCTTCACATGGGTCACTTGCCGGCCCGACAGCGCGGCACAGGCCTGGAGAGCGCCGACCTGATAGGCGACCAGCCGCTCGACCTCTGTCGTCGTGATGCCGCGCATGACGCGGCGGCCGAAGCCGGAGCGGTCTTCGAAGCCGGGATGGGCGCCGATGCGCACCCCCTTCTCCCCCGCCAGCCGGGCGGTGTCGGCCATGATGGTGGGATCGCCGGCATGGAAGCCGCAGGCGATGTTGGCGGAGGTGACGATGTCCAGCATCGCCCGGTCGTCGCCCATGGTCCAGGCGCCGTACCCTTCCCCCATGTCGCAGTTCAGATCGATGCTCGGCATGGCGTTTCTCACAGTCCGTTCTTCAAAGGCCCAGGCGTTTTCACGCCGCATCCGACTGTCGCAGGGAATGGATGAAACCGGCAACCTCGCTGCGCATCGCCCCCATCTGGTCGGCCAGCATGCCGGCGGCGGTGTCCAGTTGCGCCGAGGCATCGCCGGTCTGACCGGCCACTTCGGAGGTGGCGTTCACGTCCCCCAGCAGGGCGCGCACGCCTTGGGCGGCCTCGCTGACGCCGCGGCCGATCTCCGCCGTCGCGGCGTTCTGCTCCTCCACCGCCGCGGCGATGGAAGCGCTGATCTGGCTGAGGCTCTCCACCACGCGGGCGATCTCGACGATCTCATCGGCGGCGGAGCCGGTGGAGCCCTGGATGGCGCGGATCTGGGTCTCGATGTCCTCGGTCGCCTTGGCGGTCTGGGTCGCCAGCGCCTTCACCTCGCCGGCCACCACGGCGAAGCCTTTCCCCGCCTCGCCGGCCCGCGCCGCCTCGATGGTGGCGTTCAAGGCCAGCAGGTTGGTCTGCTTGGCGATGGCGTGGATCAGCGTCACCACCGCCGAGACCCGGTCGGACGCCTGGACCAGCCCGGCCACCTGATCGGTGGCGCGGCTGGCGCGGCGCGACGCCTCGTCGGCGATGGACTGAGAATGCTGGGCCTGGGCCGAGATCTCGCGGATGGAGGCGACAAGCTCGTCCACCGCGGCGGCCATGCCGTCCACCGAGGCGTTGACCGCCGCGGCATTGCCGGCGGCCTGCCGGCTGACCTGCCCGTTGTGATCCGCCACGCCGGCAAGGCTGCGGGTGGCGAGCCCCATGCCGTCGGTGGTGCGCATCACCTCTCCCAGCGTGCTGCCGACGCGCCGTTCGAAATCGTCGGCGACCGCGGCGATGGCGGCATGACGCTCCGCCTCGGCCTGCCGGCGCAGTTCGACCTGTTCGGCCTCCAGCCGCTGCTTGGCGGCGCCCTGCTCCTTGAAGACCTGCACGGCTTCGGCCATACGGCCGATCTCGTCGCGGCGGTCGAGCGAGGGCACATCGACCGCGCGCTCACCGGCGGCCAGTCGGGTCATCACCCCGGTCAGGCGGACGATGGGCCGGGTGGCGCCGCGCACCATCAGGAACAGCACGCCGCACAGCGCGACCAGCGCCGCCAGCCCGCCGCCGGCCAGCAGCCACGCCCGCTCCGCCGCCTGCCGTTCGGCGCGGCGGGGCGACAGGTGGATCTCCACGGTGCCGAGCTTGTCCATCCGGCTGCCGGCCTTGCGCAGGATGTCGGCGCGGCGGACCAGCACCGACGGGTCGCTGTCCGACACGGTGCCGCTCTTGGCGAAGACCTGTCCCTTGGGATCGAGCACCCGGCTGCCGAGATAGTCGGGATCGTTGGCGAGGGCGGCGAGTTGCGCCGCGGCGGAGTCGGCATCGACGTTCCATAGCGGCTCCGCCAGCCCGCCGGCGATGACGCGGACGGTGACCACCGCCCTGTCCTCCAACGCTGTGCGGGCATCCTCGCGGTTGACGGTGACGACGGCGGCTATGCCGGTCGCGCTGATGACGGTGACCATCAGGGCGATGGGAACGACGACACGCATGGCAAGGGTACGGCCCACACGCTGCAGCATCAGGTCCACTCCATTGTGGGTGTTGGGGCGTTGGAAAGGAGAGATCAGTCCCAGCCGGTGACGGCGCCGCCGATCAGGTTGAAGCCGAGCAGCCGGCCGCTGTCGTAGAGCGCGAAGCCGCCGGCCGATTGCAGAAGCGCCGGCAGGCCGTCCACCAGCTCGCGATGGCGGGCCTGGATGCGTCCGGCCTCCGCCGCATCGACGGCGGCGAAGCGCAGCCGCTCGCCGGGCCGCATCTGTGCCAGGGCCGCGACGTCCGGGCCGACGACGCAGGCAATCTTGGGATAGCCGCCGGTGGTCTGGCGGTCGGCCAGCAGCACGATGGGCCGCCCGGTGCCGGGGACCTGCACGGCCCCCAGCGGAATGCCGTCCGACGTGATGTTGAAGCCGCGGGAATGTTCGATCACCGGGCCATCCAGCCGGCAGCCCATGCGGTCGGCCTCGTGGCTGAGGGCGTAGTCCTCCTCCAGGAAGGCTTCGATCCCGGCGGGGGTGAAATAGTCCTGCTGCGGTCCGAGCATGACGCGCAGCCGCCCGCCCCGCGCCGGCAACAGGGAGGGGTCGAGGCAGCGCTCGCCCCGGTCCGCCGCCTGGTCGAGGGCCAGCGGCAGCCGGTCGCCGGCCTTCAGCACCCCGCCGTCCAGCCCGCCCATACGGCTGCGTATGTGGGTGGCGACGCTGCCCAGCACCGGCTGAAGCGCGAAACCGCCCTCCACCGCCCAATAGCCGCGCATGCCGCTGCGCAAGTTCCCGATGCGCAGGGTCTGGCCGTCGGTCAGGCGCAGGCTGGTCCAGCCCGGCACCGGATCGCCATCCACCGTGAGGGCGGCATCGGCGGCGACGGCGATGCGCACCGGCCCGCCCTCGACCGTCACGCTGTCGCCGGCCAGGGTGAACTCCACCGCCCCCTCCCCCGGCCGGTTGCCGACCAGGGCGTTGGCGACGGCATGCAGCAGCGGATCGGCCGCTCCGGCCACCGACACGCCGTAGCGCTGATAGCCGACCCGTCCGCGGTCCTGAATGGTGGAGCTGGGACCGGCTGCCGCGACGCGCAGATGGGTGGTCATGCCGCGGCTCCCTGCATCAGCGTAACGGATGGGGTCACCGTCTCGCAGTCGGGCAGGTAGCCGCTCATCCCCTCCAGCCGGTCATATTCGGCGGCGCTGATCGCGGTGAAGCGGATGCGGTCGCCGGGGGCCAGCAGGAAGGGCGGCTCCCTTTTGAGATCGAACGTCCGGGCCGGGGTGCGGCCCAGCAGGTGCCAGCCGCTGGGCATGGCGATGGGGGAGATCGCCGCCTGTGCCCCGCCCTGCATGACGCTGCCGGCCGGGGTGACCATGCGCGGGTTCTCGCGGCGCGGCTGGTGCAGCACCTCCGGCAGCCCGCCGAGATAGGCGAAGCCGGGGGAGAAGCCGAGCATGTAGACCCGGTAGTCGGCGGTGCAGTGCAGCCGCACCACCTCCTCCGTGCCGAGGCCGGAACGGCGGGCCACCTCGTCCAGATCCTCGCCATGGGCGCCGCCGAAGCAGACCGGCACGATCCAGCGCAGCTGCGGTTCCGCCACCGCCTGCGTCAGCCCGGTTGCCAACCCCAATAGGGCTTGGCCCAGCGGTTCGGCCGCCGTCACCGCCGGGTCGAACTGCACCAGGATCGAGCGGTATGTGGGCACCGTCTCGACGATGCCCGGAAGTTGGGCGTCGGCGATGCGGCGGTCGAGCCGGTGGACGGCGGCGTTCAGATCCGGGGCGATGCCGTCGCCCAACTCGACGATCAGGGCACTGTCCCCGGCCGCCCGCAGAACGGGCGCCGGGACCGGGGTGGTCACGCTCATGGCGGCTTCTCGAAAGCTGGTCGAAGGGGGAAACGCGCCAGCCGATCAGCGGGCGTATTTGTCCAGGATCTGCTGGTAAGCGCCGCTTGCCTTCATCGCCGCGACCCCAGCGTCGAACTCGTCGCGCAGCTTGCCGGTGTCGCGCGCCTTGGTGAAGGCGATGTAGCTGGGAATGTCCTGCACCGCCGGGGTCAGTTCCTTGACCTTGTCCAGGGCGCCCGCCTGCTTCAGGAAATACTGCGCAACATAGCGGTTGCTGGGCATCACGTCGAAACGGCCGGAGACCAGCTTCTTGACGTTGCTGTCGCTGTCGTTGGACTTCTCCACCGCCGGCAGCACACCGGTCTTGATCGCGTCATCGACGATGGAGCCGTAGCTGATCTGGTTGACCACGCCGAACTTGCGGTCGGCCAGCTTGGACAGGTCGCCGTCGAAGCTGACGGCGCTGTCCTTGGCCACGAACAGCGACACCACCTGCGGCACCAGCACCTGGGTCGAGTAGTTCAGGAACTGCTCGCGCTCCGGCGTCTTGTAGGCGGTGAAGACGGCGTCGGCTCCGCCCTCGCGCACGGTGTCGAGCGCACGAGCCCAGGGCATGATCTCCACCGTGACGCTGTGGCCGGCAGCTTTCATAGCCTCGGTCACGATGTCGTAGGCGATGCCGGCCGGCTTGCCGCCGTCGTCATAGATCAGCGGCGGGAAGCTGAGCGCCACCATGCGCAGCTGGTCGGCCGAGGCCGGCGCCGCGACGGCGGTCAGCAAAAGAACGGAGCCCAGAACGCTGGAAGAGAGCAGGCGAACGGAAAACGGGGTCTGCATCGGGCAAGCCTCCACCGTGTCCGCGCGGGGCGGAATGCCCGCGCGGCGGCCGGTATCGCAGGGGATGGAGCGGGGGAGAGGAGCGGTCAGAGCACCGACAGATGCGTGTTCAGCAGGTCGGTGATCAGCATGGCGCCGGGGCTGTGGGTGATGGCGATGGGCGGGCGGGCGTTGCGGATCGCGACCTGTGGCGTCACCCCGCAGGCCCAGAAGACCGGCACCTCGCCGGGCTCGATGGGAACCGCCTCACCATGTTCCGGCTGGGCGATGTCGCGGATGCCGATGGCGGCCGGATCGCCGAAATGCACCGGCGCGCCGTGCACCGACGGGAAGCGCGAGGTGATCTGAATGGCGCGGATGGCGTCCTTCGGCACCATCGGCCGCATCGACACCACCATGGTGCCGCCGAAGCGGCCGGCCGGGGTGCAGGGGATGCTGGTCTCGTACATCGGGACATTGCGGTTCATCGCGATGTGGCGCACCGGCAGCCCGTCGGCCAGCAGGGCCTCTTCGAAGGAGAAGGAGCAGCCGATCAGGAAGGCGACGAAATCGTCCTGCCACAGGTCGCCGATGTCGGTCGGCTCGGCGGACAGCACGCCGTCGCGATAGACGCGGTAGCGCGGCACGTCGGTGCGGATGTCGATGTCGTGGCCCAGCGTCGGCAGGCGCGGGTCGCCGACCTCCGACACCGCCAGCAGCGGACAGGGCCGCGGGTTCGCCTGGCAGAAGCGCAGGAAGTCGCCGGCCCAGTCGGCCGGCAGGATGGCGAGGTTGGCCTGGACATGGCCGGGGGCGAGGCCGGCGGTCTGGCCGCTGTTGGCCCCGCTGCGGATGCGCAGGCGCTCGGCGGCGGAGAGGGGAGTGGTCGTCATGGGGATGGTCCGGAAAAGGAGTCGGAGGGATGGCGCTCGTCGACGGAAAGACTCTCACATGCCCAGATACGCCTGCCGCACCTCGTCGTTGCCGAGCAGGTCCTGGCCGCTGCCTTCCATCACGACGCGACCGGTCTGGATGACATAGCCGCGGTCGGCGATCTCCAGCGCGCGGTGGACATTCTGTTCGACCAGCAGCACCGTGATGCCGCGCTGGCGGATCAGCTGGATGGTCTCGAAGATGCGGGTCACCAGCTTCGGCGCCACGCCCCAGGAGGGTTCGTCCAGCATCAGGAGGTCGGGCTGGCTCATCAGGCCGCGGCACATCGCCAGCATCTGCTGTTCGCCGCCCGACAGGGTGCCGGCCTGCTGGCGGCGGCGTTCGCCGAGCACGGTGAAGGTGTCGTAGGCGAATTGGAGCGTTTGCTCGCGTTTGGCCGCATCGCTGGTGGTGAAGCCGCCCAGCATCAGGTTCTGTTCAACCGTCAGGCGCGGGAACAGGCGGCGGCCTTCCGGCACCAGCACCAGCCCACGCTTCACACGCTCGTGGGCAGGCACCGCGGAGATGTCCTGGCCCTTCAGCAGGATCGACCCGCCGTCGAGCGCGTTCAGCCCGGCGACGGCGCGCAGGGTGGTGGATTTGCCGTTGCCGTTGCCGCCGACCAGCGCGACGATCTCGCCCCGGTTCAGGGTCAGGCTGATGTCGCGGATGGCGGGGACGCGGCGGTAGCTGGACTGGATGTTGCGGACCTGCAGCATCGTCTCGCCCACAGGCGCGACGGCGACGGGGCGGACGGGTTCGGACAGTGTCGGCTGGAGCATCGTCTCACTCCCCCAGATAGGCGGCGATGACCGCCGGGTTCTCGGCGATCTCGGCCGGTGTGCCGTCGGCGATCTTGGCGCCGTAGTCGAGCACGAGCATCCGGTGGGCGATGGGCATGATGCCCTCCATCACATGTTCGACGATGATGCTGGCGATGCCGCGCTGGTGGATGCGGTGTACCAGGGCCGACGCCTCGCGCACCTCGGTCGGGTTGAGGCCGGCCATCACCTCGTCCAGCAGGATCAGCTTCGGTTCGGTGGCGAGCGCGCGGGCGACCTCCAGCCGCTTCTGCTCCGACACCGTCAGGTCGGATGCCGGGGTGTCGGCCCGGTGCGACAGGCCGACGAAGGCCAGCTCGTCCTCCGCCCGCTCGCGTGCTTCGGCCACCCGCTTGTTGCGCAGCATGGCGCCGACCATGACATTCTCCAGCGCCGTCATCGACTGGAAGACACGGACGATCTGGAAGGTGCGGGCGATGCCGAGTGCCGCCGCCGCTTCCGGCGTCGAGCCGGTGATGTCGTGGCCTTCGAAGGCGATGCGGCCGGTGGTGGGGGTGTGGAAGCCGGCGAGGCAGTTGAACAGGGTGGTCTTGCCGGCGCCGTTCGGGCCGATCAGCCCGATGATCTCGCCATGATGGACGATGAAGCTGATGTCGCGGTTGGCGACCAACCCGTCGAAGGCCTTGCCCAGGCCGTCCACGGCAAGCAGGGGGGCGGTGTTCACGGGCGGATCTCCATCTTCTCGGCCTTCACGGTGTCGGGCTTGGCGCCCGGCAGGTGGCGGCGCAGGTCGCCCAGCAGGCCCAGCACGCCGGACGGGCTGAACACGGCGACCAGGATGATCATGGCGGCGTAGATGATCATGTCGGTGCCGGAACCGGTGCTGCCGAACAGGGTGCGGCTGTATTCCTCGATGGTGATCAGGATGACGGCACCCAGCACCGGGCCGGTCAGCCGGCCCACCCCGCCCAGGATAGCGATCAGCGCGATCTTGATCGAGATCGTCGTTGCGAAGACCGAGCCCGGATCGATGAACATCTCCTTCTGGGCGTAGAAGCTACCGCCCATCGCCGTCAGGAAGGCCGACACCGTCAGGGCGATCAGCTTGTAGCGGGTCAGGCTGACGCCCAGCGCGCGGGCCGCTTCCGGCTCGTCCTTGATGGCGCGGAAATAATAGCCGATGTGGCTGCGCTCGATAGCCCAGGACACCAGCACCGTCAGCACCAGCAGGCCGAGGATGACATAGTAGTAGGGCAGCTTCGACAGGAAAATCAGCACGCCCCAGCCGCTCTGGTCCATCGGCAGGTAGAGGCCGACGGCCCCTTCGAGGGCGTCGCTGTTGGTGACCAGGATCTGCATGATCTCCGCCACAGCGATGGTCGCCATGGCGAAATAATGCCCCTTCAGCCGGAAGCAGGGCCAGCCCATGGCGAGCGCGAAGGCCGCCGCCACCAGCCCGCCAGCGAGCGCGCCGATCCAGGGCGTCAGCCCCAGGGTCAGCAGCAGCATGGTCGAGGTGTAGGCGCCGATGCCGTAGAACACCGCATGACCGAGCGAGACCTGTCCGGCATAGCCGCCGACGATGTTCCAGGCGACGCCCATCTGGGCGCCCATCAGGATCAGGATCAGGAAGTTCTGCTGCGACGGCTCGGTGACCGCCAGCGGCAGGATGGCGGCGAGCGCCAGCAGGGCGGCGGTGCCGGCCATCTTGCGTGAGGAGTTGGTTCCGGTCGTCATCAGGCTTTCCCCAGCAGGCCGCGCGGACGCACCAGCAGCACGATCAGCAGCAGCGACAGCACGATGGCGGTCTTGTATTCCGGGCCGACCAGGAAGCCGCCCAGCACCTCGATCAGACCGACGATGATGCCGGCCAGGAAGGCGCCGGTGACGCTGCCGAAGCCGCCCAGCACGACCACCACGAAGGCGATCAGGATGAAGTTCGATCCCACCTCCGGGAAGATCGGGAAGAAGGTGGCAATCAGCCCGCCGGCCAGACCGGCGCAAGCCGCACCGATGCCCCAGGCGAGCGCGAACATCTTCTGCCCGTCGATGCCCATCAGGGTGGCCGCCTCACGGTCGATGGCGGTGGCCTCCAGCGCGGTGCCGAGCCGGGTGCGGTGGAGAAACATCCACAGGGCGCCGGTCACGCCGACGGCACCGAGCGCGGCGACGAATTGCGGCAGGCCGAACTGCACGGGACCAAAGGCGACGTTGCCGCTGACGAGGCTGTGCGGGATCAGCCGGTGATCGGGCTTCCAGAAGAACTGGGCCAGACCGCGGAGCAGGATCATCAGGCCGAAGGTCGCGAAGATCTGCGACAGCATCGGCGCCTTCAGGATGCGGCGGATCACCGTCTGGTAGACGATGACGCCGACCGCGAACAGCAGCAGCGCCGTCAGGGGAAGCGCCACGATGGGGTCGATGGCGAAGAGGGCGAAGGCCCAGAAGCTGGCATACATGCCCAGCATCAGGAATTCGCCATGGGCGAAATTGACGATGTCCATCACGCCGAAGATCAGCGTCAGGCCGACCGCGACCAGGGCGTAGATCAGCCCGATCAGCAGGCCCGAGACGAGCACTTGGAAAAGAATGTCTGCGGTCATTGCAGCACCCCTTTTGCGGTCAGGGTGGGCCGGAGGAGCTGTGCGGGAAAAACCCCTTTCCCATCCCGGAAAGGGTGGCGCCGGTGGCGCCGGGCAGGAGATGCATCGTGGATCGAAGCGCGGAACCGACTGGGCATCTCCGAAGCCCTACCCGTCGCGACGCGACGGGTTCCCCCTTTTCCGGAACGGGAAAGGGTAAGCAGCAGCCCGATGAAAGAAGCGGTGGTCAGCGGCCGTCCCAGGCCGGCATCGGGTAGACGACCGGCTTGGTCGCCACGTCGAACGGCCAGACCGTCACATACTGCCCGCCCTGGACCTGGACGATGATGCCCGTACCCAGCTCGTTCTGGCCGCTGGCGTCGAACTTGACGCCCTTCCACGGCATGATCAGGCCGCTGGCCGGGATGTCGGTCTTCTGCAGCGCCTCGCGGATCGCGTCGGGCTTGGTCGAGCCGGCACGGTCCAGCGCATCGGCCAGCACGGCGATGCCGGTGAAGGCACGGGCGGAATTGCCGTTGAAGTTGACGCCCGCGCGCTGCTTCATCAGGTCGTTGACCTGTTTGATCAGCGGGTTGCGCTCGGCCTGATCGAGCGCCCAGACCTCGCGGCTGATGACGAACTCGCCATCCTTGCCCATGGTCTTCAGGAACTCGCTGTCGTTGAAGCCGGCATCGTTGGCCAGCAGCATCTTCGGCAGGAAGCCCAGTTCCTTGTAGGTCTTCATCGACAGGATGGCGTCGCCGAGATAGCTGGACTGCATGATGACCGCCGGCGCGGCGGCCTTGATGCGCTGCACCTCCGACGTCATCTGCGTCGTCTTCGCCGGGTAGAGGATCTTCTCGGCGATGGTGAACTTCTGCTCCTCCGACAGCTTCACCTGAAGCTTGGTCGTCTCGTTGCCCCAAAGCGTGTTCTCGTTGAACAGCGCGATGTTGCGCAGCTTGTCGCCGGTCTTCTTCTCCATGTCGCCGAGGAAGGTGAAGAAGTTGCCGACGAACAGGTCGTCATGCGGGGTGGTGCGGAAGAACCATTTGAACTTGCGCTGGGTCAGCGAGGCCGAGGAGGATTCGCCGTTCAGGAACGGCACGCCATAGCGTTCGGCGACCTGGCTGGCGGTGGCGGTGACGTTGGAGAAATAGGCGCCGGTCAGCGCCACGACCTTTTCGCTGGTGATCAGCCGCTCGGCCTCGGTGGCGCCGACCTGCGGGTTGCCCTGGTGGTCGCCGAAGATCAGCTTGATCTTGGCCCCCTTCAGGTTCGGCAGGCCGACACCGGCGATCAGACCCGGCGGGGCGGGGATTTCCTTGTTGACGATGGCGGCGGCCAGTTCGGCGGCGGCCTTCAGTTCGACGCCGGTGGAGGCGGCGGCACCGGTCAGCGGATAGATCACGCCGATGCGGATCTCGTCCTCGGCATGGGCCGGAGCGGCGCCGAAGCCGATGCCGGTCAGTGCGGTCGTCGTCAGCAGGGCCGCCGCGGCAAGCATGCGCTTGATCGTCTGACGGCGGGTGGCAGCGTTGGCTTTGGACAGGCGGGTGGGTTCGGTGATCGCTGGCGCGAACCGCATCGTGAAATCTCCTCTGTTCGGTGCCTTGGTGGCTTGCGGCGCCTGCCTTTGCGGCTGGTCGTTTGCGCCTTCTGAACAGGATGATGCCACGAACAGTCTTGGGTCCGTCCAATCGTAAGTTTTGATCTGGATTGATAAGCTGCGGCGATCAATCGCCCTCTAATGCGCGTGGCGCCTCGTTGCCGGTGGCGGCTTCGTATTCGGCGGCAACCGTGGCGGCCAGATCTGCGACGACCGACGCCATGTGGTTCTCCGCCGTGGCGGAATGGGCGGCACAGAAGGTCATTCCGGGCAGGGGCGCCTGCGAGCGGATCAGGCGGAGCCGTCCCTCCGCCAGTTCCCGCTGGACGATCACCGTCGGGATCACGCTGACGCCGACGGCGTCCACCGCCATGCGGACGACGCTGGCGAGCGAGCTGTTGCCGAACATTCTCACCTGCAACCCGACGGAGGAGAACATCTCGCGGATCACGCCATAGGGCTGGGTGGTGCGGGAAAAGGTGATGATCGGCCAAGCCGCCAGATCGCGCAGCGACACCGGCTCCTCCGGCAGGGGCAGAGACGGGCTGACCACCCAGCCCAGCGGATAGCTGCCGACCGGGACAGCCCGGAAGCGCACGTCGGTGTAGGACGCCAGCATCACCGCGACGTCCAGCTCGTGCCGGGCGAGCGCATCGCGCATGCTGGGGGAGGTCTCGACCTCGATCTCCAGCGACACGGCGGGATAGAGGGCGTTCAGCCTCTCGATCAGCTGGCTGAGCCAGGTGTGGACCACGGTCTCGGCCACGCCGAGACGGATGACGCCGCGGATGGCGCTGCGGTCGGCCACCGCGGTCAGCAGCTCCGACCTGAGCGCCATCATCTTCTCGGCATAGGTCAGCAGGACCATCGCCTGTGGCGTCGGCGCCACCCGCCGTCCGACCCGCTCGAACAGGACGACGCCCAGCTCGTCCTGCAGCTGGGCGATGCGCGCGGAGATGGCGGGCTGGGTGGTGTTCAGCCGCTCCGCCGCCCGGCGGAACCCACCGAGCCGCATCGTCCAGATGAAGGTCTCCAGCGACTTCAGGTCCAGCATGCCTCACTCATCCCCGTTTCGGATCATCGCACGCCGTACCGTCGCCGCAGCCCTGTCAGTCCCGGCCGTCCAATGCCGCCAGTTCAACCTCGATCATCGCCAGCCGTTCCCGCAGCCGGTCGCGCTCGGCCTCCAGCGCCTCGCGGCGGCTGACATGGTCGAGGGCGCGGTTCCGCAGGTCGCGCTTGAACCGGACGATCTCCGGCCGGGTCACGTCGGGCCGGATCAGGTTGCTCTGGTCGGCCAGCCGCAGCTGCTCGCCGGTCAGGGTGGCAAGCTGGTAGACGGTGGCGTAGCTGGGCGGCAGCTTCGCCCCCGGGAGGCGACCGCTGTCCACCGCCTCCGCCACCATGCGCAGCTGGTAGGCGACCTGATAGCCGAAGGGCAGCTCGTTCTCGACCATCGCCTGGAACTCGCCATGCGGCAGGCGCGCCCGCGCCTGGACCAGATAGCGGCCGATCAGCAGGAACTTCTCCTGCGCGCTGCGCCAGAGGGTGGAGATCTCCTGGACGAACTCCTCGCGCCGGACGAGGTCGACCGTCGCCTCCGACATGCGCTCGATCCGCTCGTCCACCGCGATGTGGCGGCGGGCCTGGGCCTTGGAAACCTGCTTGAACCCGCTCATTGCGCCAGCTCCAGTTCATGACGGACGAAGGCCCAGACGCCGGCGACATGCTCGGCCCCCTTGCCCCCCTTCAGCTCCAGCAGACCGAGACCGCGGCCGGCGGTGAACTGGATGTCCTCGTAGTCGGGAACCTCGACCGGGCAGATCCGGCCGTCGCCCAGCAGCTTGCGCTGCGCCTCGGTGAAGCCGCGGGTGCGCGGCTTGACGCGGTTCATCACGAAGGCCGCGTTCTTGCCGTAGCGTCGGACGAAACGCATCCAGGGACGGACGGAGTCCAGATCGTCGTCGCTCTGGCCGGTCGGCACGACGATCAGGTCGGACGACAGGGCCAGCAGCTTGAATTCCTCCGGATGGTCCTCGATCGACGGCGGCGTGTCGATGACCAGCAGGTCGAAGCCCGCGATGCCGTCCAGGGCCGCCCGGATGTCGAGCGGCGTCATGCCCGCCTCGAAATGGGTGATGGACGCCATGCCGTCCGGGCGCTTGGCGAACCACTTGGTCAGGCTGCGCTGCGGATCAAGGTCGAGCGTTGCCACCGCGCAGCCATCAAGCGCCGCCGCCACCGCGATGTTGCGGCTGAGGGTCGTCTTGCCGATCCCACCCTTCGGGCCATTGACCAGCAAGCGTTTCACCGGCCCGTGTCCCGTGTCGTTGCTCATTCCCGTGCCCCTTATCGCCATCGGCTGTCGGCCCCTTTTACCAAAGCCAAGCCGTGGCGCAAATCTAAGACATGTCTTAGCTTCGCAGCGGCCGGACAGGGTGTCGCCCCTGCCACAGATTGGCGATCTAAGACAGAAAACTCTCTCATCATCGCATACGACGCATCGCCGACGCCAGCACAGGGCGCACCGCACCGGACCCGCTGCCGGTCTCCCCGGCCCGCTCGCCTGCCATGGCAATGGCGCGCAACCGGTCGGCCAGGGCATTTTCCTCGGCGCAGGCCTCTTCGCACAGGGCGCGGATCTCGGCGATGCTCGGCCGCCATTTGCGGGTGCGCCGCCACCGGCGTGCCGCCTGATCGATGGCCCAGGCCGGGAACTCGCCCAGATCCTCCGCCCAGTCCATCGCGAGCAATTGCTCCACCTCCGGGCTGGTCGCCTTTGCCGGGAAATGGCTCAGCAGAGCAAGCACCCGCCCCAGCAGATGGTTGGCGGACGCCGGCGCCAGGATGGTGTCGTCGATCTCCGACAGAGCGCGGCGGGCCAGTGCGGCATGGCGCGGCGTCACGCCGTCCGGTGGTGTCCAGTCCTCCACGACATCGGCAAAACCGTCTTCGGTGAAGCGGCTGTGGCGCCCGACCTGTCCACGGTCGAGAAGCCGCTGCAACGGTTCCGGCAGGGCGTCGCGCAGCATGCGGCCGCGCAGGGCCGGCGCCATCGTGGGGTCGAAGGGCAGCGGCAGGCCGGGCGGTGCGGCGGCAGAGGCGGAGGTGGGGAACTGGTGCAGGTTGCTCATGCGATCCCCCAGGGGTTGGCGGCCGTGTTCGACGGCATGTTGGATGGCGTGTTGTTCAAGCGTGCGGCAACACTGGCCCAGGCCGACAGACGCTGTTCGGCGTTGGCGGCTGCGGAATTCGGCCCGGAAGCGGCGGTGCGGGAAGTCGTTCGCGCTGCTCGTTCGTTTGGTCCGCGGCTGTTCGGTCCCCGGGCGCTTGCCGCGGGCTGCTGCGCCATACAGCCGGCATCCTGCAACAGCCAGGACCGCCACGCCGCGGCCGGGTCGCGGTAGCGGTAGCCATGGGCCCGGCATTGCTGGACGAAGCGCTCGGCATGGCTGTCGACGTCGATGTCGGGAAAGCGCTCTGCCGCCCATTGCCGGTCGGCCGGGGGCGGCGCCCAATCGGGAGCAACCGGTTCGGCGCCACCGGCAGAGCTGAACGACGTGCCCTCGTCCGCACGCCGGTGGAGCGTGTCAGGAATCTGTTCTGGTTCAGGCTGTTCGTGACTCGCCGCTGAACAGGGGGAGTCCGCCGATGAGTCAGCGGGGATGTCCATTCCTGCACCGTCCTGCGTCCCGTTCGAGGAGATCAGCGCCAGCCGGTAGCGGCAGCTGAGACGCCCGCCATTGGCCGCGCGGCGGTGTTCGATGCCGACCAGCCCGAGCGCCTCCAGCCGGCCCAGGATCCGATTGACGGTCGGGCGGCTGCGTTTCAGCTTGTCGGCCAGCGTCGCTTGCGACGGCCAGCACACCCCCGCCTCGTCGGCATAGGTGCTGAGCGCCGCCAGCACGGCGAGGCCGTCGGCGTCGAGCTCGGGATGGTCGAGCCACCAGGCCGGGATCCGGCCCCAGCGGTTCTGCCCCGTGTTGTTTTGGCCGGTGTGGGGTTGCAGGGCATGGGTTTGCTGGGCATGGGTTTGCCCGGGGCGGTTCGGGCTTGCAGTGCGGTTTGTCATCTGTGGCGATACTCCTCCGCGCCCTGGACGCGAGATTGGCGCAAGATTGGCCGGATGATCGGCCGTCGCGATTGGCGCAGAGGATTCGAAGCGGTCGGCGGAAGAGTCGAATCGCGGGCTCGCACTCCATGGAGCCGCAGCCCGCGGATGGTCAGCGACAGCCCGCGACCGTAAAGCCCCTGCCCGCGACCATGGAGCATCGGCCCGCGATTGGCCGGCGATGCCGCGCCGAATCGGGATCCTGGCGCCTTTGGCCGCGGATGTGGAGCCATTGCCCGCGATTGCCGGCGGTCCGCGGCCCACGATCCTGGAGCAACAGCCCGCGATTGACCGCTGATGCCGTGACGATGGTGTGAATCGCGGGCAATCCGGTCTCTCCACGATCCGCATTTGCCCCCCATGGAGCGGCAGCCCGCGGTTCGCCTCGCCGCGCCTCCCGGCAGGCCGGACCGATTCTCTCCGATTCTTCAAGGGCTCACGGAGTTCGGCCCCGGCGATGGCGCGTCCGGGCGGCAATCGCGGGCTATCGCTCCATGACCGCGGGCCGTTGCTCCATCATCGCGGGGTGCGGCACCATATCCGCGGGCTGTCGCTCCATCCCGGATGCGGTAAACTCACTGCGTTCTGTTGCACCGGCGGGTCCGCCGCGCCATGGTTACTCCCGACATCCGGAGACGTTCATGACCAAGATGGCCCCGACCAGCGCCGCACAGCTCATCCTGTTCGAGCTGGAAGACCGTTCGCAATCGCACCTGATCGCGCTCTACGATCTGGCGCCGCGCTTCGTCTTCGTCTCCCGCGACAACGACAAGGAAAAGGCCGCCAAGGACAAGGGCGAGCTGGTCACCAAGGACAATTTCATCAAGTCGGTGCGGCGCGAGTTCGCCTTCCGCGGCCGCAATTACCGCCTGACCGTCCAGCCCGCCCGTATCGACCGGCTCAGCACCGCCAAGAAGGACGACCGCGCCCCCGGCGCCGGTCCGGATCTGGTCGAAGTCGAGATCTTCCCGTCGGAGCGCGAGCAGGTGGTGGAGCAGGTCGTCCGCCGCCTCGCCATGGACCGCTCGCGCCTGTCGCTGACCGGCGAGAACCGCGACAAGGTGCAGATGCGCTTCAGCCTCTACGAGATCCAGCGCGAGCTGCGGGCGGTCAACCACACCCTGTCGATCCAGGACATCCGCGAATCCCTGACCATCCTGGCGCGGTCGCGCATCATCATCTCCACCGGCGGCAGCGCCGAGCCGGGCAAGAAGAGCCGCGGCCAGAACCTGCTGGAATCGACCGCTTTCCCGGTGCTGGCGATCCGCTCGCGCCCCGATCTGGTCGATGAGGACGGCGGGGTCGAGGAGACCTATCTGGAGTTCAACCCGCTGGTCTCCGCCGCCATCCGCGACCTGGAGTTCAAGCCGGTCTCCTACGCCTGGTTGATGAAGCTGAAGTCGCCGGTGTCGCGCTGGCTCTACAACCGCCTGTCCATCGAGTACGACACCGCCGACGACGAGGCGAAGCCGGTGTCGATCAGCGCCGACGAGATCATCAAGAACAGCGGCATGAACGAGTGGTCGCGCCGCCGCGATACCCTGCGCGTGGTCACCTCCGCCGTCGATGCCCTGGTGGACGAGGGCATTCTCGACATCGCCGACAAGGAGTATACCAAGGTCGGCAAGCGCATCGACGCCATCGACTATGTGCTGACCCCGTCGCAGAAGTTCCTCGATCAGGTCCGCCGCGGCCGCCGGGTGCAGATCACCAACATCGACCTGCTCAAGCAGATCGTCGGCAATGCCATGCGGCCCGACGGCTTCGTGCCGTTGAAGGCTGGCGAGGTGGCGGAAATGCGCAACAAGCGCGCCAAGCGGCTGGCCGATCCGGCCAAGGCGGAACAGGCCAGCCTGCCGCTGCCGAAGAAATAGCCGCTCAGCGTGCCAGCAGGCGCCGCGCCACCAGCGTGATGGCGGTCCCCAGCAGGGCACCGGCCACCACGTCGGACGCCCAATGGCGGTGCTTCACCACCCGGCCGCTGGCCATCGCCGCGGCGGCGCCGTAAATCATCAGACTTTGCGCCGGCGACCGGCTGACCGTGGCGAGTGCGGTTGCGGCGGCGAAGGCGCTTCCCGCATGGCCGGACGGCAGCGAGCGGGCGCTGATCCGCTTGCCCGGCCGCTGCCGCGGCTCGCATTCATCGGGACGACGGCGCTTGACGTAGCGTTTGATCGAGCGGCTGGCCGTCGCCGTCGCCACCAGACCGAGAACGCCGACGCTGCCGGCGCGGCGCAGATCCTCCTGACCGGTCAGCAGCCCGACAAGTCCGGCGATGGCGAAGCTGGGGATCAGGACCGGCCGCTTTATGACGTAATGGCCCGCGCTTGCCAGGACCCGGCTCACCGGTCCCGGATCGCAGGTGACGATGTCGTGGACCTGGGCATCCAGCGTGTCGACCGCGGTCAGGGCCGGCAGAAGCACCGCGGGTGCGGCCCGCCCGCCATATCCGATGCCACGGCCTGGATTCTCGATGCCCTGATTCTCAATGCCGCCCTGGTCGCTGTTCTGTTCGATGATGTCGCTCAACGCCGGTCCCCTGCATGCCGCGCCGCAAAATCCGGCGCAGCAAGGGAACGCGGCGGACGCGGGGGCGGTTCCGCACCCCTGCACGCCTGTCCGCTCCGATCAGCCCTGCGCCGGCCGCCAGCCGGCAAAGGCGTTGAGCAGCGCCGTCAGCACCCGTTGCAGGCTCGCAGCCCGGTCCGGACGGTAGGCGAAGGGCGGCGCCTCCTCGTCCATATAACGGTCCTGCGCCAGTTCCATCTGGATGGCGTGGACGCCGTTCGCCGGCTGCCCGTAAGCGCGGGTGATGTGGCCACCGACGAAGCGGCCGTTGGTGACACAGGTCAACCCCTCCGCCGCTGCGGCGCTCTCCATCGCCGCGACGACCTCGGCGGCGAGCTGCGGGTCGATGCTGGCGCCGCGCGCCGTTCCCAGGTTGAGGTCGGGCAGACGGCCATCGAACAGCCGTGGCACATGGCTGCGGATCGAATGAGCGTCATAAAGCAGGGCGAAACCGTGCCGTGCCTTCACCCGCTCCAGTTCCGCCGCCAGTGCCTCGTGGTAGGGGTGCCAATAGCCTTGCACCCGCTGCGCCACTTCGGCCTCGTCGGGGGCTTGGCCGTCGCGATAGAGCGGCGTGCCGTCGAACATCACGTCCGGGCAGAGGCCGGTGGTCGCCTGTCCGGGATAGAGGCTTTCGCCGGTCGAGGCGCGGTTGAGATCGACGACATAGCGGGAATAGCGGGCGCTGAGCAGCGTGGCGCCCATGTCCTTGGCGAAACCGTAGAGGCGCGGGATGTGCCAGTCGGTGTCGCGCAGGGTCAGCGCCTCCTCCGTCAGCCGCTCGGCCAGACCGGGGGAGAGTTCGGTTCCGCAATGGGGCATGCTGACGACCAGCGGCCCGTCGCCTCGCTCCAGATCGAAGATGGTGTCGGTCATTGTGCGCTCTCCAGGGATACCGGCATCAGATGGTCGAGCGACCCGTCGCGCACCAGGGTACCGATGGCGGCCAGATCCGGGGCGAAGTAACGATCGACCTCGTAGCGCGGCACCTGGGCGCGGATGGTGGCGATGGCCTGCTCCAGCCGTTCCGTGGTCTTCAGCGGGCGATGGAACTCCAGACCCTGAATCGCGGCCAAAAGCTCTATGCCGACGATGTCGGCGACGTTGCCGGCGATGTCGCCCAGCCGGCGTGCCGCGAAGGTCGCCATGCTGACATGGTCCTCCTGGTTGGCGGAGGTCGGCAGGCTGTCGACGCTGGCGGGGTGGGCGAGCGTCTTGTTCTCCGACGCGAGCGCGGCGGCGGTGACATGGGCGATCATGAAGCCGGAGTTCAGACCCGGCTCGGCGACCAAGAAGGGGGGCAGGCCGCTGATGGTAGTGTCGATCAGCATGGCGATGCGGCGTTCGGCGAGCGCACCGATCTCCGACGCGGCGATGGCGAGCTGGTCGGCGGCCATCGCCACCGGCTCCGCATGGAAGTTGCCGCCGGACAGCACCTCGTCCGTATCGACCAGAACCAGCGGGTTGTCGGTGACCCCGTTGGCCTCGATCACCAGCGTGCGCGCCGCCTGCCGCATCTGGTCGAGCACCGCGCCCATCACCTGTGGCTGGCAGCGCAGGCTGTAGGGGTCCTGCACCCGGTGGCAGTCGGGGCCCTGGTGGCTGGCGTTCAGTTCGCTGCCGGCCAGCATATCGCGGAAGGCGGCGGCGACGGCGATCTGGCCGGGCTGGCCGCGCAGCGCGCTGATGCGGGCGTCGAAGGGCCGGTGGCTGCCCATCACGGCTTCCACCGACAGGGAGCCGGCGACCAGTGCCGCCTTGAAGGTGCGCTCGATCTCGAACAGGCCGGCGAGCGCCAGACCGGTCGAGACCTGGGTGCCGTTGATCAGCGCCAGCCCTTCCTTGGCCTTCAGGTCGAAGACGGCCAAGCCGGCGATGCGCAGCCCCTCTTCCGCCGGCAGCGTCTCGCCGTTGACGCGGACATGGCCGATGCCGAGCAGCACGCCGCACAGATGGGCCAGCGGCGCCAGATCGCCCGAGGCGCCGACGGAGCCCTTGCCCGGCACCACCGGCAGCACGTCGGCCTCATAGAGCTTCAACAGCGCATCGACCAGCGCCGGCCGGACGCCCGAGGCGCCGACGGCGAGGCTGACCGCCTTGATGACCAGGATCAGCCGCACGACGCCGTCGGCCAGCGGGGCGCCGACGCCGGTGGCGTGCGACAGGATCAGGTTGCGCTGGAGCTTTTCCAGATCGCTCGCCGCGATGTGGGTGTGGGCCAGCTTGCCGAAGCCGGTGTTGACGCCATAGACCGCCTCGTCGCCGCCGGCGATCCGGTCGATCAGCGCGCGCGAGCGCTCCATCCGCGGATAGGCCGCCGGGTCGAGCGTCAGGGCCGGACGGTCGCGGTAGATGCTGCGCAGCGTGTCGAGCGACAGCGCGCCCGGAACCAGAGTGATGGTCTCGCTCATCCCAGAAGTCTCCCAAGTGTCTTTTTGAAGCGGTCGGCGATCTCCTCCTCGCGCGGGTGGCGGCGGTCGCGGACGACGGCGCGTCCGGCGATCAGCACATCCCGGACGAGGGGAGCGTTGCCGGCGAAAATCCAGCCGTCCAGCAGCGCATCGCCTTTGCGCGCCGCCAGCAGCGGGTGGTCGGTGTCGAGTACGACGAGGTCGGCGCGGAGACCGGCGGCGATGCGCCCGGCATCGAACCCGGTCGCCTGCGCGCCGCCGGACTGGGCATCCTCGACCAGCCGGCGGGCGGTGGAGCGGCGGGGGCCACCGGCCAGCACGGTACGCCGTTCGCTGGTCAGCCGCGCGCCGTACTCCAGCCAGCGCAACTCCTCCACCGGGCTGACGGAGATGTGGCTGTCGGAGCCGATGCCCCAGCGCCCGCCCTGCGCCATGTAGGATTGGGCGGCGAAGAAGCCGTCGCCGAGATTGGCCTCGGTGGTCAGGCACAGCCCGGCGATGGCGCCGCTGGCGGCGACGCCCGCCACCTCGGCTTCGGTCATGTGGGTGGCGTGGATCAGGCACCAGCGGCCATCGACCGGCTGGGTGTCGAGCAGATGCTCCACCGGACGGCGGCCGCGGTAGGCGACGCAATCCTCGACCTCCCGGCGCTGCTCGGCGATGTGGATGTGGATCGGGCCCTGCGGATTGGCGGCGACGGTTTCGGTCAGCAGTCCGTCCGGCACGGCGCGCAGCGAATGAGGGGCGATGCCGAGCTGCACGTCGGATGATTCGCCATAGGTGCGGCGCAGGGCCGTGGTCAGCCGGTCGAACCCTGCCCCGTCATGGATGAAGCGGCGCTGTCCCGCGGTCGGCGGCGTGCCGCCGAAGCCCGACGCGTTGTAGAGCACCGGCAGCAGCGCAATCGGCAGACCGGCTGTCCGTGCGGCGGCAATGGCGCGATGGCTCATCTCCGCCGGGTCGGCGTAGGCGCTGCCGTCGCGGTCATGGTGCAGGTAATGGAATTCGGCGATGGCGGTGAAGCCGGCCTTCAGCGTCTCCACATAGAGCTGGGCGGCGATCGCCTCGAAATCCTCAGGACCCATGCGGTCGAGCGCCCTGTACATCACATCGCGCCAGCTCCAGAAGCTGTCGGAGCCTTCGCCGGAAGATTCGCCCATCCCGGCGATGGCGCGCTGGTGGGCGTGGGAATGCAGGTTGGCGATGCCGGCGACCGCCGCCCCGGCAAAGCGCTCCGCCTTGGCCGGGCAGGCGGCACCGGGCGTCACAGAGACGATCCGGCCCCGGCTGTCCACCGTGACCAGCACATCCTCCGCCCAGCCGTCCGGCAGCAGCGCCGAGGCAAAAAACAGGTTGCTCATGAGGGCGCCCTCGCTATTATAGACAACACTATACAAGTATAGGCAACCTGATGCCAAGAGGGTTGCTGCACGAACTTGTAGGAAGGAGCCGAACCGATGCCGACCAGCGCGCCGTGGGATTCCCTGTGGATCGACCTGTCCGTTGCCACGATGGATGGCGCCGCGACGGGCGGGGCCGACGGCTATGGCGCCATAGCCGACGCTGCTGTGGGCATCAAGGACGGCCGCATCGCCTTCGTCGGCCGCCGCGCCGACCTGACCGATGCGCCGGACGCGCTGGCGACCGAAGTGCATTCGGGGCAGGGCGGCTGGATGACCCCCGGCCTGATCGACTGCCACACCCACCTCGTCTATGGCGGCAACCGCGCCCGCGAGTTCGAGATGCGGCTGAACGGCGCCACCTATGAGGAGATCGCGCGGGCCGGCGGCGGCATCCTGTCCACCGTCACCGCCACCCGCGCCGCCAGTGAGGACCAGCTTCTGGCCGCCAGCCTGCCGCGGCTGGACAGCCTGCTGGCCGAAGGCGTGACGACGGTGGAGGTGAAGTCCGGCTACGGGCTCGACACCGACACCGAAACGCGCATGCTGTGCGTCGCCCGCCGGCTGGCCCAGGTCCGCCCGGTGGAGGTGCGCACCACATATCTCGGCGCCCACGCCCTGCCGCCGGAGTTCAAGAACGACCCGGACGGCTACATCGACCGCATCTGCGCCGAGACGCTGCCGGCCATCGCCGAAGCGGGCCTTGCCGATGCGGTGGACGCCTTCTGCGAGGGGATCGGCTTCTCCGTCGCCCAGACCCGCCGGGTGTTCGAGACGGCGAAGCGGCTCGGCCTGCCGGTGAAGCTGCATGCCGAACAGCTGAGCAATCTTGGCGGCGCCCGGCTGGTGGCGGAGTTCGGCGGGCTGTCGGCCGACCACATCGAACATCTGGACGAGGACGGCGTCGCCGCCATGGCCGAGGCCGGTACGGTGGCGGTGCTGCTGCCCGGCGCCTTCTACGCCCTGCGCGAGACCAAGCTGCCGCCGATCGAGCTGCTGCGCCGCCATGGCGTGCCGATGGCGCTGTCCACCGACAACAACCCCGGCACCTCGCCGGTGACCTCGCTGCTGCTGATGTTGTCGATGGGATGCACCTTCTTCCGCCTGACCCCGGCGGAGGCGCTGGCCGGCATCACCCGCCATGCGGCGAAGGCGCTGGGGCTGGACGACCGCGGCGTGATCGCGCCGGGCAAACGCGCCGATCTGGCGGTCTGGCGCATCGAGCATCCGGCGGAGCTGGCCTACGCCATCGGCCTCAACCCCTGCATGGCTGTGGTCAATGGCGGGGTGGTCCGCAAGCCGCGCGTCGAAGCGGGGGCCGCATGAGCGACACCATCTCCACCGCCCAGCCGCGCTACGCCCAGATCAAGGAGGCCATCCGCCGCCGGATCAGCTCCGGCGACTGGCCGGAAGGATTCCAGATTCCGTCGGAGCACAAGCTGCTGGAGGAATTCTCGGTCAGCCGCATGACGGTCCACCGTGCGCTGCGCGACCTGACCGACGAGGGGCTGCTGACCCGTGTGCAGGGGCTGGGCACCTTCGTCGCCGAACGGCCGCCCAGCACCGACGTGGTGGAGCTGCGCAGCATCGCCGACGAGATCGCCGAGCGCGGCAACGTCCACGCCTGCCGGGTAGAGCAATTGCTCGCGGTTGCCGCCGATGCCGGGCTGGCCCGCCGCTTCAACCTGCCGGTCGGGGCGAGGCTGTTCCACTCCATCGTCGTCCACAGCGAAAGCGACGTGCCGGTCCAGCTGGAGGAACGCTGGGTCAACCCGGCGGTGGCGCCCGATTACCTCGACCAGGACTTCACCCGCCAGACGCCGGGCGAGTACCTGATCCGGCTGGAAGCCTCGCCGCAGGTCGAGCATGTCATCGAAGCGGTGTCGCCGACGGCGGAGATCGCCCGGCTGCTCGACATCCCCGTCACCGAGCCCTGCCTGCGCGTGACCCGCCGCACCTGGGTCGGTGGGCGCGTCGTCACTGTGGCGATGCTGGTCCATCCCGGCAGCCGCTACCGGCTGGGCGCGCGCTTCCAGCTGCCGCCCCATTAGCAAGAACCGATCCTAGAAACGCACATCCCTCCCACCAGGAGCCATCACCAGATGTCATCCCGCCTCGACAACCAGCGCGTCATCCGTGCCCCGCACGGCCCCGAACTGAGCTGCAAGAGCTGGCTCGCCGAGGCGCCGATGCGCATGCTGATGAACAACCTCGACCCCGACGTGGCGGAACGGCCGCAGGAGCTGGTCGTCTATGGCGGCATCGGCCGCGCCGCCCGCGACTGGGAAAGCTTCGACCGCATTGTCTCGGCACTGAAGACTCTCAACGACGACGAGACGCTGCTGGTCCAATCGGGCAAGCCGGTCGGCGTCTTCCGCACCCATGCCGACGCGCCGCGCGTGCTGATCGCCAACTCCAACCTCGTGCCGCGCTGGGCGACCTGGGAGCATTTCAACGAGCTGGACCGCAAGGGTCTGGCGATGTACGGCCAGATGACCGCCGGCAGCTGGATCTACATCGGCAGCCAGGGCATCGTGCAGGGCACCTACGAGACCTTCGTCGAGGCCGGGCGCCAGCACTACAACGGCGACCTCAAGGGCAAGTGGATCCTGACCGGCGGGCTCGGCGGCATGGGCGGGGCGCAGCCGCTGGCCGCCACCATGGCCGGCGCCTGCATGCTGGCGGTCGAATGCCGCCCCAGCAGCATCGAGATGCGCATCCGCACCGGCTATCTCGACCGCCACACCGCCGACCTGGACGAGGCGCTGGCCTGGATCAACGAGGCCTGCGCAAAGGGCGAGGCGATCTCGGTCGGCCTGCTCGGCAACGCCGCCGACGTCTTCCCCGAACTGGCGCGCCGCGCCGGCACCGACATCAAGGCCCGGCCGCACATCGTCACCGACCAGACCTCCGCCCATGACCCGGTGAACGGCTACCTGCCGCAGGGCTGGACGCTGGAGGAGTGGGAGAGCGCCCGCGAAAGCCAGCCCACCGCCGTCGCCGCCGCTGCCCGCAAGTCGATGCGGGTGCAGGTGGAAGCCATGCTGGCCTTCCACGCCATGGGCATCCCGACCGTCGATTACGGCAACAACATCCGGCAGATGGCGAAGGAGGAGGGGCTGGAGAACGCCTTCGACTTCCCCGGCTTCGTCCCCGCCTATATCCGTCCGCTGTTCTGCCGCGGCGTCGGTCCCTTCCGCTGGGCGGCCCTGTCGGGCGACCCGGAGGACATCCGCAAGACCGACGCCAAGGTGAAGGAGCTGATCCCCGACGATCCGCACCTGCACAACTGGCTCGACATGGCGGCCAAGCGCATTCAGTTCCAGGGCCTGCCGGCCCGCATCTGCTGGGTGGGCCTCGGGCAGCGCCACCGCCTCGGCCTCGCCTTCAACGAGATGGTGAAGTCGGGCGAGCTGAAGGCCCCCATCGTCATCGGCCGCGACCATCTCGACAGCGGCTCGGTCGCCAGCCCGAACCGCGAGACCGAGGCGATGAAGGACGGCACCGACGCCGTTTCGGACTGGCCGCTGCTGAACGCGCTGCTGAACACCGCCAGCGGGGCGACCTGGGTCAGCCTGCACCATGGCGGCGGTGTCGGCATGGGCTTCTCGCAGCATTCGGGCATGGTCATCGTCTGCGACGGCAGCGACGCGGCGGCCAAGCGGGTCGAGCGCGTGCTGTGGAACGACCCGGCCACCGGGGTGATGCGCCACGCCGACGCCGGCTATGACATCGCCATCGACTGCGCCAAGGAGCAGGGGCTGAACCTGCCGTTTCTGAAGTAACCGACGCCTCGGGGGGCTCACGCCCCCCGGATCAGGTCCGAATACCAGCGCGCGGACTCCTTCGGGATCCGCGCCTGGGTTTCGAAATCCACGCGCACGATGCCGAACCGCGTGCCGTATCCGCCGCCCCATTCGAAATTGTCCAGCAGCGACCAGACGAAATAGCCACGCACGTCGGCCCCCAGCCGTTTCGCCTCCGCCATCGCCGCGATGTAGGCCTGGAGGTAGGACAGCCGCTCCGCATCCATGACCCGCCCCTCCGCGTCGGGCGTCTCCGCCGCCTTGGTGCCGTAGCCGTTCTCCGTCACATAGACCGGCAGGCGGTAGCGCCGGGTCAGGTCGAGCAGCGTGTCGCGGAAACAGCCGGGATCGTAGGGCCAGTCGATGGCCGTCCGCTTCATCCCCGGCGGCGGCGAGCCGAAGCCGAAGCCCCAGATCAGGCTGTCGTCCTTGCGACCATAGACCGGGGCGTAATGGTTCAGCCCGAACCAGTCCACCGGCCGGGCGATGCGCGCCATATCACCGGGCTGCACATAGGGCTCGATGGCCTCGGCGACGCGGCGCGGGTAATGGGCCAGCAACTGCGCATCAGGGAAGGCGCGGTTCCAATGCTCGTCGAACAGGGCCGCCGCCTCGACATCCTCCGGCCGGTCGGTCTCCGGCCGCATCGGCTGGACGCTGTGCACCGCGCCGATGGAGGCATCCGGCACCATGGCGCGCAGCACATCGACCCCGGCGCCATGGGCGAGGTTGACGTGGTGGATCACCTTCAGGTGGGTGGTGCGGTCGGCGATGCTGGGCGCCCCCCAGCCGAAGGCCCAGCCGAACAGCGTGAAGACCGAGAACTCGTTGAAGGTGGCCCAGCGCTTGACCCGGTCGCCGTAACGCCGGGCGCAGAGGGCGGCGTAATCCTCGAACCAGCCGATGCTGTCGCGGGTGGCCCAACCGCCCATGTCCTGCAGGACCTGCGGCAGATCCCAGTGGTAGAGGCAGAGCCAGGGCTCGATCCCCTTGTCCAGCAGCCGGTCGATCAGCCGGTCGTAGAACTCCAGCCCCTTGCCGTTCGGCGCCCCGCGCCCGCGCGGCAGCACCCGCGGCCAGGAGACGGAGAAGCGGTAGGCCTGCAGGCCCAGCTCCGCCATCAGATCGACGTCCTGCGGCATCCGGTGATAGTGGTCGCAGGCGACGTCGCCGCTGTCGCCGTTGTCGACCCGGCCCTTCAGCTTGCAAAACGTGTCCCAGATGCTGGGCGCCCGCCCGTCGGCCTCGGCCCCGCCTTCGATCTGATAGGCGGAGGTGGAGGCGCCCCACAAGAAGTCTCTGGGAAAAACCGGACGTTCGGCCATGGCGGATCACCCGAATGGAGAGTGCCGGAATCCTACCCCTTTCCCGTCGGCGGGGAAGGGGCCAATCGTCGCTGGCGGCGGCGCTGGCGGACACCACCATCCGCCGGGTAATCCGTCACCATATCGCGGTCGACAGGACGGCGTGGCGCTCCTATGGTCTCGCCGACCGGACGAGCGAATTCAGAAAGGAACGGGCGCATCATGGCGAAAAAGGACGGAGTCAACGGCAAGGGCGGCCAGTTCAGCGGGACGCCGGCCGACCGGCTGGTCCGGCTGTGGCGCAACAACGACGAACGCTTCGGCGCCCTGCTCGACGAGGTGCTGGACGGCAACCGCCAGGGCGTGATCGAGGCCGCGGTGGGCAAGCTGCGCGAGGAGGAGAGCTACGACTTCATGGACGAGGTCGAGGCCTTCTCGGAAACGGCGCAGAGCACCGACGAGCAGGGCGACCCGACCCTGTCGACCCTGTTCTGGCTGGCGCTGGAGGTCGATGGCCGGCTGGACGAGCCGCCGTCGGTCGATACCATCGAACGCGCGCTGGATTCGGCCGGGCTGCTGGAGAAGGCGTCCGACATGCGCCTGCTGCCGCTGTGGCTGGATCCGGAACCGCTGTCCTACCTTGAGGCCGCCGACCGCCGCACCCTGCTGCGCCGCCTGATCGACTCGACGGAGGCGGCAGAGGCCTTCGTGCGCGAACAGGATCTGGTCGCCGCCCCCGACGACGCCGGCATCCGCCTCGTCGGCGTGGTCGGTCTGGTGATCGAGGAGGATGCCGAGCAGGAGGGCGAGGCGATGCCCGACCCGCTCAACCTCGGCTTCGCCGGCGAGGGCCAGGAGATGGAGATCGACCCCATCGAGCAGGAGCGCATCCGCCAGTCGATGGCCGCCTTCGCCGAGGCGGTCGGCGCCGCCGACCCGCGGGTCAAGCGCTGCGAGCCGGTCGGCGGGCTGAACGACCTGCTGGACTTTACCGCCGAAGGCGTCTGGCCGGACGACGTGGATGCCAGCTTCGACGAGGTCAACGACTTCCTCGATATCGCCGGCAACGAGACCGGCGACGGCGTCCTCGACGTGACGGTGAGCGAGGGGCCGGACGGCTTGCATCTGCGCGCCTACAACTCCGACGGCGTGCTGCTGGACGAACGGTCGTTTGACCTGAGCGGCGACCGTGCGGACGAGGCGCTGGCCCTGATCAAGCGCCGCTGCCGCCGCGTCAGCGAAGGCTGAGCGGCAATAGGGCCGAGGGGTGGGGGTCGGGGGCCGGTCAGGCCCCCGGCGCCACCACGAAGCAGGCCATGCCCTGGTTGACCAGCCCGCTGCAGGCGTTGGCCGCGTCCTGCTGCGACAGGCCTGACAGGCGGGCGCGGTAGAGCGGCCCGGTCTGGGTATCCACCGCCTGCACGATCCTCTGCGAGCGCGACAGCACCGGCACCGAGCTGCGGGCGCGGTCGATCACGCGCTGGCTGTCGTCGGGCGAGCGGAAGGCGCCGAGTTGCACCGTCCACACCCCGCCGCCGGCCGTCGCGGCCCCCGCCATCGTCGCCACCGGCCGCGGTGCCGGAGCGTCGGGGGTGGAGGTGTCGGGTGCCACCACGCGCACCGCCGGTGCCGGGGCCGGAGCGGGGGAGGGCAGGGCCGCCACCGCGATGGGCGGGCGGCTGGCTGCCGGCCGGCTGCTGGCGGGCGGCGTGTAGGACGGCGCCGGATTGACGGGGGCCGAATAGGAGGAGGACGGCCGCGCGTAGGGCGAGCCGTAATCCGGCGGCGAATCGGACGAGGTGGATGGCGGCGCGCTGACCAGCACGATGTCGGCGCCGTTGGGAGCCGGGGTGCGGTTCAGCCGCGGCCCGACCGACGCGATGTAGCGCTTGGTCTCGCCCGGCAGGGTGCGCTTGCCGGCCAGATAGTCGCCGTAGCAGCCGGGACCGCAGTTGTAGGCGCCGAGGAAGCCCGGTGCGCCGAACAGATTGTACATCTCGCGCAGGTAGGCGGTGCCGGCGATGATGTTGTCATGCGGATCGAAGGGGTCGGAGCCCAGATTGTGCTTGCGCCGCATCTCGTCATAGGTCGCGGGCATCACCTGCATCAGGCCCATGGCGCCGGCCTTGCTGACGATCGGTTTGCCGTTGACGGTTGTGCGCCCGCCGCTCTCCTGGCGGATCACCTCGCGGATCCACAGCTCCGGCATGTCGAACCGCTTGGATGCCTCTGCGACATGGGCATCGACTTCCTCCGGAGAGGCAACGCGATGTGAACCGCCCCCGCTGGCGCAGGCGCTCAGCAGGGCGGTCAGGGCGGCGCAGGTCAGCAACGGCTTCAGGCGACGCACGGAACCCCCGGTCATCGTTCAGTTCAATCTTTTGGATAAGCCCGATTTGGAGGTACGGACATTTGCACATTCCCGGCCCGCCGTAAACCGTCCCAGCTGTGACCTTCGACGCGGCCGGAGAGCGCGGAGGGGGAGGGGGCTGTCTAGTCCTTCGGACGCGCAAGCGGCCGTCCGGGCATCTGCCGTCCGGTGCGGCCTATGGCGGGATTTCCGTCGCCGGATTTTCGGGCCATCGGCTTTCGCGGCTTTCAGCTCTCCCGGCCCTCAGCTCTCCCGGTCGTCGTCCGGATCGCGGCGGGTTGCCAGTTCGCGCATCAGCCGCTCCTTGGCGGTCTTCCGGCTCGGCCGGCCGCCGCCGCGCCCGAACAGCCCGCCCAGCAGACCGCCGGGCTTCGGCGCGTCCTCCGGCTCCTCGGTCATCTGGGCGCGCTCCGCCTCGCGCCGGGCCAGCATGGCGGCACGGTCGACCAGCGGGTTGCGCAGCCGGCGCGGCAGCGCCTTGAAGGCGAGGTTGGCGCGTTCCAGGTCGGTGAGATCCTCGGTGGAGCGGGCGATGCGCAGCGCCACCCGCAGCAGGTCGAGCCGCCACGCATCCTCCGGCGCATGCGGCAGCGTCTCCGCCGCCGCCAGCAGGGTGTCCAGCCCCTTGCCGGTCAAGGCGCTGGTGGATCGTTCCCCGCCGGATTGCTCCCCATTGGGTCTGTCGGTGTCGCGGTCCCGTCCCATTCCGTCATCGAAGCTGTCGCACCGAAGGCGGACTTTAGGACGCCGACCGCCGCTTTGTCTGCCCCCAAGCGGGGGCCACACCGTTTGGGTGGGGGAGGGAGGATGGTCTGACGAAGAAAAGCCCCCTTCCCGTCGCCGGGAAGAGGGCTTCAAGTCAGTCGGGGAACTGCGCGGCTGGATGCCGGCAACCATGCCGGCGCCCGCGGGGGCAGGCGCGGCATCTCGAGGCCGGCCCCTCCGCGGGTGCCGCGGAAGGGCCGGAGCGTTCACATCACTCCGCGGCCTGCGCCACGGTCAGGCCCAGCCGCTTCGCCACGCCCTCGCCATAGGCCGGGTCGGCGGCCAGGAAATGCATCAGCTGGCGCTGCTGGATGTTCAGCGGGGCGTTGCGCAGGCTGCCGGCGATGTTGTCCATCAGGCGGTCCTGCGCTTGCCCACCGATCAGGCGGAAGAGGGCGCCTGCCTGGGCGTAGTCGTCATTGCCCTCGCGGTGGTCGTAGTGCGCGGCGTCGCCGCTGATGCGCAGCGGCGGCTCGCTCGCCACGCCGGTCTGGGTCGGGCCGCCGAAGCTGTTCGGCTCGTAGTTCGGCCGGCCGCCGCCGTTGCCGTCGGTGCGCATGGCGCCGTCGCGCTGGTAATTGTGCACCGGGCAGCCCTGCGGCTTGTTCACCGGGATCTGGGCGTAGTTGCCGCCCAGCCGGTAGCGGTGGGCGTCGGCATAGGCGAACAGCCGGCCCTGCAGCATCTTGTCCGGGCTGAAGGAGATGCCGGGCACCACGCTGGCCGGGCTGAAGGCCGACTGCTCGGTCTCGGCGAAGAAATTCTCCGGATTGCGGTTCAGCACCAGCTCGCCGATCTCGACCAGCGGGTAATCGGCATGCGGCCAGACCTTGGTCAGGTCGAACGGGTTGATGCGGTAGCCGTCGGCCTCGACCTCCGGCATGATCTGCACCGAGACGGTCCAGGCCGGGAAGTCGCCGTCCTCGATGGCGGCATACAGATCGCGGGTGGCGTGGTCGGGGTCGATGCCGCTCATGGTTTCCGCCTGTTCGGCGGTCAGGTTCTGGATGCCCTGGCGGGTCTTGAAGTGGTACTTGACCCAGAAGCGCTCGTTGGCCGCATTGATCCAGGAGAAGGTGTGGCTGCCGAAGCCGTCCATGTGGCGATAGCCGCGCGGGGTGCCGCGGTCGCTGAACAGGATGGTCAGCTGGTGCATCGTCTCCGGCGACAGCGAGAAGAAGTCCCACATGGCGGTGGGGTCCTTCAGGTTGGTGGCCGGGTTGCGCTTCTGGGTGTGGATGAAGTCCGGGAACTTCAGCGGATCGCGCAGGAAGAAGACCGGCGTGTTGTTGCCGACCAGATCGTAGTTGCCCTCTTCCGTATAGAACTTCACCGCGAAGCCGCGCGGGTCGCGGGCGGCATCGGCGGACCCCTTCTCGCCACCGACCGTCGAGAAGCGCAGGAAGACATCCGTCTCCTTGCCCACGCCGGACAGGAAGGCGGCCTTGGTCCACGCCGTCACGTCGCGGGTAACGCGGAAGGTGCCATAGGCGCCGGCACCCTTGGCATGCACCACCCGCTCCGGAATGCGTTCGCGGTTGAAGTGGGCCAGCTTCTCGATCAGGTGGAAATCCTGGAGCAGCAGCGGACCGCGCGGCCCGGCGCTCAGCGAATTCTGGTTGTCGGGAACGGGCTGGCCGAAGCTGGTGGTCAGGGTGCTCATCCGGATCATCCTCGTTGGGGCGGTGTCGCCTGAAGCGGCGTCATTGTCTCGCCCCTGGTTATCCGGTGTCTTGAACGATATATCCAAGACATAGAAGGAAATGCACCAATAGGCGCCGTCTATGAATGTCTCTATGAATATCGCCGGCCTATCCCTGCGTGACCTGGAATATGTCGTCGCCGTCGCCGAGCTGCGCCATTTCGGCCGTGCCGCCGAACGCTGCGCCGTCAGCCAGCCGTCGCTGAGCGCCCAAATCCGCAAGCTGGAGGAACTGCTCGGCCTTTCCCTGTTCGAGCGGACCAGCCGCAAGGTCCTGCTGACTCCGCGCGGCGAGGCCATCGTGGCGCAGGCCCGCGTCGTGCTGGAGGAGGCGCGGCGCCTGCTGGCGCTGGCCGACGGGTCGGACGGGGCGCTGAGCGGACGGCTGCGGCTGGCCGCGATCCACACGCTCGGCCCCTACCTGTTCCCGCATATCCTGCCGCTGTTGCGCACCTCATGGCCCGACCTGACCCTGATTCTGTCGGAGGGCCGCACCGACAGCCTGCTGGACGAGCTGCGCGACGGCCGGCTCGACGCCGTTCTGCTGGCCCTGCCGATGGACAGCGACGGGCTGACCGCCGAAGCGCTGTTCTTCGAACCCTTCCTGCTCGCCCACCCTGCCGGCCATCGCCTGTGCGGCGCTCCCCACCTGTCGCTGGGCGATCTCGATCCGGCGGAGCTGCTGCTGCTGGAGGAGGGGCATTGCCTGCGCGATCAGGCGCTGGCCGCCTGCGGCCTCAGCGCGCGGGGGGGCGGTGTGCATGCGACCGGGCTGGAAACCCTGCGCCATATGGTGGCTGCCGGGGCGGGCTGCACCCTGATGCCGTTGCTGGCGACCAGGGGGGAGGAGGGCCGGACCGCCACCGTCGGCGGGCTGGTCGATTACCGTCCTTTCGATGGGGCATCCGCAGGGGTGCGGCCGCCCGGCCGCGTCATCGGTCTGGTCTGGCGGACCAGCGATCCGCGCGACCGCGGCCTGCGCGATCTGGCGGCCTTGCTGCGCCGCACTCTGCCGCCGGGCACGGAATCCGTTCTATCCCGAAGAGATGACTGAGGCGGGAGGAACAAGCGCCCATCGGCCGGGTTGAAGGCTCGGTTCGTGCTCCTCACTGTCCAAGAGGACCGGACAATGACTTTCGATCCAGGCGGAGAAACGGGCGACCATGGCAAATATCCTGAAACAGGCAACGCGGCTCGGTGAAGGATTGCCCTTTCCGCTGGGCGCGACATGGGACGGGCTTGGCGTCAACTTCGCCTTGTTTTCGGCAAACGCCACCAAGGTTGAACTGTGTCTGTTCGATGAAAGCGGCGAGGAGGAGCTTGAGCGCATCGAGCTTCCCGAATTCACCAACGAGATCTGGCACGGCTATCTGCCCGACGCCCGCCCCGGCCTGCTCTACGGCTACCGCGTGCATGGCCCCTACGAGCCTGAGAACGGTCACCGCTTCAACGCGAACAAGCTGCTGCTGGACCCCTACGCCAAGGAGCTGGTCGGCGAGATCCGCTGGAACCCGGCCCATTTCGGCTATGTCATGGAGTCGGGCGACGACCTGACCTTCGACGAGCGCGACAGCGCGCCATTCATGCCCAAGTGCAAGGTGATCGACCCCGCCTTCACCTGGGGCCGCGACCTGAAGCCCGGCACCGCCTGGGACCGCACCATCTTCTACGAAACCCATGTGAAGGGCTTCACCAAGCTGCATCCGGCGGTGCCCGACAGCCTGCGCGGCACCTATGGCGGCATGGCGGTGAAGGAGGTCGTCGACTACATCAAGTCGCTCGGCGTCACCTCGGTGGAGCTGCTGCCGGTTCATGCCTTCGTCCAGGACCAGCATCTGGTCGACAAGGGGCTGGCCAACTATTGGGGCTACAACTCCATCGGCTTCTTCGCGCCGGAGCCGCGCTATGCCGCGTCGGGCAATACGATCAAGGAATTCAAGGAGATGGTCGCCCATCTCCACAATGCCGGGCTGGAGGTGATCCTCGACGTCGTCTACAACCACACGGCCGAGGGCAACGAGCGCGGTCCGACCCTGTCCTTCAAGGGCATCGACAACGCCTCCTACTACCGCCTGCTCCCGGACCAGAAGCGCTACTACATCAACGAGACGGGGACTGGCAACACCGTCAATCTCAGCCATCCGCGCGTGCTGCAGATGGTGACCGACAGCCTCCGCTACTGGGCGACGGAGATGCATGTCGACGGTTTCCGCTTCGACCTCGCCACCATCCTCGGTCGGGAGCCCTATGGCTTCGACGAGGGCGGCGGCTTCCTCGACAGCTGCCTCCAGGACCCGATCCTCAACAGTGTCAAGCTGATCGCCGAGCCGTGGGACTGTGGCCCCGGCGGCTATCAGGTCGGCAACTTCCCGCCGGGCTGGGCGGAGTGGAACGACAAGTTCCGCGACACCGTCCGCGCCTTCTGGAAGGGCGACGAGGGCAAGCTGCCGGAGGTGGCGCCGCGGCTCTGCGGCTCGGGCGACGTCTTCAACAAGCGCGGCCGCAAGCCCTGGGCCAGCGTGAACTTCATCACCGCCCATGACGGCTACACGCTGAACGACCTCGTCTCCTACAACGACAAGCACAACGAGGCGAACGGCGAGGGCAACAACGACGGCCACTCCCACAATCTGTCCTGGAACCATGGGGCGGAGGGGCCGACCGACGATCCGGAGATCAAGTCGCTCCGTGAGCGCCAGAAGCGCAACCTGCTGGCGACGCTGCTGCTGTCCCAGGGCTCGCCGATGCTGCTGGCCGGCGACGAGTTCGGCAACACCCAGCATGGCAACAACAACGCCTATTGCCAGGACAACGAGACGGCCTGGCTGAACTGGGACGACATCGACGAGGACGGCCAGTCGCTGATCGAGTTCGTCCGCCGCGTCATCGCCATCCGCCAGTCCTTCCCCATGCTGCGCCGCGGCCGGTTCCTGTCGGGCGAATACAACGCCGAGTTCGACGTCAAGGACGTCACCTGGTTGACCCCCGCCGGCGACGAGATGGAGGAGGGCCATTGGCACGACGGCAACGCCCGCTGCCTCGGCATGCTGCTGGACGGCCGCGCCCAGGCCAGCGGCATCAAGCGCCCGGCGATGGACGCCACCCTGCTGCTGGTCATCAACTCCCACCATGACGTGGTGGAGTTCACCCTGCCGGAGGTGACCGGCGGCAGCGTCTGGCGTTGCCTGCTCGACACCAACCTGCCCGACCCGGACGAGGTGCCGCGCGTCAACACCGGCGAGGGCTATATGGTGACCGGCCGCTCGCTGCTGCTGCTGGCGCTGGAGCCGGACGGCAAGACCTCCTTCGCGCTCCGCCGCGCCGCCCGCGCCCTGCGCAACGTCGCCGAGAGCCCGACTCTGTCCTTCGCCGAGGAGAGCACGGAGGCGGAGAAGCCGGTGGAGACCCCGGTAGAGACCGTCGAGGCTGAGGAGACGAAGGAGCCGGCCGAGGCCGAAGCGGCTGCGGAGCCCGCAGCGGTGACGGGCGAAGCCCCTGCGAAGAAGTCCAGCTGACCCATCGCCTTGTTTCCCCCCTCTCCTCCAAGGGAGAGGGGGCCTCCCGGACCCCGGATCGCCCGCCATGAAACTTTACGAATGCCAGAACTGCCACCAACCTCTCTATTTCGAGAACACGCTGTGCGAGCGCTGCGGATACCGGCTCGGCTATCTGCCGGATGTGGGAACCCTGTCGGCCATCGACCCGACCGACCATGACGGGGTGTGGAGCGCGCTCGCCACCACCGAACCGCTCTACAAATTCTGTGCGAACGCCGAGCTGGACGCCTGCAACTGGATGCTGCCGGCCGATTCGGCCGACACCCACTGCGCCGCCTGCCGGCACAACCACATCATTCCCGACCTGTCCGACACCGACAACCTGACGCGCTGGCGCAAGCTGGAGCTGGCCAAGCATCATCTGTTCTACACCCTGACCAACCTGAAGCTGCCCTTGCAGACCCGGATCGAGAATCCGGAGGAGGGGCTGGCCTTCGATTTCCTGACCGACACGGTGGCCCCCGACGGTACGGTGACGCCGGTGCTGACCGGCCATGCCAACGGCCTGATCACCATCAATGTCGCCGAGGCCGACGATGCCGAGCGCGAGAAGCGCCGCACCGACATGGGTGAGCCCTACCGCACGCTGCTCGGCCATTTCCGGCACGAGATCGGCCATTACATCTGGGACCGTCTGGTGCGCGACGACCCGGCCCTGCTGGAGCGCTTCCGCGCTCTGTTCGGCGACGAGCGGGAGGATTACGGCGAAGCGCTGAAGCGCCATTACGCCAACGGCGCGCCGGCCGACTGGCAGGCGAACTTCGTCAGCACCTACGCCACCGCCCACCCTTGGGAGGATTTCGCGGAAACCTGGGCGCACTATCTGCACATCGTCGACACGCTGGAGACCGCCCGAGCCTTCGGCCTGAAGATCCGGCCGCGCATCACCGAGGGGGCCGAACTGGAGGCGGAGGTCGACTTCAACCCGCACAAGGCCCGGCGGATCGAGGATCTGATCGAACCCTGGCTGCCTCTGACCTATGCGGTGAACAGCCTGAACCGCAGCATGGGCCAGCCGGACCTCTACCCCTTCATCCTGTCGCCCGCGGTGATCGAGAAGCTGGGCTTCATGAACGGGATGGTGCGGGGGCTGTAGCGGATGCCGGCTCCCTAGCCCTCCGCCGCCATCGCCGACCGCATCCAGCGCACCGCGCGGTTGCGCCCGTCACGCTTCGCCTTGTAAAGCGCGGCGTCGGCGTGGCGCATCACCGTCGCCATGTCGCGGTCGTCCTCTGGCCAGGAGGCGATGCCGATGGAACAGCCGACCCTGATCCGCTCGCCGTTGAACGACACCGGTTCGTTGACGGCGGCGATGATCCGGGCGGCCAATTCCCCGGTGTCCGGGGCGGCGCGGCCGGCGCGGCGGGGAAGCACGGCGGCGAACTCGTCGCCGCCCAGCCGGGCGACCACGTCGTCGTCGCGGAAGATGCTGGCCAGCCGGCCGCCGATCTGGCGCAGCACGACATCGCCGGCATCGTGGCCCAGCCGGTCGTTCACCGGCTTGAAGCCGTCGAGATCGATGTACATCACCGTCGCCGAGCCGCCGCCCGTGCCGGTGGAGGCCTCGACATACTGCTCGAAATAGCGCCGGTTCGGCAGCGCCGTCAGCCGGTCCTCGTAGGCGATGTCCTCCAGCCGCATCAGCGCGGCGTCCTTGTTGGTCAGGCTGTCGATCATCTCGCGCAGCGCAGCCGAAAGCCGGCGGATTTCCGCCGCACCGCCGACGTCGGGGATCGCGACCCCGCGCTCGCCCTTGCCGATCTGTTCGGCGGCATCGGCGATGCCGCCCAGCGGGCGGGCGATGCGGCCGGCGGCGATCCAGCCGATCCCGCTGAACAGCAGGGCCAGCAGCACGCCCACCCCGATGATCATCGCCCGCAGGCGGTCGGTCTCGGCATAGACGATGTCGGCCGGCTGGCTGGCGACAACGGTCCAGCCCAGCCCGGCATAGTCGTGCAGCCCCTTGCCGTGTGCGACGCCGGTCACATAGGTGATGCCGTCGGGCCAGACCTCGCTGCGCCAGCCATCGCGCAGCCTGGAGTTCAGCGTCGCCACCGGCAGGGGCTTCCCGACGGCCGAATCGGGGCCGATCAGCACGGTTCCGTCGGCCGACAGGATGTAGAGCGTCAGCCCCTTGTGGTCGGAGAGCGGTTCGACCAGCTGCCGGATCAGGGCATGCGCCCATTCCCAGCTGTAATGGGTCGCCAGCACACCCACCGTGCTGCCGTCGGCCTTTTGCAGCGGGGCGGACACATCGACGAATTTCGGGGTCTCGCCTTCCAGGTAGGGCACCTTGCCACGCAGCGCCACCGCCTCGTGGACATCGCCGACGAACAGGCCCTTCATGCCTTCCTGATGGACCGGACGGCTGGAGATGTCGGCCCCCATCAGCAACCCGTTGGATGCGGCGACCACCTTTCCCTTCACGTCGGTCATGCCGATCCAGGCGATGGTCGGGTCGCGACGCTTCAGCTCGTCGATGGTGGATTGTGCCACCGCCGGGTCCTTCAGCGCTTCGATCCGCGACAGCGCGGCGATCTGGTTGGCGCGCGCCCACATCGTGGAATCGAGCTGCCGCGCCAGCGACTGCGCCAGCCCGGTCATCGAGTTGCCGACCTCCTTCGCCAGCGCGTCCGCAGCACCGTTGCCGACCACCAGCCCCTTAACCAGCGTCGAGCCGAGCAGGAGCAAAGCCACGGTGACCGCAACGGTCGCCCGCAAGCCGATGGCCCGGCCCGGCTTGCGGGCGGGCATGATGTGCTGTCCGGCAGTGCTGCCGCTCGGCTGTCCAATGGCCGTCATCGTGGCATGATCCTTTCGGGCGATCTCGGCCCAGGCCGGATAAGGAACGGTCTGTGAAGACGCTCTATCATCCCAGCCCTTTATAAAGGGTCAAGCGGAACCATGACTTTACTGTGCAATCTGCGGGCGTGTCCGGTCGCGCCGTCGACCCGTTTCGAGCGCATGGCGATCAAAAAAGTTCGCAAAGCTGACTTTCAGCATATTGCGTAAAAAGGAAAAGGCCGCTAGCTATACAGCCGCGGCCCGAGTTTAGGGAGGAAACGCCTGAAAGGCGCTAGAAACAACAAATAATGCTGCGTCGCCGAAAATCCAGCCCGATGAGGCTGGATTTTTCGTTTCCGCCGCAAGAATCTTCCTCGCCGCGCTGTTGCCCTTGTCGAAGGGGGATTCCCCGGACGGTTGGTTGCGCTATCATGTCGGCCCAACGAACCATAAGATCGGGAAGAGTCCTCATCATGAAACGGCGTGCGTTTCTCACCAGCGCCGGTGTCGGCCTTGCCGCCGCCGGGACCGCCGGGACCGTCGCGGCTCCGGCCATCGCGCAGTCCTCCCAGCCCGAGATCAAGTGGCGCATGGCGTCGAGCTATCCCAAGAGCCTCGACACCATCTATGGCGCGGCCGAATTCATCGCCAAGCGCGTGTCCGACGCCACCGACGGCAAGTTCCAGATCCGCACCTTCGCGGCCGGCGAGATCGTGCCGGCGTTGCAGGTGCTGGACGCCGTGCAGAACGGCACGGTCGAGTGCGGCCAGTCGGCGGCCTATTTCTATGTCGGCAAGGACCCGACCTTCTGCTTCGACACCGCCATGCCCTTCGGCCTGAACACCCGCCAGCACATCGCCTGGATGATGCATGGCGGCGGGCTGGAACTGATGCGGGAGGTGTTCAAGGACTACAACATCCACCACATCCCCGCCGGCAACACCGGCGCCCAGATGGGCGGCTGGTTCCGCAAGGAGATCAAGAGCCTGGAGGATCTGAAGGGCCTGAAGATGCGCATCGGCGGTCTGGTCGGCCAGATCCTGACGCCCTTCGGCCTCGTGCCCCAGCAGCTCGGCGGCGGCGACATCTATCCGGCGCTGGAACGCGGCACCATCGACGCGGCGGAGTTCGTCGGCCCCTATGACGACGAGAAGCTCGGCTTCCAGAAGGTCGCCAAATACTACTACTACCCCGGCTGGTGGGAGGGTTCCGCCCAGATCCCGCTGATGTTCAACATGCAGGCCTGGGAACAGCTGCCGAAATCCTACCAGACCATCCTGGAGCAGGCCTGCTGGGAGGCCAACAGCTGGATGATCGCCAAGTACGACACGCTGAACGCCGCGGCGCTGAAGCGTCTGGTCGGTGCCGGCGCCGTGTTGCGTCCCTTCCCGCGCGACATGATGCAGGCCTGCGAGAAGGCGGCGTTCGAATTCTACGACAAGCTGGCCGCCAGCAATCCCCGCTTCAAGAAGGTCTATGACGGCTGGAAGCCGTTCCTGGAGCAGGAGCGCCTGTGGTTCCGCGTCGCCGAGAACGGCTTCGACAGCTTCGTCTACAGCCAGGCGGCGCAGCAGAGATAAGTGGGGTTGGGGCGGGTCGCCTGCGGCGATTCGCCCCTCCCTTCGCGGCAAACACTGATTTTCATGCCGCCGTATGTCCGCTATCTCGATCATCGGTCTTCTCAATCGCACGCGGATGGAGCACACTGACGGTCTAAGTGTGGGCATCGCCTTCGCATTTGCACAAAAAATCGGCAAACTGTTGAATTGATCAAGACATAGTCATTCCTCTTGTCTATTTTCTTAAACGCGTGTTACCGTCAGGGCCAGAAAGACGGACCGGGCCGGGGTGGCGTACCCGGCCGCAGGTCGCCTGTGACGGGAGCGGACGGATGGACGGCGGGATGATCGCGACGACAGATACCCTGGTGCGCTTCACCGGGGTGCAGAAGACCTACGATGGCGAGCATCTCGTGGTGAAAAGCCTCGATCTCGACATTCGCAAGGGCGAATTCCTGACGCTGCTGGGGCCGTCGGGGTCGGGCAAGACCACCACGCTGATGATGCTGGCCGGGTTCGAAGTGCCGACCCATGGCGACATCTTCATCGGCGACCGGCCGATCAAGAACGTGCCGCCGCACAAGCGCGACATCGGCATGGTCTTCCAGAACTACGCCCTGTTCCCCCACCTGACCATCGAGGAAAACGTCGCCTTCCCGCTGTCGGTCCGCGGCGTTTCCAAGGCGGAAACCAAGGAGCGGGTGGCCGCCGCGCTCGACATGATCAAGCTCGGCAACCTCGCCGGCCGCCGTCCCGGCCAGCTGTCGGGCGGCCAGCAGCAGCGCGTGGCGCTCGCCCGCGCCCTGGTCTTCAACCCGGCCCTGGTGCTGATGGATGAGCCGCTGGGCGCGCTGGACAAGCGCCTGCGCGAGCATATGCAGCTGGAGATCAAGCGGCTGCACGAGACGATGGGCCTGACCGTCGTCTACGTTACCCACGATCAGGGCGAGGCGCTGACGATGTCCGACCGCATCGCGGTCTTCAACGACGGCATCGTCCAGCAGATCGACCGGCCGGACGCGCTGTACGAGCGGCCGGTGAACAGCTTCGTCGCCAACTTCATCGGCGAGAACAATGTTCTGAGCGGCGTTGTCGAAAATATCGAACAGGGCTGGGCGCGGGTCGCGCTGGATGCCGGCGGTTCGGTGGTGGCGCAGGCGGTGAACATCGGCGGCGCCGGCAACCGCACCTCGCTGTCGCTCCGCCCGGAACGCGTGGCCATCGAGACCGGCGACAGCGGCGACAGCACGATGAACCGGCTGCCGGCGACGCTGACCGACCTGATCTATCTCGGCGACCACACGCTGGCGGTGCTGAGCACCCCGGCCAACCCGGAATTCATGGTCAAGCTGCCAGCCGGCTCCTACGCCGGCCTGGCGCCGGGCCAGGACGTCTATATCGCTTTCCGCCCGGAGGACTGCCGGGCGCTCGATCCGGTCTGAGGACGTGGTTCCTCAGCACCAGGGTGCCTTCCAGCAACAACAACCACGACGAATAAGGACGGGGATCATGTCGAAGATTAAGGTGGCTCTCGGTTTCGCTGCGACCTTCACCGCCCTCACGGCCCTGTCATCGGCGGCCAGCGCCCGCGACCTCACCGTCGTGTCGTGGGGCGGCGCCTATCAGGACGTCCAGAAGAAGGTGTATTTCGAGCCGTTCAAGGCCAGCGGCACGGCGATGAACGACGAGTCCTGGGACGGCGGCGTCGGTGTCCTGCGCGCCAAGGTCCAGGGCGGCGCCTCGACCTGGGACGTGGTCCAGGTCGAGAGCGAGGAACTGGCGCTCGGCTGCGACGAGGGTCTGTACGAGAAGATGAACTTCTCCAAGATCGGCGGCGAGGATGCCTATCTGCCGTCGACGGTCAACGCCTGCGGCGTCGGCGCCATCGTCTATGACTTCGTCCTGGGCTACGACAAGGACAAGCTGAAGGACGCGCCGAAGAGCTGGGCCGATTTCTTCGACACCAAGAAGTATCCGGGCAAGCGCGGCCTGCGCCAGGGCGCCAAGACCACGCTTGAGATCGCGCTGATGGCCGACGGCGTGGCGCCTGCCGACGTCTACAAGGTTCTGGGCACCGAGGCCGGCATCGACCGCGCCTTCAAGAAGCTCGACACCATCAAGAACGACATCGTCTGGTGGAAGGCCGGCGCCCAGCCGCCGCAGCTGCTGGCTTCGGGCGAAGTGGCGATGACCTCGGTCTATAACGGCCGCATCGACGCCGCCAACAAGAACGAGAAGAAGAACTTCGGCATGGTGTGGAACGGCGCGCTCTACACCGTCGACAGCTGGGTCATCCTGAAGGGCAGCCCGAACGTCGATGCCGCCTACAAGTTCCTGAGCTTCGTCGGCAAGCCGGAGAACCAGGCCAAGCTGTCCGAAGGCATCGCCTACGGCACGTCGAACAAGAAGGCCCCGTCGCTGCTGCAGAAGGCGGTCCTGACCGACCTGCCGACCGCGCCGGACAACATGAAGAACGCGATCGAGATCAACACCGATTTCTGGCTGGAGAACATCGACCGCCTGACCGAGCGCTTCAACAAGTGGGCGGCCAAGTAAGCGTTAGCTTTACGAAAGAGCACTTCCTCTCCCTCTCCCCCCCGGGGAGAGGGTCGGGGTGAGGGGGATGCACAGCGGCACGCATCGGGCCGATAAGCGCCTCCCCCACTTAAGTTTTTTGGCGGACCATTTCCCGCCCTTCGGTGACCGGACGCCATGCGTCCCCCTCACCCATCCCCTCTCCCCGGGGGGGAGAGGGGATGGTCCCGGATTTCGGGGCTTTATGCACCTGCGTCTTTCCAACAGGACAATGCCGATGACAGCCGCATTCGTTGCCGGCGCCGACGTGCCGTTGAAGCGTCGATTGAAACGGGCCGAGCGGGCCCGGCAGTTCCGTGCGCTGGGTCTGGTGCTGCCGCTGCTGGCCTTCCTGCTGTTCACCTTCGTCGTGCCGCTCGCCGGCATGATCTGGAAGTCCGCGGACGACTGGGAGGTGCCGCAGGTGATGCCGCAGACCGTCGCGGCGCTGGAGCATTGGAACGGCCAGGGCCTGCCCGACGAGGCCGCCTTCGCCGCACTCGCCGCCGACATGCGCACCGCGCGCGAGGCCGGAACGCTGGCCGTCGCGGCCAAGCGGTTGAACTACATCGTCAACGGCTACCGGACGACGCTGCTCTCCACCGCGCGCAAGCTGAAGGAGCAGCCCGCTCCCGGCACCGCGAAGGAGACGATGATCGGCCTCTCGCCCGCCTGGGGCGAGCGCGAGAGCTGGACGGCGATCAAGAGCGCCAGCGGCCCGGTCACCAGCTATTACCTGCTGGCCGCGGTCGACCTGACCCGCAACGCCGACGGCGCCATCGTGGCCGCCCCGCCGGATCAGGCGATCTACCGCGACGTCTTCATCCGCACCTTCACCATCGGCTTCGGGGTCACGGCGCTCTGCCTGATCCTGGGATTCCCGGTCGCCTATCTGCTGGCGAACCTGCCGACCGGCCGGTCGAACCTGCTGATGATCTTCGTGCTGCTGCCCTTCTGGACCTCGCTCCTGGTGCGCACCTGCGCCTGGATCGTGATCCTGCAGAGCGAGGGCATCGTCAACGGCTCGCTGCAATGGCTGGGCGTGATCGACGAGCCGATGCGGCTGATCTACAACCGCTTCGGCGTCTACATGGCGATGACCCATGTGCTGCTGCCCTTCATGATCCTGCCGCTCTACAGCGTCATGCGCGGCATCTCGCCGGCCTACATGCGGGCCGCCGCCTCGCTGGGCGCGCCGCCGGCGACCGCCTTCCTGCGCATCTATCTGCCGCAGACCATTCCGGGCATCGGCGCCGGCTGCCTGCTCGTCTTCATCCTGGCCATCGGCTACTACATCACGCCGGCGCTCGTCGGCGGGGCCGCCGACCAGATGATTTCGTCCTTCATCGCCTTCTACACCACGGAAACGGTCAACTGGGGCCTCGCCTCGGCGCTGGGTGCGGTTCTGCTGCTCTCCACGCTGGTGCTGGCGGTGGTCTACGGCAAGCTGGCGCTCGGCCGCCAGACGACGGGAGGTCTGAAGAATTGAGCGCGAACCATTCCCCCCAGACCGCCAGCCAGCGTTTCGCCTGGATGGCGACGGTCGTCGCCTCCACGCTGGTGTTCATCTTCCTGATGGCGCCGATCCTGGCGATCGTGCCGCTCTCCTTCAGCTCCAGCACCTACCTGACCTATCCGCTGCCCGGCCTGTCGCTGCGCTGGTACGAGGATTTCCTCGGCTCGGCCCGCTGGATGAACGCGCTGAAGAACAGCGTCATCATCGGCGTGGCGTCGTCCATGCTGTCGATGGCGCTGGGGACGCTGGCCTCGCTGGGGCTGGCCCAGTGGAAGAGCAAGTGGAAGCCGCTGGTGCTGGCCATCGTGCTGTCGCCGATGGTGGTCCCGGTCGTCATCACCGCGGTCGGCGTCTATTTCTTCTTCGCGCCGCTGGGGCTGACCGGCAACTATCTCGGCCTGATCCTGGTCCACACCGCGCTGGCGACCCCCTTCGTCGTCATCACCGTGTCGGCGACCCTGCAGAGCTTCGACATGACCTTGGCGAAGGCCGCCGCCTCGCTCGGCGCGCCGCCGCTGCTGACCTTCCGCAAGGTGATCCTGCCGCTGATCCTGCCGGGTCTGGCGTCGGGTGCCCTGTTCGCCTTCGCCACCAGCTTCGACGAGGTGGTGACGGTGCTGTTCCTCGCCGGGCCGGAGCAGCGCACGCTGCCGCGTGAGATGTTCAGCGGCATCCGCGAGAACATCAGCCCCACCATCACCGCGGTGGCGGTGGTGCTGACGGTGATCTCGGTCTGCATGCTGTCGACGCTGGAAATCCTGCGCCGGCGCAACGAGCGGCTGAAGGGGAACGCGGAGTAGGGGAGTGGCCGACGGGGAGGGGAGTGTGCTCCTCCCCGATTCCGCTCACAGATAGGGCGGGGTGCAGGCGCTGATCAGCTCGCACTCGATGTCGCCGACGTTGCGGAACCGGTGCGGCACGCGGCTGTCGAAGAAATAGGCGTCGCCGGGGCCGAGAAGCTGTTTGCGGTCACCCACCGTCAGCTCGATCTGGCCCTTGATGACGATGCCGCCCTCTTCGGACTCGTGTTGCAGCATGGTGCGGCCGGTGTCGGCGCCGGGGGCGTAGCGTTCATGGAGGATTTGCAGGTTGCGGCTGCGCAGGTCGCCGACCTGCCGGAAGGAAACCTGGCCGACGGTGCCCTTCAGCTCGCCGGCCAGTTCGATCAGCTCGTCGCCCTTGAAGAAGATCTGCTCGGGCGGCGGCAGGTCATCGGAGGAGAAGAATTCGGCCAAGGTCATCGGGATGCCCTGAAGCACCTTGCGCAGCGACGACACGGACGGGCTGCTGCGATTCTGCTCGATCAGCGAGATCGTGCCGTTGGTCACTCCGGCCCGCTGGGCGAGCGCCCGCTGCGACAGCCCATGCTGCTCGCGGATCTGCTTCAACCTGGCGCCGACATCGAATTCCATCACCGGACTCCTGCTCCTCACCCACTCTAGGCAATAGCCCATTCGCGCAACCCCGTCATCAGAATATGAACAGCTAAACAGGGGTTGTTTAATTTATTAAACATGGTAGGCTTCTGTCCAAGGTCCAGGCCCCCGCGCAGGAAATCCTTGAATGCCAAGGAAGTTTTCGCCGGGCGCGGCCGGCCGGTTCCATAATCCTTCATCCAGGGCGGATCGAACATGCTGTCGCTGAACGACCAGGGCCTTCTCCGAACCAAGGGCTACGTGAACGGTGCGTGGCGCGCGGCCGACTCCGGGAAGAGCTTCCCGGTCACCAACCCCGCCACCGGCGCCGTCATCGCCGAAGTGTCCGACATGGGCGCGGCCGAGACGCGCGCGGCGATCGACGCCGCCAACGCCGCCCTGCCGGCGTGGAAGGCCAAGACCGCCAAGGAGCGCGCGGCCATCATGCGCCGCTGGTACGAGCTGATCCTCGCGGCGCAGGAGGATCTGGCCCAGCTGATGACCGCCGAGCAGGGCAAGCCGCTGACCGAATCGCGCGGCGAGGTCGTCTATGGCGCGTCCTTCATCGAGTGGTTCGCGGAGGAGGGCAAGCGCGCCTATGGCGACGTGATCCCGAGCTTCGCCGCCAACAAGCGCATCGTCGTGCTGAAGGAGGCCATCGGCGTCGTCGCGGCGATCACGCCGTGGAACTTCCCGAACGCCATGATCACCCGCAAGGTGGCTCCGGCGCTGGCCGCCGGCTGCACCGTGGTGGTCAAGCCGGCCGAGGACACCCCGCTGTCGGCGCTGGCGCTGGCCGAACTGGCCGAGCGCGCCGGCTTCCCGGCCGGCGTCTTCAACATCGTCATGGGCAGCGAGCCGGCCGCCATCGGCAACGAGCTGACCCACAGCCCCATCGTCCGCAAGGTCAGCTTCACCGGCTCGACCGAAGTCGGCAAGCTGCTGATGCGGCAGGCCGCCAGCACGGTCAAGAAGGTGTCGCTGGAGCTGGGCGGCAATGCCCCCTTCATCGTCTTCGACGACGCCGACCTGGACGAGGCGGTCAAGGGCGCCATGGCGTCGAAGTACCGCAATGCCGGCCAGACCTGCGTCTGCGCCAACCGCCTGCTGGTCCAGGCCGGCGTCTATGACGCTTTCGCCGCCAAGCTGGCCGAGGCGGTCAAGGCGTTGAAGGTCGGCGACGGCACCGAGCCCGGCGTCACCCAGGGTCCGCTGATCAACGCCGACGCCATCGCCAAGGTGGAAGAGCTGATGGGCGACGCGCTGGAGAAGGGCGCCACCGTCGCTCTCGGCGGCAAGCGCCACGCGCTGGGCGGCACCTTCTTCGAGCCGACCATCCTGACCGGCATCACCACCGAGATGCGCGTTGCCCGCGAGGAGATCTTCGGCCCGGTCGCCCCGCTGTTCAAGTTCGAGACGGAAGAGGACGCCATCCGCATGGCGAACGACACCGAGTTCGGGCTTGCCGCCTATTTCTACAGCCGCGACATCGGCCGCGTCTGGCGCGTGGCGGAAAAGCTGGAATACGGCATCGTCGGCATCAACGAGGGCATCATCTCGACCGAGGTGGCTCCCTTCGGCGGCGTCAAGGAGTCCGGCATCGGCCGCGAAGGCTCCAAGTACGGCCTCGATGATTTCATGGAAGTCAAATATCTCTGCGTCGGCCTCGGCGCCTGACCCCCAAGGGAAAAGACAAAGGAAAGTGAACATGACCACCAACCAGTCCTTCGTCGCCCGTCGCGAGGCCGCCGTCTCCCGTGGCATCTCCGCCGGCATGCCCTTCTACATCGACCGTGCTGAGAATGCCGAGATGTGGGACATCGAGGGCAAGCGTTTCATCGACTTCGCCGGCGGCATCGCCGTGCTGAACACCGGCCACCGCCACCCGAAGGTGATGGAGGCGGTGAAGGCGCAGCTGGAGCGTTTCACCCACACCTGCGCGATGGTCACGCCCTATGACAGCTTCGTCGAGCTGGCGGAAAAGCTGAACGCGCTGGTCCCTGGCCCGACCCCGAAGAAGACCGCCTTCTTCACCACCGGCGCCGAGGCGGTCGAGAACGCCGTCAAGGTCGCCCGCGCCGCCACCGGCCGTCCGGGCGTGGTCGCCTTCTCCGGCGGCTTCCACGGCCGGACGCTGCTGACCATGGGCCTGACCGGCAAGGTCGTGCCCTACAAGGTCGGCTTCGGCCCGTTCCCGGCCGAGATCTTCCACGTGCCGTTCCCCAACGCCTATCGCGGCATCAGCGAGGCGGAGAGCCTGAAGGCGCTGGACACCCTGTTCAAGTCCGACGTCGATCCGGCCCGCGTCGCCGCGATCATCATCGAGCCGGTGCAGGGCGAGGGCGGATTTAACATCGCCAGCCCGTCCTTCCTCCAGTCGCTGCGCGCGGTCTGCGACAAGCACGGCATCGTCATGATCGTCGACGAGATCCAGACCGGCTTCGCCCGCACCGGCAAGATGTTCGCCGTCGAGCATGCCGGGATCGAGCCGGACCTCGTCACCATGGCGAAGAGCCTGGCCGGCGGCTTCCCGCTGTCGGCGCTGACCGGCAAAGCGGAACTGATGGACGCCCCGGTTCCGGGCGGCCTCGGCGGCACCTATGCCGGCAGCCCGCTGGCGACCACCGCGGCGCTGGCCGTCATCAACGTCATCGAGGAAGAGAAGCTGGTCGAGCGCAGCGAGCAGCTGGGCGAGCGCATCGCCGGCCGCTTCCGCACCATGGCCCAGCGCAACAGCCTGTCGGTCATCGGCGACGTCCGCAACCTGGGCGCCATGGTCGCCATGGAACTGGTCACCGACCGCGAGACCAAGGAGCCGGCCGCCGACCTGACCAAGGCGCTGGTCGCCAAGGCGGCGGAAAAGGGCCTGATCCTGCTGTCCTGCGGCACCTACGGCAACGTGATCCGCGTGCTGGTCCCGCTGACCGCCTCCGATGCCCTGGTCGATGAAGGACTGGACATCATCGAGCGGTCGCTGGAAGAACTGGTGTCGGCGTAACGGGACTCCCTCTCCCGCCCCGGGAGAGGGAAGGGGCCCAAGCAAAGCTTGGGAAGGGTGAGGGGTAGTGCAAGGATATGAATCCATGTCCGGATCACCCCTCACCCTCCCGCCTTCGGCGGGTCCCTCCCTCTCCCGGGACGGGAGAGGGTGATAAGAACCAACAGGAGGAAGACACCTTGGCCGGACCCTTGTCGCACATCCGGGTGCTGGAGCTGTCGCGCGTGCTGGCCGGGCCGTGGTCGGCGCAGACGCTGGCCGATCTCGGCGCCGACGTGATCAAGGTGGAACGGCCGGGTGCCGGCGACGATACCCGCGCCTGGGGGCCCCCCTGGGCCGGCGACCAGTCGGCCTATTTCCTGTCGACCAACCGCGGCAAGCGGTCGATCACCATCGACTTCGAACGGCCGGAAGGGCAGGAGCTTGTCCGCAGGCTCGCCGCCCAGGCCGACGTCGTCATCGAAAATTTCAAGGTTGGCGGACTGGTCAAATACGGCCTCGACTATGACAGCCTGAAGGCGGTCAACCCGCGGCTGGTCTATTGCTCGATCACCGGCTTCGGCCAGACCGGGCCGTACCGCAACCGCGCCGGCTACGATTTCATGATCCAGGGCATGGGCGGACTGATGAGCATCACCGGCCAGCCCGACGGCGAGCCGGGCGGCGGTCCGGTCAAGGTCGGCGTCGCGGTGACCGACATCTTTACCGGCCTCTACGCCACCATCGGCATCATGGGCGCGCTCGCCCACCGCGACCGCACCGGCGAGGGGCAGCAGGTCGATCTGGCCCTGCTCGACGTGCAGGTGGCGGTGCTGGCGAACCAGGCGATGAACTGCCTGGTCGGCGGCAAGGCGCCGCAACGGCTCGGCAACGCCCATCCGAACATCGTGCCCTATCAGGCCTTCGCCACCCGCGACGGCTACATCATCCTGGCGGTCGGCAACGACGGCCAGTTCGCCAAGTTCTGCACGGTCGCCGGCCGCCCCGATCTGGCGAAGGACGAGCGCTACGCCACCAACCCGGCCCGCGTCGCCAACCGCAAGGAGCTGGTGGCCCTGCTGGAGGAGCTGATCCGCACCCGCGACAGCCAGGACTGGCTGGGCGCGCTGGAGCAGGTCGGCGTGCCCTGCGGCCCGATCAACGATCTGGCCGCGGTCTTCGAAGACCCGCAGGTCAAGGCCCGTAACATCCACCAGAATCTGCCGCACCCGACCCAGGGCAGCGTGCCGACGGTGGCGAGCCCGATCCGCTACAGCGGCACCCCCCTGGTCCACGACACCGCCCCGCCGACGTTGGGCCAGCACACCGACACGGTGCTCGCCGAATCCCTCGGCCTGGGCGAGGCCGACATCGCCGCCCTGCGCGAGAAGGGCGTGATCTGATCGCCGAAGAAGGGGCCGGAAAGCGCTGACCTTCCGGCCCCATCATTGAACCTTGGCCTCAGAACTCCGTCACCACGGTGACGCCGGTGCCCTCGAACCTGTCCATGCTCATCAGGGCGTCGATGGACTGTTCCAGCGTGATCGTCCGGCCGATCAGCTTCTCCGGCGCCAGCTTGCCGGACCGCATCATCTCCATCATCGCGTCATAGCGGTGAGCCTGCATGCCGTGGCTGCCGAGGATTTCCAGCTCGTTGGCGATGACGCGGCTCATCGGAATGGCCGGCGTGCTGTTCTCGGCCAGCATCAGCCCGACCTGCACATGCTTGCCCCGCTTGCGCAGGTTGCCGATCGAGTTGAAGCAGGTGGTGGGGTGGCCCAGCGCGTCGAGCGAGACATGGGCGCCGCCGCGGGTGATCTCGATGACCGTTTCGGCGACCTCCCCAACCTCCGATGCGTTCACCGTGGCAACGGCGCCGAGCGCACGGGCCAGGGCGAGCTTGTCTTCCGAGATGTCGACGGCGACGACATTGGCGCCCACCGCATTGGCGATCATGATCGCCGACAGGCCGACGCCGCCGCAGCCGTGAACGGCGACCCATTGGCCGGCGGAGGTCTTGCCCTGGTCGATGACGGCGCGGAACGAGGTCACGAAGCGGCAGCCGAGGCTCGCCGCCGTGGTGAAGTCCATGCTCTCCGGCAGACCCACCAGATTGATGTCCGCCCGATGCAGGCCGACATACTGGGCGAACGACCCCCAATGGGTGAAGCCGGGCTGGAACTGCCGGTCGCAGACCTGATGGTTGCCGGAATGGCATTCGGGACAGGCGCCGCAGCCGCCGACGAACGGGACCGTCACCCGGTCCCCGACCTTCCATTTCGTCACGTCCCTGCCGACCGCCTCGACGATGCCGGCCAGTTCGTGGCCGGGAACATGGGGAAGCTGGATGTCGGTGTCATGGCCGACCCAGCCGTGCCAGTCGCTGCGGCAGACGCCGGTCGCCATCACCTTGACGACGACACCATGCGGCTCCGGCGTCGGATCGGGCACGATCATGATTTTGGGCGGGGCGGAAAATGCCTCGTAGACCACGGCTTTCATCGGGGGGACTCCGTCTGGACGCTCCCCGCAGTCTACGACGGGCCTGCTGAAATTGGCTTTCAATTGAAGATCGGTCGAACCGCAGATATGAAGGGTTCTTTCCTCTAATGGCCTAATGGCGAAGGAATTCTTCAGCATGGACCCGCTGGATAAAGTGGATGCCGCGATTGCCGACCGGCTGCAACAGGATGGCAGGCTGTCCAACGCCAAGCTCTCCGAACAGCTGGCGCTCAGCGAGGCGTCCTGCTGGCGGCGTCAGAAGCGTTTGGAGGAAAGCGGGGTGATCAAGGGCTATCAGGCGGTTCTCGACCGCCGCAAGCTCGGCTTCGGCGTCATGGCCTTCGTGCAGATCGTCTGCACCCAGCATGGCGAGGAGGTGACCGCGGCTTTCGAGGCGATCATCCAGTCCTGCCCCTCCGTGCTGAGCTGCCACAACACCACCGGAGAGGCGGATTTCCTGCTGGTCGTCGTCGCGCGCGATCTCGACGATTACAGCGGGTTCGTCGACAGGGTGCTGCGAAAGCTGCCGGGGGTCGCCAGCATCCGGTCGAACCTGTCGCTGCGGGAGATGAAGGAGACCAACCGGCTGCCCGTTCAACAGGCGCCCTATCGCTGAACGCCCCGGCCGCCGTTGGCGGACTCAATCGGGCGGATGGAATTTTCGCATCGCTCCTGCCCGCGGGCGGGGGTTGCGTTCGTCCGCCATTCCAGCAATATCGCTGGCCGCGCAGGTCTGCGGCCTGCTCCTGCGGATCACGCTCTCAACCATTGCCGGACCCTTCCATGACCGCGGCCCCCGCGACCGACACCCGCCGTGGCATCCTGATGATGCTGGGCGGGATGACGCTCTTCACGCTGAACGACGCGCTCGGCAAATGGCTGGTGGCCGACCATCCGGTCGCCATGCTGCTGGCCGTGCGCAGCCTGTTCGGGCTGGCGGTGCTGGCGCCGATGATCTGGCGCGAGGGCATCGCCGCGGTCTTCGCGGTCGACCGGCTGCCGCTGCACATCCTGCGTGTGCTGCTGATGACGGTGGACGTCGCCTGCTTCTACTGGGCGGTCGGTTATCTGCCGCTAGCCGACGTGATGACCATCTACATGTCGGCACCGCTGATCGTCACCGCGCTGTCGGTGCTGGTCCTGCGCGAAAGCGTCGGCTGGCGCCGCTGGGTGGCGGTGCTGGTCGGCTTCGTCGGCGTCGTCATCGTGCTGAACCCGACCGGCCGCTTCGACCTTTGGCCGTCGCTGGTGGCGCTGATCGGCGCCTTCATCTTCTCCAGCGGCGTGATCTCCACCCGCGTCTTGCGCTCCGCCTCCAGCCTGACGCTGGTCGGCAACCAGATGGTGGGCGGCCTGCTGATCGGCGGGGTGACGCTGCCCTGGACCTGGGAAGCGCCGGGGTGGTTCGGCTTCCTCCTGCTGGGGCTGCTGGGCGTTACCGCGCTGGCCGGCCACGCCATGATGAACCGCTCGCTGCAGCTCAGCCCGGCCGCGGTGGTGGTGCCCTTCCAATATGTGTCGATCCTGTGGGCGGTGATCCTCGACCTCGCGGTCTGGGGCACGGCCCCCACCGCCCGCATGGGGGTGGGGGCTGTGCTGATCATCGGCAGCGGGCTGTTCATCGTCTACCGCGAACAGCGCCTCAAGCGCGGCGTCGCCGCCGAAGGGGTGGCGGAGGTGCCGTGAGCTTCCGTGAGATTTTGCCTTACAGCGCGAAATACCGCGGCACCAGCCTGACCGTCACCGGGTCCACCGGACGCCAGCCATAGTCGCGGATGACGTCGTTGGACTCCACCGGGCGCCGCCCGTCCGCCAGCGACCAGGTGATGTGGTAGGTCGATCCGTCCGGCCGGTCGCTGGCGCCGTCGACGGCGACAACCAGCGCCTGCACCCCCTCGCCGTCGTCGGCATAGCCGATCACGTCGGCCTCGGTTGCGGCGGGCAGCGGCTCCTGCGGTCCGACGCCGAAGGTGAGGGTCACATGGTCGGCGACCAGCCTCTCATAGCGGGGCGGAAGCAGGGCCAGCAGGCGCCCGCGCTCGTCCGCCGGCAATTCCCACCCGGTGTATCCCGATCCCATCGCCAATTCCTCCGAACCGCAAGGCGCCGGCACACTCACCGCCGGCCGCTGCTCATGATGTCGTCCATGATCTTATTCGCTTCGGCCGGTCCGGCAATCAGTTCGATCATGCGGATGGCGGTATAGCCGGTGCGGGTGCTGCCGGCCGGTCCGCCCAGCGCCTGCTGCGCCTTTTCCGTCAGCGAGGCGGTGGTCTTCTGCGTCATCTCCCGCAGCTCGCCGCGCAGCCCCAGCGTATCGGCGATGGTCGCGCATTTGCGCAGCGCACGGGCGTGGTTCTCCGCCTGGGCCAGTTGGGCGCGTCCTTCGCTGCCGCCCTCCAGCGCGCCGATGGCGGCGACGATGCCGGCATCGGCGTCCTGCAACACCTGGGTCTTCACCATGGTGTGGACGGAGTTGCGCACCTGCTTCAGCCGCTGGTCGAATTCCTTGTTGCGGCTGTGCTCCATCGCCGCCCGCGTGGCGTCCAGGCTGGCGACGAGGTCGAGCGCCAGATCGGCCACCGCCATGCGGTCGCTGGCCGGGGTGTCCTGCCAGCTGCGCGAGCGGTCCTCGATCTGGGCGACGACGGTGCCGCTCAGCTGCATGAACAGGGTGGCGCGGTCGGTCGACTTCTGGCCCAGATCCATGTCCCACAGCCCGCTCAACAGCACCGACGGATCGGTCAGGCGCGAGGCGGCGAGCAGGATGAAGATCCGCAGCGACTCCGGTCTGGCGCGGGACAGCCGGCGGCCGATGGTCTGGATCGCCTCGATATGATCGCCATGGAGCTTCGGCACCGGCTTGGGCGACAGCGCCGCCTTCAACTCCATGATCTCAGGTGCGATGGACAGTAGGACGGCGATGTCCGCGAGCGCTCGTGTCCGGTTGGGGTTCATCCGCAGGTCGAGCGCTTCGCTGAAATGCCCGGCCACCGCCCCCTGGGCGATGGTCGTCACCGCGGCGGCGCATTCCCCCCAGAAGGCTTCGGTCAGCGCCTTGCGCTCCGGCCCGGCCTGGAGGGCCGGACGGAAGGCGCGCATGCGCTCCTTGCCGACCTCGGCCTCCACCAGCGGCCACAGGCTGTTCATCAGCGACCGTTCGATCACGCTCAGCGGCACCGGGTCGGCCTTGCCCAACGCTTCGAACAGGTCTTCGAAGGGATCGCAGAACAGCCGCTTCAGCGTCGGCCGGCGGTGCAGCCGCAGCTCGACCAAGCGGGGGCGGATCACGGCGATGGTGCGCTGGATGTCGGGATGGTCGTTCATCTGCTCCAGCAGATCGACGATCTGGCGGAACTTGGGCTCGTCGATGTCCAGAAGCTTGTCGCCCAGCGCGACCAGATCCCTCATCTCCATGATCAGGCCGCTCTCCCTTTGATCGTCTCGATCCGCATGACCAGATCGACATCGAGCTGGCCGCTGCGCCAGTCGACATAAGCGCGCACCGACCGCTTGTGGCTGTTGATCAGCTTGTCCGCCAGCGCGGACTGCTCGGCGCGGCCCTCGTCCTTCGGCAGCAGGGGGATGACGCGGAAGATGTCGTGGACGGCCATGTCCTGGGAATAGCGGTCCTGGGTCAGCGCGTCGTTCCACAGCAGGATCAGATATTCCCAGCCGTCGAGCAGCCAGGACAGCCGGCTCGACGCCTTGCGGATCTGCGGACGCTTGGTCTCCCACTGGCGCAGCAGCACCTCGAACGACGCCATCGCCTGATCGAACTGGCCGATGACGTTGCGGGCGTGGTTGACCGTATGCTCCGCCACTTCGGCGCAGAAGCCGCCGATGGGAGCCGCCTCCGACACGTTGTCGGTTGCCCAGTCAGTCATGCTGTCGCGGAAGCCCTGGAGATCGCGCATCAGCCGCCGCAGCCGCGCCGGCTTGGGCGAGCTGGCCAACCCGATGGCCTCCATCATCAGCGCCAGCTCGGCGATGCGGCCATAGAGTTCCTTCGGTTCCAGAGCCAGACGCTGCGCCGCCTTCATCATCAGGTCGCGCGTCAGCTTCTGCCCTTCGGCGGAGGTCAGGCCGACCTTCAGGATCTCCGTCGATTCCAGGCCGACCGCCTTCAGCGCCTCGACGATCAGCTGGTAGTTGATGAGAAGCCGCTGGTCCTCGTCGTCGCTCAGCGCCGCTTCCGCCGCCGCCACGGCACCGCCGCCGGCCAGCCCGCAGCGCGCCGCCTCCAGCACCGCCTTGCGGATGTCGTCGGGCGAGCAGCCTTCGGCCTTGGCGATCAGATCGTGCAGCATCCGGTCATGCACGGTCATCGGGAAGGCCAGCGGCAGCGACTTCCACGGAACCACATAGACGCCGCGCCCTTCCGAAAGGTTGGGCACCAGCACCTCCAGCTGGTCGCGGCTGTCCTTGCGCACGCGGGTCTGCGCCAGCACCGGCGTGGTGAAGGCCACGGCGGCACCGCGTTCCTCGAAGGTGGACGGGGCGAAATTGGTCAGAGAACGCATCTTGTCCTGCGGCCCTGGCTGCGGGGTGGGGGTGAGGCGTCGACGATTACGGCGCTGCGATACTGAATTTTGCGTTAAATCCAATATAAGCGCCATTGGAGTATATGACCTTCGGACAGATGGAGCGGATCTCTTGCGGTACCCCCCGCCTCCGGCCTTCGCTGTTCCGCCTCCTTGTCCGTTGTCAGGGGAAGGGACGGTGCGCGGAGGGCAGGGGGATGAAAGCGGGTGCGGGATCGGTGTTCAAATGGATCGGTTATGGCCTGCTTGGCCTCGTCGGTCTCGTCGTCGTCGGGGTCGGCGCGGTGGTGCTGCTGTTCGACTGGAACGATGCCCGCGGCTTCGTCGCCCGCCGCGCCTCGGCGGCGCTGAACCGCGAGGTCGCCATCGACGGTGACCTGCGCGTGCATCTCGGCAACCCGATCCGCATCCATCTGGAAGGACTGCGCGTCGCCAACGCCGACTGGGCGCAGGACAGGACGATGGCGGAGATCAGGGCGCTGGACGCCTCGCTGCGCCCGTGGCCGCTGCTGCGCGGCAACTGGGAACTGCCGGAACTGAAGTTCGAGGGTCCGAAGCTGATCCTGGAAAAGAACGACAAGGGCGAGGCGAACTGGAATTTCGGCCCGCCCAACGCGGAGAAGGAGGTGGCGAAGGAGACCGTAACCCCCGACAAGCGCGGCGACATTCCGGTGATCGAGCGGCTGCTGATCGCCGACGGGCGGTTGCGCTACCGCGACCCCACCAGCGACATCGACATCGACAACACCATCAACACCGCGACGGGCGACAACAACAGCGACACCGTGCAGCTGAACGGCAAGGGCAACTTCGCCGGCAAGCCCTTCACCCTGGCGGTGGAGGGCGGCTCGCTGCTCTATCTGCGCGACGATCCCAAGCCCTATCCTCTGAAGATCGACGCCGCCGTCGGCAAGACCAAGGGCCGCATCGAAGGATCGGTGGCCGAGCCGGTGAAGCTGGAGGGCGTCGACCTCTCGGTGGCGCTCAGCGGCAACGATCTGGCGGAAATCTTCCCGATCCTCGGCATCCCGACGCCGAAGACCCGGCCCTATTCCATATCCGGCCACCTGTCGCGCGAAGGGGGCCTGTGGGCCTTCCACGGCATGAACGGCAAGGTCGGCGAAAGCGACCTGTCCGGCGACCTGTCGGTCGACACCAACGGGGAGCGGCCGATGGTGAAGGCCGACCTCACCTCCAACCGGCTGGCGGCCCAGGATCTGGCCGGCCTGATCGGCGCCTCGCCGCGCGGCAGCGGCGACTACCCGACCCGCGGCAACGGCCGTGTCATCCCCGCCACCCCGGTGAATGTGGAGATGCTGCGCAACACCGACATGGATGTCCGCCTGCGCGGCAAGCGGGTCGAGGCGCCATTCGCCCCGTTGCAGGATCTGGACATGCGGGTCAGGCTGGCCAACGGCGATCTGCATTTCGATCCGCTGTCGCTGGGCATCGGCGGCGGGCGGATCGCCGGCACGGTGCAGGTGGACGGCAGCCGCAAGGTGCCGGCGATGCGCACCAACCTGGACATCCGCGCGATGAAGCTGTCCACCTTCTTCAGCGAAACCTCCCTGGCGGGCCAGATCGGCGGCACGGTGGCCGGGCGCATCCAGCTTGCCGGTTCCGGCAAGACGGTGGCCGACCTGCTGGGCAGCTCCGACGGCAAGATCGGCGTTGCGGTGGATGGCGGACGGGTCACCAGCCTCGCGGTCAAGGGGCTGAAGACCAACATCCTGGAAACGTTGGGCGTGGTCATTTCCGGGTCGAAGCCGATGCCCTTCAACTGCCTGGTCGGCAACATGTCGGTGCAGAACGGTGTCGCCCAGGTCGAGGCGCTGGTGCTCGACACGCCGGAAACGCTGGTGACCGGCAAGGGCCGGATCAGCCTGCGCAACGAGTCGCTCGACCTGCGCATCGTCGGCGATTCGAAGTCGCCGCAGGTCTTCGCCACCCACGTCCCGGTGCTGGTCGGCGGCACGCTGGGCAACCCCGACATCGGCGTCGATCCCACCGAGTCGGCGGCGCGGGGTGCTGCGGCGGTGGCGCTGGGCGTGCTGCTGACCCCGCTGGCCGGCGTGCTGCCCTTCCTTGACCCGGGCAGTGAGGAACAGCCACAGTGCGGCCGGCTGGTGCAGGATGCCCGGTCCCCCGACAAGGGGGCTGCGGCATCCGGCAGGACAGGGGCCGGCAAGTCGGGCGATGGCCGCGGGGACGGGAAGGGGTCGGGTTCCGCGCGCTGACCGGACGCACAACCGCGTTCCCCTGTCCGGCCCGGCTCCGGATCACAGGATAAGGACGCTGCCTTCCCCAATGACCATCGACCAGATGTTATCGTTCGGGATCATCGGCGCGGTGATCGCGCTGCTGATCTGGGACCGGCTGCGGTACGACCTTGTCGGGATGATCGCCCTGCTGGCCTCGGTCGCCGCCGGAATCGTGCCGGCGAAGGAGGCGTTCCAGGGCTTTTCCGACGACATCGTCATCATCGTCGGATCGGCCCTGGTGGTCAGCGCCGCCGTCGGCCGCTCCGGCGTGGTGGAGGCGGCGATGCGACCGCTGACCGCGCGGATGACCGGCGTCTGGAGCCAGGTCGCGATGCTGGCCGGGGCGGTGACCCTGCTGTCGGCCATCGTCAAGAACATCGGCGCGCTGGCCATCTTCATGCCCATCGCCTTGCAGGTCGCGCGGCGGAGCGGCACGCCGGTGTCGCTGCTGCTGATGCCGATGGCCTTCGGCTCGCTGCTGGGCGGGCTGATGACGCTGGTCGGCACCTCGCCCAACATCATCGTGTCGCGCGTGCGGGCGGAGATGACCGGCGAGCCCTTCCACATGTTCGACTTCACGCCCGTGGGGCTGGTGATCGCGCTGGTCGGCGTCGCCTTCCTGACGGTCGGCTACCGGCTGCTGCCGAAGGGGCGGGCGGCGGGGGCCGGACCGGCCTTCAACATCGACGATTATACGGCGGAGGCGCGGCTGCCCGCCGGCTCGCAGTTCGTCGGCCGTACGGTGGAGGAGTTGGAATCCTTCGGCGAGAACGAGGTGACCGTCGCCGCCATCGTGCGCGAGAATTATCGCCGCTATGTCCCGTCGGGCCATTGGGTGCTGTTCGCCGACGACATCCTGGTGCTGGAGGGCGACACCACGGCGCTGGGCGATCTGGTCAAGCGCGCCGGCCTGCGCATGATGCACGACAAGGACCAGGAGGGGGTCGAGAACGAGGACGACATCGCCGTGGTCGAGGCGGTGGTGGAGCAGCGCTCCGCCATGATCGGCCACAGCATCGAGGAGGTGAACCTGCGCGAGCGGTTCGGCGCCAATCTGGTGGCGCTCAGCCGGCGCGGCCGGCCGATCCGCCAGAGGCTGCGCCGCATCCGGCTGCAATCGGGCGATCTGGTGGTGCTGCAATGCCGGCAGGCCGCCGTTTCCGATACGCTGGCCGAGCTGGGCTGCCTGCCGCTGGCCGAGCGCAACCTCGCCATCGGCCGCACGCCGAAGCGCGCCGCGGCGGTGGCGGTGCTGGGGCTGACCGTCACGCTGGTCGCCACCGGGCTGGTGCCGGTCGCCATCGCCTTCTTCGGGGCGGCGGTGGCGATGACCGCCCTGAAGGTGGTCAGCCTGCGCGATGCCTACGAGGCCATCGAATGGCCGATCCTGGTGCTTCTGGGCTCCTTGATCCCGGTCAGCGAGACGCTGCGCACCACCGGCGGCACCGAGCTGATCGCCGGCTTCCTGTCGGACCTGTCGCAGGGCCTGCCGCCGGTGGGGGCGCTGGCGATGATCATGGTGGCGGCGATGGCGGTGACGCCCTTCCTGAACAACGCCGCGACGGTGCTGGTGATGGCGCCCATCGGCGCCAGCCTCGCCACCCATCTCGGGCTGCGGCCCGACGCCTTCCTGATGGCGGTGGCGATCGGCGCCGGATGCGACTTCCTCACCCCCATCGGCCACCAGTGCAACACGCTGGTGATGGGCCCCGGCGGCTACCGTTTCGGCGATTACTGGCGCCTCGGCCTGCCGCTGTCGATCATGGTCGTGGTGTTCGGCACGACGGCCATCGCGATCTTCTGGCCGCTGGTGCCGCACTGAGGCTGAGGCGCGCCGGAACCCGACCGTTCACGGGATCGTGTGTTCATGACCGGTTCCGTGTTCCCTCCGTCTGGTGTAGGCTTCTTTTCGGGGGCTGAAGCCTGACGGGAGGCGGAAATGTCGGTGTGGCGCCGCTATCTGGTGAAGGACGTGACCGGCCGGCTGGTCGATCTGCCGAGCCGCCTGCTCGACTGTGCCGACGACGGCACCGCGCCGCTGCCGCATTTCGCCGGCCGTTGCGTGGAGGTGGTGGCGGCGGTGATCGTCGGCGACCGCAAGGCCCACGCCCGCGTCACCGAACTGGCCTTCACCAAGCTCTATTTCGACCAGATGGGCTATGTCGATGCCGCCAAGCGCGAGCGGATGATCCGCCTGATGCTGGAAAGCTGCGCCGACCGCCGTTGCCCGCCGCCAAGCCGGGGCAAAGCGCCGGACGGATGCGCCCACCTGTCCCGCCGCGCCATCGCCGCCCGCGACCAGCTGATCCGCGAATTCGGCTGGGAACCCAAGCCCGCGGAACGCGACGCCGCCCTCAGCCGCCTGGACCCGGCCCGCCTGCGCGCCGCGCCGCCGGAACCGATGCGCACGCTGCATTGAAAATCGGGGCATTGAGTCCAGCCCCTTTCCGGGGCAGGAGAAGACGCGCTCCCACACCTGCAAAGGGGAGGGGGGCCTTTTCGAGCCGCTCCCCCAGGCCCATATGCGGACGAACGCAAAGCTTGGAGCCTGTCGAACCGCAGATGAGTCCTCCCGATACCGCCCAGACGCTGTCTTTCGCGCGCGTGCGACAGCTGGCCCTGATCGGCGCCGGATGCACGATCATCCTGCTCGGCCTGCTGATCGCCCCCTTGCCCGGTCCCGGCGGCCTGCCGGTGATGCTGCTCGGTGGCGTGCTGGTGCTGCGCAACTCCGCCGACGCCCGCCGTCTGTTCGTGCGGGGCAAGCGCCGCTATCCCCGCATCTTCAGCCCGGTCGAACGCATCCGGCTGAAGCTGCGCAACCGCCGCCTGCGGAAGATCTACGGCGAGTAAGCCGCAGGCGCCTGCCGGGCGGGCGGTTGCCGCCCGGCAGGCGCAGACGATCCCGTCAGGGAGCGGGCAGGGCCGGAACGCCGTCCTTCCACTGGTCCCAATGGCCGACGATGTGGTCGACCATCCGCGACCCGACCAGCTCCACATTCTCCACCGTCTCGGCGAAGCCGCCGGCGGTCTCGCCCGGCTTCGGGTCGAGGTGCTGGAGCGTGGTCTCGTTCGGATTGCCCTGGTCGAAATTGACCGCACCGCGCAGGCTCATCACCCGGTCGGAGCCTTGCAGCCGCTTGATGACCAGCGTGATCGCCGCAGCCTCCATCTCGGTGATGACGTAGTCGTCCGCGCCATAGAGCTTGGCGATGTACTGCGCCTGGGCCGACATGCCGGGGCCGTGGAAGAAGGTGTCGCCCGTCATGTGCGTGCCGGTGCCCACAAAAGGAGCACGCTGTGCCGCTTCCTGCGGATAACGCTTGCGGTAGGAGCGGGCGGAGTCGCTGTCCTTCAGCGGCGTGTCGGCGGTCAGGCGCATCGCCCAGGACACCAGCGCCGGGTTCATCGGGAACAGCCGCACCGCCTCGTACCCCTTGCGCGGCATGAAGGTCGGCTCGCCCGGCTTGTTCTCCTCCGGCGCCCAGCGATGGCCGAGGTCATAGTCGACCACCCAGGTCGCCCAGCTCACTTCGCCAATGGTGCCGCGCGACGGCGGGGTGCCGGCCACGCCGGTGACCATAAAATAGGCTTGCGACAGGTCGAGCTGCGGGTTCAGCAGGATCGCCTGCATCGAGGCCGACGAGCTGACCTTGCCCATGCCCAGCACCGACCCGCAGACGCCGTCGGCGTTGCAGTAGACCGGGTTCAGCGCGCCCTTCACCGTGATCGGCTCGGCCGTCTGCCAATAGCGCTCGTACCAGTGCTGGAACTCGCCGGCGCGGTCGCCGGTGTTCTTGCCGATCTCGAACATCGAGCCGACGAACACCTTGACCTTGATCGGTTCCGCAGCCTGCGCGGAACCGGCCAGCCCGAACAGGACCAGGGCCGGGACCAAAGCCGACAGGGCGGCACCGCGGCAGCGGGAAGAAAATGACATCGGAATTACACTCCTTGGGACAGAAACTTACCTGAGTATGCAACAGCCATACCATGGCCGTCTCCATCGCTCGGTGGGAGTCCAAACGATTTTGCCGACCGCCGACAACCGCTCCTCTGCGGTCTGCCCTGCGGAAGCGGGCACTGGACAGCGTCGCCCCGCAGCGGCCATCTTGTGCGTCCGTTCGCATGAGGAGGCTTTCCGGTGAAGTCGGGCAACGCGCTGCTGTCCAGCTATGGCACCACCATTTTCGAGGTCATGTCCCGCCTGTCGGAGGAGCATGGCGCGATCAACCTGGGCCAGGGATTCCCCGACGACCGGGGGCCGGCCGACGTGCTGCAAACCGCAGCCGATGCGCTGCTGACCGGGTGGAACCAGTACCCGTCGATGATGGGCACGCCCGATCTGCGTCAGGCGCTGGCCGCCCACGCCGGCCGCTTCTATGGGCTCGATGTCGACTGGAAGACCGAGACGATGGTCACCTCCGGTGCGACCGAGGCGCTGACCGCCTGCCTGCTCGGCCTGATAAATCCGGGCGACGAGGTGGTGCTGTTCCAGCCGATGTACGACAGCTACCTGCCCATCGTCCGGCTGGCCGGCGGTGTGCCGCGCTTCGTTTCGCTGAAGGCGCCGGACTGGAGCTTCAGCCGCGCCGACCTGGAGGCCGCCTTCTCCCCCCGCACCAAGCTGGTGCTGATCAACGATCCGCTGAATCCCGCCGCCAAGGTCTTCGACCGGGCCGAGCTGGAGCTGATCGCCGAGTTCGTGCAGCGCCACGACGCGCTGGCGGTCTGCGACGAGGTCTATGAGCACATCGTCTTCGACGGCCGCCGCCACATTCCGCTGATGAGCCTGCCGGGCATGCGCGACCGCTGCCTGAAGATCGGGTCGGCCGGCAAGACCTTCTCGCTGACCGGCTGGAAGGTCGGCTACGTCACCGCCGCCCCGCACCTGTTGCAGCCGGTCGCCAAGGCGCACCAGTTCCTGACCTTCACCACCCCGCCGAACCTCCAGGCCGCCGTCGCCTACGGGCTGGGCAAGGAGGAGGCTTATTTCACCGGGCTCGCCGCCGGGCTCCAGGCCAAGCGCGACCGGCTGTCGGCCGGGCTCGCCTCGGTCGGCTTCGACGTGCTGCCCAGCGCCGGCACCTATTTCGTCGCCGCCGACATCTCGCGCTTCGGCTTCGACGGCGACGATCAGGCCTTCTGCCGCTGGCTGGTGGCGGAGGCGAAGGTCGCCGCCATCCCCGTCAGCGCCTTCTTCGTGGAAAACGCGCCGACCAACGTCGTGCGCTTCTGCTTCTCAAAGAAGGACGAAGTGCTCGATACCGCCATCGAGCGGCTGCGGCACCGTTTCGTGTCAAAATAGAAATCCACGGGCACAATTGGTGGGTAGACAAACAGTTCGGACATTTGACAAGTCTTAACCGATTGGTGCGATGATCGGCTCCACCCCCGCCGCATCGCGCCCGACGTTACGGATCGGCACTGCGGACCGGATGCGGGGGGCGGTGGAACGGCGGAGCGCAGGGCATGCCACGTCTCCCGACCTTTCGGTTCCCCTCCGTCAGGCTGCTGTCCATCCGGAACGGCATCCTGACGGCAACCGCCCTGGCGTTGGCCGGGGTGTGGATCGGCTATGCCGCGATGGCGTCCTCCATGCTGGAAGGCCAGATGCGGGAGGCCATCGTCAATGCCCAGACGACGGCGCGCGCCTATGAGAGCAGCACCAGCCGCACCGTGCATGACGTCGACACCACGCTGCGCTCCTTCGCCGAACGCTATGCCGAAGGCGGCTTGTCCCGCGCCCGCCGCATCATCGACGACGGGCTCTACGACACCGGCCTGATCCATCACTTCAGCGTCTTCGGTCTCGACGGCGCCCAGCTTTTCCGCAGCGAGGGGATGGGGCCGCCCGAAGGGCTGGAGGGCAGCGGCCTGATCGCCTATCACCAGGGGGAGGGACGGTCGCTGATGAAGATCGGCCTGCCCTTCAACGGCTCGGCGACCGGGCAGCCTCTGCTGCGCTTTTCCCGGCGGCTGGAGGATGCGGCGGGCGAGTTCGCCGGCGTGGCGGTCGCCAATGTCGATCCCGATCACCTCTCGGGCTTCTACCGGCAGGCCGATGTCGGCCGCAACGGTGTGGTCACGCTGGTCGGGCTGGACCGGGTCATCCGCGCCCGCGGCTCCAAGGACGGAAAGGATTCCGTCGGGCTCGACAGCACCGGCTCCAACCTGTGGGTTGCGGTCCAGCAGTCGCTGAGCGGTGTCTTCTGGCAGGACAGCATCGCCGACGGCATCCGCCGCGCCTACGCCTACCGGCCGGTCGAGGGCTACCCGCTGATCCTCGTCGTCGGCATCGCGGTGAAGGACATCGACGCCGCGGTCGCCGGCTTCCGTGGGCAGATGCGGATCATCGCGGCGCTGCTCAGCGTCTCCATCCTGCTGGTCGCCGCCTTCCTGCTGGTCCAGCAGCGCAACGCCGAACGGCTGGCGGCGGCGCTGGCGGTCAACCGAGATTTCCTCGCCCGCGTCAGCCACGAACTGCGCACGCCGCTGAACGCCATCCTCGGCTTTTCCGAGATCATCAAGGACCAGATGTTCGGACAGGACGCCGGTCCGCGCTATGCCGACTATGCCCGCGACATCCATGCCTCCGGCCAGCATCTGCTGACCCTGATCGACGACATCCTCGACCTGTCGCGCCTCCAGGCCGGCAAGTTCGCCCTGCTGATGGAGGATGTCGACCCGGTCGCCGCCGCCGAATGGGCGCTCCGCATTGTCGCTCCCCAGGCCGAGCAGAAGTCGATCCGGCTGGAGATCAACCGCCCGCCGTCGCCCACGCTGGTGCGCGCGGACGAGCGGGCGCTGAAGCAGATGCTGCTGAACCTGCTGGGCAACGCTCTGAAATTCACGCCGGAGAACGGGCGCGTGCTGGTCAGCGTCGCGCGCGGGGTGAGTGGCCGCTGCGTCGTCCGCGTTACCGACAACGGCATCGGCATGACGGCGGAGGAATTGCGGCAGGCCTCCATTCCCTTCGGTCAGACCTCCGCTCTCACCACCCAGCCCGGCCGTGGCACCGGCCTGGGGCTGCCCATCGTCAAGTCGCTGATCGAGGCGCATGGCGGCAGCCTCCGCATCGACAGCCGGCCGGGGCAGGGCAGCCAGGTCACGCTGGAATTCGCCGCCTGACCCTCCCGCCGCCTGCCGTTTCCGGTGCGCGATCAAAGCGATCTTCGGGACGGCGCCGCAAAGCCATGGCGAAACCCCTGCCGCTTGGGCATACTCCGCGCCGGTTTTATCCAGGTCCGAGCCGACGCCAGGGCTGCCCCCGGCCGCGTGCCTTCGGATCCACCCGCGGAATTGGGGCCTGTCTATAATGTTGCGTGCGCTGGCGCGTGTCTGTGCCGTTCTTGCCGCGTGCTCCGGCACGCTCACCGTATCCCAGACCTTCGCCGCCGACCCGCCGGCCGAGCCGGTGCCCTTCGGCGTATCCAGCGTCGAGGTGGTGGCGGAGCGCGATACGCCACAGGCCTGCTTCACCTTCACCGACCGGCTGGAGCGCTCGCGTGCCGTCAACTACCGCGACTATGTCGCGGTGGAGCCGGCGGTCGACGGTGCCGCCATCGCCCGCGACCGCACGCTCTGCGTCGAGGGGCTGCGCCACGGCGACAGTTACCGCGTCACGCTGAAGGACGGGCTGCCCGGCGCCGACGGCAAGCGCCTGCCGGCCGCCGACACCCGCGAGGTGCAGGTGCCCAACCGCAAGCCGTCGCTGGCCTTCCGCGGCGCCGGCTACATCCTGCCGCGCGTCGGCGCCGAAGGGCTGCCGCTGCGCTCGATCAATCTGGACCGTGCGAAGCTCCAGGTCCTGCGCATCGCCGACCGGGCGCTGGTCGAGAAGATCTATTTCGGCCGCATCACCCAGCAGATGACCGATTACGACATCGGCGAGATCCTGGACAAGTCGGGCCAGGAGGTGTGGCGCGGCGAGATGGGCATCGGCAACCAGCCGAACCGCACCGTCACCACCGCTTTCCCGATCGACGCCGTGCTGGGCAAGCTCGACCCCGGCGTCTATGTCGCCATCGCCGGCGCCGACGAGATCAAGCCGGGTGGCTGGGACCGCAAGGCGACCCAGTGGTTCGTCGTCTCCGATCTCGGCCTCAACACCATCCTCGGCGACGACTCGCTGGTGGTCTTCTCCCGCTCCGTCCAGACCGCAGCACCCGCCGCCGGGGTGGAACTGCGTCTGGTCGCCCGCAACGGCACAGAACTGGGACGCCTCCAGACCGGCGAGGACGGGCTCGGCCGCTTCGACCTCGCAGCATTGCGCGCCGCCGGGGCCGAGCCGGTCCAGGCGCTGTTCGCCGCGCGCGGCGACGGCGACTTCGCCGTTCTCGACCTGACCGCCGGCGGCGCCCCGCCGGCCGAGGCGCAGGACAAGCCGGTCGGCGTCGTCCGCCCGGCAGCCGGCGGACTCGACACCTATCTCTACACCGAGCGCGGCATCTACCGGCCGGGCGAGACGGTGCAGCTGACCGCCCTGCTGCGCGACGCCGACCTCAACCCGCCGCCGGCCGGCAAGCAGCTGAGCATCCGCGTCCTGCGCCCCGACGGCCTGGAGGTCGAGCGGCGCAGCCTGACCGACAGCGGGGCCGGCGGCTATGCCACCCGCATCGACCTGCCGATGAACGCCTATCCCGGCAACTGGGTCGTCACCGCCCATGCCGAGCCGGACGGTCCGGCCATCGGCAGGGTCGAGTTCCTGCTGGAGGATTTCGTGCCGCCGCGGCTGGACGTGGCGCTCGCCTCCCCGACGACGGAGCTGGCGTCCGACGGCGAGGCCGACATCGCGCTCGACAGCCATTACCTCTACGGCGCGCCGGCTTCCGGCCTGCCGGGCGAGCTGACGGTGACGCTGCGCGCCGCCAACAACCCCTACCCCAACCTGCCGGGCTACCATTTCGGTCTGGTTCAGGAGGAGGTGAAGCCGGCCCGCGCCGACCTGCCGGGCTTCATCACCGATTCCAACGGCTCCGCCCGCCTGAAGGTCAAGCTGCCGCGCCCGCCCGACAGCACCCGCCCGCTGGAGGCGGTGGTGCGCGCCACCCTGTTCGACATCGGCGGTCGCCCGGTCGGCCGCGACTTCGTGCTGCCGGTGCGCCACCAGCCCTTCGCCGTCGGCATCAAGCCGCGCTTCGAAGGCGACGGCGTGCCGGAGGGGGCCACCGCCGGCTTCGACGTGATCGCCGTCGGTCCCGACGGCAAGCCGACCGACCGCGCCGACCTCTCCTACGAGCTGTTCGAGGAGGAGTACGACTATGCGTGGTACGAGGCCAACGGCCGCTGGGACTACAAGGTCACGGTGAAGGACCAGCGGGTGACCGGCGGGTCGCTGTCGGCCCAGGCCGCCGCCCCGGCCTCGGTGGAGACCCCAGTCGCCGCCGGCCGCTACCGGCTGGAGGTGTTCGACCCCAAGACCGGCGTTGCCAGCAGCTTCCGCTTCGCCGCCGGCTGGTGGATGACCCCGACCGCCGGCGACCGGCCGGACGCGGTCGATGTCTCGGTGATGATGCCGGCCTACCGCGCCGGTGAAAGCGCCTGGGTCTTCGTCAAGCCGCCCTATGACAGCCAGGTGCTGGTGGCGGTGGCCGACCGCGGCGTCAGCTATGCCGTCACCCGCGCCATCGGTCCGCAGGGCGCCTTCCTGGAAATCCCGGTCGGGCAGGGCTGGATCAGTGGCGCCCATGTGCTGGCGACCGCCTTCGCCACCTCCGACCCGCAGTCGAAGAAGCCGCCGCGCCGCGCCGTCGGCCTCGCTTGGCTGGCGATGGACAAGGCCCCGCGCACGCTGGACGTCCGGCTCTCCGCCCCGGCGGAGACGGAACCGCGCCGCGCCATGACCGCCGACATCACGGTGGATGGCGTCGCCGAGGGCAAGCAGGCCTTCGTCACGCTGGCAGCCGTTGACGAATCGGTGATGCAGCTGACCGACCAGCCCTCGCCCGATCCGGCCCGCCATTACCTGCGCAAGCGTCCGTTGACCGTGGAGCTGCGCGATTCCTACGGCCGCCTGATCGATCCGGCCGGCCTGGACGCCGCCCGGCCGCCGGTGCAGCCGACGCCGCGCCTGCGCCAGATCTCCGGGATGGTTCCGCCCAAGTCGGAACGGGTGGTCTCGCTCTATTCCGGCATCCTGACCGTCGGCGCCGACGGCAAGGTTTCGGTTCCCTTCGACCTGCCCGATTTCCAGGGGCGCCTGCGCCTGATGGCGGTGGCCTGGAGCGAAGGGCGGATCGGCCAGGCGGAAAGCCAAATGCTGGTGCGCGACGCGGTCGTCGCCGACGCGGTGCTGCCGCGCTTCCTCGCCCCCGGCGATTCGGCGCAGGTCCTGCTGTCGCTCGACAACCTGAGCGGCCCGTCCGGCGATTACCGCATGACGCTGACCGCCGAGGGCGCCGTCTCCATCGTCCGAACGGAGTCGGCTGGCGAATCGGGCAACGAGCTGGCCGTGCCGAAGCTGGTGCGCGGCAAGCGGGCGACCGCCGGCCGTGTGCTGACCGCAACCGCGGTCGGGGCCGGCCACGTCACGCTGGACGTCACCGGTCCCGACGGCGTGCGCGTCACCCGCCGCTGGGATGTGACGGTGCGGCCGGCTTCGCCGCCGGTGTCCCGCCGCAACGTCGCCGCCCTGCCGACCGACAAAGGCCTGACCGTTCCCGCCGACATCACAGCCGGCCTGCGGCCTGAGACCGTCGCGGTCGGTGCGGAGGTCGCGCCGCTGCCGGACCTGGACGTGCCAGGCCTGCTCTTTGCGCTCGACCGCGCCGCCGCGGGCGGAGCGGAGCAGACCGCCAGCCGCATCCTGCCGCTGCTGTCGCTGAGCGATGTCGCCGCCGGCCTCGGCATCGCGCCGGAGGACCGCATCAAGGCGCGTGTCCAGCGCAGCGTCGACCGGCTGCTGACCTTCCAGCGCATCGACGGCGCCTTCGCCCCCTGGTCGCCGAAGGGCGATCTCGATCCCTGGCTGACCGCCTATGCGGTGGATGTGCTGGGCCGGGCCAAGGCGGCGGGCTACCGCATTCCCGACCAGCCCTATCGCAAGGGCCTGGACTGGCTGAAGCAGGCCATCGACAATGCCTGGGTCGAGACCGCCGACCTGCCGGGCCGTGCCTATGCGCTCTACGTGCTGGCGCGGGCGAAGATGATCGACGCCGGTGCGGTGCGTTACTTCCGCGAAAACTACTGGGACCGGCTGCAGACCGACTTCGGCCGGGCACAGATCGCCGCGGCGACCGCCGTGCTGGGCGACCAGCCGGCTGCTGCGGAAGCCTTCTCCAAGCTGTCCGGCGCCCGCATGGTGACCGCCAGCCTGCGCGACCAGGGCTCGTCCCTGCGGGACGAGGCCGGCGTCGTCTTCCTGATGGCGGAGAGCGGTGCCGTGGAGCGCGACCGCATCTTCCAGGCCGCCGAGCGCGTGGCGAAGACCTTCGCCGCCGTCCGCACCACCAACCTGCAGGAGCAGGCCTGGCTGCTGCTGGCCTCCAAGGCGCTGATCGACCGGGCGGCTCCGATGAAGCTCGCCATCGGCGACCAGACGGTGGAGAACGCCAAGCCGCAGATCCTGGCCGTCGATCCCGCCGCCCCGCCCGCCATCCGCAATCTGGGCGGCGAGGTCCGGCAGATCCTGTCGGTGACGGGTGTGCCCGACCAGCCGGCCGGCGCGGAGGAGCAGGGGATGACCATCCGCCGCCGCCTGTTCGACATGGCGGGGCGTCCGGTCGATCCGGCCGGCATCCGCCACAACGACCTGCTGGTGGTGATCCTGGAGGGTGAGGTCGGCGACCCGCTCGACCATTCGGTGCTGGTCAGCGATCTGCTGCCGGCCGGCTTCGAGATCGAGAATGTCCGGCTCGCCAACAGCGGCCAGCTCGGCAAGCTGTCCTGGCTGGGCGACCTGTCGTCCGCCCGCAATGTCGAGTTCCGGGAGGACCGCTTCCTGGCCGCCGTCGATCTGCCGAAGGCGGCCCCCCGCTTCCGGCTGGTCTATCTGGTCCGCGCCGTCACCCCCGGCGACTTCGCGGTTCCCGGCGCCCAGGTGCAGGATCTCCAGCGCCCCCACCTGTCCGCCCGCACCGCCGCCTCCCGGCTGCGCGTGCTGCCGGAGTAAGTCCGGGCACAGGCTTAGGGGGCGCTGGCAGCAGCGCCCCCCGGCCAGTCGATCCAACCGGCGCTTCCAGGCAAGCGAATGATTCCTAAAGGTAGCTCTGTTCGCCCCGGTGGCTGTCCCGCCGCCGGGCGAGCAGGGTCAATCCTGCGACCACGACAGCGCAGCACAGGGTCAGCATCAGGTAAAAGGCCAATGCAAGGCCGACCGTCATGGTGCCGATCAGCACCATGGCCAGTATCCAGACGCCCAACGATACGATGGCGCGCGCCGACATGGGTTGTCTCCTGTCCCCTGTCCTGATCCGCCCGAAAATTTCAAAACCCGCCCTGAACCCGTCACGGCCTTCCGGCCGTCTGTTTTTTGCCGCCCCCGCTTCCCACATCCGATAGGGGAATGGGGCGGACGCGTGCGTTCACCGCAAAGCCTGCCACAGCTATTGGGAGTGCCGGGGCGTGGCATCCTGTCACTGTGCGGGCGCGCCGCACCTATTGGTGGCTGGACAGGGTTCTGCCTGCTGGCCTGCCAACTGGTTGGCATGGTCAACAAGTCTGTTGACAGCAAGCGGCATCGACCTTACCTTTACGTAAACGTCAAGGAAGGGAGCAGACGGAGTGGATCGGCTTTCGTTCGGCAACGGCGCGATGGAGACGGGGGAGGAGGGCGGCGATGGCTGCCTGTCCGGCCCCAGGCTCGCCATCGGCGAACTGGCCGGGGAGTTCGGTCTGACCCACCGCACCATCCGCCATTACGAGGATGAGGGGCTGCTGTCGCCGGAGCGGATCGGCAATGCCCGTGGCAGTGCACGCGTCTACGGCCACCGCGACCGCGCCCGGCTGGCGCTGATCTGCCGGGGCAAGCGGCTGGGCTTCAGCCTGGCCGAGATCAAGGATTTCCTGAACCTCTACGACACCGACGACGCCCAGATCGAGCAGATGCGCTACATGCGCTCCATCGCGCGCCGCCGGATTTCCGCACTTGAACAGCAGCTTGCCGACGTCCAGCAGACGCTGGCGGAGCTGTGCACCATCGACACCCAGATCTCCGAGCATCTTCGCCGCAACGGCATCACGGAGACGCAGGACATGGAGGAGAAGCACTCATGAAGTCGGTCGTCATCGCCGGTTATGCCCGTTCGCCCTTCGCCTTCGCCCACAAGGGCGAGCTGACCAAGGTCCGCCCCGACGATCTGCTGGCCCGCGTCTTCGCGGCGCTGGTCGAGCGCACCGGCCTGAAGACCGACGACATCGAGGATGTGATCGTCGGCTGCTCCTTCCCCGAAGGCGAGCAGGGACTGAACGTCGCCCGCAGCATCGCCTTCCTGGCCAAGCTGCCGCAGACCGCCGCGGCCACCACGGTGAACCGCTATTGCGGCTCCTCCATGCAGTCGATCCATCAGGCGGCCGGCGCCATCCAGATGGGTGCCGGCGAGGTGTTCGTCTGCGGCGGCGTCGAATCGATGACCCGCGTGCCGATCATGGGCTTCAACCCGATGCCGAACCCGGCGCTGAAGGCCTCCTACCCCGAGGCCTACTGCTCGATGGGCATCACCGCGGAGAATGTCGCCCGCAAATACGCCATCTCCCGCGCCGAGCAGGAGGCGCTGGCCGTCGCCTCCCACGCCAAGGCGGCGGAGGCGCAAGGATCCGGCCGCATGGCCGATGAGATCGTCGGCATCCAGACCCCGGCCGGACTGGTCGACAAGGACGGCTGCATCCGTCCCGGCACCAATGCCGACAGCCTGTCGGGGCTGAAGCCGGCCTTCACCGCCGACGGCACCGTGACCGCCGGCACCTCCTCGCCGCTGACCGACGGCGCCGCCGCCGTGCTGGTGACGACCGAGGAGTATGCCCGCGCCAACGGCCTGCCGATCCTGGCGAAGATCCGCTCGGTCGCCGTCGCCGGCTGCGCGCCGGAACTGATGGGTCTGGGTCCGGTCCCGGCCACCCGCAAGGCGCTGGCCCGCGCCGGCCTGTCGATCAACGACATCGACATCATCGAGATCAACGAGGCCTTCTCGTCGCAGGCCATCGCCTGCATGCGCGACCTCGACATCGACCCGTCCCGCATCAACCCGGACGGCGGCGCGCTGGCGCTCGGCCATCCGCTGGGGGCCACCGGCGCCCGCATCACCGGCAAGGCCGCGGCCCTGCTGAAGCGCGAAGGCAAGCAGTTCGCGCTGGCGACCCAGTGCATCGGCGGCGGCCAGGGCATCGCCACCATCCTGGAAGCGGTCTGACGAACGGGATCGGGGAGGAAACGACCATGAAGATCGAACGCGCCGCCGTGATCGGTGCGGGCGTGATGGGCGCCGGCATCGCCGCCCATTTCGCCAACGCCGGCATCCCCTGCGTCCTGCTCGACATCCCAGCCAAGGAGGGGGCCGACCGCAGCGCCATCGCCAAGGGCGCCGTGGCGAAGATGCTGAAGACCGATCCGGCCCCCTTCATGCATCCCAAGAACGCTAGGCTGATCACGCCCGGCAATCTTGAGGACGACCTCAACCTGCTGGCCGACGTCGACTGGATCGTCGAGGCCATCGTCGAGAACCCGGCGATCAAGGCCGACCTCTACAAGCGCATCGACCCGGTGCGCAAGGCGGGCTCGGTGGTGTCGTCCAACACCTCCACCATCCCGCTGGCGGTGCTGACCGAGGGGCAGAGCGAGCAGTTCCGCCGCGACTTTTTGATCACCCACTTCTTCAACCCGCCGCGCTACATGCGGCTGCTGGAAATCGTCGGCGGCGCCGACACCCGCGCCGACGCGCTGGCCGCCATCGCCGACGTCTGCGACCGCCGTCTCGGCAAGGGCGTGGTCCATTGCAAGGACACGCCGGGTTTCATCGCCAACCGCATCGGCGTCTTCTGGATCCAGGCGGCGGTGAATGCCGCGGTCGATCTCGGCCTGACGGTGGAGGAGGCGGACGCCGTCGGCGGCCGTCCGATGGGCATCCCGAAGACCGGTGTCTTCGGCCTGATGGATCTGGTCGGGCTCGACCTGATGCCGCACATCGCTAAGAGCATGTCGGCGACCCTGCCGGCGAACGACGCCTACCGCGGCCAGATGCGCGAGCACCCGGTCATCACGAAGATGATCGCGGAGGGCTATACCGGCCGCAAGGGCAAGGGCGGCTTCTACCGCATCAACAAGGCCGGCGGCGGCAAGGTCAAGGAGTCGATCGACCTCCAGACCGGCGACTACGCCCCGTCGGAGAAGGCCCGGCTGGACAGCGTCTCATCCGCCGGCCGCGATCTGCGCAAGCTGTGCGAGCATCCGGACAAGGGCGGCCGCTTCGCCCGCCGCGTCCTGGCCCAGACGCTGGCCTATGCCGCCAGCCTGGTGCCGGAGATCGCCGACAGCATCGTCGCCGTCGATGAGGGCATGCGGCTGGGCTACAACTGGAAGCAAGGGCCGTTCGAACTGATCGACCGGCTGGGCACCGACTGGTTCGCCGAGTTGTGCCGCTCCGAAGGCATCCCGGTCCCGGCGCTGGTCGAGACCGCTGCCGGCCGTCCCTTCTACCGGGTGGAGGGCGGCAAGCTCCAGCACCTGACGACGGCCGGCGTCTACGACACGGTGGTGCGTCCGGACGGCGTGCTGCTGCTGTCCGACATCAAGCGCGCCGCCGGCAAGCCGGTGTGGAAGAACGGCTCCGCCAGCCTGTGGGACATCGGCGACGGCGTGCTGTGCGTCGAGTTCACCAGCAAGATGAACGCCGTCGATGCCGACATCATGGCCGCCTACGAGAAGGCGATGCGCCTGATCGGCGACGGGAAAGGTGACTGGAAGGCCCTGGTCATCCACAACGAGGCCGACAATTTCTCGGTCGGCGCCAATCTGGGCCTCGCCCTGTTCGCGCTGAACATCGGGCTGTGGCCGCAGATCGAGGAGATGGTGGAGGGCGGCCAGCGCACCTACCGCGCGCTGAAATACGCGCCCTTCCCGGTGGTGGCGGCGCCCAGCGGCATGGCATTGGGCGGCGGCTGCGAGATCCTGCTGCATTCCGACCATGTCCAGGCCCATGCCGAGACCTATGTCGGCCTCGTCGAGGTCGGCGTCGGCCTGATCCCGGCCTGGGGCGGCTGCACCGAGATGCTGGCCCGTCATCAGGCCAACCCGAAGGCGCCGCGCGGGCCGATGCCCGGCATCGCCAAGGCCTTCGAGATCATCAGCACCGCAACCGTCGCCAAGTCGGCGGCCGAGGCCAAGGAGCTGCTGTATTTCCGCGCCACCGACGGCATCACCATGAACCGCGACCGGCTGCTGGCCGACGCCAAGGCCAAGGCGCTGGAACTGGCGGCGGACTACACCGCGCCGGAGAAGACCACCAGCTACGTCCTGCCCGGCCCCAGCGCCAAGGCGGCGATGGAGCTGGCGGTCGAGGGCTTCGCCCTGCAGGGCAAGGTCACGCCGCACGACAAGGTGGTCTGCGCCGCCCTGGCCGAGGTGCTGAGCGGCGGCGAGGAGGCCGACATCTCCAAGCCGGTCGGCGAGGACCACATCCTGAGGCTGGAGCGCGAGGCGTTCATGGGGCTGGTGCGCACCGGCGGCACCATCGACCGGATCGAGCATATGCTGCTCACCGGCAAGCCGCTGCGGAACTGAGGGGGAGGAACGAGAGATGCCGATCTACAAGGCTCCGCTTGAGGATGTGCGCTTCGTCCTGGACGAGATTGTCGGCCTGGACAAGCTGTCGGCCCTGCCGGGCTATGAGGACGCAACGCCGGAACTCGTCGGCCAGGTGCTGGAAGAAGGCGCCAAGCTGTGCGAGGAGGTGCTGTTCCCGCTGAACCAGTCGGGCGACGGCGAGGGCTGCCATTTCGAGAATGGCGAGGTCCGCACGCCCAAAGGCTTCAGGGAAGCGTACGACACCTATATCGCCGCCGGCTGGCAGGGTCTGGCCTGCGACCCGGCCTATGGCGGGCAGGGGCTGCCGAAGCTGGTCAACACCATGCTGGAGGAGTTCATCTGCTCCGCCAACCTCAGCTTCGGCATGTATCCCGGCCTGTCTCTCGGTGCCTACAACGCGCTGGCGATGTACGGCTCCGACGATCTGAAGCAGCGCTTCCTGCCCAAGCTGGTCGACGGCACATGGTCCGGCACCATGTGCCTGACCGAGCCGCATTGCGGCACCGACCTGGGCATCATCCGCACCAAGGCGGTGCCGGCGGAAGACGGGTCGTTCAAGATCACCGGCACCAAGATCTTCATCTCGGCCGGCGAGCATGACCTGACCGAGAACATCCTGCATCTGGTGCTGGCCCGGCTGCCCGATGCCCCGGCCGGCACCCGCGGCATCAGCCTGTTCCTGGTGCCGAAATTCATGCCCGACGCCGATGGCACGCCGGGCGCGCGCAACGGCGTCGCCTGCGGCTCCATCGAGCACAAGATGGGCATCAAGGCGTCGTCGACCTGCGTCATGAACTTCGAGGACGCCACCGGCTGGCTGGTCGGCGAGCCGCACAAGGGCATGCGCGCCATGTTCGTGATGATGAACGCGGCCCGTCTGGCCGTGGGCATCCAGGGGCTTGGTCTGGCCGAGGTGTCCTACCAGAACGCCGTCAACTACGCCCGCGAACGGCTCCAGGGCCGCTCGCTGTCGGGGGTGAAGGCACCGGACAAGCCGGCCGATCCGATCATCGTCCATCCGGACGTGCGCAAGAACCTGCTGACCGCCCGCGCCTTCACCGAAGGGGCGCGTGCGCTCGGCGCACTGACGGCCTACAAGCTGGACGTGGCGGAGAAGCATCCCGACGAGCGCACCCGCCGCGATGCCGACGAGTTCGTCCAGCTGATGACGCCGATCGTCAAGGCGCTGTTCACCGATATCGGTTTCGACTCGGCCAACATCGCCGTTCAGGTCCATGGCGGCCACGGCTTCATCTGGGAGACCGGCGTCGAGCAGTATGTCCGCGACGCCCGCATCTGCCAGATCTATGAGGGCACCAACGGCATCCAGGCGCTCGACCTCGTCGGGCGCAAGCTGCCCCAGGACATCGGCCGCCTGCTCCGCCATTTCTTCCACCCCGTCGGCCGCGACATCGAGGCGGCGATGGAAAAGGACGAGCTGGGCGAGTTCGTGATGCCGCTGGCCAAGGCCTTCGCCAAGCTGCAGCAGGCGACCGCCCTGATCGCCCAGAAGGGCCTGAAGGATCCGGAGGAGGCCGGTGCCGCCGCCAGCGACTATCTGCGCCTGTTCGGGCTGGTGGCGCTGGGCTGGACCTGGCTGACCATGGTGGAGAAGGCACAGGCCAAGCTCGAAGCCGGGGAGGGCAATGCCGCCTTCTTTGATGCCAAGATCAAGACCGCGCGTTTCTATATGGCCAAGCTGCTGCCGCAGACCAACAGCCTGTTCATCACCATCGCCGCCGGCGCCAAGCCGCTGATGGAACTGGAAGACGCCGCCTTCTGACGGACTGCGCGATCCCTACTTTGTTCGTCCTCCGGGACGCGCAACTTCCATGCCGGTCCGGTGCCCTGAAATGGCCCCGGACCGGCTCTTTTTTTGCCCGCTTTCCGACAGATCCAGCGGCGCATCCGCACATTGACCTGAAATTGTCATAGCTCTTTGGAAATATCACTGCTGGGAAGTGCGGCCTCTGTCTCCTAGGCCTTCGGAGCGGTGACAAAAGTTAATTTCCGGTTGTCGGTCCTCGTCCCTGCGTGTTACATCTCAATAGAGATTACGTTCGGCCGGTGCCTGCTATATCCTTTGGATTTTAGGGAATATGCGGGTGGCGACAACCCCCTCCTTTTCTCAAGCCTTTTGGGCGTCTTTCGGAGGGGCAGCATGGTTCAGGAGTTTGAGCGATGAAGATCCTGATCGGTGATGATCACGTCCTGTTTCGGGAAGGTCTTCGCCGTCTGCTTGAGCAGCTTCGAGATAATGCCGCCTTTGCGGAGGCAAGCAATTTCGATGAGCTTCTGGACATGGCGGCTTCGAAGGACGAGACCTATGACCTCGTCCTGACCGACCTGCGCATGCCGGGATGGCCCGGCTTTTCCGGTATCGGCATGCTGCGCGACCGGCAGCCGAACGCGAAGGTCGTGGTGATCTCCGCGTCGGAGGCGCAGTCCGACGTGCGCGAGGCGCTGGAGAACGGTGCTGCAGGCTATATCCCGAAATCGTCCAGCGTGAAGATCATGCTGAGCGCGCTCGACCTGATCTTCTCCGGCGGCGTCTATGTCCCGGCGACGGTTCTGCGCGAGGGGAACGAGCCCGACCAGCGTGGCGGCGGCTCGGTCATTCCGCCGACCGATCCGCAGCTGGAACAGCTGCTGACCCAGCGTCAGCGCGAGGTGCTGGACCGTCTGCGCGAAGGCAAGTCGAACAAGCAGATCGCCCATGAGCTGGGCCTGTCCGAAGGCACGGTGAAGATCCACATGACGGCGATCTTCAAGTCGCTGGGCGTGCGCAACCGCACCCAGGCGGCGATGGCCTTCCCGCAGTCGCATTCGGCCTGACCCCGCTCTTTCCGAGCAAAAGCAAACGCCCCGCCGGAGCGCTCCGGCGGGGCGTTTGCTTTTCTGGCTGCGGGAGCCGGGTCAGCCCATGCCGGCGACGTAGCCGCGCAGCGACTCGACCTCCAGCTCGGCATCGTCGATGCGGGCCTTCACCACGTCGCCGATGCTGATGACGCCGATCACCCGGCCGGCCTCGACGATGGGCACATGGCGGATGCGCCGTTCGGTCATCACCGCCATCATGTCGGCAACGGTGTCGGTGGGGGCGGCGGTGATCAGCTCGCGCGTCATCAGGTTCGCGGCCGGGCCGTCCAGGGCCGCGGCACCGTTGCGGGCGATTGCCCGCACGACATCGCGTTCCGACAGAATGCCGACCGGCTGCCCGTCGCCATCGATCACCAGCACGGCGCCGATCCGATGCTCGGTCAGCAGGCGGGTGACGGCGGCAACGCTGTCGTCCGGTGCGGCAGAGACGATCCTGTTGCCCTTGCGCTTCAAAACGGCTGCAACATGCATGACGGTACGGCCTCCCTTCCGATGACCCCTATATCGGAATCATGGGAATGACCGTACAATCCGCAAGGCTGACGGTAAAAAGAAAAAAGGCTGCCTCCCCCAAATGGGAGAGGCAGCCCGTCGGATGCCCGGGACGGATCCCGAAACCCGGTCTTAGAAGCGGTAGCCGACGCCGACGCCGACCAGCCACGGGTCCAGCGTGACCTTCGAGGTGACCGGCAGGACGGCGGTGCCCAGGCGGGCGTTGGCGGTCACGTCGGTCTTCAGGAAGACCTTCTTGACGTCGAAGTTCAGCGACCAGTTGCCGGTCAGGGCAACGTCGACACCGGCCTGCAGGGCCCAGCCGAAGCGGTTCTTGTAGTTGGTGTCGGTGATGCGCAGGCCGCCGGCGTTGGGGCTCTCAGCCGCATCCTCGTTGTAGAACAGGGTGTAGTTGATGCCGGCGCCGACGTACGGGCTGATGCGCTCCTTCGGCAGGAAGTGGTACTGCACGGTCAGGGTCGGCGGCAGCAGCGAGACCTTGCCGATCTCGGTGACGCCACCGGCGGCGGCGATCAGGTTGCCCTTCACGCGGTGACGGCTGGTGCCGGCGATCAGCTCGGCGGCGATGTTGTCGGTGAAGAAGTAGGTGAAATCGACTTCCGGAATGTAGTCGTTGCCGACCTTGGCCGAGCCGACGTCACCCAGCGTCGTGTTGTTGATCGTGCCCTTTTCCTGAGGCAGCACGGCCAGGCCGCGCGCACGGACGACGATGTCGCCGGCCGACTTACCCTTGAAGTCCTGAGCGAGCGACGGGGAAGCGATGGCGACGAGGGCCGAGGTCGCCAGCAGGGCGGCGGCGGCGCGCGACAGGATGGTCATGGGGTCTGCTCCAGGCAATGCGTTGTTGCTGTTCTGTGGCATCAGCCGATGGAGCTATTACCAGACACCGAGTACGGGTACTAGGGGGGCTACAACCCTTCCTCTCCTGATGCAGCAGCTATGCAACAGTGACGAGTTGTCGCATGGACAAGGAAATCAAGGGCTTGGTTTGATTGTCCGTTGCGGAACCAGCGCCATGCAGTTCTGGACGATGGCATAGCATTGGCCAAGTCGCGCCGATCCGCCGGTGGCACCGCCATACACAACGCGCTCGACCACGCCATTCCTCAAACTGAAGGTTGCTTCACAGTCGAAGCTGTTGACTTCATAACCATAGGACGGCCAGCCGGCGCCATAGCCGTAGTAAGGCCAGTCCCAGCCGCCGTAATAGCCCACCGGCGGCGGGCTTGGGTAGGAGACGAGGCGGGAACTGCGGTAGGTGAAGAACTCGCGGTTGCCGACGCTGGCCTGGCGTTCCGGCACCCCGGCGCAGGACAGCAGCGTTTCCTTCGGCATGCCGACCAGGGCGGTCTGCGCCACCAGCGCCTCGTCCGCCGCGGGGTTGGCACAGCCGACGAGCGCGCCGGTGGCAGTCAGCGCCGCCACGGCAAGAGCACGCCCGCTCATCGTCCCCGACCGACACACAACCGACCGACGCACACGCATCGCACGCCTCCTGCGCCCCGACGGGCGACTGCCGACTTCCCTGTTAGCGCTTCCTGGCGGGCGACAGATCCTTCTCGGTCACGCCCAGCGCCCGCACATCCTCCGGCAGGCCGCGGCCGGTGGCCAGCCCGGCCGCCACCCGGCCCATGGCCGGCGCCGTCTGGATGCCGTAGCCGCCCTGGCCTGCCAGCCAGAAGAACCCCTCCGCATCCGGCGCGAACCCCACCACCGGCACCTTGTCGGCGACGAAGCTGCGCAGGCCGGCCCAGCGGTGGGCCAATCTGCGAACGGAAAAGCGCGAGGCTTGTTCCAGCCGGTCCACCGTGATGGCGACGTCGATGTCCTCCGGCTGCACGTCGCAGGGCTCAATCGGCGTCTGGTCGGCGGGGGAGGCCAGCAGGCGGCCGGCATCCGGCTTGACATAGAAGGTCTCGGCCACGTCCGACACCATCGGCCAGCCGTCCAGCCCGGCCTTGTCGGCGGGATCCTCGAACACCGGGTCGAAGGTGATGGCGGTGCGCCGCTTCGGCACCAGACCGACGGTGGCGACGCCGGCCAGCTTCGCCAGCTCGTCCGCCCAGGCGCCGGCGGCGTTCACCACCACCGGTGCGGCAAAGCTGCCGGCCCCGGTCTCCGCCACCCACAACCCATCTTTCCGAGCGAGCGTTCGCACTTCGGCGTCGGTCACCACCTGGCCGCCGCGCGCCTTCAGCCCGCGCAGATAGCCCTGGTGCAGGGCATGCACGTCGATGTCGCGCGCATCGGGCTCCCACACGCCGCCGGCGACATAGTCCGGGTGCAGGAAGGGCGCGCGGGCCAGCACCTGCTCGCGGTCGTAGCGCTCCACCGACGGCGTCAGGCTGCGGCCCTGTTCGTACTCCGCGTCCAGCCGGTCGATCTCCTGCTCGCGCCCGACGATGAGGACGCCGCGCGGGGTCAGCATCGCATGCTCGGCGAAGCCGGCGGGCGGGTCGGTGTAGAAGTCCCAGCTGGCCACGGTCAGCGCGCGGATCGGCGCCGGACCGTAGGTCTGGGTGTAGAGAGCCGCCGAGCGGCCGGTCGAGTGATAGCCGGGCTGCGATTCGCGCTCCAACACCAGCACCCGGCCATGGGCGGCCAGCTCGTAGGCCGCGGATGCACCGGCGATGCCGGCCCCGATCACCAGGAAATCGACGCGCTCCAACGGTCCCGCTCCTCTCGCTTTGTTATCGGCCGCCTATCTTGCGGCGGCGCTTTGCTGCGGCATGTGATCCGGCAAGGCGACCATTTCAAGGATCAGTTTCTGCCGCAATGCCGCGACGAAGCTGTCCTTGTCCAGGGCGCTCTTCACGAAGCTGCCCGGTCCGCCGATCACCGACTCCTCGAAATACTCCTCCAGCCAGGGGAATTCGTCGAGGATGGCGAGGCCGTTGACGACGATGCCCCGCTTCGTCACCCGGTCGCGCGCGTCGGCCGGTTCGATCCCGGCATTGGAAAAGCCGTTGGACACCAGATCGATCACCTGCCGCGGCGCCTTGCCTCCGCGGTCGAACAGCTTCGCCGCCTCGACGATGGCGCTGCCGATGGCAGTCGAGTCGCCCTGGAAGCCGCGGGGCAGGGCGTCAATGCAGTCGGCGAAGCGGCCGGCATCCTCCGGTTTGTCGAGCGCGGTCCAGGGGATCAGCACATGCAGGCTGTTCGGCCCGGAATAGGCCGCCAGCGTCACCCGAGCCCCGGCGGAGGCGAGTGCGTCGGCCACGGCCGGATCGCGGAAGGCCGCGGCATGGCCTTGCAGCTGGAATTCCAGATCGCCGGTGGTGATCGAGGCCGATCCGTCGAGCGCCAGAACCAGCGCCACCCCCGCCTTCCCATCCGTCCCGCCGGGCGGGGCGGCCAGCGCCGCTCCGCACAGGCCGAGCAGGGCCACCAGAAGGGCGATCACGACACGCGGCATTCCCATCGGCACTCCATCTCAAGCGCGCCTTACGCGCCCCGCTCAGGCATGCGAGAGGGCGTGGCGCACCACCTTCACCATCACCGACGGCAGGGCGTGATCGCCCAGCCGGTCCACCGGCACCCAAGTGCCGTCGGCCTGACGCCAGTCGGCACCGGCCTGTCCGGCAACCACCTCAAGCTCCAGGTGAAAATGGGTGAATGTATGGCGGACCAGACCGGGCAGCCGGCGCCAGCGGGCGGGCAGGGGCTGCTGCGCCACCACCGCCGCCTCGCCGGGCAGGTCCGGCCCCCAAGCGGTCGAGGGCACCTCCGCCATGCCGCCGAGCAGCCCCTCCTCCGCTCGGCGGCGCAGCAGGACGGCGCCGTCGGGATTCAGCAGCCAATAGGCGACGCCGCGCCGGGTCGGCTTTTCCGACTTGGCGACCTTGCGCGGCAGGGTTTCGGCGATGCCGGCGGCGCGCGCCTCGCAATAATCGGCCCATGGGCACAGCATGCATTTCGGCTTGCGCGGCGTGCAGATGGTGGCGCCCAGATCCATCATCGCCTGGGCATAGTCGCCGGGCCGGAAGTCCGGCGTCAGGGTGGCGGCCAGCCGGCGAAGCGTCGGCTTGGCATTGGGCAGCGGTTCCTCCACCGCGAAGATGCGGGCGATCACCCGCTCGACATTGCCGTCAACCACGGTCGCCTTGCGGTCGAAGGCGATGGCGGTGATGGCGGCGGCGGTGTAGGCGCCGATGCCCGGAAGCTCCAGCAATGCCGCCTCGTCGCCCGGGAACCGCCCGCCATGCCGGTCCACCACCACGCGGGCGCATTTGTGCAGGTTGCGCGCCCGCGCGTAGTAGCCGAGCCCCGCCCAGGCGACCAGCAGATCGTCCAGCGGCGAGTCCGCCAGATCGCGCACGGCCGGCCAGCGTTCGGTGAAGTTGCGGAAATAGGGTGCCGCGGCGGGGACAGTCGTCTGCTGCAGCATGATCTCCGACAGCCAGACCCGGTAGGGATCGGCGGTCTCCCCCGGCTTGGCGCGCCAGGGCAGGTCGCGGCGGTGGCGGTCGTACCAGGACAACAGCCGCCGGGCGGCTTCGGTGGAATCTGGAATCATGAAGGGAAGAAATAGAGGGTTCGGAGCGTCTGGGGAAGGGAGTGGGCAGGTGCCCGTCCAAGTGCCCGTCCAGGTGTTCGGCCAATCCCCGGCCAAACCCCGCTGGCCGGGCGCTGGGCATCGGCCCACGCTTGCGCTAGGGTGCCGCCAACCCACATGACCCGGAACCGGTCGCCAAGGCCGAGGCCGCACAGGAGTGATCGCAGAGCATGAGCGGACCGCGTCGCATCGGCCAATCCGTTCCGGAGGTCGCCGGCAAGGTGCTGGGCAAGCGCGGGCTTGCCTTCGGCGCGCTGATCACCGACTGGCCGTCCATCGTCGGCCACCAGCTGTCGCTGCGCACCGCCCCCGACAAGCTCAGCTTCCCCCGCGGCAAGCGGGAGGAGGCGACCCTGCACATCCGCGCCATGGGCGCCATCGCGCTGGAACTGCAGCATCTGGAGCCGCAGATCATCGAGCGCATCAACAGCTTCTTCGGCTATCGCGCGGTGGCGAAGATCAAGCTGATCCATGCGGCCCTGCCGTCCACCCGATCGCCTGTGGTGCGCCCGCGCGCCCTGACGATGGACGAGGAGATCGGCATCACCACCACCACTGCGACCATCGAGGACGAGGAGCTGCGCGCCACGCTGGAGCGCTTCGGCCGCTCGCTGATGGCCCGGCCGAAGCGGGCGGCGCGCTAGCCGCCTCGCTGGACGCATGGTTGCGTCATTGTCTATACGTCAACATCTGGTAGGAACGAGGGCAAAGTGAACCGCAAAATTCTGGGACGCAGGTATTTCGGGCTGGCCGGGCTTCTGGCCATCGGCTTCACTGCCGCGTTCGGCACCGCCATGACCGCGGCGCCGTCGGCAGCACAGGCTGCCGCCACCCTGCCGCCGGTGTCGGAGCTGATGGCCGACCGCGTCATGGGCGATCCGAAGGCGCCGGTGACGATCCTCGACTATTCGTCGATGACCTGCCCGCACTGCGCCCACTTCCACACCGACATCCTGCCGAAGATCAAGGAAGCCTACATCGACACCGGCAAGGTGAAGCTGATCTTCCGCGACTTCCCCTTCGATCAGGCGGCGCTGAGCGCCAGCATGCTGGCCCACTGCGCGCCGGCCGAGCGCTACTATCCGCTGACCGACGTGCTGTTCAAGAGCCAGGCGACCTGGAGCCGCGCGTCCGATCCGGCCAAGGCGCTGGGCCAGTACGGCAAGCTGGCCGGCATGAGCCAGGAGACCATCGACGCCTGCCTCGCCAACAAGGAACTGGCCGACGCCATCCTGAACAGCCGCCTGACCGGCCAGAACCAGTACAAGGTCGAAGCGACCCCGACCTTCATCCTCAACGACGGCAAGGCCCGCATCGAAGGCGCCCAGTCGTTCGAGGAGTTCTCCAAGGCGATCGACAAGCTGCTGAAGTAAGAGGCCGCCGCGTTCGGGTCCGCTGCGGCCCCGAACGCGCCACCTCGTCAAAGCCCGGTACACCGAAGGTTCTTTCCCAGTGCAGTTCACGCGTCTCCGCCTGTCGGGCTTCAAGTCTTTCGTCGATGCCACCGATCTGGTCATCGAACCCGGCATGACCGGCATCGTCGGTCCCAACGGCTGCGGCAAGTCCAATCTGGTGGAGGCGCTGCGCTGGGTGATGGGCGAGACCTCGGCCAAGCGCATGCGCGGCGACGACATGGACGACGTCATCTTCGGCGGCACCTCCAGCCGGCCGGCGCGCAATCTGGGCGAGGTGACGCTGGCGGTCGACAACCGGTCGCGCACCGCGCCCGCCGGCTTCAACGAGCATGACGAGCTGGAGATCACCCGCAGGATCGAGCGCGGGTCCGGGTCCGACTACCGCATCAACGGCAAGCTGGTGCGGGCGCGCGACGTGCAGCTGCTGTTCGCCGACAATGCGTCGGGCGCCGGTTCGCCGGCGCTGGTCAGCCAGGGCAAGGTGGCGCAGATCATCTCCGCCAAGCCGCAGGACCGCCGCGCCCTGCTGGAGGAGGCCGCCGGCATCACCGGCCTGCATTCCCGCCGGCATGAGGCCGAATTGCGGCTGAAAGCGGCGGAAACCAACCTGACCCGCCTCGACGACGTGATCAGGGCGATGGACACCCAGCTGCAAAGCCTGAAGAAGCAGGCGCGGCAGGCATCCCGCTACCGCAACCTGTCCGACCAGATCCGCAAGGCGGAGGCGGTGCTGTGGCACCTGCGCTGGCTCGCCGCCCAGGAGGAACGCGCCCGCGCCCATGCCGCCTTCGAAGCATCCGAGGCCGAGGTGCGTGACCGCATGCTGGCCGTCAACCAGCTGGCCGCGCGCCGGACCGAAGCCGCCGCCGGCCTGCCCGAGAAGCGCCAGGACGAGGCGCGGGCCGCCTCCGCCCTACAACGGCTGGTGATCGCCCGCGAACAGCTGGATGCCGAGGAGAAGCGCGTCGCCGACCAGCAGCGCGCGCTGGAGGCGCGGCTGCGCCAGATCGCCGGCGACCTCGGCCGCGAGGAGGCGCTGGCCGCCGATGCCGGCGAGGCGCTGGCCCGGCTGATGGCCGAGCGCGACCGGCTGATCGAGGCGCAGGCCGACGAGGAGATGCTGGAGGAAGCCGCCGGGGAGGCTCTGGCCGAGGCGCGCGAGCAGGTCGATGCGCTCGACCGCGAGCTGACCCGGCTGACCGAGGCGGTCGCCACCGACGAGGCCCGCCGCGCCGCCACCCAGCGTCAGGCCGCCGAACTGGAAACCCGCGCCGCCGGCCTTGCCAAGCGGCTGGCCGACCAGCAGGCCCAGCGCGCGGCGCTGGAGGCGGAGATCGCCGCCCGTGCCGACCTGTCGGAGGCCGAACTGGCGGTCGAGCTGGCAGACCAGCGGCTGGAGCAGGCCCGTGACGCCGCCGAGGCCGCCGAACTGGCGAAGGCGGAGGCCGAACCGGCCCAGTCCCGTGCCCGCGAGGCGCTGTCCGCCGCCGACAGCGCCCGTGCCCGGCTGCGTGCCGAGGAGCGTGCGCTGGCCGAACTGCTGGAGGCCGGTGCCGGCGGGCAGTTCCCGCCGCTGGTCGATGCGGTGACGGTGTCACCCGGCTATGAGGGGGCGCTGGCCGCGGCGCTCGGCGATGCGCTGACCGCGCCGCTCGACACGGCGGCGCCGGTGCATTGGCGCATGCTTCCCGCCTATGAGGCTGCGGCACCGCTGCCGGCCGGCGCCGTGCCGCTGTCGAACCATGTGCAGGGCCCGCCCGCCGCCGGCCGTGCGCTCGCCCACATCGCGGTGGTCGCCGATGCCGCCCAGGGCGCGGCGCTGGTGGCGACGCTGGCGCCCGGACAGGTGCTGGTCAGCCGCGACGGCGGGGCTTGGCGCTGGGACGGGCTGACCGTGCAGGCCGGCGCCCCGACCGCCGCCGCCATCCGCCTGAAGCAGCGCAACCGGCTGGCCGAACTGCGCGGCGAACTGGAGTTGGCCGAGGAGCAGGTCGAGCTGGCGCGCGAAGCGCTGGACGTCGCCAAGCGGACGGTCGAGGAAGCGGCCCAGGCCGACCGCCGCGCCCGCGATGCCGTGCGCGACGGCTTCGCCGCGCTGAACGCCGCCCGCGACCGCCATGCCAAGCTGGCGCGCGAGGCCGACGCCGCCTCCACCCGCCTTGCCGCCCTGGCGGAGGCGGTGGAACGGCTCGCTGCCGAGGAGGGCGAGGCCGCCGCCCGCCGTGACGAGGTGCTGGAACTGCTGGAGCAGCTGCCCGACCCGCGCGAAGGGCGGGAGCAGGTCAACGACCGGCGCACCGCCCTGGCCGAGCGCCGCGCCGTCCTGGCCGAGCGGCAGAACGCGCTGGACCGGCTGACCCGCGAGGCCCAGGCCCGGCGCCAGCGCCTTGCCGCCATCCAGTCGGAAACCGCCTCCTGGGACACCCGCTCCGCCGGTGCCGGCGGCCGTGTCGCCGAACTGCGCCAGCGCGCGGCGGAGGCGGAGGGCGAGATCGCCACCCTGTCCGGCCGTCCGTCCGAGATCTCGGCGGAGCGCCAGGAGCTTCTCGACCGCATCGCCCTGGCCGAGCGCGACCGCAAGCGCGCCGCCGACGCGCTGACCGGGGCCGAAGCCCGGCTGGCCGACACAGAGCAGGCACTGCACGACGCCGAAGCGGCGCTGGCCGATGGCCGCGAGGCCCGCGCCCGCGCGGAAGCCGCGGTGTCCGCGGGGCTCCAGCAGGAGCGCACCCTGACGGAGCGCATCGCCGAACGGCTGGACTGCCGGCCGGAGGACACCCGCGCCGCTGCCGACCTCGACCCCGCCGAACCGATACCCGATGCGGGTGCGGTGGAGGCGCGGCTCGACAAGCTGACGCGCGAGCGCGAGAACATGGGGCCGGTCAACCTGCGCGCTGAGATTGAGGCGGAGGAGCTGGAAGCCCAGATCGGCGGCCTGAACGGCGAGCGCGAGGATCTGACCGCCGCCATCGCCCGCCTGCGCCAGGGCATCTCCAGCCTGAACCGCGAGGCCCGCGAGCGTCTGGTCGCCAGCTTCGACGTGGTCAACCGCGACTTCCAGGAGCTGTTCACCCGCCTGTTCGGCGGCGGCAAGGCCTATCTGGAACTGGTCAATGCCGAGGACCCGCTGAATGCCGGGCTGGAGATCTACGCCAGCCCGCCGGGCAAGAAGCTTCAGGTGCTCTCGCTGCTGTCGGGGGGCGAGCAGGCGCTGACGGCCTTGTCGCTGCTGTTCGCCGTCTTCCGGTCGAACCCGGCGCCGATCTGCGTGCTGGACGAGGTCGACGCCCCGCTGGACGAGGCGAATGTCGGCCGTTTCTGCGATCTGGTCGAGGACATCGCCCGGGAGGGCGACACCCGCTTCCTGATCATCACCCACCACCGCCTGACCATGGCCCGCGTCGACCGCCTGTTCGGCGTGACGATGGTGGAGCGGGGGGTGTCGCAGCTGGTCAGCGTGGATTTGAGCCGGGCGGAGGAATTGCGCGGGGTGGCGTGAGATTTGATGAGTTCTGCTGAGAGGCACTGCAAGTTTGAGCCGCTTCTCGTCGGACCCTAACCATGAACGTCTCTCGACCGTCATCCCCGCGGAGGCGGGGATCCAGGCTCACCCATTGGTTCTGTTTGGGAAACTCTGGATCCCCGCCTTCGCGGGGATGACGGTCAAAATAGGCTTCTAAAAACCCGTAGCACCTGAGGGCGTTCATCCCCCCCGCTTCCACACCGTCGTTTCGATGTAGCGGCTCGCCAGGAACCGGTAGGTCTGCTTCTGCAACGCCTCCACCTTGGGCGAGCGTTCCATCGAGATGTCGTCCCAGCCGCGCAGCAGGTCTTCCCACTCCAAGAGCTTGGCGCGCAGATCGTCGCGGATCTTGCGGATGAACTGGATGGTGGGGTGGAAGTTGCGCAGCGCGCCGACGATGTCGCCGGTCTGGGCGTCGGCCTGATCGAAGATCATGTCGTATTCGCGCACCGGCTTGCGGATCAGCCCCTGCATCCGGTTCAGCTCGCTGCAGAAGGTGCGGTCGGTGCGGTAGATGGTGGCGAGCTTGCCCATCGCCTGCTCGATGCGGCGTATGTGCCGGAAGCGGTCGCGCAACGCCTCGATGTAGGACAGCTCCTGCGCCAGATCGTCGATGCGGTCGGTCAGGTACTGTTCGGGATTGTTGGTCAGCTTAAGCCGCTCGGCGATCTTGGCGAAGGCCGCCTTCATCTTCTCGTGCGTCTGCGGATCGTCCAGCAGCTGTTCCAGCTGCGTCTGGTCGGAAACGATGATCTCGTTGCCGGTGAAGGAGGAGACGATCTGCATGGTCAGCCGCCCCTTGGCTGCGATGCGGTGCTTGTCCTCCACCGACCAGGAGGCACGGCCGTCCAGCAGCTCGCCGGGAATTTCCTCGCCCGGCCGGATCTGCTTCACGAAGGCCAGACCCTGCTCGATGACCTCCAGCAGGCGGGCGTCGTGGGTGCCGTCCTCGATCTGGAAGGACTCCATCAGGGTGGGGAAGGCCAGCGCCACCTTCAGATCGCCCAGCAGCATGTTCAGCACGGGATCCTTGGTGTTCGGATCCTGGCAGAAGAAGGCGCCGGGCAGGCTGAAGACCTTGTGCTGGAAATCGAAATGCGTGTCCCGCATCGGCTGGACCAGGACATTCTCCTGCGCCGCCTTCTCGGCGATGACAGCGTCTGGGGCGGCGTCCTTGCCCGGTGCGGCATCCGAAGCGGGGGGAGTCTCGTCGCTGCTGGAGATGTCGGTCATGTGTGGGGGCGGTACTCGGCGGGGGAAGGAGGTGTATAG
>NZ_WHOS01000049.1 GCF_013340935.1 Azospirillum melinis | reverse complement strand
CCAGGATCAAACTCTCAGGTTCAGATCGCCAACAAAAGCCGGCGACTGACAGGACCGCCTGAAGCGATCTCCTGAAACGTCGATACTGTTACAGTTTCTCTGCTCAAAAGATGCACAGACGATCCTCAATTGTGCCGATCCCCAAAGAGACCCAGCACCACAAGGCCGCAACGGCTACCAACTGCCGCCGCCTGCGCATCCCTTCTCACAACACGGTATAAACTTGTCAAAGAACCCGCAACGCTGAGACGCGTCGCTTCCGAACATTTCAGCGGCGCTCCGTTCTGGATCACCGCGTCGTGTTCGGCTTATTTAGTGGTCTTTACTTTCGCTGTCAACCTCTTTTTTTTCGAGGTGCTCGGCAGTTACTTGGTCGGACCACTGTTTCCCTTGAAGCGTCACTGCTCTTTCGAACCGTGCTGCGTCGCGGGAGGCGGTGTATAGGCCGCTTGGCCGATGCCGCGCAAGCGCTTTTTTCGCCCCCTCGCGATTTTCATGCGGCACCGCCGCCTTACCGGATGATCGAGGTCAGGACTCAGCGCCGGATGATTGCCTTGAGCCAGGGCGAAATCGCAAAAACGTCCGTGAAGTAGCCCTGCTGGATCACCGCACGCCCAGCCTTGTGAATGTTGGCGGGCAGCTTTCCCAGCTCTCCCTTGCGGGTCACCACATGGATGGACCGGCGGAAGCCGGAAGTCGGCAGCGGCAGCACACGCATATGGTTGAGGTGCTGGCGGCTTTTCACCAGGGCCGTCGGCGGAAGCAGGCTCCACCCCATCTCCTCCGCCACCATGGCCATCACGGTGTCGGTCGCATCGAAGGCGAAACTCCGCGGCACCTCCATGCCCAGCCGCCGCAAATGCTGGTCCACCAGCCGGCCGAGCGCGCTGTCCGTCGTGCTGCGGATCAGCGGCAAGGTTTGGGACAGGGTCCGCAGGGCGGCTTCATCGACCACATCGGGACAACTGCGCGGCAGCAGCAGCACGAAGGGCTCGGTGAGCAGACACAGGCTGTCCACCTGATCCATGTCGTCGAAGCTGTCATTGGTGAACAGGACATCCAGCCGGCGGGCAAGAAACTGCTCGCGCAATTGCCCGCACAGGCCCGACGCGATGCTGAAAGACGGCACGTGGTCGCGCAGCCGTTGCAGCAGCCGCGGAATGAAGGGTGCCGCCAGCGTGTCGATGCAGCCGATGCGCAGTTCCGGCATGAAGGCACCATCCGTGCCGCCGATTGCCGCCGGCAATTGCCGCGCATCGGTCAGGATGCGGTTGCTCCAATGCCAAAGCCGCTGCCCGGCCGCTGTCAGCGCCATCGGCCTGATGCTGCGGTCGAGCAGTTGGGTGGCGAAGGCGGTTTCCAGTTGACGCACGACATGGGAGACGGCCGATTGGGTCAGCCCGAGCCGGCCGGCAGCGCGGGTCATGCTGCCCAGTTCGGCGACGGCAACGAACACTTCCAGGGATCCCAGGTCAAAGTCTCGGTGATGCATGGGGCTCCGATCTGCGACGGTTCGGGACAACTGCAAACTGCATACTATCTTATGTTGGATCTGGGCATGAATGCAGCTCATCCCGACCATGAAAGAAATTTCTCCAACTGACCGGAACTGCGGTTTCCGCGGCAGCCTCAATGCCTGCCTGCAATTACGCCGGGGTTCCTGCCATGACGTCTTCCTTCGACACTCCCACCCCGCCGACAGCCACAGCCCGACGGATCGGCGATTGGGTGGCCGGATTGCGGCGAAGCGATGTTCCTGACGCAGTCGCCGCGGTGGCACTGGACTGCATCGTCGACACCCTCGGGGTCGCGCTCGCCGGCTGCGGCGAAGCGTCCGCCCGGCTGGCGGCCGACGAGGCGCTCGCGAGCTATGCCGCCGGGCCATCGCCGTTGCTGGCCGGAGGCCGCCTGTGCGCGGAGGGGGCCACCTTCGCGAATGTCGCAGCCGCCCATGCGCTGGATTTCGACGACAACAGCTATGCCGGCTTCGTCCATGGCTCCGCCGTCGTGGTGCCGACAGCGCTGGCGATGGTCGATGAGGTCGGGGGGACGGGACGCGATCTGCTCACCGCCGTCGTCGCCGGCGCGGAAGCGCAATATGCGCTGGCGGAGGCGGTCGGCAACGGCGTGTACCACGATGGCTGGTGGACCACGGCACTGTTCGGCACCGTCGGCGCAGCGGCCGCCAGCGCCAAGGCGCTTGGACTGGACGGCCGGACGGCAGCGGACGCCATAGCCTTCGCGCTCTGCGGAACCGGCGGCCTGCGTGCGTGCTTCGGTACCGGGGCCAAGCCGCTGCTGGCGGCGCAGGCCGCAGCGAACGGAGTGCGCGCCGCCCGGCTGGCCGCGCGGGGCCTGACGGTGCCCCATGGGGTGGTGGAGGATCCACGCGGCTTCGCAACGCTGATGGCGGCGGGCCGCTTCGATCCGGCGGCCCTCGATGGGCTCGGCCGGCACTGGCGCCTGCTCGATCCCGGCATCGACACCAAGCTCTATCCGGTCTGCCTGTCCGCCCATGCCGCCATCGACGCCATGCGCGACCTTATGGCGGAGCATGGCTTGAAGCCGCAGGACATTCGGACCGTCCACTGCCGTGTCCCACCGGTGGTGGCTGCCAACCTGACCTATCAGTATCCGGCGACAGCGGGAGAAGCGCGCTTCAGCCTGCCCTTCGCCGTCGCCTGCGCGATGCTCTACGGAACGCTGGGTCTGGAGCATCTGGGCGATGCGACGCTCACCGATCCGGATCTGCGCCACGCCATCGGATGCGTCTCCATGGCGGCCGATCCGGACTGGAATGCCGATCCCGACCGTGCACGCACCGCGCCTGAGGGCGCGGAGGTGAGCGTCGAGACACAGGCGGGAGAGCGCCATACACGCTTCTGCGCCTCGGCACGCGGCACGGTGGCCCGTCCGTTGTCGGCGACGGAGCGCGCGGCCAAATTTCACACCTGCGCCGCCCGCGCCGTCGGGGCCGAGACGGCGGAGCGCCTCCATCGAAAATTGTACCGGCTCGAGGCCGAAGGCAGCCTGTCGCGCCTGTTCGACCCTGCACACCATGGCAGCTGTTCATGATGTCGATGAATATCGATCATGCTGCCCGGCCGCTCCGCTGGGAACGGCCCGTATTTTCATCATGCTGTCGCGACCAATCATCTTGGGTAAAACATAAGGAATCCAGGGATTTCCCCGGGAGTGCACTGCACAAATTTTGCCCGCCTAAGCCCTCTGCCCAAATCTTAGCCCGTTCGTTGCCCGGTTCCTCGTCCTTCCGGCGTCCTTTCCTCCGGCTGCGGCCTTGTGAGACCGTTTCGGTCAAGCAGGAACCAAGGTCCGCCGCAAGGGCCGGCAAACAGAGGGGCTTTCATGATGATGCGACGTTTGGTGGCACGGGCTGTGCTCTCGGCGATCCTCCTGTCCGGGACGGCGATGTCGGTCCAGGCCGCGGGTACGCTCAAGGTTTCGGTGGATTCCAACCTGAACACGCTGGATCCGGCCAAGATGAAGGGCGGCCAGGAGTATGTTGCCGCCTACCTGATCTTCAACGGCCTGACCGTCATCGGCCATGACATGACGGTGAAGCCCGATCTGGCCGATCGTTGGGAGCGCAGCGACGACCTGAAGACCTGGACCTTCCATCTGCGCAAGGGCGTGAAGTTCCACAACGGGCGCGAGCTGGAGGCCGAGGACGTCGTCGCCACCATCGCCCGCATCCAGGACAAGGCGACCGGTTCCACCGCCCGCGTCAATTTCGAGATCGTGGAGTCGATGAAGGCGCTGGACCCGCTGACCGTCCAGTTCCAGCTGAAAAGCCCCTATGCCGGCTTCGCCGAGCTGTTCGGCGAGCGTCAGGCGCGCATCGTGCCGCGCGACGCCGTTGACACGCTGGCCTCCAAGCCGGTCGGCACCGGTCCGTTCGAGTTCGTGTCCTTCGCCCCCGGCGACCGCATCGTCCTGAAGCGCAACGCCAACTACTTCGAGCCCGGCCTGCCGAAGCTGGACGAGGTGATCGTGCGCATCCTGCCGGAATCGGCGGCCCAGGTGGCGGCGCTGACCACCGGCGAACTGGATCTGGTGTGGAACCTGCCGCTGGAGGCCATCGAGAAGGTCAAGGGCGACCCGAAGCTGAAGATCGATTCCGTCCCGACCTCGACCTGGGACGGCGTCATCATGAACAACACGGTGAAGCCCTTCGACGATCCGCGTGTGCGCAAGGCGGTGGCGATGGCGCTCGACAAGCAGGCCATCACCCAGATCGCGCTGTTCGGCAACGGCACCCCGACCCACTCGCCGATCCCGCCGAGCCATCCCTACTACAACAAGGATCTGAAGATCGCCAAGGGCGACCCGGCCGGCGCGAAGAAGCTGCTGGCAGAGGCCGGCTATCCCAACGGCTTCGAGGTCACGCTGCACACGCCGGCCGGCCGCGCCACCCGCGAACGTCTCGGCCTCGCCGTGCGCGAGCTGCTGAAGCCGGCCGGCATCACCGTCAACGTCCAGCGCGTTCCCTTCGACGTCTTCCTGAAGGACATCGAGGGCAAGGCCGGCTTCTACATCGACGGCTTCTTCAGCCGCCCGACCATCGATACCTCGGTCTATCCCTGGTACCACTCGCGCGGGTCGTGGAACACCGCGCTGTGGAGCTATTCCAACCCGAAGATGGACACGCTGCTGGACGGCGCGCGCCAGGCCAAGAGCGAGGATGAGGCCAAGGCGCTCTACACCCAGGTCCAGGCGCTGGCGGTGGAGGATTCACCGGGCGTCATCCCCTACGTCATCAACCACATCAACGGTCTGAGCGCCAAGGTCCACGGGTTCCATTCGCACCCGATGATGTTCCTCGACCTGCGCGACGTATCGGTCGACTAAGGTCGTTTTGGGGGTCGTTCGGGGGCCGGTTGCCTAAGGCCGGTCCCCTCCTCTTCCCGCAGGGGATGCTGCCATGTTCGCCTACACACTGACCCGTCTCGTCTATCTGGCGCTGGTCCTGGCCGTGATGTCGGTCCTGATCTTCCTGGTGACGCAGGCGATGCCGGGCGATGTCGCCTCGATGATCGCCGGCCAGTTCGCCTCGAAGGAGGTGGTGGACGCCATCGCGGTCAAGCTCGGCCTCGACCAGCCGCTGATCGTCCAGTACGGGCATTGGGCAGCCGGCATCCTGCGGGGCGACCTCGGCCGCTCGCTGGTGCTGGAACAGCCCATCGGCCCGATCCTGATGGAGGCGCTGGCCCGCTCGCTGGTGCTGGCCGTGGTGGCGCTGTTCGTGGTCGCTGTGGTCGGCATCGGGCTGGGCGTCCTGGCGGCGGTGCGGCGCGGCAAGCTGACCGACCAGCTGGTTTCCGGCGTCTCCTATCTCGGCATCGCCGTGCCGGACTTCTTCTGGGCCATCGTGCTGGTGCTGGTCTTCGGCAGCTACATGAAGCTGCTGCCCACCGGCGGCTATGCGCCGATCACCGACGGCTTCCTGCCCTGGGCCTCGCATCTGGTCCTGCCGGTCGTGACGCTGGTGCTGATGCTGCTGGCCCGCATCGCCCGGCTGACCCGCTCCAGCATGATCGACGTGCTCCAGACCAACTACGTCAAGTTCGCCCGCGCCAAGGGCATGCCGGAATCGGTGGTGATCCTGCGCCACGCGCTGAAGAACGCGCTGTTGCCGACCATCACCGTGCTGGCCATCGATTTCGGCCTGATCCTGGGCGGCGTCGTGGTGATCGAGACGATCTTCTCCTATCCCGGCATGGGCCGGCTGCTGCTGTTCGCCATCCAGCGCCACGACCTGCCGCTGATCCAGGCGACGATCCTGATCGTGTCGGCCGCCTACTGCCTCGCCAACCTGACCGCCGACCTGCTCTACGCCTTCGTGAACCCGAAGATCCGCCACGGCATGAGGGCCTCCTGACATGACCGACGCGACCCCCGCCCAATCGGTTCCACGCCGGCAACTGCCGCCCCTGCCCGTCTCGCTCCTCGTCGGCATCGTCCTGCTGGCCCCGCTGGTGGTGGCCGCCGTCGCCGGCTCCTGGATCGCCCCCTACCCTTATGATGAGATGAACATCATGAGCCGGCTGCAGCCGCCGGGGGCCGAGTTCTGGTTCGGCACCGACGAGTTCGGCCGCGACGTGTTCAGCCGCACCCTGGTCGGCACCGGCAGCTCGCTGGTGATGGGCGTCGCCGCAACGGCGCTGAGCCTGCTGGCCGGCGTGCCGCTGGGGCTGATCGCCGGCTACAAGGGCGGGCGCGCCGGCGAGGCGATCATGCGGGCCATGGACGTGCTGATGTCCTTCCCGCCGATCCTGCTGGGCATCCTGGTTCTGGCCGTCACCCCGCCGGCGCAGTGGAAGGCCATCGTCGCCATCGGCATCGTCTATGTGCCGCAGGTGGTCCGCCTGACCCGTGCCATCACGCTGGAGCTGATGCAGGAGGAGTTCATCACCGCCGCCCGCCTGCGCGGGGAGAGCGCCGCCTACATCCTGTTCCACGAGATCCTGCCGAACATCTGGCCGCCGCTGGTGGTGGAAGCCAGCCTGCGCGTGGTCTTCGCCATCCTGCTCGGCGCCTCGCTCAGCTTCATCGGCATGGGGGCGCAGCCGCCCTCCTCCGACTGGGGCCTGATGATCAGCGAGGCACGGCCCTTCGTGGAACAGGCGCCGTGGATCGCGCTCTGCCCCGGCTTCGCGCTGGCGACCGCTGTGATCGGCATCAACCTGCTGGGCGACGGGCTGCGTGCCCTGCTCGACCCCCGCAACACGGGAGCGCACTGAGATGATGACCGCTCCGCAAGCCCGTCCGGCGGTTCCGCCGGTGGTCAGCCCGGCGATCGCACCCGAACCGGCGCCGCTGCTGGATGTCCGCGGCCTGACCATCAGCTACGGCAATGCCCGCGGCACGCTGCGCGCCGCCAGCGACGTCAGCTTCGCCATCCGTCCCGGCGAGGTGATGGGTCTGGTCGGCGAGTCCGGATCGGGCAAGAGCACCGTCGCCATGGCGATCCTCGACCTGCTGGGCGGGGGTGGCCGGGTGGACTCCGGCGAGATCCTGTTCGACGGCGTCGACCTGCGCCGCCTGTCGCCGTCCGAACGCCAGGCGTTGCGCGGCGACCGCATCGCCGCCGTCTTCCAGGACCCCTTCACCTCGCTGAACCCGGCGCTGACCGTCGGCCACCAGATTGCCGAACCGCTGATCCAGCACAAGGGCCTCTCTCCCCGGCAGGCCGCCGCACGGGTGCAGGATCTGCTGGCCGAGGTCGGCATCCGCGATCCCCGCCGGGTCGCCGCCGCCTACCCGCACGAGCTGTCGGGCGGCATGCAGCAGCGGGCGCTGATCGCCACCGCGCTCGGCTGCGAGCCGAAGCTGCTGATCCTCGACGAGCCGACCACGGCACTCGACGTGACGGTCGAGGCCCGCATCATCGAACTGCTGGCGAAGCTGTGCGACAGCCACCGGCTGAGCGCGCTGTTCGTCTCCCACAACCTCGGCATCGTCAACCGCATCTGCCAGACCGTCACCGTCCTCTATGGCGGTGTGGTGGTGGAGACCGGGCAAACCGGCCGTGTGCTGTCCCGCCCGGCCCATCCCTATGCCAAGGGTCTGGTCGCCGCCCTGCCGCGCATCACCGCGGAGCGCCGCCACCGCCTGCCGTCGATCCCCGGCACCGTCGCCAAGCTGGCCGGGCCGCCCGCCGCCTGCGTCTTCGCTCCGCGCTGCCCCTTCGCCGAAGAGACCTGCCGCAGCCAGCCGCAGGCGATGCGGACGGATGAGGGCGGGGACGGCGTGCGCTGCTGGAAGGCCGACGCGCTGGCCGGCACGCCGTGGCCGGACGAGGATGCCGCCTCCGACCGCCGCCCCAGGGCCGCGCAGCCGCGCTCCGCCCCGCTGGTGGAGGTCGACCATCTGCGCAAGATTTACGGCGCCAGCCGGTCCATCCTGCCCTGGCTGCGCCGGGCCGGCACCGTGGCGGTGGAGGATGTGTCCTTCACCGTCGGCCGCGGCGAGGTTGTCGGGGTGGTCGGTGAAAGCGGCAGCGGCAAGAGCACCATCGGCCGCGTCCTGCTGGCGCTGACCGAACCCAGCGCCGGCACGGTGACGTTCGACGGGGCCGACCTGACGCGGCAGATCGGGAGCGGCGACCAGACCCTGCGCCGCCGCGCACAGCTGGTCTTCCAGAACTCCGCCGCGTCGCTGAACCCGCGCAAGACGGTGGGGGCGGCGATGGACCGGCCGCTGGTGCTGGCCGGCCGGGCGGATGCGGAGGAGCGGCGCCGGACCGTCGCCAGCCTGCTGACCCGCGTCGGACTGCCGGCCGCCTACGCCGACCGCTATCCGCACGAGCTGAGCGGTGGGGAGCGCCAGCGCGTCAACATCGCCCGCGCGCTCGCCACCGATCCGGACTTCGTCGTCTGCGACGAGGCGGTGTCGGCGCTCGATGTCTCTGTGCAGGCCAACATTCTGAACCTGCTGGCCGAACTGCGCGACGAGATGGGCCTGTCCTATCTCTTCATCACCCATGACATCGCCGTGGTGTCGCACATCGCCGACCGCGTGCTGGTCGTCTATGGCGGCACCATCTGCGAGGAAGGGCCCATCGGCCGCGTGCTCCGCCCGCCGTACCACCCCTACACCGAGGCGCTGCTGTCCGCCGTGCCGCGGCTGGCGGAGGACGGGCAGGAGGCGCCGCGCATCCTGCTGGAGGATGCGGCCACCGCCCCCGGCGGGCGGGGCTGTGTCTTCGCCGGACGCTGCCCGCGCAAACTGGGGACGGTCTGCGACGAGCAGGCCCCCCCCGTCCACGAGACGGCCGACGGCCACCGCATCGCCTGCCATATCCCACTGGCGACGCTGGCCGAACGCGCCGCGGTCTTTCCCGAGCTGGCCGACGGCGACACCCGGCACTGATCGGGCCTTTCCCTACGCCATGTCTGCCGGCGCTTCGGAAGCGAGGCGCCCGACGCCACCCCCTTGCCTTTCGATCCACCGTCCAACCAAGCCAGGACTTTCGCCATGACCGTCCACACCCGCATCCGCCAGTTCAACACCAAGAAGACCTATCCCGAGCAGTCGATCGACAACGACCTGTGCCAGACGGTCGTCGCCCGCGGCACCATGGTCTTCGTCCGCGGCCAGATCGGCCAGAATCTCGACACCAGCGAGAGCGTCGCCATCGGCGATGCCGCCGGCCAGACCGAACAGGCGATGGCCAACATCAAGATGCTGCTGGAAGAGGCCGGCTCGCAGCTGGAGCACATCTGCAAAATCACCGTCTACATCACCGATCCGCGCTACCGCGAGCCGGTCTACCGCACCATCGGCAAATGGCTGAAGGGCGTCCATCCGGTGTCGACCGGTCTCGTGATCAGCGCGCTCGCCCGCCCGGAATGGGTGGTCGAGGTCGATGCGATCGCGGTGATCCCCGACGCCTGAGGCTCCGGTCCCGCCGCCAACTGCCCAGCCAACAGACAAGAAGAACCGCCACCATGAGCACCAGCCTGACCAACCCGCCGCGCCGCGAGCTGCAAAGCTTCCTGGACTTCCCGATCTGCACCGACCTCGACCAGCTCGACGGCCATATCGGCATTCTCGGCATCCCCTACGGCGATCCCTACTCCATCGACGAGGTGACCAACGACCAGACCAACGCCCCGACCTGGGTGCGCCGCTATACCGAGCGGGCGCTGCGCAAGCTGGAGCGCTGGGACTTCGACATCGGCGGCCCGCTGCTGGGCGGCAAGGACATCAAGGTGGTGGATTGCGGCGACGTGAAGGCCGATCCCCGCAACCTCGACCTGCATTACGCCAACGCCGAGGCGGTGGTGCGCCGGATGCTCGCCAAGGGCATGCTGCCCATCGTCATCGGCGGCGACCATGGCATTCCGATCCCGGTGCTGCGCGCCTATGACGACCAGGGGCCGATCACGCTGGTCCACATCGACGCCCATCTCGACTGGCGCGACGACGTGAACGGCGCCCGCAACGGCTATTCCAGCCCGATCCGCCGCGCCGCCGAGATGGACCACATCGGCCAGATCTTCCAGATCGGCCTGCGTTCCGCCGGCAGCGCCCGGCCGGAAGAGGTCGAGGCGGCGATCGCCTACGGCGCGGTGCTGGTGCCGGACGTGGAGTTGCAGGACATCGGGATGAAGGCGGTGCTCGACCGCATTCCCGACGGTGGCCGCTATTACCTGACCATCGACGCCGACGGCATGGACCCGACCATCATGCCGGCGGTCAACGGCCCGGCGCCGGGCGGCGTCACCTATCCGCAGATCCGCACCCTGATCCACGGGCTGGTGGCGAAGGGCCGTGTCGTCGGCATGGACATCGTGGAGATCACGCCTAAGAAGGACCTCAACGGCATCACCGCAATCACCGCCGGCCGCATCATCTGCAACCTGATCGGAAAGACCATCCAGGCCGGCTATTTCGACGCCAAGTAAAAATAACCGAGTGATGGGAATGGGGAGCATGGAGCGATGACCGCTGCCCGCCGGCTCGACCGGCTTTTCTGCGACCGGGCGCTGCTGGCCGGCGGCTGGGCGTCGGGGGTGCTGCTGCGCTTCGACGCCCAGGGTCTGATCGCCGCCATCGAACCGGGGGTGGACAGGCCGCCCGCCGGGGTGGAGCGGGCAGCCGGGCCGGTCATCCCCGGCATGCCCAACCTGCACAGCCATGCCTTCCAGCGGGCGATGGCCGGGCTGACCGAGCGGGCCGGCCCGGCCGAGGACAGCTTCTGGACTTGGCGGGAGGTGATGTACGGCTTCGTCCGCCGCATCGATCCCGATAGTCTCCAGGCGGTGGCGGCGATGGCCTATGCCGAGATGCTGGAGCGCGGCTACACGTCGGTGGCGGAGTTCCACTATCTCCACCACGATGCCGACGGCCGGCCCTATGCCGATCCCGCCGAGATGTCGATGCGCATCCTGGCGGCGGCCGACGCAACCGGGATCGGGCTGACCCATCTGCCGGTGCTTTATGCCCAGGGCGGCTTCGGCGGACAGCCGGCGGGCGAGGGGCAACGGCGCTTCCTCAACGATCCGGACCGCCTGCTGGCCATCGTCGAAGCCTGCCGCGCCGCGCCCGGCGGACATCGCACCGGTCTGGCCCTGCATTCCCTGCGCGCGGTGTCGCCCGACGCGATGGCGGCGGCACTGGACGGTATCGCGGCGCTAGATCCTACGGCGCCGATCCACATCCATGTCGCCGAGCAGACGGCGGAGGTGGAGTCCTGTCTCGCCTGGTCGGGGCGGCGGCCGGTGGAATGGCTGCTCGACCGCGGCTGGCCGGGGCCGTCCTGGTGCCTTGTCCACGCGACCCATGTCACCGCCGGCGAGGTGGCCGGCATCGCAGCCTCGACAGCGGTGGCGGGGCTTTGCCCGACAACCGAGGCCGATCTCGGCGACGGGCTGTTCCCGGCGCGCGATTTCCTGGCGCAGGGTGGCCGGTTCGGCATCGGGTCCGACAGCCAGATCGTCATCGATGCCGCGGAGGACCTGCGCCTGCTGGAGTTCGGGCAGCGGCTGGCCGCGCGGCGGCGCAATCTGCTGGCACCGCAGCCGGACAGCTCGACCGGCGCGGCCCTCTACCGGGCGGCGGTGGCCGGCGGCGCACAGGCGCTGGGACAGCCGGAGCCGGCAGGCGGCCTCAAAGCCGGACAGCGCGCCGATCTGGTCGTGCTCGATCCGGACGATCCGCGTCTCTACGGCCGCAGCGACGATACGCTGCTCGATTCCTACGTCTTCACCGGCGCCCGCAATCCCGTGCGCGATGTGGTGGCGGCCGGGCGGCTGGTAGTAAGGGGCGGCCGGCATGTCGATGCCGACGCGATCCGCACCGGCTGGCGCCGTGCCGTCGACCGGCTGCACGGCGCCTGAGCGACGCCCAGAACGAAGCCCACCCAGAACGAAGTCCAAAAGGAACAGGGACATCCCGATGACGGCGACCATCGACATTCTGGAACGGCTGGTGGCCTTCAACACCGTCAGCCGCGAAAGCAACCTCGATCTGATCCGCTGGGTGCAGGAGAGGCTGGAAGCCGCCGGCGTCGCGACATGGCTGGTGCCGAGCGACGACGGGCGCAAGGCCAACCTGTTCGCGACGCTGGGACCGGCCGACCGTCCGGGCGTCCTGCTGTCCGGTCACAGCGACGTCGTCCCGGTCGAAGGTCAGGCATGGACCAGCGATCCGTTCCGGCTGACCCGCCGGGACGGCAAGCTGTTCGGCCGCGGCACCGCCGACATGAAGGGGTTCGTCGCCGCCGCCCTCGCTTTGTTCGACCGCGCCGCCAGCCGGCAGGCCGCCGGCCAGCCCCTGTCGCAGCCGCTGCATCTGGCACTGTCCTATGACGAGGAGGTCGGCTGCCTCGGCGTCCGCCGGCTGATCGAGATGATGGCGGCATTGCCCGTCCGTCCGCGCTTCTGCATCGTCGGCGAACCGACCGGCATGCAGGTGGTCACCGCCCACAAGGGCAAGACCGCCCTGCGTGCCGAATGCCATGGCGTCGAATGCCATTCCAGCCTGGCGCCGCAGGGCTTGAACGCCATCCACATGGCGAGCGACCTGCTGACCGGGCTGCGCCGCATCCAGAACCAGCTGAGAGACGGCGGCGCGCAGGACGATGCCTATGACGTGCCCTGGACCACCATCCATGCCGGGGTGATCCAAGGCGGGGAGGCGCTGAACATCGTGCCGAACCGCTGCCGCCTCGATTTCGAAATCCGCCATTTGCCGCAGGACCCGATGGGTCCGCTGCTGGACAGCATCCAGGCGGAGGCCGATGCCATCGTCCGGCGCCTGCGTCCCGATTTCCCGACCGCCGGGCTGACCGTCGCCGAGCTGTCGAGCTATCCGGCGCTCGACACCGACAGCACCGCCGAGGTGGTGGCCTTCGTCAAGGCGCTGACCGGCGGCAACAGCACCGGCAAGATCTCCTTCGGCACGGAGGGCGGGCTGTTCCAGCAGAGGCTGTCGATGCCCACGGTGGTGTGCGGCCCCGGCAGCATCGGCGAAGCCCACAAGCCCGACGAGTTCATCGCCGAGGACCAGCTTGCGGCCTGCGACCGCATGCTGGATGCCCTGCTGGCCCGCCTGACCTGACGGCATTCCCCCGGAAACAGGGCCGCCGGTGGAGGTGGGGCCACCCGATCAGACGGCAACCATCTCCATCAGCCGGGCCCGGTCGGCGGACGAGGCCGCTTCGCCATGCAGCGTGATGCGGCCCCGCTCCACCGCATAGAAGCGGTCGGCGACGTCGAGCGCGCGGTGGATGTTCTGCTCCACCAGCAGGATGGTCAATCCCGCCCGCTTCAGCTCGGTGATGATCGCGAAGATCTCGTCGACGATCATCGGCGCCAGCCCTTCGGTCGGCTCGTCGATCAGCAGCAGCTTGGCGGTCCCCACCATCACGCGGGCCATCGCCAGCATCTGCTGTTCGCCGCCGGACAGGGTGGTGCCGAGCTGCCGACGCCGTTCGGCCAGCCGCGGGAAGCGGGCGAAGGCCTGTCCGATTGCCTGCTCATTCTCCCGGCGCGCCCGGCCGGGACATTGGCGCAGTCCCAGCCGCAGATTTTCCTCGACGCTGAGGCCGGGGAAGATGCGGCGGTCCTCCGGCACCAGACCGAGCCCGAGGCGGGCGATGGCGTCGGGCGTCTGCCCGGCCAGATCGACGCCGCCGAAACGGATGTTGCCGGAACTGGCAGGCACCCAGCCGGCGATGGATTTCAGGATGGTGGTCTTGCCGACGCCGTTGCGGCCGAACAGCCCGACCACCTCGCCCGGAACGGCCTGGAGGGACACGCCCTGCAGGACATGGCTGAGGCCGTAATGCGCGTGCAGGTTCTCGATGGAAAGCATGGTTGTCACCCGTGTCCGAAATAGGCGGCCTGCACCGCGGGATCGGCGCGCACCGCCGTGGGCGTCCCCTCGGCGATCTTGCGGCCCTGGGCCATCACGACGACATGGTCCGACAGGCTCATCACCAGCCCGATGTCATGTTCGATCAGCAGCACGGTCAGCTCGCCGGCCAGCGAGCGGATCAGCGCGCCGGTGTCGGCGGTGTCGCCATGGCTCATGCCCTGGGTCGGCTCGTCCAGCAGCAGCACCCGCGGTTCGGCGGCCAGCGCCACCGCGATCTCCAGCCGCCGCTGTTCGCCGTGGGAGAGGTTGCCGGCAAGCTCGCGCGCCTTGGCCGACAGGCCGAAGCGGTCCAGCAGCGCCTCGGCCTTGGTGAGGGCCCGGCGGCTGTGGCCGACCGGATGCAACGCGTGCCAGGGCCGTTCCAGCACCTGCGCAGCGATCCGCAGGTTTTCCAGAACCGGCAGTTCGAAGAACAGGTTGGTGATCTGGAAGGACCGGGCCAGCCCGGCGGCGAGCAGCCGGTCTGGTGCCTGCCCGGTGACGTCGGCTCCGTCCAGGGTGACCCGGCCGGCGGTGGGGCGGATGGCGCCGCTGATCAGGTTGAACAGCGTGCTCTTGCCGGCCCCGTTGGGACCGATGACCGAGGTGATCCGCCCGGCGGCGGCATCGAATCCGACGCCCGCCACCGCCTGGAGCCCGCCGAAATTCACCGACAGGTCGCGTACGCCCAATGCACAGGCGCTGCCCGCGCCGGCCGCTGTCTTGAAGGAGGCAGCCGTCATGGCGTCGTCCTCCCTTGTCCGGTGCGACGGCCCAGCCGTGCCAGCAGGGCGCCGACCAGTCCCTTGCGCAGGAAGATGACGGACAGCATGAAGATGACCCCCACGACGATCAGGTGATGCTCGGTCCAGGACCCGACGACCGAGCGCAGGGCGGTCAGCAGCAGGCTGCCCACCACCGGCCCGACCAGCGTGCCGACGCCGCCGACGATGACGGTGATGACGGCGTTGCCGGAGGTCTCGAAGAACATCAGTTCGGGCGAGACGAAGCCGCGCAGCATCGGGTAGAGCGCCCCGGCCAGCGCCGCGACGCAGGCGGCCAGCACATAGACCGCCAGCTTGTAGCGCCAGGCGTTAAATCCGAGGAACGGCACGCGCTTCTCGTTGGCGCGGATGGCGGCCAGCGTCCGGCCGAACGGCGCGTCCATCAGATAGGCCAGCCCGGCATAGGCCGCCACGGTCAGGGCCAGCACCAGCAGGAAGAAGGACAGCGGGTCGGCGGTGTCGAGGCTCAACGGCCCGAAGCCGATGCTGATCTGCGGGATGCCGATCAGCCCGTCCGAGGCGCCCAGCGCGCGGGTGTTGTAGACGGTCTTGGCGGCGACCTGAGCCAGCCCGAAAGTGATCAGCGCGAAATAGACGCCCTTCACCCGGTTGGCGATGACGCCGCCGATCAGGCCGGCCACGCCGCCAGCCAGCAGGGCAGCCGCCATCGCCAGCCAGAAGCTGGGCGCGACGTCGCGCAGGACGAGCGCCGAGACATAGGCGCCCAGCCCGAAATACAGCGCCTGCCCCAGCGACAGCAGGCCGGTATAGCCCAGCAGCAGGTCGACGCTCATCGCCAGCCCGGCGAAGATCAGCGCCTCGGTCGCCAGCCGCAGGTAGAAGCCGTTGCCCGTCGCCCAGGCGACGGCGGCGAATCCCAGCGCCACCGCCAGGAAGGCCAGCGCCAGCCAATGGACCGGGGCCAGACGGGACAATCGCGATACCGGACCGGCGCGGCCGGGATCGGAAAGGGTGCGCAAGGTGGCCTCAGGCATGTCCCAACCTCCCGAACAGGCCCTGCGGCCGGACCATCAGCACCAGCACCATGATCCCGAACACCAGCGGGTCGGACCAGACCGGCGAGATGTAGAGGCTGGACAGCGCCTGCACCTGGGTCAGCAGCAGGCCGGCGACCACCGCGCCCTGGATCGACCCCATGCCGCCGACGATCACCACGGTGAAGGCCATCAGGATGAAATCGCGCCCCATGGTCGGGAACACCGAATAGATCGGCGCCAGCAGCACGCCGGACAGGCCGGCCAGCGCCACCCCGAAGGCGAAGGTGCCGGCATAGACCCGGCGGACCGGCACGCCCAGCGACGAGGCCATGTCCTTGTCGAAGGCCGCCGCCCGCACCATGGCGCCCAGCCCGGTGCGGAAGACCACAACCCAGACCGCGGCGATCAGGGCGAGGCCGAAGCCGATCAGGAACAGCCGGTAGTTGGGCAGGAACATGCCGAGGATCTCGGTGCCGCCCTCGATGGGGTTCTCGGGCCGGTGGGTGTTGGGGCCGTAGACCAGCTTCAGCAGGTCCTCCATGATCATGCCCAGCCCGAAGGTCAGCAGCAGGGTCAGGATGTGGCGGTCGCGGCTGTGGAAGACCCGGGCGATCAGCCAGCGCTCGGCCAGCCAGCCGATGGGCAGCATCAGCAGCGGCACCAGCACCAGCAGCGCCCAGAAGCCGACCCCCAGCCCGGCCAGGGTCAGGGCCAGGAAGGCGCCTATGGCGTAGAACTCGCCATGGGCCATGTTGATGACGTCCAGCAGCCCGAAGATGATGGTCAGGCCCAGCGCCATCAGGACGACGGCAACCCCGAGCGACAGACCGTTCAGCGCCTGCGGTGCCAGGACGAATTGCAGATAATCGATGAGATCGGCCATGGGCGTCGGCTCCCTGGAAGCGGTCCTCAGAAGCGGGTGCACTGGTCCGACCCGATGGCGGCGTCACCCGGAACGGTGCCGACCACGTCGAAGCGGTTGCCGCTGCCGTCCGCCGCGATGCGCACGGCATACATGTCCTGGATCGCCTGATGGTCGCCGGCCCGCATGGTCTTGGTGCCCTGCGGCGTCGACCAGCTCAGCCCCTCCATCGCCTTGCGCAACGGATCGGTGTCGGTGCTTCCGGCCTTCTCGACGGCGGCCTTGAAGAAGCCGATCAGGCCGTAGCTGTCGGCGCCGTAGAGGTCGGGCGCGGTGTCGTAGGCCTTGCGGAAGGCGGCGACGAAGGCTTGGTTCTCGGGCGTCGCCAGTTCCGCCGAATAGCCGACCCCGGTGACGAAGCCGTCGGCCGCCTTGCCGATGGCGCCGATGTTCTGGGCGGTGACGGTGCCCGACGCGCCGACGATGGTCAGGTTGCGCAACAGCCCGTATTCGCTCATCTGCGTCAGCAGGCGGACCGTGTCGTTGCCGGCGGTCGAGGTGTAGAGCACGCTGGGACGGGCGGCACGGAGCTGGCCGAAATACTGCGAGTAATCCTTGCTGCCGAGCGGCGCGAACACCTCGCCGGTCGATTGCGCGCCGGTCTTCTCCGCCGCCTGCTTGAAGGCCGCGACGGTGGAGCGGCCCATCTCGTAGTCGGGTCCCAGATAATAGACCTTGGCCTTCGGCTTGTCCTTGGCCAGCCATTCGGCCAGCGCCGCCGACTGCTGCCCCGCCCGCGCGTTCACCCGGAAGACGTTGGGCGAGCATTTGTCGGTGGTGATGGCGTCGGAGAAGGAGACGGTGGTGGCGATCAGCCGGCCGTTGCGCTCGGCGAGCTGCCCGACCGCCAGGGTCGAGCCGGAATTGACGGTGCCGGTCAGGAAATCGACCTTGTTGACCTGGAACAGCTTCTCCGCCTTCTGGGTGGCGACGGCGGGATTGGCTTCCTCGTCCTCGAACAGCAGTTCGACCTGACGGCCGAGGATGCCGCCGGCGGCGTTGACCTCCTTCGTCGCCAGCTCCAGCCCCCAGCGGACCTGCTGACCGATCGGCGCGTAGGTGCCCGACAGCGGGGTCACCACCCCGATGCGGATCGGATCGGCGGCGGACGCGACCCCGCCGAGCCCGAGCAGGACGAGCGCGGCGGTGCCGAGAAGCGTGGTCTTGGTCATGATTTTTTATTCCTCCCTGTTTTGCCTATGCTTGGAGGCGTCGGTCAGACGCCCGTGAAGACCGGCTTGCGCTTCTCGTGGAAGGAGGCGACGCCCTCCTTGAAGTCCTCGGAGCCGCGCAGGCGGCCGTATGCCTGCCCCTCGATCTCGATGGCGCCGTTGACCGAGACGTTGTTGCCGCTGTTCAGCACGCCCTTGATGGTGCGCTGGGCGAGAGGCGAGAAGCCCCGCAGTTCGTCCACCAGGGCGGCGACCGTCGCTTCCAGTTCGGTGTCGGCAACGCACTCGGTGACGAAGCCCCAGTCGGCGGCCTGCCGGCCGGAGACGCGCCTGGCCCGCATCACCATGTCCTTGGTCCGGCAGATGCCGATCATGTGCAGCAGGCGGGCGGAACCGCCGGAACCGGGGATCATGCCGATGCGCATTTCCGGCAGGGCGAACTGCGCGGTCTCCGATGCGATGCGGAAATCGCAGGCCAGCGACAGCTCGAAGCCGACGCCGAAGCAATAGCCGCGGACCTGGGCGATCACCGGCTTGCGGCAGCGTTCCGGGGCGGCGATGTTGACCGCCAGTTCCGACACATGCTCGGCCGACTTCTCCATGAATCCGGCGATGTTGCCGCCGGAGGAGAAATTCTCGCCCTCGGCGCGCAGCACGATCACCCGCACCATGGGGTCGCGGTCCAGCACCTTGAACACGGCGGCGAACTGGTCGCGCTGGAGCATGCTGACGATGTTGAAGGGCGGACGGTGCAGCACGATGTCGGCGCGCTCCAGAGATTCGTCGATCTCCACGCGGAAGCCGTCGAGGTCGGCGAGCAGGCGGTCGGTGCTGTCGAAACGGTAGGGGGTCACGGTCGAAACTCCATGGATAAGGCTGAATTCAGGAAAGGGTCGGGCTATGTTCGAGAGCGAACTCGCCGGCCTGCAGCTTGCGGCGCAGGATCTTGCCGACCGGCGATTTCGGGATTTCATCGAGGAAGACGTACTCGCGCGGGCGCTTGAAGTTAGCGAGGCCGGAGGTGCGGCAATGATCGTCGAGGTCGTTGGCCTCGACGCCGCGGGCGCGCTTGACGAAGGCGACCACCCGCTGGCCCCAGCGTTCATCGGGCAGGCCGGCGACCGCCACCTCCAGCACGCCGTCATGCAGGGACAGCACGCTCTCGATCTCGACCGGCGAGACGTTCTCGCCGCCGGTGATGATCATGTCATCGACCCGGCCGGTGACGAAGAGGTCGCCGTCGCCGTCAAGGAAGCCGATGTCGCCGGTGAAATACCAGCCGGCATGCAGCGCCTTGGCGTCGGCGTCCGGCCGCTTCCAGTAGCCTTCGAAGGACTCGTCGCCCGACAGGTCGGCGGCGATCTGGCCCTCTTCCCCGATGGCGGCACGCTCGCCGGGATCGAAGCTGCCGAGGCGGATGATGCGGATGCGCTGGTTCAGCGCCGCCTTGCCGGCCGATCCCGGCTTGGCCGGCGCGTTCTGGTCGATGGTGAAGGTGTAGATCTCGGACGAGCCGTAGTGGTTGACGAACAGCTCGGGCCGGAAGGCGGCGTCCAGCCGCTTCAGCAGGCCGTCGGTCATCGACGCCCCGGCAAAGCCCAGCTTGCGAACCGACGACACGTCGGTGCCCGCGAATTTCGGGTCGGCCAGCAGGTCGTGATAGAGCGTCGGCACCAGATAGAGGCAGCTCAACCGCTCCGCCGCGATCAGGTCGAGCGCCCGGGCCGTGTCGAAGCGGGGCAGGCAGACGAAGCAGCCGTCCACCAGCGCCATCGCCAGCAGCGAGCGCACCCCCATCGTGTGGTAGAGCGGCATGACACCCAGCGTCCGTTCGCCCCGGCGGTAGCAGTTCTGGGCGACATGGGCGACGGCGGCGGCGCGCTCCGTCCGGTGGCGGCGCGGAACGCCCTTGGGCTTGCCGGTGGTGCCGGAGGTGTAGAGGAACAGCGAGACATGCTCGGCGGTGGCGTGCGGCTGCGCCGCAGCCGGTTCACCATTCAGCAGGTCGGCGAAGCGGCAGTCGCCGCCATCGTCCACGTCACCGACCGCGATGCGGGGCAGCGCCCGCGCCGCGCCGGACTCCCGGACGGCGTTGGCCGAGACGTCCTGATAGAACAGGGCACGCACTTCGGCGTCGGGCAGGCAGTAATCCAGCTCGTCGGGCTTCACCCGCCAGTTCAACGGCACCACGGCGATGCCGGCGAACTGGCAGGCCCAATGGATGGTCGCCATCTCCCAATTGTTCTGCAACGCCGTGGCGATGCGGTCGCCGGGGCGCAGGGCCAACCGGTCGAAGGCACCGACCAGCCGGCGGATGCGCTCCAGCCACTGCGCGTAGGTCAGCCGCAGGCCGCCGTCGACGATGGCGAGCGCGTCCGGGCTGCGCTCCGCGCTGGCCAAGATGCTGCGGCCAAGGTCAAACATGGGCGACCTCCCTCACCGTCCGGCCGGTGACGTCCATCACGGCGCGGACGATGCCGGCATAGCCGGTGCAGCGGCAAAGATGGCCGCTCAGCATGTCGCGTAGCTCCTCTTCGGTTGGCTTGGGGTTGCGGTCGAGGTAATCGGTCAGCGACATCAGAATGCCGGCCGTGCAGAAGCCGCATTGCAGGGCGTGATGCCGGCGGAATGCCTCCTGGAGTGCCGTCATGCGTCCCTCGTTGCCCTGGGACAGTCCTTCGACGGTGTCGATGCGCCGGCCGTCGGCCTGCACCGCCAGCGTCAGGCAGGCGCGGACCGCCACGCCGTCGATGCGGACGGTGCAGGCGCCGCAGACGCCGTGCTCGCAGCCGACGCGGGTGCCGTGGGCGCCCAGCTCGTGGCGCAGGAAATCGCTCAGCAGCAGGCGCGGATGGGCATGGCCGGTGCGCGGCGTGCCGTTCAGGACGATGGAGACGGCATGGCGCGCCTCCGCCGTCAGCACGGATGTGGATTTCAGCGGCGGCATGACAGGGCCTCTTCAAGGACGGTGCGGCCGATCCGGCGGACGAGGTCGCGGCGGTAGCGGGCGGTGGCGTGCTGGTCGTCGTCGCCGCCGAGGTCCCAGGCGAAGGCGTTCAGCGCCCCGTCGAGATCCGGCGGCAGCCGGCCATCGACCAGCGGCCAGGAGCGCATGGTCGGCCGTTCCGCCACTCCGCCTACAGCGAGGCTGGCGTGGTCGCCGTTCACCGTTGCGGCGCAGGCGGCGATGGCGAAATCGCCGTGCCGCATCGACTGCTCGCGGAAGGCATGGCCGCTGCCGCGACGGGCCAGCGGAAAGCGGACGCATTCGACGATCTCGTCCGCCGCCTTCACCGTGGTCAGCGGCCCCAGGAAGAAATCGGCAGCGGCAACGGTACGGCGGCGCTTCGCGTTGCGCAGCACCACCTCACCGCCGGTGGCGACCAGACAGAGCGGCGTCTCGGCGCTGGGATCGGCATGGGCGACCGAGCCGCAGAGTGTACCGCGGTTGCGGGTCTGGAAATGGCCGACCCACGGCAGGGCGGCGGCCAACAGCGGCACCTCCTCCACCAGCGTCGGGCGAGCCAGCACCTCGGCCTGGGTGACGGCGGCGCCGACGGTCAGCCAGCCATCCGCGGCGCGCAGGGTTCGCAGCTCCTCCAGCCGGCCGAGGTCGATCAGCAGGCGCGGCTGGACCAGCCGCATGTTCAGCATCGGCATCAGCGACTGGCCGCCGGCGATCACGCGGGCGTCGTCGCCCCCGTCCGCCAGCGCCGCCAATGCCTCGGCGACCGTCGCCGGCCGCAGATAGTCGAAGGGTGCGGGCTTCATCGGTTAAACCCCAGAAGGCGCAGCAGGCGCGTCAGAAGCGAGGAAGAGTCGGCGAGCCCCTCGGCGCCACCGGCGCGGGCGACCAGCTTTTCGAAGAACTGGCCGATCAGCAGGCGCGACGCGCTGTCGAGCATCCGGCCGCCGACCGCGGCGACCTTGCCGCCGACCGACGCGCTGTAGCGGTAGGTGACGCGCGTGCCGGTGGCGGTGCGCTCCAGCGTCACATGCCCGGTACCGCTGCCCGAGCCGAGCGCGCTGGTGCCGCTGCCGGTCAGTGTCAGCGCCTTGGGCGGATCGAGGTCGGACAGCGCCACCTGCGCGGTGTAGCGTCCCTTCACCGGTCCGATTCCGACCACCACCTCCGCCCGATAGGCGTTGGGTCCGGCAAGGTCCAGCGCCTCGCAGCCGGGCAGCAGCGCCGCAAGCTCTTTCGGGTCGAGCAGGATGGCCCAGACCTGTTCCGGCGTCGCCGGCACCTCGCGGCTGCCTTCCCCGGTCAGCCCGCGCCCACCTTTGACGGCGGCCGGCGGCGGCGTCTCCTCGGAACCTGCGGCGGAGGCCGGGCGCGGCGGCTCCGGCGGATGGATCAGCGCCGCCAGCTTGGCCGGGGTGATCGGCAGGGATGGCACCTCATCCACGCCATCGGCGGAAAGGGCGTCCGCCACCGCATTGGCGAGGCAGACCGGCGTGCTCATGCAGTTCCCCTCCCCCACCCCCTTGGCGCCGAGCGGCGTCACCGGCGACGGGCTTTCGCGATGGAGGATGATGGGAACCGGTACTTCGCAGGCGGTCGGCACCAGATAATCGGCGAAGGTACCGGACAGGAACCGGCCGTCGTCGCCATAGGCGTATTCCTCGTACAGCGCAGTGCCGACGGCATGGGCGAATCCGCCCAGGATCTGGCCTTCCACCAGCAGCGGGTTCAGCAGCCGGCCGGCGTCGTGCATGGTGACGTAGCGGTCGATCCGCAGCGCCCCCGTCGTCCGGTCGATCTCGACCCCGCAGAAGTCGAAGATGAAGCCGTAGCAGGCCGAACTGTTGATGTGGTCGGCGTCGGTCGGCGCCTTCAGCGGCTCCGGCGTCCAGAAGGCGGTCTCGCGCAGCGCCGCCTCCTGCCCGTCCGGCAGCGTGCCGGGCGACCAGTGGCCGGCGGCGGCGACGCGGGAGAAGGACAGGCCGTTGTCCGGGTTGGCGTCGGAGAAGACCTTGCCACCGGCGAAGCGCACATCCTCCGCCCGGCAATTCAACTGGCCGGCGACCAGCGCCGCTATGCGGCCGCGCAGCCGGGTCGCCGCCACCTGGGCCGCCCCCGCCACCGCCCCGGCGAAGCGGCTGGAATAGTTGCCCGACGCGATCGACCAGGCGTCCTTGCCGGTGTCGAGGTCGGTGTTGACGCGGATGTCCTCGAAGCGCAGGCCGAACACGTCGGCCACCACCTGGGCCAGCACGGTCCGATGCCCCTGCCCCTGGGGAGCCGAGGCCACCGTCACCGACACGCCGCCGGTGGGATCGACGGCGACGCTGGCGGTCGCCTGCGCGCCGTTCTTCGGCCCGGCCTTGCGCCGTTCCTCGGCGGTCAGGACGGTGGTGATGTAGCCCATGTTGGAAATCGACGGCTCGACCACCGCGGCGTAGCCGATGCCGTAGAGCCGCCCCTCCGCCCGCAGCGCGTCGCGCCGCGCCTTCAGCGCGTCGAGCGCCCCCTCGCGCACCGCCTGCTCCAACGTCGCGCGGTAATCGCCGCTGTCGAGCGTCCCGCCCGACGCGGTGCGGTAGGGCATCGCCTCGGCCGCCACCAGATTGCGGCGGATGACGTCGAGCGGATCCAGCCCAAGCTCCGCCGCCACCCGGTTCATCAGCCGCTCCAACCCGTAATAGAGCTGCCCGCCGCCGAAACCGCGGTTGAGGCCGGTCGGCGTCTTGTTGGTGACGACGATGCGGTTGGTCACCGTCAGGTTCGGGATGTCGTAGGCGCCGGTCAGGTTGCCGTGGTTGCGGTAGAGCGAGGCCGGCTCTGGCGCCCGCAGATAGGCGCCGCAATCCTCGGTCTGCTCCATCCGCAGCGCCAGCACCCGGCCATCCGGCTCCACCGCCGCGTCGATGCGCATGCGGCGCGCGGTGGCCGAGGTGGCGGCCATCAGATGCTCCAGCCGATCCTCCACCCACTTCACCGGCCGGCCGGCGACGCGGGCGCACAGCCCCATCAGCACGACATAAGGGAACACCGCCTGCTTGTTGCCGAAGCTGCCGCCGGAATGGGGCGGCGTCTTCAGCCGCAGCCGCGATCCCGGCACGTTCAGCGCGCGGGCCATCACCGGATGGACGGCGAAGGGGCCGGAGAAGTTCGACAGCACCTCGTACGCATCCTCGGCCGCGTCATAGTCGGCCAGGACGACGAAACACTCCATCGGCGTGCAGGAGTTGCGCGGATACTCGACCTCGACCGACACGCTGCGGGCGGCACGGGCGAAGGCGGCCTCGGGGGCGCCATAACGGAAGCTGCGGCTGTTGACGAGGTTGGAGCCCACCGCCGGATGCAACGGCTCCGATCCTTCTTCCAGCGCCTGGGAAATCGAGGTGACCGGCGGGAGCGGGCGGTAGCGCACCTCGATCCGGTCGAGCGCATCCTCCGCGACATAGCGGCTGTCGGCCAGCACCACCGCCACCGGTTCGCCGACATGGCGCACGCGGTCGATGGCAAGGCACCAATGCTCCATCGGTGCGCGGATGCCAACCAGGAAGGCGCCGGCAAGGCGCTTGGCGTCGGCCCCGGTCACCACGGCGGCGACGCCGGGAACCGCCAGCGCGGCGGCAAAGTTGATGTCCAGCAGGTCGGCGTGGGCGTGTGGCGAGCGCAGGATCGCGGCGTGCAGGGTGCCGGGCTTCACCGGCAAATCGTCGGCATAGCGGGCGACGCCGGTCAGCAGCGCGGCGTCCTCCACCCGCGGCATCGCGCGGCCGACAAACGGCGATGCGGCCAGCGGCGGCGGCGAAACGCCTTCGATGTCAATGGTCTGGGTGGCGGTCTGCGTGGCCGTCATCGTCATCCTCCCGTTACCGGAGGAGACTAGACCGTTTGCCAAGCGAAGCTTTTACCGTGGAGTGTCGCGATTTACCCTAGCGTCTCATTTTTAAGCGCGTCTCATTGTCATGCATGCCCGGCTTCCAGCCGCCCTCCGCCGGGCCGGTCCACAAGATTGACGACCCGGCGGTATTCGGTGGGCGTCACGCCCTGGTGGTTGCGGAAGAAGCGGCTGAAATGGCTGGGGGCGGAAAAGCCGAGCCGGCCGGACACCTCGGTGGCGCTCTCCAGCCCGGCGGCCATGGCGTCGATGGCCGCCTCCATCCGCAGCACGTTGAAGTAAAGCGCCGGGGTGATCGCCATCGTCTGCTGGAACAGCCGGAACATGTGGGCGCGCGACAGGCCGGCGGCGGCGGCGACACGGGCGGCGTCGAACTCCTCGCCCAGGGTTCCCCGCATGAACAGGATGGCCTGACGGATGCGGAAATCGCCGGCCGCCGGCGCGGCGTAGCGTGTGCCGCCGAGCGTCCGCCATTCGGAGAAGCGGTCGATGATGGCGATCATCAGGTCGAACAGCGCCTCCTCCATCCGCTCGCCCGACGGGTCGTCATAGAGCAGTTCCGCCGCCATGCGGTCGGCCAGCCGGCGGATGTATGGCGTCAGCTCGCCGCAGGACTGCGCGAAGAAGCCGGGGTTGCCGCTGGCGTTGAGTTCCCGCTGCATCGCGCCGAGCCAGCGCGGCTCGATGTACAGCGCCAGGATCACGGTGCGCGGTGCGCCCGGCTGGTGGGCATAGGAATGGGCCTCCCAACTGTTGACCAGCACCGCGGTGTCGTCGCGCAGCGGATAGAGCTGCTCCCCGACGGCAAAGCGCGTGTCGGCGCCGGATGCCTTGATCAGCACATGGCAATGGGGATGCGCGTGATGGATCAGCGCATTGTCCATGTCCAGCAGGGCGACGCGGCCGAAGCTTCCCTGATGGATGCGCATCGCTTTCGACATGGCTTCCGGTCCCTTCCTGCCCATCGGCGGCGAACGGCCGCCGGAATGCTCTTCAATGGTTTGCTTTACAAGCTAATCGTCGGCGGTCCCCTTTACCAGTTCCATGCGGGCTGAACCCTGCTTCCATCGCCGGCGCGGCCGGTCACCGCGGCATGCGGCTTTGCGGAGTTTGATAGACTTCGCTGAAATGCGTGCGGAACAGACGCATGGCCGGCGTCAGCTCGACCCCCTGTCGCCAAGCGAGGCCGACATCCATCGCCGGAACCCGCTCGCGCATGATGATCGTTTCGATGCGCCGCCCCTCCAGCGACCATGGCCGGTAGACCATGTCGGACAGGATCGTCACCCCCTGGCCGTTGGCCACGGTGGAGCGCACCGCCTCGATCGACGAGGTCCGCAGCCGGACATTGGGGCGGAAGGGCGAGGCGCTCCAGTAACGCGTCGTCCAATGGGCGGCCTCGTCCACGGTCAGCATGATGTAGGGGTACTCGGCGACGTCCTGCAACCCCACGGAATCGAGGTCGAGCAGCCGGTGCCCAGCCGGCACCCACAGGCGCCGCTGGCTTCCGATCAGCGTTTCGGTCGTCAGTTCCGGATTGCTGATGTTGGAGGTCAGGACCACCGCCATGTCGAGCCGGCCGGTGATCAGATTGTCCTCGATCATCTCGCGCGTCAGTTCGTGGATATGGATGCGCAGGTTGGGGTAGCGCCGTTCCAGCCGCTCCAGATGCTGCGGCAGGAAATATCCCAGCACCGTATAGCTGGCGCCGATGGTCAGGCTGCCGGCCACCTCCTCCGCCGTGTCGGCGGGGTGCAGCGCCTCCTCCACGCTCGCCATGATGCGGTGGCTGGCGGCGAGGAAGCGGCCCTGCCGGAGATGATGGCCGGACGGGCCATTGCCGAGATCTACCCGTCTATCGCCCGCAATCCCGGCGAGGTCCTGCTGTGGACCGAGGGGCTGCGGGCCTGGAGAGTCCATGGCGTCGATCTGGACGTCCGCGCCGGCGAAGTGCTGGGCGTCGCCGGCCTCGTCGGGTCCGGCAAATCGCGCAGCTTCCGGGCGCTGATGGGCCTGCTGCCGGTCCAGGCGGTCGGGTGACGGTGCGGGGATGGGATGTCACCGGCGCGGCGGCTCGCGACCTTATGCGGGCGGGCCTCTGCTATGTGCCGCCCGACGGGAAGACCGAGGGGCTGCAACTGGCTTTCAGCACGCGGGACAATCTGGCGCAAGGGGAACTGGCCGGCACGCCGAGCCGCTTCGGCCTGCTGCCCTAGCCTCGCATCCGCAGGCGGTGCGAGGTGACTGCTGAACGGGTCGAGCTTCCGGGCGCCTACCGCGGCCGGGCGGCAGGCCAGCTGTCCGGCGGCAACCAGCAGAAGGTGCTGTTCGGCCGTGCGCTAGGCCACGACTACGACCTCTACATCTTTGACGAGCCAACAGTCAGCGTCGACATGAGCGCCCGCGCCGCCATCTACCGGCTGATCCGCGAACTGGCGGAGACCGGCAAGGCGGTGGTGGTGATCTCCTCCGACCTGCCGGAAACGATGAACCTCGCCCACCACCTGCTGGTCTTCGCCCATGACCGCGTCGCCGCCGAACCGGAGGGCAACGCCATCGGCGAGGCGGCCATCTTTATGCCGTGGGCGGCAACATCAAGGCGGCGAAGCTGTCGGCCATTCACACGGGCCGGACGCTGATCGTGTCCTATGTCCTGTGCGCCCTGATCGCGGCGCTGACCGGCCTGCTGCTGACCGCCCGGGTTGAATCGGGCGAGGCCAATCTCGGCGGAACGCTGGCCCTGGAGTCCATTGCCGCCTGCGTGATCGCCGGCGTGTCGCTGCGCGGCGGTATCGGCCGGGTCGAGACCGTGGTGCTGGGCGCCTTCTTCATCGTGCTGGTGCAGAATGGCATGAACCTCGCCCAGATCGGTTCCTATCTGCAGATGGTGCTTCTCGGCGGGCTGCTGATCCTGGCGGTGATCTTCGACCAGATCCGCTATCGCATGATGATGACCGCCTGAGCCACGTTGCCAGGCACGGCGCCGGCCCAATCCGCGACAAAACCACTTCAGTATCCAAACTGTTACCGGGGCGTTTAGAATTTCTTTAGCGAATCGCTGTGTTATTGCAGTTGCCACAAGCAAATGCAGCGCCGGCGAAAGGTCCCTGATGCCTGACACCCTGAAGGCCGACGCCCCGTCCGCCCCGCTCCTGACCATTCCCGACGCGCTCGCTTCGGAAGCCGCGGCGGTGATGCTCAGCGGCGATCCCGGCGCATTGAAGGCCGTTCAGGGAAAAATGGCGGAGGCCCTGGCCGGACAGGGCCTGCCGGAGGCGTCCGCAGGCACGCTCGTCGATGGCTGGATGCACGACTTCGCCGCCGGGCTCGGCGCGCAGGCGACGCCGGATGCGGCCATTGCCCAGGCGAACCGGATCGCCGCCGGTGCCGCCGCGCGGATGGCCCAGGCAACGCAGGAAGCGGCCTCGCTGACCGGCGAGCAGCGCGTGGCCAGCGCATTGGCGCAAGGACAGGGACACGGAACGGAAGCGCTGACCGAAAAGGGCGTGGCATCCGACCTGTCCGCCGCCCTGTTCAACGGGGTGATGGACCCGCTCGCCCGGCCGGCGGGTGCGGCCGATCCGATTGCCGCCCTGTCGCAGGCCCTGAATTCGCCGCCGTCCCCCACGGTCGCACCGATGGCGGCACCGCTTTCCCCGGCCGAGCAGTTGAGCGCCGCCCTGGCCTCCGGCTCCGGCGTTCAGGAGGCCGTGAAGGCGGTGGGGGCCGGTCAGAACGGCCATTTCGCCGACACGCTGGAACGCGCCCTGTCCAGCGGCGCCGATTCCACCACCGCCGTGACCGCGGCGAAGGAAGCAAGCGCCGACAGCGAGGTTCTGGCCCATTCCACCACGGTCGGACAGTCCGACGGCGCCCGCATGCTCGCCGCCCTGTCCTCCGGCAGCGCCGAAACCCACACCGCCGCGAACGGTGCCGCCTTCGCCAGCGTCCTCAACGATGCCCTGACGCAAGGGGGATCGCCGGATGCCGCCCTCGCCGCGTCGGTCAGGGCGCAGACGGAGATGACCGCCAGCCAGAACGCCGCCGTCGTGCCGCCCAAGCCGGCCGACGCGCTGGTGGCGTCGCTCGCCTCCGGCCGCAATGTCGGCGAAACCGTCAAGTCCTTCGCCTCGGCCGCCGGCATCGACCCGACCGCAGCCGGCGGATTCGGGCAGGCCCTGGGCAGCGCCCTGTCCACGGGCCATGAGCCGTCCGGCGCCCTGGGCGCGGCGCGCCAGGACGTCGCCGCGGCATCGTCCCTGTCGGCCGAGACGGCGAAGGGGGTGAAGGCCGATCCGCTCGTCACGGCTCTCGCCAGCGGACAGAATGTCCAGCAGGCCGTCCAGGCCCTCGGCGGCTCCGGAGCCGCCTTCAGCGCGGCCCTCGGGCAGGCCCTGGCGGAGGGACGGACCGCCGGGCAGGCGCTGGCGGCAGCCCGTCAGGCCGCCGACACGGTCCAGCAGAACACCCAGGCCAGCGAAGTCCCGGTGTCGGCGCAGGACAAGGCGATTGCCGACCTCGCCAACCCGGACAAGGCGGCAGCCCCCAAGGAGGCCGGCGAGACCAAGCAAGCCGCCAAGGACGGGGCCCAGAACAGCGACAGCGCCGACGGCAAGGCCGCCGAACAGGTGGCGGATGCCCAGGCGAAGGACGACGGCGGAAAGGAAAAGGACGGGAAGGACGCCAAGGCAGACGATAAGGCGGCTGACAAGGGCGATGCGAAGGGCGATGCCAAGGAGAGCAACGGCGACAAGGCCGCGCCCGATGCGTCCGCCGATGGAAAGCCGGCGGCACCGGACGCCTCCTCCCCGCCGGCGGCAAAGCAGGCGGCGATGAGCGAGGCCGCCCCCAAGGCCATCAGCTTCGATCTGCCCGGCGCGACGGACAAGGGCACCGCCACGAGCGACGGCGCCACACACTTCGCCGCGTCCACGGATGCGCGGCCGGCCGTTTCCGCCCCGTCGGTGACGAAGGCGCTGAGCACCAGCGATGCGTTCGCCGTCGCGGCGCAGAGCCAGCAGCGGGCGGTGCAGTCGGTGGTCCGTGCCGTCGAAAACGCGTCGTCCGACAGCTCGGGCACCACCACGCCGACCGTTACGCCGATATTGCCCGCCACCCCCACCGTCCCGGCCGAGCACCACGCCGCGGCGCCGACCCTGTCGGCCTCCTTCGACGCGGCGGCTCTGGCGAAAGCGCTGGCGATTGCCGAGGGAACGGCCGCTCCCGCCGGCTTCACCGTCTTCCACCTGATCGAAGCGATGTTCCGGCCCGGCGAGACCGGCAGCAGCGTGGTCGGCGTTGCGGTTGTGGCGAACCAGGGGTCGCAGCTCGGCATCTGGCAGTACAGCGTCGACGGCAGCAGCTGGAGCGCGGTCGGATCGGTTGCCGAAACGGCAGCGCTGGTGCTGCCGGGCAATGCCCTGCTGCGCTTCCTGCCCGCGGTCGGTGCCTCCGGCCAGGCGCCCGCCCTTGAGCTGCGGGCAGTCGGGAACGAGTGGACCGGCGGGTTCAGCGGTGCCGAGCACCGGCTGTTCACGCTCGACGGAACCGGCGGCACCACGCCCCTGTCCGCCGATGTGGGGAAGCTGTCCATCGACGTCACCTCCGTCAACGGCGCCCCGGTGGCGACCGGCGTGCAGGCCGTCCTGGACGCCGTGGCGGAGGACAGCGGCAATCCAGCCGGCGCCTCCGTCACGACCCTGTTCGGCAAACTGTTCTCAGACCCGAGCGATGCGGTGTTCGGCGCCACCGGCGACGGTTTCGCCGGCATCGCCGTGGTCGCCAATCCCGGCAACTCCGCCCAGGGCGAATGGCAGTACTGGAACGGAAGCAGCTGGGTCGCGGTCGGCGCGGCGTCGGACGGCAACGCGTTGCTGCTGTCCGCCGAGACGATGCTGCGCTTCCTTCCCGTCGCGAACTGGAACGGGCAGCCTCCCAGCCTGATGGTGCGTCTGGTCGACGATTCGGCAGGTGCCATCGTCAGCGGCGACCGCGTCGACCTGAAGAGCCTCGGCGTCGGCGGCACCACCCCCTACAGCGTGTCGGCCATCCAGCTCGACACCCGCGTGACCGCCGTCAACGACGCGCCGGTCGCCACCGGAACGACGGCGACGCTGGCGCACATCGCGGAGGATGCCGCCAACCCCACCGGGGCGACCGTCTCCACCCTGTTCGGCGGCCTGTTCTCCGACCCAATCGATGCCGTGGCCGGCGGATCGACGGCGAACGCCTTCGCCGGGGTGCTGGTGGTCGGCAACGCCGCCACGGCGACGCAGGGACTGTGGCAGTACTGGACCGGAAGCAGCTGGGCCGACATCGGCGCGGCAAGCGCCGGCAACGGCCTGCTGCTTGCCGCCGGCACCGCTCTGCGTTTCCTGCCGGCCGCCGACTGGAACGGCACCACGCCGGCGTTGACCGTCCGACTGGCGGACGATTCGCTGGGCGCGATCACCAGCGGCGAGCGCGTCACCGTGACCGCGGGCGGCGGAACCAGCCGATTCAGCGCCGGCACCGTCACGCTGACCGGCGGCGTCGATGCCGTAAACGACGCGCCGGTCGCCAGCGGCACCGCGACAACCCTGCCGGCCATCGCCGAGGATACCGCCGATCCGGCCGGGGCCACCGTCACCAGCCTGTTCGGCAGCCTGTTCTCCGACGCGGCCGACGCCGTGACCGGAGGATCGTCGGCCAACGGCTTTGCCGGAATCGCCATCGTCGGCAATGCGGCGACCGCGACCGAAGGCGTCTGGCAATATTGGACCGGCACCGCCTGGGCGGCCGTGGGCACGGTGTCGGAAGGGTCGGCCCTGGTGGTCGCCGCCGCCGACCGGCTGCGCTTCGTGCCATCGGCCGACTGGAACGGCACCACCCCGGCCCTGACCGTCCGGCTGATCGAACAGGGCGCCGGCACCACCGCCACCGGCGGCCATGTCGACCTGACACACGGCGTCGGCGGCAGCACGGTCTACAGTGCCGAGACCATCGCCCTGACCGGCAGCGTCACGCCGGTCAACGACGCCCCGCAGGTCACCGCCGGCACCACGGCGCTGTCGACGGTGAAGGGCGTGGCGGTCGCGGTCACCGGCCTTTCGGTGTCGGACATCGACGCCGGCTCGACCCCGCTGCTGGTGACCTTGTCAGCCGGACACGGGACGCTGACGCTCGCCGATGGCGGAACGGACGCCGTCATCACCGGCAACGGCACGGACACCGTCACCATCCGGGCGACGCTCGCCACAATCAACGGCCTGCTGGGCGCCACCAACGGGCTTCTCTACACCGCGACTTCCTATACCGGCGCCGACAGCATCCATGTCCTGGTCGACGACCAGGGCGGTGGCGGCGCCGGCGGGCCGCTGACCGCCAGCGCGTCCGTTGCCGTGACGGTGGCGCCGCCGAACGCCTCCCCGGTCCTGGCCGACACCGATCTCTCCCTCTCCGTCGCGGCCGAGGCCCTCGCGGCCCCCACGACGGGAACCGCGGGCATCGCCGTATCGACGCTGGTCGGCCTGAACGGCAGCGGCCCGGCGAATGTCACCGACGGCGACACCGGTGCGGTCACCGGCATCGCGCTGGTCGGAACCAACGAAGCCTACGGGCATTGGTGGTTCTCGACCGACGGCGGTTCGACCTGGAGCCTCGTCGGCACCGTCAACGACAGCGATTCCGCCCTGCTGCTGCGCTCGACCGACCGGCTCTATTTCCAGCCCAACGCCTCGGTTCCCGGCACCATCAGCGGTGCCCTGACCATCCATGCCTGGGACCAGACCAGCGGAACCGCCGGCAGCAAGGTGACGATGGACACCAGCGCGGGCAGCGCCTTCTCCACCGCGACCGACAGCGTGACGCTTCACCCCGGCGTGCTGATTCCGAACGGCTCCTTCGACAACGGCTTGACCGGCTGGACCTACACCGGCGGCGTCACCGTCGGCACGACCGGCGACGGCCACGAGGCGACGCTCACCTCGGCGAGCGGCCAGACGCCGACCCAGCTGGAGGATTTCCTCGGCCTCAGCCATGGGTCCATCGCCAGCGCGACCGGGACGGTGCCGTCCGCCGGCCATGCGATGAAGCTCGGCACGACCGTGACGGTGACGCAGGACACGACGCTGACCTTCGACTGGTCCTTCACCTTCACCGACAACGCCTCCTACCACGACTTCGCCTTCGTCAGCGTCAATGGGGTGGTGACGCTGCTGGCCAAGGAGGCGAGCGCCAGCGGCAGCTTCAGCGTCGTCGTCGCGGCCAATAGCACCCTGTCGCTCGGTTTCGGTGCCTCGGACACCGGCGACAACAGCGTCAACCCGATCCTGCGCGTCGACAACATCAAGCTGACGACGGTCGCCAGCGATCCCATCGTGCTGGACATGACCGGTCACGGGCTGGCCCTGCGGCCGCTGTCCGACGGCGTCCATTTCGACGTGACCGGCGACGGCGTCGCCGACAGCACCGGCTGGATCGGGGCCGGCAACGCCCTGCTGGTGCAGGACAGCAACGGGAACGGACGGATCGACGACGCGCACGAACTGGTCTCCGAACAGTTCGGCAGCGGCTTCAACAGCAGCCTGGAGGCGCTCGCCTCCCTCGACCGCAACCATGATGGCCGCCTGGACGCGACTGACGAGGCCTTTGCCACCCTGAAGGTCTGGCAGGATGCGAACGGCGACGGCGTGAGCCAGGCGACCGAGTTGCGCGGACTGGCGGAAGCCGGCGTCCGCTCCATCGCCACCACCGCGAGCCCGAGCGACGCCACCCTGGCCGGCAGCCGCATCCTCGGCACCACCAGCATGACGATGGCCGACGGCAGCAACCATGCGGTGGCCGGTGTGGCCTTCGACGTGAAGGCCGCCTCCGCCGCACAGGTTCAGGTCCAGCCGCAGGCGATAGCATCTGGCACCAACTTTACGGCTCTGCTGACGTCAGGCTTAGGCTTGCCTGCGGAAAGCACAGTTGTACCGCAGGACGCTTTCTCTCATTTGTCGGATTCGACTGCGGCATCTCACGTCTTCGATCAGCATCATCTACAAAACGCCGATACACAAAGCGTGCATCATATCACAACACCCTAATGCGACTGACAGATTTAGAGGATTTATTAGGAATTTGAACACTGTTTTGTCTTAAAACCCCATAAGGGTTGTCGGCTATGTTCGCCGGTGTCGCAAGCCCCTAAGCTTTGGTCGATGGCGATCCCCAGGACCCCTATGCATAGATTTTTTCTTTCTGCTGCGGCCCTGCTTCCGCTCATCGGCTGGGGTGCGCAACCTGTGTTTGCGTCGCCGCGTGAAGACGTGGTCTCGCTGATCGGCAAGGCGACGGAAACGCATGACCGGCTGAGGGGGGCGGAGGCTGCGGCCGAGTCCGCCCGCAACGCACTGCGGATCAGCCATGGCGGCTGGTACCCGTCGCTCAGCCTGTCGGCCAACGGCGGGCGGGAGACCACCAACAAGCCGGCCGGCCTTCCCAACACCGACCTGAACGCCAAGCAGCTGTCGGTGCGCGCGACCCAGCTGATCTGGGATTTCGACGCGACCAATGCCGATATCCGGCGGGCGCAGGTCTCCGTGGTCCGCGCCGACATCGCCGTGGAGCGCACCCGCCAGGAACTGCTGGTGGAAGGATTGAGCGCCTACGCCACCCTTGTCCGCGCCCACCGGCTGCTCGTCTTCTCCCGCCAGTCGGAAGACAACATCCGGCGGCAGACCGGCCTGGAAGAGGTCCGCCTTCAAGAAGGCTACGGCTTCTCCACCGATGTTCTCCAGGCCAAGAGCCAGCTTGCCGGCGCCCAGGCCCGCCGTGTCGCGGCGGAAGAGGCGATGCAGACGGCCCTCAGCCGCTTCCAGGCCTATTTCGGCCATGTGCCCTTCCAGCTGGACGGCGCCGAAGTGCTGGCGATGACCAAGGCCGCGCTGCCGCTGTCGATGGACGCGGCGGTGGACGAGGCGCGACGCCACAACCCGCGCCTCCAGGAACTTGCCCTGACCACGGCCGCCGCCCAGGAGGCGGTGGCGTCGGTGCGCGGCCGCACCCTCTATCCGCGGGTCGAAGGCTATGTCGAGCGCAACATCAAGAGCGATGTCGCCGGCCAGCCGGGGCGGCAGGACGAGCTGCTGTTCAAGCTGCAGGTCACCTTCTCGCTGAACACCGGCCTGACCGCGATCAACAGCGTCCGCCTCGCCGAGGCCGACCTGCGCGCCGCCGACGCCAACTGGGCCGACCAGGAACGCACGGTGCTGGAAACCGTCCGCAACAGCTGGAACCGGCTGGAGAGCGCCCGCTCGCAGGTGCGGCTGCTGAACGATCAGGCCAGCCTCGCCGCCGGCTTCCTCGATGTGGCGCGGGCGGAGCGCGAATTGGGTTCGCGGTCGCTCATCGACATCCTGTCGGGCGAGACGACGCTGATCAACGCGCGCAGCGATGCCGCCGCGGCGGAGACGGAACTGGTTCTCGCCGGGTACCGCCTGCTCGCCGCCATGGGGCGCCTCACCGCCGCCGACATCCAGACCAAGCCGATGCCGAAACTGGCGGCGATGGGGCGTGGCCTGTTCGACGGCTCCGGCAAGACCGAGCCATCACCTCCCGCCAACAGAGACACCAAGCGCAAGCGCGGAAAGGGAGACCAGCAATGACCGGCGGCGCCATCGGACTGCTGCTCCAGCGGCTGCGCTCCAACCTGCGGCTGACGACCCGCGTCTTCGCGGCCTCGCTCGCGGCCAACCTGCTCGGCCTCGCCTCGTCCTTCTACACCATGCTGGTGCTGAACCGGTACGTGACGCACGGCGTCGATTCCACCCTGGCGGCACTGACCGTCGGGGTCGTGCTGTCCATCGCCTTCGAACATCTGTTCCGCCATGTCCGCCTCGGCATCGCCGGCCGCATCGGCCGTGCCGAGCATGAGCGGCTGGCGACCGGTGCCTTCGGCATCCTGCTGACCGCACGCAGCGGCGCCGGCTCGGCGGAGGGCGACGCCGCCCGGCGCGAGGCGATGCGGGCGCCCGAGCAGATCGACGCGGCGCTCGGCTCCGCCAATCTGGCGACGCTGTTCGACCTGCCTTTCGCGCTGGGCTTCATCCTCGTGGTGGCGCTGGTCTCCTGGCCGCTGGCGGCGATCTGCGTGCTGTTCACCCTGCTGTCGATCGCCGCCGGCCTGCTGGCCCAGGCCGACATGCGGGCGGTCGGCCGCGATCTGGCCCAGGCCGGCGCCGATGCGCAGGGTCTCGTCACCTCCGCCATCGTCGGCCGCGACGCGGTGGCCCTGTTCGGCGGCGCCAAGCCGCTTCTGGGCGACTGGCAGCGCGCGGCGAAAACGCTCCGGAGCTTGCGCGAACGCATGTCGATGCGCCAGGGCCGAGCCCAGTCGATGGCGCAAAGCCTCCAGGCGCTCCAGGGCGTGGCGGTCATCGCCACAGGGGCCGTGCTGGTGGTGCGCGGCGAGCTGGATGTCGGTTCGCTGATCGGCGTCAACCTGCTGGTCGGCCGGGCGCTGGCTCCCTTCACCCGGCTGGCGCAGATCGGAGAATCGCTGGCGATGGCCCGGCAGGCGCAGAGCCGGCTGGAGCAGTTCGCCCGCACGGCGGTGGAGCCGCCGACCGGCACCAGCCTGCCCCGCTATAACGGCACACTGGAACTGCGCGACCTGACCTACACCCCGGCGGGGGCGGTCACCCCGCTGCTGCGCCGCCTGTCCCTGTCGGTGCCCGCCGGCAACATTCTGGTGCTGAAGGGGCGGAACGGCTCGGGCAAATCGACGCTGATCCGCCTGATCGCCGGGCTTGCCGATCCGCAGGAGGGCGCCGTCCTGGCCGACGGCGTCGACATCCGCAAATTCGCCCCGCTCTGGTGGCGCCAGCAGACCGGCTATCTGCCGCAGGAGCCCGTCTTCCTCAACCGGACCATCCGGGAGAACCTGCTGCTCGCCAACCCGCGCCTGTCGGAGACGGACTTGCAGGCCGTCCTGCACCGCGCCGGTGCCGAACGCGCGGTGGCCGACTGCGCCCGGGGGCTCGACACGCCGCTGCGCAACTTCGGCCAGGAGCTGCCGGTCGGGCACCGGCGCCGGCTGGCGCTCGCCCGCGCGCTGGCTGTCGGCGGCCGGCTGATCCTGCTGGACGAGCCGACCGACGGTCTCGACGCCGAAGGCACCGCCGTCGTCTACCGCACGCTGATCGAGTTGGCGCGCGCCGGCCACACGGTGGTCATCGCCTCGCACGATCCGCGCATCCTCCAGGGCGCCTCGCTGGTGCTCGACCTCGATCAGTCGCAGGATTTGGCCATGAGCCGTGACCCGGCCGGACTGGTGGCATCATGAAGCCGCTTCCCCTGCTGACCCGCAAGCGGGCCGCCAGCCCCACCCTGCCCCCCGGCCTTTCCCCCAGCCTTAACCTGGGCGCAGCAGCAGCGGCACCGGCACTGCCCTTCGCCACCGCCACGGCGCCGGAGAGCGAAAGCCGCTTCGGCGACGGGCTGTTCGCCGTCAGCATCGCCGCCTTCCTCGCCGCGCTGGGCTGGGCCTCCATCGCCGAGCTGAACGTCTCCAGCAGCGCACCCGGCGACGTGGTGCCGCTGGCCTACAACCAGTCGGTCCAGCATTTCGAAGGCGGCATCGTCCGCGACATCCTGGTGCAGGAAGGCGATTCGGTGAAGGCCGGGCAGGTGCTGGTCGAACTGGACCAGACCAAGACCCGCGCCGACCTGGAAGAGCTGCGCCTGCGCCTCGGCTCCCTCTCCGCCGACATCGCCCGGCTGGAGGCCGAAGTCACGCGGCGCGACAGCATCGACTTTCCCGAGACGCTGACCCGCGAGCGGCCGGATCTGGTGGCGCAGACCCGGGACCTGTTCCGCGCCCGGCGCGACCGGCTGGCCTCCGACATCGACATCCAGCGCCAAGACATCGTCCAGCGCGAGCAGCAGATGGCCGCCGTCCGCGCCCGCATCTCCGGCTCCCAGGTGGCGCAGGGGCTGATCCGCGAACAGCTGTCGATCAGCGAAAGCCTGCTGAAGCGCGAGATCACCAACCGCATGAAGCATCTGGAGCTTCTGCGCGACGACGCCCGCATCACCGGCTCCATCGCCGAGGACCGCGCCACCCTGGCCCAGGCCGAAGCGGCCCTGGCGGAGGCGCGCAGCAAGCTGGTGTGGATCGGCCGCAAGTACGAGGAAGAGGGCCGCAACGCGCTAGACGAGGCGCGGCGCAACCACAATGAACTGTCGCAGCGGCTGACCCGCTATCAGGACAGCCTGGACCGCTCCAGCATGCGGGCGCCGATGGACGGCATCGTCAAGACGCTGGCCGTCTCCACCAAGGGCGCCGTCGTCAAGGCCGGCGAAACCGTGGTGGAGCTGGTGCCGCGCGACGGCAATCTGGTGGTGGACGCCCGCCTGCCGGTGCAGGACATCGGCTATGTCCGCGCCGACCAGCCGGTGGTGGTGACGCTGGCCGGCAGCGACGCCTCGCGTTTCGGCCATATCGAGGGGCGGGTGCGGACGATCAGCCCCGACACGCTGCTCGATGCCAACAAGCAGTCCTACTACAAGGTCCGCGTCGAACTGCCGGTGACCCGCTTCGATTATGGCGGCAAGACCTACGAGCTGTTCCCCGGCGTGCGGGTGACCTGCAGCATCCTGACCGGGCGCCGCACGATCCTCGACTACGTCTTCTCGCCGGTCCTCAACGGCCTCCAGCATACGATGCAGGAGCGGTGAAGATGGCTGCGATCACAAGACTTATCCCTCCCCCGAGGATCCCCCGATGCTGAGTTCGCTCCAGCCCCGTTCCCGGCAGCAGCCGCTGCGCTGGTCGCGCATGACCAAGAAGGCGCGCTTCGCCCTGATCCTGGCGGCGGCGATGCTGGTCACCGTCGTGGTGTCGCTGGTGGTGCGCGCCGGCTTCCTCGGCGAACGCGCAGGGGAGCCGCTGGCGCTCGCCGTGGTGGGACCGCTGAGCGGACCTGACGCGGCGCTCGGGCTGGCGCTGCGCAAGGGTGCGGCCTTGCGGGCCGACACCATCAACGCGGCCGGCGGCATCGGCGGACGCCCGGTCGAGGTCAGGCCCTTCGACGACGAGGGCGACAAGGGCAAGTCGCTGGAGATCGCCCGGCGCATCGCCAACGACCCGGCAATCGTCGCGGTGGTCGGCCACACGCCGGACGCCACCGACAGCGCCGCCGCCATCTATGCGCAGAAGAAGATCCCGCTGATCGCGCCGCGCCCGCTGGTCCGCCCGACGGACGGCACGCCCAGCCCGTGGCTGTTCAGCATCGGCTTCGACCGCACCCACGAAATCCGCTTCCTCGCCAACTATGTCCGCAACGTGGTGGGCGAGCCGACCGTCGCCATCATCCGCGAGGACAGCGAGCAGGCGGCGTCGCTTGCCGGCCAGTTCGACAGCATCCTCCAGCGCTTCGGCACCAAGCTGGTCAACCAATGGACCTACGCCCCCGGACGCGGCGGGGCCGGTGCCCTGCCGGCGCTCGCCCAGGCGGTGAAGGAGCGGATGCCGACCGGCGCTATCGTCGTCATCGGCTCGGCGGTGGACAGCGCGCGTGTGGTGGTCGCCCTGCGCGACGTCGGCGTGCGCAATCTGATCGCCGGCAGTTCGGAGATGGCGACCGCCGCCTTCCGCACCGAGATCGTCGCCCAGACCCAGGCGAACCCCAAGGCATTGACGCCGGAGGCCTACGGCCATGGCCTGCTGGTCGCCTCGCCCGTGTTGTTCGACACGGCGAACGAGCGGGCGCAGCGCTTCTACGGCCAATATGTCAAGCGCTTCAACGCCGTACCCGACTGGGCGGCGGCGCTGGGCGCCGACGGCGTCGACCTGATCGCCGGCGCCATCGCCGCGGCCCCCGTGGGCGCCGGCAAGCCGGACGGCGATACGCTTCGTCTTGCTATCGCCGGCCATGACCGTGCCGAGACCGCGGTCCAGTCGACTGCCGGAACCTGGACCTTCGACGCCCGCGGGCAGGCGACGCTGCCGGTGATGATGGCGACCTACAACGGCCTGAACCCGGTGGCGGCGCTGACACAGCTGCAGCCGATCCGCGAGGCCGGCGTCTCCAACTTCCTGGAGGAGGTGCAGCGCGGGCGGGCGCTCTACGTCAACGACCGCTTCATGTACAAGACGGACGTCATCTACACCGGCGTCCAGCTGCACGAGATCCGCGACCTCAATCCGGACGCCAACGAAGCGACGCTGAGCCTGACCATCTGGTTCCGCTACCGCGGCGCCTTCAACCCGGCCGACGTCGTCTTCACCAACGCGGTCAAGCCGGTGGAACTCGGCAAGCCCTACCGCGAGGAGCGCGGCGAGGTCACCACCTACGTCGCCTACCGGATCGAGGGGCGCTTCTCGCTGAACTTCTCCGACCAGAGGCCGCCCTACGGCAGCCATTCCGTCGGGGTCAGCTTCCGCCACCGGACGCAGAACCGGAACACGGTGATGTTCGTCACCGACGTGCTCGGCATGTCGCTGGTGAACACCAACGACTTCGTGGAAAAGCTGAAGGCGATGGCCGCGGCGGAGACCGCTTCGGCCGCCGATCTCAGCCTCGCCGACCGCTTCCGCCGGGCACTGGAAGGGGAGAGCGAAAGCTCCACCCTGCTCGACCAGCTGCGCGCCAAGCGGGTGCTGGCCCCGTCGCCGGGCTGGCGGCTGTCGCGCGCCTGGATCTCCCAGGACGTCACCAGCGTCAGCAGCGAGGGCGATCCCAACTATGTCGGCTTCGGCCGGCCGCAGCCGGACTTCTCCCGCGTCGATTTCGGCGTCGTGGCGACGCCCGATGCGCCTGCGGCGCGCGACTTCATCCACCGCGACTTCTTCGTCTACATCGCCATCTTCAGCGCGGTGCTGGCGGTCTTCGCCGCCGTCATGGACCGGCGCGACCGCGGCCAGTTCTGGAAGATCCAGACGCTGTTCATGCGCATCCTGTCCTGGCCGCTCCTGCTGATGTCGGCCGGCAACATCGTGCTGGACCAGGCGGTGGCGACGCTGCCGGCAAGCGGCATCGCCATGGTGGTGAACGGCATCAACGTGCTGTGGTGGATCGTGCCGGCCATCCTGGTCGACCGCACGATGGAACGCTTCGTCTGGACCCCGCTAGAGATCCGCACCCAGCGCCGCATCCCGGCCATCGTCCGCCGCTTCTCCACCCTGATCGTCTTCGGCTTCGCCGGCTGCGGCATCATCGCCTTTGTGCTGAAGCAGCCGATCACCAGCCTGCTGGCGGCCTCGGGCCTCGTCGGCATGGTCATCGGCCTCGCCATCCAGGCCAACATCGCCAACGTCTTCTCCGGCATCATCCTCAACATCGAACGGCCGTTCCAGATCGGCGACAGCATCCAGATCACCGACGTCGTCCGTGGCGTCGTGGTTGACATGACGTGGCGGACGGTGCGGGTGCGCAACGTCGCCGGCTTCATCGTCGCGATGCCGAACGCCAAGGTGTCGGAAGCAACCGTGGTCAATTTCAGTTCGGTCGAGCGCGTTTCGATGAAGCTGGAATATTTCGCCGACGCCAGCATCGACCCCGGCCACATGGGCGGCCTGCTGACCACGGCATTGCGCGCCACCGACCGGGTGATGCCGAGCGACACCGGCGGGCTGCCCTTCGTCCGCTATGACGGCTTCCGCGCCGTCAACGGCCAGTGGCTGTGCAAGTACAACCTGTTCTTCTGCGTCAAGGACCACGAGGCCAGCTTCGCCGTGCCCGAACTGGTCTGGCGGTCCGTCTACCGGACTCTGGCCGACGCCGGCATCGACCCGACCCCGCCCGACCTGCTGGAGGCGGGCGCCGCCGCCGCGGTCGTCACCGCAGCCATCCCGCACGCGACCGTTCCGGCATGAGCAGGAGCATCCCGATGACACGCCCCTTCCGCCGCTGCCTCTGCCGTTGCGTCACTGCGGCGATGCTGCTGCCGGTCCTGCTCGCCGGTTCGGCCTGCGCCCCCTTCGGCAGCGAAAAGTCCGCCGCGATCTTGGAGCGGGTGGCTGATGGCGATTACGACGTCGGCATCCGCTACCCCTCCAAGCGCACCCGCTACGTCATGATCGTCGAGGAGGACGAAGAGTCCTTCGCCCTCGCCAACCGCCCTGTGACGGGCAGGACCGCTGACGGCGCAACACCGGCTCCCGCAACCGAGCCTGCCGCTCCGCAGCAGAACGACCGGGTGCTGACGCCTTGCACCGGGGCGGCAGGCAACTGGTACCGCCACACGCCGGCCGGCTATGTCTGCGCCGGCGGAGCGGGCGGCTGACCATGAAGCGTACGGCTCTGACAATCGCCCTGCTGCTCGCCGGCTGCGCCGCCGACGGGTCCAGGCAGCCCGTCACGGATGGCGGGGTGGATCCGGCCCCGATGCTCCGCATCACCGCCGATGCCGAGGCCAACGGCCGGCGTCCGGTGGCCGTCGACGTGGTCCGGGTGGCCGACAGCGCCCTGGCACGCCGGGTCGGGTCGCTCGACGCCGCAGGCTGGTTCCGCGAGCGGGCGGCCCTGAACGGCGAGGCTGCCGGGCGGATCGCCATCGCGTCCTGGGAACTGGTGCCCGGCCAGAGCGTGATCCTGCGCAGCCTTCCCCCCTTTGCCGCCACACCAACCGCAACCATCGTCTTCGCGCGCTACGGCATGCCGGGGGTCCACCGCCAGTCGTTGGACGGCATGAGTGCGCTCGACATCCGGCTGGGGCGCGACGGCTTCACCGTGGCTCCGCTGCCGAAGGACACCGCACCGTGACCGTACGGCCCGCCCCCTCGCCCTCCGCACCTCCGACCGCGCCCGCCGCCGCTGCCACCGCCGCCGCTGCCGCCGGTCCGGGTGTCCTGGCTCTTTTCCGCGCCTTCCATGCCGACCTGCTGGCCGCCTGCGCGCAGGACCAAGCCCCGGCCGGATCGGTCGCCGAACGGCTGGTCGCAATGCTCCACGGCATGAGCGCCTCGGCGACCGCCCAGGGTCCCGCCGCCCATGGCACGGTGGTGAAGGCGGCCTTCGCAATGGCGATGCTGGCGGACCGGGCGCTTGCCCAGGTGAAGCCGGCGGACGCCGTCGTCGCCGGCCGCCTGTTCGGTGCGAACGCCACCCTGCAAACACTGTTCGTCCAGGCCGACGACCTGATCCGCCAGGGCGCCAAGGCCGACCGCGGGCTTGCCGCGGTTTATCTGGCGGCCCTGGCCCTCGGCTTCCCCGACGATGCCCAGGCGACGGCGCGGCGCTCCCCGCTGCACCGGATCGTCACCGGCAGGGAGGGCGGAACCGAGCAGCCGCAGGCCGGCCTTGCCAGCCGGCGCGCCTACGATCCGCCAATGGGTGCGGTGGTCGGCGGCTTCCGCCCGTCGGCGCGGCGCTGGTGGGTGGCGGTCGGCGGCGTCGCAGCACTGTTCCTGCTGGTGTCCCATCTGCTGTGGTCCACCGCCGTCAACGATCTCCAGCGTGACCTGCGCGGCGCCCGGTCCGCGGTCGAGGATATGGGGCAGTCATGGTCCTACTGATCCTGACGATTGAACTCGTGATCTCCAGCATCGGTTCGGCCATCGGCTGGATCCTGTCCTTCGTCTTCGCCTATCTGCCGTTTCTGCTGGCGGCCCTGCCGCTCTACATCCTCTATCGGGTGGCCCGGTCGGTCTGGCCGACACTGCGCACCCGGCTCCGCCGTCGGCGCAAGCCCGCCAAGGCCGCGGTCCGTGCCAAGGCACCGACGCGCAAGCCCATGCCGTCCTCGGCGCTCCATGTCCGGGCGGAGGTGCCGCCGCCGTCGAAGGCCGCCGCCGGCAAGCCGCCGCTGGCCCGCACCTACAATGAAGGGCTGGACATCCTGGCCCGGCAGATGCGCGGTCCCCTGCGGCGCGGCGACATTCCCTGGTTCCTCGCCTTCGGCGTCGGCGGCCCGGCGCTGCTTGCCACCGACCCGACCCATGTGCGCTGGCCGGAGGACGGCAACACCGAGAACGGCTGCTGGTGGTTCTGCGAAGGAGCGGCGATCCTGCATGCCGGCGCCGATTCCGCCGATGGCACGAAACTGGACGCCTCCTGGCCGTCGCTGGTCGCAGCGATCCGCAAGCGGCCGATGCGCCGGCCGCTGGACGGCATCCTGTTGTTGGTCGGCGCCGACGAGCTGCGCGCCGCGGCGGAGCGCGAAGCGCCGCGCCGGGCGCTGGCCAGGCGGGCGGAGTCCCTGCGCGCACGGCTGCGCTCGATCCGCGACGATCTCGGCATGGTCTGCCCGGTGCATGTGGCGGTGGTGCGCGCGGAGTCCCTCGACGGCTTCAGCGACCTCTGCGCGACGATTCCCGCGGCCATGCTGGACAGCGTTCTGGGATGGACCAGCCCGCATGACTGGTTGGCGCCCTTCGAACCCGCCCGTGTGGCGGAAGCCTTCGACGCCATCCAATCCGACCTCGCGCTGCTGGAGGCTGATGCGCTTGCCGGCGTGACCGCCGCCGGGACTGCCTGCGTGCGCCTGCCGCTTCTGCCGGCATCGCTGGAGACGCTGCGCCATCCGCTGGCGCTGTTCCTGGATGGCGCGCTGGGGGGAGATGAGGCGGCCGAGCCCTTTCCGCTGCGCGGCATCGCCCTGACCGGCGCCTGTGCGACCGCGACGGGGGGGCGCCGCCCGGCCTTTGCCCGCGACCTGCTGCCCGGCCGCGCCTTCGCCGAGCCCGGCTATGGACGCCCGTCGGAAGCCGCTTTCCTGCAAGGGCGCCGGCATCGCCGGATCGCGCAGGCCACGCTGGCCGCCTCCGTGACGGTCCTGTCGGTCGCCGCGTGGCAAGGCTTCGCGGGCGTCTCGGCTGGAAGTGCGGCAGTGGCGGCACCGGTCGCCGACCTGCGGCGGGCGCTGCTGTCACGCGACGCCCCCGTCGATGGACCGATGGTCGGCCGCGTGATCGCCGCCACCGCCGTGATGGAGCGCGACCGGCTGGCGACGCCACTGCTGCCGACCTCGCTGTTCAGCGGAGTCGACGAGGACAAGCGGCGGCTCGCTTCGGTCACCCTGCGCCGGGCGGTGCTGCGGCCGATCCGCGACGCCCTGCTGCCCAGCTCCGCCCTGACCGATTTGCCGCCGGTCACCAATCCCCGGCGCGTCGAGGATCTGCCGGCCTTCCGCCGGCTGGCCGCCCAGCTGGACCGCATCGGCGGCCGGCGCGGTGCGCTGGAGCGCTACGACCGCTTCCGCCGCAACAGCGGATTCGACGAGTTGCTGGCGCTGGCCGAAAGCGTCTATGACGCCGTGCCGCGCCCGCCCATCGCGGCGACCGACGGCTTCGTCACGCGCATCGCCGCCGGTGCCGACCTTCCCAACCTGGATGCCAGGACCATCGCGGTGGCCCTGCGGGCGGAATCGGTGCAGCTCGCCGCTCCGCTGGCCGAGGAGCTCTACACCCGCAATCCCTTGCGCCTGCGGGCACAGGCATTGGCCGACCGGCTGCGCGACCTGCCGCAATCGCCGAGCGACGAGGATGTCGCGGACCTCGGCCGGCTGGTCGATGCCGTCACCGAGGCCGCCGGCTGGCCGATTGCGGCCGCCTTGCAGGATCCCGCGCGCGGCTTGCCGGATGCCGTCAAGCTGGCGCTCCAGAAGGCGGCGATGGCCGACCTTCCCGGCCGCGACACCACCGACCGCATCACCGAGGCGCTGTCCACAGCGGCCACCTCGGCCCGTGCCGCCGTGCTGGCGCTCGACACCCCGTCGGCCGGGCGCCTGCTGACCAGCGGCGAAGGCGGCGCACTGTCCCTGAATCCTGCGGTCGCCGCCCTGCCGGCACAATTGGTCGCTGCCGTGGCGGTCAAGCCCAAGGACGAGCCGCCGCCGGCCAAAGCCACCGCTTCCGAAAGCAAGCCCGCGGCGCCCGCTCCGGCGGCGCCGGTCGTCGAGCAGCGCCCCGCGCCACCCCCTCCTGTGCCGGCTCCCGAACCCCTTCCCGCGCTGCCCAAGCAGGTGGCGGTCGCCAGCCCGCCGCCTGCGCCCTACGAGGCTCCCCCACCGGCCCGGCTGCCCCCGTTGCCGCCGTTGCCGACCCTTCCGGCCCTCCCCCCGGAATCTGCGACGCCTGCGACGCCAGCGCCCGAGGCGGCGGTGGCGAGGCTCGATGCAGTGTTCTCCCAATCGCTTGCCGGACGCTTCCCCTTCGTCCGTCCGGAGCTTGCCCGCGGCGCGCCCGATGCCGATCCCAAGGACGTGCGCCGCTTCTACGAGCAGCTCGACGAGAGCCGGGCTGCCGTCATGAAGACGGCGTCGCCTGAAGTCGCGGCCTTCCTCGAGAAAATGGAGACGGTGCGTCCCCTGTTCGATGCGGTCTCCCGTTCGGCACCGGTCACTGTCCGTTTCAGCTACGGCACCAACCGGGCGCAGGAACTGGGGGCGGAGCACATCATCGATTGGTCGGTGCGATCAGGGACCAGCGCAGTCGGCGCCTCCGCCGGATCCGACACCCTGGTCTGGAAAGCGGGGCAACCGCTGCTCCTCAGCTTCCGCTGGGCCGCCGGTTCGCCCTATCGCCCGAAGAACGCCATGGCGAGCGAAGCGGAAGCGGCGGCCGGCGATACGCTGACGCTGGTCGAGCGCGGCCCCTGGGCGTTGCTGCGGCTGTTGAAAGGGCGGTCGTCCTCCACGAACAGCAACGGCGCCCTGCTGCGCATCGTCCTGCCGACCCAGACCATCGGCGGCGAGCCGGTGCGCGATACGGTCCTGTTCATGACGGCGTCCATTGCCGCCGGGTCGCGATCCGCCCTACCGGGGAAGGCCTTGGACCTGCCGTCCCGTTTCCCTTCAAGGTAGAAAATGTCGCCAATCGCAAGAAAAGCTAATGACATCTTTGGTCACATATCGCAGCAAGCCGATCCATGTCTCTGGGAAATTCCTAATAACCCCAACAGCGACTTAACAGGTTTTTAATCAATAAAACCGTATCAACAGACTATATTGCATAGGTCCACAGGCAGATATTTCCTGCCCCGCTTCCGCTCTAATCATCATTAGCCAATTTTTTCGCTGCCGCAGGCAGCCAACGCCTTTCGTTTGTCAATCGCCGTGACTGCAATTGACGATCACCCACTATTTTCCACCGGAAGGCTCAGCCAAGCGGCAGCGACCGGACGGAAACGTGTGGTTGACATCGAAGTTTCCACCGCAGATCAACTCTTCCCGACCCGAGAAAGGTTTCGGATCATGGTAGACCGTAAGAAGCGCGCCCAGGACCTGATCAAGTATCACAGCTACGCCTCCGGCGCCTTCGGGCTGATCCCCGTTCCGGGCGCCGACGTCGCCGCCGTCAGCGCGGCGCAGCTGAACCTCGTCCACAAGCTCGCCAAGCTCTACGAAGTCGAGTTCGCGCAGGAGCGGACCCGCGCCATTGTCGGCGCCCTGCTGGGCGGCGTCATGCCGGGAGCTCTCAGCTCCAGCGTCCTGGGCTCCGCCGTCAAGGCCGTCCCCTTCATCGGCACCGCGCTCGGCGTGGCGGTGATGCCGGCGCTGTCGCTGGCGGCGACCCGGGCTCTGGGCCAGGTGTTCGCCCAGCATTTCGAGACCGGCGGCACGCTGCTGGATTTCGACATCGATGCGATGCGCGAGTATTTCCGCAAGGAGTTCGAGGCCGCCAAGGGTGAGGCCGCCACCGACGCTCCGGCCGCCGCACCGCAGATGGACGAGCAGCCGGTCCAGAAGGCCGGCTGACGCCTGAACGCCGGGCAAAGAAGGAAGCATCGCCGTGTTCGAGCTGATCTATATCGGTCTCTGCCTGCTGGTCGGGTTTCTGGGGATCGGCCGCCGCGGCGGCTTCCTGCTTTACGCCTTCCTGGCGGTGGTTCTGACGCCGCCCGGCGCCCTCCTCGTCATGATCCTGCTCACCGGCCGCCGCAAGAAGCCGGCCAAGGCGTGACCGCAGCCATGACCATGTTCCCCCTTGCCGCGCCTCGGCGACTGCTGGCCCTGCTGCTGGCCCTGCTGGCGCTGCTCGTGCTGTGCACTCCGGCCCGTGCCGAATATTGGACCGTAGCGTCGGAGGACCATTTCCCGCCCTACAATTATTCCTTCAACGGCAACCGCACCGGCATCGACACCGAGATCGTCAACGCGCTGCTGAAGGAACTCAACGTCACCCCGGTCCATCGCCCGCTGTCCTGGACGGAGGTGGTCCAGTCGATGGACGAGAACACCGCGGACATCGGCTTCCAGTTCATCGCGTCGCCGACCCGTTTCGCGCAGTACAACATGATCGGCCCGTTCCGCACCGGAACGACCGTGTTCATGGTGCGCAAGGACTCCAACATCACCTTCGACCGGCTGGAGGATCTGACCTCCTACCGCATCGGCGTCGTCGACGGCTTCTCCTACGCCGCCGACTTCGACGCGGCGACATATCTGGAGAAGGTGGCGTCAAGCAGCAACGTGGTCAATTTCCGCCGCCTGATCCTCGGCCGGGTGGACGTGATCGTCGGCGACCTGCATGTGCTGAACTACATGGCCAAGCAGGACGGCCGCCTGAAGGACGTGCGCGTGCTGCCCAAGCCGGTCGGGCTGATCCCCCGCTACATCGCCCTTCCCAAGGCGCGCAAGGAGAAGGCGGAACGGCTGCAAGCCGCCTTCGTCAAGCTGCGCGACAACGGAACCATCGCCCGCATCCTCGACGGCTGGCTGGCGGAGTGACCGGACGATGGCCAAGCGCACTTCCTCTTCCAACCGCCCCCCTCCCAGCCGACCGCCGTCCTCGCTGCTGCCGCTGATCGGCCTTGCCGACCGCAGCATCTTGACCCGGCTGGTCATCACCGGCTGCGTCGCCGCCACCGCCAACCTCATCAGCCTGATGAGCCTCAGCGCGGAACTGAGCGGCTGGATGCGCGGCGAGGTGCTGGACACCCCCTTCCTGATCTTCTGCCTGTCGCTGCTGGTCTCCTACGCGTTTGCCAAGCGCTTCGTCTCCCTGACGCTGACGACCGCCTTCAGCGCGCTGGCCGGGGTGCGGCGGCGCTTCCTCCGCCACGTCACGCTGGGCGGCCACGCCGACATCCTGGATTTGCAGGCCAAGCGGTCCTTCGATCTCGGCAACCACCATCTGGAGCGCATCGCAGCATTGCTGCCCAACCTGTCCATCGCCGCCAACATGATGCTGGTGGCGGCGGTCGCCTACCTCTACCTGTGGACGCTGTCCACCGTCGGCGCCACGCTGCTGCTGGTGGCGGCGCTGCTGGTCGGCGGCTGGTACGTGCGCGAGGCGCAGCGGACCCGCTCGCTGCTCGGCAATGCCAAGGAGTCCGAGCTTCGGATGCTCCAGGGCTTTTCCGAGCTGGTCGGCGGCAATGCCGAGGTCAAGCTGGGCAAGGCGCGCCGCGACGAGCTGACCCAGGCCGTGGAGGCCGACGTCGCCCGCTGGGAAGAGCTGAAGCGCCGCCACGGCCGTAATCTGGGCGAGCTGTTCTCCTGGATCGCAACGATCATCATCGGGTTCTCGGCGGTCTTCGTCTTCATCTTCCCGCGCATGGGCGCGATGTCGGTGTCCGAACTTCCGCTGGTCACCTCGGTCATCCTGTTCCTGGCCCGCCCGCTGTCGAAATTCCTCAACGCCGTTCCCGACTATGTGGCAGCGGAGGATGCGGCGGCACAGCTGACGGCCCTGCTCGGCACCATGCCGGCTCTGGAATATGAGCCGTCGCGCACCGCCCGCGCTCCGCGCCGCTTCTCCAGCATCGAACTGCGCGGCGTCAGCTTCGCCTACCGCGCCGGACTGCGGCCGGAACCCTTCGTGATCGGCCCCATCGACCTGAGCATCCCGGCGGGCAGCGTGGTCGGCATCGTCGGCTCCAACGGGTCGGGCAAGTCCACCCTGCTGCGCGTCATCCCGCTGCTGTTCCGTCCCGACGAGGGGCAGGTGCTGCTCGACGGGCAGCCGGTGGAGACCGACCGGCTGGAGGCCTACCGCGACCTCTTCTGCGCCGTGTTCCAGGACCATCACCTGTTCACCCGGCTGCCGCAGGGGCCCGGCTTCGACGCCGAGCTGTTCCGCGAGATGCTGGCCTATCTGAAGATCGACCATCTGGTTCCGGATACCGGCAACGGGCTGCTGAACCGCGACCTGTCGAAGGGGCAGCGCCGACGCGTCGCCCTGGCGGTCGCGGTGGCGGAGGGCCGGCCGGTCGTCATCCTCGACGAATGGACGTCCGACCAGGATGCCGAATTCCGCACCCGCTTCACCAACGAGATCATCGGCAAGCTGCGGGCCCTCGGCCGCACCGTGATCTTCGTGTCGCACGACGGCGACGTCTCGTCGGTCTGCGACGTCACCATCCGGATGACCAACGGCCGGATGACGAATGACCGAATGACGAACACCGAAACAATCGACGGGTCAACGGACATGCCGGCCGCGACGGCCGCGTCCCGACCCGACATGGGTTCCGCTTCGGATCCCGCCATGGCTTGCTTGCAGGAGACCGCGTGATATGGCTGACCAAGCCTTCACCATCGACGATGCCGATGCGCTGCCGAAGCCGAAGTCGCGCCTGCGTGCGCTGCTGGCCCACTGGTACGACGAACACCGCCGTTCCCTGCTGTGCACGCTGCTGGTCGGCATCCTGATCTTCCTCTATTTCGCTCCGTCCATCGTCGTCTTCATCCCCGCCGGCCATGGCGGCGTGCTGTGGAAGCGTTTCCACGAGGGCACCCAGATGGGTCCGGCGCTCGCCGAAGGCGTGCATGTCATCTTCCCCTGGGACAAGATCGAGGTCTACGACCTGCGCCTGCAGGAGGACACCCGCTCATATTCGGCCATCGCCAACGACGGCCTGAACGTCAGCATCGAGATCACGGTCCGCTACCGCCCCTATGCGGAGATGCTGGCCGCCCTGCACAAGAATGTCGGCCCGCGGTATCTGGAAGTCCTGCTGGTGCCGGAGGTCGGGTCCGTCTCGCGCGAGATCGTGTCGCGCTTCAAGGCGGACGAACTCTACGCCCACCGCCGCCTGCGGGTGCAGACGGAGACCTACGAGCAGGTCGCCGACCGCGTGATGTACGCCCAGCTGATCGGCGCCGAGAATGTGCCGAAGCCGGACGGGCGGACCAAGACCGGTTATCTGCTGATCCAGGACATCCTGATCCGCAATGTCTCCCTGCCCGAAGCGATCATGGCGTCGATCGAACGCAAGATTCAGCAGGATCAGGCGGCGCAGGAATACCAGTTCCGCCTCCAGCGCGAACTGTTCGAAAGCCAGCGCAAGCAGTTGGAAGGCCAGGGCATCCGTGCCTTCCAGGAAACCGTGCAGGCCAACCTGACCGAGAACTATCTGCGCTGGCGCGGCATCGAGGCGACGCTGGAGCTGGCCCATTCGCCCAACGCCAAGATCGTCGTGATCGGCAACGCCGCCAGCGGCGGGCTGCCGCTGATCCTCGACGCCGCCTCCAACCAGAACCCCCTGCCGGCACCGGGCGCCACCGCCGCCACGCCGGGCGCGCCGCCGGCATCGCCGAACGCCAAGCTGACCTCGGTGCCCACCAGCACCGCCGTGCCGCCGGTCTCGCAGCTGCCGTCGCTGAGCGGAGAGGGAACGCCGGGCCAGACCCCGGTCGCCCAGATGCCCAGCCTGAACACCGGCGGCGAGTCCGCGCCCGCAGCTGCGCATCCGGCGGCCCCCGCTCCCGCGGCCAAGCCGGAATCGGCGAAGGAGGGGGCCAAGGACGGCTCCAAGACCGCGGCCTCGGCGCCGATCCTGTCGAAGGTGTCGCCGTCCAAGCTCCTCGACATGATCCAGTCGAAGTGAGGCGGCGATGGATCTCTGGCGCATTCTGAGACGCGAGGCGCTGCGCAACATGCAGCCGCTGCTGCTGCTGGCGGTGCTGGCGGCGGCGCTCAACCTCGCCCTGCTGACCTCGCTGAACGACGCCTTGCTGGTGCTGGACGATCCGGAGGGGCTCCAGCGTCTGCTGATCGTCTTCCTGCTGTCGGCCTTCCTGTGGCGGATCGCCCAGGGTTGGATGATGAACGCGGCGTCCAAGCGCATGCAGGCCGCGCTCGCCACCCTGCGCGTCGACCTGCTGCGCCGCGCCGTGGCCGCCGACCTGCCCGACGCGATGGCGGTCGGTTCCTCCCGCCTCGCCCAGGTGGCGGGAGCGGAGTTGCAGATGCTGGCCCAGGCGGTTCCAACCCTGGTCATCAGCTTCCAGTCGGTCGCCGCCATCCTGCTGTGCCTGCTGTATCTCTCCACCCTGTCGGGTGCGGCCGTGCTGATCGTGCTGGGCTTCCTTGTGGTCGGCGGCATCCTGATCGGCCGCTCCGTTATCCGGCTGGAACTGATGTCGGAGACGATCCACGAGGCCGAAGGCGCCCTGTCGGAACGGTCGGACCACATCCTGCAGACCCTGCGCGAATGCAAGCTGAACCGCCGCCGCGCCGCCAACGCGCTGGCCGACGCGACGTCCTGCGCCGAATCCCTGCGCAAGGAACGCCACCGGTTCGGCGCGGAGTACAGCCACTATTTCACCATCAGCGAGCTGACCTATTACGCCGCACTGGCCGGGATCATCTTCCTGCTGCCGGCGGTCACCGACACCGACATCGCCACGGTCATCCTGGCCGGCCATGCCGCCGCCTTCATCGCCTATCCGGTCATCACCATCGTCGCCTCCTATCCCTCCTACATCAGCGCCGAGACTGCCGCCCGCTCCTATCTGGCGGTGGAAGCGGAGCTGAAGGCGGCGCCGCAGGCGGTGGTTCCGGGCCGCGGCAGCGGCATGGACGATCCCTTTTCCACCATCGCCCTGGAAGGCGCCACCTTCCGCCATGCCGGGCGGGACGGCACGGGCTCCTTCACCGTCGGCCCGGTGGACATGACGGTCGAGCGCGGCAGCGTCGTCTTTATCACCGGCCACAACGGTGCCGGCAAGAGCACGCTGATCCACATGCTGCTGGGTCTCTATCCGATCCAGCGCGGCAGCCTGTCGGTGGATGGCGTGACGGTCGGGCCGGACGGCCTTGCCACCCACCGTGACCGCTTCGCCGTGGTCTTCTCCGACAGCCATGTGACCCGCCAGCTCTATGGTGCCACGACGCTCGACGACGGCTTCGCCGAAGAGCTTCTCGACCTGCTGGAGATGTCCGACAAGGTCGCCATCGATGGCCGTGCCTTCACCACCGTCGATCTATCGCAGGGCCAGAAGAAGCGGCTCGCCCTGATCGCCGCGCTGCTGGAGCGCAAGCCGGTGCTGGTGCTGGACGAGTGGGCGGCCGACCAGTCGCCCTATTTCCGGCGCAAGTTCTACCGCGAGATCATTCCCTGGATGAAGGCGCGCGGCATCACCGTGATCGCGGTGACCCACGACGACGCCTATTTCGACGCGGCCGATGTGCAGCTCCAGGTCGACCGCGGCGGCATCCGCCAGTTCATCGCCACGGTTCCCGCGGGCGGCATTCCTGCCCCCGACCTTCTTCCCGTCTCTTCCTGAGGCGGGTCCACCCCCTCCCCTTC
>NZ_WHOS01000048.1 GCF_013340935.1 Azospirillum melinis | reverse complement strand
GGGGCGGCGGCGGGGGGGCGCGCGGTGGTCCGCCCCGGGGGCGCAGCCGCGACCCACGCGCGGGGGGCGAAGAGCGGGGGGGGGGGGGGGATAATGGGCCGCCCCCCCCCCCCCGGGGGGGGGGCGGGGGGGGGCCCCCGCCCCCACGCCAGTCCGGCGGGCCACCCCGCCATTCGCGGCCACGATCGCCCCGCCAGCCGTCACGCCAGCCATCATGGGCGGCGGCGGTGCCGACGGAAGCACCCAGCATCGATCCGGCGAGCAGAGCGCCCAGAACCACGGCTTTCAATCCAGTACCAATGCGGCCAGTCATTCCGGCGTCCTCCTGGTGTCGGGGGTATCTTATCCCCTCATGAGCCGATGAACGTCGCCCCTCCCGCTTTCATTCCACCCGGTCGCAAAAGATTTCGTCATATTGCTTTGGTTATAAGGGGCGGGCGCGCGAATGTCACCGTGGCCCCTCTTTTCCGCTCCCTGCATTTATGGTAAATGAACGGGGATGGTAGAGACCCGACGCACCGGCGACCGTTCGAACGAGCCGATCCGCCCCGACTCCGGTGGCGGGCGCGTCCCCGCATCCGGTGCGCGCGCCCGGGCGGAAGGCGTCGTCCAGCAGGAGCGACAGCGGGTTCCGAGCTTGCGCGAACTCGCCGCCCTGGTTGTGAATGGCGTGCTGACCCTGCCGCGCAACTACCGCCGCGGCATGTTCCTCGACGTTCAGGTGTAGGCGGTCGCCTCCGGGCCGAACAGCCGCTCGACCAGCAGCGGCGGCAGCTCGTATTGCGGCAGGCAGAGGCTGGTGCTGCGGGAATGCAGCGTGTGCAGGCACAGCCCCTCCGCATCCGGAAAGGCGCCGACGCGGAAGCGCTCGCGCGCTGCCTTCACGAAAGGCGCGTCCTCGCAGGCGTTCACCGCCGGAAAGCGTGCAGTCTCCCAGACCGGCCGGCGGTAGGCGTAGGAGAAGCCATACCCGTCGAGATTGTCGGGTAAGAAAGGAGCATCCGGCGCTTCGACATAGTCGCAAGTCTGCCGGCCCCAGCGATGATGCGATCCGCCGAGTGCCGTATCCCAGTAACCGAAGCGCCGGTGCGGCACGCTGTAGAGAAACCAGCCCGACAGCTTGACGAGATCGTATCCCTGTTCCAGCCAGCCCAGCATGCGCTCCACATAGACCGGCGCATAGAAATCGTCGTCGTCCATGTGAACGATCACCGATCCCTTGGCATGCTCGGCCAGGATGTTGCGCTTCTCGCCGATGGCGTAACGGCTTGGAGAATAGAAATACTTCAGCCGCGGATTTGCCAATGGCTTCAGATAGGCCGAGGGTCGCGGGCTGTCGTCGAACACCAGCCACTCGATCTCGCCATGGGTCTGCGCCCGGATGCAGGCGTGCAGGCGGGGCAGAAACTCCTCCCGCTGCCAAGTGGGCGTGACAATGCTGACCAAGGGGGGGCTGACCAGGGGGGCGGATGCAGGGGAGGACATCGTGCTTTCTTGCTCGGGCGCAGGGCCTGCGTGTAGACAGGCGACAGGATAGCACCGCCCCCTGGCCCTGCACATGGGCCGGGATGAGCGAGGACAGGAAGGACACCCGTTGGGACTGATCGACCGCATCTGGATCGTCTTCGCCGCGCTGAATGGCGCCGTGGCGGTCGGCACCGGCGCCTATGCCAGCCATGCGTTGGCCGCCCAGCCGCAGGCCCAGGAATGGGTCCGCATCGCCGGGCAGTACCAGATGGCCCATGCGCTGGCGCTCGTCCTGCTGGTGGCGCTCAGTGGGCGGATAGGGGGAGGCCGGACGGGAAGTCTGGCTCTACGGATCGCCGGCTGGCTGTTCGTCGCCGGGATCCTGCTGTTCTGCGGCACCCTCTACGCGTTGGCGACGGTCGGGCCGCTGCCGGTGCCGATGACGGCCCCGGCCGGCGGATGGTGCCTGATGCTGGGTTGGGTGGCATTGGCGGCCGCGGCGCTGCGGACGCGCGGCTGAAGCCCGTAGTTTACAATCAAGGGCGCTCGATCGGCGGCGCCTGTTCGGTCTCAGCCGGTCAGCCGGCTGCGGCGGCGCGCAGGTCGGAACGGTCGGCGGTCTGGTCGATGTCGCGTTCCTCCACATCGGACGTTTCGGCGACGTCCTCGGCGGCCTGCGTGCAGTAGAGGCCGTGCAACGTGGTCATGATGGTCTGTGCCTCATGCCCGTTCAACGAGTAGTAGATATTCTGGGCGCTGCGCCGCGTACGGACCAGATTGTCGTTGCGCAGGCGGGCGAGATGCTGGGACAGCGCCGACTGGCTGAGGCCGACCAGATCCTCCAGTTCGCCCACCGACCGCTCGCCCTGGCTCAAATGGCACAGGATGAGCAGGCGCCGCTCGTTGCACATCGCCTTCAACAGCGCACTCGCCCGGCGGGCGTTGGCCTGCAAATCCTCGATCTTCATCGCTTTACCGTCGCCCTGTCCGTTCCGATTCGTTTTGCGCCCAAGCCGTCGTTGCGCGGCTTGGCAAAGAAAAATGCTCGTATCCTAGTATATTCGTACCTTGCGGGATTTGTCCACCTGTGGGAATCCAGCATGCGCAACATGCCGCTGCTTGGTGCCACCGTAGGCTTGAGCGTCGCGATCCTCACTGTGCTCCGGCTTTTTCTCGCATCGCGAAGCAAAGCCGATGGGGCTGTATCAGCCACCGGTTGTGATCGATAATCAACCGCATTGGGCGCTGCAGCCCTCCCACCATGCATCGTGACAGCGCATGGCGAGTCGGGTAGCATTTTTGCCATGACCGACCATCCGTTGAATACCAAGGGCTTGCAGTGCCCGCTCCCCGTCCTGCGCGCCCGCAAGGCGATCAAGGCCATCGCCGTCGGCGACACTTTGACGGTGGAGGCGACCGATCCCGGCGCCCGCAAGGATTTTCCCGCCTTCTGCGAGGCGACAGGCAACCGCCTGCTGTCGGTCGTGGAGGAGGACGGCATCCTGCGTTTCGTCATCGAGCGGGCGGCCTGACCCGAACGACCGGCCGCTGCGCCATCGGCATCGCATCCGTTCGTAACCCAATCGTGCCGTGTCACGGATTGCCTCCGCTCCCGAAAGTGGGCTGTGACGAATCGTCCTGGATTCAGCCTGTACTTTCATTAGCGATGCGGGAAGAATGGTTTTCGGAAACGCCGCCTTTACCGCCCGAAAACCAACGATAACGACCGAAAAATCGATGTTCACCACCCTGTTTACCCACCCGGCGTGCCTGGAGCACGACACGGGTCTCGGTCATCCAGAATGCTCCGACCGCCTGCGCGCCGTGCTCGCCGCACTGGAGACGGAGGAGTTCCACATGCTGGAACGGCAGGAGGCGCCGCGCGCTACGGTTGAACAGCTTCTGCGGGCGCATCCGCAGTCGCATATAGACCGCGTGCTGTCCCTGATCCCCGATGTGGAGCATGCGGGCGTCGATGCCGACACGGTCGTCTCGCCCGGATCGGGGGAGGCGGCGCTACGCGCGGCCGGCGCCGTCTGCGCCGCGGTCGATGCGGTGGCGACCGGCCAGTCGCGCAACGCCTTCTGCGCCGTCCGCCCGCCCGGCCACCATGCGGAGCGGGAAAAGGCGATGGGCTTCTGTCTGTTCAACAACGCCGCCGTCGGCGCTTTCCATGCCCGCGCCGCCCATGGGTTGCAGCGGGTGGCGGTGATGGATTTCGACGTCCATCACGGCAACGGCACGCAGGACATCCTGCAGTTCGACCCCGACATGCTCTATTGCTCGACCCACCAGTCGCCGCTTTATCCCGGCACCGGCGATGCTGGAGAGAAGGGCGAGTACGGCAACTGCGTCAACGCGCCGCTGCCGGCCATGGCGGGATCGCCCGAGTTCCGCCATGCGATGACGCACGTCATCCTGCCGGCCATCGATCATTTCAAGCCGGACCTGCTGATCATTTCGGCCGGGTTCGATGCCCATTCGCGCGATCCGCTGGCCGGCCTGCACCTGATCGACGACGATTTCGTCTGGGCCACACGCAAGCTGGGCGAACTGGCCCGCACCCACTGCGGCGCGCGCATCGTCTCGGTGCTGGAGGGTGGATACAACCTTCGCGCCCTTGCCTCGGCAAGTGCGGCCCATGTGCGGGAACTGATGTACTGCTGACCGGAGCCTTGCCCGCGGGACGGCGGCCTTCGTCTCCCGAAAGGGGTAATTCCGCCCGAACGCATAGGCCGCCCAGCGGCCGAACATAGTCCGCAAGGGCCGGGGTACGGGAGTGCCTCGGGCCTTGCGCCGGACGAGGGCGGGGCATACCTTCGCGGGCTTGAGGTTCCATCGATGGTTCTGCCCGACATGCCCCCTTCCGCCGCCTCTGTTCCCATTCCGCCCGACGTCGCCGCCCTCAGTTTCGAGGATGCGCTCGCCGAACTGGAGCGGATCGTCCGCCAGCTTGAGGAAGGCCGCGGCAAGCTCGACGATGCCATCTCCTCCTACGAGCGGGGCACGGCGCTGAAGCGCCATTGCGAGATGAAGCTGCGCGAGGCGCAGGCCAAGATCGACCGCATCACCGTAAGCGCCGACGGCTCCCTCGGCACCGAACCCGCCCGGATCGACTGACGTGCAGACCATTTCCCAATCCGATTTGAAGTCCGCCATGGCGGAGATCGCCCAGGCCGTCGAGATGAAGATCGGCGCCCTGCTGCCGACCACCGACCTGGCTGAGGCGCGTGTGTTCGACGCCATGCGCTATGGCTGCCTGAACGGCGGCAAGCGTCTGCGCCCCTTCCTGGTGATGCAGTCCTCCGCCCTGTTCGGGGTCAACCCGGACTGCGCCATCCGCGCCGCTGCGGCGGTGGAGATGGTCCACAGCTATTCGCTGGTCCACGACGACCTGCCGGCGATGGACGATGGCGAACTGCGGCGTGGCCGGCCGACCTGCCACCGCCAGTTCGACGAGGCGACCGCCATCCTGGCCGGCGACGGCCTGCTGACGCTCGCTTTCGAGGTGCTGGCCGATCCGGCGACGCACGAGGACCCCAACATCCGTTGCCAGCTGGTGACGGCGCTGGCCAAGGCGGCCGGCGGCCACGGCATGGTCGGCGGCCAGATGCTGGACCTGATCGCCGAACATGAGACGTTCGACCTGGGGACCACCACCCGGCTGCAACGCATGAAGACCGGCGAGATGATCGCCTTCTCCTGCGAGGCCGGCGGCATCCTGGGCAAGGCGAACCCGCCGCAGCGCACCGCCTTGCGCGCCTATGCCCACGATCTCGGCCTCGCTTTCCAGATCGTCGACGATCTGCTGGACGTGGAAGGCACGGCGGAGGAGACCGGCAAGACCGTCGGCCGCGACGCCCAGGCGGGCAAGGCGACCTTCGTGTCGATCCTCGGCCGCGACCGTGCCCGTGCCCAGGCGGAAATGCTTGCCAATCAGGCTTCGCAGCACTTGGACATTTTCGATGGGCGTGCCGATATGTTGAAGGCCGTCGCCGACTTCGTCGTCGCGCGCCGCGCCTGACCAGAGCTTTGAGGACCATCACGACGTGACCTCCACCAAGACCCCGCTGCTCGACCTTTGTCCGACGCCAGCCAAGCTGCGGGCCCTCAAGCCCGAGCAGCTCCGCCAGTTCGCAGACGAGTTGCGCACCGAGACGGTGGATGCCGTTTCGGTGACTGGCGGCCATCTCGGCGCCGGTCTGGGGGTGGTCGAGCTGACGGTGGCGCTGCATTACGTCTTCGACACGCCCTACGACCGGCTGATCTGGGATGTCGGGCACCAGTGCTATCCGCATAAGATCCTGACCGGGCGCCGCGACCGCATCCGCACGCTCCGCATGGGTGGGGGCCTGAGCGGCTTCACCAAGCGGTCGGAGAGCGAATACGATCCGTTCGGCGCCGGCCACAGCTCGACCTCCATTTCCGCCGGCCTCGGCATGGCGGTCGCCAGCAAGATCAAGGGCGAGCGGCGCAACGTCATCGCGGTGATCGGCGACGGCTCGATGAGCGCCGGCATGGCATACGAGGCGATGAACAACGCCGCCTCGACCAAGTCGCGGCTGATCGTCATCCTCAACGACAACGACATGTCCATCGCCCCGCCGGTCGGTGCGATGAGCGCCTATCTGTCGCGGCTGATCTCGTCCAAGCCCTATCTGTCCCTGCGCCATCTGGCGAAGGAGATCGCCGACCAGCTGCCGCGCCCGCTGCGCAACGCCGCCCGCCGGGCGGAGGAATATGCCCGCGGCATGGTCACCGGCGGCACCCTGTTCGAAGAGCTGGGCTTCTATTACATCGGCCCGATCGACGGGCACAATCTGGACCATCTGCTGCCGGTGCTTCAGAACGTCCGCGACGCCGACGACGACAAGCCGGTGCTGATCCATGTCGTCACCAAGAAGGGCAAGGGCTACGGCCCGGCGGAGGAGTCGGCCGACAAGCTGCACGCCGTCGCCAAGTTCGACGTGGTGACCGGCGCCCAGTCCAAGCCGAAGTCCAACGCCCCGACCTACACCCGCGTCTTCGCCCAGAGCCTGATCGCCGAGGCGGCCGTCGACCCGACCATCGTCGGCATCACCGCAGCCATGCCGTCCGGCACCGGGCTGGACCTGTTCGGGGAGCGCTTTCCTGACCGCTGCTTCGACGTCGGCATCGCCGAACAGCATGCGGTGACCTTCGCCGCCGGCATGGCGACGGAGGGGTTCAAGCCCTTCTGCGCCATCTATTCCACCTTCCTCCAGCGCGCCTACGATCAGGTCATCCATGACGTGGTGCTGCAGCATCTGCCGGTGCGCTTCGCGCTGGATCGCGCCGGTCTGGTGGGCGCCGACGGGGCGACCCATGCCGGGTCGTTCGACACCGCCTATCTCGGCTGCCTGCCCGACATCGTCCTGATGGCGGCGGCGGACGAGTTGGAGCTGATGCACATGGTGGCGACCCAGGCCGCCATCGACGACCGCGCCTCGGCCCTGCGCTATCCGCGCGGCGAGGGTGTCGGCCTGGAACTGCCCGACCGCGGCAGCATCCTGCCCATCGGCAAGGGCCGCATTCTTCAGGAAGGCACCAAGATCGCCATCCTCAGCTACGGCACCCGGCTGGGCGAGGCCCGGCGCGCGGCGGCGGAGCTGGCGGCGCGCGGACTGTCGACGACGCTGGCCGACGCCCGCTTCGCCAAGCCGCTGGACGAGGATCTGGTCCGCCGCCTTGCGCTGGAGCATGAGGTGCTGATCACCATCGAAGAGGGGTCGGTCGGCGGCTTCGGCAGCTTCGTTCTGCAATTCCTGGCGACGGCCGGGCTGCTCGACGGCGGGCTGAAAATCCGGCCGATGGTTCTGCCGGACACCTATCTCGACCATGATTCGCCGGCCAAGCAGTATGAGACGGCCGGCCTGAGTGCCCAGCACATCGTCCACACCGCGCTCCAGGCGTTGGGGATCGAGAGCGCTGCGGCCCGAGCCTGAACCCTCAATGGCATTACGCCTTCCGAACGTCGTAATGCCATTTGTCTAGCAAGGTTTCGGGTTGTTGGACTGGTGCGGAGCGCGAGCCACGCCTTACACTGTCCAGGCTGAAATGGTAGCCCGCCGACACCGGAGGGAAATGCCAGCGGCAGGATGGCTACGGGGTCAGGGGCGATGGCGCATATCATGGCGGTCACGGCATTCCGTAACGCGGAGTTCGGCACCGATCCGGGAGCGGGACGGGTGGTCGGCACCGATGTTGCGGCCGGCGGTGCCGGCATCGATGATCCTGCGATGCTGCGCTGTCTGCTGGACCAGACGCCGACGCCCACCGCTCTGGTGGAAGGGGATGCTGATCACTGTGCCTTCGCCAACGCCGCGTTCCGGGCGCTGGGGGTTGTTGCGGGGACCGGCCTGACGGAGCGCTTCCCGGCCCTGGCGACCTCGCTGCTCGCCGAGGCGCGGCGGACCGCACAGCCCCAGCGCAACCGCGCCGCCGGCGACCGCTCGACCGAGGGGGAACGCTTCTGGGATGTCCGCGTCACCCCGATGCTGGGCGTCAACGGCGTCGTCCGCGCCCTGATCGTCACAGCGGAGGAAACGCCGGAGTCGGTGGCCGAGCACGACCGCCGCCTGCGCGATGTCAGCCATCGCCTGAAGAACACCTTGCAACTGGTCTCAAGCCTGCTGACCCTTCAAACCTTGTCGAGCAAGGATCCGGAGGTGCGGCGGGCCTTGCAGAGCGCCGGCGGCCGCGTCGGCATCGTGACCCAGGCCCATCAGCGCACCCACGGCTCCCTGCGCGTCGGCACCATCGACATGGCGGTCCATCTGCGCGAGCTGTGCCAGGAGCTTGAGGCGACGCTGCCCGGTGCCCACCGCGTTCAGGTCACCGCCGACTCCACCGAAATGCCGACCGAGGCGGTCATTCCCTTCAGCCTGATCGTCAGCGAGCTTGTCAGCAACGCGGCGCGCCATGCCTTTCCCTCCGGCACGCCCGGTGCCATCGACGTGCGGCTTGGCCGCGGCGAAGGGGGCAGCATCCGGCTGGAGGTGGTCGACCGCGGCGCCGGCCTGCCGCCCGGCCTCGACCTGTCCCGCGCGACCACGCTGGGGTTGAAGGTGGTGCGTGCCTTTGTCGGCCAGCTGCGTGGCAAACTGACGGCGGACAGCAGCCCCTACGGCACCCGTGTGGTGGTGGAGTTCCCGCCCGCCTGACCCTTGCCTGACGTTTGCTCCCAGGAAGCGAGGCTTGCCCTTCCGGCCGTTCCGCGTCAGGAATGCGCCATTGCGGGATTGCGAAGGGCGGCGGCATGGCACGGGTGAGGGTTGATGTGGCGCTGGTGGAGCGTGGGCTGGCGGAGAGCCGTGCCAAGGCGCAGGCGCTGATCCTGGCCGGGCTGGTCTATTCCGACACCAGGCGCATCGACAAGGCCGGCGACCAGATCGCGGCGGAGGCCCCGCTGGCGGTCAAGGGGCAGGACCATCCCTGGGTGTCGCGCGGTGGGTTGAAACTGGTCAAAGGGCTGGATGTCTTCGCCATCGACCCCACCGGCCTGACCGCGGTCGATGTCGGCGCCTCCACCGGCGGCTTCACCGACGTGCTGCTGACCCGTGGGGCCGCCAAGGTCTATGCCGTCGATGTCGGCCACGGCCAGTTGGCCTGGAAGCTGCGCACCGACCCACGCGTGGCGGTTCTGGAGAAGACCAACGCCCGCCACCTGACCGCGACCGAAATCCCGGATCCCATAGACCTCGTGGTGTGTGACGCCAGCTTCATCGGGCTGGAGATCGTGCTGCCGGCTGCGCTCGATCTGGTGGTGCCGGGCGGGCGGCTGGTCGCGCTGATCAAGCCGCAGTTCGAGGTCGGCAAGGGGCGTGTCGGCAAGGGCGGCGTCGTGCGCGAACCCGAACTGCATCAGGAGGTTTGCGACCGCATCCGCGGTTGGCTGGACGCTCTGCCGGGCTGGCGGGTGCTGGACATCACCGAAAGCCCGATCACCGGGCCGGAAGGGAACAAGGAGTTCCTGATCGGCGCGGTGAAGGACCGGGGCTGATTCCGCTCGCCAAGCCCTGTCGTGCCGGCGGGTCTTTCGGTTGCGGCCCCATTCAGCGCGGGGAGGTCTCCAGCCGATGGTCCAGGAAGAAGCGCAGCATTTCCGCCGTCGCGTCCGGACCTTGCGGGTCGGTGTAGGAGCCGGATGGACTGCCGCCGGCCCAGGCGTGCCCGGCGCCGTGGATCGTCCAGTGCTCGCACAAGGTCCGGCCATCGGGGGCATGGAGGATGTTGCGGTTGTAGGCGTGGCCGCCCGGGCTTTGACCCTGCTGCATCTCCGACCGCAGGTTGAAGCCGGTGGTGGCCTGTGCGATAACGCCGTCGCCGTTGCTGGGGTGGACGACATGGTCGCGGTCGCCGTGAAAGACGATGGTGGGCACCCTGCGGTTGCCTCGAATCGCCGCCCGCGGGCTTCGGCTGCCACCCTGGCGCATCGCGGCGAGGGCGGATGGCAGATCCTGCGCGGCGCCGGCCGGCAAGCCGGAATGCACGCCGACCGCGGCGTAGAGATCCGGATACGCCGCCGCCATGTTCGCTGCCGCGGCACCGCCGGCTGACAGTCCGGCGATGTAGACTCGTTCCGGATCGACCCGATGGTCACGCATGATCTGTCGCGTGATGCCGGCAAGAAGCGAAGGTTCGCCCTGGTCGCGCCGCTGGTCTTCCGGCTTGAACCAGTTCCAGCAGCGCTGTGCGTTGGCCGAAGCCGGCTGTTCAGGGTAGGCGACGAGGATGCCGTGCCGCTCGGCGAAAGCGTTCATCCGGGTTCCGGCGGCGAAATCGTCGGGCGACTGGGTGCAACCGTGCAGCATCACCACCAGCGGGCGCGGTCGGTCGTCTGCTGCGGCTGGCACATAGAGCTTGTAGGCCCGTGTTCCGGCCGCCCCGCTGTACGAGAGCCTTGCGAAGGACGCTCCGTCCGGCAATGGGTCTGGGGCCGGTCGCGGGGTGCCGCCATGAAGGCCGTTCGGAGTGAAGCGTGCGGCGAGGCCGCGCAGGGTCTCGCCCAGTCCGGTGCGCGGCTTGGCTCCGGACCTCCGACACCCACTGTCGTTGGCGGGCTGCGGGCCGGCGTCCTTTGCCGAAGGCGTGGGGTCGAGCCTTACGAACTCCCCTTCCAGGGTGGTCCCAGGTGCGGTTGTATTGGGTGCCGGTGCCGGCTCGCCCTTGCCGTCTCCCCGCAGCAAACGCTGGAGGAGGGTCGTCGCCTCGCCGAGCTTGCCGGCCCGGGTCAGGCGGGCGGCTTCGGCCATGCCGGGAAGCATGCCGGGTGGGGTGGTGTGGCGCATGTCCATACTTTCCTGGTTCGCATCGGGCGCAGGCGGTGGCCCGAGCCGAAAGAATTTCAGCGGATGCGGTCGGCGAGGGCCGCCTTGACCGCGGTCGGCGCATGCAGCGCGCCCAGTACGCTCAGCGAAGCGATGGTGGAGCGGGCCAGCTCGGGGGTCACGTCCTGGGCGATGGTGGCGAGGCCGAGGACACGGATATTCAGCATCTGTCCTGCGGCCTGAGCCGCTTCGAGATCCGCCCGAGTGAAGTGGCGCAGTCCGAGATCGACGCTTTTGCGTGCCACCGTCTGTCGGACGACATCGGCGTGCCGGTCGACCTGATTGCGGATGGCGGTACGGATGAAGTCGGTACGGTTGGAATAGAACCCTTCCTCGACCAGCAGGTCGATGTGGCCGAGGTCGACATAGCCGAGATTGATCGTGATCTTCTCGCTGTCGCCGGTTTTCGGTTTCAAGCTCTGTTCGGTCTCGGCCATCGCTTTGCCATCCATTAACCATCCGTGTGGATGGTAGATAGATGGCGCTTGCGAGCCATTCAAGAGCGCCTCCGCCAATTCGGCAGATTGCCGCCCGGTGTCAGCCACAAAGGCGGCAAGAAAAAAGCGCGGCCCCGAAGGACCGCGCTTGATCGGATCGTTATGATCGGAAGCGACCGGCTGCAATCAGCCGAGCAGCCCGATGTCATGGGTGGGGATGTGGTCGAAGCCCAACCCGTACACCGCGGAGTCCGATGCCAGGCTGAAATCATGCGCACCCGGATTGACGAAGCTCGGGTCCAGCTGCACCGAACCGCTGTCGTATCCGGCGGCCTTCCATTCCGCCAGATCGCCCTTGCCGCCGCCCGACATCACCTGGGGCCAGACATCGAACATATCCTTGGAGGCGTCGAGGTTGCTGTAGAAGTTGTTGTGGATGTTGCCGACATTGGCCGGGCCGTAGATGTGGACGGCCGTGCCGTCACGGACATCGACGACGTTGCCGGAGATGTCGTTGCCGCTCATCTGATGGCCCTGCCAGCCGCTCCAGGCGACCGGCTGCTGAAGGCCGATCTGGGCGCCGCTGTTGTCGGCGATCACGTTCTCGGTGACCTTGTTGTCCCAGCCGCCATGCAGGAACACGCCGCCGATGTTGCCGTGGACGATGTTGCCCTTCACCGTGGCGCCGCTGGTCCAGTCGTCGAGGTAGATGCCCCAGCTGGCGACGTCGCCCGACGGGTTGGTCGCGGTGGTGCCGGTCACCTCGTTGTTGACCACGGTGTGGTCGGTCAGATCCTGCTGGCGGTTGATCAGGTAGATGCCGCCGCCATCGTTGGACTCCAGATTGGCATCGACAACCTTGTTGTTGGCGATGGTGACACGATGGGTAGCATCGCTGCCGTCCGTCTGGACCGAGCCGACGGCGATGGCCTTCTCCGGCGAATCCTCGACGAGATTGTGAGTGACCTGCACATCGGAGCTGCCATTGATCCAGATGCCGGCGTCGCCGCGGTCGGCGGCGTTCGGGTGCGTGATGTGGTTGTCGGAGACGACCGTGGAGTTGGAGCCGGCCTTGACGAAGATGGCCTCCGCACCGGTGCTGTCGAACTGGTTGCCGATGACCTTGCTGTCGGCGCTGTTCTGCACCGTGATGCCGTAACCGCCGCCCTTGACCGAATTGTTGGCGAAGGTCAGGCCGGACGCATTGTCGGCGAAGACATAGTGGCCGCCAACGACACCGTCGGCGAAGGTCAGGCCTTCGATGGTGACGTTCTTGGCGCCGCCGAGACCGAAGGACACGCTGGCGTTGGAGCCGCCGTGGATCACCGCCTTCTCACTGCCGTAGCTGGTGAAGGTCACGCCGGAATCCTGGCCGTCCAGCCACATCCCGTTCTGGTGATAGTCGCCGCCGCGGATGTAGGTGGTGTCGATGTTGGGGTCGGCGCGCATGGCGGCTTGCGCCTTTTGCAGCGAGGCGAAGGGGCCGTCGGTCCCGTCGGCATTCGGAGCCGCCAGCTTGCCCGACCAGCTGTCGTTGCCGTTGGTGGCGACGTAGAATCCCGGATCGGTCGGCTTCGGGACGGTCGGCGCCGGCGTGGACGGCGTCGGGTCGGTCGACGGTGCTTCGCTGACCGGTGGGATGGTGGGGGGCGTCACGCCGGAGGTGGGGAAATAGCTCTTGTCGGCATCGACGACCAGCGTGCCGTTCCACCACATTCCGGCCTGACCGTCGGCGACGTCGTGGCCGTCCAGGGTGCCCTTGTCGTAGGTAACATGGTCGTCGGTCGGCAGGACCGACTTGCCGTTGATCGTGATCTCGTTGACGATCAGGTTGCGGTCGGTCCCGTGAAAGATGCCATCATTGTCGTACTGGACCTGCACCTTGTGGCCCTGGCCCTCGACGATGTCCGTCTTGAAGACGAAATCCTTGGCCGTGGCATCCGTGGTGCCCTCACCGATCTTCTTGCCGTCGACCAGCAGGTTGAAATGCGCGTCGAGGGTGCCCTTCGCGCTCACCGTGATGGTCGAGTTCCCGGAGGTCGTGGCCATTGGTCCGTATCCTTAGCGGTTTTGATGCGGCGCCAAGATGGTCAAGTCGGCTGGGGCAATAGTGAGGCATTTTCCATGGATTGGACGAATAAGGGGTAAAATCCGTTACAATCCTGCGACCAAAGATAAAGTATCTTTTGGTATAATACGCATAAACCTATCCTCATTCAGTATGTGGTGCCCCCGCCGACGGTGGAATGCCATCATTTTTCTGAGCAACAATGTGGATTGAATTAGGGCTGTCTGTCGGGTTTCTTGAAAAGATGATCCGGTGGAGGCCAGCGAGGCAGCTTTCCTCTGTCGAATGCTGCTTTCCGCCGGCTCCTCTGGCCCCCCGGTGACGTCCCTTAAACGCCTTCCCCTTGCTGTCCCTGCTGGGTCAGGGTGGCGATGAAGCGCTGGGTGCGTTCGCGGGTCGGATGGCTGAACAGCGTTTGCGACGGTCCGGATTCCACCACCTGCCCAGCGTCGAGGAACACCACCTCATGCGCGATGCGCGATGCGAGACGCAGGTCGTGCGTCGCCATCACCATGGTGGTGCCCTCGGCCGCCAACGTTCCCAGCACCTCCACCACCTCGCCCGACAGCTCGGGATCGAGCGCCGAGGTCGGCTCGTCGCACAGCAGGACGCGCGGCGACGGAGCAAGCGCGCGGGCGATGGCGACACGCTGCTGCTGCCCGCCCGACAGGGTCGCAGGCCAGGCATCGGCCTTGTGGTCCATGCCGACCTTGCGCAGCAGAGCCATGGCACGGTCACGCGCCTTCTCCGCCGGCCATTTCTGCACGGTCACCAGCCCTTCCATCACATTCTCGACCGCGGTGCGGTGCGGGAAAAGCTGGAAGTTCTGGAACACCATGCCGGTCTGGCCGCGCAGCCGCTGGATGTCCTTCCATCCGGGCTTGCCGCCGGGCTGGAAGGATAGCTCCTCCTCGCCGATGCGCACGGTGCCGGAGGTCGGGATTTCCAGTAGGTTGATGCAGCGGAGCAGCGTGCTCTTGCCACCGCCGGACGGACCGATCAGGGCGGTGACACGGCCTTCGGCCACGGTGACCGACACGCCCTTCAGCACGGTGAGGTCGCCGAAGCGCTTTTCGATGTTCGACAGCCGGATCACGACTTGGCCTCCAGGAAACCGCCATACTGGTTGAGCCGCTTTTCCAAGCGGACCTGCAGCGCCGACAGAACGGAACTGAGCGCGAGATAGATCAGCGCCGCCTCCACATAGAGGATCAGCGGTTCGTAGCTGGTGGCGACGATGCGCTGGGCGGCCTGGAACAGCTCGGGCACGGTGATGGCGGCGGCGAGCGAGGTGTCCTTCACCAGCGAGATGAAACTGTTGGACAGCGGCGGCACGGCGACGCGGGCGGCCTGCGGCAGGATGGTGCGGCGCATCGCCTGCGACCAGCTCATGCCGATGGAATAGGCGGCCTCCCACTGGCCCTTCGGCACCGAGCCGATGACGGCACGGATGATCTCCGAGGTGTAGGCGCCGACATTCAGCGTGAAGCCGATCAACGCTGCCGGGAAGGCGTCCAGCACGATGCCGGCGCTGGGCAGGCCGTAGAAGATCAGGAAAAGCTGCACCAGCAGCGGCGTGCCGCGGATGATCCAGACATAGAAGCGGACGATGGCGGCAAGCGGAGCCGGTCCGAACAGCCGGACCACCGCCGCCGCCAGGCCGACGACCAGGCCGAGCGCGAAAGAGGCCAGCGTCAGCGGAACGGTGAAGACCAGCGCCGCCCACAGCAGCGACGGAAGCGAGTCCGCCATCAGGGTAAGCCAGTGCAGCACGGGGAAGGTGCCTCTCGTGAAGATGGAACGACAATGCCCCCGGCCCGGATGGGGCTGGGGGCATTGTGGCGGGCGTTGACGTGAGACGGGAAACTAGTCTGAAAACGTCACTTGGAAACGTCGGCGCCGAAATACTTCTGCGAAATCGTCCCATAGGTGCCGTCGGCCTTCATGGCGGTCAGCGCCTCGTTGATGGCGGAGACCAGCTTGGCCTCGCCCTTGCGGACGATGATGCCGGACTGGTCGGCATTGTCCTGGGTGGCGGCGATCTTCACGTTGGCATCGGGCTTGTGCTTCTTGAAATCCAGGAAGGACAGGCTGTCGTTGACCGTCGCATCGGCCCGGCCGTTCAGGACCAGCTGGATCGACTGGTCGAAACCGTCGGTGCCGACCAGCTGCGCTCCGGACGCCTCGGCCAGCTTGCCGAAGTTGCTGGTCAGCGACTGGGCCGACTTCTTGCCCTTGAGGTCGGCAAAGCTCTTGATCGCGCTGTTGTCGCCCTTAACGATCAGCACGGCGCGGCTGGTGATGTAGGGGTCGGAGAAGTCGTACTTGGCCTTGCGTGCCTCGGTGATGCCGACCTGATTGATGACGGCGTCATAGCGGCGTGCGTCCAGGCCGGCGATCAGCCCATCCCACTTGCCTTCCAGGAACTCTGCCTTCACGCCGATGCGCTTGGCGATCTCGCGCCCGATCTCCACATCGAAGCCGACGAGCGCGCCCGAGGCGTCATGGTAGGTGAAGGGGGCATAAGTTCCCTCCGTGCCGATCTTCAGCACGCCATCGGCCTTGATGCGGTCAAGGTCGGCCTGAGCGTGGGCGGCGGAGACGGCGGCGACCTGCATAAGGCCGGCGACGAGAAGCGATTTCAGCCATTTCATCGGTTGATGCCCGGTGTTTCTTAAATGGGTTGGGTTGGTTCGCCGTCTTCGGCACGTTGCGGCCGACACTGGTTCCGGCGTTCGACGGCTCGGGTCACGCTACAGCAAAGAATATGTCGCAGCAAGGGAATGTCTTTCATATTTAGCGAAAATGAACTGTATATAGAGCTTGCTGCATTTAAGGCTTTTCGGGAAATCTCGTTCGCCCAACAGCAGGCCTTCTGCGATGGTTCCTGAACCGGCATCGAGGAAGGTGGCGGTCCGACTGTCGTCAGAGAGGTAACGCGAACGAGGTGGCGGATATGACCACCGGGTCGCCATGCTGCCCTGTCGCCAGTTGCTCTGAGGCTTCATCCCCTTATGATCATCGGCAATGACCGCCTGGACGGTCTCCCAAGATGAGGGGTCAGGACATGAGTGACGCAACGGCTGCCGGCTGGATCGAACTGACGGCGGCGGACGGCCACCGGATGCGCGCCTATCGCGCGCCGGCCAAGGTCGAGGAGATCGGGCGCCTGATCGTGGCTCCGGAAATCTTCGGCATCAACCATCACATCCGCAGCGTCTGCGACGGCTTCGCCCAGCAGGGCTTCACCACCGTGGCGCCCGACCTGTTCGACCGGGCCGAGCGCGGGGTCGAGCTGCCTTATGACGATGCCGGCATTCAGCGGGGCATCGCGCTGAAGGGGGCGGTGGCGACCGCCGACGCCTTGCAGGACATCGCTGCGGCGCTGGCCCATCTCGGCGGTGACGGTGCTGCGGCCATCGTCGGCTATTGCTGGGGCGGCAGCATCGCCTGGGCGTCGGCGGCGGCGCTGCCGGTGCGCGCCGCCATCGGCTATTACGGTGGCGAGATCGGCAAGACGCTGGACAGCGCCCCGCGGGTTCCGACCCTGCTGCATTTCGGCGAGCAGGACCATGCCATCCCGCTGTCGGTCGCCGAGGGAGTCAAGGCCCGCTATCCGTGGGTGCCGGTGCATATCTATCCGGCCGGCCACGGATTCAACTGCGACGAACGGGGGAGCTTCCATCCGGAAAGTGCGGTGCTGGCGCTTCGCCGGACCGTAGGGCTGCTGCGGGCCGTGTTCTGACCGGGGCTTCCTTCCGTCGACCGTCCTTCCGCTGCCCGAGCCGGATCGGCCAGCGGCGGAAGGCGAGCAGCCCGATACAGATCAGCGCATAGACGAGCGGCGCCGTCTGCCAGCCCTTCACCAGCATGATGAAGTGCAGGCAGCCGGCCAGCCCGGCGACGAAGACGGCCTTGTGCAGGGCGCGCCAGCGCTTGCCGCCCAGCCGCTTCACCATGCCGTCGGTGGAGGTGGCGGCCAGCGCCGTCAGGATCAGGAAGGCCCCCATGCCGACCGTGATGTAGGGCCGCTTGACGATCTCCTTCCAGATCGCCGGCCAATCGAAGAACTGGTCCAACCCAACGTAGGTGGACAAATGGACGGCTGCATAGAAGAAGGCGAACAGTCCCAGCATCCGCCGGAACCGCGCCAGCCCTGCCACCCCCGTCAGCATGCGCAGCGGTGTCAGCGCCAGCGCGATCAGCAGGAAGCGCAAGGCCCACAGCCCGCTGGCCTTGACGCTTTCCAGCACCGGCTCCGCCCCCAGTTCGCCGGTGTAGGCGAGCCAGACGGTCCAGACCAGCGGAACCAGGGCGAGGGTGAAGACGACGGGCTTGGCCCAGCGAGAGGTAAGGGCGGCGTTCGCGGCGGCGCGCAGATCGACGCCGCCGGCGGAGGCGAGGGGCGCGGCCATGGTCAGTAATTCGCCTTCAGGTCCATGCCGGCATAGAGCGACGCGACCTCTTCGCCATAGCCGTTGAAGGGCAAGGTCTTGCGGCGCGAGAATTCACCGACCCGCCGCTCGGTCGCCTGGCTCCAGCGCGGATGGTCGACGTCCGGATTGACGTTGGAATAGAAGCCGTACTCACGCGGCTGCGACTTGTTCCAGGCGGTGGCCGGCTGGTCCTTAACCAGAGAGATCTTGACGATCGATTTGATCGACTTGAAGCCGTACTTCCACGGCACCACCAGCCGGATCGGGGCACCGTTCTGGTTGGGCAGCACCTCGCCATACATGCCGACAGCCAACATGGTCAGGGGATGCATCGCCTCGTCCAGCCGCAGCCCTTCGGTATAGGGCCAGTCCAACACCCAGGAGCGCAGGCCCGGCATCTGCTTCGAATCGTTCAAGGTCTGGAAGGCGACGTATTTTGCGTTGCCGGTCGGTTCAACCCGCTTCAGCAACTCCGCCAGCGGGAAGCCGACCCAGGGAATCACCATCGACCAGCCCTCGACGCAACGCAGGCGGTAGACGCGTTCTTCCATTGGGAACTTGAGCAGATCCTCGATGCCGATGGTCATCGGTTTGCCGACCTCGCCGCCGATGGCGATTTCCCAGGGGCGGGTCTTCAGCGTGCCGGCATTTTCGGCCGGATCGCTCTTGCCGGTGCCGAACTCATAGAAGTTGTTGTAGGTGGTGGCCGACTTCATCGGCGTCGTCGGATCGAACTTCGGATCGGCCGGCTTGATCGTGGTCGCCGCCTGGAAGGGGCCTGCCAGCGCGCTGCCGCTCCATACCGGCAGGCTGCCCAGCGCCATGGCGGCGGCACCACCGGCGATCAGGCTGCGGCGCGACAGGAACAGCTCCCGCGGCGTCACCTCGTCTTCGCGTGCCTGCGACGCGGTGGGAAACTTGAACAGCATCGACCCTCTCCCGAACGGACCATTCCTGCCACTAACCATAGGGCTGCGGCCGGCCGTCGGCAAATCACAGGGTCTACACAATTGCGTGAACGGATCTGCTGCGTGAACGGATCTGCGCGCCGCACGATCAGCGTGGGGCGATCAGCGCCGGCCGAGCGGGATCACCACGGCCGGACCGCCAAAACCGCCGCCACGCGCCGTGCGCCGTGTGCGAAAGGGCAGCACGTCGGCCGGCGGGCGCGGCGAGGGCAGGAGCGGCATTCCGCTGAAGGAATGGGCAAGGGCAGCCCCCTGCTGGCAGGCGCGCATCCAAGAGAGCATGCAGCACATCGAAGCCTGCATGGAAAACGTCCAAAGATTCATCGCCAAGCCCCAGGCTGTGATGTGTCGGGTCGTCTTGCCCTGCGGAAGGCGGCCGGCGCCGAAATGTCCCGCCATGGCTGGATCTATAACTACATCCGCGATCGAATCGTTCCGAAGCCAGAGCTTCGCATAAAGGACAGAAAGCTGAGTTAAGCCGGTGACAAGGCCGGCTAAGCTCAAGAAAATACTATCCTCATCCTAAGTTATAGGCATAGCCCTTACGCTGGAAGGCGGGGTTCCTACGAAAGGCCAAGTTGACCCGAATAGCCTTTACTTCATCGTGCGGGGCTGTAGGACTGCGCAGTCACGCTCCGGATGAGGATGGAGTGCGCACACTGTCGGTGCGGACGTTCAGAATCCCGGTTGTGTTGGCCTACGTTTTCTTCGACCGCGCAGTGGAGCGATCCTTGGAGCGGTTCTGGGGATGGGCGGAGCGCGGTCCATGGTGGGCACGGCGCGCGGATTGGGGAACGGCATGACGGCGATGGTCGAGACGGCGGACGCGTTGGATCCGAAGGTTCTGCTGATGGCCCTGCGGCAATTGCGCAAGGGTGAATTCTCGGTGCGGCTGCCGCTGGACCTCACGGGAATCGACGGCGAAATCGCCGCCGCCTTCAACGACGTGGTCGAACTGAACCAGAACCTGACCGCCGAGGTCAGCCGACTCAGCGTCGCCATCGGCAAGGAAGGCCGCATCAGCCAGCGCGCCAAGCTGAACAATGCGTCCGGCGGGTGGGAAACCTGCGTCGACAGCATCAACACGCTGGTCGGCGACATGATCCAGCCGACAACGGAAATTGCTCGCGTCATCGGCGCGGTCGCCAAGGGCGACCTGTCGAAGACCATGGCGCTGGAGATCGAAGGCCGGCCGTTGCAGGGTGAATTCCTGCGCACTGCCCGCAACGTCAACACCATGGTGGACCAGCTCGTCACCGTCACCACCGAGCTGACGCGTGTGGCGCGCGAGGTGGGGATCGAAGGCAAGCTGGGCGGTCAGGCCCAGGTGAAGGGCGTTGCCGGCAGCTGGAAGGACCTGACCGAGAACGTCAATGTGATGGCGGCGAACCTGACCGGTCAGGTCCGCAACATCGCGGAGGTGACGACGGCGGTCGCCAAGGGCGATCTGTCGAAGAAGATCACCGTGGATGTGAAGGGCGAGATCCTTGAGCTGAAATCGACCATCAACACGATGGTGGACCAGCTGAACAGCTTCGCGTCGGAAGTGACGCGCGTTGCGCGCGAGGTGGGCTCGGAAGGCAAGCTGGGCGGTCAGGCCAAGGTTGAGGGTGTCGGCGGCACCTGGAAGGATCTGACCGACAATGTGAACATGATGGCGGAAAACCTGACCGGCCAGGTCCGCAACATCGCCGAAGTCACCACCGCGGTCGCCAAGGGCGATCTATCGAAGAAGATCACCGTCGATGTGAAGGGCGAGATCCTCGAGCTGAAATCGACCATCAACACGATGGTGGACCAGCTGAACAGCTTCGCGTCGGAGGTGACGCGCGTTGCGCGCGAGGTGGGCTCGGAAGGCAAGCTGGGCGGTCAGGCGAAGGTCGAGGGCGTCGGCGGGACTTGGAAGGACCTGACCGACAGCGTGAACATGATGGCGGCCAACCTGACCGGTCAGGTCCGCAACATCGCCGACGTGACCACCGCCGTCGCGACAGGTGACTTGTCGAAGAAGATCACCGTCGACGTGAAGGGTGAGATTCTTGAGCTGAAATCGACCATCAACACGATGGTGGACCAGCTGAACAGCTTTGCCTCGGAGGTGACGCGCGTCGCGCGCGAGGTGGGGTCCGAAGGCAAGCTGGGAGGTCAGGCGCGGGTCGAAGGCGTCGGTGGCACCTGGAAGGATCTGACCGACAGCGTGAATCTGATGGCGGCGAACCTGACCGGTCAGGTCCGCAACATCGCCGACGTGACGACCGCCGTCGCCAACGGCGACCTGTCGAAAAAGATCACCGTGCCGGTGAAGGGCGAGATCCTTGAGTTGAAGAACACCATCAACACGATGGTGGACCAGCTGAACAGCTTCGCCTCGGAAGTGACGCGCGTTGCGCGCGAGGTGGGCTCGGAAGGCAAGCTCGGCGGTCAGGCCCAGGTGAAGGGTGTCGGCGGCACTTGGAAAGACCTGACCGACAGCGTGAACGCGATGGCGACCAACCTGACGGGGCAGGTGCGCAACATCGCCGAGGTGACGACGGCGGTCGCGAATGGCGACCTGTCGAAGAAGATCACCGTCGATGTGAAGGGCGAGATCCTCGAACTGAAATCGACCATCAACACGATGGTGGACCAGCTGAACAGCTTCGCATCCGAGGTGACGCGCGTGGCGCGCGAGGTGGGTTCGGAAGGCAAGCTGGGCGGTCAGGCCCAGGTGAAGGGTGTCGGCGGCACTTGGAAAGACCTGACCGACAATGTGAACGCGATGGCGACCAACCTGACGGGGCAGGTCCGCAACATCGCCGAAGTCACCACCGCGGTCGCGAATGGCGACCTGTCGAAGAAGATCACCGTCGATGTGAAGGGCGAGATCCTCGAACTGAAATCGACCATCAACACGATGGTGGACCAGCTGAACAGCTTCGCCTCGGAAGTCGCCCGCGTTGCGCGCGAGGTCGGCATTGAGGGCAAACTGGGCGGTCAGGCCCAGGTGAAGGGGGTTGCCGGCACCTGGAAGGATTTGACCGACAACGTGAACATGATGGCGGCCAACCTGACCGGTCAGGTCCGCAACATCGCCGAAGTCACCACCGCGGTCGCCAAGGGCGATCTGTCGAAGAAGATCACCGTCGATGTGAAGGGCGAAATCTTCGAGCTGAAATCGACCATCAACACGATGGTGGACCAGCTGAACAGCTTCGCTTCGGAAGTGACGCGCGTTGCGCGCGAGGTGGGCTCGGAAGGCAAGCTGGGCGGTCAGGCGAAGGTCGAGGGTGTCGGTGGCACCTGGAAGGATCTGACCGACAATGTGAACATGATGGCTGCCAACCTGACCGGTCAGGTGCGCGGCATCGCCAGCGTCGTCACCGCGGTCGCCGACGGCGACCTGAAGCGCAAGCTGGCGGTGGACGCCAAGGGTGAGATCGCGGCGCTGGCCAACACCATCAACGGCATGATCGACACGCTGGCGACCTTCGCCGATCAGGTCACCAACGTGGCGCGCGAGGTGGGCATCGAAGGCAAGCTGGGCGGTCAGGCCCGCGTGCCGGGTGCCGCCGGCCTGTGGAAGGACCTGACCGAGAATGTGAACCAGCTGGCCGCCAACCTGACCACCCAGGTGCGCGCCATCGCCGAGGTCGCCACCGCGGTGACCAAGGGCGACCTGACCCGTTCCATCACCGTGGAGGCGATGGGCGAGGTTGCTGCGCTGAAGGACAACATCAACGAGATGATCCGCAACCTTCGCGACACGACGCTGAAGAATGCGGAACAGGATTGGCTGAAGACCAACCTCGCCAAATTCACCCGCATGCTGCAGGGCGAACGCGATCTGGTCACCGTCTCCAACATGATCCTGTCGGAGATCGCGCCGCTGGTGAACGCCCAGCACGGCGTCTTCTATGTCGCCACCCGCGACCGCGACGAGCCGCTGCTGGAACTGGTCGCCAGCTACGCGCTGAAGGAGCGCAAGAACCTGTCCAACCGCTTCCACCTGAAGGAAGGTCTGGTCGGGCAGTGCGCCTACGAGAAGAAGCGCATCCTGCTGACCAACGTGCCGCGCGACTATGTCTCCATCAGCTCCGGTCTGGGCGAGGCGCCGCCGCTGAACATCATCGTCCTGCCGGTGCTCTTCGAGGACGACGTGAAGGCGGTGATCGAGCTGGCGAGCTTCGGCCGCTTCAGCGAGACGCACCAGAGCTTCCTGGAGCAGCTGACCGAGAGCATCGGCATCGTGTTGAACACGATCGCCGCCAACATGCGCACCGAAGGTCTGCTGAAGCAGTCGCAGCGCCTGACCACCGAGCTGCAGAGCCAGCAGGAGGAGCTGAAGACCACCAACGAGCGTCTGGAGCAGCAGGCCGCCTCGCTGCGCAAGTCCGAAGAGCTGCTGAAGGCCCAGCAGGAAAAGCTGACCACCACCAACGAAGCGCTGGAGGAGAAGGCCGAGCAGCTCGAGAAGCAGAACATCGAGGTGGAGCGCAAGAACCGCGAGGTCGTGTTCGCCAAGGCGGCCCTGGAAGAGAAGGCCGAACAGCTTGCCCTGACCTCCAAATACAAGTCGCAGTTCCTGGCGAACATGAGCCATGAGCTGCGCACGCCGCTGAACAGCCTGCTGATCCTGTCGAAGCTGCTGGCCGACAACCCTGACACCAACCTGTCCGACCGTCAGGTGGAGTTCGCCCGGACCATCCATTCCGCCGGCTCCGACCTGCTCGGCCTGATCAACGACATCCTCGATCTGTCGAAGATCGAATCCGGCACGGTGACGCTGGAGATCGGCGAGGTCGTGCTGGGCGACCTGCGCAACCATGTGGAGCGAACCTTCTCGCAGCTGGCGCAGGAGAAGAAGCTGGACTTCGCCATCGAGATGGACGAGGCGCTGCCCGCCAGTATCCAGACCGACGAGAAGCGGCTGGCCCAGGTGCTGAACAACCTGCTGTCCAACGCCTTCAAATTCACCGAAAGCGGCGGCATCACCTTCCGCGTCGCCCCGGCGACGGAAGGGTGGAGTGCCGCCCACCCGACGCTGGACGCCGCATCCTCGGTGCTGGCCTTCACCGTCATCGACACCGGCATCGGCATCCCCGAGGACAAGCAGCGCATCATCTTCGAGGCGTTCCAGCAGGCTGATGGCACCACCAGCCGCAAATATGGCGGCACCGGCCTCGGCCTGTCGATCAGCCGCGAGATCGCCCGTCTGCTGGGCGGCGAGATCCGCGTCGCCAGCACGCCGGGCAGGGGCAGCGCCTTCACGCTGTTCGTCCCCCGCAGCTACGACATCGTTGCGGAACCGGTCGCGCAGCTCGGCACGCCCGTCATCGCCGCGGCCAGCGCCGCCATGCCGCCCACTGCGCTGCTGCCCAAGCGGACCGAGACGGCGACGCGTCCAGTGGTGGCCTCCGGCCCGCAGGAGGGGTTGGCGCTGCTGGACATGCAGCAGCCGGCCGGCGACGACCGTGAGCGCCTGCGTCCCGGTGAGCCGGTGGTGCTGATCGTGGAGGACGATAACACCTTCGCCTCCATCCTGATCGATCTGGCGCGGGAGAAGGGCTTCCGCACCATCCTGTCCAGCGGTGGATCTGCGGCGTTGCCGTTGGCGCGCAAATACCGGCCGGATGCCGTCCTGCTCGACATCGGGCTGCCGGACATGGATGGCTGGGCGCTGCTCGACCTGCTGAAGCGCGACCCGCAGACCCGGCACATCCCGGTCCACGTCATCTCCGCCAAGGACGAGCGGCGGCGCGGTCTGGCGATGGGCGCCTTCGATTATTCGGAAAAGCCGGTGGAGCGCGAGGCGATCTTCGACGCCCTGAACCGGGTCAAGAGCTTCCGGGAGCGCGACCACCGCAGGCTTCTGGTGGTGGAGAAGGACAGCCCGCAGCCGGGCGGCGTCGCCGCCCTGATCGGCAACGGCGATGTGGAGACGCACACCGTCACCTCGATCGAGGCCGCGATGGCGGCGCTGAGCGCCGATCATTTCGATTGCATGGTGCTGGATCTGTCGAGCCCGACCCTGGCCGGTCCGGTGACGGTGGATTTCGAGCTGATCGAATGGCTGCGCACCCGCGACACGCTCGCCTGGATGCCGGTGGTGATCTATGTCGCCGCCGACATCGCGGCGGAGGACGAGGCGCGGCTGCGCCGGCTGGCCGAAACCGTGGTGCTGAAGAGCGCCCGGTCGCCGGCCGGGCTGCTGGACGAAACCGCGCTGTTCCTGCACCGCGCCGTCGACCGGCTGCCCGACGAGAAACGACGCAGCATCCTGGACCTGCGCCAGCACGACCCATCGCTGGCCGGCAAGCGGGTGCTGGTGATCGACGACGACATCCGCAACATCTTCTCGCTGGCCAGCGTGATGGAGGCTCACAAGATCGAGGTTCTGCATGCCGAAAGCGGACGCGAGGGCATCGAGCGGCTGCGTGCCGACCCCGGCGTGGACGTGGTGCTGGTCGACATCATGATGCCGGAAATGGACGGCTATGAGACCATGCGCACGATCCGCAGCATCGACGAGTTCCGGGCGCTGCCGATGATCGCCGTCACCGCCAAGGCGATGAAGGGCGACCGCGACAAGTGCATCGAAGCCGGCGCGACCGACTACATCGCCAAACCGGTGGACATTGACCATCTCCTGTCGCTTCTGCGGATCTGGACCGCCAAGAACAACCGGCAGCAACAGCGCGGTGGGGTGCAGGCATGACCCGGCGCAAGCTGCAGCCTGTTCGCGCGGTGCGGCGCGCGCCGTTCGTTCCCCCGGCCGCCAGCCCGGTGCCGGCGGCCCGCCGGTCGCGCCTGCTCGGCACCGCCAGCGCCCAGCCGGCCGGCGGCGACGCCGTCCGTAAGCCACCTCTGCCGCCGGCCGCAGCTGCGGTGGAAGCGGCGCCGGCTGCCCCCGCGGCCCCTCCTCCCGCCACTGTGACGCCACCGCCGGCCGCCGTTCCCGCGGGATGCGAAAGCGGAACCATGACCACCGACTCACACCCGCAGCCCGACAAGGCGGACGTCGCGATCCTGATCGTCGACGACGACCCGCGGAACCTGTTCGCCGTGCGGGAGACGCTGGAGGATCTGGGGGCGCAGCTGGTGCTCGCCCGGTCGGGGGAGGAGGCGCTGAAGCATCTGCTGCGCCAGGACTTCGCCCTGATCCTGCTGGACGTGCACATGCCGGGGATGGACGGCTACGAGACGGCGGGTCTGATCCGCCTGCGCGAGAAGTCGCGCCACATCCCGATCATCTTCCTGACCGCCATCAACAAGGACGAGACGCACATCTTCCGCGGCTATGCCACCGGCGCAGTGGATTACATGTTCAAGCCGGTCGACCCGCAGATCCTGAAATGCAAGGTGTCGGTCTTCGTCGACCTCTACCGCAAGACGGAGGAGGTGAAGCGCGAGGTCGAGGCGAAGCAGCGCCTGCTGGACGAGAACGAGCGGGTGCGCCGCGAGATGCGGCAGGCCGAACAGGCGCTCCGCCGGTCGGAGGAGCGGCAGGCTCTGATCCTGGGCCAGCTTCCCATCGTGCTTTACACCGCCGACCTGACGCCGGGCATTCCGTTCCGCTACCTGTCCGACACGACGCAGACGGTGCTGGGCTGCCCCGCCGCCAGCTTCATCGAGGACCCGAATTTCTGGGAATCCGGTCTGCATCCGGACGACCGCAGCCGCGTGCTGCGCCAGCTGGCGTCGATCCACGATGCCGGGCTGACCACGGTGGAATATCGCTGGCGCGGGCCGGACGGCGGCGAGCGCCATCTGCTGGACCAGGCTGTGGTGGTTCGCGACGAGGACGGCCACCCGGCAGAACTGTTCGGCACCATCATGGACGTGACCGAGACGCGCCAGGCCCAGCAGCAGCTCGCCCACGCGCAGAAGATGGAGATGGTCGGCCAGCTGACCGGCGGCATCGCCCACGATTTCAACAACATGCTGATGGTGGTGATCGGCAGCCTGGAGCGGCTGGTCCCCGGCCTTGCCGACGATCCCAAGGCGGCGCGGCGGGCGGAGATGGCGCTTCAGGCGGCGCTGCGCTGCTCCGACATGACGCGGCGGCTGCTGACCTTCGCCCGGCGCCAGCAGCTTCACCCGGAACCGGTGGATCTCGGCGATCTTGTCGCCGGCATGAGCGAACTGATGGAGCGCACGCTGGGCGGCGGTGTCGCCATCGCCATCGAAGCGCCGCCGGCCGATGCCGAGCCGCTGTGGATCGCCTCGGTCGACCGCTCCCAGGCGGAATCGGCCCTGCTGAACCTCGTCATCAATGCCCGCGACGCCATGCCCGGCGGGGGCACTCTGCGGATCAGGACGGCGAACACCCGGTTCACGGAGCCGCAGACCGGAAACGGCATGTCGGTGCCGGCCGGCGACTATATCCTGCTGTCGGTGGCCGACAGCGGATGCGGCATGCCGCCAGACGTGCTGGAGCGCGCCTTCGAGCCCTTCTTCACCACCAAGGAGACGGGGAAGGGTACCGGTCTGGGCCTTGCCATGATCCATGGCTTCGTCAAGCAGTCGGGCGGTCTGATCGGCATCGACAGCAAGCCCGGCAGCGGCACCGTTTTCCGCCTCTACCTGCCGCGGGCGGCGATGGACAGCGCCCATGGCGTGTCGATTGACGAGGATGACGGCCATGAAGCCTTTGCAGGCCGTGGCGAGACCGTGCTGGTGGTCGATGATGACGCTGACGTACGGTCGGTCGCGGTGCAGGCGGTCGCGGCTCTGGGTTACCGCGTGCTGGAGGCCGATGGCGCGGAGGCGGCGCTGACATTGCTGGACCGGCAGCCGGTCGACCTTCTGTTCACCGACATCGTCATGCCCGGCGGTCTGAACGGGCGCGAACTGGCGTTGGAGGGGTTGCGCCGCCATCCCTCTTTGCGGGTGCTGTTCGCCTCGGGCTATGCCAACGGAACCTCTGCGCCGGGACCGGAGGCCGGCGCGTCCACCGACGCCGGCGGCGCCGCCGATCCCGGCGCTGTTCTGGGGGCTGTGCTGAGCCGGGCGGAAACGCTGTCCAAGCCATACCGTGACGGCGATCTGGCCCGTGCCCTTCGGCGCGCGCTGGATCCGCAGGCCCCTCTCGCCCCGGCGGAGGCCGTCCGGGGGCGATGAGGGGGATCGAGGGCGGCGTTACCCCACGCCGCCGGTTGTGCATATCAGGTCAGGTTCTGGTTCATGGTTTTGTCCGATGATGCGCTTACCCTGTTGCGAGGTTCGATCCGGTCTGTCTGGGCGTTGGAGCTTCTTCTTCTTCTGCGGCGGACTCCCGACCGGGACTGGTCGAACGGCGATCTGGTCAGCGAGTTGCGTGGCAGCGAGGTGGTGGTGCAGGAGGCGCTTGCCGGGTTCCTCGGCGCTGGCCTGCTGGTGGCACAGACCGACGGCCGCCACCGTTACCGCCCGGCTTCCCCGCTTCTGGACCAGTGGGTGGAGGAGATCGAGCAGGCCTACGCTACCCGTCCGTCCGCCATCATCCGGGAGATCTTCGCTGCTCCCGGCAACAAGGTGCAGATCTTTGCTGACTCCTTCCGCTTCCGCCTCAACGATTGACCTCAGTGAATGAAATGACTGCGGACTACCTAGTCAGGAATGCGTGCCGTCCTCTGCGGGAGGAGAGCGGGGTGGGAGCGACGACATGGATGTCGTGAAGTCGGCGGTCTATCTGCTGTGCTTTGCCGCCAGCCTGCTGTGCATGGTCCTGCTGCTGCGCAGCTGGCTGCGCTCCCGCAGCCGGCTTCTGCTGTGGAGCACGCTGTGCTTCGTCGGGCTGGCCGTGAACAATCTGCTGCTGTTCATCGATGTCGTCGTCCTGCCGACGCAGGTCGACCTGCTGCCGCTGCGCCAGTTCTCCGCCATGGCCGGCGTGGGCGTGCTGCTGTACGGCTTCATCTGGGATGCCGAGTGATGCTGCCCACCACCTCCAGCTTCTTCACCGGCGTGCTTGCGGCGCTCTATGCGGTGGCCGGACTGTTCTTCCTCGGCTTCTGGAAACGGACGAGGGACGCGCTGTTCGTCAGCTTCGCGCTCGCCTTCCTGCTGCTGGCGCTGAACCAGATCGTGCTGGCGCTCGGCGGGCTGGAACGCGAAGAGCAGAGCTGGGTCTATGTGCTGCGCCTGCTGGCCTTCCTGCTGATCATCGGCGCCATCGTCCGCAAGAACCTGGAGGGGCGGCGGCGCTGAACCGCGTCCGGACGGCCGCTTTTTACTTGCGGCCGTCACCGAAGCGGCGGCAGTCCCATTCGTCGGTCCCGGCTTCGGCCCGCCCGCCATTGGAGGTGCGGTAGCGGGAATCGTCGCATTGGCCGTTGCCGGCATACCGGCTGTAGCCGCCGCGGCCCCGGCCTTCATAGCCGCTCGCATAACCATTGCCATAATAGCCGCTGTTGTCGTAGCCGCCGCGATGGCGCTGATGCCGTCCGCGGTTGCGGTCGCCATCGTCGTCATCGCCGCCGGCGGTGGCGGCCAGCACGCCCAGCCCGACCACCGCGGCGCCGATCAGCAGGGCGCCCGCCATGTCGTCGTTGCCGTTGCCGGCGCATCCCGGCAATGCCAGCGAGCCGGCCAGACAGACGGCCATCAAGGTCCTGCCGCCGAAGAACCCGCGCCTTGCCGCCGCTTGTGTGGTCATTGCCATTGTCGCCTCCCGAAACAGGGGTTCATTTATGCACGAACACATGAGCGGAGTTTTTCATCCGCTACCATTATAATTTCTTTTTAGAAATATTTATGCAGCCTCGCTTCCGCTTGGCGGCTGCATACGGGAGGCTTACGGCGGGGCTTGGCCCGGCTGGCCGGAAGCCCTATGGTCGGCCAGCTGTCGCCAATATCGCCAGCTGTCGCCAATATTGGGAGTGCGTCGATGTTCACCGCCAGGATCCTGCTGCTTGGCTCCGGAGAGCTGGGCAAGGAATTCGTCATTGCCGCCAAGCGGCTGGGCTGCGAGGTCATCGCCTGCGACAGCTACGCCAACGCGCCGGCGATGCAGGTCGCCGACCAGGCGGAGGTGTTCTCCATGCTGGACGCCGACGACCTGCGCGCCGCCATCGCCAAGCACCGCCCGGACTACATCGTGCCGGAGGTGGAGGCGATCCGCACCGAGGTGCTGCACGAATTCGAGGATGCCGGCACCATTGTCGTGCCGTCGGCCCGTGCCGCGACCATGACGATGAACCGTGACCGCATCCGTGAGGTCGCGGCGACGGAACTCGGCCTGCGCACCTCGCGCTACCGCTATGCCGAGAGCCTGGAGGAAGTGCGCGCCGGGGCGGAGCACACCGGCTTCCCTTGCGTCGTCAAGCCGGTGATGTCGTCGTCCGGCAAGGGGCAGAGCACGGTGCAGGACGCTGCCGGGCTGGAGGCGGCCTGGGACTATGCGGTGGCGAACATGCGCGGCGACCGCCGCAAGGTGATCGTCGAGGAGTTCGTTCCCTTCGAATACGAGATCACGCTGCTGACCGTCCGCACCCGCGACGGCATCCTCTATTGCGAGCCGATCGGCCACAGGCAGGAGCGCGGCGACTATCAGGAATCCTGGCAGCCGGTCGCCATGCCGCAGGCGATGCTGGACGATGCCAAGGCGATGGCGGCGCGCGTCGTCGACAATCTCGGCGGCTACGGCATCTTCGGCGTCGAGTTCTTCGTCACCGCCGACGAGGTGATCTTCTCCGAACTGTCGCCGCGGCCACACGACACCGGCATGGTCACGCTGCTGTCGCAGAACCTGTCGGAGTTCGAACTGCACGCCCGCGCCATCCTGGGCCTGCCGATCCTGAACATCCTGTGCCGCGCCCCGTCGGCCTCCGCCGTCATCCTGGCCGACCGTGAGGCGGAGAGTTTTCGCATCGAAGGGCTGGCGGACGCGCTGCGCCTGGGTTCGGCCGAGCAGGAGGTCGACGTCCGCCTGTTCGGGAAGCCGACCACCCGCAGGAACCGCCGCATGGGCGTGGCGCTGGCCACCGGCACCGACACCGACGACGCACGGGCACGGGCCAAGCAGGCGGCGGACAAGGTGATGATCCGGTATCTGTGAGCCGTTGATTTCGATCCTGCAGGCGGGGATGACCCGCCTGCAGGAGCCTTGTCAGACGGTGGCTTCAGACGGCGGCGGCGAGCATGCCGGCCGAGAGATCCGGCTCGAGCATCGGTGCCGCCCGGCCGGTCGCCGCCAGCGGGGTGGTGGAGCGCCCTTCGCGGTAGCCGAAGTTCACGTAATGGGCTGCCGCCGACGCTTCGCTGTTGCCAAACCGACGCTGAAGATCGGGATTCCGTGCCAGATAGGCGGCCGCGTTGAACGTCGTCGTCCGTCCTTCGAGCCGTCCCGTGGTTGCATAATGAAGGGCCGCCGCGGTGGTGCTGGAGCCGAAGGCCTGGATCAGATCCGGGTTGGCCGCCAGATAACCCGTCGCATCGAAGGAGGTGTTTCGTCCCTCCAACCGACCGTTGGTGATGTAATGCCGGGTCGCTGTGGCGGTGTCCGCCCCGAAGGCCGCGGCCAGATCCGCGTTGGCGGCCAGATACCCGGCGGCGTCGAAACTGGTCGCGCGGCTCTCGGTATAGCCGCTCCGAATGTAGTGAGTGAAGGCAGCGGCCTGATTGGTGCCGAAAACGGCGGCCAGATCCCGGTTGGCCGCCAGGTACCCCAGGGCATCGAAACCAGCGGCACTCGAAGTCGGCACCATCCCGTCGTAATATCTGACGTATTCGACATTCATCAGAACGTCGCTGCCATTGCTGCGATCGAGAATGGCAACCTGTCCATTGAAAGCGACCAGCCTCGCGGTGCTCGTATATTGGAGATTGATGACGGTGTCGATACCTTCTCCGCCATCGATGGTATCGAAACCAGGGCTGGTGTAGATCTGATCGTCACCTCCACCGCCGCTGATGTAATCGTTTCCCGCGTATCCCTGTAAATAGTCGGTCTGGGATGAGCCAAATATTTGGTCGTCACCTGACAGCAACGACGGGACCGTCAATGCATTAGAAAATTCATATGCGCTTGAGAAGCTCAGATTTGCATTGCTGATTGACAGCAGTATATTCCCACTGGGTTGCGTCGCTGTAAGGGATGTAATTCTTCCTGATATGTTAGTTCCGGTTATATTGATATTACCATTCACTGTGGCGTCCATCACGGTCGCGCCGTTTTTTGTAAATCTGGCAACGATCTGCGATGGAGTTATCGAATACAGGAAAGAGTTGTCATAATCGATACCGGTACCGCTTCCACCATCCCATAAATGCAGGGGTACGCTTGCAACGACGATGCTCATATCAATCTCTCTTTCTGCCTTCTGATTCCATTGCGTGGTCGGCATTCATTTCCGCATTCCGCATTCCGCAAGAGAACGACCAAAATCTCCCCCAGAGGAATGTTGCTCTTATTTCCAGTCATCATGCAGAACAGAGGATTTAACAGCCTGAATGCACCTATAAGTGTATGCAGGCATCTCTAAAAAGTCTAGAGTTGAGCCCATCGGCTTCTGGACATATGCAGCGATGTGTGGCGGGCTCGCCTCACGCTACCGTCGGAGCAGCCGGTCCACCCGCCGCAGCGCCGGGAACATCGCCGCCCACAGTCCGGCGAGCCCGACAGCTCCGACACCGCCCAGCACCACTGCCGGCACCGCACCGATCATTGCCGCGACGCTGCCGGATTCGAACTCGCCCAACTGGTTGGACGCGCCGATGAACAGCGAGGTGACGGCGCCGACCCGGCCGCGCATCTCGTCGGGGGTGGACAACTGGACCAGCGTCTGGCGAACGAACATGCTGACCTGATCGGTGGCGCCGACCGCCAACAGGGCGATGAAGGACAGCACCGGATCGGCAGACAGGCCGAAGGCTATGGTCGCGACGCCGAATCCAGCCACCGCGATCAGCATCCAGCGCCCGGCATGGCGCTTCACGCCCCAGCGGGTGATGACCATCGCCATGGCGAGCGCCCCCAGCGCCGGGGCGGAGCGCAGCAGGCCGAGCCCCCACGGCCCGACATGCAGCACGTCCCGCGCATAGATCGGCAGCAGCGCCGTCGCCCCGCCCAGCAGCACCGCGAACAGGTCGAGCGAGATGGCGCCCAGAATCTCCGGCCGGCTGCGGATGAAGGCAGCGCCGGCCAGCATGCTGGTCAGGCTCATGGCTCGCCTGGTCATGGTGACGGGGCGCGGCCGGCAGGCGGCGATCAGCAGGACCGACAGCAGCAGCATCGCCGTGCTGACGCCATAGACTGCGGCCGGACCGGCGATGTAGAGCAGTCCGCCCAGTGCCGGGCCGGAGATCTGCGCCACCTGCACGCCCGACGATTGCCAAGCGACGGCGTTGGGCAAATCCTCCACCGGAACGGTCGCGGACAGGATCGCCTGGTTGGCCGGCCCCTCGAAGGACTTGGCGAGGCCGATCAGCGCCACCACGGCGAAGATGGCGTGGGGCGACAGGGCGCCGGCCATGGTCAGCAGGAACAGGGCGGCGACCGCGATCATCTCGACCGACAGGGCGCCGAACAGGACCGTCTTGCGGTCGTTGTTGTCGACCACATGGCCGGCCACCAGAACCAGCGCCAGCGAGGGAAGGAACTGGAACAGCCCGACCAGCCCGAGGTCGAGCGGGTCGCCGGTCATGGCATAGACCTGCCAGCCGACCGCCACCACCTGCATCTGGATCGCCAGCATCGAACAGACCCGCGCGCTCCAGAACAGGGCGAAGGCGCGGTGACGGAAGGCCGACCGGAAACTGTCCCCGGCCGCAGGGGCGCTGGTCATTCAAACTGGCTCCAGAAGTGTGGCAAGCCCCAGCCCGCCACCGATGCCGAGCGTGGCGAGGCCCCGGCGGGGCGCATGGCCTGCCGCCGGGAACAGCATTTCGCTGAACAGGCGCGTCACCAGGATCGCCCCGGATGCGCCGTAGGGATGGCCGAGCGCCAAGGCTCCGCCGCCGACCGACACGCGCGACTGGTCGATGCCAAGCGCGTCGAGGCTGGCCAGCACCTGGGCGGCGAAGGCCTCGTTGAACTCGACGAGGTCGATGTCGGTGACGGTCAGGCCGGGATTGCGGGCCAGCAGCTTGGTCACCGCCGGGATCGGACCTGTGCCGAGGAGTTGCGGATCCACGCCCGCCGCGGCGCTGTCGACCACCGCCAGCCCATGGGTGAGGCGGAGCGCGCGGAACTTCCGCTCCGAAACCACCGCCACCATTGCGGCGCCGTCATTGACCGGGCAGGCGTTGCCCGCCGTGACCGTGCCGTCCGACCGGAGAATCGGCCGCAGCGCCGCCAGCTTTTCGAGGCTGGTATCGGCGCGCGGGCACTCATCGAGGGCGACGACGCGGCCGTCGCGGAGACGCAGCGGAACGATCTCGCGGTCGAAGCGCCCGGCGGCCTGCGCGGCCACGGCCTTGCGGTGGCTGTCCAGCGCGTAGCGGTCTTGGCGGGAGCGGTCGATGCCGTAAGCCGTGGCGACAGTCTCCGCCGCCTCGATCATCGACGGATCGCCGACCTCGTCGGGGGCGAAGCGGGCACGGTCATAGAAGGTCGGGCTGCGGTAGAGGCTTGACGGCTTGGCGACGCGCCACGGGGCGGTGCTGGTGCTCTCGACCCCGCCGGCCAGGACGACGTCGCAGGCGCCGGATTGCACCAGCCGGGCGGCGAGATTGACCGCCTCCAGCCCTGATCCGCACTGCCGGTCCACCGTGACGCCGGGTACCGACACCGGCAGCCCGGCCGCCAGAGCCGACAGCCGCGCAACATTGCCCCCGGGGCCGACCGCGTTGCCCAGCAGAACCTCATCCACCTCCGCAGGGTCGAGGCCGGCGTCGGCCAGCACGGCACGAATGACCGGGGCGGCGAGATCCTCGACGGGAAGTTCGCGCAAGCTGCCGCCGATGCGCCCGACCGGGGTCCGCCGGGCGGCGACGATGATGGGACGGCAACTCACTCGACCACCTCCAGCCCGCCGTCCTGCCCGCTGAGCTTCGCCTGCTCGCGCACATCGGCGCGGGCGATCTTGCCGCTGCCGGTCAGGGGCATGTCGGACGCGGCGAAGACCCGCCGCGGCGCCTTGTAGCCCTCCAGCCGGTCATGGCACCAGCCGCGCAGTTCGACGAGCGAGGCGCGCGCGCTCCCGCGCCACCACACGACAGCGGACAGGGCATCTCCCCAATAGGAATCGGGCAGGCCGAAAACCACCGCCTCCGCCACCGCGGGGTGGGCGCGCAGGACCGCTTCGACCTCCGCCGGGTAGACGTTCAGGCCGCCGGTGATGACCATGTCGCCGGCCCGCCCGACCAGCCGCAGCCAGCCTTCGCCATCGATCCAGCCGTAATCGCCGACCGTGCCCCAGCCGTCCCGCTCGCGGTAGCCGGCGCCGTCGGTGACGCCGAGATAGCCCTCGCTCAGCATGCCGCTGCGTACCCAGACGGTGCCGGGCCGGCCGCGCTCCACCGGACGACCGTCATCGTCGCGCAGGCTCAGTTCCACCCCATGGAAGGGGCGGCCGACACTGTCGGCGGGGGCGCCTTCGCGGGAGGAGCGCAGGCTGACGAAGCTCAGCTCGGACGCGCCGTAATATTCCAGCACGGCGGCGTCGGGACAGAGGGCGGCCAGCCGGTCATGAACGGCGGGCGCCAGCTTGGCACCGGAACAGACCACCCGGCGAAGGGTGGGGAAGCGTCGGCCGTCGCGCTCCGCAGCGTCGAGGATGCCGACCAGCATCGTCGGCACCAGCACCAGTGTGGTGACGCCGCACTCGGCCAACTGCGCCGCCGCGTTGGCTCCGTCGAATTTTGGCTGCACCCGCACCGTGGCGCCGGCCGACAGTCCCTCCACCGCGCCATAGAGGCCCAGGCCATGGACCAGCGGCCCCGGCACGAGAATGACATCCTCGGTACCGATGCCGAATTCCACCCGGCTCGCCTCCAGCGTCGCCAGCCAGGAGCCCTGGTTGCGGATGAAGGCCTTGGGCCGGCCGGTGGTGCCGGAGGTGAAGCCGACCAGGAACGGCGTCTTCGGATCGACCGCGGGGATGGTCCAGCCAGCCGGCTGCGCTGCGATCCAAGTGGCGGCGGTCCCGGTCGTCAGATGCAGATCGGGGCGGAAGGTCTCGATGGCAGCGGCGGTCTGCGCGGCGCTCCATTTCGGGTCGAGCAGGCCGACGATGCCGCCGGCCGCGACGATGCCGAAGAACAGCGCCAGCAGGTCCGGCCGGTTGCCCAGGCTGAGCGCCACGCGCGGAGGCGTTCCATCCCGGTGCAGGGCAGCCACACCGGCACCGGCGCGCCGCACCTGCTCCAGCAGCGCGCCATAGGACAGCCACTCGTCGCCGAGGATCAGCGCCGGATGGTCAGGCGCCCGTTCGGCGGCGAGTACAAAGGGGCGGACGAGGTTGTCCGCGCCCATATAGCTGTCGGTCAGCAATGACTGTTCAGGAACCATTCTCTCAGGCATGGATCGGCAGGATGCCGGCGCGGCGGACGCCCGAGGCGGCGACGGCGGCAATGCCAGCCTTGATCAGATCGCCCGGGACGAAGGCCAGCGTGCCGAACACCGCCTTGTCTACCGGCAGGCCGGCGACCAGCCACAGCCAGGGAATGCCGCCGGCATAGACGACCAGGATGCCGCCAAGCACGCTCACTGCGAACAGGCGGATCGGGTTGGCGGTGGTGGCGAACCGTTCCGCCAGCCAGCCGGTCACGAACGCGCCGACCGGCCAGGACAGCACGAAGCCGCCGGTCGGCCCCATCAGGACGCCGATGCCGCCGCGACCGCCGGCCAGCAGCGGCAGACCGGCCGCGACCAGCAGAACGAACAGCAGCGCTGCGATGCCTCCGCGCTTGGCGCCCAGGATGGTGCCGGCCAGCATGACGCCCAGCGTCTGCGCTGTGACCGGTACCGGCAGGAAGCCGAGCGGAATCGGCGGCGCCATGCCGAGCCCGCCCAGCAGGGCGGCGAACAGGGCGCAGAGGACGAGGTCGCGGGTGGACAACATGGCGGACGCTTCCTTCGGCTGGTGACGTTATCGTTGAGTGCTGTTCTTGGTTTTGCTGTCGTTCGTCCCGGCATCCACCGGGTCGTAACCGCGCGCTTCCAGCGCGGCGGTCAGATCATCGGCCATGGTGAGGATCTTGACCAGCAGCGGAACGAACAGGGCGGCTATGTTACGTTCCACGCCGCGGGCGCGCTGGGCCATCCTCACCTCGCGCACCTGTTCGCCCAGCAGCGGGATGAAACGGATGGTCAGGGCCAGCATCAGCGCCATCTTCGCCGGGTTGACCCCAACCGGCCGCAGCAGGCCGAACAGCCGCTCGAACAGATCGACCATGTCCATGACCCGGGTGGTCAGCGTGACCAGGGTCGCCAGCAGGATCAGGGCGGTGAAGCGGGCGACGGCGACCGCCGTCTCCTCCCACCCGCTGCCGGCCAGCAGCGCCTGGAAACCGAACAGCAGGGTCAGCATCAGCACCGGCGCCCGCAGCTCCGCCAGCACCCGCCCGGCCGGCAGCCTTGCCGCCACGAGCAGCGCGGCGCCGATCGATCCGGCGGCCAGCGCTCCCCAGCCACCGGGCAGGGCCAGCACCAGGATGGTCACCAGCAGCAGGCCGCCGAGCTTCGCCCCTGCCGGCAGGCGGTGAACGACCGACTCCCGATGCAGGTAGAGGCCCAGCATCAGCCGAGCCGCTCGATGTAGGCCGGCACGGTTTCCGCCGGCGGGCCGTCTGCGACGATGCGGCCATCCTCCAGCACCAGTGCCCGGTCGAAATCCTTCACCATGTCGAGATCGTGGGTGACGACGATCACCGTCTGCGGCAGGCCGCGCAGCAGGTCGATCACCTTGCGGCGGTTACGCAGGTCGAGCAGGGTGGTCGGCTCGTCGAAGATCACATAGGCCGGCTCCAGAACCAGCACCCCAGCGATGGCGAGCAGCTGTTTCTCGCCGCCGCTCATCTGGTGGGCCGGCTGGTGCCGGTAGCGGTCGAGGCCGTAGCGCTCGAGCGCCCCGGCGACGCGGCGGGCGATTTCGTCCTTCGGCAGCTTGCGCGCCTTCAGCCCGAAGGCGAGGTCCTCCTCCACCGTCGGGTAGACGATCTGGGTATCGGGGTTCTGGAAGACGAAACCGACCCGCTGGCGCACGGCACGGCCGTCGCTGCGGGTATCTAGGCCATCAACCGTGACGGTCCCGGCTGCCGGCACGATCAGCCCGTTCAGCAGGCGGGCCAGCGTGCTCTTGCCTGAGCCGTTGCCACCGAGAATGGCGATGCGCCGCTCGGCCAGCCGCAGCGACAGGTCGTGCAGGACGGGGCGGTCGCCATAGGCGTGGGTGACGGACCGGAGTTCGATCATCGACGGAGCCAGGGCTTTCGCGTTGCAGTTCTGTTGCGCGTGCGAAAGGTTCTTAGCGAGTCTACGAAGCGCGTGCCAGGGGAGAAGTTGCCAAATTTGCAACTTCCGCCCTCTCCCGCCCCATGCATCAGCATGGCAAGGGAGAGGGCAAAACCAAATGGTGCACTGTAGGAGCTCAGAAGCTGTTGCGCTCGTGATAGGTCTGCAAGAACTGTTGCACCCGCGGCTCCGTCGATTCGTGGAAGACCTCGCGTGGGGTTCCGAAGGCGGCGATGCGGCCGCGGTCGAGGAAGGCCACCTTGTCGGCGACGTTGGCGGCGAAGCCCATCTCGTGGGTCACCACGACCATGGTCATGCCGTCGGCCGCCAGATCGCGCATCACCTGCAACACCTCGCCCACCAGTTCGGGGTCGAGCGCCGATGTCGGCTCGTCGAACAGCATCAGGTGGGGTTCCATCGCGATGACGCGGGCGATGGCGACGCGCTGCTGCTGGCCGCCTGACAGGCGGGCGGGGTAGCTGTCGGCCTTGGCGGCCAGACCGACCCGGTCAAGCATCCGGCGGGCGTGGGATGTTGCGGCGACCTTGTCCATGCCGCGGACCTGCACCAGGGCTTCGGCCACATTCTCCAGCGCGGTCATGTGGGGCCACAGGTTGAACTGCTGGAACACCATGCCGACGTTGCGGCGCAGATCGCGCAGGTCGCGGTTGGACAGGCGGCGGCGCGGCGTGTCCTCGCTATAGCCGACCAGCTTGCCTTCGATGCGGATCTCGCCGCGGTCGTAGACCTCCAGGAAGTTGATGCAGCGCAGGAGCGTGCTCTTGCCCGATCCGCTGGGGCCGATCAGGCAGACGACCTCCGACTTGTTGACGGTCAGGTCGATGTCGCGCAGCACCTCGTTGGTGCCGAAGCTCTTGCCGACGCCGCGGATGGAGACCATCGGCACGGCATCGCCCTGGACTGTATCGCCCTGGCCTGCGGCACGCGACGGGGTGGCGGTTCGGGAAACGGCGGTCATCACGCCCTCGCGGTTGCAGTCTTGGACGACCCTTGCGGCGAGGCGTGGGTCAGGAAACGGGTGACGCGCGCCTCCAGCCGGCGGCCCAGGCGCGACACCGCCTCCACCAGCAGCCAGTAGAACAGCGCCATCCCCAGGATGGTCTCGAAGGTGGCGAAGGTCTCCGCCGCCATCGTCTGCATCTCGTACATCAGTTCCGGCACGGTGATGATCGACAGCACCACCGTCTCCTTGGTCAGGATCGCCATCATGTTGACGATGGGCGGGATGGTCGACACCAGCATCGCCGGCACGATCACCCGGCGCAGGATGGCACCGTAGGACATGCCGAGGCTGAGAGCCGCCTCAACCTGCCCCTTCGGCACCGCCTGATAGCCGGCGCGGAAAATCTCGGCGAAATAGGCGCTGCCGTAGATGCCGAGGCCGAGGATGCCGGCGGTCGTCGCCTCCAGCCGCAAGCCGATGGCCGGGCCGCCGCTGTAGAGCAGGAACAGCTGGATCAGGAAGGGCGTGCCGCGGATCACCTCGATATAGGCGCGGATGACCCAGCGCAGCGGCTTCACCGGCAATTGCCGCAGCAGCATGAGCGCGAAGCCCAGCACCATGCCGATGAGGCAGCCGGCGCCCCAGCACAGGATGGTGACGCCGAAGCCGCGCAGCAGCGCCGGGCCGTACTGGACGAGGAGGGAAAGGTCCAACATCGGATCAGGCCTGTTGCAGGCGGCGTTCGACCAGCGTGCCGAACAGGGCCAGCGCGCCGTTGATCGCCAGATAGATGAGGCCGGCCGCCAGATAAATCTCGAGCGGGCGGTAGTTGCTGGCCGAGATGGTCTGGCTGGTCCGCGTCAGCTCCGCCACCCCGACGACGGAGATCAGCGAGGATGCCTTCAGCAGCAGGATCAGCTCGTTGACCAGTGCAGGGACCGAGATGCGGAAAGCCTGCGGCAGCAGGATGCGCGTCCAGATCGACGATCCGGGGAAGCCCAGCGCCAGCGCCGCCTCCGACTGGCCGTGCGGGACGGCGTTCAGCGCGCCCCGGTAGATCTCCGACACATAGGCGCCGGACGCGAGGCCGAGTGCCGCGATGGAGGCGACCAGCGGCGGCACGTCGATGCCGATCAGCGGCAGCATGTAGTAGATCAGCAGCAACTGGATCAGCAGGGGAACGCCGCGGAAGAAGCTGACATAGACACCGCCAGCCATGTCGGCCACCCGGCCGCCCGACTGGCGCGCCACGCAGACGACAACGCCGATCACCTGCCCCAGCAGCACGCCGAGCAGAGAGACCCAGATGGTCGTGACAGCCGCTCCCAGCAGATAGGGAAAGGCGTCGATGATGACGCTGAACTTCATCGTGTGGGCCTTCGTCGGCGGTGCCGGAGCCTGTTTCCCTCTCCCTGTCTTCGGCGAAGCCTTGGAGCCGCCTGTCGTGATGGCTGGGGAGAGGGAATACCCAGGTTTTCCTTAGAGCTGCGGTTCCGGAACAGTGGTCGGCAGCTCCTGCGAGACGCCGAACCACTTCTTCTGGATGGCGGCCATGCGGCCGTCCTTCTGGATCTTGACCAGGGCGGCGTTGACCGCCTCGATCAGGCTCTTGTCGTCGTCGCTGGGACGGCCGACCCAGGAGAAGTAGGAGGGCTTGCCGAAGGGCGGCAGGACGACGGCAAAGGTCTCCTTGCGCTGGGCGGCGGCGAAGTTCAGGTTCGGCAGCGAGTTGACCGAGGCGTCGACGCGGCCGGCGGCCAGATCGGCATAGGACTGGTTGCTGTCGACATATTCGCGCACGTCCGGCGGGGTCGGCAGCGTCTGGCCGAATTCCTTCACCTGGGCCAGCTGCGAGGTGCCCTTGCCGCCGCCGACCTTCTTGCCGGCGATGTCTTCCGGCTTGTTGATGGTCTTGTCGTCGGCGCGCTTCATCAGGGCGGCGGTCGCCTCGGAAATCGGAACGGTGAAGGAGTAGCGCTTCATGCGCTCCTTCGTGATGGTGACCGGGGCGATGACCAGATCGAACTTCTTGGCTTCCAGGCCCGGCAGCACGCTGGTCCAGGGCAGGTCCATGTACTTGGCCTTGACGCCCAGTTCCTTCGCCACCTCGTCGAACAGGTCCTTGTCGACACCCTTGTACTCGTTGTTCTCAAGGAAATCGAAGGGCGGGAACTGCATCTCGGTGGCGACGGTGAAGACGCCCGCCTTCTTCACGTCGGCCAGCGTGTCGGCCATCGCCGTCCCGGCGGCGGCACCGGCGACCAGCAGGGTGGCGCCCAGCAGCGCTGTCTTGAACATCGTCCGAACCATAGCCTTGCTCTCCATCGTGAGGTCACCCCTGTTGCGGCCGGCGCCTGTCGCCGGTCCTTTTGTGTTTACAAATTCAACTCGGTCGCACTGTCGGTGATCGACGATCCGCTGAGGCTGAAGCGGTCACCGACCGAGAGGAAATGAACCAGCGTCACCGGCCGGCTGAGATGCATGGTCTGCCGCCGGATCGACAGGCAGGCCGCACCGGCTTCCACCCCCAGCAGGGCCGCCATCTCCGCCGTCGCGTTGACCGCGCGCACGGTGTGGTCGGCCGAGGACCAGGGAACCCGGTCGACCAGCCATCGGCTGGGTGCCACGACATCGAAGGATTCGTCAACCACCTCCGGCACGACGTCGAGATTGACCAGCCGGCGTTCGTGCTGGATCGGCGTGCCGTCGCTGAAATGCAGGCATTCCAGCGTCAGGATCGGCGTTCCGTCGGGCAGGTCGGGCCACCGGATGCCCTCGCCGTTGCGAAAAATCCTGCGGTCGCGGATGCGGAATTCGTAGACACGCCCATCCCGCGCCACCACGTCGCCGATGTCCTCGATGGGCAGGGCGAAGCGGTCGCGGCGGCCGGTGGCGACGAAGGTGCCGGCGCGGCGGCGGCGGACCAGGAAGCCCTCCCGCGCCAGCAGGGCGATGGCCTTGTGCACGGTCTGGCGGGAGACGCCGTAGAGGCTGGACAGTTCCGCCTCGTTGGGAAGGCGCTGGCCCGCCTGCCAGCGTCCGCGCAGGATCTGGCCGGCGACGGCGCGCTTGATCTGGTCGAACAGGGGGCCGCGGCCGTCGAGGGAACTGTCTTTCGGCGTGCTGTCTTTCGGGGCGCTGCCCGGAGCGAGGCCGGTCTGCGCCGGACAGGCTTGCAACGGATGGTCCGGCGGGGACGCCGGTCCGTTACCGCGGTTCTGTCCGGTCAGGCCTTGCCGTGCCAACCCCTGCACCCCGCTCTCCGCGCCGCGTTGCGATGTGACGTTTCGGCGATAATGTATGTACATAATCTTTCGGTCAATCGCGAATTCCCGAGCGTGACACCGGCCATGTTGCAATGCGGCGGAATTCCGCCTATCCGCTTCGCAGGGGCTTGCGCCAACGCTGATAAAAGCCAATTGGAGAGCGGGTTTCGTCGGCTGGAAGGTTTGCGTGCGTGCATGTCGGTTGGAACGGGCAAGGAAGGGTTGAGGGTGCCGGCGGTGGAGAGTCGTGACGATCTCGTCGCCTGCCCCGACTGCGGCCGCCTGCACCGCGTCCGCCTGCCAGCGCCGGGGCGCCGGGCCGAATGCACGCGCTGTGGCGCGGTCCTGTTCCGGAATGGGCGCGGCGGCGTCCGCCACGCGCTGCCGATGGCGGTCGCCAGCGCCCTGATGCTGCTGCTGATCGCCGCCAACCCGCTGATGGGCGTGAACATCCAGGGCAACGACCGCACAAGCCTGGTCACCACCGGGGTCGAGATTCTGGCCGACCAGGGCATGTGGCCGCTGTCGCTGCTGGTCGGCGCGCTGGTGCTGGCCGCCCCCTTCGCCCGCATCATGGCGGTGATCGCCGTGCTGCAACGGGTGCATGACGGTCGCCCGCCCACCCACGTGCGGGAGACCGCGCGTCTCTTCGCCTGGGCCGAGAAACTGCGGCCATGGGCAATGCTGGACGTCTTCCTGCTCGGACTGCTGGTCGGCTATTCGCGGCTGAAGGGCTTCGCCAACGCGGAGTTCCTGGCCGGCGGGCTGGCGCTGGGCGGCTTCGTGCTGGCCGGCACGCTGATGGATCTGGCGCTCGACAGCCGCCGGGTCTGGCAGGCGATCGACCATGTGCCGCCCAGCGATGCGCCGGCGCCCAGGCGCTGGGTCGCCTGCACCGTGTGCCAGAGGGTCCATGGCTGCGACCATGGGCCGGCACCGGACCGCTGCACCCGCTGCCACAGCCGCCTGCACCCGCGCGAACCGAACAGCCTGGAGCGCACCGCGGCGCTGGTGTCCGCAGGTGCCGTGCTCTACATACCCGCCAACCTGCTGCCGGTGATGACCGTCGTCAATTTCGGCCAGGGCGCCCCCAGCACGATCCTCAGCGGCGTGCATGAACTGGCCGAGGCCGGGCTATGGCCGCTGGCCCTGCTGGTCTTCGTCGCCAGCGTCGCCGTGCCGGTGTTGAAGCTGGCGGGGCTCGGCTGGTTCCTCCTGGCCGCGTGGCGGCGTTCGGCCGCGAGGCTGCATGCCCGGACGCGGCTGTACCGCATCATCGACGCCATCGGGCGCTGGTCCAACATCGACGTGTTCATGATCGCCATCCTCACGGCACTGGTGCAGTTCGGTGCCGTCGCCTCCGTCCGCGCCGATCCCGGTGCCATCGCCTTCGCCGGCGTGGTCGTGCTGACCATGATCGCAAGCCACATCTTCGACCCGCGGGTTATGTGGGACCGCGCCGAAGAGGGTGCACCCGATGCGGTGCAGAACGAACAGGGTGGAATGACCCGGCATGGCTGAAGAGACCCGGAACAACCAACCTCCGGCGAACCACCCGCCGGAGGTCGCGACACCGCCGCGCCGGCGGCTGTCGCCCCTGTGGCTGCTGCCGCTGGTGGCGGCGCTGATCGCCGGCTGGCTCGGCTGGCGCTGGTTCGAGGAGCGCGGGCCGCAGATCGTCATCACCTTCCAGTCCGGCGACGGGCTTGAGGCCGGGCGGACACGCATCAAGCACAAGAACGTCGATCTGGGCGTGATCGAATCGGTGCGGCTGTCCGACGACCTGTCGCAGGTGATCGCCACTGCGCGCATGGACCGCACCGCAGCCCGTCACCTGAAGGACGGCACCCGCTTCTGGGTGGTGGCGCCGCGCCTCGGTCTCGGCGGGGTATCGGGGCTCAGCACCGTGGTGTCCGGCACCTATGTGGAGATGGAGCCCGGCGGCGGCGATGACCGACGGGAGTTCGACGCGCTGGACGAGCCGCCGGTGGTCCGCGCCGACGTGCCGGGCCGCAGCTTCAACCTGAAGACCGAGCAGCTGGGGTCGCTGGCCCAGGGCTCTCCCGTCTATTTCCGCGGTGTCCAGGTGGGCGAGGTGATGGGCTACAACCTGTCGCCACAGGACCGCAGCGTGTCGGTGGCGATTTTCGTCCGTGCCCCCTATGAGGGCTTGGTGCATGAGGGAAGCCGCTTCTGGCGCTCGTCGGGCATCCAGTTCTCCGCCGGGGCCGATGGCATCAAGTTCCAGACGGAATCGCTGAAGTCGCTGGCGCTGGGCGGCGTGGTGCTGGAGACCCCTCCCGATCCGGAGGCCGGGGCACAGGCGCTCGATTGGGCCAGCTTCACGCTTTATGAGGATCAGGCGTCCGCCGCGGCGGCACGCGACCGGCTGCGCGTGCGCTACCGGCTGGAGTTCCCCGGTTCGGTGCAGGGGTTGCAGGCCGGAGCGCCGGTGCTGATGCGCGGCTTGACGGTGGGCCATGTCGCCGCCGTGCGGCTGGAGTATGACGAGGCCAAGGAGGAACTGCACATCCCCGTCGAGATCGATTTCGAACCCGATCTGGTCGCCCGGACCTATGCCGTGATCGACGGCAAGCCGATGGACGAGGCGGCGGTGCGCAAGCTGGTGGCCATGCAGGTGCAGAAGGGGCTGCGGGCCCGGCTGGCCTCGGGCAACCTGATCACCGGGCAGAAGCTGGTGTCCTTCGATTACGCTCCCGAGGTGCCACCCTCGTCGGGGCCGGAGCGGTCGGAGTTGCCGACGGTGGCCTCCAGCGACCTCGATTCGATCATGGCCTCGGCCGGGGTGGTGATGGAGAAGATCTCCGCCCTGCCGCTGGACGGGCTGATCGCCGACCTGCGCGGCACCTTGCAGTCGGTGGGCGGCCTCGCGGGGTCGCCGGACCTCGCGCGGTCGCTGGCCGCGCTTGCCAAGGCATTGGGCAGCGCCGATGCGCTGATGCGCGACGCCGACCGGCAGCTGCCGCAACTGGTGAAGAGCCTGCGCGGGGTGGCGACCGCGGCTGAGGGAACGCTGAAGAACGCCAACGGGCTGCTGGGCGGTGGGAGCGGGCAGGCGGACCTGCCGGGTGTGATGCGGCAGTTGAACGATGCCGCGCGGTCCTTCCGTGTGCTGGCCGACTATCTGGAACGTCACCCTGAAGCGCTGCTGCGAGGCAAGAAATAATGGGACGGGGAGCAGAGGGGATGAATGTGATGCGCGGATTCCGGAATGCTGCGCTGGCGCTGCCGCTTTTCGTGCTGGCGGCCTGCCAGTCGACGCCGGACAGCCGGCTCTACACGCTGGCGATGATTCCGCCGGCCGCTTCGGCGCAGCCGGCGGCGACAACGTTCCGGACCCTGGCCTTGGGCTCGCTCGACCTGCCCATGCTGATCGATCGGCCGCAGATCGTCCGCCGCATCGACGGCAACCGGGTGGAGACGTTGGAGTATGACCGCTGGGCGGAGCCGCTGGCCGACGGCCTGCGCTCCACCCTGGCCGGCGACCTCGCGGCACGGTTGCCGGGGACGACGGTGCTGCCGGTTGCCGGCAGCGGGCTGGCCGAGGGGACGCCGGTGCTGGCCGTCACCGTGCTGCGTTTCGATGCCGACGCCACCGGGCGTGTGGTTCTGGATGCGCAATGGACCCTGTCATCCGGCAGCGGGTCCGGTGGACGCAGGATCGCGCCGGCGCGCGAAACCGTCGAGGTGCCGTCCGGCGGTGCGGAGGCCGATGCGCAGGTTCGGACGATGAGCCAGGCGGTCGGCCAGCTGGCGGATCGCATCGCCGCGGGATTGCGGCGCTAGGCTGCACGCACGGAGCCGCCTCAGTGCAGCAGGGTGGCGCCGCGGTCGGCGGTGGGGCTCGGCCCGGCCCGCGGCCTGTCGATGGGAGAGGCGGTCGGCCGGCTCGGCATCGGCGACGCCTGCGCAGGGTCCGGCAGCGTCAGGCCGGCACGGGCGAGGGACGCAGCCAATACGCAGAGCGGCGCCATCGCCATGCGCACGGCGGTCAGCGACAGCCAGTCGTTCATCAGCACCCCGGCCTCGCCATGCAACCCTTGCTGGGCCAGCCGCAACATGTCGAGCAGCAGCGCCTCGTCGGTGCCCAAGGCCGGGCAGGGCGGACGGTGGAGGTCAAGCGGGCGGTTGGTGGCGGCGAGTACAATCCGCATCAGCGTGTCGAACGCCACCGCCGCGTCGTTCGACAGCCCGGCGGCGGTCATTCCATCCTGCCAATGCGGATGCTGCCGCTCCGGTTCGCGCAGAGGCTCCGCCCACAGCCGCAGCACCGAGACGACCAGCGTCTCTGCATCGCACAGATCCTGGAAGCGCTCGCGGCGAGGGGCGGCGCGGCGATGAAACTGCATGCTGGACATGGCGGACTCCGCTTGGGGTGGATCAGCGGAGAGTAGGATGCTCAAAATGCGAATGCAAGTCATTCGCAAATATAGTCGTGCCCGGCCTGTCTTCAGCGTTGCGACCATCGGGTCAGCCAGCCGGCGAGCCGGTCGAACCCGGCATCGATCACCACGGCGAGTGCGGCGACGATCAGCGCACCTTGGATGACATAGGCCTGGTTGGACCCGTTCAGCCCGACGATGATCGGCAGACCCAGGGTCTTGGCGCCGACGGTGGAGGCGATGGCGGCGGTGCCGACATTGATGATGACGGCGGTGCGGATGCCCGCCAGGATCACCGGGGCGGCCAGGGGCAGCTCGACGCGGAACAGCACCTCCGCCGGCCCCATGCCCAGGCCGCGGGCCGAGTCCAGCACCGGGGCCGGGACGCCGTCCAACCCGGCGACCGTGTTCTCCACCACCGGTAACAGGGCGTAGAGCGTCAGGGCGATCAGCGCCGGTTCGGGGCCGAAGCCCATCACCGGAACCGCCAGCGCCAGCACTGCCACCGGTGGGAAGGTCTGGCCCATGGTGGCGACGGTTTCCAGCAGGCCGCGGAATTCCCGCCCCCAGGGACGGGTGACGGCGATGCCGGCACCACCGCCCAGCATGATCGCGGCGAGGCTGGAGGCGCCGACCAGCGCCATATGGTCGAGCGTCAGGCTGACGAAGCTCTCCGCCTCGTACAGCGGCCGGTCCAGGCGGGGGAACAGAGTCGCGAACAGCGGCTTCAGCGACGGCATGCCCAGCACCAGCGCCACCAGCACCACCAGACCCAGCATCAGCCGGTCGGTCAGGAAATCCCGTGGGGCCATGCCGGCGCCGGTCATGCGGTGCCGCCGGGGACCACACCGCCGGAGGTGGGACGGACGAGGTCGGAGAGGTGCAGCACGCCGGCCGGCCGGCCGTCGCCGTCCACCACCGGCAGCCGCTCGGTGCCGCGGGCGACCATCTCCGACAGGGCGCGGTGCAGCGGGGTCTCCGCAGCCAGCGGTTCGCCGGTCACGCTCTCCTGCCGGCGGGCGCGGTCGCCGACCGTCTCCACCGCCAGCCGTTTCAGCCCCCATTCCTCGCGCCCGACAAGGTCGCGCACCAGCGGGCTGGCCGGACGGGTCAGGATGTCCAGCGGCGTGGCGCATTGGATCAGCCGGCCATGGTCCATCACCGCGATGCGGTCGCCAAGCCGCAGCGCCTCGTCCATGTCGTGGGTGACGAAGACCACGGTGGTGCCGGTACGGCGGTGGATGGCCGACAGTTCCGTTTGCAAGCTGGCGCGGGTGATCGGGTCGAGCGCGCTGAACGGTTCGTCCATCAGCAGGATGCGCGGTTCCGCCGCCAGGGCGCGGGCGACGCCGACGCGCTGCTGCTGTCCGCCTGACAACTGGTGCGGATAGGCGCCGCGGTACCGGCGGGGGTCGAGGTTCAGCAATTCCAGCAGTTCCGTCACCCGGTCGCGGATGCGCGCCTTGGGCCAGCCGAGCAGGCCGGGGACGGTGGCGATGTTGCGTTCCACCGTCCAGTGCGGGAACAGACCGACCGACTGGATGACGTAACCCATGCGGCGGCGCAGTTCCTCCGGCTTCAGGGACGCGATGTCCTCGCCATCGATGCGGATGGCGCCCTCGTCGGCGGGGATCAGCCGGTTGATCATCCGTAGCACCGTCGATTTGCCGGAGCCGGACGGCCCGATCAGCACGCGGAACTCCCCTTCCGCCACGGTGAAGGACACGGCATCCACCGCCGTCCAGGAGCCGAAGCGCTTGGTCACCTGCTCGAATTCGATCATGGCGCACTCTTTCCCGGCAGGACGCCGATGCTGTGGGTGGCGGCGGCAATGCCGATGGAAAGCAGGGCGTCGGCCGCCACTGCCAGCAGAATGACGGGAACGGCGCCCAGCAGCACAAGGTCCAGCGCGTTGGCGAAAAGCCCCTGGAACATGATGGCACCCAGCCCGCCCGCACCGATCAGTGCCGCCACCGCCGCCAGCCCGACCGCCTGGACCACGGTGATGCGCAGTCCCGACAGGAAGACCGGCAGCGCCAGCGGCAGGTCGACGCGCAGGAAGATCTGGCGCGGCGTCAGTCCCATGCCTCGGGCGGCCTCCCGCACCGGGGCGGGAACGCCGTCCAGCCCGACCGCCGTGTTGCGGACGATGGGCAGCAGCGAATAGAGCGTCAGGGCGATCACCGCCGGCAGGGGGCCGACCCCGCTGATCCCCGTCCCCGGCAGCATCGCGCCCAGCGCCGCCAGCGGAGCCATCAGCAGACCGAACAGGGCGATGGACGGCACTGTCTGCACCACGTTCAGCACCGGGAACACCGCACGCCCGACCGCCTGCACCCGGTGGGCCGCGACGCCGAGAGGAATGCCGATCAGCAGGGTCGGGACCAGCGCCGCCACCACCAGCGTGGCGTGGCGCAGTACGGCGTCGGCGAAAATCTCGCGCCGGTTGGCGTATTCCTTGAGGATCGACAGCGCGTCGAGATGACCGGATGCCAGTTGCAGCGCCACCAGCGCGGCGACCGCTCCGCCGACCGCCATCCGGCCGATGGCGCCCAGCCCCAGCCGGCGCGCCGCGTCGATGGCGGTCAGCAGACCCGCTGCCGCCATCACCCAGAAGCCGGAGGCGAAGGAGGTCCGCGCCGCTGCGGACGCTCCCTGGGCCAGTGCCGCCGCCTGCGCGCCCGCCAGCCAGACCAGCCCGGCGGTGAACAGTCCGCCCGCCGCGACGGTCAGGCCAATCCCGGCACGGGTGGGCCGCAGGAACGGCGTCGCCAGCAGCACCAACCCCGGCAGCAGCGCCGCCGCCCCGCCCAGCCCCTGCACCGCCGCCCACAGCGGCACCGGCCGTCCCGACAGCAGACGGTTGGGTGCGAAGCCGAGAAAGGGCAAGGCCATGGCGGCGACCGCCGCGGCCAGAACCATCAGCAGGGCGACGCGGTTGTGCACGAGAAGTCGGCTGGTCACGTCGCCGGCTTATTTCAGGAAGCCCTTGGACTTCAGGTAGTCGGTGGCGACCTGCTTCTGGTCCTGGCCGTCCACCGAGATCTTGGCGTTCAGCCCGCGCAGGGTCTCGGCATCCAGGCTGGAGAAGACCGGGTTCAGCAGATCGGCGATCTTCGGGTTGGCGGTCAGCACGGTGGCGCGGACGGTCGGCGCCGGCTCATACACCATCTGCGCGCCCTTGGTGTCGGCCAGCACGACGAGGTCGAGTGCCGCGATGGCGCCGTCGGTGCCGTAGACCATGGCGGTGTTGACGCCGGACGTCTGTTCGGCCGCCGCACGGATGGTGGCCGCGGTGTCGCCGCCGGCCAGGATCAGCATCTGGTCGGGCTTGAGCGCGAAGCCGTAGGTCTGCTGGAAGGAGGGCAGGGCGGCCGGGCTTTCCACGAACTCCGCCGATGCGGCGACCTTGGCCTTGCCGCCGCCGCCAACCCACTTGGCGAAATCCTCCATGGTCTTCAGCTTGTTGGCGTCGGCCACGTCGCGCCGCACGGCCAGCGCCCAGGTGTTGTTGGCCGGGGCCGGCTTCAGCCAGACGATGCTGTTCTTCTCCTGGTCGAGCTGCCGGACCTTGTCGTAGCCGGCCCCGGCATTCTTCCAGACCGGATCGCTGTCGACGTTGAAGAAGAAGGCGCCGTTGCCGGTATATTCGGGATAGATGTCGATCTCGCCGGACAGCAGGGCGCCGCGCACGATCTTGGTCGGGCCCAGCTGAATCTTGTTCTCCGTCGGGATGCCGCCTGCCTGCAAGACCTGCAGGATCATGGTGCCGAGCAGCCCGCTTTCGGCATCCAGCTTCGAGCCGACGCGGACCGCATCCGCCGCCTGTGCCGTGCCGGCGGCAAGACCGACCGCCAGAATTGCCGCACCCATGGCCGCACCCATGAAGGCGCGGCTCTTGTTGAAGATCGTGAACACCCCGGAACCTCCCCCTGAAAGCATTGGGAAAAGGATGGGTGACGGCTGCGCTTACGGCAAGCCGCGCTTTTCGTCTGTCCTGTCCCGGATATGAGTTTTCGCCTATTTCCCTGAGGAACTTCCCATCCAGTGAAACTGTTGAGCGGGGAAACCCCCATAGCCCAACAGGAGGATCCGATGTCCCAGGGCGACAAGGACAAATACACCGACAAGCAGAAGCGCAAGGCCGAGCATATCGAAGAAAGTTACGAGAAGCGCGGCGTGTCCAAAGATGAGGCAGAAAGCCGCGCCTGGGCGACGGTCAACAAGCAGGATGGCGGCGGCAAGAAGGGCGGGTCGGGACACGACAAGTGAGGGCGGCGGAAAGGCAGGGGGAGATCGCGGCCGATACTCCCCCCGACACAAAACTTCTCTAGAGACCCCTATAGGTCCACTCCGTCCCCAGTGCCGCGGCGTCGCGGTCGCGCAGCACGGCGACCTCCGCATGGGCCGGCGACACTTCGCAAACCGGGTCGGTCGCATCGGCGCTGCCCGCCAGTGCCAGAGCCTGACAGCGGCAGCCGCCCCAATCCTCCTCCTTGTGGTCGCAGGACTGGCAGGGCTCCGGCATCCAGTCGGTGCCGCGGTAGCGGGCGAAGGCTGGGCCATCGCGCCAGATGTCGGACAGGCTGCGGTCGTGCACCGTCTCGAACGCCATCCCCGGAATCGTCTCCGCCGCATGGCAGGGCAGAACCCGGCCGCGCGGGGTGACGTTCATGAAGCGGCGCGCCCAGCCGCCCATGCAGCTCTTCGGCCGGCGGGCGTAATAATCCGGCACGACGTAATCGACCACGATCCGACCCGCCAGTTCTGGCAGCCGGCCGCGCACCGCAGCGTCCATCGCCAGCAACTGCTCACGCGACGGCATCAGGGCCGCGCGGTTGGCGAGCGCCCAGCCGTAATACTGCACGTTGGCGATTTCGATCCGTCCGGCACCGAGATCCATCGCCAGATCGATGACGTCATTCACCCGGTCGATGTTGTGGCGGTGCAGAACCGCGTTGATGGTCAGCGCCATACCCTGCCGGACCACCGCCCGTGCCACCTCCAGCTTCTTCACGTGACCGCCCTTGAAGCCGCCGACGCGGTCGGCGCCGGTCGCTTCGGCATCCTGAAGGCTGATCTGCACGTGCTGAAGCCCGGCGCGCTGCAACCGCTCCAACCGGGCCCGGTCGAGCAGCACGGCGGAGGTGATGAGGTTGCTGTAGAGGCCGATCTCCGTCGCGTGGGCGACCAGCTCCTCCAGATCCTTGCGGACGCAGGGCTCTCCGCCGGAGAAATGCACCTGGAGCGCACCGACGTCCGCCGCTTCGTCCAGCACGCGCTTCCAGGTGGCGGTGTCCAGTTCCGCGCTGGCGGACTCGAGCGCCACCGGGTTGGAGCAATAGGGGCAGCGCAGCGGGCAGCGGTGCGTCAACTCCATCAGCACCGCGAAGGGCGGGGCCGGTTCGGCGGCCGGGGATGCCGCGAAGGTGGGCAGGGCGCAGCTCATTGAACACACCTCCTGGAGACACACCTCCCGGGGCATCTCATGTGACGACATAACCCTTGTTGCGCAGGTCGGTCAGCATCTCCAGGACATCGGCGGCGACCTCCGTGCGCGGCGCGTCGTATTCCACGGTCAGCCGGTCGATGCCGGCGGCCACATCGGCGATCTCCGCACCGACGCAGGCGCGCACCACCGCCAGCGCCATCTCGTCCAGCACCAGAAGCCGCTCCGGCCCCATCAGCATCCACTGGCCGCGGCGGCGGTCGTTGCGCAGCATGACTCCGGGGGCCAGCCTCAACCGGTCGGTCTCGGCAATGTGGGGAGCGACGGCGTTCACCGGCTGTACCGTGTCGGTTCCATGTCCACCGGCACGAAGGCGCCGGGCGGAATCAGGTTGGGGGTGACATAGGCATGGTGCAGGGCATCCAGCTGCGCCCACAGCAGCTCGGTCTTGAAGCGCAGGGCGCGCAGGCATTGCTGCTGCTGTTCCGCTGTATGGGCATTGGTCAGCACATAGTCCAGACCGAATTCCACGTCGCGCGGTGCCTCATCCAGCCGCTTGCGGAAATAGGACAGCGTGCTGTCGTTGGCGAAGGCGTAGTTGCGCTCGAACCCGGCGATGCGTTCGCGGTGGATCGACGGCGCGAACAGCTCGGTCAGCGAGGACGCCACCGCTTCAAGCAGCGAATGGTCGCGCACGAAGTTGACATAGGCATCCACGGCGAAGCGGGTGGCGGGCAGAAGACCTTCCAGCGACTTTACATAGTCGCGATCCAGCCCCAACCCGTCGGTCAGCCGCAACCAGCGTTCGATGCCGCCGACCTTGGTCTCGTCCAGTTCGCCGGTCTGGGTCAGCCCGTCATGGTCCAGCACGCGCTGCAACCAGGCGCGGCGCAACGCCGGATCGTCCATGCGCGACATGATGGTCAGATCCTTGCGCGGGATCGATACCTGATAATAGAAGCGGTTCAGCGCCCAGGCCTGGATCTGCCCCTTTTGCAGCTTGCCGCCGTGCAGCAGCTGATGGAACGGGTGGAGGTCGTGATACTGCCGCTCGCCGATGGCATAGAGCGCGGCGCGGAACTCCTCGCGGGACATCAGCTCAGTCATAGGGTCAGCTCCAGCCCGTCATGGGCGATGCGCCAGCCGGCCGCCTCGGCCTCCGCCCGTTCGGGCGAATCCTCCAGCAGGGCGGGGTTCGTGTTGTTGATGTGGATGTAGAACTTGCGGGCGACGCTCAGCGGCGCGAAGGCGGCCATGCTGCCGGCCGGTCCCGACATCGGCATGTGGCCCATGCGTGCCGCCGTCTTCACCCCGGTGCCGCTACGGATCATCTCATCGTCGGTCCAGGTTGTGCCGTCGAACAGCACGAGCGGCGCCCCATGCAGCCGGTCGGCCAGCCAGCCCGGCATGGCGGCGCAGCCGGGGATGTAGAAGAAGCCGTCGCTGGACCCGTCGCTTGGGCGGATGCGCAGCGCCACCGTGTCCTCGGCGACGGAGCCGAAGCCGGGACCGGCCGACGCATCCTCCAGATAGAGCGCCACCTTGCCCGGCACCGCGAACACCTCGACCTCCAGTCCCAGCGGCCGACCGTCGGCGCCGGCGGGCTGGAAGGGTTCGCCCAGCGCCATCGGGCGGCGCGCGACCAGTTCGGGATTCAACACGTTGAACACGCTGTTGCCGGCCAGCACGCCATGGACGCGCGGGGTGGCATAAACGGCGAAGGGATGAGATTCGCGAAGGGTCAGCAGGCCCGCCACATGGTCGATGTCTGCATTGGTCAGCAGCACCGCGCCGATCGGATTGCCGCGCAGACCATTCCGGGGATGCAGCTGCGGGTTGGCGAGCAGCTGCGCGCCGAGATCGGGCGAGGCGTTCAGCAACAGCCAGCGTTCGCCGTCGGCGGTCACCGCCAGCGACGATTGGGTGCGGGGCTTGGCCGCCGGGTCACCGGAACGGGCACGGCGGCAACCCTCGCAGGCGCAGTTCCATTGCGGGAAGCCCCCGCCGGCTGCCGAACCGAGTACGAGAATCTTCATGGCCACCGTCTTGAGCGCGTCTTGGGCGCGGTCCTTGAGAAAAAGGCCCTATGGAAGGCAGGTCCGGGGAAGTGCTGTCACGCCGTGCTTCCCCGGCCCCGGTTCGTCCGGCTTACAGGCCGGCGCAGGCGTAGGCGTTGATCTCGGTGCCGACGGCGATTTCGGTGGTCTTCGGTTTGCGCCAGGTCTTCATCGCGTGATACTCCTGCTTGCTGACTGTTGCTTACCAGGATGGTTGGCAAGATGAAGAGTAGCGGTCCGGGGCGGAGGGCCGCCATGCTACCATGGTGTAATCCGCCATCTCCTTCGGTGCCGACCCGCCCCCGATATCAGGGAGTGGGAGCAGTGGGAGGCGGCAGCGGATGCGCCTCCTCCGTCGGCAGACCGGCTTCCATCCAGCCGTCGATGCCTGTCGGGTACCAATGGACACGGGCATACCCAAGCAACACCGCCCGCTTGGCCGCGTTCCATGACAGCCAGCAATCGGACAGGCAGTAGAACAAAAGATCGCGGGAGCGGTCGCCGCCGGTCAGACGGTCCAACTCGGACTCGAACCATGCCAGCGTCGCCGGATCGGGGGCGCCCACCCCCACATTGGGCAGCCAGACGCTGCCGGGTATTTGCCGGTAGGGCTTCGATTGCAACCAGGGGCCGCCGGGCAATGTGCTGCGCTCCAGGCGCTGGACGAAGACAGGAATAAGACGGCCTTGCGACAGCAACGCCTGCACCGCAGGGGTGTCGACCGTCTCCGCCCCGAGGACCCCGTCCGGCGTGGGGGAGCGGTAGTCTGACAGGCGGTAGCCGTCCGGCTGTGGAATGCCGGCGGCAAGGGTGGGCGTGATGAGGGCGAGGGTGAGAAGGAGAGCCGCGACTGCTGGGAGGGTGGATCCTTTACACCACACCCAGGCCACGAGACCCTTCTTGATATCCTATGCCCGTTTCTCGTTTAAAAAAAAAAAAAACTACTGTAGTTATGGCAGCGTTGC
>NZ_WHOS01000047.1 GCF_013340935.1 Azospirillum melinis | reverse complement strand
CCTCACGGGCGCTGACTGTGTTTGGGGTTGGGTCCTGGCCGGGTGAGGTATCGGTGGGGGTGGGTGTCGCGTCTGTGCTGGTTTGTCCTGTCATTTGGGGCGTCGGTCCGCGGGGGGGGAAGGATGTGTATAGGGGGAGGGCGTGGATTGCTTCCCCAGCCTACAGCAGATCGCGCAGACGGAACCACATCATTGCGAGGACCAGCGCCGGGGTGCGGAAGCGCCGCCCACCGGGGAAGGGGGTGTGGGGGACGCGGGCGAACACCTCGAAGCGCCCGGCGGTGCCGCTCACCGTTTCCGCCATCAGCCGTCCGGCCATGCCGGCCAGCGCCACGCCATGGCCGGAATAACCGTGGGCATAGAGCGTGGTGGGCGACAGCCGGCCCAGATGCGGCATGCGGTTCATGGTGATGGCGACCCGCCCGCCCCAGAAATACTCGACGCGTGCGTCCTTCAGCTCCGGATAGATCGCCAGCATCTTCATCCGCATCGCCTGCTTCAGCCCCGGTCCATCGACGCCCGAATAGCTGACGCCGCCGCCGAACAGCAGCCGGTGGTCGGCGGAGCGGCGGAAGTAATCCAGCGAGAATTTCATGTCCGACACCGCGATGTTCGTCGGCAGCAGGGTCCGCGCCCGCTCCTCGCCCAGCGGTTCGGTGGCGATCATGTAGGTTGCGACCGGCATGATGGTGCGGTCGAGCGCCGGGGCCAGCCCGCCGAGATAGGCGTTGCCGGCGAGGATCAGGTGCCTGGCCGTCACCCGTCCGCGTTCGGTGCGGACCCATGGCTTCGCCCCGCTGTCCATGGCGAGGACGCGGCTGTTCTCGAAGATGCGAACCCCGGCGGCATCGGCGGCGCGGGCGAGGCCGAGGGCGTAGTTCAGCGGGTGCAGATGGCCGCTGCCCTCGTCCAGCAGGCCGCCGATGTAGGCGTCGCTGCCGACATGGGCGCGGATGCCGGCGCGGTCCAGCCGCTGCACCCGGTCATAGCCGTACCCGTCGCGCATCTCCTGCTCCAGCGCCGCCACATCCTGCATGTGGCGCGGCTTGAGCGCGGCATAGGCGAAGCCCCAGGTCAGGTCGCAGGCGATGGCGTGGCGCTCCACGCGCCCGGCGAGCTGGGCCTTCGCCTCCTCGCCGAATTCCCACAGGCGGCGGGCGTCCTCCTTGCCGACCCAGCCTTCTATGGTCGCCATCGGCTTGTTGTAGCCGGTGATGATCTGCCCGCCGTTGCGGCCCGAAGCGCCCCAGCCGCACTGCTCCGCCTCCAGCAGAACGACGTCAAAGCCGCGCTCCGCCAGTTCCAGCGCCGCGGTCAGGCCGGTGTAGCCGCCGCCGACGATGCAGACGTCGCAGGCGGCCTCTCCCTCCAGGGACGGGCGGTCGATACGGGGAGCGGCGGAGGCCGCGTACCAGCTGTTCAGGTAGGAGGCTTTCGGCATGGCCGCAGTTAAGTCCGAGCCGATGGGGGAGGTCAACGGAAAGGCGGATATTTCACTGAAGCGTCATGCGGAACCCTCTGGCGCGTTCCGCCGGAACGGCGTCATAGTGTCGCTGTCGTCCACAGCACGGAGGGGGCTGCCCATAGTCCGGAGCGGTCCGCCATACCCATGGGTTTTATGGAAGACTTCATCAAGAAGAACCGCATTACCGAAGTCGAATGTCTTGTGCCCGACATGTCGGGCATCGCGCGGGGAAAGATCGTTCCCGCTGAAAAGTTCCTCCGCATCCTGCGCGACCGCGGCCTGCGCCTGCCCGAGGCGATCTTCGTCCAGACCGTGACCGGTGAATTCCCCGACGACGAGGACATCACCTCGGACGAGAATTCCGACATCTACATGATCCCGGACGAACGGACGATCCGCTTCGTCCCCTGGTACAATGAACCGACGGCCCAGGTCATCACCGACTGCGTCTATGCCGACGGCCGGCCGGTCGACGTGTCGCCCCGCCATGTGCTGAAGCGCGTACTGTCGCTTTACGAGGAGCGCGGCTGGAAGCCGCTGGTGGCGCCGGAGCTGGAGTTCTTCCTGGTCCAGGTCAACAAGGACCCCGATTACCCGCTGGTGCCGCCGGTCGGGCGCAACGGCCGGATGGAAAGCGGCCGGCAGGCCTTCGGCATCGACGCGGTCAACGAGTTCGACCCGATCTTCGAGGCGGTCTATGATTTCTGCGAAAAGCAGGACATCGACATCGACACGCTGACCCACGAGGCCGGCGCCGCCCAGATCGAGATCAACTTCAACCATGGCGACGCGCTGGAACTGGCCGACCAGGCCTTCCTGTTCAAGCGCACGGCGCGCGAGGCGGCGATCCGCCACCAGATCTACGCCACATTCATGGCGAAGCCGATGCAGGGCGAACCCGGCAGCGCCATGCACATCCACCAGTCGGTGGTCGATACCGTCAATGGCCGCAACCTGTTCAGCAATCCCGACGGCACCGACAGCGACCTGTTCATGGCGCACATCGCAGGGTTGCAGAAATACCTGCCTTATGTGATGCCGCTGCTGGCGCCGAACGTCAACAGCTACCGCCGTCTGGTGCCGAATTCCGATGCGCCGATCAACGTGCACTGGGGCCGCGACAACCGCACCACCGGCCTGCGCGTCCCCGTCTCCCAGCCCGACGCCCGCCGGGTCGAGAACCGGGTGGCCGGTGCCGACGCCAACCCCTATCTCGCCATCGCCGCGTCGCTCGCCTGCGGCTATATCGGCATGACCCAGGGGCTGGAGCCGAACGACCCGATCAAGGGCTCCGCCTACCGCCTCGCCTTCACGCTGCCGCGCCACCAGTCGGAGGCGCTGACCAAGTTCAACGCCTGCAAGCCGTTGAAGGAAATCCTCGGCGAACGCTTCATCGACGCCGTCACCTGCGTGAAGCAGACGGAATACGAGGCCTACAACCGGGTCATCAGCTCGTGGGAGCGGGAAAACCTGCTGCTGAACGTCTGATCGCACTTTAGGGTAACGAACGAAGGGGCTGCCCGCGGCGACATCCGCCGGCAGCCCCTTTACGTTTTTGGTTCCCTGCTCCTGCGCCGCTCCCGCTCGCCGATGTCCGTCCGCTCCGTAGCGGGTCGCGCTGGCTGACTCGCCATTCGTGAACCGTCCCGCCCCGGAAATTCGAAAGTTCGGCTCGAAAGCCCGGCCCGTCCGCGCCGTCCACCGACCGTCCTACCCCGAGCGGTGCGATCCTCCTCGCCGGCCGGTCGCCGGGAGCGGTGCTCTGCCACCACCGTGCAGCCCGCTTTTGGCGGACGCGCTTAAAAACGCAAGGTCGTCGTTCATCCCTTTATGGCCGGTGGCACACGTAATCGAAGACTTTCAAAGCAAAACCGCAGTGTATTTTCGACCCTGTGAGGAGAGGCAGGGGAAGATGCGGTCGTCACGCGACGATTTGGCACCGATCGGGCGCCGCTGCACTTTGTTATCTCCTTTGAAAATAGTCAAGGCACGGAGGCGTAGCTTCCGCGGGCATGGCGTTTCTGCCGCCGCGGCACGCCTTCGATTGCCCTGGCCGATTGCCCCGCCCGGGCGGGTAAGCCGGAGCCGGGGCAGTATTGCGACAAAAGTGATGGGCAACCGATGGATGGCCAAGCATGAGCATGCAACCTGCGATCCCGTCCCTTCGAACCGGCCTGCGAAGCGTTGGCTGGGTTCAGCGCAGCGTCATCCTCGCGTCGCTGTTCATCGTGTTGACGACCGGACTGCTGGGGCTGGCGCTGCACCGTGGCGGCCATGCCAGCAACCTGACCGACATCCGGAACCTGTTCGTGCTGGAGAACCCCAACCTGATCCCGGTCGACAGCTGGGACCCGATGATCGCGGCGCTCGACTGGCTGCATGAGCGGCCGGGCGAGAATGTCTATGACGGGGTGTTCTTCAAGCAGCACATCAAGTTCCAGTATCCCGTGACCTCGCTGCTGCCGCTGGAGGCGATGAAGGCGCTGGGGGTGCTGAACCTCATGGCGTTCGAACGGGTCAACCTGCTGTTCGTGCTGGCGACCGCGGCGGGCATGGCGATCCTGGTGCTGGAAATGGCAGCGCGGCTGCGCCTGCCCGGCGCGCGGGACGACCGGCTGACCCAGGTGCTGCTGGGCGGCTTCGGCTTCGTCGCCACCTTGTGCTTCTATCCGGTGCTGAAGGCCTTCTCGCTGGGGCAGGTGCAGGTCTGGCTCAACGCCGCCTTCGTCTTCGCCTGCATTGCCCTGCTGCGTGACCGGCGGGTGCTGTGCGGAGCCCTGCTCGGCGCATCGACCCTGATGAAGCCGCAGATGTCGCTGTTCCTCGCCTGGGCGGCGCTGCGCGGCGACTGGCGGATGGCGGCGGGATGGGCGGCCGTCGTGGTGCCGGGCGTGGCCCTGGCGACCCTGTTCTACGGCTTTGCGCCGATGATCGATTACCTCGATGTCCTGCTGTTCATCGGCCGCCACGGCGAGAGCTATCACGTCAACCAGACCGTCAACGGGCTGGTAAATCGTTTGCTGCACAACGGCAACAATCTGGAGTGGTCGGCGGAGGCTTTCGCCCCCTATCACCCGGTGGTCCATCTCGCCACGCAGGTTTCCGGCCTTGCCTTCGTCGGCTTCGGCCTGCTGTGGCGGCGGCGCGACCGCGGGGCCGAGCGGATCCTGGCCTTCGTCGTCGCCGGCATCTGCTTCACCGTCGGTTCGCCGGTCGCCTGGGTGCACCATTACGGCATCCTGCTGCCGGCCTTCGCGCTCGCCTTCCTGATCCTGCTGGAGCCCGGGCTGCGGCGTCCGGCCGGGGCGGTCACGCTGCTGGCGGTGGCCTATTTCCTGGCCGGCAACGTCCTGTTCTGGCCGGTCAACGCGCTGGCCGACACCCCGCTGAACATCCTGCAATCCTACCTGTTCTTCGCCACCCTGATGCTGCTGGGCCTGATTCCGGTGCTGGCCGGCCGGCACGACCGTGCCGCCGCGGCCCTCTGGGGCGACCTGGGAACGGCCGGGCGCGACCATGCTCCGCCGGTGGAGGAGGCTGCGCCGTCCGTCGTCGCCCTCCCGCGTGCCGCGGCCGGGACGCCGGTCCCGCCCCCGGTCGCCGAGGAGCCGCCGTTGTTCGTCGATCTCGACGGCACGCTGCTGAGGACCGACCTCCTCTATGAATCGCTGTTCGGCCTGATCAAGGCGCAGCCCTGGGCGGCGCTGCTGGTGCCGGTCTGGCTGGCCGGCGGCAAGGCGCGGCTGAAGGCGGAACTGGCCCGCCGGGTGGAGATCGACCCGGCCGGCCTGATCTACAACCCCGCCGTCCTGCAACGGCTGGAGGCCGAGCGCAAGCGCGGCCGGCGGCTGGTGCTGGCGACCGCAGCCCACCACCGCTATGCCGACGCCATCGCCCGTCATCTCGGCCTGTTCGATCAGGTGCTGTCCAGCAGCGACGGGCTGAACCTGAAGAGCGAGCGCAAGCTGGAGGCGATCAGGGCGCAGGTGCCGTCCGGCATCTTCGATTACATGGGCAACGACGAGGCCGATTATGCCGTCTGGCGCGCCGCCCGCCGCGGCATCGCAGTGGACGCGGCGCCCGCGGTGGTGCGCCATGCAGCCACGCTGTGCCCGCTGGAGACCATCGCCACCCCGCGCCGGCCGCGCCTGCTGCTGATCCTGAAGGCGCTGCGCCTGCACCAATGGCTGAAGAACCTGCTGGTCTTCGTGCCGCTGGTGGCCGGCCAGAAGCTGGGGGAGGTCGGGCCGACCCTCCAGGCCATCGCCGCCTTCTTCGCCTTCGGGCTGTGCGCGTCGAGCATCTATGTGCTGAACGACCTGCTGGACCTGCCGGCCGACCGCCGCCACCCGCGCAAGCGCCGCCGTCCCTTCGCAGCCGGCGACCTGCCGCTCGACCTCGGCCTGTCGCTGATCCCCGGCCTGCTGCTGGCCAGCCTCGTCCTGTCGCTGGTGGCGTTGCCACCGCTGTTCCTGGCGGCGCTGGCGACCTATGCCGCCTCGTCGCTGTTCTACAACCTGTTCGCCAAGAACCGGGTGATCTGGGACGTGATGCTGCTGGCCGGGCTCTATTCGCTGCGGGTGCTGGGCGGTGCCACGGCGACGGCCATCGTCCCGTCCTTCTGGCTGCTCGCCTTCTCGATGTTCCTGTTCCTCAGCCTCGCCATGGTGAAGCGCTATTCGGAAATGGACAGCATGCTGAAGCTCGGGTTGGGGCAGGCGGAGGGCAGGGGCTATGTGACCGCCGACATGCCGGTCCTGCAATCCATCGGCGTATCGGCCGGCTTCCTCTCGGTTCTGGTGATGGCGCTCTACATCAACAGCCCGGAGGTCGGGCGTGTCTATGACCAGCCGCAGGCGCTGTGGATCATCTGCCCGCTGCTGCTCTTCTGGATCGGGCGGGTGTGGCTGCAAACCCACCGCGGGCTGATGCATGACGACCCGGTGGTGTTCGCCGCCCGCGACAAGTGGAGCATCGCCATCGGGCTGGTCTGCGGTGTCGCGCTGATCCTCGGCCGGGCATGAAGCCGCTTGGCCGGGCGTGAAGCCCCCTGGCCGGGGCCTGAGCCGCCGCTCCCTATCCTTTTATCATCCTTCCGGAGTCGTTATGCCCATCGCCGTCGTCGGACTGATCCTGCTGAGCGTCACCCTGTCGGCCATCGCGCAGATTTCCCTGAAGATCGGCATGTCGAGCCCCGCGGTGTCGACCGCGCTGGCGCGGGGGGAGGCCGGGCAGATCGCCCTGTCGGTGGTCGCCACGCCGCACATCCTGACCGGTCTGGCCTGCTACGGGCTGGGCATGGTGGTGTGGCTGGCGGTTCTGGCGAAGGTCGACGTTTCCATGGCCTATCCCTTCGTCGGGCTGGGCTTCCTGGTCACGCTGGCGCTCGGCATGCTGCTGCTGGGGGAAACGGTTAGCCTGACCCGCCTGATCGGCACGCTGTTGGTGGTGCTGGGCGTGGTGCTGACGGCACAGAGTTAAGGTATCGTAAACCAAACCAGAGTCCCGGCAGCAAAACAGGAAGGCGTCACGACAATAGTCGCGGCGCCTTATTTTGCGTTGCACCAATATCATCGGCGCACGACTGTCTGCATGCTAATGAGTACCATGATATGACGACAGGTTTCGTCACAGCATCTTTCAATTTGAAAATGGAATGACACGATTCGGGTATTGACCAGAAAAGAATGGTGGGTATAGCTGACGGCATATTCGCGAGCACAAATACCAGAGCACGCAATTTTAAGGACGGGCGATCCGGGTGCCGGCCGGCAGGCCGTTGCTTGGAGAAAGGGTTTCCTTTGCCGGCCGCGACACTCCCTTGCAGGTTCCCCGGAACCTCTGGGGTCGCGGCCGGTCGCCATTCGTCAGCCTCAGGGCCCGGATGGGCGGCCGCGCCCCCCGACGGCCAATTCCCCGGCGGCGATTCGCAGCGTTGGAGCCGGGTCTTCGCCCCGACCGGCCCGCTGCGACATTCGGTGTGTAGACGATTGATTGCGCATGGCTTCGCGGAGATGGCCGCCGCCTGGAAACCAGCCTCCGACCATGACCCAAACCGTTGACAACATGCCCGGGCGTGGGTGCAATAGCGCCCGCGAGCCGGGCCAGCCGTTGGGATGTGGCGGTGCCCGCAACACACACGAACAGGTCGGGGCAAATCATGAAAAAAATCGCTCTCAGCCTCATCGGCGCGGTCGCGGCGATCGCCATCGCCGGCCCGGCGATGGCCCAGGCCAAGAAGCCGGTCAACATCTACATCTGGAACGACTATCTGGGTGAAACGACCCTCGCCGACTTCACCAAGGCCACGGGCGCTGAGACGAAGGTCGACCTGTACGACAGCCTGGAGCTGCTGGAGCAGAAGGTGCTCGTCGGCAAGTCTGGCTATGACGTAATCGTGCCCACCGCGGAGCCGACCCTGTCCCGCCTGATCCAGGCCAAGGTCGTGGGCCCGCTCGACAAGTCGAAGATCCCCAACTACAAGAACCTCGACCCGAAGGTCCTGAAGCTGCTGGAGAATTCCGATCCCGGCAACAAGTACGCCGTGCCCTATCTCGGCGGCACCGTCGGCATCGCGATCATCCCGGAAAAGATCAAGGCCGTCGCCCCCGACGTGGCGCTGGACAGCTGGGACCTGATCTTCAAGCCGGAAGTGGCGAAGAAGGTCGCGGCCTGCGGCATTACCGTGATGGATTCGGCCATCGACGTCATCCCGTCGGTGCTGAACTATCTCGGCCTCGATCCGAACTCCGAGAAGAAGGAGGATCTGGACAAGGTCGAGAAGACGCTGATGGCGGTCCGTCCCTACATCAAGCGCTTCGTCACCGGCGAGAACATCAACATCCTCGCCGGCGGCGACGCCTGCGTCGTGATGGCCTACAACGGCGACGCCATCCAGGGTGCCGCCCGCGCCGCCGAGGCCAAGAGCGCCAAGGTCGAATACATCACGCCGAAGGAAGGCGTGCAGGTCTGGTGGGACACGCTGGCGGTTCCGGCCGACGCGCCGAACAAGGACGGCGCCTACGAGTACATCAACTTCGTGCTCGACCCGGTCAACATGGCCAACATCTCCAACAAGGTCAGCTACGCCAACGCGGTGCCGGCCTCGCTGGCGACGGTCTCCGACGACATCAAGTCGAACCCCGGCATCTTCCTGCCGGCCGACAGCAAGCTGAAGCTGTTCTCGCTGAAGCAGATCAAGCAGGCCACCGACCGCGCCCGCACCCGCGTGTGGACCAAGGTCAAGACCGGCAAGTAAGCCGGGCCCCCTTAAGAAGCGCCGCCATGGCGCTGACCCGCCCCGGCCGATCCCCAGCGATGGGGAGCGGCCGGGGCGTTGTCATGAAAGAGGAAACCGGATGGCCGGTCAGCCGATTCGCAAGCCCACCCGCCTGGAACCGTGGCAGGACGCGGGCCAGACTCCCTATGTCCGCATCGAGAAGGTGACCAAGACCTTCGGCGATTTCGTCGCCGTGGACGAGGTCAGCCTGTCGATCTACCGCAACGAGTTCTTCGCCCTGCTCGGCGGCTCCGGTTCCGGCAAGACGACGCTGCTGCGCATGCTGGCGGGGTTCGAACAGCCGACCGAAGGCAAGATCTACATCGACGGCGTCGATATGGCCGGCATCCCGCCCTATGAGCGGCCGGTCAACATGATGTTCCAGTCCTACGCCCTGTTCCCGCACATGACGGTGGAGCAGAACGTCGCCTTCGGCCTGAAACAGGACGGGGTGGCGAAGGCGGAGATCCGCGACCGCGTGACGGAGATGCTGGGGATGGTCCAGCTCTCGGCCTTCGGCAAGCGCCGCCCGCACCAGCTGTCCGGCGGCCAGCGCCAGCGCGTGGCGCTCGCCCGCTCGCTGGTCAAGCGGCCGAAGCTTCTGCTGCTGGACGAGCCGCTGGGCGCGCTCGACAAGAAGCTGCGCGAGCGCACGCAGTTCGAGCTGGTCAACATCCAGGAAAAGCTGGGCGTCACCTTCATCGTCGTGACCCACGACCAGGAAGAGGCGATGACCATGTCCTCGCGCATCGCCGTGATGAACCACGGCGTGATCGCGCAGGTCGGCACGCCGACCGAGATTTACGAATACCCGCACAACCGGTTCGTGGCGGAGTTCATCGGCTCGATCAACATGTTCGACGGCCGCGTCGTCTCGACCGAAGGCGATCAGGTCCTGGTCGCGTCGGAAGAGGCCGGCTGCGAGCTGCTGATCGCCCACGCCACCCCGGCGCCGGCCGGCTCGCCCGTCTCCGTCGCCATCCGGCCGGAGAAGATCGCCCTGTCGAAGGAGCCGCTGGCGGGTGGGGACGGCCGCAACCAAACGACCGGCATCGTGCGCGAGATCGCCTATCTCGGCGACGTGTCGATCTATCTGGTGCAACTGCCGACCGGCAAGACGGTGCGCGTCACCGCCCCCAACATCACCCGCCGCACCGAAATGCCGATCACCTGGGAGGACGAGGTAACCCTGACCTGGCGTCCCTTCGCCGGCGTGGTGCTGACCCAATGAGGACGGTCGTCTCCGTCCTCGTTTCCGGGCTCAGCCGGATCGGGCTGTGGGGCCGCGGCGTGGTCGTCGCCATCCCCTATCTGTGGCTGCTGCTGTTCTTCATGGTGCCCTTCCTGATCGTCTTCGGCATCAGCTTCTCCGAATCGATCATCGCCCAGCCGCCCTATTCGTCGCTGGTGGAATGGCTGACCGACGAGGATGCCGGCACCTCCAAGCTGCAGATCCTGCTGAACATCAGCAACTATTTCCGGCTGGGCGGGGACGACCTCTACATCCTCGCCTATCTGAATTCGCTGCGCATCGCAGCGGTGACCACGCTGATGTGCCTCGCCATCGGCTATCCCATGGCCTATGCCATCGCCAAGGCCGATCCGGCCCGGCGCGGGCCGCTGATGATGCTGGTGATCCTGCCCTTCTGGACCAGCTTCCTGATCCGCATCTATGCCTGGATCGGCATCCTCAAGGGCAACGGCGTCATCAGCAACCTGCTGGAATGGGTGGGCATCACCAGCGGACCGGTGGAGATCCTCTATTCCGACTGGGCCGTCTATATCGGCATGACCTACTGCTATCTGCCCTTCATGGTCCTGCCGCTCTATTCGACCCTGGAGAAGATGGACCCCAGCCTGCTGGAGGCGGCGGCCGACCTCGGCTCCCGTCCGTTCAAGTCCTTCCTGTCGATCACGCTGCCACTGTCGCTGCCCGGCATCATCGCCGGCTCGCTGCTGGTCTTCATTCCGGCGGTGGGCGAGTTCGTGACGCCGGAACTACTGGGCGGCCCGGACACGCTGATGATCGGCCGCGTGCTGTGGAACGAGTTCTTCGCCAACCGCGACTGGCCGGTCGCGTCGGCGGTGGCCATCGCGCTGCTTCTGGTTCTGGTGGTGCCGATCATGATCTTCCAGCATGTGCAGGGCAAACAGGCGGAGGCCGGGCGATGAAACGGTTCGGGTTCCTGTCCTGGGCGCTGCTGTTCGGCTATGCCTTCCTCTATGTCCCCATCGCGCTGCTGGTCGTCTTCAGCTTCAACGAGTCGCGGCTGGTGACGGTGTGGAGCGGCTTTTCGACCAAATGGTATGCCGAACTGCTCCACAACGACGCCCTGCTGGATGCGGCCTTCCTGTCCTTCCAGGTGGCGGCGGTGTCGGCGACGCTGTCGGTGCTGCTGGGCACCTGCGCCGGGCTGGCGCTGACCCGCTTCGGGCGGTTCCGTGGCCGCACCCTGTTCGGCGGCATGATCACCGCGCCGCTGGTCATGCCGGAGGTCATCACCGGCCTGTCGCTTCTGCTGCTGTTCGTGGCGATGGAGCAATGGCTGGGCTGGCCCGACGGGCGCGGCGTCACCACCATCACCATCGCCCACACCACCTTCACCATGTCCTATGTCGCGGTGGTCATCCAGTCGCGGCTGGCCGGCATGGACGGCAGCCTGGAAGAGGCGGCGATGGATCTGGGCGCCCGCCCGGCCAAGGTGTTCTTCGTCATCACCCTGCCGCTGATCGCCCCGGCGCTGGTCGCCGGCTGGCTCTTGGCCTTCACCCTGTCGCTGGACGACGTGGTGGTGGCGAGTTTCGTCTCCGGCCCCGGTTCGACGACGCTGCCGATGGTGATCTTCTCCAGCGTGAAGTTCGGCATCAGCCCGCAGATCAACGCGCTGGCGACGCTGATGGTTCTGGTGGTGGCGACCGGCATCTTCGTCGCCAGCATCGTCATGGCCCGCCAGGAACGGCAGCGCAAACGCGACGAGCAAATGGCGATCCAGAACGGTTGATTCAGACCGGCTGACCGGCGGCAATCCGGCCGCTTTCGGGCCGGTCCGCAGACCTACCCATCCGCGCGCAGCAGACCTCTGCCGCCGCGGATGGCAATTGCCCGCTTCTTTTGCTATGTTGATGTCATCGTCAACAGCGAAAGAGGCTGTGCCATGCGCGCGCTCCTGTGGTTCCCCTTGTTGAGACTTGGATTTTTCAGTCCCGTTTCCACTGCCTATGCGACCACCCGTTCGGTCACCGCCCGCCGCACCCTGCGCCCGCCGTCCGGCCTCTAGCCGGACCTCATGCCGGATTCCTCTCCCGGCATGCCGACGCGACGTCCTTCCGCGTCTTTTTAAAAATCCCCTTGCCGCAAGGCTCCTCTGCCATCAGGCCAAGCACCCGCTGCGGCGGACGCGATTGCCAAAGGCGCGCTCCCGTGGTTAGGGTGGATGGGGACGAAAAATGTCCCGGTCCTTTGCGGCCCGCCGACCGTTGTTTCGGTGTTGCGGCTGCGAAGGGCAGAGGACTTTGAAAAAGGGTAGAGGGATCGACGCATGACGACACCGAACGCCCCGATGCCGACGGGTGAAGCGACGGGTCAAGGCTTCCGCATGCCCGGCGAATGGGCCAGCCACAGCGGATGCTGGATGGCGTGGCCGTGCCGGCCGGAAACCTGGCCGGAGGGCGCCTTCGACGCCGCGTGCGACGCCTATGCCGAGGTCGCGCAGGCCATCTCCCGCTTCGAGCCGGTGACGATGGTGTGCGACCCGGCGGACGTGGCGGAAGCCTCGCTCGCCTGCGGCCCCGGCATCCAGATTCTCCCGCTGCCGATCAGCGATTCCTGGATTCGCGACACCGGCCCCAGCTTCGTCGTCGACGGCAAGGGCGGGCTGGCCGGCGTCCATTGGGGTTTCAACGCCTGGGGCGGCAATTACCAGGGCAGCGACAAGGACCAGCAGGTCGGCCGCCTGATCCTCGACCATCTGAAGCTCCCCTGCATTTCCGCCCCGCTGGTGATGGAGGGCGGCTCCTTCCATGTCGACGGGGAGGGGACGCTGATCACCACCGAACAGTGCCTGCTGAATCCCAACCGCAATCCGGGCCTGTCGCGGGAGGAGATCGAGCGGCAGTTGAAGAGCCATCTCGGCGTCGAGACGGTGATCTGGCTGGGGCAGGGCTATCAGGACGACGAGACCGACGGCCACATCGACGAGATCGCGCTGTTCGTGCGTCCCGGCGTGGTGATGGCAATCACCACCGACGATCCCGGCGACCCCAATTTCAAGATCTTCCAGGACAATCTCGACCGGCTGAAGCGAGCCCGCGACGCGAAGGGCCGCGAACTGGAGGTCATCACCATCCAGCAGCCCGCCCGCCGCGACCTGAACGGCGTGCGCCTGACCCTGTCCTACACCAACCTCTACATCGCCAACGGCGGCATCGTCATGCCGGCCTTCGAGGATCCGGCCGACGACGAGGCGTTCCGCGTCGTCCGCAAGGCCTTCCCCGACCGCGAGGTGGTGCAGATCGCAGCACTCGACATCGTCCGCGGCGGCGGCGGCATCCACTGCATCACCCAGCAGCAGCCGCTTCCCTGACGGGACCAATCATAGTTTGGCGACCCTCGCCGCCGTGACGGGGTGGGCGAGGGAACGTGCCGGCGCGGCCGGTGTTCATGTCGGGCATTCTCCCTTCCGGAAAGCCCGACGACCATGGCCGAGGACACCGCTCGCCGACTACAGGCACGCCCCATCGCGGTGACGAAGGCCGCTCCACCCGTCTCCACCCAGACGATCCTGCTGATCATCACGCTGATCGTGGTGACGCTCTATGTGGCGGCGGACATCCTGATGCCCATCGCGCTGGCGGTGCTGCTCGCCTTCGTGCTGACGCCCATCGTCACCCGGCTGGAGCGCTGGCGTCTCGGCCGCGTGCCGTCGGTGCTGGCGGTGGTGGCGCTGCTGTTCCTCGGCATCACCGGCTTCGGTGCCGTGGTGGGCAGCCAGCTGGGCGATCTGGCCGACAATCTGCCGACCTACCAGCGCAACATCCACACCAAGATCGAGTCGCTGCGCAGCGCCACCGCATCGGCCGGCGACCGCGGCGCGCTGAAGCAGGCGACCGACGCCTTCCGCGACCTGCAGCAGGAGATCGAGCGCGCCACCGCCGGCGCTGCGGCCAACCAGCTTCCCGGTGCCGGTCCGGCACCGCAGGCCGGCGCGCCGACACACCGCGAACCGGTCCCGGTGCGCATCGACCAGTCCGACACCGGGGTGTTCGACCTCGTCAGCCGGGTGCTCGGCCCGGCGATGACGCCGATCGCCACCGCCGGCATGGTGCTGGTCTTCACCATCTTCATGCTGTTGCAGCGGGAGGATCTGCGCGACCGCATGATCCGGCTGGTCGGCTCCGGCGATCTCAGCCGCACGACGGAGGCGATGAACGACGCCGGCGAGCGGGTCAGCCGCTATCTGCTGATGCAGGTGGTGGTGAACGTGACCTATGGCCTGCCCATCGGCGTCGGGCTCTGGCTGCTCGGCGTGCCGAACCCGCTGCTGTGGGGGCTGCTGGCGACGGTGCTGCGCTTCATCCCCTTCCTCGGGCCGGTGATCGCCTCGGCCTTTCCCATCCTGCTCTCCTTCGCGGTCGATACCGGCTGGACCCTGCCGCTGCTGTGCATCGCCCTGTTCGTGGCGGTGGAGCTGTTCTCCAACAATGTGGTGGAGCCCTGGCTCTACGGAACGGCGACCGGCCTGTCCTCGCTTGCCATCATCGTCGCTGCGGTGGTGTGGACGACGCTGTGGGGGCCGATCGGCCTCTTGTTGGCGACGCCGCTGACCGTCTGCCTCGTGGTGCTGGGCCGGCATGTGCCACAGCTGCATTTCCTGGAGGTGATGCTCGGCGACCGTCCGGTCCTGCCCGACGAGGCGAAGATCTACCAGCGCCTGCTGGCCCGCGATCCCGCCGAGGCGACGGAGCTTGCCGAGGAGCGGCTCGGCAAATCCACACCGGTCGAACTGGCCGACGGGCTGCTGCTGCCGGCCCTCTCGCTGGCCGAACAGGAGCGGCAGCGCGGCTCCCTCAACCCGGACGGGCGGCAGGCGGTGGCCGAGGGCATGGCGGGGCTGCTGGACGAGTTGTCGGACGCAACCGCGCCTGCCGACACCGCACCGCGCGTGCTCTGCGTCGGGGCCCGCAACAATCTGGACGAGGCGGCGGCCGGGCTGCTGGCCTATCTGCTGGCCGGACGCGGCATCCATGCCGATGTCATACCTTGCGAGAAGGCCTCGACCCGCGCCATCGCCAGCCTCGGCACCACGGGCGTGGATGCGGTGGTGCTGTCCTCGCTCAACCCGACGGCGCTTGGTCATTGCCGGCGGATGATGCGCCGCCTGCGGATGCATTTCGGCCCGCGCGTGCCGATCCTGCTCTGCCTGTGGAGCGCCCACCCGGAATCCGAGGTGCCGGAGCGGGCCAGCGCCGAGACCGACGCCAATCTGGTCGCCACCGGCATGGCCGGGGCGCTGGCGCAACTGGAGGAACTGAACATCGGTGCCACGCCGGCGGCGGTTGCCGAAGCGGCCCCATCCTCGACTTAGGCCGCCGCCGCCCAGCGGTTGCGTCCGGCGCGCTTGGCGATGTAGAGCGCGTCGTCGGCCGCCTGGATACAGGCGTCGGCGGTCTGCCCCTCACGATAGGACGCGACGCCAAGGCTCAGCGTCACCAAGATGCTGCTGTCCTGATGGACGAAGGGATGGTGGGCGATGAGCTGCCGCAGCTTTTCCGCGACCGTTTCGGCCTGGACCTGATCGCTGCCGGGCAAGAGGATCAGGAATTCCTCGCCGCCCCAACGGGCGCACAGGTCGTGCATGCGCAGGTTCCGGCGCAGCAGGCCGGCGGTCTCCACCAGAACATGGTCGCCGGCGGCATGGCCGAAGTCGTCGTTCACGTCCTTGAAATGGTCGATGTCCATCATGAGCAGCGCGAAGCCGCCGCCGTTGCGGCCGACGCGGCACAACTCCGCCTCCAGCCGCTCGATCATCTGGCGGCGGTTCGGCAAATCGGTCAACGGATCGGTCTGCGATGCGGCATGCAGCGTCCGCGCCATCTGGCGGGTGTCGGTCTGCATGCGGTCGCTGATCTTGGCGATCTTGGTCAGCTGCCGCATCAGCTTCATGTGGTCGTTGGCGAGCGCGCGGAACTCCTGCATCAGCGGATGGCTGGCATAATCCTCGTTCGCCGCGAGACGGGCGACCCAATCCTGAAGCTTCTGTTCCTGCAGCATCATGCCCATCGTTCCCCGCCGCAAGGCCCAGCGCCTGGGCAAACCCGTTACCGTCGTGCCGCCGGCATTGCCGACCTTGGAGCCGGCATCCCCTGTCATGGCGACGTCTCCGGTACCGGAACCGCCCCCGAAACTGCTGCCGGAGCCGCCGTGGGCGTCGTTGCCCGCGCCACCGGCAGCCGGACGGTGAAGGCCGACCCCTGGCCCGGCTCGCTCGCCACCGAGATGCCGCCGCCGTGGGTATCCACGATGCAGCGGGCAAGGTGGAGGCCGAGCCCGGCACCGGTCGTCCCCGCCGCGTTGGACGCCCGGAAATACTTGTCGAACAGCCGCGCCGCGTCGGCTGCGTTGACGCCGATCCCCTGGTCCGTGATCCGCACCGTAACCTGGCCGCCAGGGCCTCCGCAGGGGCTGCCGGCGGCGCCGTCGCCGACCGAGAGGTCGAGGCGGATCGTGCCCCCGTTCGGCGAGTATTTGACAGCGTTTTCCATCAGGTTGGAAAACACAACGGCCAAAAGGTCGCGGTCGCCGGGAATCGGCACCGGACGATTCAGGCCATGCAGTTCGAACCGGTGGCCGGTGGCGGTCCCTGCCAGCTCGCCCGCCAGCGCGGTCAGCATTGCCGCAAGGTCGAAGGCCACCGGCCGCGCCGCCGCGGTGCCCAGCCGGTCGTTGGTCAGGCAGCGTTCGATCAGGTGCAGCATCCGCTGGACCGCGTTGCGGATCTTGCCGACCCGCGGCATCGCCGAAACCGGCAGCTTCGGCTCGAGCTCCAGCATCTGCGAGGCGCTGTCGATGATCGCCAGCGGCGTGCGGAATTCGTGGCTGACCATCAGCACGAACTGCCGCTGCTGGCGCGCCATCTCCTTGGTCTCGGTCTGGAGACGGTCACTGATCTTGGCGATCTTGCGGAACTGGCGCAAAAGCTTGCCGTGCCGCTCCGCCAGCGTCTGGAATTCCGCCAGCAGCGGGTTGCCGGCATTGGCCGGATCCTCGACCAGCCGCTGAACCCACTGACGCAGTTCCTGTTCCTGCGACCGCATCGTCATCCCGGATGTTCAGTGTGCCGTCAATGGGCCAGAATTTCGAACGGCAGCGACACGTCTTCGGCGAACTCCTCCGCCATGTCGAGCGCGCGGTCGTTGTCGCTGTCGTAATGCCAGCGCACCGACACCGTCTGACCCTTCTGGTGGGCGCCGTCCAGCATCTCCAGCACGTCGATCATGCATTTGATGCTGCTGGTGTTGAGGTAGCTCAACCCGATGTCCAGCACCACCGCCGGAGCGGGGGCCTTCAGATAATCCTCCAGCCAGTTGAACACCGGCGCGTAGAAATCGAAGGAGTTCTCCGGATAGGATTCGCCTTCGATGCGCAGCAGCCCGGCCGCCGGATCGAAATCGATCAGGGGAGAGCAGGAGGTTGCCTCGATCCGCAAACTGTCCATTATGTGTATTCCGTGATTTCTTATAGCTGCACTTCAAGGCTGAAGAAGAAATAGGTGTCATCCACCGCGCGCAACGAATATTCCAGCGGCCGGGTGGCCTTGCGCGCCATGTCGATCAGGCCCAGCCCGGCGCCGCTGGCGCCCGCTTCGCGCGGCTTGCGCGACTGTTCCTTGTAGACCGCCTTCAGGCCGGCCTTGTCCAGACCCCGCAGCTTCTCCAGCATCGCCGACAGGCCGGGGACGTCGTCCGCCTCCACCAGATTGCCGGAGCTGACGACGTAATGGTCGTCCTCCTTGCCGATCACCACGATGCCGCTGTTGGCCGGGATCGGTCGGCCCAGCGCTTCCCGCGATGCCGTGTAGTTGCGGACATTCTGCGCCTGCTCCACATAGACGGAGAAGACATCCATGATCGCCGACTTTTCGATCCGCTCATTTTCCAGATGGTTGCGGACCGCCTTGCCCAGCTCTTCGATGACGCTGTGGCTGAAGGGGCCGCTGAAGCAGATCAGCAGCTTCTGCCGCGACAGCAGCTCCTGGAGGTTGAAGAGTTCGTTGCCTTTCATCGTACCTTGACGACCTGCCTTACGGGTGAACGGGGTGGGATGAGGATGCGTCGGGCGCGGATGCCGCCGCAAGCACCGGTGTTGCGGCCGGCGAAACGGTGAAGCCGACCAGGGTGATGTCGTCGCGCTGCGCCCGCTCGCCCTGATGCTCGGCCAAGGCCTGCGCGAAGGCGGCCCGGCGCTCCGTCATCGGGATGGCGTCATGCTCCAGCAGCATCGCGGTGAAGCGGCGATTGCCGAAGCCGAAGCCGCGGGTGCCGCCGGCCTGATCGAGGAAGCCGTCGGTGGTCAGGTAGAAGCTGCGGCCCGGCGTCAGCTCCACCCGGTGGGTGGTGAAGCGGTGGCCGCTGTCGGACCGGCGATAGCCCAGGCTCTGCGCATCGCCCTTCACTTCGCCGACGGTGCCGCCGGCTGTGCCGGCATTGGGACTGTTGTCGGCAGCGCTGTCGACGATGTGCAGGCCGATCCGGCCGCCGGCGAACAGCAGGTCGCCCTTGTCCGGCCGCACCAGGCACAGCCCGATGTCCAGCCCGTTGTCGAAACGCGGGTTGTCGCGCCCGCGGGCCAAGGCGGCGCGCACCATGCGGTTCAGCCCGCCCAGGATCGTCGCCGGATCGCCGTCCGGCGTTTCCGACAGCACATGGTCCAGAATGGCCGACACCGTCATCGTCATGAAGGCGCCGGGCACGCCATGGCCGGAACAGTCGGCGACGCCGATCAGGAAGCGGCCGTCCTCCAACTCGCGGAAGATGTGGAAATCGCCGCCGACCACGTCACGCGGACGCCACAGCACGCAGACGCCGTCGAGGTGCCGCGCCATCTCCCGCTCGTCGGGCAGGATGGCCGATTGCAGGAGGCTGGCGTACTGGATGCTGTCCATCACCTGCCGGTTGACCACCGCCAGCTGCTCGTTGGACTGGCGCAGCTCCTCCGTCCGTTCGGCGACGCGCTGTTCCAGCCGCTCGGTGTAGTCGTGGACGGTTTCCGCCATATGGTTGAAGGCGACGGTCAGCTGCCCGATCTCGTCGGCGCGGGTGTTGCGCAGCCGCACGCGGTAGTCGCCGGCGGCGATGGCGCCGGCGGAGCGCGTCAGCCGGGCGAGCGGCGCCAGCACCAGCCGGTTCAGCAGGATGCTGATCATGCCGATGACGGCGAGCAGCGAGAAGAAGACCAGGCCGGCCATCGGCGCCAGCGCGGTCATGGTGGCGCTCTCCGCCTCTTCCAGCGAATAGGTCATGCGCAGCAGGCCGACCATCGTGCGCTCGCCGTTGCCGCCGGACATGACGATCTGCTTTTCGACGGTCGTCAGTTCGGCCCGGCCGGCCGGACGCTCCAGCGCCACCAGCGGCTCGCCATGGCCGCCGCGGCCGCCGGACGCCGCCCACACCTTCACGCTGCGCACCGCCGGGTCCTCGGCCAACAGGCCGCGGATCATCGCCTCCACCGCGCGGGTGTCGAATTCCCACACCGCCTGCCCCATGGCCGACGCCTGGAGCGTGCCGACCAGGGTCGCGCGATGGGTCAGCGCCTCCCTCTGCTGGCGGCCGACCAGGACGGAGGAGACGCCCATGGCGATCAGCCCGACCAGCAGGGTGCAGCCAACGATCATCAGGATGACGCGCGTCAGCAGCGACGACCCGCCGGCACGGACCACCTCGTCGCCCGACCCCTGGGGGCCGGCGCCGCGCAGCGTATAGGATTCGGTGTCGTCCCATCCCGTGACGCTCATCCACATCCTCCTGACCCGGCCGATCGGGCTTTCCGTGTTCATGGCGGGTTTCAATTCAGCCGCGGTCCTGGTTTCCAAGTCCGCGATAGTCCCAGGCGCATCAGTAAATCCACCCTCGCGTGCAGCATGCCGACAGTCATCGAACCGGCCGGTGGGCATGATGCATGTGGCGGATGAGCTTACCCTTAGCACAACGGGATTAATCAGTCCTGAAATAACATTCGGCACCGGCTTCATACACTGTCGGAACATCCGGGAAAATGGGAACAATCAGAAACCGGCGGAGACCATTCCCGTCCAATTGCGACGAAGTGTAACAACGGCGCGGCCAACCGGCTGAGGCCTTTGGGGGACAGTGGTTTTTCCCGTGGACGCCCGCGTCGTCTGCCGTGCTACCTTCGGATACAGTTGCTTGTGGCAAGAGCCGGCGGCTGGAGCTGTCTTCTGGGGGAGAGCGAAGGATGGCGTTTGGTGTTCGTGCGTTCGTTGTCCCGCGGATCGTTCCAACCGGACTTGCCGCCGCCGGCGGGGCCGTTCTTGCCGCATTGGCCGCGACGGCGCTGCCCGCCGCCGCGCGTCCGGTGACCGTGCTGGCGCCGGAACTGCCGCCGATGATGAGCGCCGACGGCACCGGGCGCGAGGCCGTCATCATCACGGAGACGCTGGCCGCCTGCGGGCATGAGGCGCATTTCAAGGTTGTTCCCTTCGGCCGCCACTGGAACGACTATCGCGACAGCGTCCAGGGAAGTGCCCAGGCTGGCGGGCAAACGGGAGGGCAGATCGACGCCGTCTCCACCGTCCCGGCGGGCATGGAGATGCCGGGGGCCCGCTCCGCCCCCTACATCCTCTACCAGAACGGCGCCTCCGTGCTGAAAAGCAGCGGCCTGACCGTGCAGTCGCTGGCCGATCTGGCGGGCAAGCGCGTCATCACCTTTTCCGGCGCGCCGGACGTGCTGCCGGGGCTGCGTGCCGCCATCCCCAGCTTCGGCGATTTCCGCGAACGCGCCGACCAGATGGTGCATTCCAACCTGCTGTTCGCCGGGCGGGTCGACGCGGTTCTGGCCGACGGCCTGATCTTCGCCGAATACAACCGCCAGCTTCAGGAAAAGGCGAAAGCGGCGGGCGCCCTGCCTTTCGACCCGGCCCAGCCGGTGCAGTTCACCGCCATCTTCCCGCCCACCGCCTACAGCATGGTGTTCCGCGACGACCAGCTGCGCGCCGACTTCGACCGCTGCCTTGCGGAGATGAAGGCGGAGGGCCGCCTCGACGCCATCGACCGCGAGTGGGTGGGCCGCTATTCCGCGACGGTCGGCGACCGCTACCTGTCCCAAAGGTAGCGGGTCGGAACCGGATTTGCGGGGCCGGGGTTTATCCCATTCGTCCGATATGGTTTGCGTAACCGCTTCGGGCGTTTAATATAACTTCATACGAATGTGAATGGGGGCGTGAGGCGTCGTGGCCCGGATCATTGTGGTCGAGGACGAAGCCGACCTTCGTGACGATCTTGTCGAATATCTCGACCGCTGCGGGTTCGAGGTGGGGGGTGCGTCGCGCGGCGCGGAGCTGGACCGTCTGCTGGAGGCAGGCCCGGCGGATGTGATCGTGCTCGACATCAATCTGCCGGACGAGGATGGATTCTCGGTCGCCCGCCGCATCCGCGCCAACTCTTCGGCCGCCATCATCATGCTGACGGCGCGATCCGGACTGATCGACCGTGTCATCGGGCTGGAGCTGGGCGCCGATGTGTATCTGGTCAAGCCGGTCGATTTCCGCGAGGTGGAGGCGCAGATCAAGGCGCTGATGCGCCGGATGCAGAAGGGCGCCGCGCCGCAATCGGCTGCGGAGCCATCGGCGGGGATGGGGGTGCCGGTGCCCGGCCCGACTCCTGCCCCCGCTCACGCCCCTGCAGACTCGCGCAAGGTCTGGGTGTTCGACGACATCGAATGGCGCATCCAGCCGCCGACCGGCTCCGCCGTGCCGCTGACCGCGACGGAGTACAAGTTTCTCTCGCTGCTGGTCGCCGCCCCCGGCGAAGCGGTCAGCCGCCAGGACATTTCCATCACCCTGACCGGCCGCGACTGGGACCCCTACAGCCGCTCCATCGATTCCCTGGTCCGCCGCCTGCGCATCAAGGTGGAGGAGCGCAGCGGCTGCGCCTTGCCCGTCCAGGCGGTGCACGGCGTCGGCTATGCCTTCGTCGGTCCGGTGGTGACCAGCGCGGTGGAGGACAGCGCCGACTGAGGGCGCTCCACCCCGGTCTCGGCACTCGACTCCCGGCCCTCCTTCGGCGATGGTAGCGCCCGCAAGGAAGGGACGAGAGACCACCATGACAGATGCCACCGCCGCCTCCGAGAACACCACCGCAACCGGCAGCGCCACCCCCGGCGGCACCAATTTGGGCGGTGATGGCAGCGGCCTGTATCTGGTCGACGGTTCCGGCTTCATCTTCCGCGCCTTCCACGCGCTGCCGATGTTGACGCGGCCGGACGGCACGCCGGTCAACGCGGTGCTGGGCTTCTCCAACATGCTGCTGAAGCTGCTGGCCGATGCCAAGGCGGAAGCCGTTGCGGTGGTCTTCGACAGCAAGCGCCTGAATTTCCGCAACGAATTCTACCCCGACTACAAGGCCCACCGCCCGGAACCGCCGGAGGAGCTGAAGCCGCAGTTCGCGCTGATCCGCGAGGCGACGGAGGCCTTTTGCCTGCCCTGCCTGGAACTGGAGGGCTTCGAGGCCGACGATCTGATCGCCACCTACGCCCGTCTGGCGCAGGAGGCAGGGCGGCCGGTCACCATCGTGTCGTCGGACAAGGACCTGATGCAGCTGGTCCGTCCCGGCGTCGGCATGTTCGACCCGATGAAGAACAAGGCCATCGGTCCCGACGAGGTGTTCGAGAAGTTCGGCGTCCCGCCGGAGAAGGTGGTGGACGTACAGGCGCTGGCCGGCGACAGCGTCGACAACGTCCCCGGCGTGCCCGGCATCGGCGTGAAGACCGCCGCCCAGTTGATCACCGAATATGGCGACCTGGAGGGCCTGCTGGCCAATGCCGAGAAGATCAAGCAGCCGGCCCGCCGCCAGAAGCTGATCGAGTTCGCCGATCTGGCCCGCATCTCCCGCCGCCTGGTCCTGCTCGACGATCAGGTGCCGCCGCCCAAGCCGCTGGACGAGCTGCGGGTGCGCGAGCCCGACCACCAGCGGCTGATCGACTTCCTGCGCGCCCAGGGCTTCCGCAGCATCGTCTCCCGCGTCGAGATGGAGATGCAGAAGGACGGCCGCATCGCCGACGGCGCCAGCGGTTCGCTCCCGGCCCCCGGCTCCATGCCCGCCCCCGCGGCGAAGTCGCCGGCGATGGCCGAAAGCCCGGCCGCGGAGGACCGTCCGGCCCGCAAGACGGTGTTGAACGTCCCGGAGGTGCGCTACGAGCTGGTGCAGGATGCCGACGCGCTGCGCCGCTGGGTCGAGCGGGCGCGCGAGACCGGTGTGCTGGCGGTCGATACCGAGACCGACAGCCTGACCCCGGCCACCGCCACGCTGGTCGGCATCTCGCTGTCGACCGAGCCGGGCATCGCCTGCTACATCCCGCTCGCCCACAAGGCGGAGGGAGCGGCGGCCGCCGGCCAGCTCGACTTCGAAGCCCCGAAGCCGCCGGTGCAGATCCCGACCGACGAGGCGATGGCGATCCTGAAGGATGTGCTGGAGGACCGGTCTGTCCTGAAGATCGGCCACAACTTCAAGTTCGACCACCAGCTGTTCGCCCGCAACGGCGTTAAAGTGTCGCCGGTCGATGACAGCATGCTGATCTCCTATGTGCTGGAGGGCGGGTCGCACGGCCACGGCATGGACGAGTTGGCGGAACTGCACCTCGCCTACACGCCGATCCCCTTCAAGGAGGTCTGCGGCACCGGCAAGAACCAGATCACCTTCGACCGCGTGCCGCTGGACAAGGCGCTGGCCTATGCCGCCGAGGACGCCGACATCACGCTGCGGCTGTGGACGCTGCTGAAGCCGCGGCTGGTCGACGACCGCATGGTCACCGTCTATGAGACGCTCGACCGCCCGCTGGTGCCGGTGGTGGCCGACATGGAGCGGGCCGGCGTCCACATCGACAAGAAGGCGCTGTCCGACCTGTCGCAGAGCCTGTCCCTCCGTCTCGCCGAGATCGAGAAGGACGTCCATGCGCTGGCCGGCCAGAGCTTCAACATCGGCTCGCCCAAGCAGCTGGGCGAGATCCTGTTCGACACTCTCAAGCTCGGCACCGGCAAGAAGGGCAAGACCGGCGCCTATTCCACCGACAGCAGCGTGCTGGAGGAACTGGCGGAGCAGGGCCACACCATCGCCCAGCGCGTGCTCGACTGGCGCCAGCTCGCCAAGCTGAAGAGCACCTACACCGACGCGTTGCAGGAGAAAATCTCGCCGGTCACCGGCCGCGTCCACACCGCCTTCGCGCTGGCGGCGACCAACACCGGCCGCCTGTCCTCGACCGACCCCAACCTGCAGAACATCCCGGTGCGGACGGAGGAGGGCAAGAAGATCCGCCGCGCCTTCGTCGCCTCGCCCGGCCACAAGCTGCTGAGCGTCGATTATTCGCAGATCGAGCTGCGTCTGGTGGCGGAGATGGCGAACATCCAGGCGCTGAAGGACGCCTTCCGCGACGGTCTGGACATTCACGCCGCCACCGCCGCCCAGGTCTTCGGCATCCCGCTGGAGCAGATGACGCCGGACATCCGCCGCAAGGCCAAGGCGATCAACTTCGGCATCATCTACGGCATCTCCGGCTTCGGGCTGGGCCGCCAGCTCGGCATCGCGCCGGGGGAGGCCAACGCCTTCATCAAGACCTATCTGGAGCGCTTCCACGAGCTGAAGGTGTGGATGGAGGCGACCAAGGCCTTCGCCCGCCAGCACGGCTATGTGGCGACCCTGTTCGGCCGCCGCTGCTACATGCCCGGCATCCAGGAGAAGAACGCCGCCCGCCGCGCCTTCGCCGAGCGTCAGGCGATCAACGCCCCGATCCAGGGCACCGCCGCCGACATCATGAAGCGGGCGATGAACCGCATGCCGGGCGCGCTGGCCGCCGCGGGCAGCAACGCGCGGATGCTGCTGCAGGTGCATGACGAACTGCTGTTCGAGGTTCCGGAAGCGGAGGCCGAGGACGCCGCGCGGATCGTGCGCGAGGTGATGGAGGGTGCGGCGCATCTCGGCGTTCCGCTGGTGGCCGAAGCCGGGATCGGGGACAATTGGGAAGAGGCGCACTGAGGGGGCGTTCGGTTCCCTCTCCCGTCCCGGGAGAGGGAAGGGGCCCATGCGGAGCATGGGAAGGGTGAGGGTGCGGCAAGGATAGGAGATCCATATCCGGATCACCCCTCACCCTCCCCGCGCCGTTGGCGCGGGTCCCCTCCCTCTCCCGGGGCGGGAGAGGGCGTGTTCACAGCCCTACGCCACGATCCGCACCGGCACGCCCTTTGCGGCGGGCGTCTTCGACGCCTCGTCGTGATACCACAGCGGAATCAGCGGGTTCATCTCCGGGTAGTACGCCCCGACGCAGCCGCGTGGCAGGTGGAAGGGCGTCACCGTCAGCCCGCCCACCCTGCGGTCGATGTCGTCGCCGGCATCGCTCGCCAGCCCGACCACCTGACCCTCCTGCAAACCGGCGGCGGCGATGTCCAGCGGGTTCATCAGCAGAACGTCGCGGGTGCCCTCGATGCCGCGCAGGCGGTCGGAGTAGCCGTAGATCGTCGTGTTGAACTGGTCGTTCGACCGCATGGTCATCAGCCGCCAGCGGCCCGGCGCATCCTCGAAGCCGATGGCGCGCAGACGGCCCGGCGGGGTGAAGTGGGCCTTGCCGGACTCCGTCTTCCAGATCCGCTCGCGCGCCGGGTTGCCGCGGTAGAAGCCGCCGGGGGTGAAGACCCGCTCGTTGAAATGGTGGAACTGGTCGGGATAGGTCGCCTCGATCAGGGCGCGGATGCGGCGGTAATCGGCCACCCACGCGTCCCAGGTCACCTTCGGATTCGGCGGCAGGGTCGCCTTCGCCATGCCGGCGACGATGGCGACCTCCGATTTCAGATGCGGGCTGGCCGGCGTGTTGTTGCCGAGCGAGCCGTGGATGCAGCTGAGGCTGTCCTCCATCGTCACCGCCTGGGCGCCGCTCTCCTGCACATCCTCCTCCGACCGGCCCAGGCAGGGCAGCAGATAGGCGATTTCGCCGTTGATCAGGTGGCTGCGGTTCAGCTTGGTCGCCACCTGCACCGTCAGGCGCATCCGCGTCCAGGCCGCCTCCATCCGCTCGCGCTCCGGGATGGCACGGACGAAGTTGCCGCCGAGCCCGATGAAGGCTTTCACCTCGCCCGACAGGATCTTCTCGCAGGCCTTGACGGTGTTCAGCCCCTCCTTGCGCGGCGGCTCGAAGCCGTACTGTTCGGCCAGCCGGTCAAGCGGCACCAGCTCCGGCTTTTCGGAGATGCCGACGGTGCGCTGGCCCTGGACGTTGGAGTGGCCGCGCACCGGCGAGATGCCGGCGCCGTCGCGGCCGATGTTGCCCTTCAGCAGCCAAAGATTGACCAGAGCCCCCAGCGTCTCCGACCCGCGCACCTGCTGGGTCAGGCCCATGCCGTACATGGCGATGGAGCGTTCCGCCTCGATGTAGATGTCGGCGGCCTGCTTGAGGTCCGCGCGGGTCAGGCCGGATTCCTCCTCGATCTCCTCCCAGCCGATGGCGTCGACCCGCGCCTTCATCTCCTCGAAGCCCGCAGTGTGCTGGGCGATGAAGTCGTGATCGAGGACGTGCTTGCCATCCGCCTTCCGCTCCTCCTCGGCTGCCAGCACATGCTTGATCAGGCCGGTGAGCGCGGCGATGTCGCCGCCGGCCTTCAGCTGGAAATAGAGGGTGGAGATCCGGGTTTCCTTGCCGGTCAGCATCTCCAGCGGGTTCTGCGGGTTGCGGAAGCTCTCCAGACCCTTTTCCCGCACGGGGTTGAAGGTGACGATCTTCGCCCCGCGCTTCACCGCATCCTGCAACGGGTGGAGCAGGCGGGGGCTGTTCGATCCGGTGTTCTGGCCGAAGAAGAAGATGGCGTTGCAGCTCTCGAAATCGTCGAGCACGCAGGTGCCGACGGGCGAGCCGATCACCTTCTTCAACCCGACCGAGGTCGTCTCGTGGCACATGTTGGAGCTGTCGGGCAAATTGTTGTGCCCGTAGAGCCGCGCGAACAGCGCGTAGAGATATGACGTCTCCAGGCTGGCGCGGCCCGATGAATAGAACACCGCCCGGTCCGGTTCGATGGCACGCAACTCCGCCCCGATGGCGGCGAAGGCCTCGTCCCAGCCGCAGGGCACATAGCGGTCGCTCGCCCGATCATAGCGCATGGGGTGGGTCAGCCGCCCCTGCTGCTCCAGATCGTAATCCTTCCAACCCTTCAGTTCCGTGACCGTGTGCTGGGCGAAGAAATCGGGGGTGCAGCGCCGGCTGGTCAGCTCCCAGATCGTCGCCTTGGCGCCGTTCTCGCAGAATTCGAAGGTGTGCGGCTTGGCCGGCTTGGCCCAGGCGCAGGACACGCACATGAAGCCGCCGGGCTTGTTCTGCCGGCGCAGCGTGTCGAGCACGGCGGGGGTCGGCCGCTCCTCCCCCATGATGCGGGCCATCGAGCCGACCGACCCCCAGCCGCCGGCCGGACCGTCGTAATGCGGGGTGTCCTCGTCGTCCGACAGGCCGTCGATGTTCATGGGACGATACTCTGGGGAATGGTCTTGCGACATTTCGGGGGCAGGCTCCTGGGACCGGAACTTAGGTTCCGAATGGATCCAACCCGCCGGACGCCATCCGGTTCCCCCGAACCGGTCACCGCTTCTTCTGAGAACTGGTGTTCCGGACCTCTGGCTTGGACAGCACGGCGCGCAACAGTTCGGCGTTCCTGCGGGCCTCCTGCTTCTGGCTGTCCCAATTGGCGGCGATCAGGTCCTGGCCGCGTTCGCGGGCATAGTTGCCCAGGCGCTGGAACAGCTCCACCCGCTCCTCGTGGGTGCGCAGGGCGACCCACAGGGCCGTTTCCATCGCTTCGGCCTGCGCCGCCTCCATGCTGTCGGGGCTGTAGGCATGGCCGACATGGCAGCGGAAGCGCAGCACCGGTCCGTCATGGATCTCGCTCAGGCCGCCGCCGCATTCCGGGCAGGACAGGGTGGTCGGCAAGCCGACCGCTTGGGCGTCTTCGGACACGGCTGTGAACTCCTGCTCGGCGATCCGCGCCTCCGTGGCGACATCGAGCGGTACGGGCGGGCTTGGTGGCGCCGGTTCGTCGGCCAGACGGGACAGCAGAGCCGGCATCCGGTCCAGAGGCAGGACGTGATCGGCCTCGCCGTCGTCGATGGCGCTCTGCGGCATCCCCGGCCATTCGGCATCGTCCGGGTCCTGTACGATGCCGAGTCCGCCGCAGCGGCGGATCGCCCGCAGGCCGGACGTGCCGTCGTCCAGCGTGCCCGACAGCACGACGCCGACGACACGGCTGCCGAAGGCGACGCCGGCCGAACGGAACAGCGGGTCCACCGCCGGCCGGGTGCGGTTTTCCCGCGGGCCGCGGCGGATCAGCACCCGGTCGCGGCGGAGCAGCAGATGGTGATCGGGCGGCGCCACATGGATGTGACCGGGACGGATCGGCTCCCCATCCACCGGATGGAAGGCCGGCAGCCAGCCGATCCGCTCCAGCAGTTGCGGCAGGACGCTGTGGGCATTCGGGGTGATGTGGAGAACGACGAACACCGTCGGCGCGCACCCCTTCGGCATCGCGCCGAACAGGCGGGTGAGGGCGGTCAGCCCGCCGGCCGACGCACCGATGGCGAGGATGTCGCGTGTCTCCATGGAACCAGAACAGTTCCGCCGCCGCCGCGTTTCACGACCGCCTGAATAATTCCACTCGTCCTTCCAACGATTCCCGAAGGGGCGTAGGTCTCCACGCCGCTTGAGTGGGATGCGCACAGGCGATTATGCTCTGTCCGACACGGTTACGACGCAAGAAAATGACGAAGAAGACCGACGATCCAGACAGCGATTTCACCAATCTGATCCGCCACATCCAGGAAAGCCGCGGCATCGATTTCCGCGGCTACAAACGCACAAGCCTGGAGCGGCGCATCCGCCGGCGGATGGAGGAGGTCGGCTGCGATGGCTTCGCCGCCTACCACGCCTTTCTGGAAGCCCACCCGCAGGAATTCGTCGATCTTCTGAACACCGTCCTCATCAACGTTACCTCCTTCTTCCGCGACAGCGAGGCGTGGGAGGTGATGCGGCGGGAGGTCGTTCCGCGCATCCTGGAGCGCAAGGGTGAGAAGGGCCAGATCCGGATCTGGAGCGTCGGCTGCGCATCGGGCGAGGAGCCCTATTCGCTGGCGATGATGTTCGCCGAGGCGCTGGGGACGGCGGACTTCTGCCGCCGCGTCAAGATCTACGCCACCGACCTGGACGATGCGGCGCTGAACACGGCGCGCCACGCCACCTATGCGCCGCGCGACGTGGAATCGGTGCCCGAACCGCTGCTGGAACGTTATTTCGAGCGCACCAACAACCATTATGTCTTCCAGCGCGAACTGCGCAAATGCGTGATCTTCGGCCGCCACAATGTGGTCAGCGACGCGCCGATCTCCCGCATCGACCTGCTGATCTGCCGCAACCTGCTGATCTATCTGGAGGCAGACACCCAGGGCATCGTCCTGCCGCGGCTGCATTACGCCCTGGTCAATGACGGCTTCCTGTTCCTGGGCAAGGCGGAAACCCAGCTGGCCCGGTCGCGCATGTTCGAACCGGTCGATCTGAAAAGCCGCATATTCGCCAAAGTGCCGCAGGAATGGCGGCGGAGCGCCGGCGGAAGCCTGTCGCTGGCCAACGACGCCGGCAGTCCCCGCGTCAACCAGCAGGTGCGGTTGCTGGAGAGCATCGTCGACGGCAGCTCCATCGGCTATCTGGCGGTGAATGCCGAGGGGGTGCTGGTGTTCGCCAACACCCATGCCCGCCGCCTGTTCGACGTCGAGGAAAGCGACATCGGCCGCCCGTTCCACGACCTGACCATCTCCTACCGCCCGACCGAGCTGCGCAGCCGGATCGAGGAGGTGCGCAATTCCGGCCGCATGGTTCGCATCGAACACCAGCCCTTCACCCGACCGGGGGCCGAGCCGGTCCGCCTGACCATCGAGGTGGCGCCGCTCTACAGCCGCGACGGCAAGGCCTTCGCCACGCTGCTCAGCTTCTTCGACACCAGCCGCATCTATCTGCTGCAACAGGAGATCGAGGCGGCGCAGGAAAGCCTGGAAACCACCATCGAGGAACTCCAGTCCTCCAACGAGGAGCTGGAGACGACCAACGAAGAACTCCAGTCCACCAACGAAGAGATGGAAACGACCAACGAGGAACTCCAGTCCACCAACGAGGAGCTGGAGACCATGAACGAAGAGCTGCGCTCGACCAACGAAGAGCTGGAGGTCGCCAATGAGGAGATGCGCCGGCAGGGCGAGGAGGCGGGCGAGTATCGCCTTTATTCCGAGTCAATCCTGCGCAGCATCGACGTCGGCATCATCGTTCTGGACGACAACCTCGCCGTCCAGTACTGGAACCGCTGGAGCGAGAATGTCTGGGGCCTACGCAACGAGGAAGTGATAGGCGAGGTGTTCCTGGACCTTGACATCGGCCTGCCGGTTCAGCGTCTGCGCCGCCCGCTGCACGACATCCTGACGACTCAGACGCCGGTTGAGCCGGTAGAGATAACGGTGATGGACCGCCGCGGCCGGCGTATCACCTGCCGCATCCGCCTCTCACCGCTGCTCTACGACATCCGGTTGGCGCGCGGCGTGGTGCTGATCATCGAGGATGTGACGGAACGGGCACGGTCCGACGCGTTCGCCGAATATCTCGGGCGCATCATCGGGGAGTCGCTGAACGAGGTCTATTTCATCGATCCCGCCACCTTCAGCTTCCAGCTGGTCAACAAGGGGGCGGAGCTGAAGCTGGGCTATTCCCTGGAGTCGCTTCGCCAGATCGCCCTGCACGACCTGATGCCGGACATCGACGCCCTTGCCTTCACCCGGCTGGTGGAGCCGCTGCTGTCCGGTGAAAAGGCCGAAATTGTGTTCGAAACGACCATCGAGGGCCCCGACCAGACGCTGCGTCCGATGGAAATCTGCATGCAGTATTTCGCGGAGGAACAGCCGCCGATCCTCGTCGCCATGGCTCATGACGTGACGGAACGGCAGCGGATCGGTCTCGACGACCGCCGTGCGGAGGTTGCCGGCAGCTGATCGTCGGGCCGGTTTGCGTGATGGGGACGAAAAGAGAAGCCCAACGGGTTTGTTTGCAAACGACGGTATCAGGGCTGGTGGTGACCCGTTACTCAATTTCCGTCATGGTGATCGCTCTAAAGAAGCTGTCCGGAACGGCGGTTGACCGTGACAGTTTAGATAGTGAAGTTACGGCTGTTCTGCCCTGGCGACTTGATACAACGTGGCGCGTTGGTGGCGCTGGCAGGGGTTGGATGGAATGTCCGATGACCATGAATTCAAAGTTGTGGGTGGGACCGCGGGTGCCGGCATGAAGGCCAAGCCGCTGGTCGTGCAGCCCCTGTGGGACCATATGGACCACGCCGTCATCGTTACCGACAGCCGGCTCGATGCTCCGGGGCCGACCATCCTCTATGTCAACCGGGCCTTTACCACCCTGACCGGCTACCGGGCGGACGAGGCCATCGGCCGCTCCCCACGCTTCCTGCAATGCCGCCGCACCGATCCCGCCGTGGTTGCGACCATCCGGCATGATTTGCAGCAAGGCGGTGCGGCCCGAATTTCCCTGGTCAACCGGCGCAAGGACGGCAGCGACTATCTGTGCAGCCTCGTCATCACGCCGCTGGTTGGGGTGCGGGGCGAAACCGAACATTTCATCTGCGTGGCGGAGGCCCTGAAGGAAGACCGGACGCCCGACGCGCTGGCGCGCCTGTCGGCCGAGCTGGAGCAGGCGCAGACGCTGATCGAGGATCTGGAACGGCGCCAAAGCGATGCCGATGAACTGATCGACCGCCAGACCCGTGAACTGGCGATTGTGACGGAGCGCTACCACCACTCCCTGGCGCAGCTGGATGCGATTCAGGAGAGGTTGGCCATCCGCGAGACCGCGCTGGAGCGCCGCGGCAGGGATTTCGAACGCTCGGATTACGAATTGCACGCCTCGCTGGAAGAGTTGCGGGCGATGGACGAGGAACTGCGCGCCACGCTGGATCAGATGGAGGAGGCCAACATCCAGCTGGCCCGCACCAACGAGGAACTCCGCCGCCTTCAGGCGGCCGATGCCGACAAGCTGCAGCTTCTGGCGTCGGCCAGCCATGACCTGCGCCAGCCGGTGATGTCGATGGGACTGTTCCTGGATGTCCTGCGCAATCGCCTGGGCGAGGCGGAGCGGCCGATCATGGGCGGGCTGTTGGCGGCACACCTGTCGATCCGCACCCTGCTGGAGGGCATGCTGGACACCGCAAGGCTCGACGCCGGCGCGATAGAGCCATCGATTGAGCCGCTGCCGATCTCTCTGATGCTGGAAATCATCCATAGCGAGTTTCTGCCGCAGGCGGAAATGCGCGGCCTGCGCTTCCGGGCCGTGCCCAGCACCGCGATGGTGGTCAGCGACCCTCAGTTGCTGGAGCGCATCCTGAGGAACCTCATCGCCAACGCGCTGAAATACACTATGTCCGGCAAAATCCTGATGGGTTGCCGGCGCTGCGGCGATTGTCTGCGCATCGAGGTGTGGGACACCGGGCCCGGCATCCCCGAGCACAGCCAGCAGGCCATCTTCGAGGAGTTCCGGCAGCTCGACAACCCAAGCCAGGACCAGAAGCGCGGTGTCGGTCTGGGGCTGGCGATCGTCTCGCGGCTCGCCGGCCGGCTCGGTCACGCAGTCACCTTGCGCTCCTGGCCGGAACGTGGATCGGTCTTTTCGGTGACGGTTCCGCTGGCCGAACGTAAAAGGCGCAAACGCCACCGTTGACGGTGCAGCTTGCCACCTTCGGTTTGGAGAACCGTTATCCCCATGCCCCGTCATACGTGCCGATGGAACGGTTCTTCCTGATGCCGGATTGGTCCAAAGTCGCATCGTGGCCCTGCGTCTCTACGGGCAAATGGCACTTTAGACGAGTAAAGGGGAACAAACGTGGACCATCACGTGCAGCACGCTCACAACTCCGCAGAGTTGACCCAGGCGTCGGATCGCCGGGGCTTGCCCGACACTCCCCTCAGGTTCCTGATTGTCGACGATCATGCCCTGGTCCGCTACGGCCTGTCGCTTGCCCTGCGGCAGCGCTATGAGGATGTCGAGATCATCGAGGCGGGATCGCTGGCCGACGCCATGCGCAAGGCGCGGTCCGAGCCGGGTCTTGCCGCCATTCTCTACGATCTGCAGATGGGTGACAGCGACGAGCACAGCGGTTTGGCCGAGATGCTGGAGGCGGCCGGCGACGTGCCGGTGATCGTGGTTTCGGGGGTGACCGACGGCAACGTCATCGCCTCCTGCATCCGCGCCGGCGCCCGCGGCTTCGTCCACAAGGGATGCGAGGGCACGGTGCTCGACCAGGCTCTGCCGATCGTGCTGGAAGGCGGCATCTTCGCCCCGGCCCCCCCGGCCGTGCGCGGCGGCACGCCGATCCGCATTCCGCTGCCGGCCTCCGCAACGCTGGTCCGCACCGAAAGCGACGCCGTCAACGGCCTGACCGAGCGTCAGCGCGAGGTGCTTCGCCTGCTGCTGGAAGGCCAGTCGAACAAGGAGATCGCCCGTGCGCTGGGCGTGCTGGAGGGCACCATCAAGGTCCATCTGCGCACGGTGATGCAGCGGCTGGGCGTGCGCAACCGCACCCAGCTGGCGCTCGCCACCATGAAGTCGGGGATCAAGCTGTCGTCCTGATCCGGCAAAGGGTGGCGGTCTATTGCGGCGTCGGGCCGATGCCGCGCTGCTGGGCGGCGTCCAGCAGGCTGACGAGTTCGCCCGACACCCACCAGCGGCAGCGGCGGCGCTCCTCGGTCGCGACGGTCACGACGCGCTCGATCAGCCTGCTTTCCCCGGCGTTCAGTTCACGGCCGTCGCGCAGGGCCCGCTCGGCGATGCCCAGAAGCGTCTTGTCGATGGCCGTCACCTCGATGGGGTAGCCGGCCTCCTCCGCCAGTTCGCACAGGTCCGCCATTGCGGACAGCGCGTCTTCCCGGCCATAGGCGCCGATCTGGCGGAACAGGGCGGCCAGATGCTCCCCGATTGCCGTCAGCCAGGGGTTGGTCGAGGCGGCGATGCCGCGGCGGCGCAGCCGGTGGTTGAAGCCGTTGATGAAGCGCACCGGGTCGATCAGCGGCCGGGCCGAGGTGCTGGCGTTCAGCGTCAGCAGCCGGTGGCTCAGCACCGGCACGACCTCGCCCTCGACCAGCCCGGTCACCCGGCCGACGGCGGCCGAGACCGCCGCCCAGTTGCGGCCGCCGCGCTCGACGCCGAAGCCCTGCAACGTGTCGTACCAGCGGAAGGCGCGCTCCTGCAGGCGGTCCACCGTCTCGCCCGCCGTCAGCTGCGGCGGGGCAGGGCGGCCGAGATGCAGATCCTCCAGCTTCTGGCGCAGGCATTGCCAGGCGAACTGCACATGCCCGACCGCCGCCTCCACCAATGCCGGGCCGGGCGACATGCCATGGAGCGCCAGCGCCTGATCGGGATCGCGCGACCCGTTGATCAGGGCCAGCGCATAGTGCATCGCGCCGTCGGCCGAGCCGTGCTCCGCCATCTCGGACACGGCGTGCAGGATGCCGATGGTTTCGCGCGGGCGGACAGCACCTTTCCACAGCGGCGCATGGTCCAGCATGGTGTCCAGCATCGCCAGATCGCCCATCGACAGCGGCGCCACGCCCGCAAGCCCGCGCTTGCGCAGCAGCGTCAGCCGTTCGGAGTTGGCGGTGGCCAGCAGCGGCCCGGCCACGCCGCGCTGGCGCAGGACCTCCAGCGAGCGGACGCGAAGCTCTTCCGCCCAGTCCGCCGCGGCGGGGGAGGCGAGGACCCTGTCCAGCGGATGTTCGCTGGCAAGGGCGGCGATGTCGGACTGCACCCGTCCGGCCAGTTCGCGCAGATGCGGCAGCAGCGCGAACCACCAGGCGCTGGCGTCGACCACATGCATGCAGCCGGGCGGCCGGCTTTCCGCCAGCATCAGCTGGTCGGTGCGCAGCATCACCGGATCGAACCAGCCGGTCCAGATGCGGCGCGCATGCTCGGTGCGCGGCCCGTTCAGCATGGCGACGATCAGCCGGCCGACCTCCACCGTCATCTGGTCGTCTTCCAGATGGCCGGCCTGCACCAGTTCGAACAGCTTGGATTTCTGCGCCCGGTCCAGCGGAGCCAGAATCGCCTTCACCTTGTCCAGGCTGACGGCAGCCGGATCGGGTTCGACCGCGCGGAGCGGAGCGGTCTGAAGGGAGGCGCTGCGGTTGGGGCGGCCGGCCATTGGCGTTCACGGGCGCTGCTGAATCGCGGCAATTTTAGGTACTGGCACGAATGATTGCTACTGGTATGTCGTGACATATTCTGTCGAGCTGTGTCGGAGCCGTTTCTTGCAGCGCCTCCGCAACTTTTGGCCGACGGGCCGACACAATTGAAACGAGATGCATCAAATGCATCCAAAATTTATTTCATTTAAGCGCTAAATGGTGCCTTCACACACGTGTTCCGCACACTCATTATGGGGTCAGGCATCGCCTCCAGCATCAAGGCGCTTCAATGGTTCCGCAGCAGATCGCCGACACCGCTCCCAGGTTGTTCAAAGTCATGACCCAGGCCGACTCCCGCAAGGCTGAGAAGATCGGACCCGAGCAGGCGGCAGACGATTTCGTCGCCCGTCTCGCCGCGGCCGGCCTGTCGGCCGATGAGCGGGCCGAGGCCTACGAGGCGGCGTTGAAGCAGCTGATGGGCCACCTGATCCGGCAGGAAGGCTGGCTCGCCGAGGAATTCACCGCCGTCGCCCGGTCGCTCGGCGCCTACTGACCCTTTGCACCGTTGCCATGTCGGCCGCCCGTCCAATCAGGACCGGCGGCCTTTTTGCGTTTCTGGAGGAAACTCTGAACCTCCCTCTCCCGCCCCGGGAGAGGGGGGGGCCCATGCGCAGCATGGGAAGGGTGAGGGGTGATCCGAGGATCGAAATCCATATCCGGATCGCCCCTCACCCTCCCGCCTTCGGCGGGTCCCTCCCTCTCCCGGGGCGGGAGAGGGTATTACAACACTCACCGCTCGTTGAAGCTGTCGGACAGGGCAAAGTAGATCGGCTTCAGCAGATATTCCAGCAGCGACCGCTCGCCGGTGGGCAGTTCCACCTGGGTGGTCATGCCGGGAAGAACCGGGTGCTGGACGTCGTCGCGGCCGACATGGTTGCGGCTGAGCGCCACGACCGCCTTGTAGTAGGGGCGGTGCTGCTCGTCCAGGAAGGTGGAGGCCGAGATGCGCAGCAGCTTGCCGGTGATGGCGCCATAGCGGGCGAAGTCGTAGGTCAGAACCTTGACCGTCGCCTCCTGCCCGACCTGGAGATGGCCGACGTCGCGCGGGGTGACGTGAGCCTCCACCGTCATTTCATGGTCGACCGGGACGACCTGCATCAGCACGCCGCCTTCCGGCACCACCGCGCCGATGGTGTTGACCCGCAGATCCTGCACCAGTCCGCGCACCGGCGACAGCACCGTCAGGCGCTGGGCCCGGTCGTCGAGCTTGGCGCGGGCCTCGCGCAGCTGGGCGATCTCGGCGGTGACGGTGCCCATCTCGGTCACGGCATCCTGCGACAGCTTGGCCGACTGGTCGAGGATGCGGTTGCCGGCCTCGGTGATCGCCTGCTGGGTGGCGATGATCTGCCCCTCGATCCGACGCTGCTCGCCCATCAGGCGCGACTGCTCGCGCTGGGTTTCCAGCGATTGCAGCTTCGACGACAGGCCCATCGATTCCAGCTTGTTGCGGATGTCGACCGATCCCGTGATGAAGGTGATCTGGTCCTTGATATTGGCCAGCTGCCCCTCATACAGAGCCAGTTCCGCCTCGCGCTGCGACACCTGGGCGCGCAGGACGGCGATGGCGGTGTCGCGGGCCTGGCGCTGGGTGTCGTAGATCAGCTTCTGATCGGCGACCTGCGACTCCGTCTGCGGTGTGTCGGGGCCGGCGACGCGGGCGAAATCGGCGGTTCGCCCGGCGGCGAAGGCGCGCAGCCGCTCCGCCCGCAGGTCCAGCGTCAGCAGGCGGGCGTTCATCTGCTCCCGCTCCGCCTGGACCTGCTTGGGATCGAAGACGAGCAGCGGCTGTCCGGCCTCCACCAGATCGCCTTCCTTGACCAGGATGGACGACACGATGCCGCCCTCCAGATGCTGGACCACCTGGGCGTTGCCGGACGGCACCACCTGCCCGGCGGTGACGACGGCCTCCTTGACCGGCATCAGCGTGGCCCAGGTCAGCAGGGCCGCCATCAGCAGGACCAGCACGACGATGGTGGCGCGGACCAGCGACAGCGTCGCATCGTCGGCGCTGAGCGATTTGCCGGTGGGGCGGGCGAGGTCTGAAGCGGCCATCTTGCGGTTCACATGGACTGGAGGAAAGAGCGGAAGGCGTCAGCGCCCGATCAACGTTGTGGCGTGGCGGCGACGCCGGGCGGGCGTTGCAGCCCGATCCCGCCCAGCAGCGCCCCGGCGATGCCGTTGGCGACGCTGTTGCCGCCACCCGGGCCGCCATTGGGGCCACCATTGGGGCCGGTGCCGGGACCGACCGGACGGGGGCCGGGCAGGCCGCCGGCCGGGGCGGCTGGGCCGATCATGCCGGCATCCATGGTCAGCACCGTGTCGGCCAGCGTCAGGTGGCTCGGCCGGTGGGTGACCAGGAAGATGGTGCTGTGGCCGCGCAGGGCGGCCAGCGCCGCGTGCAGCGCCTTGTCGCCCTCGAAGTCCAGCCGGCTCGCCGGCTCGTCCAGCAGCAGGATGCGCGGACGGCGGATGTAGGCGCGGGCCAGGCAGATCTTCTGGGTCAGGCTGGGCGACAGGCGCAGCGACTGGTTGTCGCCGATGCGGGTGTCCAGCCCGCGCGGCAGAGCCTCCACCTCGTCCAGCGCGCCGGCCAGCGACAGCGCCCAGCGCAGTTCGGCCTCGTCGGCGGTCTGGTCGGCGAAGCGCAGGTTCTGCGCGATGGTGCCGTAGAACAGCGAGCTGGCCTGCGGCACATAGCCGATGGACTTGCGCAGATCGACCGGGTCCATCTGGCGGATGTCGACGCCGTCGACCCGCACATTGCCGGCCTGCGGCGCGTAGAGCCCCAGCATCACCTTCAGCAGCGACGACTTGCCGGCGCCGTCCGGCCCGACGATGGCGACGATCTGCCCCGGCTTGACATTGAACGTCACGCCGACCAGCGCCGGATCGGCATCGTTGCGGTAGCGCAGCGACACGCGCGAGAAGGACACCTCGCCCTTCAGCCGGCGCGGCTGCAAGGTGGCGCAGCGCGGCTCGCGCTCCGGCCGGATGCTCATCAGGCCGTTGATCTGGCGGGCGTTGGCGCGCAGCTGCTCAATGCGCGGCAGCATGGAGACGGCGGTCTGCAACGGCACCATCACCCGCCACAGCAGCATCATCGACGCCATCAGCGCGCCCGGCGTCATCGTGCCGGCGAAGACCTGGAGGGCGCCGACGCCGACGGTGGCCAATCCTGCCACCGGCACCACCAGCCCGGCCAGCGCCGCATGGGTCGCCGACAGGTTGGCGGCGGTGTGGCCCGACCGGGCGGTGCGGGCCGACAGCCGGTCATAGCGGTCGCGCCAGTGGGCCAGCCCGCCGATGGCGCGCAGGGCCGGCATCTTGGCGACCATCTCGACGAAGAATTCCTGCCGCTCGGTGTCGGCGCGCGCGGTGGTGCCGGTGCGGGCGCGCACCATCGGGTGGACGGCGGCGCCGATGGCGGCGGTGACCAGCACGGCGGCCAGCGGGACCAGAGCCAGCGGTCCGCCCAGCACCGCCATCACCACCAGATAGAACAGGGCGAAGGGCACGTCGAACAGCGCCGCCACCTGCCCCTGGCTGATGAAATCGCGGATCGACTCCAGATCCTTCACCCGCGCGATCTGCGTGCCGATGGCCGCCCGTTCGCTCATCCCCACCGGCAGCATCAGGATGCGGTCGATGGTGGCGTTGCTGACGGTGCGGGCGATGCGCGACCCGGCATGGGCCAGTGCCCGGCCGCGGATCTGGCGCAGAGCGAAGTCGCCGGCGATGACCAGGAAGGCGCCGACGGCGATGGTCGCCAGCGTGTCGAACGACCCGGTGCCGATCACCTTGTCATAGATCGCCATGGTGAAGAGCGGGGCGGCGACCGACAGCAGGTTGATGACGGCACTCAGCCCCAGCACCGCCCACAGCAGCGGGAAATAGGCGTGGATGACCGAGCCGACCCAGTTCTGATTCCCGGCGCCGGAGGCGGTCTCCAGCGGCGTGAAGACGTAGGCCGTGCCCTTGCCGTAGTTCAGCGTCACCGTTTCGCGCGACTGCCCGCTGAAGGCGGTGACGCCGTCGGCATCGGCGGACAGCAGCGTGTAGATGCCGCCGTCGCGGGCGCGGAACAGGCAGGGCATCAGCGACGGTTCCGGCCGGCCGAGGTCGAAGCGCAGGCTGCGCCCCTCGAAATGCAGGCGCTGGAACACGTCGCACAGCTCCTCCACCGTCTGCACCTCGGAGAAGTGGGGCAGGGCTTCCGCCAGCGTCTGCGGCGCGCCGCGCCAGCCGAGCGCGTCGAGCAGCGGCACCATGCAGGCGCCGACGGCCGATGCCTCGGCCAGCCGGCGGCGCAGGATGTCGCCGTCGTCGTGGGCGGCTCGGATCGGCTCCGCATCGGTGCCGGCCTCGGCATCCGGTGCCGGGGCGCTGGAGACGGCAGCCACCAGGGCCGGCTGTCCGCCGATGGCTTCGGCGGCCGGGTTGCGGGCCACCGCATGGCCGTCGACGATCTGCACCACCCGGTCGGCCAGCGACAGCAGCGACGGGCGACTGCTGACCAGCAGGATGGTGACGCTGCCGCGCAGCTCGTCGAGCGCGCGGCGGAACGCCTTGTCGGACTCGACGTCGAGCGAGGAGTTCGGCTCGTCCAGCAGCAGGACGGCCGGCTCGCGGACCAGGGCCCGGGCAAGGCAGATCATCTGGCGGGCGCCGCGGGGCAGCGCCTCCTGCGAGGCGTCGCCGACGATGGTCTCGTAGCCCTGCGGCAGGCTGGCGATGCGGCGGTCGAGGCCAAGGCGCCGGCAGACCTCCATCGCCAGATCGGCCCGGCTGGGGTCGAACAGCGTCAGGTTCTGCAGGATCGTGCCTTTGAACAGCTCCGGATGCTCGCCGACATAGACGACGCCGCCGATGCCGATCATGGCATCGGCCCCGGTCAGGGTGCGCACGCCGACCCGGACCTCGCCGGACCGTGGCCGCAGCACGCCCAGGATCAGGCGCAGAAGCGTCGTCTTGCCCGAACTGTTGGTCGCCACCACGCCCAGGAACTCGCCCGGCCCGACGCTCAGCGACAGGCCGCTCAGGATCTCCGGCCCGCGGTCGTAGGCGAAGGTGACCTTGTCCATCTCGATGGAGCCGGGGGCCAGCGGCGTGGCGACCGCACCGTCCGACTCGGCGATTCCGTCCCTGGCGACCGGCGCCGCGGCGCCGTCGGGTCCGACCTCCAGCAGGACATGGCCGATGCGGCGCAGGGCCAGCGACACCGACTGGTAGCGCACCCAGCGGTCGAACAGCGCCTGCACCGGCTGCACGCAGCGCCCGGCCAGCATCGAGCAGGCGGTCAAAACGCCGGTGGTCATCGCGCCGTCGATCACCGACACGCTGCCCAGCAGAACCACCAGCATCATCGTCGTCTGGGCCAGCGTGGCGGCGACGACGGAGGCGGTGCCGCTGAGGCGGGCGACGGTGAAGTCCTCCTCGCTGCAACCCTGTTGCAGGCGCTCGTGGCGGCGCAGCAGGCCGGCCTCGGCCCCCAGGCCCTTCACGGTGTGGACGCCGCCCAGAACCTCGCTGATGAAGTTCAGGCGCCGCTCCTCCAGCGTGTGGCGGCTTTCCAGCGCCCGGCGCATCCGCCGGCCCAGCACGGCGCCGACGATCAGGAACAGGCCCAGCACCGCCACCGGGATCGCCGCCAGCCAGCCTGCCAGCAGGGCGATCAGGCCCAGATAGAGAACGGCGAAGGGGATGTCGATGGCTGATTGCAGCGCCTGGCCCGAATAGAATTCCCGCACCAGCTTGATGGCGCGGTAAACCTCGAAATGGGTGCCGATGCCCTGCTGGGAAAAGGCGTTCAGCGGCATGTGCATCAGCCGGTCGATCAGCGACGCGCTCGACTGGTGCTCGATCCTCGCCCCCATCCAGGTGGTCAGCGCCGAGCGCGCGACCCGCAGGATCGCCTCCATCACCGCCGCCGCCCCACAGCCGATGCCGAGCAGAAGCATGGTGCCGTAGGATTCGTTCGGCAGGATGCGGTCGTAGACATGCAGCAGCGTGACCGGCAGGGCCAGCCCGAAGATGTTCAGGGCGAAGGACGCCAGGATCAGCATCGCCCGGTCCCGGCGCGGACCCAGCATGCCGGACAGCAGGCGTCGCGCAGCCTTCTCGGCCGCCCGATCACGGTTTGCCTGATCGCGTTTGGCGCCATCGCGCCCGGCCCGATTGCGCTCGGGGGAGGCGGCGGGCGGTGCGCTGGGAGGAGCGGACGGGTTTCCGGGCTGCAAAACGACCAACCTGTTTCACGGAGTTAACCGAGCGCTAATCAACACCATATTTGCTAGTGATAGGTAAATCCGCGAATAGCAACAAAAGGCAACCGAGTGACAAAGCGCATTGCGCCCTGCCCTTCGGAGCTTGCGCGAAAGCGGTAAAAACCCAACCGCTCCAAGGGATTTCGTTGCGTCCAGGCGGTCCCCCTAGGGTAGAGGTGGCCGGTGCTTCAGCATCCAACATGTTGAAACTCATCACAGGATGTTTCTTATCACAAGCAAGTGAGAGCGCTAGAACCTAGGGTCGTGACAAGTGGTGTGGTGCGATTTTGCACCCGACTTATGGAGCGGTCCGATGGCTGATGAAGCGGTTCAGGGTAAGGTCCCGACGGTCGACGATCGTCAGATCCTGGACGATCTGACCCTTCTCCAGCAGGTCGACGGCACCCGTCTGGGCGGCGTCATCCACGAGGCGAGCTCGGTACAGCTTCAACGGCCCGACGATACGCTGGGCTATGTCCAGACCGACTATCGCGGCGCCGAGGATCTGATGGTGGGCGGTGCGGTGCAGACCGGTGCCGTCGTCGGCGAATCGGTGGCTGTCGCTGCCGACCAGGCGGTGAACGCGCTGCTGCTGAACGGCGACGTGCTGCGCACCGAAGGCACCCGCGGGTCCGGCCCGACCGGTCCCGAGGGTTCCGGCCCGGCGGACGGGGACGGCCGCGGGACCGCCGGCAAGACGGCGGAGCGGGCGGAGCTTCTGTCGACCGCGCGCACGACCTCGGCCTACGACCCGCTCGACGTTGCGGCGTCGGACATCCCGATGCCCGAGACGCCCGACCAGGTGATCGACAACGGGGTGGTTCCCGCCGCCGAGGGCGTGACCTTCCTGCAGGCCGCCGCGGTGGTCGCCCCCACCGTCGCCGCACCCTCGACTCCGGCCCCGGCGCCGGTGTCCGACACGCCCAGCCTGACGGTGAACGGGGTGTCCGGTGACGAGGACACCGCCATTGCCCTGAACATCGCCGCCGCCCTGACCGATACCGGCGGGACGGAGGTGCTGACCGTCACCCTGGCCGGCATCCCGGACGGCGCGGTTCTGCGCGACGCCTCCGGTGCGGTGCTGACAGTGGTCAACGGCAGCATCGTGCTGACCGCGTCGCAGATCCCCGGCCTGACGCTGACCCCGCCGGCCAACAGCGGCGACAGCTTCAGCCTGACCGTGACGGCCACCAGCACCGACGGCACCGCCACGCCCAACAGCGTCACCGCCACGCTGCCGGTCACGGTCAACCCGGTGTCCGACACGCCGACGCTCGGCGTCTCGGCCGTTACCGGTGCCGAGGATACGGCGATTCCGCTGTCGATCAGCCCGGCGCTGACCGACACCGACGGCTCGGAGACGCTGACCGTCACCATCGCCGGCATTCCGACCGGTGCGGTCCTGACCAATGCGGCCGGCGAGGTGCTGACCATTTCCGGCGGCTCGATCACCCTGACGCCGGGCCAGCTGGCAGGCTTGGCGATCACCCCGCCGCTGAACAGCGACGCCGATTTCACGCTCACCGTCACGGCGACCAGCCGCGACGGCAGCGCCGCGCCGGCCAGCACCAGCCTGCCGCTGGTGGTCACGGTGAACCCGGTGACCGATACCCCGACGTTGAGCGTCAGTGCTGCGACCGGCAACGAAGACTCCGCGATCCCGCTGACGATCACTCCGGCGCTGACCGATACCGACGGGTCGGAGACGCTGACCGTCACGATCAGCGGCATCCCCGCCGGTGCCAGCCTCGCCAACGCGGCGGGCGACACGCTGTCGATCAGCAACGGTGCAGTCACGCTGACGCCCGGCCAACTGGCTGGCCTCCGGATCACGCCGCCGGCCAACAGCGACGCTGACTTCACCCTGACCGTCACCACGACCGCGCAGGATGGCACCGCCGCGCCGGTGAGCGTCAGCGCTCCGCTGGTGGTTACCGTCAATCCGGTGACCGACACGCCGACCCTGTCGGTCACCGCGGCGAGCGGCAACGAAGATATGGCCATCCCGCTGGTCATCTCGCCCGCCCTGACGGACACCGACGGCTCGGAATCGCTGAGCATCACGATCAGCGGAATTCCCGTCGGCGCGAGCCTGAAGAACAGTGCGGGCGACACGCTGACGATCGGCAACGGTTCGATCACGCTGTCGCCGAACCAGCTGGCCGGCCTGACGATCACGCCGCCGGCCAACAGCGACGTGGATTTCACCCTGACGGTCACCGCCACCGCCCGGGACGGCGGCGCCGATGCGGTCAGCGTCAGCGCTCCCCTGGCGGTCACGGTGACCCCTGTCACCGACACCCCGACCTTGAGCGTCACGGCGGCCACCGGCAGCGAAGACACGGCGATCCCGCTGGCGATCACCCCGGCCCTGACCGATCTGGACGGGTCGGAGACGCTGACGATCACCATCAGCGGTATTCCGACCGGTGCGGCGCTGACCAACACGGCTGGCGAGGTGCTGACCATTTCCGGCGGCTCGATCACCCTGACGCCGGGCCAGCTGGCGGGCCTGGCGATCACCCCGCCGGTGAACAGCGACGCCGATTTCACGCTCACCGTCACGGCGACGGCCAAGGACGGCGTCGCCGACCCGGTTTCGGTGACGCAGGCCCTGGCGGTGACCGTCAATCCGGTGTCGGACACCCCGACCCTGTCCGTGTCTGCCGCCCGTGGCGATGAAGACACCGCGATTCCGCTGACGATCAGCCCGGCCCTGACCGACACCGATGGATCGGAGACGCTGACGATCACCGTTGCCGGCGTTCCAGCCGGAGCGACGCTGAGCGCCGGCACCTCGGTCACCGAGCAGAACGGCACCACCACCTGGACGCTGACTAAGGACCAACTGAGCGGTCTGAAGATCACACCGCCTGCCAACAGCGACGTGGATTTCGACCTGACGGTCACGGCCATCGCCAAGGATGGCAGCGCGCCAGTGGCGACGACGAGCCAGACCCTGCGTGTCACCGTCGATCCGGTGACCGATACCCCGACGCTGAGCGTCAGTGCTGCGAGCGGCAACGAAGACAGCGCGATTGCGCTGACGATCAGCCCGGCGCTGACCGATCTGGACGGGTCGGAAGCGCTGACGATCACCATCAGCGGCATCCCGGCCGGCGCCAGCCTCAGCAACACGGCCGGAAATACGCTGACCATCAGCAATGGCTCGATCACGCTGACACCGGATCAGCTTGCCGGTCTGAAGATCACGCCCCCGCACAACAGCGACGACGACTTCTCCCTCACCGTCACGGCGACGGCCAAGGATGGCGTTGCCAACCCGGTTTCGGTGACGCAGGCCCTGGCGGTGACCGTCAATCCGGTGTCGGACACCCCGACACTGTCCGTGTCCGCCGCCCGTGGCGATGAAGACACCGCGATTCCGCTGACGATCAGCCCGGCGCTGACCGATACCGACGGATCGGAGACGCTGACGGTCACCATCGCCGGCGTTCCGGCCGGGGCGACGCTGAGCGCCGGGACCTCGGTCACGGAAAGCAACGGCACCACCACTTGGACTCTGACGCCTCAGCAGCTTGCCGGTCTGAAGATCACGCCGCCGGCCAACAGCGACGTGGATTTCGACCTGACGGTCACCGCAATCGCCAAGGACGGCAGCGCGCCGGTGGCGACGACGAGCCAGACCCTGCATGTCACCGTCGATCCGGTGACCGATACCCCGACGTTGAGCGTCACCGCGGCGAGCGGCAACGAAGACACGGCGATTGCGCTGACGATCACCCCGGCGCTGACCGATCTGGACGGGTCGGAGGTGCTGACGATCACCATCAGCGGCATTCCGGCGGGCGCAACGCTGGTCAACACGCTGAACGGCACGCTGACGGTCACCAACGGCTCGATCACGCTGAACCCCGACCAGCTTGCCGGTCTGAAGATCACGCCGCCGCACAACAGCGACGATGACTTCACCCTGACCGTCACCACGACTGCCAAGGATGGCGTTGCCGCTCCGGTCAGTGTCAGCGCACCGCTGGTGGTTACCGTCAACCCGGTGACCGACACGCCGACGCTGAGCGTCTCCGCGGCGAGCGGCAACGAAGACAGCGCGATTGCGCTGTCGATCAGCCCGGCACTGACAGACACCGACGGGTCGGAAACGCTGACGGTGACCATCAGCGGCATCCCGGCGGGCGCCAGCCTCAGCAACACGGCCGGCAACACGCTGACCATCAGCAACGGCTCGATCACGCTGACGCCCGATCAGCTCGCCGGGCTAAAGATCACGCCGCCGCACAACAGCGACGATGACTTCACCCTCACCATCACGACCACCGCGAAGGACGGTGTCGCCGCTCCGGTCAGTGTCAGCGCACCGCTGTTCGTGACCGTCAATCCGGTGTCGGACACCCCGACTCTGTCCGTAACCGCCGCCCGCGGCGATGAAGACACCGCCATCCCCCTTACGATCAACCCGGCGCTGACCGACACTGACGGATCGGAGACACTGACGATCACCGTCGCCGGAGTTCCGGCGGGAGCGACGCTGAGCGCCGGCATTGCTGTTACCCAGCCGGATGGCACGACGACCTGGACGCTGACGCCTCAGCAGTTGGCCGGGTTGAAGATCACGCCGCCGGCCAACAGCGACGTGGATTTTGACCTGACGGTTACCGCGATTGCCAAGGACGGCGCCGCACCGGTTGCGACGACGAGCCAGACCCTGCACGTCACGGTCGATCCGGTCACCGATACCCCAACTCTGTCGGTCTCCGCGGCGAGCGGCAACGAAGACACCGCGATCCCGCTGACGATCACCCCGGCGCTGACCGATCTGGACGGGTCGGAGACGCTGGCGATCACCATCAGCGGCATCCCGGCGGGCGCCAGCCTCAGCAATACGGCCGGCAGCACGCTGACCATCAGCAACGGCTCGATCACGCTGACGCCGGATCAACTCGGCGGCCTGAAGATCACGCCGCCGCTGAACAGCGATGCGGACTTCACGCTCACCGTCACCGCGACCGCCAAGGATGGCGTCGCCAACCCGGTTTCGGTCAGCCAGACCCTGCCGGTGACCGTCAGCCCGGTGTCCGACGCGCCGACGCTGAGCGTCACGGCGGCGACGGGCAACGAGGACACCGCGATTGCGCTGTCGATCACGCCGGCTTTGACCGACACCGACGGGTCGGAGGTGCTGACCGTCACCATCGCCGGTATTCCGGCCGGTGCGACGCTCACCAACACGCTGAACGGCACGCTGACCGTTACCAACGGCTCGATCACGCTGAACCCCGACCAACTCGCCGGACTGAAGATCACGCCGCCGGTGAACAGCGACGACGACTTCACCCTGACCGTTACCGCGACCTCGAAGGACGGGAGTGCCGCGCCGGCCAGCACAAGTGCGCCGCTGCTGGTGACCGTCAACCCGGTGTCGGACACCCCGACCTTGTCCGTGTCCGCCGCCCGCGGCGACGAAGACACCGCGATCCCGCTGACGATCAGCCCGGCCCTGACCGACACTGACGGGTCCGAGACGCTGACGGTCACCATCGCCGGCGTTCCGGCCGGTGCGACGCTGAGCGCCGGCACCTCGGTCACGGAAAGCAATGGCACGACGACCTGGACGCTGACGCCTCAGCAGCTTGCCGGGTTGAAGATCACGCCGCCGGCCAACAGCGACGTGGACTTCGACCTGACGGTCACCGCGATTGCCAAGGACGGCAGCGCACCGGTTGCGACGACGAGCCAGACCCTGCATGTCACGGTCGACCCGGTCACCGACACGCCGACGCTGAGCGTCACCGCGGCGAGCGGCAGCGAAGACACGGCGATTGCGCTGGCGATCACCCCGGCGCTGACCGATCTGGACGGGTCGGAAACGCTGACGATCACCATCGCCCGCATTCCGACCGGCGCGGTCCTGACCAACACGGCTGGCGACGTGCTGACCATTTCCGGCGGCTCGATCACCCTGACGCCGGGCCAGCTGGCGGGCCTGGCGATCACCCCGCCGGTGAACAGCGACGCCGATTTCACGCTCACCGTCACGGCGACGGCCAAGGACGGCGTCGCCGACCCGGTTTCGGTGACGCAGGCCCTGGCGGTGACCGTCAATCCGGTGTCGGACACCCCGACCTTGTCCGTGTCCGCCGCCCGCGGCGATGAGGACACCGCCATCCCGCTGACGATCAACCCGGCCCTGACCGACACTGACGGGTCCGAGACGCTGACGGTCACCATCGCCGGCGTTCCTGCCGGGGCGACGCTGAGCGCCGGGACCTCGGTTACGGAAAGCAATGGTACGACGACCTGGACGCTGACGCCTCAGCAGCTTGCCGGTCTGAAGATCACGCCGCCGGCCAACAGCGACGTGGATTTCGACCTGACGGTCACCGCGATTGCCAAGGATGGCAGCGCGCCGGTGGCGACGACGAGCCAGACCCTGCACGTCACCGTCGATCCGGTCACCGATACGCCGACGCTCAGCGTCTCCGCCGCGAGCGGCAACGAAGACACGGCGATTGCGCTGGCGATCACCCCGGCGCTGACCGACTTGGACGGGTCGGAGGTGCTGACGATCACCATCAGCGGCATCCCGGCCGGTGCAACGCTCGCCAACACGCTGAATGGCTCGCTGACGGTCACCAACGGTTCGATCACGCTGAACCCCGACCAGCTTGCCGGTCTGAAGATCACGCCGCCGCTGAACAGCGACGACGACTTCACCCTGACCGTCACCGCGACCGCCAAGGATGGTGTTGCCGCTCCGGTCAGCGTCAGCGCGCCGCTGGTGGTCACTGTCAACCCAGTGACCGACACTCCGACGCTGAGCGTCACCGCGGCTAGCGGCAACGAAGACAGCGCGATTGCGCTGGCAATCACTCCGGCGTTGACCGACACCGACGGGTCGGAGGTGCTGACGATCACCATCAGCGGAATTCCGGCTGGCGCGACGCTCGCCAACACGCTGAACGGCACGCTGACGGTCAGCAACGGCTCGATCACGCTGAACCCTGACCAGCTGGCCGGGCTGAAGATCACGCCGCCGCACAACAGCGACGATGACTTCACCCTGACCGTCACCGCGACCGCCAAGGATGGCGTTGCCACTCCGGTCAGCGTCAGCGCACCGCTGGTGGTCACCGTCAACCCGGTGACCGACACGCCGACGCTGAGCGTCACCGCCGCGAGCGGCAACGAAGACACGGCGATCCCGCTGACCATCAGCCCGGCGTTGACCGACACCGACGGGTCGGAGGTGCTGACGATCACCATCAGCGGCATTCCGGCGGGCGCGACGCTGGTCAACACGCTGAACGGCACGCTGACGGTCAGCAACGGCTCGATCACGCTGAACCCCGACCAGCTGGCCGGGCTGAAGATCACGCCGCCGCTCAACAGCGACGGCACCTTCACCCTGTCCGTCACGGCGACGGCCAAGGACGGCGTTGCCGACCCGGTTTCGGTGACCCAGTCGCTGCCGGTGACCGTCACTGCGGTCACCGACACCCCGACTCTGTCCGTGTCCGCCGCCCGTGGCGATGAAGACACTGCCATCCCGCTGACGATCAGCCCGGCGCTGACCGACACCGACGGGTCGGAGACGCTGACGATCACCATCGCCGGCGTTCCGGCCGGAGCCACGCTGAGCGCCGGCACCTCGGTCACCGAGCAGAACGGCACCACCACTTGGACGCTGACGCCTCAGCAGTTGGCCGGGTTGAAGATCACGCCGCCTGCCAACAGTGACGTCGATTTCGACCTGACGGTCACGGCGATTGCCAAGGACGGCAGCGCGCCGGTCGCGACGACGAGCCAGACCCTGCACGTCACTGTCGATCCGATCACCGATACCCCGACTCTGTCGGTCACCGCGGCGAGCGGCAACGAAGACACGGCGATCCCGCTGACGATCACCCCGGCGCTGACCGATCTGGACGGGTCGGAAACGCTGACGATCACCATCAGCGGCATCCCGGCCGGTGCGACGCTCGTCAACACGCTGAACGGCACGCTGACCGTTATTAACGGTTCGATCACGCTGAACCCCGATCAGCTCGCCGGTCTGAAGATCACGCCGCCGCTGAACAGCGACGACGACTTCACCCTGACCGTCACCGCGACCGCCAAGGATGGCATCGCCGCTCCGGTCAGCGTCAGCGCGCCGCTGGTGGTCACCGTCAATCCGGTGTCGGATACCCCGACCCTGTCCGTGTCCGCCGCCCGTGGCGATGAAGACACCGCGATTTCGCTGACGATCAGCCCGGCCCTGACCGACACCGACGGCTCGGAGACGCTGAGCATCCGGATTTCCGGCGTGCCCGCCGGAGCGACGCTGAGCGCCGGCACTTCTGTGACGGAAAGCAACGGCACCACCACCTGGACCCTGACGAAGGACCAGCTTGCCGGTCTGAAGATCACGCCGCCTCACAACAGCGACGTGGATTTCGACCTGACCGTCACCGCAATCGCCAAGGACGGCAGCGCGCCGGTGGCAACGACGAGCCAGACCCTGCATGTCACGGTCGACCCGGTGACCGACACCCCGACTCTGTCGGTCACTGCGGCGACGGGCAATGAGGACACGGCGATCCCGCTGACGATCACTCCGGCGCTGACCGACACCGACGGGTCGGAATCCCTGACGATCACCATCAGCGGCATTCCGGCCGGTGCGATCCTCGCCAATACGCTGAACGGCACGCTGACGGTCAGCAACGGTTCGATCACGCTGAACCCCAATCAGCTGGCCGGCCTGAAGATCACCCCGCCGCTGAACAGCGACGACGACTTCACCCTCACCGTCACCGCGACGGCCAAGGACGGTGTCGCCGACGCGGTCAGCGTGACCCAGACCCTGCCGGTCACCGTCAACCCGGTGTCCGATGCGCCGACGCTGAGCGTCACCGCCGTCACCGGCAACGAAGACACCGCCATTCCGCTGACGATCAATCCGGCACTGACCGATACCGACGGGTCGGAGGTGCTGACGATCCGCATCACCGGCATTCCGGCCGGTGCGACGCTGGTCAACACGCTGAACGGCACGCTGACGGTCACCAACGGCTCGATCACGCTCAATCCCGACCAGCTTGCCGGGCTGAAGATCACGCCGCCGCTGAACAGCGACGATGACTTCACCCTGTCGGTGACCGCCGTCTCCAAGGACCGCGGTGCGGCGGAGGCGACCACGACCCTGCCGCTGGTGGTCACCGTCAACCCGGTGACCGACACGCCGACGCTGAGCGTCACCGCGGCGAGTGGCAACGAGGATACCGCCATCGCGCTGGACATCAGGTCGGCTCTGACCGATCTGGACGGGTCGGAGAGCCTGAGCATCAAGATCACCGGCGTTCCGGCCGGGGCGACGCTCAGCGCCGGCACCCTCAATGCCGACGGCAGCTGGACCCTGACCCAGGCCCAGCTGGCCAACCTGAAGATCACGCCCAAGGCCGACAGCGACGTCGATTTCACCCTGACCGTCACCGCCACCGCGACGGACCGCGGCCTGTCCCCGGTCTCGGTGCAGACGACCCTGGCCGTCACCGTCATCGCCGTAGCCGACAAGCCGACGGTTTCGGTCACGCCGGTCTCCTACGATCTGGCGGTCGGGCAGAACGACACGCTGACCGGCACTGCCGGCAACGACACGCTGTCGGGCGGTGCGGGCAACGACACCATCCTGGGCGGCGCCGGCGACGACGTGATTTATGGCGATGGCACCGGCACCTTCACCGTCGCCCTGTCGATCACGCCGGCCGTGACAGACCGTGACGGGTCGGAATACATCTCCAAGCTGACGATCTCCGGTGTCCCGGCCGGGGCGACGCTCAGCGCCGGCACCCTCAATGCCGACGGCACCTGGACCCTGACCGAAGCCCAGCTGTCGGGGTTGAAGCTGACGGCGAAGGAAGGCGACACCACCCATCCGATCACCCTCACCGTCGTCTCGACCTCCAGGGAGCTGGAGAACGGCAGCACCGCCGACAGCGATCCGCAGACGCTGACCGTCAGCTTCGCCAACACGCCAAAGGGCAACGACAGCCTGGATGGCGGCGACGGCAACGACACCATCCTGGGCGGGGCCGGCAACGACACCCTGATCGGCGGGCTGGGCGACGACAGCCTGGACGGCGGGGACGACAACGACCTGCTGGCCGGCGGCCCCGGCAACGACACCATCGACGGCGGCGCCGGCAACGACACCGTCACCTATGCCAACTCGGCGACCGCGGTGAACGCCAACCTCGCGACCGGTGTCGGCACCGGCGAGGGCACCGACGTGCTCCGCAACCTTGAGAACGTCACCGGCTCGGCCTTCGACGACGTCATCACCGGCGACGGCGGCGCCAACATCCTGCTCGGCGGCGGCGGCAACGACACCATCACCGGCGGGGCCGGGACCGATACCATCCATGGCGGGGCGGGCGACGACCTGTCGATCTTCACCGTCGGTACCGACGGCGGCACCGCGTCCGCTCCCGAACTTCAGGACGGCGACGCCGGCATCGACACCTTCCGGGTGATGCTGACCACCGGCCAACTGTCGAACGCCTCGATCCTGGCCGACCTGCGCACCCTGCGCGACCGGATCGAGACGGCGGCGGCCGACCCCAGCGCCGCGACCAAGGATACCGATGTCGCCAGCGCCGCCACCCTAACGGCGCTGGGCATCAAGCTGGCCGATTTCGAGAAGCTGGAGCTGTATGTCGACGGCCGGCCGGTCGATGTCCGCACCGCGCTGAACTATGCCCCGACGGCGACCGCGGCGACCACCACCACGTCGGAAGACAATTCCATCTCCGGCCGGCTGGCGGCGACCGATCAGGACACCGTCAACCACCGCACCGACGAGACGATGACCTTCAAGGGTCCCGGCGCCGACGGCCAGCCGGTGCGCCTGGCGCACGGCACGCTGGTGGTGAACGCCGACGGCACCTTCACCTACACGCCGGACGCCGATTTCAGCGGCACGGAAAGCTTCTCCTTCACCGTCACCGACGGCTATGGCGGGACCTCCACCGCCACGCAGACCATCCAGGTGACGCCGGTCGCCGACTCCATCACCTTGACCACGCTGAACGCGCGCGGCAACGAGGACGCGGCCGGCGGCATCGCCATCGCCCCCACCATCACGCTGAGCGACGTCGATGCCGCCAGCCCCGAGGCGGTGGAGACGGTCACGCTGACCATGTCGGCTTCGCAGCTGGATGTGGCCGGCGCCAAGCTGTACCTCAACGGCACGGAGCTGACGCGCAGCGGGACCACCACCTACAGCTGGACGATCCCGACCAGTGCCCTGGTGGCCGGCGGATCGGCCGGAACCTGGACGGTGTCGGGCCTGAAGATCGTCACCACCCGCAACTCCGATGCCGATCTCACCTACACCCTGACGGTCGGGACCATCGACAGCACCAGCGCCGGCACGGTGCGCGGCAGCAAGTCGGCGACCGGCACCATCACCGTCGATGCGGTGGCCGACGCGCCGACCGTGACCGCCGCCGCCGCGGCGACGGACGAGGACACCTCGGTCGCGCTGAGGATCACCCCGGCATTGACCGACACCGACGGGTCGGAGAGCATCGGCTACGTCACCATCTCCGGCGTGCCGGCGGGGGCGAGCCTCAATCTCGGCACGGTTCTGAGCACCCAGGGCGACGGCAGCACCAGCTGGAAGGTCAACGCGGCCGATCTGGCGAGCCTGCGCCTGACCCCGCCGCACGACTTCTCCGGCACCATCACCCTCCGCGTCGTCGCGACCTCGGTGGAGCGCGAGAACGGTTCGACCGCCGATTCCGCGCCGGCGACCCTGACGGTGACCGTCACCGGCGTGGCCGACGCCCCCATCGTCATTCCCGCGGCGGCGACGGGCAACGAGGACACCGCCATCCCGCTGTCCATCGACGCCCACCTGTCCGACGTGACGGGCGAGACGCTGGACCACATCACCATCACCGACCTGCCGGAAGGGGCGAAACTGTCCGCCGGCATCCACAACGCCGACGGCAGCTGGACGCTGACCCCGGCGCAACTGACCGGCCTGACCTTCACGCCGCCGCCGAACTATTCCGGCACGCTGACGCTGAAGATCACCGCCACCTCGGTCGAAGGGGCGACCACCGCCACCTCGGCGCAGCAGCCGCTGACGGTGACCGTCACCGCGGTCGCCGACACGCCGGTGCTGTCGGCCTCCGACGCGGTCGGGCGCGAGGACACCGCCATCCCGCTGTCGGTGGTCGCAGCATTGACCGACCGCGACGGGTCGGAAAGCCTCAGCATCCTCGTCGGCGGCGTGCCGGCGGGCGCCACGCTGAACCACGGTCATTACGACGCCACCCTGGGCAAATGGGTGCTGACCCAGGCCGACCTGTCCGGCCTGACCATCACCCCGCCGGCCAACTCCAACACCGGCTTCAACCTGACCTTCACCGCGCGGGCGACGGAAGGCTCCAACGGCGCCTTCGCCGACGCGGCGGCGGTGTCCGTCCATGTCGAGGTGCAGGGCGTGGCCGACGTGGTGACGCCGAACGGCACGCTGACCGCCCGCGGCGACGAGGACACGGCGATCAACCTGAAGCTCGGCGATCTGGTGATGACCGACAATGACGGGTCGGAACGCCTGTCGCTGGTCGTCAGCAACCTGCCGTCGGGCTCCTGGCTGTCGCTGGCGGCCGGGCACGAGAGCGGTCTGGTCTATCTCGGCAACGGCCGCTGGTCGGTCGATGCGGAGTACCGCAACGAACTGACCCTGACGACGAAGAAGGACTTCTCCGGCACCATCACGCTGAAGGTGGACGTCATCACCACCGACAGCAACGGCGCCCCGATCGTCACCGTGAACGGCGTGACCTCCGGAGGGATGCTGAAGGACACCCGCGACCTGACGGTCACCGTCGATCCCAAGGCGGACGAGCCGGTCGTCTCGATCGGCGCCAGCGGGCTGGAGGATGCCGTCGGCGGCATTCCGCTGACCATTTCCGCCCTGACCGGCGACAGCGACGGGTCGGAGCACATCTCCTCCATCGTCATCTCCGGCCTGCCGGCCGGGGTGACGCTGACCAGCAGCGATGCCGGCGCGCTGACCGCGAATGCGGACGGCAGCTGGACGGTCGATCCGGCGAAGCTCGGCAACCTGCGCCTGATCGTGCCGGCCAACAACGCCGACGACTTCACCATCACCGTCAAGGTGACGGCGATGGACGGCACCGACACCCTGACCAGGACCTACACCCCGACCGTCACCATCACCGCGGTGGCCGACGCCCCGGTGTCGCATGCCGCCGACGGCTCGGCGGTGCCCTACCATGTCGACGACCAGTCGACGACCGGCGTGCCGGACGGCTTGGTGCTGAACCTGAACGCCTTCCTGGCCGACACCGACGGGTCGGAAAAGCTGGCGGTCACCATCGGCGGCGTGCCGAAGGGGACGGTGCTGTCGCGCGGCATCGACAACGGCAACGGCACCTGGACGCTGACCGCGGAGGACTATGCCGCGGCGCTGGCCGAGGGCGGCTTGAAGCTGACCGTCAAGGACGCGAACGCCACCGGCATCACCCACACGGTGGCCGGCAGCGTCGACACCGCCAGCGTCACGCTGACGGTCAACCCCTACAGCATCGAGAGCGAGGGCGACCGCAACACCAGCGTGTCCGACAGCTTCGTGCTGAGCTGGACCACCACGGCCTCCTCCGGCGGTGGCTCGACCGACCCGGGCAATGGCGGCAACACCGGCGGCGGCACCAGCCCGCCT
>NZ_WHOS01000046.1 GCF_013340935.1 Azospirillum melinis | reverse complement strand
GCGGGTGACCTTCCATTCCCGCCATTTGCCGCCCGGCGTCATCACGTCGGCGCGGTAGCCGGCGATGCGGGGATCGGCGCTTGGCGTCCAGCTGACGGGCAGCCGGGCCTGCGGCAGGCATGACGAGCAGGGCCGCAAGTGCCGCCGCCATCACCGCTCCGCTGCCCCTCACCGTCCGGCCTTCGCCCGGCATCCTGCATCCTCTTGGCCGTCGCATCCGCGTCGCTTAACAGATAAACGCAACAGGGCGCCTGTTCGTCCGCGCGAAATGGGGGCGCTGCCCCGGAAGATGCGGTACCCCTTCGGATCAGGCTCTTTCGGCCATCCACCAACGTTCGGGGCAGGGCCAGGGAGAGGGCCAGGGTGCGGCCTCGTGTGCAGTGTTGTCGCAGGGGCGGGTTGGCGCTCTTGTCAGGCAGGCGGCTTGATGGGAGAGTCCGGCCCCTCATTCACCCTGCAAGAACGGACGGCGCGCCGGCGGACATGGCCGATTTCAACTGGAACGACCTGCGCTTTTTCCTGGCGGTGGCCCGGGCCGGCACGCTGACCACGGCGGCCCAGCGGCTGCGCGCCGACCACACCACGGTCAGCCGCCGCATCACCGCGCTGGAGGATGCGCTGCGCGTCACCCTGTTCGAACGGCGGCCCAGCGGCTTCACCCTGACGCCGCAGGGCGAGCGGCTGAAGCAGACGGCGGAGGTGATGGAGAGTGCCGCCCTGCTGGCCCAGGGCATGGTGGCCGACGGCGATCTGGCGCTCGCCGGTGCCGTGCGGATCGGGGCGCCGGACGGCTTCGGCAGCTGCTTCCTGGCGCCGCGGATCGGCGCCTTGTGCGAACGCCATCCGGAGCTGGAGGTGCAGCTGGTCGCCATGCCGCGCGTCTTCAGCCTGTCGAAGCGCGAGGCCGACATCGCCATCAGCCTGTCGCGCCCGCAGGAAGGACGGCTGTTCGCACGGAAGCTGACCGATTACCGGCTGGGTCTGTACGGCACCGCCGCCTATCTGGACAGCCGGGCGCCGATTCTCAGCCGCGCCGACCTGCGCGGCCATTCCTTCATCGGCTATATCGACGACCTGATCTTCGCCCCCGAACTGGACTATGTCGAGACCATCGGGGAGGCGGCGCCGCGCATCAAGAGCAGCAGCCTCGTCGCCCAGCTGAAGGCGACGCTGGCCGGCGCCGGCCTGTGCATGCTGCCCGCCTTCATCGCGGCCGGCGAGCCGGATCTGGTGCCGGTGCTGCCGGATGAGGTGACGATCACCCGGTCCTTCTGGCTGATCGTGCACGAGGATCTGCGCTCGCTGGCGCGGATTTCGATGACCGCCGACTATATCGCCGATCTGGTGCGGCGGGAGCAGGCGCTGTTCCTGCCCCCGGCAGCCATTTGATTTCCCGCAGCCTGATTTACCGTGCGGGTCAGCCTTCGCCGCGCAGCATGCGGATGATGCCGGAGAAGTCGGCGCCGCCTTGCCCTTGCGCGTTCATCATGGCGTAGAGCTGTGCCGCCGCGGCCCCCAGCGGGGTGGGGGCACCGGCGCCCTGTGCCGCTTCCTGGGCCAGCTTCAGGTCCTTCAGCATCAGCGCCGCCGCGAAACCGGGCTGGTAATCGCGGTTGGCCGGGCTGGCCGGCACCGGGCCGGGGACCGGGCAGTAGCTGGTCAGCGACCAGCACTGGCCCGACGAGGTCGAGGACACGTCGAACAGTGCCTGATGCGACAGGCCGAGCTTTTCCGCCAGCACGAAGGCCTCGCAGACGCCGATCATCGAGATGCCGAGGATCATGTTGTTGCAGATCTTCGCCGCCTGACCGGCACCGGCGCCGCCGCAATGGACGATCTTCTTGCCCATGGCCTCCAGGATCGGACGGGCGCGCTCGAAGGCGTCCGCCTCGCCGCCGGCCATGAAGGTCAGCGTGCCGGCCGCGGCGCCGCCGACGCCGCCCGACACCGGCGCGTCGAGCGAGGCGGCGCCCTTGTCGGCGGCCAGCGCATGCGCCTTGCGGGCGGAGTCCACGTCGATGGTCGAACAGTCGATCAGCAGCGCGCCCGGCCGGGCCAGCGGCGTGATGTCGCCATAGACGCCCAGCACATGTTTGCCGCCCGGCAGCATGGTGATGACCACGTCGGCCGCCGCGGCGATGGCGGCGGGGGATTCGCCGATGGTGACGCCGGCCGCCTTGGCCGCCTCGACGGCTGCGGGTACGAGGTCGTAGCCAACCACCTGATGCCCCGCCTTCACGAGGTTCGCGGCCATCGGGCCGCCCATGTTGCCCAATCCGATGAAACCGATCACCGCCATCGTCGCGTCTCCCGTTGCTTTGGTTTTTATGGGGTTTGGTTTGTTCGTTTTTACGCCATCCGCCCGATCTCGCTGCGCGAGACGATCAGGCGCATGATCTCGTTGGTGCCTTCCAGGATCTGGTGGACCCGCAGGTCGCGGACGATCTTTTCCACCCCATAGTCGGCCAGATAGCCGTAGCCGCCGAACAGCTGGAGCGCGTTGTTCGCCACCTCGAAGCCGGTGTCGGTGGCGAAGCGCTTCGCCATCGCACACAGGCGTGTGGCGTCCTTGGCGCCAGCATCCAGCGCTGAGGCGGCGCGGTGGACGAAGGTGCGGGCGGCCTCAAGCTCGGTCGCCATGTCGGCGATGCGGAATTGCAGCGCCTGGAAGCGGTCGAGCGTCTGGCCGAAGGCCTTGCGCTCGCTCATGTAGGTCAGCGCCTTGTCCAGCGCCGCCTGGGCGCCGCCGATGGAGCAGGCGGCGATGTTGATGCGGCCGCCGTCCAGCCCCTTCATGGCGAACTTGAAGCCCATTCCTTCCTGACCCAGCAGGGCAGAGGCGGGGATGCGGGCGTCTTCCAGGATGACGGCGCGGGTCGGCTGGGCGTTCCAGCCCATCTTGTGCTCGTTGGCGCCGAAGGAGAGGCCGGGCGTGTCCCTGGGCACCAGGAAGGCGCTGATGCCGCCGGGGCCGTCCTCGCCGGTGCGGGCCATGATGAGGTAGAGGTAGGAGCTGCCGGCGCCGGAAATGAACTGCTTGGCGCCGTTGAGGACGTAAGAGTCGCCGTCGCGCACCGCCCTGGTCCGCAGCGCGGCGGCGTCGGAACCGGCGTTGGCCTCGGTCAGGCAATAGCTGGCGAGCCATTCCATGGTGCAGAGCTTGGGCAGCCAATGAGCCTTCTGCTCGGCGCTGCCGAAATTGTCCACCATCCCCGCCACCATGTTGTGGATGGAGATATAGGAGGCGATGGTCGGGCAGCCCTGGCTCAGCGCCTCGAAGATCACCACGGCGTCGAAGCGGCTGAGCGCCGACCCGCCATGGTCCTCCGACACATAGATGCCGCCCATGCCGAGTTCGCCGGCGGCGCGGAGCGTATCGACGGGGAAATGCTTCTTCTGGTCCCACTCGACGGCGTTGGGCGCCAGCTCGTCGCGGGCGAAGGACAACGCCATGTCGCGGATGGCGACCTGGTCTTCGGTCAGTTCAAAGGACATGCGTCACCTCAATCAAGGCCCTCTCCCGCCCCGGGAGAGGGAGGGGACCCACCGTAAGGTGGGGAGGGTGAGGGGTGATCCAAGGATAAGCACAACGATCCTTGTCGTCCCCCTCACCCTTCCCATGCTGCGCATAGGCCCCTTCCCTCTCCCGGGGCGGGAGAGGGAGGCTAAGGACCCATCAATCCATGGTCGGAATGACGAAGCTGGCGCCTTCCTTGACGCCCGAGGGCCAGCGGGAGGTGACGGTCTTGGTCTTGGTGTAGAAGCGCACCGCGTCGGGGCCGTGCTGGTTCAGGTCGCCGAAGCCCGAACGCTTCCAGCCGCCGAAGGTGTAGTAGGCGAGCGGAACCGGGATCGGAACGTTGATGCCGACCATGCCGACATCGACGCGCGACGCGAAGTCGCGGGCGGCGTCACCGTCGCGGGTGAAGATCGCCACGCCGTTGCCGTATTCGTGATCGTTCGGCAGCGACAGCGCCTCCTCATAGCTGTCGGCGCGGACGACGGAGAGGACCGGGCCGAAGATCTCCTCCTTGTAGATGCGCATGTCCGGCTTCACCTCGTCGAACAGGCAGCCGCCCATGTAGAAGCCGTTCTCATAGCCCTGCATCTTGAACTCGCGGCCGTCGACCGCCAGCTTGGCGCCCTCCTTGACGCCGAGATCGACGTAGGACTTCACCCGCTCCAGATGCTCGGCCGTCACCAGCGGGCCGAAATCGGCGCTGCTGTCGGTCGAGGGGCCGACCTTCAGGCTTTCCACCCGCGGGATCAGGCGGTCCATCAGGGCGTCGGCGGTCTTCTTCCCCACCGGCACGACGACGGAGATCGCCATGCAGCGCTCACCCGCCGCACCGAAGCCGGCGCCGATCAGTGCGTCGGTCGCCTGGTCGAGGTCGGCGTCCGGCATCACCAGCGCGTGGTTCTTGGCGCCGCCGAAGCACTGGACGCGCTTTCCGTTGGCGCAGCCGCGGTTGTAGATGTATTCGGCGATCGGGGTGGAGCCGACGAAGCCCACCGCCTTGATGTCGCGGTCGTCGAGGATGGCGTCCACCGCCACCTTGTCGCCATGGACGACGTTGAGGATGCCCGCCGGCAGGCCGGCCTCCAGCATCAGCTCGGCCAGCTTGACCGGCACGCCGGGCGTGCGCTCCGACGGCTTCAGGATGAAGGCGTTGCCGCAGGCGATGGCCGGGGCGAACTTCCACATCGGGATCATGGCCGGGAAGTTGAACGGCGTGATGCCGGCGACGACGCCCAGCGGCTGGCGCATCGAATAGATGTCGATGCCGGGGCCGGCGCCGTCGGTGAACTCACCCTTCAGCAGGTGCGGGATGCCGCAGGCGAACTCCACCACCTCAAGCCCGCGCTGGATGTCGCCCTTGGCGTCGACGATGGTCTTGCCATGCTCCAGCGACAGCAGCAGCGCCAGCTCGTCGTAATCGCGCTGGACGAGATCGAGGAAGCGCATCAGCACGCGGGCGCGGCGCTGCGGGTTGGTGGCGGCCCAGCCGCGCTGCGCCTCCTTGGCGTTCTCGACCGCGGCGTGCATCTCCTCGACGCTTGCCAGCGGCACGCGGGCGCGCACCTCGCCGGTCATCGGGGAGTAGACGTCGGCGAACCGGCCGGACGTGCCGGAAACCAGCTTGCCGCCGATCAGGTGCTGAAGTTCGGTGGTCATCCTATTGTCCTCCCTCAGGATTGTTTGTCACCATGTGGACCTGAGCGGCCACGCGGATCGACCCGAAACTTTGCGCATCGGTTGTGCAGGAATGCGGCAAGGGTGTGTGCGGCGCCGTTCCAGCGCTCGGCCAACCTGTCCCCAAAGGTGTGTGGAGAGTTGAAACCCCACCGCTTATAGTGCGCCCGCACGGCCCGGACCGGAAACGGGGCCGGGTTGCGCGGGGGATTGCCGCAGAAACGGCGAAGCGGAATGGACATGACCAGCCACGATGACGTCTTCGACACGCCGGAGACACGCCAGCCGACCATCCTGTCGGTCTACAACCAGAAGGGCGGCGTCGGCAAAACGACCACGTCGGTGAACCTCGCGCTTGCGTTGGCGGCGCTGGGCAAGAGCGTCGTGCTGATCGATTTCGACCCGCAGAGCAGCGCCACCAGCAATTTCCTGCTGCGCGACAAGGCCAAGGTCGGCATCAACGACCTGCTGCGCAAGGAAACCTTCGTCGAGGACGCCATCACCCCGACCGCTTTCGACGGGCTGTCGATGATCGTCGGCGCGCGCAAGCTCTACTCGCTGGAGCATGCGCTGGACAGCCGCGGCGGCTCGCAGCGGGGCCTGCGCAAGGCTTTGCATTTCTCGCGCAACCCGCCGGACTATGTCGTCATCGACTGCCCGCCGGCGCTGGGCCATCTGGCGGCCGGTGCGCTTGCGGCGTCGGACCGGCTGATCGTGCCGGTCTTCCCCGGCCGCTATGCGCTGGACGGGCTGCGGCGGACTTTGCAGGTGGTGGAGCATATCCAGAACGGGCTGAACCCCAGCCTGTCGCTGGCCGGCATCCTGATGCTGTCGATCACCAACGACGAGGTCGGGCGCGAATCGCTGACGCAGCTGCGCAACGAGTTCCCCGAACAGATGTTCCGCACCGCCTTCCCCTATGACGTGGATGTGGTGAAGGCGACATACCGCCGTATGCCAGCCGCGATCTTCACGCCGGAAGGGCGGACGACCAGCCGCTTCGCCGCCCTGGCTTGGGAGATCGTCCATGGCCGCGGTACGGCCCCCGACGAATCCCAGTTGAAGCCGGCGCTGGAGCGCATCCGCTCCTGGCACGAGGCGACCGACACCTCCTACAGCGCGCGGCGCGCCTCCTCCATCGACGAGGGCGACGAGCCCGGCGGTAACGCGGGCAATGGCGGGCGGCAGGCGGAGCGTGCGCAGTCCTCCGGCCGCGGCGGGATGGGTGCCGGTATCGTCGGGCTGGTGATCGGGCTGGCCGGCGGCTTCGCGCTGGGGGCTGCCGTGGGGCAGCCGATCCTGGGCAGGCTGTTGGGGCTTGGGGGATAGGTGGAGCCAACAATCAAAGCGAGGGCCATCATGCTTCCTGTCGATGCCGTTCTGCGGAAGGTCGACTCCTCCTTCGAGGAGTCGGTCGGCCGGCTGTGCGAGCTGCTGCGCATTCCCTCGGTCAGCACCGACCCTGCCTTCGCCGGCGAGGTCCGCCGGGCGGCCCGCTGGTGCGCCGACCGGCTGAGGGCGATGGGCTTCACCGTCACCCTGCACGACACTCCCGGCCACCCGATCCTGGTCGCCCATCATCCGGGGCCAGGGCCAGGGCCGGAGGGGGTGGAGACGCCGCATGTGCTCTATTACGGCCATTACGACGTGCAGCCCGCCGACCCGATGGAGCTGTGGACCAGCCCGCCCTTCGATCCGGTGATCGTCGAGGCCGAGCGGGGCCGCCGCGTCGTCGCCCGCGGGGCCGCTGACGACAAGGGCCAGACCATGACCTTCATGGAGGCGTTCGAGGCCTGGCACGCCGTCCACGGCTCCCTCCCGATCCGCGCCACCGTGCTGCTGGAGGGCGAGGAGGAGACCGGCAGCCCATCGCTGCCGCGCTTCCTGGCGGAGCATGCCGAGGAACTGCGCGCCGACTTCTGTCTGGTGACGGACACCAACGCCTGGGACGCCGACACCCCGGCGATCACCACCCGGCTGCGCGGACTGCTCTATCTGGAGGCCACCGTCACCGGACCGAGCCACGACCTGCATTCCGGCCTGTTCGGCGGCGCGGTGCCCAACCCGCTCAACGTGCTGAGCGGCATCCTGGGCCAGATCCACGATGCCGACGGGCGGGTGCGCTTCGACGGTTTCTATGACGGCGTGCGCGAGCTGCCGGACGAGCTGCGGGAGCAGATCCGCGGCCTGCCGCTGGACGAGGCGCAGTTCCTGGCGGCGCTCGGCCTGACCCGCAGCCATGGCGAGGCGGGGCGGACGCTGCTGGAGCGCATCTGGACCCGGCCGACCTGCGACATCAACGGCATCTGGGGCGGCTACACCGGCGAGGGGTCGAAGACGGTCATCCCTGCCAAGGCGTCCTGCAAGCTGAGCTGCCGTCTGGTGCCGGGCCAGGACCCGGCGGCGGTCGAGGCGTCGATCCGGCGCTTCTTCGAGGGGCGGCTGCCGGCGGACTGCACGGTCGGCTTCCGCAGCTTCAGCGCGTCGCCCGGCATCGAGGTGCCGACCGACACGCCGTGGATGCAGGCGGTGCGCGGCGGGTTGAAGGAGGCGACGGGGCGCGACGGCGTGCTGATCGGCGGCGGCGGGTCGATCCCCATCGTCGGCTGGTTCCGCGAGCATCTGGGGCTGGACACCATCCTGGTCGGCTTCGGGCTGGACGACGACCGCATCCATTCGCCCAACGAGAAGTTCGAGCTGAAATGCCTGCGCAACGGTATCCGCAGCCATGCGGCGATATTGGGGCGTTTGGCGGCGGGGAGGGTTGGTTGAGGCTCGGGCGGACCTAAATCTCCCCGATCCGCGGCAGGGGTAGGCAAACGCATTGCCCCTGCCGCCACCGACAAGATCGAGACGGGAATTCGCATGTCCGCTCTGTTCACGCCCTTCACGCTGAAGGACGTCACCCTGCGCAACCGCATCGCGGTTCCGCCGATGTGCCAGTACAGCGCCGTCGACGGCGTCGTCAACGACTGGCATTTCGCCCATTATCCCGGCCTTGCCCGCGGCGGCGCCGGTCTGGTGATCGTCGAGGCGACGGCGGTGTCGCCGGAAGGCCGCATCACGCCGGGCTGCACCGGGCTGTGGAACGACGCCCAGGCGGAAGGGATGGCGCGCATCGCCGCGTCCATCGCCGCCGCCGGTGCCGTCCCCGGCATCCAGATCGGCCATGCCGGCCGCAAGGCCAGCGCCAACCGCCCGTGGGAAGGCGACGACCACATCGCCGAGGGCGATCCGCGCGGCTGGGACACCATCTCGCCGTCGGCCGTGCCCTTCGGCCATCACCTGCCGAAGGTGCCCAAGGCGATGACGCTGGACGACATCGCCCGCGTCCGCGCCGATTTCGTGGCCGCCGCCGTGCGCGCCCGCGATGCCGGCTTCAAGTGGCTGGAGCTGCATTTCGCCCACGGCTATCTCGGCCAGAGCTTCTTCTCGGTCCATGCCAACAAGCGCACCGACCAGTATGGCGGCGACCTTGCCGGGCGCAGCCGCTTCCTGCTGGAGACGCTGGCGGCGGTGCGCGAGGTGTGGCCGGAAAACCTGCCGCTGACCGTGCGCTTCGGCGTGATCGAGTATGACGGGCGCGACGAGCAGACGCTGGCCGAGTCGATCGAACTCGCCCGCAACTTCCGCGCCGGCGGGCTCGACCTGCTGAGCGTCAGCGTCGGCTTCTCCACCCCCGACGCGCATGTTCCCTGGGGCCCGGCCTTCCTGGCGCCTGTCGCCGAGCGGGTGCGGCGCGAGGCGGAGCTGCCGGTGGCGGCGGCCTGGGGCATCGACGCGCCGAAGATCGCCGACCGCACCGTCGCCGACGGGCAGCTGGATCTGGTGATGGTCGGCCGCGCCCATCTGGCCAACCCGCATTATCCCTACCGCGCCGCCAAGGAGCTGGGCGTCGAGCGTCCGTCCTGGGTGCTGCCGGCGCCCTACGCCCACTGGCTGGAGCGCTATCGCGCCACCGACACCGTCACGGCGGACTGACGCCAAGCGGCTCCGCAGTGTGAACGCATGGGAAGGGTGAGGGGTTGGGCACGAAGCCATGCGGTTCGGCATTCTCGGACCACCCCTCACCCTCCCCACGCCTGCGGCGCGGGTCCCCTCCCTCTCCCGGGGCGGGAGAGGGCGATCATCGCCACATGCGGCGTCCGGTGAATGTTCGATGAAGATTTGGTGACGGCGGCAACCGTCCCGTGTTCGGCGGGTTAAGCGATGGCCGCGCCGCGGACCGCATCCGGGCGGTTCCGGCGCCGCGATACTACCCTCTCGAACAGCGAGCACGACCATGTCGGACACCACACTGCCGTCTGGCGCTTCGCCGCCGGTTCGCGGTCCCAATCTTCACCAGAAGCCGCACTCCGCCTTGCCGGTGGCGTTCCTCGTCGTGTTGGCCGCCGGTCTCGGCTATGCGGTCCATGGCTTCGTCACCGACCTGCAGCGGGTCGACCAGCCGCCGCTGGCGACGGGAGCCTTCCTGCTCCTCGGTCTGGCGCTGCTGATCGCGCTGGGTTTCGAGTTCGTCAACGGCTTCCACGACACCGCCAACGCGGTGGCGACCGTCATCTACACCCACAGCATGCCGCCGGTGCTGGCGGTGCTGTGGTCCGGCGCCTTCAACTTCCTGGGGGTGCTGCTGTCGTCGGGGGCGGTGGCATACAGCGTCATCACCCTGCTGCCGGTGGAACTGATCCTTCAGGTCGGCAGCAGCGCCGGCTATGCCATGATCTTCGCCCTGCTGATCGCCGCCATCATCTGGAACCTGGGAACCTGGGCGCTCGGGCTGCCCAACAGCTCGTCCCATGCCCTGATCGGCTCGGTCATCGGGGTCGGCCTCGCCAACCAGCTGATGGCGCCGGACGGGCAGGCGACCTCCGGCGTGGAATGGGGGCAGGCCTTCGGCGTTCTCCAGGCCCTGCTGTTCAGCCCGGTGATGGGCTTCGTGCTGGCCGCCATGCTGCTGCTGGTCCTGAAGCGCGCGGTGCGCAACCGGCGCCTGTTCGAGCCGGCCGATCCCAGCCGTCCGCCGCCGCTGTGGATCCGCGGGCTGCTGATCCTGACCTGCACCGCCGTGTCCTTCGCCCATGGCGGCAACGACGGGCAGAAAGGCATGGGGCTGATCATGCTGATCCTGATCGGCGCGGTGCCCACCGCCTATGCGCTGAACCGCACCATGCCCGACAGCACCACCCCGGCCTTCATCGAGACCACCCACCGGGCCGAAGCGGTCCTGCGCTCGCATGCCGACGGGCGGCAGCCGGCGTCGGCGGAGGAGGCGAGGCGGATGGTCGGCGACGCCCTGCGGACCAAGGAGCTGAACCGGCCGGAGGTCTATGGCGCGCTCGCCGTGCTGTCCGCCGACATCGCCCAGGGCGTGCAGAGCTATGGCGCCATCAAGCATGTGCCGGCCGAAGCGACGTCGAACATGCGCAACGACATGTATCTGGCCGCCGATGCCGTCCGCCTGCTGCCGAAGGCAGGTGCCAGCCTGCCCGATGACGAGGCGAAGACGCTGAAGTCCTATCAGGAGGCGCTGAACGCCGGCACCCGCTTCATTCCCGACTGGGTGAAGTTCTCGGTCGCGGTGGCGCTCGGGCTCGGCACCATGGTCGGCTGGCGCCGCATCGTCGTCACCGTCGGCGAGCGGATCGGCAAGCAGCATCTGGCCTATGCCCAGGGCGCCTCGGCGGAGATCGTCGCCGCCGGCACCATCGGGCTGGCGGAGATCTACGGCCTGCCGGTGTCGACCACCCACATCCTGTCGAGCGGCGTCGCCGGCACCATGGCGGCGAACGGCTCCGGCCTGCAGTGGAGCACGGTGCGGAACATGGCGATGGCCTGGGTGCTGACCCTGCCGGCCGCCATCACGCTGGCCGGCCTGCTGTACTACCTGCTGCGGCACCTGTTCTGAGCCCTGGCCGGCGCGCGTCCCGCCGGCCTCTCTACTGGTCTCCCCACTGGCCTCCCCATTGGCCTCAGGGCGTCGTGGGGCCAGCCGGGGCGGCGGGCTGAACGAGGCTCAGGCCCAGCCGGCCACGGGCGAAATTCAGGTAGCTGACGGCCTGCGCCTGATCGCCCCTGCTCCAGTACCATTCGGCGGCGGACAGGGTGGTGTTGATGGTGCCGACCTCCGACGTCGAAGGAACCTTGCCCCGGGCCTCCTTGAGCAGCAGGGGAAAGCGTTGGGCGAGGTCGGTGGCGGCCGGCTGGGCCACGGCGGCGGTGGACAGGACGATGCCGGCGGCGACCAGGGCCGGGAAGAGCGTGTTCATGGCGTGTCCTCGATCTTGAGCAACCTGGACCGCCGCTTCGCCGTCAACCGTCGGCCGGCGAAGAGGGGGCGGTCGGAAAAAAGACTCTCAGATCTCTGTTACGCTTCGGCGAACCGACCACCACCCCGGAAGGACTATAAGGCGAGGCAAAAGGAGAGGCGGCCCAAGGGTCTCCCCGCAGGCCGCTTTCTCCCGGCCGCTTCCCCCTGCGCTCAGCCGGCTTCCGCTGCGGAGGAGGCGCTCCACAGATTGATGCCGGCGTCGGCGACGGCGTGGGTGTCGATCTCCGCCAGCTCCTCCGGGCTGAAGGACAGGCTGTTCAGCGCGTCGAGCGAGTTGTCGAGCTGCTCGACGTTCCGCGCGCCGATCAGGGCGGAGGTCACGCGCGGGTCGCGCAGGACCCAGGCGATGGCCATCTGCGCCAGCGTCTGGCCGCGCCGCCTGGCGATGGCGTCGAGCGCGCGGATGCGCTCCAGATTCTCCGGCGACAGGAAGTTGGCGCGCAGGCTGCCGCCCTTGGCGGCGCGGGCGTCGGCAGGCATTTCACCTTGCGACTGGCCACTGAGGTACTTGTTGGTCAGCATGCCCTGGGCCATCGGCGAGAAGGCGATGCAGCCCATGCCGAGATCGTCCAGCGTGTCGAGCAGGCCGCCCTCCACCCAGCGGTTCAGCATCGAGTAGGAGGGCTGGTGGATCAGGCAGGGGGTGCCCAGCTGCTTCAGGATGCCCACCGCCCGCCGCGTCATCTCCGGCGAATAGGAGGAGATGCCGACATAGAGCGCCTTGCCCTGGCGGACGATGTGGTCGAGCGCCCCCATCGTCTCCTCCAGCGGGGTGCGAGGATCGACGCGGTGCGAATAGAAGATGTCGACATAGTCGAGGCCCATCCGCTTCAGGCTCTGGTCCAGGCTGGAGACCAGATATTTGCGCGAGCCCCAGTTGCCGTAGGGGCCGGGCCACATCTCGTAGCCGGCCTTGGTCGAGATGACCATCTCGTCGCGGTAGGGGCGGAAATCGGTGGCGAGGATGCGGCCGAAATTCTCCTCCGCCGAGCCCGGCGGCGGGCCGTAATTGTTGGCGAGATCGAAATGGGTGACGCCGCGGTCGAAGGCCCGGCGCAGCACGGCGCGCCCGGTGGCGAACACGTCGGTGCCGCCGAAATTCTGCCAGAGCCCCAGCGAAATGGCGGGCAGGTCGAGCCCGCTGCGGCCGGTACGGCGGTAGCTCATGCTCCCATAGCGCTGATCGGCGGCGAGGTAGGGCGGCTGCATGGCGAACTCCCGATGTGATTCTTAGTGATATATCAGCATAGGGCGGCGATGCGCCGGTGCGCAATGGCCCCGCCGGTCATATCGCTCCCGGTCATATCGCGCTGGGTCACATCATTCCCGGCTTTCCGGCCCGGATGGCGAGGCGCAGACCCTGCGCACGCAGCCGCGCAGCCAGCGGTTGGCCGGGTCGGCGTCGAGACGGGGGTGCCAGATCAGGGAGACGGTGACCTCCGGGGCGGGGAAGGGCAGGGCGAAGCCGTGGAGGCCGGCACGCAGCCCCTCGGTGTGCCGTTCGGGGACGCTGACGATCAGGTCGGTGCCGCGCACCAGTGCCAGCGCCGCGGCGAAGCCGCCGACCGTGGCGACCACGTCGCGCCGAAGCCCGAGCCGCTCCAGCGCCTCGTCCACCAGCCCGCGGTCGTCGCCCCGCCGCGACACCAGTACATGGCGGCCGGCGGCGAAGCGGGCAGGGGTGATCCCGCCCGCGGACAGCGGATGGCTGGGGCGGACGACGCCGATGAAGCGGTCGTGGAACAGGGCCTGGGTACGCAGTTCCGGCCCGCTGTCGGCCGAGACCACGCCGGTCTCCAGATCGACCGAACCGTCGCGGAGCGGGCCGCTGTCCTTGTCCGGCTTGGGCAGAAAGCGGATGCGGACGCCGGGGGCCTCGGTGGCGACCAGGGTGAGCAGTTCCGCGCCATAGCTTTCGACGAAGCCGTCGCTGGTCCGCAGGGTGAAGGTCCGGGCCAGCCGGCCGATGTCGAGATTTTCGGCCGGGCGCAGCGCCGCCTCCGCCTCCTGCACCAGCAGGCGGACGCGGTCGCGCAGGTCGAGCGCGCGGGGCGTGGGGACGAGACCGCGCCCGGCCCGGACCAGCAGCGGGTCGCCGGTCGCCTCGCGCAGCCGCGCCAGCGCCCGGCTCATCGCCGACGGGCTGAGCCGCAGCCGGCGCGCCGCTCCGGCGACGCTGCCTTCCGTAAGCAGGGCGTCCAGGGTGACGAGCATGTTGAGGTCGGGTGCGGTCATGCGCCGGAGCCTAGATCGGATCGCGTAAAATCGGACTCGATTTGAAGCGTAAATCCGATCGCCAAACATAAAGCTATAGCGTTGTGCGTTTCACAGTAAACGCACAACGCTATAGCACGGGCCGACCGCCGCCGCTGCCGGGGCATGGCGCCGGATGCATGAATACAATGTGGATGCTGCGCGTTCCGCCATGTCACCCCGCGCCCTAGCCTGGATGCCTGTCATTCGGGAAGGAGAGGCGTCATGAGGGAAGCGGTTGCGGAGCAGGCCGCGGAGGCAGTGGGCGGAACGGCGCGAGGGCTGGTCGCGCAGGGGGGATTGGCCGGGCTGGCGCTGGCGATGCTGCTGTCCTCGCTCGGCACCAGCATCGCCAATGTCGGGTTGCCGGCGCTGGCGCTGGCGTTCGACGTGCCGTTCCGCGAGGTCCAATGGGTGGTGCTGGCTTATCTGCTGGCGATCACCACGCTGATCGTCGGGGTCGGGCGGCTGGGCGACATCGTCGGGCGGCGGCGTCTGCTGCTGCTTGGGATCGCCCTGTTCACGGCGGGCTCCGCCGCCTCCGCCGCCGCGTCCGGCCTGTGGATGCTGGTCGCGGCCCGGGCGGTGCAGGGGCTGGGGGCCGCCGCGATGATGGCGCTCGCCACCGCCTTCGTCGGCGACACGGTCCCGAAGGAGCGGATCGGCCGGGCGATGGGGCTGATGGGAACCACCTCGGCCATCGGCACCGCGCTGGGGCCGTCGCTGGGCGGCCTGCTGATCGCGGCTTTCGGCTGGCCGGCGATCTTCCTGGTCACCGTGCCGCCGGGCGTCGCGGCCTTCCTGCTGGTGCGGCGCTGCCTGCCGGCCGACCGGGTGGAGGCCCAGGTGGAAACGGCGCGTGGAGCGGGGCGGGGGAGCTTCGACGGTCCCGGCACGCTGATCCTGGCCCTGACGCTGGCGGCTTACGCGCTGGCAATGACCGGCGGGCGCGGCGGCTTCGGCTGGTCCGACCTGGCGCTTCTGCTGGCGGCGGCCGGCGGATCCTGGCTGTTCCTGGCGGTGGAGGCGCGGACGGCATCGCCGCTGCTGCGGCTGGAGATGCTGCGCGACCGGACGCTGCGCGGGCGGCTGGCGATGAGCATGCTGGTGGCGACGGTGCTGATGGCGACGCTGGTGGTGGGACCGTTCCATCTCGCCCGTGCCCTGGGGCTGGGAGCGGCGGCGGTCGGGATGGCGATGTCGGCCGGTCCGCTGGTGGCGGCGCTGACCGGTGTGCCGGCCGGCCGGGTCGTCGACCGGTTCGGCGCGGCGCGCATGACCATCCTGGGGCTGGGTGCGACGACGGGTGGATGCGTGCTGCTGGCGCTGCTGCCGGCGACCTTGGGCGTGGCCGGCTATGTCGGGCCGCTCGTCGTCGTCACCGCCGGCTATGCGCTGTTCCAGACCGCCAACAACACGGCGGTGATGGCGGATGTGGAGAAGGATCGCCGCGGCGTTGTGTCGGGGCTGCTGAACCTGTCGCGCAATCTGGGGCTGATCACCGGCGCCTCGGTGATGGGGGCACTCTTCACGCTGGGGGTGGGGACGGAGGTGGCCGTCGCGGCGCCGGAGGCCGTTGCGGCGGGAACCCGGACGACCTTCGCCGTCGCGGCCGGGCTGATTGCCGTGGCGCTCCTCCTCGCCGTCCGGACGGCCGGGCGGCGGTAAAGGCCGGGCCGGGCGCAGCGCGATCGCGCCCCGGTCATCGCTCGTCGGTCAGCGGGCATCGCTCAACTGGCATCGGTCAGCTGGCATCGGCCTGCCACGAAATCCACAAAGGCGCGGACGCGGGCGGGCAGGGGGCCCGGACCTCCGAGATAGACGGCATGGATGTCCTCGCCGCCGCCGGGGTTCATTCGGTCCAGCACCGGCACAAGCGCACCGGCGGCGATGTCGGTCTCCACCTGGAAGCGCGCCAGTCGCGCCAGCCCGACGCCGCCCAGGGCAAGAAGGCGCGCGGCGTCCCCATCGCTCGCCCGTGCGACGATGGGTGGCACATGCTCCTCGATCCGGTCCCCGATCTGTTTGTCAATTCCGCCGCCGGTCCTGAAAGGCCAGCCGCCGATGGCCCGCGGGAAGGTCCAGCCGATTCCCCTGTGCCGGGCAAGGTCGCCCGGATGTTCCGGCGTCCCGTGCCGCTCCAGATAGGCGGGGGAGGCGACCACGACCATGCGCGTGCTTCCCAGCTTGCGGATCATCAGGCTGGAATCGCGCAGCGGCCCGGTCCGGATCGCGACGTCGGCCCGCTCCTCCATCAGGTCGACCACCGCATCCGACAGCACGAGGTCGATGGTGACGCCGGGATGGGCGGCCAGGAACTCGGGCACCAGCGGTATCAGGTGGCGCATGCCGAAGGGGACGTTGCTGTTGACGCGCAGGTGTCCACGCGGCGTCGCACCGGCCGAGGCCTCCCGCTCGGCCTCCTCCATCTCTCCCAGGATCCGCACCGCGCGGGCGTGGAAGGCCTGGCCTTCCGGCGTCAGGCTGAGCCGTCGTGTCGACCGGTGGAGCAGCCGCGTGCCCAGCCGTGTCTCCAGCCGCGTGATGAGCTTGCTGACGCCCGATGGCGTGAGGCCGCAGGCACGGGCCGCCGCGGTGAAGCCGCCGAGATCGACGACCCGCGCGAAGACCTCCATCTCTGCCGCCCGGTTGACATCCATCCGCGTCACAACGATGACCCCGCGTCACAAGTCCTGAGACTGGCGGCAGCCTAATTCACAGCTGCTCCGTCGGCTATATCCTTGGCAGGCGGCCGCCCTCATCGCCATCGGCGACCGCGACGGCCTCGATCAGGGAAGGACAGGACATGGAGTACCGGACACTCGGCGCATCGGGCCTCAAGGTGCCCGCGCTCAGCTTTGGGACCGGCACCTTCGGCGGCAAGGGGCCGCTGTTCTCGGCTTGGGGGAACAGCGACGTCGAGGATGCCCGCCGGCTGATCGACATCTGCCTCGATGCCGGGGTCACGCTCTTCGACACCGCCGACGTCTATTCGGACGGCGGCTCGGAGGAGGTGCTCGGCGCCGCCATCCGCGGGCGGCGCGACAAACTGCTGATCTCGACCAAGACCGGGTTGCCGATGGGCGACGGGCCGAACGACGCCGGTCTTTCCCGCCATCGGCTGATCGGCGCCGTGGAGGCGGCGCTCCGCCGGCTCGGGACGGATTACATCGACCTGCTCCAACTGCACGCCTTCGATGCCTTCACGCCGGTGGAGGAGGTGCTGCACACGCTGGACACGCTCGTCCGCGCCGGGAAGGTGCGTTACATCGGCGCCTCGAACTTCGCGGGCTGGCAGCTGATGAAGTCGCTCGCCATCGCCGACCGCCATGGCTGGCCGCGCCATGTCGTGCATCAGGTCTATTATTCGCTGACCGGGCGCGACTATGAATGGGAGCTGATGCCGCTTGGCCTCGACCAGAAGGTCGGCGCGCTGGTCTGGAGCCCGCTCGGCTGGGGCAGGCTGACCGGCAAAATCCGCCGGGGCCAGCCGATCCCGCAGGGCAGCCGCCTGCACGACACCGCCCAGTGGGGGCCGCCGGTCGACGAGGAGCGCCTCTACCGCATCGTCGATGCGTTGGACGCCGTGGCGGCGGAGACCGGGCGCAGCGTTCCCCAGGTTGCCATCGCCTGGCTGCTCGCGCGGCCGACCGTCTCCTCGGTGATCATCGGCGCCCGCAACGAGGCGCAACTGCGCGACAATCTGGGGGCCATCGGCTGGACGCTCGATCCCGGGCAGATCGCTCGTCTCGACGCGGCCAGCGACGTGATGCCCGCCTACCCCTATTACCCGTACCGCACGCAGGAGGGCTTCGCCCGGCTCAATCCGATGCCCGTCTGAGGTTTTGGAGGGCTCCTGAGGCGCTCTGCGTCGGAGCGGCGTACAGGCCAGACTTTGCGATGCGCATCCCAGTGGCGCGCGTGGCCTCTTCGCCAATGACGGCGGAAGCAACGGTCGTGATCCTGTGGTCACCGAAGCCCGCAGCCCAATCACGGCGATCAACCAGCGCTTGCTGTACCGACGGTCAATCCCAGGATTCGCTCGCAAGGAATGTGCTGCATCCCTGTTGAGGTTAGCGCGCACTCGTTAACCGCCTTCACCGGAAACAGCCGTCAGGAGCACCCACATGTCCAAGGAAGCACTCAAGGATCTCCTCATCGAGGAGCTTCAGGATGCATACAGTTCCGAGACCCAAATCCTCGAGGCGCTGCCCGCGATGGCGGACGCGGCGTCATCTCCCCAGCTGAAGCAGGCATTCCAGACCCACCTCAAGGAGACGGATGGGCAGGTAAAGCGTCTGGAGCAGATCTTCCAGATCCTCCAGGCCGACCCCACGGGCAACACCTGCGAAGCCACCCAGGGGCTGATCGAGGAAGCCGAGGAGATCATGGAGGAGGGTCTCTCGCCGGAGGTCCTTGATGTCGCCCTGATCATGGCCGCCCAGAAGGTCGAGCATTACGAGATTGCCAGCTACGGCTCCCTCCGGACGCTGGCGGAGACGTGCGGTATGACGGACATCGCCAAGCTGCTCGATGAGACGCTCAGCGAGGAAAAGGCGACGGATGAGAAGCTGACCCAGCTTGCCGAGGGCGAGGTCAATCAGCGCGCCTTCAAGGCGGCGTGACGGCTCGGCGGCGGCCATGCCGACGCGCGGCGGCCGCCTTGCCACCATGGTGCCTCGCAGCGACGTGACGACGCCAGGGCGTAACTTGGGCCGAGGCCACGTTCGTGGAACAGGCCGCAACGATGCCATGCTGTCTTGACCGGGCGGTAGGCACTTCCGAAATCTTCGTGCATAGCAAACCCGGAAGACGGGCAACCATGCACGCGCTTCACCTCAATGAACAGGAGCTTCGTCGACACAAGCTCCGCAACGTGGTGCAGTCCATCCTGCTGGTGGGAGGCCTGACTTTGCTCGCCGCGGCCATCGGCTGGCTGCTCTTGGGACCGGCGGGGATCCTGTGGGTCATCATCCTCATCGGAATGGCGGTGGCGTTCAGCCCATCCATTTCGCCTCAGGTCATCCTGGGACTGTACGGAGCCCGCCGCCTTCGCCGATCCGAGCTTCCGGAGGTTCAGGACGCGCTCGCGGCTCTGGCCCGGTGGGCCGGGCTGCACAATATCCCCGGACTGCATTACCTGCCAACGCCGGTGCCGAATGCCTTCGCCGTAGGGTCCGCGAGCAGAAGCGCCATCGTTCTGACGGACGGCCTCCTGAGGGCCATGAACCTGCGTGAGCTCGTCGGCGTCCTTGCCCACGAGGTCAGCCATGTCCGGAACCATGACCTATTCATCATGGGGCTGGCCGACATCATCAGCCGGGTCACGGGAGCCATGGCGACCACCGGGATCGTCCTTCTGTTCTTGACCCTGCCGTCGATGCTGGCGGAGCAGGAAGGAGTCCCCTGGCTGTTGATCGCCCTGCTCCTAGGGGCGCCCACCGTCAACACGCTTATCCAACTCACCCTGTCCCGAACGCGGGAGTTCGACGCTGACTTGGACGCGGCTGCGATCAGCGGGGATCCTGCGGGATTGGCCTCCGCTCTGGCCAAACTCCAGCGCTACGATCCCGGTTTCTGGGAGCGCATGCTGTTCCCCGGAAGGCGGAATCCGCACCCGTCTGTGCTGCGCACGCATCCCGCTACCGAAGAGCGCATCGAACGCCTTCTTGCGCTCCGACAGGTCGAGTCCCTGCGACCGGCTTTTGAGACACGGTCGATCGCGCTCCCGGGTCACCTCGCGCCGCCTGCCCATCGACCGCGCTGGCGTGCGTCCGGGCTTTGGCATTGAACGCCGCCAAGCCGCGGCCCGCCGTTCTTTCCACACCCGCGCCATAAACCGAACGGCGCGGTCTTGTACGGCCATGGCGAAGGGCCCAGCTGTGAAGCGCCTGAACCGCGATAAGGACAAAGGCCCTCGTCATGATCGATCCGGACCCGCCCGGCCCCTGCTGCCAGCCCCCTTCGAGGTGCCAGACGACGCGGGCGCGGACACCGTGCTGACGGGGCTTGCGGATTTCGCGGCCTATGGGACCGCGCTCGCGGGCTTCATCGAAACGCACGCGGACTGGGCGGAGATCATCATCTTCCTGATGGCCTTCGCGGAGGGGCTGACGCTCGTCGGGCTTCTCATCCCCGGCGTCGTCATGCTGACCGCGAGCGGCGCGCTTGTCGCCGCGGGCGTTCTCGATTTCTGGTCGGTCTATCTGGCGATTGCGGGCGGCGCCATCCTGGGGGACGCCACCTCCTACTGGCTGGGCCGGCGCTATGGCGAGCGCATGTTCCGGCTCTGGCCCCTCAGCAGGCATCCCGAACTGCGCGGCCGTGGCGAAGCCTTCTTTCTCCGGCATGGCAGCAAGAGCGTGTTCCTGGCGCGCTTCATCGGCCCACTGCGTGCGGTGGTGCCGACGACGGCCGGCATGATGGCGATGCCCCATCGGAAGTTTCAGGCGTTCAACGTCCTGTCGGCCGTGATCTGGGCGCCGCTGCTGATGTCGCCGGGCCATCTCGCCTGGACCGGTTACGACAGGAGCGGCGTGGGGGACCGCCCCGTACCGGCCGCGGAGGGCGGCATGGGACAAGGGGCGGCGAAATCCTGTGTGCCCGCTCCGCCCGTCGAGGGGGCACCGGAAAGAACGGGCTGCTAGCTGCTTAGCGGGGGCTGACTGTTCGGAGTGACAACTCATTTCGAGGCGGCAGATTGTACCCCTTGTGCCGATGACCGCTCCGCCGCCCTGCCCAATCGTCCGCCCGACTTTGGTAGAGTCGTTCAAAATTCAGGCGTTTCCTCGGTCCTGCCCCATTGCCTGACTGTCTCTGCACTTGTGCCATTGTCCCCGTCGCGCGGGTCAGGCCGGCCTGTGGCCGAAAAGATACATCCGATATCGGAAATGTAATGGTGACAATGTTCCGTTTGACCCCGCCGATTTCGTCTCCATAATCCTGATTGTCTCGATTGTTCGAGCGTTGTGCGCCAGATTATGGAGGATCCGATGCGCCAGACCGACGTGACCCGCAGTTCCGGCCTTTACACGGCAGCCCAGAGCGCCGTTCCGGCCGCCAACCGCGTCACCCGTGTCGCCCGCCGTCCCCTCTGGCGGCTGCTCGACGTGTTGTTTTCCGTGATGGAACGGCGCAAACAACGTCATGCACTCATGGGGCTCGACGACCATCTGCTGAAGGACATCGGCGTCAGCCGGTCCGAGGTGGAGCAGGAGGTGTCGAAGCCGTTCTGGCGGGGATGACACGATGGCCGACAAATCCATTCAGGGCGACATTGTCCAAATCGACTATGCGGTCGAACCGGAGCTGAGCGCGGACGCGTTCATCGACGTTCTGGAACGCTCCGGGCTGGCGGAACGCCGGCCCGTGGGCGACCGCCCCCGGGTGGAGGCGATGCTGCGCAACGCCGGCCTGATCATCACCGCAAGGCACGAAGGCCGGCTGGTCGGCGTCGCCCGCTCGATCACAGACTTCGTCTATTGCTGCTACCTGTCCGACCTCGCCGTCGACCGTGCCCTTCAGGGGCACGGAATCGGCAAGGAACTGATGCGCCGCACCCGCGACGCGGTGGGACCGGGCACCATGTGCCTGCTGCTGTCGGCACCCAAGGCCATCAGCTTCTACGAGCAGGCCGGGCTGAAGCGGCACGAGCAGGCCTTCCTGTTCACCGATCTGGAATAAGACCCCGGACCAAGACACCGGGGGGAGGGGGAGCACCGCCGCCATGCCCGACACGATCACCAGCGCCGTCGCCAATGGTGGGGCCGACAGCAATATCGACACTGCCGGCCTCGCCATCTCCTATGCCGACGTGGCGGGGGCGGCGGAGCGGATCGCCGGCGTCGCCCACCGCACGCCGGTGCTGACCAGCCGCACCGCCGACACGCTGACCGGCGGCGAGCTGCTGTTCAAGTGCGAGAATTTCCAGCGCACCGGCGCCTTCAAGATCCGCGGCGCCTACAACGCGGTGTCGCGCTTCACCCCGGTGCAGCGCGCGCTGGGCGTCGTCGCCTATTCGTCGGGCAACCATGCCCAGGCGCTGGCGCTGGCGGCGTCGATGCTGAAGGTGAAGTCCACCATCGTCATGCCGCAGGACGCTCCGGCGGCCAAGCTGGCGGCAACGCGCGGCTATGGCGCCGATGTGGTGCTGTACGACCGCTATGCCGAGCCGCCGGACGCCGCCGTCGCCCGCGTGCTGGAGGAACGGGGCGGCGTGCTGATCCCGCCCTTCGACCATCCGCATGTGATGGCCGGCCAGGGCACCGTCGCCAAGGAACTGATCGAGGAGGCGGGACAGACGGGCGGGCCGCTCGACCTGCTGGTGGTGCCGACCGGCGGCGGCGGGCTGCTGTCCGGCTGCGTCATCGCCGCCAGGACGCTGAACCCCGGCTGCCGCGTCGTCGGTGTCGAGCCGGAAGCCGGCAATGATGCCCAGCAGAGCCTGCGCAGCGGCGCCATCGTCCGCATCGACGCGCCCAAGACCATCGCCGACGGCGCCCAGAGCCGTGCGGTGGGCCAGCTGACCTTCCCGGTGATCCAGCGGCTGGTCGACGACATCGTGACCGTCACCGACGGCGAACTGGTCGACTCCATGCGCTTCTTTGCCAGCCGGATGAAGATGATGGTCGAGCCGACAGGCTGCCTCGCCGCCGCCGCGGTGATGTCCGGCAAGTTCGACGTGCGGGGCAAGCGTGTCGGCATCGTCGTTACCGGCGGCAACGTCGACCTCGCCCGCTTCGCCTCGCTGGTTCAGGCGGGCTGAGTCTGCTCCTCTTCCAGGGAACCGAGTTCCCCCAAGACGTAAGGGATCCCCATTCATGACCGGGCCACTGACCGGGAAAGCCATGCGCCTGCCCATTTATCAGGTCGATGCCTTCACCGACCGCGTCTTCGCCGGCAACCCGGCGGCGGTCGTGCCGCTGGACTCCTGGCTGCCCGATGCGCAGCTCCAGGCCATCGCGGCGGAGAACAATCTGGCGGAGACCGCCTTCTTCATCCGCAGCGGCACAGAGTTCGAACTGCGCTGGTTCACCCCGGCGGTGGAGGTTGAACTGTGCGGCCATGCCACGCTGGCGACCGCCTTCGTCATCTCCACCATCCTGGAGCCGGGCCGCGGGCGCATGGAGTTCGCAACCCGGCAGGCCGGCACGCTGACGGTCACCCGCGACGGCGACCGCTACACGCTGGATTTCCCCAACCGTCCGCCCCAGCCGGCGGAGACCCCCGACCCCACCCTGCTGGCGGCCTTGGGCGGACCGGCGCCGGTCGCGATCCTGAGCGGGCGCGACTATCTGGTGGTCTACGACTCGGCCGACGCGGTGCGGGCGCTGACGCCGGACATGGCGCTGCTGTCGAAGCTGGACATGTGGGCGGTCTGCGTCACTGCACCGGGAGAGAACGGTGTGGATTTCGTGTCGCGGCTGTTCGCCCCGGCCCAGGGCATTCCGGAGGACCCGGTCACCGGCTCCACCCACTGCATGCTGACGCCCTATTGGGCGGAGCGGCTGGGCAAGACCGTGCTGAAGGCCCGTCAGGTCTCGGCCCGCGGCGGCGAGCTGCTGTGCGAACTGGCCGGCGACCGGGTGAGGATCGGCGGGCAGGCGGTGCTGTATCTCGAAGGCTCGATCCTGGTGTGAGGCTGCAATGACCGTCCAGTTCAACCGGGTGGCGCCGATCCTGCCGGTGCGCGACGTGCGCGCGGCACTCGCCCATTACTGGAGCCTCGGCTTCACGGTGACCGCCTATGACGAGGCCGCCGCGGATCCGGTCTATGGGTTCCTCGATTGGGGCGGGGTGGGCCTGCATCTGACCCGTGTTCCGGACCTCGATCCCGAACGCTCGGTCGTCGCCTGCTACCTCTATGTCAGCGACGCCGACGCCCTGCACGCGGCGTGGAAGGCGACAGACGTCGGCGGCCAACTGACGGCGGTGTCCGACACGCCCTATGGGTTGCGTGAGTTCGCCCACATCGATCCCGACGGCAACCTGCTGAGGGTCGGTTCTGAAGCGGGGAGGGGCGTCGATGGCTGACGATGGAGTCCTCCTGTTCTCCTACGGCACCTTGCAGCAGGACAATGTGCAGCTGGCGTCCTTCGGCCGGCTGCTCACCGGGCGGGCGGACGCCATGCCGGGCTATCGCTGCGACATGCTGGAGATCACCGATCCCGAGGTGATCCGCACCAGCGGCAAGCGCTTCCATCCCGTGGTCAGCGAAAGCGGCGATCCGGCCGACGAGGTCACCGGGACCTTGTTCGAGATTACCCCGGAAGAACTGGCCGCTGCCGATTCCTACGAGGTCGCGGATTACAGGCGCGTCATGGTCCGGCTGAGGTCGGGGGCGGATGCCTGGGTCTATGTGAAGGCGTGAGGGGGGAAGGCGTAAGGAGCCGTCAGGACCGGCGGGGTTGGACCAAGGGCCTGACGAAGGATTGCTCGGTCACCTCGGTTCCCCACTGGCAGCCCGGCGATTCGGCGGCAAGGACGAAGCCGGCGGCTTCATAGAGGCGCCGGGCGGCGTCCAGCCCGCGGAAGGTCCAGAGCCGGGTTTCGGCGAAGCCGGCGCGGTCGGCGAAGGCCAGCGCTTCGTCGAGCAGCCGGCGGCCCAGCCCGCCGCCGCGCCGTCCATCCTCGACGATGAACCAGCGCAGATGGGCAATCCGGGGAGCTGGCGCGTCGCCGGACAAATCCTCGCCGTCGATGGCGATGGTGCCGACGATGCGGTCGCCGTCCAGCGCCGTCCAGACGGCGTTGCAGGGACGGTCGAGTCGTGGCAGGAACTCCGCCAGCCCGGCGGCGACCCTGCTTTCGAAGACGGCGCCGAAGCCATGGGCGCGGGCGTAGAACTGCGCATGCATCTCCACGGCGCGGCCAATCAGTCCGGGCCGATAGCCCCGTTCGATGCGCACCGCCGGGAGGGCCGCCACCTTCGATTCGCTGCCCGGTGCGGCCCGGCGGGCTTGCAAGGCTTCCGCGTACAGCCGCAGACCCTCCACCACCATGGCATGGTCGCCGGCAGGCAGGCAGGCCAGGGCGCCGCCGACCTGTTCATGGGCGAAGGCGTCGATAGCGGCCAGCGTCCGCCGCCCCTGCGCGGTCAAGGTCAGACGCTTCGACCGTCCGTCCGTATCGCTGCTCACCTCCGCCAGTTCCCCACCGTCGACGAGCTTGCGCAGCATCCGGCTGACGCTCGATTTCTCCAGGTTAAGCCGGTCGCACAGGTCCGTCGCGGTCAGGCCGCCCCGGTTGCCGATCTCGATCAGCGCATGCACCGCCGAGGCCGGCAATTCCGTTCCGGCCAGGGTCGGCTTCATGAAGCCGAGTTCGCGCACGATCCGGCGCGACGCGTCGCGGATCGGCAGGACGGCGTCCTTGGTGGCGAGTGGAGCCGCGACGGACGGCTGGGCAGGCGCAGGCATGACGGCTCCGCATGTAGTTGTATCATGCAACTATGTGCGTGCGGCACGTGGCTGTAAAGGCCTCAAACCGGTCTCACATGATCTTTTCGAAGCGGAAAATCTCGCCGCCGCCGGGCAGGCCGGAGGGCCCTGGCGAATGCGGGTCCCGATGGCGGTCGCTGAAGAACTCGACGATCCTGAAGCCGCATTTGTTGACGTAGAAGTGGATGTTGCGCTTCTCGAAATAGGGGGTGTGCGTCTGCCAGACCCGCGTCTCGGGATACATCGCCTCGATGGCTTTCCAGGCCCGGAAGCCCAGCCCGCGGCCATGCTCCCGCGCCGACAGGAAGAAGAGGTCGAGCGAATTGAGGTGCGTTTCCCCGTCGATCACGAGAACGGCGCCGCCGACTCTTTGACCGTCGCAGAGGATGTGCAGGACCACGGTGCCGGGTGCCGTGATCGACTGGTCGAGATCGTCACCGGACGGGATCGAGCCGTCCGGAAGGCACCCGAACGCCTCGATGACGGCGACTGCGAAGGACGCCTCCATGTCGGCCTTGAAGGCCGGCAGATCGCGCGGCTCGACGACCGCGAGCGTGACCTCTGTATCCTGTGTAACCTGCATTTCCGATATCTTGAGACGATTGCGGTCCGGTCCCGCCTTACGCCTCGGTCTCCATCTTCTGCTCGACCGCGGCGGCCTTGATCGCCTTCTGCAGCTTTTCGAAGGCGCGGACCTCGATCTGGCGGACGCGCTCGCGGCTGATGCCGTATTTCTGCGACAGGTCCTCCAGCGTCGTCGGCGCCTCGCGCAGGCGGCGTTCGGTCAGGATGTCGCGTTCGCGGTCGTTCAGCGCGGTCATGGCGTTCGCCAGCAGCTTGCGGCGCTTGCCCAGCTCCTCGCGGTCGGCCAGCGTGATTTCCTGGCTGGCGGTCTCGTCAACGAGGAAATCCTGCCATTCGCCCTCGCTCTCCGCCCGCAGCGGTGCGTTCAGCGAATGGTCGGGGCTGGCAAGCCGCCGGTTCATGTTGACGACGTCCTGCTCCGGCACGTCCAGCTTGGTGGCGATGGCGTGGACCTGCTCGGGCGACAGGTCGCCCTCCTCGATCGCCTGCATCTGGCCCTTCAGCCGGCGCAGGTTGAAGAACAGCTTCTTCTGCGCGGCGGTGGTGCCCATCTTCACCAGCGACCAGCTGTGCAGGATGTATTCCTGGATCGCCGCGCGAATCCACCACATGGCGTAGGTCGCCAGCCGGAAGCCGCGGTCGGGGTCGAAGCGCTTCACCGCCTGCATCATGCCGACATTGCCTTCGGAGATCAGCTCCGACAAAGGCAGGCCGTAGCCGCGGTAACCCATGGCGATCTTGGCCACCAGCCGCAGGTGGCTGGTGACGAGCTGGTGGGCGGCGCCGGAATCCTCATGCTGCTGCCAGCTCTTGGCCAGCATGTATTCCCGCTCCGGCTCCAGCATCGGGAACCTGCGGATCTCCTGGAGATAGCGGGACAGATTGCTCTCGGACCCGATCGCCGGAAGGTTGGATGCCGTCGCCATGGTAAAACCCCTCTCCTGACAGCCGGCGTTCCCATCCGAAGGATTTCAGGGGCCGCCGCCGTTCTTCAGCGCGGGTTCCATAGGCCCCTCGCAATGAGCGGGCGAAGGAACCTCGCCATTGACGCCGAGTCTAACCAAGAAAGATTTCCCGGTGTACCGTTTTAAACCGACTCCAGGGTGACAATTAGTTCATGAATGTCCGCCGGAATTGAGGAGCGGAATGCCACAATTTCGCCACTAACCGGATGACGGAAGGTCAGGGCCGCGGCATGCAGCGCCTGACGCGGAAACCCAACAAGACTGGACCGCACCGGTTCCGGCAGCAGCGAGGCGAATTTGCCGCCCGGCCGCCCCGACCGCCCGCGGCCATAGAGCGGATCGCCGACCAGCGGGTGGCCGATGTGGGTCAGGTGGACGCGGATCTGGTGGGTGCGCCCGGTCTCCAGCACGCATTCGACCAGCGAGGCCGCCATGCCGAAGCTTTTGACCACCCTGTACTTGGTGCCGGCCGGCTTCCCGCCGCCGGTCACCACCGCCATCTTCTTGCGGTCGGCGCTGCTGCGGCCGATGTTGCCCTCGATCCGGCCGTGGGTCGGGTTGGGCACGCCCCAGACCAGCGCCAGATAGGTGCGGCTGAGCGTGCGGTCGGCGAACTGGTCCGACAGGCCATGGTGGGCGCGGTCGTTCTTGGCGACCACCATCAGGCCGCTGGTGTCCTTGTCCAGCCGGTGGACGATGCCGGGCCGCCGCACCCCGCCGATGCCGGACAGGCTGTCGCCGCAATGGGCCAGCAGGGCGTTGACCAGCGTGCCGTCCGGGTTGCCGGCGGCGGGATGCACCACCAGCCCGGCCGGCTTGTCGATCACCAGCACGTCGGCATCCTCGAAGACCACGTCGAGCGGGATGTCCTGCGCCACCGGTTCGGCGGCTTCCGCGCCGGGAACCTGCACATCGAAGGTCTGGCCGGGTTTGACCCTCAGGGACGCGTCCGTTATCGTCCGGCCGTCGCCGCGCACGCAGCCCTGTTCCAGCAGGGCCTGCACGCGCGACCGCGACAGGTCCGGCAGGCCCGCCGCCAATGCCTTGTCCAGCCGCTGGCCCGCCGCCTCGTCGGGGATGGTATAGGCGAGCAGCTGGGGAGCGGCGTAGGCAGGGGAGCCGGCGTCGTCGTCCGCATCGAGGAAATCGTCGGACAGGTCATCTGGCATATCGGCTGGCATCGGCTTCGCGTATCGCGTCCTGTTTCAATCGTCCGGGAGTGGACCCCAAACCGTGCAGATCCTCAAGGCACTCGTCGTCATCATGGGCGTTCTCATCCTCGCCGGCTTCACCTTTCTGGGGGTGGAGCTGTACAAGCGGATGTCGGACCCCAACCGCGCCTCCATCACCGGTCCCTCCTCCACCGCCGCGGTTCCGGCCGAACGCCCGGCCGAGGTGACGCTGGACGTTCCGGCCGGCGCCCGCATCGGCGAGATGCTGGTGGTCGGCAACCGCGTCCTGTTCAAGGTGACCCTGCCGCAGGGGCCGGACCGCCTGTATCTGATCGACCCGCGCAACGGCGCCGTCACCGCGACGGTTACCGCCGGCAAGTGAGCCTTTCCCCCTATCCGGACACAGATGATGCATGATTTCCGCAGCGACAACGTCGCCGGTGCCGCCCCGCAGGTGATGACGGCGCTGGCCGCCGCGTCCTCCGGCACCGCGTCGCCCTATGGCAACGATCCCTGGACCGCGCGGGTGACCGAGCGGCTGTGCGCGATCTTCGAGACCGAGGTCGCCGTCTTCCCGGTCGCCACCGGCACGGCCGCCAACTCGCTGGCGCTGTCGGCGCTGGTGCCGCCCTATGGCGCGGTGCTGTGCCATGACGAGGCGCACATCACCATCGACGAATGCGGCGCGCCGGAATTCTTCACCGGCGGGGCCAAGCTGGTCCCGCTGGCCGGCGCGCATGGCAAGCTGACGCCGGACATTGTGTCGCGCCACATCGCGAAGGCCGGCGTCGGCGTCGTCCACCGCGTCCAGCCCGCCGCCCTCAGCCTGACCCAGGCGACGGAGGCCGGCACCGTCTACAGCCCGGCGGAGGTCGAGGCGCTGGTCGAGGTCGCCCATTCCAACGGCATGGCCGTGCATATGGACGGCGCCCGCTTCGCCAACGCCATTGCCCGGCTGGGCTGCAAGCCGGCCGACGTGACGTGGCGCGCCGGGGTCGACGTGCTGACGCTGGGCGGCACCAAGGGCGGCTGCCTCGCCGCCGAGGCGGTGGTGTTCTTCAACCCGGCGATGGCCGAGGATTTCGGCTTCGGCCGCAAGCGCGGCGGCCATCTGGTGTCGAAGATGCGCTTCCTGTCGGCGCAGCTCGACGCCTGGCTGGACGACGGGCTGTGGCTGCGTCTGGCCGCCCATGCCAATGCGATGGCCGACCGGCTGGCCGCCGGGCTGACGGCGCTGCCCGGCGTCGAGCTGGCCCACCCGGTGGAGGCCAACGAGCTGTTCGTCCGCCTGCCGGGGCATTACGCCGAGGCGCTGGAGGCGGCCGGCTACGGCTTTTACCGCTGGGACGACGGCACCGCGCGGTTCGTGACGGCCTTCGACACGCCGGCGGCAACGGTGGACGGGCTGCTGGGTATTTTGCGCAGCCTGTAAGAAAAGGCTTGATCGGTGGGCCGGGCTTCGTTAGAAACCCGCCCACGCCGATGACGTCCCCATCGTCTAGAGGCCTAGGACACCGCCCTCTCACGGCGGTAACAGGGGTTCGACTCCCCTTGGGGACGCCAACCTTCCAAGGTTGGATCGCGCGGCCGGTGGCAGCCTCCACCGCCGCGACACGCATCGGGACCAGACGTCCCCATCGTCTAGAGGCCTAGGACACCGCCCTCTCACGGCGGTAACAGGGGTTCGACTCCCCTTGGGGACGCCATCCACGCGCTGCCATCCAAGCAGTCGGATGCAGTTTTGAGCGCAGGTTGAAGGTTACAACGTCCCCGTCGTCTAGAGGCCTAGGACACCGCCCTTTCACGGCGGCGACACGGGTTCGACTCCCGTCGGGGACGCCACTATTCCTGCAGTTGCCGTTTTTGATGAATTTTTCTGATTAGCTCAGGTGCGTGTGATACACATGCCTGACACTTTGTGCTGCGCACTTGATTGCTTCGCTTGTAGGTTTGACTCTTTGATCAAACTGAAGTGAGAGGCCAATGCGGACCCTCTACATTGATCACAGTGTGGTCTCGCGCGAATCGCTGTGGCAAGATATCCGCGAATCGGTTTCCGCTGGAACCGTCCGGTTGGCTCTGTCGATGTGGAATCTTGTGGAAATTGGACGAGCCGGTGATTGTTCTCAGAGAATACGCAGATTATCATTTCTGACTGAAAACAATCCGCTTTGGATATTAGAAAGAAGAGAAATTCAAAAGCAAGAAGTAAAGAGTTTCATTTGGAAAAATTATTTCAACATCCAATCCTCTGCCATAACTTCAATTGTGCCTCATCTGTCTATGGCGGCGTCAATGCTTCCGGGGTGCCTGCCTGAAATTGGATTGACGCCGGAAAAGTTTATAGACAGCATAGACTTCTCTGAATTAAATCGTTATAGGCATCTCTCACCAGATGCATTGCGCACAATGCAAAATTTTGATGCTGCTACCATTAAAGAAAAAGAAGATGAGGTTTTCCGGATTTGGATTTCTTTATCTCTGCCAGATATATCTCATGAAAACCGGATCTTTACAAAACTAGAAAAGAAAAATTTCTTAGAGTTCTGCGTAAAAAACAAACAAAATTTCTTTAAAGAATGTCCAGCTTTTTCCATTGAGCACAATCTAACCAAAGCTAGAACTAAAAATAAGAAGCGAAACCCTCACCCATCAGACTCTGAGGATTTGCAACATGCTATTATAGCACTAGCGTATTGTGATATATTTTACTCAATGGATGGTTTCCTTGTGCAGTGTGCGCAATTTGCTGTTCAAGTGTCCAAGAGCCATGTTCAAGTATGTGGAAGCCGAGACGAGTTCATCGCAGCCATTAGCTAGCCCTAATAGAGGATGCGCTCACCCCAACACCCCCGTCTGATACAGCGTCACCCTGATCCCCCCGTTCGACACCGACACCCCGCCCTCCTTGAAGGGCAGTTCAGTCGCCTTCGCCAGGGCGGCCTCGTTGGTGACGATGCCCACGCGCCAGCCGGCGAAGCGCGTCTTCAGCGTCTGGCCCATGGCGTGGTAGAGCGGGATCAGGGACTTGCCCTCGCCGATGCGGGCGCCGTAGGGCGGGTTGACGATGACGAGACCGGGGGGGCCCTCCGGTGGGGTCAGGTCGCTGATGGCGTGGTGGGCGAAGTCGGTCCAGGCGCAGACGCCGGCCCGCTCGGCGTTGGCGCGGCTCATCGTGATGGCGCCGGCGTCGCGGTCGCTGCCGTAGAAGCGGACCGCGGGCGGCGTCACCGTGGCATTGCCGCGCAGGTCCTGCCAGCGGGCGGGGTCGAACGTGGCGAGCTGCTCGAAGGCGAAGGAGCGGGAGCGGCCGGGCTTCAGGCCGGCGGCGATCTCGGCGGCCTCGATGACGAAGGTGCCGGAGCCGCACATCGGATCCACCACAGGCACCGGCTCGCGCCCGTCATAGCCGCACTGGCGCAGGAACAGGGCCGCCAGCGTCTCGCGCATCGGCGCCTTGTTGACCGCCTCCTTGTGGCCGCGCTTGTGCAGCGACTCGCCGGAGCTGTCGACGCTGATGGTGCAGAGGTCGTCGTCGATGCGCGCCTTGATCTGGACGGTGATCTCCAAAGGGCGGGTGTCTTCCTCCGGAGCGTCCCGGTCGGCGGACTTTCCGGTCTTCTTGGGTGCTGCCTTGACGATGGGAGCGCCGAGTTCCTCGGCGATGGCGCGCTCGATGCGCTGGGCGGCGGCGCCGGCATGGTAGATGCGCGACGCCTTGCAGGAGGCCTCGACCCGCACCGGCACGTCTGCGCGCAGGATCTCGGCCCAGGGAACGCGGCGGGCGCGCTTGTCCAGCTGGGCCAGATGCAGGGCGCGGAAGCTGGCGATGCGCGCCAGCACGCGGGTGGCGCCGCGCAGTTCCAGATTGGCGCGCCAGACCTCCGGCCAGCCGCCGGTGACCGTCACCCCGCCCTTCACCATGGTGGGGTTTGTGAAGCCGCGGTCGCTGGCCTCCGCGCACAGCACGGGTTCCAGGCCGGGGGCGGCCACCAGGAAAATCTCGAAAGGCTGGGCGGGGCTGGTCGGGTCGGTGTTCATGCGCCTACATAGCCCGAAGGGCCGGGTTCCATCGACAGGATTCTCGCAAAACGGCTGGATGTCGCCGGCGCGAGGGCCCGGCTGTTGACGCCGGACCGCCGGTCCCTATGATCGGATTGGAACACGAACAATCAAGCCGGCTTGCGATTCCGAACATCGGATGGGCCGGACATCAGGGGAGGATCCTCGACATGACCACCACCGAGACTGCCGGCTGGCCCGCCGACCTGCTGGCGCAGGAGTTCCGCGGCAAACGGGTGCTGGTCACCGGCAGCAGCCGCGGCATCGGTGCGGCGGTGGCTGCGGCCTTCGCCCAGCTCGGCGCCCGCGTCGCCATCCATGGCCGCGACCGGGCGGCGGTGGAGGCGGTTGCCGCGGCGATGGGGGCCGGCACGGAGAACGGCGTGATCGGGCTGGCCGGCGACTTCGCCGACAAGGGGCAGACCCGCGCGGTGGTGGAGCAGGCGGTCGACCGGCTGGGCGGGCTGGACGTGCTGGTCAACAATGCCGGCACCATGCTGGGCAGGGTGGCGCTGGCCGACATCGACGACGGCTTCCTGCAGGAGCAGTTCAACCTGAACGCCGCCTCGGCGGTCGTCGCCAGCCGCAGCGCCCTGCCGGCGCTGATCGCGTCCAGGGGGGCCATCGTCAACACCGGCTCCATCTCCGGCCGCACCGGGGGCAGCGCCGGGTCGTCGCTCTACAGCGCCGCCAAGGCCTTCCAGGCCAGCCTCGCCCGCTCGCTGGCGACGGAGCTGGCGCCGCACGGCATCCGCGTCAACGCGGTGTCGCCCGGCACCATCGACACCGACTTCCACCAGCGTTATTCGACCGCCGACAAGCTGGCGCAGACCGCGGCGCGCATTCCGCTGAAACGGCTGGGCACCGCGGAGGACTGCGTCGGCGCCTACCTGTTCCTGGCGTCAAATCGGCTTGCCGGATACATCACCGGCCAGACGATAGAGGTGAACGGTGGTCAGTTCTATAACTAATGGGAAAATTTTCGCAATTGCGAAGGTCGAGCTTTGGCAAAATGCAAAGCAATCTCAATGATTTTTGCAAAATGCAGAGGACGAATGTGTCGCAGCGCCAGGAATAGATCGATTTCGTAGGGTAAAAAAACATCACAGCGTTAATGGTACCTTGGCATTGTTCTTGTAGGGTAGCTCGTTGACAACCGATCCCTCGAAAGATCGGGGCGCCGCCAGCAGTCGGGTCAGAAGACGAGGTCCCCAGTCATGAACGCTCCCAACCCCAGCACAGGCCAGCAGACCGCAGCCCGGCCGACCAAGGCCGGTCCCTTCGCCAACCTGCGCACGGCGACCAAGATTTACACCGGCTTCGGCGTCACGCTGGCGCTTCTGGTCGGGCTGGGGGCGGTATCGTGGAGCGGCCTGCGGTCCAGCGACGATGCGCTCCGCCGCTATGCGGCGCAGTCACACGTCGCGATGGCGGTGGCGGAGGCCGATACGAACATGGCCGACGCCCTGGGGGCGGCGGAGGAGTTCGTCTCCAGCGGGTCTGCCGCGGTGGCCGACCGTTTCCGCGGCGAAATGGACAAGTTCCGCCGGAAACTGGAGGACGCGACGGCGCGGATGACCGATGCGGGCGACCGTCAGGCGGCGCAGGAGATCGCCAGCCTGCACCAGACGCTGACCGTCGGGTTCGACCGGCTGGTCGCCGCGCGGACCGAGCGCGATTCCATCGTCGCGTCGGTGGTGAACACGCTGGGCGCCGACATCCGCCGCACGCTGAGCGAGACCGTCAAGGCGGAGAAGGACGGCGGCGATCTGGACCGCACGGTGCAGGTCGCCGGCGTCAGCGAACAGTTCCTGCTGGTCCGCGTGCTGGTCGCCCGGTTCGTCGCGGAAACCAAGATGGAGGATCTGACCCGCATCCGGAAGGATCTGGGCGATCTGACGGGGAAGGCCGATGGCTTGCGCAACGGCATCGCCGACGGCCCGGTCAAGGCCAGGCTGTCGGACGCGGTCGCCAAGCTGCCGGCCTATGGCGCCGGGATCGACCGCATCGCCGTGCTGAGCGACCAGCTGAAGTCGCTGAACAGCGAGACGCTGGGCAAGGCCGGCAAGCAGATCGGCGACAAGATCGGCCTGATCCGCGACCATTCCGCCAGCTTCCTGTCGCAGCTGGAGGTCACCGCCGCCGCCGAGGTGTCGGCGGCGGAAGCGCGCGGCACCGCCGTGACGGTTGTGGCGGTTCTGCTCGGCCTGCTGCTGGCCTGGGCGATCTCGCGGGCGATCACCCGGCCGCTCGGCAACACCACGCGGGAAATGGGCCGGCTGGCCGAGGGCGACCTGACTGTGACCGTCACCGACGACGACCGCCGCGACGAGATCGGCGCGCTGGCCCGCGCGCTCCAGGTCTTCAAGACGAATGCGCTGGAGATGGAGCGGATGCGCAAGGCGCAGGAGGAGAGCGAGCGGCAGGCCGCCGCCCAGCGCCGCCAGTCGATGATGCAGATGGCCGACACCTTCGAACGGACGGTGAAGGGCATCGTCGACACCGTCGCCAACGCCGCCACCGGCATGCGCGACGCCGCGACGGAGCTGAGCGCCACCGCGCAGGAGGCGAGCGAGCGCTCGCTGCTCGTCGCCTCGGCCTCCGAACAGGCCTCGGCCAACGTGCAGACCGTCGCCACCGCGACGGAGGAGCTGTCGGCCTCGATCTCCGAGATCGGCCAGCAGGTGGAGAACTCCACCCGCATCGCCACCCAGGCGGTGGCCGACGCCACCGGCGCCGACCGCACCATGCGCGATCTGGTCACGGCCGCCGAGCAGATCGGCGCGGTGGTCGAGCTGATCAGCGGCATCGCAGCGCAAACCAACCTGCTGGCGCTGAACGCCACCATCGAGGCGGCGCGGGCCGGCGAGGCCGGCAAGGGCTTCGCCGTCGTGGCGAGCGAGGTGAAGGCGCTGGCCAACCAGACCGCCAAGGCCACCGACGAGATCCAGGCCAAGGTGCAGGAAATCCAGCAGACCACCGGCGGCGCCCAGAAGGCCATCGGCAGCATCGGCAAGACCATCGGCCACATGAGCGAGATCACCACCGCCATCGCCGCCGCCATCGAGGAGCAGGCCGCCGCCACCCGCGAGATCGCCTCCAGCGTGACCCAGGCCGCCCAGGGCACCGAAGAGGTGTCGAGCAACATCGCCGGCGTCAGCACGGCGGTGCACGAGACCGGCGACGCCGCCGGCCGCGTCCACGGCACTTCGCAGGAGCTGGCCGTCGAGGCCGAACGCCTGCGCAAGGAGGTGGGCACCTTCATCGCGACGGTGCGGGCGGCGTAACGCCCGCACCGGGCGCCGGCTTACCGCGCGAGCGCCTGCCTCGCCCACGCCACCAGCGCCGGCAGCGGCATGGCGCCGGCGGTGCGGGCGATCTCGCGGCCGCGATGGACCAGGACCAGGGACGGGATGCTGCGGATGCCGAAGCGGGCGGCGAGGTCCGGCGAGGCCTCGGTGTCGATCTTGGCGAGGCGGATTTGCGGCTCGAGCTGGGCCGCGGCCTGGGCGAAGGCCGGCGCCATCGCGCGGCAGGGGCCGCACCAGTCGGCCCAGAAGTCGATCAGCAGGGGCAGGTCGCCACGCTCGGCATGGGCGGCGAAGCGGCGGGCATCGAGCGCCACCGGCTTGCCCTCGAACAGCGCCTTGCCGCAGCGGCCGCATTTGCCGCCGCCGAGCCGGGCGGGAGGCACGCGGTTCAGCGTGTCGCAATGTGGACAGGCGACGTGAAGGCTGTCGGCGCCTGTGGAAGAACTGGCGGTGGGCGGCATGGCGGGGCTCCTTCCCCTGGCAGCGTGTCCACCGTCGATGTATGGGTGACGATGCATCCGCTCAAGGCGGGCGCGCCTACTCCTGCCGGCCCATCAGGCCTTCCAGCTTTGCGAAATCCACATATTGCGCCGGCCGGTCCTTCAACAGATCCGGGGACGCCAGGGCATTCTCCCGCGCGCATTCGGCGACGTAGCGGGCCAAGAGGTCGCGCATGACCTCGGCCAAAGGCGTCTGCCGCTGGCGTGCGTAATTCTTGGCGACATCTTTGATTCGGCGATCAACGCGCAAAGAGATCGTCGCCTTCTTTGGATGAAACGGATCTCCGATCATGACGATCCCCCACCAATCTTGCTGATCCACGTTATTTGGATATGCCGGATCGATGGTGGATACAAGGATCCATGGGAAGGCGGGCGATAAAACTTGGGGATGATAGAATGTGAATTTGTGTGGATAAAATTTCTGCCGGTTTTCTTCTCCACAGAATCTGTGGATAGATGTGTGCGCAAACTCCGAACAGAATCTTCCGCATCCTTCCGGCGGGCGCATCCGGCCTGTGGATGAGTGGGTTTGCCTATTTTTTGGGCGCGACAGGGGCGCCAGCGGTTCCCCATCCTCCGACCATCCGCAGCCGTCCGGCAGGCGAGAGGTCGGGCAGCACGAGCAGCACGGTCTGCTCCGTCAATTCACCGATCAGGCGGCGCTTGGCGCGGGCTGCGGCGATCGCGGCGTTCAGGGACTCGAAATCCACGGGCTCCGCCTGAAGCAGGCTGCGCACCCGTTGCCCCTCCTCGCGATAATCCTCGGTCAGCGCGTCATAGCGCGGGCGCAGCGGCTCGAAAATGGCGCGCAGGCGGGCGGCGTCGGCATCGGACATGCCGGCGGCCACATGCTCGACGAAGCGGTCGGGCATCGGCCGGTAGGGCGGGGGGGCCGGCTTGCCGGTGGTGCCGACCAGCATGGCGGCCAGGAACAGGTTCAGCGCCAGCGACAGCAGCGCCAGCCGGCGCAGGCTCATCCCCTGCCGGAGGCGGGTCAGGAGGGAGGGCTGCGGGCGGCGGGGGGCAACGAGGCCGTTCATCGGGGCTCTCCGTCGAACAGGGTGACGACCTCGTCGTTCAGCAGGGCCAGCTCCTGGCTGCGCGGTGCGGTGGGAAGCGGGCTGGCGAGATGGCCGGCGAACCAGCCCCCGGTCAGCCAGCCCAGCGCCAGCAGGGCGACGCAGAAGCCGGCCACCCTCCGCCGCGGCATCCGGCCGAGCAGCAGCATGACGACGCCCTCCTGCGGCACGGCCCGCGCCGCGGCACCGACGGCGGACAGCAGGCGGGCGACGCGGGCGTCCTCTACCGGCATTGCCGGAACCGTCAGCAGCCGGTCGAAGGCGGCGGCGTCCTCCAGGGCGGTGCGCAGGGCGGGGGAGCGGGCCAGCGCCGCGTCGGCCTCCGCGCGCAGTTCCGCCGGCCAGCGTTCCGGCGAGGCACCGTAATCGTCGAGGTGGCGGAGGAAGTCTTCGTCGGTCATGGCATCCTCCCTCCCACGGGATCGTCGGGGCTGAGCGCCGTCTTCAGCGCGGCCCGGGCACGGGCCAGCAGCGAGGCGAAGGCGCTTTCGCCCATGGTCAGGATTTCGGCGGCCTGACGCAGGCTGAGCCCTTCCTGATGGAACAGCACGACGGCGGCGCGCTGGCGGTCGGGCAATGCTGCCAGCGCCCGGTTGACGCGCTCGGCGGTCTGGCGCTCGGCGATGCGGGTCAGCGCGTCGGGGGTCTGGTCGGGCAGGTCGCCGGCCTCCTCCAGCGGCGACCAGCCGGGGCGGCGGCCGCGGTCGATGGCGAGGTTCATCACGATGCGGTAGAGCCAGGTGGTGAAGGCGGCGCGCCCTCCGTCCCAGCGCCCGGCATGCTGCCAGACCCGCAGGAAGGCCTCCTGCGCGATCTCGTCGGCGTCGGACGGGTTGCCGGTCATCCGCTGGGCCAGCGCCACGGCGCGGCGCATGTGGCGGGCGGCCAGACGGTCGAAGGCGGCAGCGTCGCCGCCGGCCACGCGGCCCATCAACTCGTCGTCCGTGTCGCTCGCCTCGACCACCGGGGCTCCGCTCATGCCGTGGGCGAGAACTATGCCGAAGAGGGCGAGGGGGCGCCACCTCCCTCTCCTCGGGGGGAGAGGGGATCTTGTCAGGCGGAGTAGTATCACCGCTCCCATCCTTCGCCCCCCTATTCCGCGGGCGCGGCGATGGCGTGGCGGCGGTTGCGCCGCAGGGCCAGCCGTTCCAGCGTCAGATAGACCACCGGCGTCGTGTAGAGCGTCAGCATCTGGCTGACCAGCAGCCCGCCGATGATGGCGATGCCGAGCGGGCGGCGGATCTCGCCGCCGGTGCCGAAGTCGAAGGCGAGCGGAACCGCGCCCAGCAGCGCCGCCATCGTCGTCATCATGATCGGGCGGAAGCGGACCAGCCCGGCCTCGCGGATCGCCTCCAGGGGCGACAGGCCGCGCGTCCGCTCCGCCTCCAGGGCGAAGTCGATCATCATGATGGCGTTCTTCTTGACGATGCCGATCAGCAGGATGATGCCGATCAGGGCCACGATCGACAGGTCGTAGCCGGTCAGGATCAGCGCGATCAGCGCGCCCAGACCGGCCGACGGCAGGGTCGACAGGATGGTCAGCGGGTGGATCAGGCTTTCGTAGAGAACGCCCAGCACGATGTAGATGGTGATCAGCGCCGCCAGGATCAGCAGCGGCTGGCTGGAGGAGGATTGCTGGAAGGCGCGCGCGTCGCCCTGGAAGCCGGCGCGGATGCTGGCCGGCATGCCGATGTCCTCGGCCGCGCGCTGGATCAGCTCGGTCGCCTGGGACAGCGAGACGCCGGGGGCGAGGTCGAAGGTCAGGTTGGCGACCGGGAAACCGCTCTGGTGCTGGATGCTGGCGGCCTGGTTGCCGATGACGACGCGCGACACCGCCGACAGCGGAACCATGCCGCTGCGGCCGCTCACATAGATGCGCTTTAGGTCGTCTGGGCCGAGCGCTTCGGACGGCTCGACCTCCAGCACCACCTTGTGCTGGTTCTGCGCCAGATACATGGTCGAGACCTGCCGCTGGCCGAAGGCGTCGTAGAGCGTCGACTCCAAAGCGCTCAAGGACACGCCGAGCCGGGTGGCGGCGTCGCGGTCGACGATGACGTTGGCCTGGATGCCGCCGTTCTGGCGGTCGTTGGCGACGTCGACCAGCTCCGGCAGGGTGCGCATCTTGTCGACCAGCTTGGGCGCCCACTCATTCAGCGCAGCGATGTCGGAATCCTGCAGGCTGTAGCGGTACTGGCTGCGGCCCTGGAAGCCGCCGACGCGGATGTCCTGCACCGGCGTCAGGTAGAGCTGCACCCCCGGCACCCGGCCGGCGCGCTGGCGCAGCCGCTGGGTGACGGTGGCGAGGTCGTCGCGCTCCGCCTTCGGCTTCAGGGCGATGAAGATCTGGCCGGAATAGGTGCCGCCGGGACCGCCGCCGCCGACGGTGCCGCCGACGCTCTCCACCGCCGGGTCGCCGGCCACCGCGTCCTGAAGCGCGCGCTGGCGCGTCACCATGGCGCGGAAGGAGATGTCCGGCGGCGGGTCGCTGAAGCCGATCAGCAGGCCGGTGTCCTGCTGCGGCACGAAGCCCTTCGGCACCTGCCCGTAGAGCCAGACGCTGACGCCGATGATGGCGAAGGTCGCCGCCAGCATGGTGCGGCGGTGGGCCAGCACCCAGTCCAGCCCGCCGGCATAGAGCCCGAACAGCCGGTCGCCGATCCAGGCGAGCGCGCGGGCGAACCGGCCGGGGGGGCCGCGCTCCGCCTCCGGCTGCAGCAGATGGGCGCACATCATCGGGGTCAGGGTCAGCGACACCACCGCCGAGACGGCGATGGCGACCGACAGCACCACGGCGAACTCGCGGAAAAGCCGGCCCTGGATGCCGCCCATGAACAGGATGGGGATGAAGACGGCGATCAGCGACAGGCTGATCGACACCACGGTGAAGGCGACCTGCCGGGCGCCCTTCACCGCCGCCTCGAAGGGTTTGGCACCCTTTTCGATGTGGCGGACGATGTTCTCGATGACGACGATGGCGTCGTCCACCACGAAGCCGACCGAGATGGTCAGCGCCATCAGCGAGAAATTGTCCAGGCTGTAGCCGACGATCCACATCACGCCGCAGGTACCGGCCAGCGACAGCGGCACCGAGGCCGCCGGGATGACGGTCGCCCACAGCCGGCGCAGGAACAGCGCCATCACCATCACCACCAGCGCCACCGTGACCGCCAGCGTCTTCTGCACGTCGTCGATGGAGGCGCGGATGGTGGGCGTGCGGTCGGTGCGCACCGACAGGCTGACCCCCGGCGGCATCCAGCCGCGCAGGGTCGGCAGCTCCGCCCGGATGCGGTCCACCGTCTCCACCACGTTGGAACCCGGCTGCTTCTGGATGTTGATCAGGATGGCGCGGTGGCCGTCCTGCCACGCCGCGGTGCGGCTGTTCTCCGGCGCCTCGATCACGTCGGCGAGGTCGCCGAGCCGGATGGTGGCGCCGTTCTTCTCGGTCACGATCAGCTTGCGGTAGGCGTCGGCGCCGAACAGCTGGTCGCTGGCGCCGATGGACCAGGATTCATGATTGCCGTCGAAGCTGCCCTTGGCGCCGTTGGCGTTGGCCTGGGAGATGACGCTGCGGATCGAGTCCAGGCTGACGCCCATGTTGGCGGCGGCGACGGCGTTCACCCGGACGCGGATGGCCGTCTTCTCCGCCCCGTTGATGGAGACCTGGGCCACCCCCTCGATCTGGCTCAGCCGCTGGCCGATGATGCTGTCGGCGAGGTTGTAGAGGTCCGCCGGGGCCAGCGTGGTGGAGGTCATGGCGAGCGTCATCACCGGCGCGTCGGCCGGGTTGATGCGCCGCATCTTGGGCGGGCTCGGCAGATCGGCCGGCAGGTCGCCGCCAGCGGCGTTGATCGCCGCCTGCACGTCGCGCGAGGCCGCTTCGACATTGCGGTTCAGGTCGAACTGCACGACGACGGTGGTGCTGCCGAGCTTGCTGTTGGAGGTCATCTCCGACACGCCGGCGATGCGGGAGAGCCGGCGTTCCAGCGGCGTGGCGACCGAGGCCGCCATGGTTTCCGGGCTGGCGCCGGGCAGGGACGCGGTGACGATGATGGTGGGGAATTCCACCTGCGGCAGCGGCGCCACCGGCAGGAAGCGGTAGGCCACCGCCCCCAGGATCATCAGCCCGACCATCAGCAGCGCGGTGCCGACCGGTCGCCGGATGAACAGGGCGGAGAGCGACGCTGCCGAAGCCAGGGGATTGAGGTTGAGGGAGGCCATGGCCGGCTACTCCGCCGCCGCCCGGCCGGGCGAGCTGTCGTTGCCCGGCTCCGCAACCTCCTTGCGGCGCCAGGGCCGCAGCCAGCGGCCGAGCCGGCTGCCCAGCCGGTCCATGTAGAGATAGACGACCGGCGTGGTGTAGAGCGTCAGAACCTGGCTCAGCAGAAGCCCGCCGACGATGGCGATGCCCATCGGCCGGCGCAGTTCCGACCCGGTGCCGTTCTCCAGCGCCAAGGGCAGGGCGCCGAGCAGGGCGGCCATGGTGGTCATCATGATCGGGCGGAAGCGCAGGAGCGAGGCCTCGTAGATCGAGCGTTCCGGCGCCATGCCCTGGTTGCGCTCCGCCTCCAGGGCGAAGTCGATCATCATGATGGCATTCTTCTTGACGATGCCGATCAGCAGCACGATGCCGACCAGCGCGATCAGCGACAGGTCGTGGCCGGTCGCCATCAGCGCCAGCAGGGCGCCGATGCCGGCGGACGGCAGGGTCGACAGGATGGTGATCGGGTGGATCGTGCTCTCGTACAGCACGCCCAGCACGATATAGACGGCGACCACCGCCGCCAGGATCAGCCAGGGTTGGGTGTCGAGCGAGGCGCGGAACTCGGCCGCCGTGCCGGCGAAGCGGGCGGTCGCGGTGTCGGGCATGCCGATGCTGTCGCGCGCCTGCTGGATCGCTGCCACCGCCGCGCCCAGCGAGACGCCGTGCGCCACGTTGAAGGACAGGGTGACCGACGGGAACTGGCCCTGGTGGGTGATGACCAGGGGCGCGGTCTTGCGCTCCACCGACACGATGGCGTTCAGCGGCACCACCGTTCCGCCGCTGGCCTTCACGTAGATCTTCGACAGGGACGACGGGTCCATCTGGAAGGACGGCTCGACCTCCAGGATCACGCGGTACTGGTTGGTCTGGGTGTAGATGGTCGAGACCTGACGCTGGCCGAAGGCGTCGTACAGCGTGTCGTCGATGGCCTGGGGCAGCACATGCAGGCGGCTGGCGGCGTCGCGGTCGATGGTGAGATAGACCTGCAAGCCGTCCGGCTGCTGGTCGGTCGCCACGTCGGTCAGTTCGGGCCGGGCGCGCAGCGCCTCCAGCAGGCGCGGGGTCCAGCTTTCCAGTTCGCGCGGGTCGGCGTCCTGCAACACGTACTGGTATTGCGTGCGGCTGACGCGGCTGTCGATCTGCACGTCCTGCACCGCCTGCATGAACAGCGAGACGCCCTTCAGGTCGCCGGTGGCGGCGCGCAGGCGGGCGATGATCTCCTCCGCCGAGGCGCTGCGCTGGTCGCGCGGCTTCAGCGCGATGGTCAGGTTGCCGGTGTTGGTGGTGGCGTTGACCGTGCCGGTGCCGACGAAGCTCGCCACGCCCGCCACGTCGGGGTCGCGCCGGACGATGTCGGCGACCTCGCGCTGGCGCTCCGCCATTGCCTTGACCGAGATGGAGGGGGCGGCATCGGTCACGCCGATGATGACGCCGGTGTCCTGCTGCGGCAGGAAGCCCTTGGGCACCACGTCGTAGAGATAGAGGGTGGCGGCCAGCGTGGCGATGGTGAAGACCAGGGTCGCCGGCTGGTGGCGCAGAACGAAGCGCAGCGAGGCGGCATAGCCGTTCAGCAGCGCGTCGAAGCCGCGCTCGGTCCAGCGGAACAGGCCGTTGGGTTTGGTTTCGGCCTCCGCCTTCAGCAGGCGGGCGCACATCATCGGCGTCAGCGTCAGCGAGATCACCGCCGACACCAGCACGGCGATGGACAGCGTGATGGCGAACTCGCGGAACAGCCGGCCGACCACCCCGCCCATGAACAGCAGCGGAATGAACACCGCGATCAGCGACAGGGTCAGCGACACCACGGTGAAGCCGATCTGCCGCGCGCCCTTCAGCGCCGCCGGCAATGGCTTCTCGCCCTTCTCGATGTAGCGGACGATGTTCTCGATCATCACGATGGCGTCGTCGACGACGAAGCCGGATGCAATGGTCAGCGCCATCAGCGACAGATTGTCGAGGCTGAAACCGCACAGCGCCATGATGCCGAAGGTGCCGATCAGCGACAGCGGCAGCGCCGCCGCCGGGATCACCGTCGCCCATGCCTTGCGCAGGAACAGGAAGATCACCAGCACCACCAGCCCGGCGGTCAGCACCAGCGTCTTCTGCACGTCGACCACCGAGGCGCGGATGGTCTCCGTCCGGTCGGTCAGCACCGCCATGTGGATCTGCGGCGGCAGGCTGGCCTGGAGCGAGGGCAGCAGCTTGTGGATGCGGTCCACCGTGTCGATGATGTTGGCGCCGGGCTGGCGCAGCACGTTCAGCAGAACCGCCGGCTTGCCGTCATGCCACGCGGCGAGCCGGGTGTTCTCCACCGAATCGACCACGGTGCCGATGTCGGTCAGCCGCACCGGGCCGCCATTCTTGTAGGCGACGATGATCGGGCGGTAGGCGGCGGCATTCTCGATCTGGTCGTTGACACCGATGGACCAGGATTGGCGCGGGCCGTCGAAGCTGCCCTTGGGCGCATTGACGTTGGCCTGGGTGATGGTGGTCCGCACATCCTCCAAGGTCAGGCCGAGGCCGGCGACGGCGGCCGGGTTGACCTGCACGCGGACGGCGGGGCGCAGGCCCCCCTCGATCCCGACATAGCCGACGCCGTCGACCTGGGACAGCTTCTGCGCCAGCAGCGTGTCGGCGGCGTCGCTGACGGTTTCCAGCCGCAGGCTGTCCGAACTCAGCGCCAGCACCATCACCGGCGTGTCGGCCGGGTTGACCTTGTCGTAGACCGGCGGGTTCGGCAGCCCCTTGGGCAGCGTGCCCGACGCGGCGCTGATCGCCGACTGCACGTCCTGCGAGGCGGCGTCGATGTCGCGGGTCAGGTCGAACTGCAGGGTGATGACCGACAGCCCGAAGGAACTGGTCGACACCATCGAGGAGATACCGGCGATCTGCCCGAGCTGCCGTTCCAGCGGTGCGGTGACCGAGGAGGCCATCACGTCGGGGGCCGCGCCCGGCAGCTGGGTGGTGACGCGCACCGTCGGGAAATCGACCGTCGGCAGCGAGGAGATCGGCAGGGTGCTGTAGCCCAGCAGGCCCAGCAGCACCACCGCCAGCATCAGGAGGCCGGTGGCGACCGGCCGCAGGATGAAGGGGGCGGAGATGTTCATGAGGGCTGCCGTCCCTCACGCGGTCCGGGTTGGCCGGGAGGGGCGCCGCCGTTGTTTTCGCGCTGCTGCTGGCGCTCGCGTCGCCGTTCCTCGCGCGCCGCCGGGTCCTGGGGCTGACCGGCCGGCCGGTTGGCGGGGGCGGCTTCCGGTGCGACGGTGGCGGGGGCGCTTCCGGTTGGGGCGGCGGAGGCGATGGGCTCGACGATGCGGATCTTGGAGCCGGGCTGCAAACGGTACTGGCCGTCGACCACCACCCGCTCGCCGGGGGTCAGGCCCTCCTCGACGATCGCCTTGGTCTCCTCCTGGCGGGCGACCTTGATCGGGCGCTGCTCGACCGTCAAATCGTCCTTGATCACATAGGCGTAGGTGCCCTGGGGGCCGCGCTGCACCACGGTCGAGGGCACGGTGGTGGCGCCGCGGCGGACGGTGGAGAGCAGGCGGACATTGACGAACTGGCCGGGCCACAGCTTCTGCGGGTCGTTGGGCATCTCGGCCTTGAGCCGGATGGTGCCGGTGCCGCTGTCGATCAAATTGTCCACCACCGACAGCTTGCCGGTGTCGAGCACGCGGCGGCCTTCGCGGTCCTGCGCCTCCACCGTCACCATGCCTTGCGCCTGGGCGGCGAGCACCGCCTGGAGCTGCTTTTCCGGCAGGGTGAAGAGGACGGCAATGGGCTGGATCTGCGTGATGGTGGCGATGCCGTTCTGGTCGCTCGCCCGCACCACGTTGCCCTGGTCGACATTGCGCAGGCCGATGCGGCCGCTGAGCGGCGCGGTGACGGTGGTGTAGTTCAGCTGGACCTGCACCGCCTCGATGGCCGCCTCGTCGGCACGGATCTGCGCCTCGTACTGGGCGACCAGGGCGCGCTGGGTGTCGACGGACTGGCGGGAGGCGAACTCCTTCAGGTTCATGTTGCGCTCGAGGTCGCGCCGCGCGTTGGCGAGCTGCGCCTCGTCCTGCGCCTTCTTCGCCTGGGCCTGGGCAAGCTGAGCCTGGAGCGGGCGGGAATCGATGGTCGCCAGCAGGTCGCCGGCCTTGACCAGCTGCCCTTCCTGGAGCGAGACGCGCTGAAGCTCGCCGTCGACGCGTGCGCGCACGGTGACGCTGTTGAAGGCCTGGACCGTGCCGATGCCGTCGAACCAGATCGGCACGTCCTCGCGCGCCACGGTACCGGCCTGGACCGCCACCACGCTGTTGCGCGGGCCGCCTGGACCGGGGGGAGGACCGCCGCCGGGAGGGCCGCCCGGTTGGGTCGCCGCCGGAGGGGACAGCTTCTGCTGAACCGCGTAACCGACGCCGCCGACCAGTCCGGCAAGAACAACGCCGGTGACCACCGGCTTCCAACGAATCGTCATGACCTGTTCCGACGCTTGTCCCGACATCCGACCGGACGGCGTGTTCGGCCGCCTTGGTCTTTCTGTCCATCCTTGATACGGGGCGGCGGGGCGGATTCGTCGGAGGGCGGCGAAGATTTTTTCGAGGGTCCTCAGCGCCCTCTTCAGGGCGGGAGACGGGTTGAACGCGATTGTCGCGTCACATACGCGAATAGGCATTGAAGATAAGAATCATTTGCATTATGAGGGCCGATAACTGCGAATGATTCTTATTCGTGCCGGGGGCAATCACGTGAAGAGACGAGTGGACGGCGGCCGGGTGTCGCGGGGGGCGGCGTTCGGCGCCATGGTGCTGGGCGGGCTGATGGTGCCGGCAGTGGCGGGGGCACAGACTGCCGGTGCGCAGGGCGCCGACGGCGCTGCCGTGCAGATGCCGGCGGTGACGGTGACCGGGCAGGGGGAGACGGCGCTGTCGCCGGTCACCGGCTATGTCGCCAACCAGCAGGCGACCGGCACCAAGACCGACACGCCGCTGATCGAGACGCCGCAGTCGATCTCGGTCATTCCGGCCGACCAGATCCGCGACCAGAACGCCCAGACGCTGAACCAGATCGTGCGCTACACCTCCGGCGTCACCGCCGAGACGCGCGGTGCGGTGGCGACCCGCTATGACCAGCTGAAGATCCGCGGCTTCGACGCCGACACCTATCTGAACGGGCTGAAGCTCCAGTCGCTCTATTACGCCGCCTCGCAGGTCGACCCCTATCTGCTGGAACGGGCCGAGGTGCTGAAGGGCCCGACCTCCGTGCTGTACGGACAGGCGCAGGCCGGCGGCCTGCTCAATCAGGTTTCCAAGCGCCCGACCGCCACCGCGCTGAACGAGGTCGGGGTCGAATACGGCACCGACAACCATTGGCGCGGCACCGCCGACTTCTCCGGCCCCATCGACAAGGACGGCAAGTTCCTCTACCGGCTGACCGCCGTCGGCCTCAGCGAGGACGGCCAGATCCGGATGACGGAGAACGAGCGCATCGCCGTCGCCCCGTCCTTCACCTGGCGGCCGGATGCCGAAACCAGCCTGACCCTGCTGGGCTTCTACCAGCATGACCCGAAGGGCAACTCCTATGGCGGCATCCCGCCGCAGGGCACGGTGCTGGCGAACCCGCTGGGCAAAATCCCGGTCGATTTCTATGACGGCGACCCGAATTACGAGAAGTTCGACCGCCGTCAGGCCTCGGTCGGCTACGCCTTCGACAAGAAGCTGGGCGACGCTTGGACCGTCCGGCTGAACGGGCGCTGGCTGAACGCCAAGGTCGCCTACGACAGCCTGTACGCCAACGGCCTCGACACCGACAACCGCAGCCTCTTCCGCGGCGTCGCCACCTCGCGGGAGGAGATGAACGCCTACGCCTTCGACAACCAGATCGAAGGGCGATTCTCCACCGGCCCGGTCGGCCACACCCTGCTGGCCGGCGTCGATCACCAGCGGCTGGACGGCCATTACACCGCCGGCTTCGGGATGGCGCCGTCCATCGACGTCTTCAACCCGGTCTACGGCATCGCCGTCACCCCGCCGGCGGTCTACCGCACCGACATCGACGGTCGCCAGACCGGCGTCTATCTCCAGGACCAGATGAAGCTGGGCGGCTTCATCCTGACGGTCGCCGGGCGCCGCGACTGGGCGAAGACCACCTCGACCACCGCGTCGGGCAGCAGCACCCAGTCCGATCAGGCCTGGACCGGCCGCGCCGGCCTGACCTACGTCTTCGAGAACGGCATCGCCCCCTATGTCAGCTATGCCGAATCCTTCACGCCCAGCAGCGGCGTCGCTTTCGGCGGCAAGCCCTTCAAGCCGGAGGAGGGGACCCAGTACGAGGTCGGTGTGAAGTACCAGCCGCCCGGCCTGAACAGCCTGTTCACCGTGTCGGCGTTCGACCTGACCCGCAGCAACCTGCTGACCAGCGACCCCGCCCACCCCGGCTTCTCCATCCAGAGCGGCGAGGCGCGGTCGCGCGGCGTCGAGCTGGAGGCCAAGGTCGGCGTCACCAAGGACCTGGAGCTGATCGGCGCCTACACCTACCTCGACACCAAATACACCAAGGACAATGACGGGCTGGAGGGCAAGCGCCTGGCCGCGGTGCCGCGCCATCAGGCGTCGGCCTGGGCGATGTACCACATGCCGGAAGGCACCGCGCTGACCGGCCTCGGCGTCGGCGCCGGCCTGCGCTACACCGGCAGCACGGCCAACACGGCCAACACCTTCAAGGTGCCGTCCTTCACCCTGGTCGACGCCACCGTGTCCTACGATCTGGGGGCGCTGTCGTCCAAGCTCCAGGGGGCGGAGGTCACCGTCAACGGCAAGAACCTGTTCGACAAGGAGTATGTCGCCTCCTGCTACTACGGCGACTGGTGCGCCTACGGCTATCGGCGGACGGTGACTGCCGGCCTGCGCTACCGCTGGTAAATCCCGTGCCGTCCCTTCCCCATTGGCAAAGGAAGCCGTCATGACGCCTGCGAGCCTGCGGGGCTGGCGCCTCGTCCACCGCTGGACCAGCCTGATCTGTTCGGCGAACCTGCTGATCCTCTGCGTGACCGGGCTGATCCTGGTGTTCCACCACGAGATCCAGCATCTGATGGGGGAGGATCTCGACAGCAGCTACACGGAGGGGCAGGCCCGCCTGCCGCTCCAGTCGCTGGTCGACATCGCGCAGAAGGCCGACCCGACGCTGGTGCCGAAGATGCTGTCCTTCGATCCGGAGGACAAGGCGGTCAACTACATCTATCTGGGCAAGCCGGAGGAGAGCGGTTTCGATCTGGGGCGCTGGGTGGTGCTGAACGGCTTCACCGGGGCCAACCAGATGCTGAAGCAGCCGGAGGAGACGCTGGTCGGCTTCCTTTTGAAGCTGCATGTCGACCTGTTCACCGGCTTCGCCGGCCAGATGTTCGTCGGGGTGATGGGGCTGCTGTTCGTGGTCAGCACGGTCAGCGGGCTGGTCGTCTACGGCCCCTTCATGAAGAAGCTGGCCTTCGGCATCCTGCGCTTCGGCCGGGGGACGCGCATCGGCAACATCGACCTGCACAATCTGTTCGGCGTGGCGACGCTGGTCTGGGCCTTCGTCGTCGGGCTGACCGGCGCCATCCTGTCCTTCTCGCCGCTGATCACCGGCTATTGGCAGAAGACCGAGCTGGCGGCGATGACCGCCCGCCATCCGGAACCGATGACGGGACCGGCGGTGCCCATCGACCAGGTGGCCGCGGCCGGGCTGGCCGCCTTCCCCGGCAAGGACCTCGCCTTCATCGCCTATCCCGGCAACGAATATGCCGGCAGCCGCCATTTCAGCGTGCTGGTGCGCGGCCACACCGAACTGACGCAGCGGCTGCTCAGCGTCGCCCTGGTCGATGCCGAGACCGGCGTGGTCGCCGAGGCGGCCGGCACGCCCTGGTACATGACGGTGCTGATGCTGTCGGGGCCGTTCCATTTCGGCGATTACGGCGGGCTGCCGTTGCAGATCATCTGGGCGCTGTTCACCATCGTCACCGGCGTGGTGACGGTGACCGGCTTCGTCGTCTGGCTGAAACGGCCGCGGGCGCGCGCGGCGTCCGACAGGAGCAGCGCGTCCGGCGCCAAGCTGGGGAGCAAGGCATGAGCGGGGGCATGAGCGGGGTTTGGCGCATTCCGGCCGCGCTGGCCGTGCTGTCCGCTGTCGGGCTGTCCGCCGCCATCCTGGGCGACGGCATCTGGGACTGGCTGTGCTGGGTGACCCTGTCGGTGCCGCTGGCCGTCTGCGCCGTCAAGCTGTGGCGGCAGTGGCCGGGCCGGTCGGCAAGCCTCTGAAGCGAGCCGTAAGCCTGTTTCCCATCATGACGGCTGCCGATCCGGGTCTGACACGCTCCTCATCATGGCGATGAAGCCCGACGGCGCGTCGTCACCAAGGCAAAGCTCCAGCATCCGATGGGCGTCCACGGCCTCCTGGGCGGCGCGGGCGAACATCGGTTCCTCATAGGCGGCAAGCGCCGCTTCGATGTCCTTGGGATGCCGAACCAGGGCACCGGCCAGTTCCGCGCCGTCCAGCATCGCCAGATTGGCGCCTTCGCCGGACGGCGGCATCAGGTGCGCGGCATCTCCCAGCAGCGTCACGCCGGGAACCCGCCGCCATCGGTGTCCGATGGGAAGCGTGTGGACCATGCGGGGAACCAGCGGCGTGTCGCCTCCGGTGATGAGGGCGGTCAGTTCCGGCGCCCAGCCGTCGAACTCCGCCGCGACAATCCCCTTCGCCGCCGGATCGTCGAAGTCGATCCCGGCGAACCATTCCGCCGGCCGCTTCAGCTCCACATAGACATGCAGCACGTCGCCGGCCTCCCGGTGGGCGAAGATGGCTCTGCCCGGCGCCGGGACGAACATCGCTCCGGCGCCGACCGCCGCGGCGGACCGGGGATGCCGGCTGTCCACATCGTGAAGGTACGTCTCGATGAAGGTCGCGCCGGCATAGCGGGGCGTGGCATCGGACAGCAGCGGCCGCACCCTGGACCATGCGCCGTCCGCCCCGACGAGAAGGCCGGCGGTGGCACGGCTTCCATCCGCGAACACGACCTCGTGCCGCCCGTCGCCGAGGGGCAAGGCACCGGTGAGTTTCCTGCCCCACCGCACCGTGCCCTCCGGCAGGGAGTCGAGGAGCAGCCTGCGCAGATCGCCGCGCAGGACTTCTGGACGCCTGTTCTGTCCGTCGTCGGGCATGTCGAGGAGCACGGCGCCGGTGCGGTCCAGCACGCGCGTCGCCTCGGCGCCCTCGTGGATGATCGACCGGAACGCCTCGGTGAGGCCGGCGGCTGCGAGTGCAAGCTGGCCGTTGTGGTCGTGGATGTCGAGCTGGCCGCCTTGGGTCCGGCTTTCGGGCCCCGGCTCCGCCTCGTAGACGGTTGAGGAGATGCCATGGACATGGAGGACGCGGGCCAGCGTCAGTCCACCCAATCCAGCACCGATGATGACGACGGCTTGCTCCATCGCGCTCTCTTCCCTGCTCTGGAACGGCGTTCCATGACAATTCATTGGAACATCGTTCCAGGCATGTCAAGATGAGACATGGAACCAAGACCCAAGACTCCCGAGCGGCGGGAGGATGCGCTTTCCAAGGAGCGGATCGTTGCGTCCGCCATTGGGCTTCTCGATGAGGAGGGGGAGCGCGCCCTGACCTTCCGCGCGCTGGCGAACCGGCTGTCGACCGGAAGCGGGGCGATCTACTGGCATATACCGGACAAGGACGCGCTGCTTTCCGCGGCAACCGAGACCGTGCTTTCGCATGCGCTGGGCGACATCGCGGGCGGGTGCGATCCGGCGGACGCCCTGCGCGCCATCGCCTTGAGCGTCTTCGACGCCATCGAGGCGCACCCATGGGTCGGCACCCAGCTCGCGCGGGAACCGTGGCAGCCGGCCATGGTGGAGGTTTTCGAGCGCAGCAGCGCGCAGTTCGATCTGCTGGGCGTTCCGCGCGCGTCGCTTTTCCACTGCGTGTCGGCGTTCGTCCAGTATCTCCTGGGCACCGCCGCGCAGACCGCGGCCGCCGCGCGCCACAAGTTCCACGCATCGGAGCGGCCGGCGGTCCTTGCTGCAATCGTCGAGCGCTGGACCCGGCGCGACCCTGCGAAATACCCGTTCGTTCACCTGCTGGCGGAGCAGGTGCGGACGCATGACGAGCGGGAGGCGTTCCTCGCCGGCCTCGACCTGATCCTGGCGGGGGCGAAACCCGCGCGGTAGTGCTGTCAAGTCAACCGTGGAGCGGCGGCGAGGCGGCGTCTTGCCGTCCTCACCGCCGCTCGATTTTACTGACAGATCTTCACTTCATCGACGGGAAGGCGAACTGGGCGCCTTCGCGGACGCCGCCGGCCGGCCAGCGCTGGGTCACGGTCTTGCGGCGGGTGTAGAAGCGCACGCCGTCCGGGCCATAGGCCGACAGATCGCCGAACAGCGACCGCTTCCAGCCGCCGAAGCTGTGATAGGCGACCGGAACCGGCAGCGGCACGTTGATGCCGACCATGCCGACCTTGATCATGTCGCTGAAATAACGGGCGGCCTCGCCGTCGCGGGTGAACAGGCAGGTGCCGTTGCCGTATTCGTGGGCGTCGATCAGGTCCATGCCCTCCTGCATCGTCCTGACCCGGACGAGGCAGAGGACCGGGCCGAAGATCTCCTCCCGGTAGATGGTCATGTCCGGGGTGACGCGGTCGAACAGGCAGCCGCCCAGGAAATTGCCGTTCTCATGGCCGGGCACCACCAGCCCGCGGCCGTCCACCGCCAACTCGGCGCCCTCGGCGACGCCCTGGTCGACGTAGGCCTTCACCTTCTCGTAATGGGCGCGGGTGACCAGCGGCCCCATCTCGCAGCCGGCGGACGTGCCGGCGCCGACCTTGAGGTCGCGGAGCGCCACCGACAGCTTGTCCCGCAGCCGGTCGGCCACCTCGTCGCCCACCGCGACGACGACGGAGATCGCCATGCAGCGCTCGCCGCAGGAACCGTAGGCCGCCCCCATCAGCGCGCTGACCGCATTGTCGAGGTCGGCGTCGGGCATGACGATGGCGTGGTTCTTGGCCCCGCCCAGCGCCTGCACCCGCTTGCCGTGTGCGGTGGCGGTCGCGTAGACATATTCGGCGATGGGGGTGGAACCGACGAAGCTGACGCCCTGCACCCGCGGGTCGGTCAGCAGCGTGTCCACCGCCTCCTTGTCGCCGTTGACGACGTTCAGCACGCCCGGCGGCAGCCCGGCCTCTTCGGCCAGCTGGGCGACATAGAGGGCCGCACTCGGGTCGCGCTCCGACGGCTTGAGGATGAAGGTGTTCCCGCAGGCGATGGCGATGGGGTACATCCACAGCGGGACCATCGCCGGGAAATTGAAGGGGGTGATGCCGGCGACGACGCCCAGCGGCTGGAACTCCGACCAGCTGTCGATGCTGGGGCCGACATTCTTGGAGAACTCGCCCTTCAGCAGCTCCGGCACGCCGCAGGCATATTCGACATTCTCGATGCCGCGGGTCAGCTCGCCGAAGGCATCGTCCAGCACCTTGCCGTGTTCCTGGGTGATGAGCGCGCAGACGCGCTGCGCATTCTCCTCCAGCAGCTGCTTGAAGCGGAACATGACGCGGGCGCGCTTGGCCGGCGGCGTCGCGCGCCAGGCCGGGAAGGCGGCCTCGGCGGCGGATATCGCCTCCTCGACCGTCTTGCGGCTGGCGAGCGCCACCTGACCGGCGATCTCGCCGGTGGCGGGATTGACGATGTCGGCGGTGCGGCTGTCGGCCGGGGCGTCGGTCTTGCCGCCGATCAGGTGCGGAACGATGGGCATGGAGCGCTTCCTGGGGAGAGTTCGATGTGCGGGGTGCGCGGCCCCCCGTCCCCCGTTGTGCGGGGAGGGGGCCGCGCCGATGGCGCGCCGTTACGCGGTCGCCTGGATCGCGTCGGCGACGACGTTGAACAGCCGGTCGAGATCCTCGCGCTCGCTGATGAAATGCGGACCGAACTGCAGGGTGTCGCCGCCGTAGCGCACGTAATAGCCGGCGTCCCAGCACTTCATGGCGATCTCGTAGGGCCGGCGCGCCGGCTCGCCCGGAAGCGGCGCGATGGTGACGGCGCCGGCAAGGCCGCAGTTGCGGATGTCGGCGACGTTCTTCAGCCCCTTCAGCCCGTGGATCAGATCTTCGAAATGCGGCATCAGCGCCGCCGCCTTGTCGGCCAGCTTCTCGCGCTCGAACAGCTCCAGTGCCGCGAGGCCGGCGGCGCAGGCGACCGGGTGGGCGGAGTAGGTGTAGCCGTGCGGGAACTCCACCAGATATTCAGGGCCGCCATTGTCCATGAAGGTCTGGTAGATCTCGCGGCTGGCGACCACGGCGCCCATCGGCACGGCGCCGTTGGTCAGGCCCTTGGCGACGTTCATGATGTCGGGGACCACGCCGAAATAATCGGCGCCGAAGGCGGTGCCCATGCGGCCGAAGCCGGTGATGACCTCGTCGAAGATCAGCAGGATGCCGTGCCTGGTGCAGATCTCGCGCAGGCGCTGGAGATAGCCCTTGGGCGGCGGCAGCACGCCGGCCGATCCGGCCATCGGCTCCACCACCACCGCGGCGATGTTGGAGGCGTCGTGCAGCGCCACCAGATCCTCCAGCGCGTCGGCCAGATGGGCGCCCTCGTCGGGCATGCCCTTGGTGAACAGGTTCTGCGGCAGCAGGGTGTGCGGCAAATGGTCGGCATCGACGCCGGTGCCGAACAGCTTGCGGTTGCCGACGATGCCGCCCAGGCTGGTGCCGCCGAAATTGACGCCGTGATAGCCCTTCACCCGGCCGATCAGCTTGGTCTTGGCCGGCTGCCCCTTCATCCGCCAGTAGGCCCGCGCCATCTTCAGCGAGGTGTCGGCGGCCTCCGACCCGGAATTGACGAAGAAGACATGGTCCAGCCCGGCCGGCGTCATCGAGGCCAGCTTGTGCGCCAGCTTGAAGGCGGCGGTGTGGCCGTACTGGAAGGCCGGGCTGTAGTCGAGCGTGGCGATCTGCTGCGCCACCGCGTCGGCGATCTCGCGGCGGCAATGGCCGGCGCCGCTGCACCACAGGCCCGACAGGCTGTCATAAATCTTGCGGCCCTGCGCGTCCCAGTACCAGGCGCCCTCCGCCTTCGTCATGATGCGCGGGTTCTTCTTGAACTCGCGGTTGGCGGTGAAGGGCATCCAGTGCGCGTCAAGCTCCTCGCGCGTCAGTCCGGCAGCCGTGCCCAGGGCGTCGGCATGGGCGTGGTCGTTGTCGAGGGGGGCCATCCGCTGTTCTCCCGGTTCGATTGGGGGGCGCATTGTCAGGGGCGCGTTCGGCAGCCAGTGTGAGCGGTTCGCAGTTGCCATCAAATCCAAAGTGGAAGAACTTCACGTAAGCATTCGCTTAACTTTTCCGGGGACCAGAATGAGCAAGCCGGCCCGGTCGATGGCCCCGATCAGCGACGCCGACATCCGGCTGCTGCGCGTGTTCCGGACGGTGGTGGAGTGCGGCGGCTTCTCCGCCGCCGAGGTGGAGCTGAACATCAGCCGCGCCGCGATCAGCCAGCATATGGCCGATCTGGAACGCCGGCTCGGCCTGACGCTGTGCTGGCGCGGACGGGCGGGGTTCCGGCTGACGGAGGAGGGGCGGCTGGCCTATGAGGCGGCGCTGCGCCTGCTCGCCAGTACAGAGAGCTTCCGCAGCGAGATCAACACGGTCCATCGCCGGCTGCGCGGCGAATTGAACATCGGCATCACCGACAACCTCGTCACCATGCCGCAGATGCGGGTGACCCACGCGCTGCGCGGCCTGAAGCAGTTGGCGCCGGAGGTCCGGGTCAACATCCGCATGATCCCGCCCAACGAGATCGAGCGCGGCGTGCTGGACGGGCAGCTGCATGTCGGCGTCGTCCCGGTCCGCCGCGGTCTGCCGGGGCTGGCCGGCCTGCCGCTCTACAGCGAGGAATCGCTGCTCTATTGCGGCGACGGCCATCCGCTGTTCGACCGTCCCGAGGACGGGGCGGTGCCGGGTGCTGTGACGCGGGAGGATGTCGAGGCGGCCGACGCGGTGGCGCCGACCCAGGCGCAGCTCCCGCACGAGCTGAACAACACCGCGACGGCCACCGACCGCGAGGGGGTGGCGTTCCTGATCCTGACCGGATGCTATGTCGGGTTCCTGCCCATCCATTACGCGCGGCAATGGGTCGAGCGCGGCATGATGCGGGCGCTGTTGCCCGGCATCTACCGCCATGCCCTGGAGTTCCAGGTGGTGACCAAGAAGGGCGCCCAGCCCAATCTGGTGCTGGACCGCTTCCTGGAAGTCCTGCGCGGCAGCGGGGACGGGGAGGACGCTTAAGGTTTCAGGCGCCGTCCGGCTGCGGCCTTGGTGTCCGGCACGTCCTCGCCCAGCGCGTGCAGGACGGCGCCGGCGGCCAGGGTGCGTTCCTCCTCGCCGATCCGCATCGTCACCGGATCGCCGCCAGTGGGATCGCCGGTGGCGCTGGTCGCCGTCGCCTCGCCGGCGAAGCGGACCGTCACCTCGCGATTGGCGAAGCGGATGCCCTCGCGGCGGAACAGGGCGTGGAGTTCCTGATAGACCCGCTTGCGGATCTCCCACTGGTCGCCGGGCCGGGTCATGAACTTGACGCGGAGGATCATCGCGGAATCCTCCATCTGGATGACGCCCTGCGATTTCAGCGGCTGGAGGAATTTCGGCCCCAGATCGGGGTCGTCGAGCAGCGCCTGTCCCAGCTGCTTGATGTGCTTGCGCACCTTCTCGACGTCGGTGTCGTAGGTGATGCGCAGCGGCAGCTTCATGATGACCCAGTCGCGCGAATAGTTGGTCAGCTGGTGGATCTCGCCGAAGGGAACGGTGTGCAGCGGGCCGCGATGGTGGCGCAGCTGCATGGAGCGCACCGAGATCTTCTCCACCGTGCCGCGGATGGCGCCGATCTCGATGTATTCGCCCTTGCGGAAGGCGTCGTCGATCAGGAAGAAGGCGCCGGAGAAGATGTCGCGGATCAGCGTCTGCGCGCCGAAGCCGATGGCGATGCCGGCCACACCCGCCCCGGCGAACAGCGGCGCGATGTTGACGCCGAGATCCATCAGGACGCTGAGCAGGATGGCGCCGATAATCGACAGCAGGATGAAGTTGCGCACCAGCGGCAGCAGCGTCGCCAGCCGGCTGGCCGAGCCGTGGCCGCCGCCCTCGTCGCCGGGAATGACGCCGGGGGTCGGACCCTCCTCGGCGATCCGGCGGTCGATCCAGATGCGGACGCCGTGATAGGCGACGTAGCCGATCAGGCAGACCGTCATGATGCTGATGAGCTTGTCCGCCGCATCGCCGTGCATGCGCGGCACGTTCCACACCGACAGGGTTACCGCCACCCCGGCGGCGGCGGCGAGGATGCCGGCCACCCGCCGGGCCAGCGCCTCGTAGCTGTCGATGGTCGCCGGCCTGGGAGTGTCGGGGAACAGGCCGTCGCCGTCCGCCGCTCCCTCCCGGCTCTCCTCCAGCGGCCGCCACAGGGTGCGGCGATGGTGGAACAGCCATTCGGTGGCATAGGTGACGGTGGCATAGACGGCGAGGATCGCCGCGGCGACGGCATAGGCGCCGAGCAGCAGCGGCAGCTCGGTCGGCCACCCCAGGATCAGGCGGTTGACCAGAGTCGCCAGGGCATAGGCGAAATAGACCAGGACCGCCGGAAGCCACAGGCGCAGGGTCAGCCGTTCCAGCGGCGCCACCGTCGCCGCCGGCCGCCCGGCCAGGAAGGCGCGCTCGACCGTCCGGCGGTTGGCGTAGAGCGCGCCGACCGTCGCCAGCACGGTGAGCAGCCCGAACAGCGCGACCAGCACCGCGTGCGGGTCGTAGGGCATGCCCAGCGCCTCCAGCCAGATGGTGCCGATCATCAGGGCGACGCCCACGGCGCCGCTGGCGGTCAGGTCGCGCCGCAGCCGGCGCACCGCCGGGGCCACCCCGGCATCCGCCGAAGCGCCGGGCGGCATCACCAGCCGCCAGAACAGGGCGATGGCCCAGACCAGCAGATAGCCGGCCCCGGCGAGGATGACCGTCTTCTCGGTCATCGGCGTCGGTTCCGGCACCAGCGCGGTGGCGAGCCCGAAGGCGATCAGCGTGGCAAGCAGCATGCCGACCAGCGTCAGCAGCGCGTGCGCCACCAGACGGGGAAAGCGGGCGGCCAGGATGGAGCCGCCCGGCCTCGGCTCGGCCGGGGGCGGCAGCAGGCGCCGGGCGACCGGCCGCTGATAGACCAGATGCTGCACGCCATGGCCGGCCGCCATCAGGGCGAAGGTCAGGGCGATGACCTGGAGGAAATAGGCGGGCTCGCCGGTCGGGCTCTGGGTCCTCAGGGTGGCGACGATGGCCGATGGGATCGCGGGCGTGGCGCGCAGCCGCTTGGCGAGCTTGCCGCGGAACCCCGCCATGCGGTCGCGCCCCTCGCTGAGCATCAGCATCATCATGCCGTCGGCCGCGCTGGCGGCGCGGCAGGCGGCGGCGCGGTCCGGGCCGACCCCTTGGCCGACGCCCGGCCGCGCCGCCGCCGCCCCACCA
>NZ_WHOS01000045.1 GCF_013340935.1 Azospirillum melinis | reverse complement strand
CCCCCTGCCTTCTCCCCCCGCCCTACTCGCTCGACAGCGCCGCCACCGGGTCGAGGCTGGCGGCGCGGCGGGCGGGAATCAGGCCGAAGACCAGCCCCGTCACCACGGCGGAGGTCACCGCCCCGGCGATGGCGGTCGCCGTGAACAGCACCGGCATCACGAACAGCCCGACCAGCGCCCCGCTCGCCAGCCCGAGCGCCACCCCGACCAGCCCGCCCAGCCCGGCGACCAGCGCCGCCTCCATCAGGAACTGCCGCTCGATGTCGGCCGCCCGCGCCCCGGCGGCCATGCGGATGCCGATCTCGCGGGTCCGCTCGGTCACGCTGACCAGCATGATGTTCATCACCCCGATGCCGCCGACCAGCAGGGTCACCACCGCAGCACTGCCGAGCAGCAGCGTCATGGTGTCCTGCGTCTCGGTCGCCGTCCTGATGCGCGCGGTCACGTCGCGGATCTGGAAGTCCTCCTGACCATGGCGTTTGGTCATCAGGGCCTTGACGGCATCGCGGGTCTCGGCGATGCGCCCGACATTGTGGACCGACACCAGGATCAGCTGGAGGTCGGGCTTGCCGACCAGCCGCTGCACCCCGGTGGACAGCGGCACGAACACCCAGTCGTCGGTGTCCTGGCTGCCGGTGAGGTCGCCCTTCTGCCCCATCACGCCGGTGACCTGGAAAGGGATGTTGTTGACCTGCACATGGCGTCCGAGCGGCGACTCCCCGTTCGGGAACAGCCGTTTCGCGACATTGTGTCCGAGCACGGCGACCGCCGCCCCGGCCCGCTCGTCGGCGGTGGTGAAGAAGGAGCCGAGCGCCACCGGCCAGCGGTGGGTCAGCGGCAGCGAGGCCGAGGTCGCCAGCCCACTGGTCCGGTGGTCGATGTTGCCGTAGCGCACCATCACCGGCATGTCGAGATAGGGCATGACGCTCTCGACGTTGGGAAGCCGCAGGATGGCCTCGCCATCCGCCTCGGTCAGCGGCGTGGTCGGCAGGCGGGGGTCGCCGCTGCCGGCCAGCACATAGACCAGGTTAACCCCCAGCGCGCCGACCCGCGCCATCACCGCCCGCTTGGCGCCCTCGCCGATGGCGAGCAGCGCGATCACCGACGCCACGCCGATGACGATGCCGAGCAGGGTCAGCGCCGTCCGGAAGCCGTTCGCCCCCAGCGAGCGCAGCGCCGCCGCGAACGCCTCCCCGGCGCTGGTCCGGACGGACGCGGGGGAGTGGCGCTCCACCGAGGCAGCGGCCGGGGCGGGAGCTGAGGCACTGGACCGGCTGCCGGTGTCGGCGACGATGCGCCCGTCCCGCATCTCCACCACCCGGTCGGCGGCCTCGGCCACCTTGCGGTCGTGGGTGATCAGGACGATGGTGCGGCCCTCGGCGGCCAGTTCGCGCAGCAGGGCCACCACCTCGGCGCCGCTGGCGCTGTCGAGCGCGCCGGTCGGCTCGTCGGCCAGGATCACCGGCGCGCCGTTCATCAGCGCCCGTGCGATCGACACGCGCTGCTGCTGGCCGCCCGACAGCTGGTTGGGCCGGTGGTGGCGGCGCTCCCCCAGACCGAGCCGGCCGAGCAGGGCCGCGGCGCGGCTTTCCCGCACAGCGGCGGGCAGGCCGGCATAGCGCCCCGGCATCTCGACATTCTCCTGCGCCGAGGTGCCGGGGATCAGGTGATAGTGCTGGAAGACGAAGCCGAAACCGTCGCGCCGCAGCGCCGCGCGCTCGTCGCCCTCCAGCTCCGACACGTCGCGCCCGTTGACCCGATAGCTGCCGGAGGTCGGGCGGTCGAGCCCGCCGAGGATGTTCATCAGCGTCGATTTGCCCGAGCCCGAGCTGCCGACGATGGCGACGAACTCTCCCGCCTCGACGGTCAGCGAGACGCCGCGCAGCACCTCAACCGCGACGCCGCCGCCGGTGGCGTAGGTCTTGCGGATGTCCTCCAGGACGAGGAGGGGGGCGCTCACAGCCGGAACCCGATGCGCGGCGGGCGGCCGTCGTCGGTCCGCCAGCCCACCACGATCCGCTCGCCCTCGGCCAATCCTTGCAGAATCTGGGCATTGAAGCGGTCGCGCACGCCGATGCGCACCTCGCGCGTCACGACGGTGCCGCCCTCCCCGATCATCGCGACGCTGTGCCGCCCGGACGCCTCGTCCGTCGCGGTGAGCGCCGCGACCGGGACGGTTAGTGCGTCCTTCGCCTCGGCGGCGACGAAGAAGACCTGGGCGGTCATCTCGGGGCGCAGCTCGCCACGCTCGTTGGCGACCTCGAACAGGGCGGTGTAGAGCACCACGGTGCTGGCCCCCGTCCCGCCGCCCGAGGACGCCGCGCCGTTGGCGGACCCGCCGGTCACCGGCTTCGGCGGCGCCGGCAGGATCTGCTGCAACCGCCCCGTCCAGCGCCGGCCGGGATGGCCGAGCGTGGTGAAGTAGAGCGGCATGCCGTCGGTCAGGCGGGTGACGTCGGCCTCCGACACCTGGGTCCAGACGGTCATGGCCGACAGATCGGCGATCCGCATCAGGACCGGCGCCTCGTAGGTCGAGTTGATGGTCTGGCCCTGGCGGGCATCCACCGCGATCAGCGTGCCGCTCATCGGCGCGTAGATGCGGGTGTAGCCGAGCTGCGCCTCGTCGGCCTGGAGGGTCGAGTCCGTCTGGCGGATCTGGGCGAGCGTGGCGTCGACCTGGGCGGCAGCGGTGCGCGCCTCCATCCGCGCCTGATCGTAGGACTCGCCGCGCCCGGCCTCGACCCGGCGCAACGCGGTCTGGCGGGCAAGCTGGGCCTGGGCGAAGTCGGCGCGCGCCCGCAGTTCGTCGAGCAGGGCGGTCAGGCGGGCGCGCTCGGCGCGGCCGGCCTCGACCTTGGCCTGTTGCAGGGCGGGGTCGATCTCGGCCAGCAGGTCACCCTCGCGCACCATCTGCCCGACCTTGACGTGCAGCCGCATCAGCTGCCCCGACACCTGGGCGCCGACATCGACATAGGCGCGCGGCTGGATCTTGCCGAGCGCGGTCACCGTGTCCTCGACGGTGCCGCGCCCGATCACCGCCAGCTCGGCGGACACCGCCGGGTCGCCGGGACGCAGCAGCGCGGCGGTGGCGAAGCCGGCGACGACCACCCCGACGGCGAAAACGGCCCTGTACCGGCGGCGGGCAGGCGGGGGGGATCTGGTCATGGTGGCGGTCGCTGTCCCTGGTGGAGATAAAATGCGCGAATGCGTGTCGTTCTCAATCATAGACGTTTGCCGACCCCTCGATCCTCACCCCTGAAGCGACGCCATCCACCGGACGGAAACCGGCGCACAGAGCACCTCCACGTCATGACGACCGCCGCCTGTCACCCCCTCACCCCCGTTTCGCAAAGTTTTTCCCAAGGGCCGATGTATTGATTGCGAATGATTATCATTCATGGTTAGGACTGGATTTCCGATGGATCGCTGGAACGGGTGTCGCCGAGGTCATGGCTGAAAGAGACCGGTCTTCCCTGTTGGGTCTGCTGATCGTCCATTACGAGGAGATGACCGGCCATCTGGCCCGGCGCCTCGGATCGCTCTGCCTTGCCGAAGACGTCGTGCAGGACACCTACCTGCGCCTGCGCAGCCTGACCGCCCTGCCGGAGATCGACAACCCGCGCTCCTACCTGTTCCGCATGGCCGACAACATCGCGCTCGACCGGCTGCGGGCGGAGACCCGGCGCGGACGCCGCTTTGCCCCGGCCGAGCTGGGGATGGAGCGCCCGCTGGAGGAGCCCGACGCGGAAACCGCCCTGGAACACAAGCAGCGGCTGGAACGGCTGAGCCACGCGCTGGCCGAACTGCCGCCGCGCTGCCGGGAGGTGTTTCTGCTTCACAAATTCGATGGATTGAGCCATGCCGACATCGCCGCGCGCCTGGGCATTTCGCGCAGCATGGTGGAGAAGCATGTGATGAAGGCCTTGGCCCATTGCCGCGACCGGCTGGCTCTGTGACCGGCCGCGACGGCAGACCGCCGGAGCCGTCCGGCGACCCGCGCGAGGCGGCGCTGGCATGGTTCGTCCGGCTGGAGTCCGGCGATGCGGACGCGGCCGACCGGGCGGCCTTCGCCGACTGGCTGGCGCGGGATCCCGCCCATCGGCAGGAATTCGACCGGCTGTCCGGGGTCTGGAGCGACCTCGGCAGCCTGCCGGACCCGCGCATGCCGACACCGCGCTTGCCGGACCCACGCCGGGCCGTCCGCCCGCAGCCGACCCGGCGCCGGTTGCTGGCATTCGCCATGGGCGGGGCCGCGGCCTGCGCCGCCGGGCTCGGAGGCACGGTGGTCCTGACCGGCTGGCCGGGCGAGATCCGCACCGGCACCGGCGAGCGCCGCTCGCTGGCGCTTGCCGACGGCTCGTCGGTCGAGCTCGACGCCGGCAGCGCGCTTGCCGTGGAGTTTTCCGCTGCGGAGCGCCGGGTCCGCCTGATCGACGGCCGGGCGCGCTTCGTCGCCGCCGCCGATCCGGGGCGCCCCTTTGCGGTGGCCTGTGCCGACGGCAGCGTCACCATGGTCGACGCCACCGTCACCGTGCACCGCCGGCCGGACGATGTGGTGGTTGCGGTCGAAAAGGGCACGGCCACGCTGGCGGCGGGGAACCGGCCGCCGGTGCATCTCGCCGCCGGCCATTGCCGCAGCTACGGTCCGGACGGACCCGGCCCTCTGCTGCGCGACGGGTTGGCGGCGGAGACCGCGTGGCGGCAGGGGCGGCTGGTCTTCCAGGCCCAGCCGCTCGATGCGGTGGTCGCCGACCTCAACCGCTACCATCCCGCCCGCATCCTGCTGTGGGACAGTCCGCTCGCCGCTCTGCTGGTCGACGGCAGCGTCGACATCGCCCGCCCGGACGCAGCGCTCAACGCCATCGTCCGCACCCTGCCCGTGCGCACGATGCGGCCTTTTCCCGGACTGGTCATCATCCGTTCCGTCTAGCCGATTCCGCAGAGTTTTTTTGCGAAGGGGGGTGAGGGACCGCCCTTCGGCCAGCGTCCTGACTCACCGAATGGCAAATGCAACTCATTCGCATTTTTGGGGGTCGTAGCGATGGTTGGTACTGGGGGCCGCCCGGCGGGCTGGATGGACAGGAGACAAACGGGCGGCCGGATCGGTTGGAAGCCGGTCCTGATGGGGATGCTTCTGGCGTCGACCGCGCTGCATGGCGCACAGGCGGCGTCCACCGCCGCGGCCGTTCCGCAGGTGGCGCAGCAGACCGGCACGCGCGCCTTCGCCATCGCCGGCGGTCCCCTGCCTGGCGTGCTGGCCGCCTACGGTCAGGCCGCCGGGCTTCAGATCCTCTACCCGACCGACATCGCGCAGGGCCTCTCCTCCCCCGGCGTGACCGGAACCATGGCCCCGCGCGAGGCGCTGGTGCGTCTGCTGGCGGGGACCGGACTGACCGCGCGCTTCGTCGATGCCGACACGGTGACGCTGGAAAAGCCGGTCAGCGGCAGCGACGGCGCGACGATGCTCGATACGATGACGGTGCAGGGCGTCGCGTCCAGCGACCGCGGCCGCAGCGAGGGCAGCGGCTCCTACGCCGCCGCCGGCCCGTCGACCAGCGCCACCAAGCTCGACCTGACCCTGCGCGAGACGCCGCAGTCGGTCAGCGTCATGACCCGCCAGCGCATGGACGACCAGGGGCTGAACGAGATCCGTGACGTTCTCAACCAGACCGTCGGCGTGACGCGGCAGCAGTCCGCGGCACTCGGCGCCGACGGCTCCGAGATTTATGCCCGCGGCTTCGCCGTCAGTAACTATCAGGTCGACGGCATCCCGCGCTCGACGGTGTACGGCTTCGGCGACAGCATCTCCGACATGGCGCTGTTCGACCGTGTCGAGGTGGTGCGCGGCGCGTCCGGCCTGCTGAACGGCGTCGGCGATCCCTCCGCAGCGGTCAATCTGGTCCGCAAGCGTCCGACCCCCACCGTCCAGGGCTATGTCCAGGGGCAGGGCGGTTCCTGGAACCGCTACCGCGGCGAAGCGGACCTGTCCGGCCCGCTGGTCGAGAACGGCCGCCTGCGCGGGCGCGTCGTCGGCGCCTATCAGGACGGCGACAGCTTCATCGACCGGCTGCACGAGCGCAAGAAGGTGCTCTACGGCGTTCTGGAGGCCGATGTCAGCGACGACACGCTGTGGACCGCCGGGATCGAATACCAGAAGCACAGGTCGGACGACGCCTCGCGCGCTGGCTTTCCGCTGTTCTTCGCCGACGGCGGCAGGACGGACTTTTCGCGCTCCTTCAACAGCGGCGCCGACTGGGCCTATTTCACGCACGACAACCTGACCGTCTTCAGCGACGTGAAGCACCGCTTCGGCAATGGCTGGACGGCGACGCTGAATGTCGAGCACAGCACGCGCGAATATGACGGCTTGCTCGGCTACGGCGTGCGCGGCACCCTCAACCGCGACGGCACCGGTATGGCGATCTGGCCCGGCCGCTGGAATTCGACCCTGCAGCAGACCTCCATCAACGCCGACGTGACCGGCCCCTTCGAGCTGTTCGGGCGGACGCACGACCTGATGGCCGGCGTCGGCGGCTATTACGCCAAGCGCAGCGGGCTCGACTATCCGCTCTGGTACATCGACGGCTACGACACCTCGATTTCCAACTACTACACATGGAACGGCCGCATCGCCCAGCCGACGCTGAACCCGACAGGCTGGTCGCAGACCAACGAACGGCAGATGGCGGCCTATCTCGCCACGCGGCTGCGGCCGACCGACACCCTGTCCGTCATCCTCGGCAGCCGCATCAGCCGCTGGGAGCAGAGCGAGGAGAGCCACCCGAACACCGCCGCCGGCACCGCGACGAAGCGGTCGGAGAACGGCGTCCTCACCCCTTATGCCGGCATCGTCGTCGACGTGACCGACATCTGGACGGTCTATGGCAGCTACACCAGCATCTTCAAGCCGCAGGACTACAAGGACGTCGCCGGCAAGAGCCTCGACCCGATCGACGGCGACGCCTATGAGGCCGGGGTCAAGGCCGAGTTCTTCGGCGGCCGCCTGAACGCCAGCGCCGCCGTGTTCCTGATCCAGCAGGACAATCTGGCCGTCGCCGACAGCGGCCGCTTCACCCCCGACGGCGGTCAGGCCTACAAGGCGGCCAAGGGCGCCAGGAGCAAGGGCTTCGAACTGGAGCTGACCGGCGAGATGCTGCCCGGCTGGCAGGTCGGCGGCGGCTTCGCCCACACCACCGTGAAGGATGCCAGCGGCCAGCGTCTGACGACCTATGTGCCGCGCGACACGCTGAAGATGTTCACCACCTACCAGCTGCCGGGCTCCTGGGACCGCCTGACCGTCGGCGGCAATGTGAAATGGCAGGGCGACATCTACAACGGCACCGGCAGCCGGCGCACCGAGCAGAGCAGCTACGCCGTGGTGGACCTGATGACCCGCTACCGGATCACCGAGAAGGTTTCGGCGACGCTGAACGTCAACAACCTGTTCGACAAGAAATACATGACCAGCATCCAGAGCTACGGCTATTACGGCGAGCCGCGCAACGCGATGCTGTCGCTCCGCGCGACCTGGTAAGCGGCGGGCGGACCCGCAACTCTCCCACTTGGTTCAGCCGCTTCGCCGAAGCCGGACCGAAGCCGGATCATGACTCCGCCGGCCGGCCGAGCAGTTCCGTCAGTTTCAGGAACTGGCCGGCCAGCGGGCTTGTCCGGCGCCAGACCATGCCGACGGTCCGGGAGGGCTGGGGATCCTTGAAACGGACGACGGAGACCGCACCCGAACCGGTCTCCACCCCCACGGCCATCTCCGGGATCAGCGTCACCCCCATGCCGGCCCTGACCATCTGGACCAGCGTGGAGAAGGAGTTCGCCTCCAGCGCCTTCCGCGGCGTGGAGGACGGCATGTTGCAGAAGGACAGGGCCTGATTGCGGAAGCAGTGCCCCTCCTCCAGCAGCAGCAGCCGCATCTCCCGCAGCATTTCCCCGGTGGGCACCGGCTTCCCCGCATCGTCGGCCGGGCGGACCAGCAGGAAATCCTCCGCGAACAGCGCCACCTCGGTCAGCGACGGCTCGAACACCGGCAGGGCGACGATCGCGGTGTCGAGCCGGCCGTCCGCAAGCTCTTCGATCAGTTTCGAGGTCATAGCCTCGCGCACCTCGATCTCGACCTGCGGGTGCTCCCGCGTGATCGCGCCGATCACGGCCGGCAGCAGATAGGGGGCGATGGTGGGGATCATGCCGATGCGCAGCCGGCCGCTGATCCGGTTGCGCGAGACCTGGGCAAGCTCCCCCAGCTGATCGACCGAACGCAGGATGTCGCGGACGCGCAGGGAGGCCTCCTGCCCGAAGGCGGTCAGGCGGATGCTCCTGCCGCCCCGCTCGACCAGTGCCGCCCCCAGCGCCTCCTCCAGCTCCTTGATCTGCATCGACAGGGCGGGCTGCGAAACGGCGCAGGCCGCCGCCGCGCGTCCGAAATGGGCGTGCTGCGCCAGCGCATCGAAATAGCGAAGCTGCCGGAGGGTGACCGAGCCGGGAATCATAAGCTTGCCTTATCGCAGCAATCACCAAAGACCATTTTACCTGATCGCGCGTTAACCATACAGTTTTATCCACGGATCATTCAGTGCCGCCACGCGAATCCGTAAGCGAAGCAGGAGGAACCTATGGACGCGAAGACCGACGAGAGCGCAGGCAAGTGCCCGTTCAGCGGGGGAGGCGGGGGAAGCGGAGGTGGTGGCGGCGGAGGCCGGGGCCGCCGGAACCGCGACTGGTGGCCGAACGCGCTCGATCTCGAAATGCTCCACCGGAATTCGGCCCTGTCCGACCCGATGGGCAAGGATTTCGATTACGCCAAAGAGTTCCAGTCGCTCGACCTCGACGAGGTCATCAAGGATCTGCATGCGGTGATGACGGACTCGCAGGACTGGTGGCCTGCCGACTTCGGTCATTACGGCGGGCTTATGATCCGCATGGCCTGGCACAGCGCCGGCACCTACCGCATCACGGACGGCCGCGGCGGTGCCGGCACCGGCCAGCAACGGTTCGCACCGCTCAATTCCTGGCCGGACAACGCCAACCTCGACAAGGCGCGCCGTCTCCTGTGGCCGGTCAAGCAGAAATACGGCCGCAAGCTCTCCTGGGCCGACCTGATGGTCCTGGCCGGCAACGTCGCCCTGGAATCGATGGGCTTCAAGACCTTCGGCTTTGCCGGCGGCCGCGTGGACGCCTGGGAACCGGAGGAGCTTTTCTGGGGTCCGGAGGGCAGCTGGCTCGGCGACGAGCGCTACAGCGGCGAACGCCAGCTCGCCGATCCGCTGGGCGCGGTGCAGATGGGGCTCATCTACGTCAATCCGGAGGGGCCGAACGGCAATCCCGACCCGGTGGCGGCGGCCCGCGACATCCGCGAGACCTTCCGCCGCATGGCCATGAACGACGAGGAGACCGTCGCGCTGATCGCCGGCGGCCACACCTTCGGCAAGACGCATGGCGCGGGCGATCCGTCCTTCCTCGGCCCGGAACCCGAAGCCGGGGCGCTGGAGGACCAGGGTGTGGGCTGGAAGAGCAAGCACGGCACCGGGTTCGGCGCCGACGCCATCACCGGCGGCCCGGAAGTGATCTGGTCCCAGACCCCGACACAGTGGAGCAACCACTTCTTCGACAACCTTTTCAAGTTCGAATGGGAGCTGACCAAGAGCCCGGCCGGTGCGTGGCAATGGCAGGCGAAGGACGCCGAGCCGTCGATCCCCGGCCCGGCCCCCGGCTCCGCGAAGCGCCTGCCCACCATGCTGACGACCGACCTGTCGCTGCGCTTCGACCCGGCCTACGAGAAGATCTCGCGGCGCTTCTACGAGAATCCGGACCAGTTCGCCGACGCCTTCGCCCGCGCGTGGTTCAAGCTGACCCACCGCGACATGGGGCCGGTCGTCCGCTATCTCGGCCCGCTCGTCCCGAAGGAGACGCTGATCTGGCAGGACCCGGTCCCGCCGCTCGATCATCCGCTGGTGGAGGATGCCGACGTCGCCGCCCTCAAGACCCGGATTCTCTCGTCCGGCCTTTCGGTCCCGCAGCTGGTGTCGGTCGCCTGGGCGTCGGCGTCCACCTTCCGCGGCTCCGACAAGCGCGGCGGCGCCAATGGCGCACGCATCCGCCTCGCCCCGCAGAAGGATTGGGAGGTCAACGAGCCGGCACAGTTGCAGACCGTGCTGCAAACGCTGGAAGCCATTCGGACGGACTTCAACGCGGCGGCCGGCGGCGGCAGGAAAATCTCGCTTGCCGACCTGATCGTGCTTGCCGGCGGTGCGGCCATCGAAAAGGCGGCCCAGGACGCCGGCCTGACCGTGCAGGTGCCGTTCTCGCCCGGCCGCACGGACGCATCGCAGGACCAGACCGACGTCGAGTCCTTCGCCCCGCTCGAACCGCGCGCCGACGGCTTCCGCAACTATGTCAACGGCGGCAGGCAGCAGTTCATGATCCCGGAAGAGGCGCTGGTGGACCGGGCGGCATTGCTGCGGCTGACCGGCCCGGAGATGACGGTTCTCGTCGGGGGCCTGCGCGTTCTCGGCGCCAATGCCGGCGGCGCCAGACATGGCGTTTTCACCGACCGGCCGGGAACGCTGACCAACGACTTCTTCGTCAACCTGCTCGACATGGGCACGGAGTGGCAACCTCCGGATGCGGACGGCATCTATGAAGGGCGGGACCGCAGGACGGGGCAGCCGAAATGGACGGCGACCCGCGTCGACCTGATCTTCGGGGCGCATTCGCAGCTCCGCGCGGTCGCGGAGGTCTATGCCTGCCGTGACGCGCACGAGAAGTTCGCGAAGGACTTCGTCGCCGCCTGGACCAAGATCATGAACGCGGACCGCTTCGATCTGGCCAGACCGTCCCACTGACGCGGACGGACTTCACCGGGAGGCGCCCCGGCCCCTGAAAGCGGGGCGCCTCCACAGGTCAACTCAATGGGCGGACCGATGAGGAACATGGGAGGCTCGATCATGAGCGACCGCCAGACACAGACCGACCGCGAGTGGCTGATCTTCATCGAGAGGGACATCGATGCTCTCGACCGGCAGATCTACCACGCGCGATGGACGATCACCCAGTCGAAGACGGCCCTCGAACGGCTGTGCGCCGCCCGCGACTCCCTGTTCGCCCAGGCGCAGGAGATCCTGGACCGCCTCGACGGCAAGCCATCGGCCTAGCCGGCCGCAGCACTCCACCGCCGGCCCCGTGACAATGCCCGGTCCGGACAGGCAGGACGGCGTCCGATAATAAGAATGGTTCGCATTCTAAGCTCGGTGCGGCTATACCGGTGCGACCGGCGTTCCGGGCGATGGCCCCAGGACTGCCGGCTCCCCTGCACCCGGCAACCCGCGCATCCGTGACCGACACTTTCCGCCCTCCCCTCCCCGCCGACCTCCAGCCCCGGCGCGCCCGATGACGGGCACCGTCGGCACATGGGCACGCAGGATCGCGGAGCTGTTCGATGCGCATCGGCTGCGGGTGGAGCGCGCCATCGCCCGGCGGACCGGCGATCCGCAGACGGCGGGCGATCTGGCGCAGGATGCCTTCCTGCGGCTTGCCCGTCTGCCCGACGGCGAGACGGTCCAGAATCCGGCGGGCCTGCTCTATGTGGTGGCCGACCGCATCGCGCTGGACCATTGCCGGGCCGCCCGGCGCCAGCGCCTGCGCGAGGCCGGTCCGCCCGACGATGATCTGCCGGCCGCAGGCCCCGCCGCCGACGCGGTGGTCGAGCGGACCCAGACCATGGTCCGGCTGCGCGGCGCCATCGATGCCCTGCCCCCCAAAACCCGCGAGGTGTTCCTGCTCTACCATGTCGAAGGGCTGCCCTACCGCGCCATCGGCGAGCGGCTGGGCATCTCGCCGCGCACGGTGGAATACCATCTGCGCACGGCGCTGGAACAGTGCCGCGCCCACATGAGGCGGCGCCCGCTGCGCTGACCGGCGTGGCCCGCATCCCGGCGGGTCATTTTCTTTGAGGGATCGGCCTCCGCCGGTCGTCTTCAACCATACGAGGCAATCAGGAGCTTGCGGCAAGACGTGACGGATCATCGGGACGACCAGCGCAGGGGACCAGCAGAAAACGAAACGGCTGACAATGGATCCGACATCGACGGATCCGATGGGGACCGGCTGTTCTCCGAAGCCAACGCGTGGTTCTTCCGCCTGCAATCCGACGATCACACCCCGGCGGAACGTGCCGCCTTCGCCGACTGGCTGGCCCGCAGCCCAGCCCATGCCGATGCCTGGACCGGGCTGCAATCCCTGCTGCACGACCTGAAGGAACCGGCCCGTGCCGCTTATGCCGCATCCCGCAGCGCACCGTCCCGCCGCCCGGCGGCGGCCGGTGTCCGGCGCTTCGCCGCGGCGATGGCGGTCCTGCTGGTTGTCGGCGGGCTCGGCGTCTGGCGTGGACCGATGCTCTACCAGAATGCCGTCGCCGATCAGGTCACATCGGCCGGACAGCGCCGGACCTTGACCCTGCCGGATGGCTCCACCGCCGAGATGAACGGCGGCACCGCTCTCGCGCTCGATTTCCGGGACGGCGAGAGGCGCGTCCGCATCCTGCGCGGGGAGGCGTGGTTCCACGTCACCCGCGACCCCGACCATCCCTTCGTCGTCGATGGCGGGGCCGGCGCCGCCCGCGTGCTGGGCACCCAGTTCAGCGTCCGGCGCGAGGACGGGCGCACGACCGTCACCGTCGGCGAAGGGCTGGTGGAGGTCTCCGCCCATCCCGGCACCGACAGCCACGCCCCCTGGCCCGACAGCGTCCGCCTGCATCCGGGCGAAAGCGCGGAGGCCGGTCCGCTCGGCCTGAGCGGGCCGCGGGCGGCCGATCCCGCCGTCGCCTTCGCATGGCGCCAGGGGCAGATCGTCTTCCGCCAGCAGTCGCTGGCCTCCGTCATCGCCGCGCTGAACGGGCAATGGCCGGGCCGGGTGGTGTTGCTGAACGACGAGGCGGCGGAGCGCGTGGTCTCCGGCGTCTTCGCACTCGACCGGCCCGATGCCGTGTTCGATGCGCTGGAACGCGGCCTCGGCGTCCACGCCACCCGCATCACCCCCTACCTGACCCTGCTGCGCTGAAAAATGCGCGGGATCCAAAAAATGCTGCCGGCCTGAAAAAACCTCCCAGGGATCTCCGCCGTCCCATCGTCATGTCCGGGAAAGAAGAGAATGAGACGCAGTCGCAGAACGCGGCGCGGTCTCTCACCGGATATCAGAGGCGAGCGATGGCATTGGCGAAGTTTGGGGCGAAGTTTGGCATGAAGGACGGATCTCGGGGCGGTGACCATGGTGGCCCGTCCGGCCGTGCATTCCTCGGGCGGCTGCTGGCGACGACGGTGCTGATCGCGCCGGGGCTGCTGCTGCCCGGCATTCCCGCGGCAATGGCGCAAACGAACCCGGCAGGCGCCGTCAGCTTCGCCATCGCGCCGCAGTCGGTCGACGGGGCGCTCGCCGCCTTCTCCGCCGCCACCCGCATCCAGGTGCTGACCCCCGGCGCCGTGACCCAGGGCGTCGCCTCCCCCGGCGTCAGCGGCGCGATGACCGCGCGCGAGGGGCTGAACCGCCTGCTGTCCGGCACCGGGCTGGTCGCCCGCTTCCTCAACACCGAAACCGTCACGGTCGAACGCGTGGCGGCTGGCGGCGCCGTCCAGCTCGATCCGGTGCAGATCGAAGGCAACCGGACCGCAACCGGTCCCAGCGCCCTGCCCCCGGCCTTTGCCGGCGGACAGGTGGCGCGCGGCGGACGGATCGGCGCGCTCGGCAACCAGGATGCGATGGACGTTCCGTTCTCCGTCACTGGCTACACCGCCGAGACCATCCGCAACCAGCAGGCGGAGACGATCGCCGACGTGCTGGCCAACGACCCGGCGGTGCGCAGCAGCCTCGGCTACGGCAATTTCGCCGAGAGCTTCGTCATCCGCGGCTTCCAACTGGCGGGCGAGGATCTGTCGGTTGACGGACTCTACGGCACGGCGCCGCGCCAGATCGTCGCCACCAACATGTTCGAACGGGTGGAGGTCCTAAAGGGCGCCAACGCCTTCCTGAACGGGGCGGCCCCCAGCGGCTCCGGCATCGGCGGCGGCGTGAACCTCGTGCCCAAGCGGGCGGAGGACGAACCGCTGACCCGCCTGACCGCCAGCTATGCCATGGACAGCCGGCTCGGCCTGTCCGCCGATGTCGGCCGCCGCTTCGGCGACGCCAACCAGTTCGGCGTGCGCGTCAACGCCGCCGTCCGCGGCGGCGACACCGCCGTCGACGACGAGAAGCGGACGCTGAAGCTCGGCTCCCTGGCGCTGGATTACCGCGGCGAGCGCGCCCGCGTGACGCTCGATGTCGGCACCCAGACCCAGCGGGTGGAGCAGGGCCGCCCGGTGGTCTATTTCGGCAGCTTCGTGCCGGCCGTGCCGTCGGCCTCGCAGAACTACGCGCAGCCCTGGACCTATTCGCAGATGCGCGACACCTTCGGACAGGTCCGCGCCGAATACGACATCCTGCCCAACCTGACCGCCTATGGCGCCTTCGGCCTGCGCAGCATGCGCGAGGACGGCGACTACGGCTCCCCCACCGTCACGCGGCCCGACGGCACCGGCACGGTCAGGCGCCTGACCGTCCCGCGCGAGGATTTCACCAGCACCGGCCAGGCCGGCGTCCGGGCCGACCTGCACACCGGCCCGGTCCGGCACCAGCTGAACGCCGGCGCCTCCGCGCTGCGGACCACCAACAACAACGGCTTCGAATTCGGCACCACCACCGCCATCAACCTCTACCGCATGGTCGGGATGCCGCGTTCGGCGACGACCTCGGCCAGCGGCATGACGGGCGACCTGCCGAAGGTCAGCGAGTCGGTGCTGCGCAGCCTCTACGCCTCGGACACGCTGTCGATCCTGGACGACCGGGTGATGCTCACCGCCGGCCTGCGCCAGCAGAACATCCAGGTCCGCGGCTACAACCGGGCCAACGGCGCCCGCACCTCCGATTACGACCAGTCGGCGTTGACGCCGGTGGTCGGGCTGGTGGTGAAGCCGATCAAGGAACTGTCGCTCTACGCCAACCGGATCGAGGGGCTGGCGCAGGGTCCGACCGCCCCGTCCACTGCCGCCAATGCCGGGGAGATCTTCGAGCCCTACCGCTCGGTCCAGTACGAGGTCGGCGGCAAGCTCGATTTCGGCAGCTTCGGCGGCTCGCTGTCGCTGTTCCAGACCACCCAGCCCAGCGGTGTCACCGACGCCTTCAGCCGCCTCTACAGCGTGTCGGGAGAACAGCGCAACCGCGGCGTCGAACTGATGCTGTATGGCGAACCGGTGCAGGGCCTGCGCCTGCTGGGCGGCGCCACCGTCATCGATCCGGAACTGACGGACACCGGCAACGCCGCGACCGAGGGCAAGGACGCCGTCGGCGTGCCGCGCCACCAGTTCAACGCCAACGTCGAATGGGACCTGCCCTTCCTTCCCGCCTCCTTCCCCACCGTGACGCTGACCGGCCGCGTGATCCACACCGGGTCACAGTATCTCAACACCGCCAACACGCTGAAGATCCCGAGCTGGACCCGCTTCGACGTCGGCGCGCGGATGATCGCCGACGTCCAGAACCGCCCGGTCACCATCCGCGCGGCGGTGGAGAATGTGACCGACAAGGCCTATTGGGCGTCGGCCTATGGCGGCTACCTGAGCCAGGGCGCCCCGCTGACCGCCAAGCTGTCCGTCTCGGTCGATTTCTGACCGGCCGGCAGATGTTGAGGGCGGCATGAGGAGCTTGCGATGACCAACCGAACCATCCGGGTCTGGACGCTGATCCACAAATGGACCAGCCTGATCTGCACGGTCTTCATGTTGCTGCTGTGCCTGACCGGCCTGCCGCTGATCTTCCATGACGAGATCGAGGCGCTGACCGCCGAACACACCCTGCCGCCGATGCCGGCCGAAACGCCGCTGAAATCGCTGGACGAGGCGGTGGCCACGGCGCTGGCCACATACCCCGGCGAGCGTCCGCTGTTCCTCAGCTTCGACGAGGACCGGCCGGTGGTGAACGTCACCACCGGTCCGGGGGCCCGCCCGCCGGTGTCGCAGATGCACATCTCCGCCATCGACCTGCGCAGCACCCGGATCCTGGCCGATTTGAACGACGACAAGGGCTTCATGCATGTAATGCTGCGCCTGCATGTGGACATGTTCGCAGGCCTGCCCGGCGAGCTGTTCCTGGGATTCATGGGCTTCCTGCTGTTCGTCGCCACTGTGTCGGGCGTGGTGATCTACGCCCCCTTCATGCGCAAGCTGTCCTTCGGCACCGTGCGGGCCGGGCGCAGCAGGCGGCTGAAATGGCTCGACCTGCACAACATGCTGGGCATCGTCACGCTGATGTGGGTGGTGGTGGTCGGGCTGACCGGGGTCATCAACACCCTGTCGGTGCCGCTGGTCGCCTACTGGCGGTCCAACGAGCTGGCGGCGATGATCGCCCCCTACCAGGGCAAGCCGGTTCCGGAGCGCTTCGCCTCCGTCGACGCCGCCGTCCGCACCGCGATGGAGGCGGCCCCCGGCATGCGCCCGCAATTCATCGCCTTCCCCGGCGTGCGCTTCTCCAGCAACCACCATTACGCGGTCTGGCTGAAGGGAGCCACGCCGGCCACCAACCGCATCCTGACCCCCGCCCTGATCGACGCCGAGACCGGGGCCTTCACCGACATGCGCTCCATGCCCTGGTACATGCTGGCGCTGCGGCTGTCGCAGCCGCTGCATTTCGGCGATTATGGCGGGCTGCCGATGAAGATCCTGTGGGCGGTGCTGGATGTGCTGACCATCGTCATCCTCGGCAGCGGCCTCTATCTCTGGTTCGCCCGCCGCCGCACCGCGCAGGACCACGCCGCCGCCCCCGGATTGCGCACCACCGTGGGAGAGGCTGCGGAATGAAGCCGCGCGCCCCCCTCCCCCTGCCGGCGATCTTCGGCATTCCCGCCGCAATCGCACTCGTGACCACCGCCGGATTGGTCACCGCCTTGCTGGACGACGGGCTGGTGGACGCCCTGTCCTGGGCGGCGCTGTCGGTGCCCGTGCTGGCCGCGGCCTGGTCCTGGCGGAACCGCGAGCGCTGACGGCTCATCCCGGCTTGGCGGAAGATCTTGGCGGCAGATTTTGGCGGAAGGCGGGAGCCTTGTCTTGCAAGGCCCCCGCACCCCGTTACGCCGGAACGGACTGCCGCACGTCCAGCCCTGCCCGCCGCTCCACATCCGCCAGCAGGGCGGCGAGGCGGTCGGCTTCGGCCTGGACCGCCGCCGCGTCGTACCAGCCGGGCAAATTGTCCTGGTCGGTGCGCGCCGTCGGGGCCTGCCCGGTCACCTGCACGAGGTTGGTTTCCTCGTTCGGATCCCGGTTCAGGTCGTACATCTCCCACTCCAGCAGGAGCGGGTTCGCCGGGTCGAAGTAGCGGGCCAGCTTGGCGCTGTCGGTGCGTACGCAGCGGATGTGGTTGGGCTGGCGCACCGGGCCGGGGGACAGGTCCGGCACCGGCGTGACCTTGAAGCCGCCGCTGCGCACCGCCTCGACGGTCCGGCAATACACCTCGTAGGCGCCATAATAGTCGGGCTCGGTGATCCGGCCGCCTTCGGAGGGCTGGGTCACCTCGTCGTCGGTCATGAACAGCACGCCTTCGCGCGGCTGGCCGTTGGGGTAGGTCACCGGCGTGCCGGGGGCCTTCAGCACCGGGGTCAGGTCGACGCCCGGCAACGGCGCCATGGTGTGGCGCTTGGCAAGCTCGTCCGCCGCCTTGTCCAGGGCCTTGCGGCCGACGCCGGTCAGGCCCAGCACGGTGGGCACGAGGTCGGCATGGCTGGTCACTGCATCCACATGCCGCAGCGAGGTTCCGTCGCCGCCCATCGACGCCGGGAACCGCACCACCATCGGCACATGCACGGCCTCCTCATAGGCGACGTGCCACTTCTCCAGCATCATGTTGTGGGCGGCACCCAGCTCGCCATGGTCGGCCACGAAGATCACGATGGTGTTGTCAGCCTGGCCCGAATCCTCCAGGGCCTGGAGCACGCGGTTGATCTGCGGATCGACCTGGGAATGCAGCCAGGCATAGAATTGCAGCAGCTGGATGCTGTACCCCTCCGGATCCTCGGAGAGCTGGAACGGGATGGTGAATTTCAGCGCCATCGCCACCGCGGCTTCCCAGTCGGCGGACCCGGCCACGTCCCCGGCGGCGCTGACGGCGCCATGGCTCGCCTTGGCGGACAAAGCGAGGCCGATCTTGTAGGCGGCGTCGAACTGGCAGGACGGCTTGGTCGACAGATCCTCGTTCCAGGTCGGAATCCGACCAGCGCAATCCTGCGGGAAGCCCTGCGGGTTGAGCGGCATCGCCATCGTGCCCTCGGTCGGCGGATACGACGACTGGCCCTGGAGGGGCACGTCGAGCGGGCCGAACACCGGCTGGGTCTTCGCAGCACTTCCATCGGTCGGCGGCAGGGCCTGCGAAATCACCGTGGGGTAAGTCGCGATGTCGTGGGGGTTGGTGAAGGACACCACCGCGAACCACGGGCGCTCTGCCGCATCGGTGGCGGGGGTGTTGGGGCCGCGCCGCGCCTCGTCCGCCGAAACCCCGTAATTGTAGGGCAGCGCCAGCCCGCGGCGGCGCAGGAACAGGCAGGCGTTGTCGGCGAAACCGGCGTCGCGGTAGAGGCCCAGGTTGTTGATCGCCGCCCCATGGGGCTCGGGATAGGACAGCTCCCAGTCGGAGAAGCCGTAGCGCTGGAGCGAATGGCCGGCCGGGTTGCTGACATGCCATTTGCCGAAATAATGCGAGGAATAGCCGATGGCCTGCATCCAATGGCCCATGGTGGGATGGCCGTCGGCCTCCAGCCAGGGGAAGCGCGCCGCGTTGCCGTCCTTGAACATGCCGTCGGTCTGGGTCACGCCGGTGCGGTTGCCGTACTGGCCGGTGAACATCACCGCACGGCTGGGGGTGCAGGCGCTGGACGCGATGGTGTGGTTGTGCAGCGCCACCGCGTTCCTGCGCAGCCGGGTCAGGCCGGGAAAGAAACGCGCATAGTCGTTCTCGCCCACATCCGCCTCGCCCCGGAAGCCCAGGATCCGCTTCAGCGGTTCCGCCAGCCCGCCCTTGGGACCATAGGAGAAGCGCGGGTAGCGGTACTGATCGACGGAGATCAGCAGGATGTTGGGCTGCGCGCCGTTGCGCTGCGGCCGGTTGGCGGTCTCGGTCATGGCATTATTATCCTTTGCGGTCCATATCGGGGAAAAGCAACGTCAATGGGTAATCGGCCTTCGGAAAATGAATGAATTTCCGTTGTGGAAGCTGGCCTGAATCCAGTCTTCTCCGTTTACCCCTTAAGGGTAGTTTGATAATATTCAGGGCGTCAAACGGTATTGGTGATAAACTTCGCTTAAGATTCGCAAATTTTATTCATACAGATGCATGCATTTTCCTTAAATATCACCTCCTATCTTTTGACATTGTTGCTGCAACGCTGGAAATCGGCTTTGCCATAGCGCGTCTGTGGCGGCAGGCCTGCTCACGGCAGGTCGCAGCGCCCCTTGGCAGCGTTCTTGCCGCATGGCCGTGGTTGCCGCGAGAGCCTGACAGGTATAGGGTTATCGTTATATCTTTCCAAATATAACTGTTTGAGGCTGCCGAGGCATGCTCCCACTCTCCCGCAGGATCGCCGCGCCGCTGCTCGGTTCCATCCTCATGTTCGGCTCCGGAGCGGGCTGGGCGTTGGAGGACCGGGTCGTCGTGATGACCAGCTACCCGGACGAGCTTGTCCAACGCTATGAGCAGGCGTTCGAGCGCGCCAATCCCGGCACCGACCTGCAGGTGGTCTGGAAACCGTCACGCGACGCTGCGGTTGAACTGGCCAAGCCCGACCAGGGCGGCGTCGACGTCTATTGGACGCCCTCGCTCGGCAGCTTTCCACGCCTGCGCGATGCAGGGGCCTTCCGGCCGCTGGCGGTGGACCGCGCCGTCCTGCCGGGCGTGGTCGATGGGCAATTCGTCTCCGACCGCCAGGGCTTCTTCGAGGCGTTCGAGGTCGCCGGCTATGGGATGATCATCAACCCGGCGGCTCTCGCCCGCGACCGCCTGCCGCAGCCGGCGACCTGGCGCGATCTGGCGGCGACGCGCTGGACGGGACGGCTGGCCCTGCCCATCGCCGGGCAGGTCGGCTTCTCCGGAGCGCTCTACGACATCCTGTTGCAGGCGGAGGGCTGGGAGGCCGGTTGGGCCCTGCTCGGCGAGGCGGCGGCCGACGCGACGCTGGTCGGCAGCGGCGGGCAGGTCAGCGAAAGCGTGGTGAACGGCGAGGCCGACGTCGCCGTGACGGTGGATTTCTTCGCCCGCAGCGCCATCGCCAACGGCCATCCGGTGGCGCTGGTCTACCCGCCGCGCACCGCCTTCCTGCCGGCCCAGGTGGCGATCGCCAGGGCCGCGCCGCATCCGGACGCGGCGCGCGCCTTCGTCGATTTCGTGCTGTCGGCGCCGGGGCAGGCACTGCTGTTCCATCCCGACATCCGCCGCTATCCGGTGCGTCCCGACGTCTATGCCCAGGCGCCGGCCGGCACCGTCAATCCCTTTCAGAGGATCGGGGCCGAACCCTATGCTTACGACATGGAGATGGGCTTGAACCGCCACGGCCTGATCGCGGCGCTGTTCGACACCCTGATCGCCGCGCGGCAGGACCGGCTGAAGACCCTGTGGGGCGCCATCCATGCCGCCGAAGCCGCGCTGGCCGCCCAGTCCACCGCCCAGTCCACCACGAATCCCGACCCGGAGCGCACCGCCCTGGTGGGCAGGGCGCGCATGCTGGCCGGTTTCGTTCCGGTTGCCGGCGCCGACGTCGACCGTCTCGCTCCAATGTTCCAGGACCGCCGCTCCAATCGCAATCCGGAGGAGCAGGCGGCCATGCGCAAAGACTGGTCCGCCCGCATCGACGCCGCCCATGCCGAGGCGCTGGAGCTCGCCCGCCGGGCGCTGCCGACGCCATGAGACGGGTTCTCCCTCTCGCCGCGGCCCTGCTGGTCGCCGCGACGCCCGTGCTGGCCGACGAGGCGGTGACGGTGCCGGTGCAGGGGCGCGACGCCTTCTCCAGGCCGCTGCCGGCTCTCGACCCGGTTCGCCGTGCCGCCTTCCATGCCGGCCGCTCGCTGTTCCAGCAGGTGTGGACAGTCGGCCCGTCGGAGGTGCGGCCCGATCTCGATGGGCTCGGCCCGCTGTTCAACCGGCAATCCTGCATCGCCTGCCATGCCAAGAACGGCCGCGGCGAACCGCCGGAGGGCGAGAGCGACAGCATGCGGTCCACCCTGGTCCGGCTGTCGGTTCCCGGCTCCGGGGTGGGAATGGCGCCGCAGCCGCATCCGGTCTATGGCGACCAGTTCAACCCCGACGGCATCCCCGGCGTGCCGGGCGAGGGCCGGGCGACGCTGGTCTGGTCGGAGCGCATCGACCGTCTGGCCGACGGCACGCCGGTCGCCCTGCGGCGGCCGGACCTGCGGCTGGGCAATCTCGGCTACGGGCCGTTGGGGCCGGAGGTGATGACCTCGGTGCGGATGGCGCCGCCGCTCGTCGGGCTCGGCCTGCTGGAGGCGGTGCCCGAGGCCGATCTGCTGGCGCTTGCCGATCCGGACGACCGCGACGGCGACGGGGTGCGCGGGCGGGTCAATCTGGTGTGGGATGCGGCGCGCGGCGCCTACGCAATCGGCCGCTTCGGGTTGAAGGCCAACCAGCCGAGCCTGCGCCAGCAGAATGCCGGTGCCTTCGACGGCGACCTCGGCCTGACCTCCACGCTGTTTCCGCAGCATGGCTGCACGGCGGCGCAGACCGCCTGCCGGGCGGCAGCAGGGGAAGGCCCGGGAGAAGACGCGGGAGACGATGCCCGGCCGGAGCTGAGCGACGAACAGCTCGATCTGGTGACGCTCTACACCCGCGCCCTCGCGGTGCCGGCACGGCGCAACGCCGACGATCCCCTGGTGCGGGTTGGAGAAGGCCTGTTCGCCGCCATCGGCTGCGCCGCCTGCCACACCCCGACCCTGCGCACCGGCCCGTCGGCGGCCCTGCCGGAACTCGCCGGCCGGACCATCCACCCCTTTACCGACCTGCTGCTGCACGACATGGGCGAGGGGCTGGCGGACGGGCGGCCGGACTTCCAGGCGACCGGCCGGCAGTGGCGGACACCGCCGCTGTGGGGGCTCGGCCTGACGGCGGCGGTCACCGACCGCCCGACCTACCTGCATGACGGCCGCGCCCGCACCCCGCTGGAGGCCATTCTCTGGCATGGCGGCGAGGCCGAACCGGCGCGCGAGGCGGTCCGTCGCATGCCTTCGCTGAACCGCAAGGCACTGCTCGCCTTCCTCGACTCCCTGTAACGCCACGTCCCACAGCGCTTCTACATTCTTTCGAATATAGCGAAGCCGCCAGCGGGCGCTTGAAGGGTCCGGTTCAAGCGCCCGGCCGGGATCAGAAGCTGTAGCGCGCGGTGACGAACATCGTCCGGCCCGGCTCCGGAAAACCGTCGGCCAGCGAATAGTTGGCGTCGAACAGGTTGCGCACCCCGGCCGACAGCTGGGCGTTGGCGGTCAGGTCGTAGCTGGCCTGGAGATTGGCCAGGACATAACCGCCGTTGCCGAGGAACACGGTGCCCGCGGTGCTCTGGCTGTAGCGGCCGCTTGCCGCCTCGACGCTCGGGACGATGCCGAGCTGTTCGGTCGGCCGCCAGTCGGCGTGCAGGAATAGCTTGTGGTTCGGCGTGCCGACCGCCTTGAGGTTCGGGATGTTGGGGTCGGACAGCGTCCGGATGGTCAGCGTGTAGTTGCCGCCGACCTCCAGCGCCGGGGTCAGTCTGGTGGTGACGGCGATCTCGAAGCCACGATAGAGGCCGGAAGCCATGTTGCGGCTCTGCGTCGTCGACTGGCCGTTGATGACGATCGGCGCGTTGGCGATCACGTCGCGCAGGCGGCTGAGGAAGACGGCGCCCTCGACACGGGTGGCCCCGAAACGCTCCGACGCGCCGATCTCGTAGTTGATCGCCTTTTCCGGCTTCAGGTCGGGATTGGAGGCGGCGCCGTTGAACCGGGTGCTGAAGCGCTCAAAGATGCTGGGGAAGCGGCTGCGGGCGGAGATGCTGGCATGCGCCTCGCCGGTCCTGGAGAAGCGGTAGACCACGGCGCCCTGGGCATTGGTGGCGTCGCTGTCCGCGCGCTTGTAGTCGATCATCGAGCCGGTGGCGGTGCCGTTCCAGTCCTGCGCCTCATGCAGGCGGCGCCAGTCGTGGCTGGCGCCGATCACGATGTCCAGCGCCTCCGTGGCGTGGAAACTGTTCTCCAGCGCGACCGACCAGGTGTCCTCCAGGTCCCGCTGCTTGGGCTCCAGAAAATTGCCGGGGTAGAGGCGCTGCCATTCCTTGTGGTCGTCGCGGCGGAAATGCAGGGCACCCTTCAGCGTGTTCATCGGGATCAGATCGGTGCCCAGCTCGACGCTGCCGCCATAGGCCTTGTCGTCGTAATAGCTGCGGAAGGAGCGTGACGTCGCCTGCCGCGTCAGGGCGGCATCATCGAAAGAGTAAAGCCCGTTCTGGAAGGTGTTGTAATAGAGCTTGGTCTTTGCGTAGGACGCGCTGCCGATCCTGGTGTTCGACAGCCAATAGACGCTCTGCAAATCCCAGTAGGGCCAGCTCCAGTAGCGCTGGTTGGCGACGGTGTCGTTCACGTTCAGCGGCGCGCCCTTCCTGCCCGACTGTTTCTGGACATTGATCGAGTATTCGTCGGTGTCGTTGGGCGTGAAGCCGGCCTTCAGGTTGACCGACCAGTCCTTGGTCTGCGACTGGTTGCGGTTGCCGCCATTCTCCGACGCCACCGGTTTGAAGCTCTCCGGCAGGCGGCTGTGGGTGGTCTCGGTTTTGGTGCCGCTGGCTTGCAGGTAGAAGCGCTCCTGCCGGGTGCCGGCCATGCCGTAGGTGGTGTAGCCGCCCAGGGCCGCCCGGTTGTCGAAGGACAGCCCCTGGCGCAGTTCCGCTTCGAAGGCGCGGGTCGGCTTGCGGGTGACGAGGTTGATGGCGCCGCCCATGGCGCCCGGTCCGTCCAGCACCGAGGCGTAACCCTTCGACACCTGAATTTCCGACAGGTCGGGGGTCAGCAGGCGGCCGAAATCGAGCCGGTTGTCGGCGGGAAGATAGATCCGCACACCATCCATCATCACCGGGATCTGGTAGCGGTCGAAGCCGCGGATGTAGACCAGCCGTTCGTTGCGCTGCCCGCCGGTCGTCGACGACGTGACGCCGGGAATGATGTCCATCGCCTGATCGAGCGACTGTTTGTTGAAGGTCTGCATCTCGTCCGCCGACAGGCTGGAACCGCCGATCGGCTGCCCGGCCGCCTGGGCCGACACGTTGATCTGGCCGAGCGTGAAGACGCCGGCCCCGGCATTGACAGCCGGATCGTTGGCGGCGTCGGCCGCGACCGCCCCGCCGGCGCTCAGCACCCCAATCGTAAACGTAATATACAGACAGGAACTACGCATCTCGCCCCCAATGGTAAGCCGTTACCCTCTCACCGATGCGGCGGACCCCTGCGGACCCCACCTGCCAACCGCAATCGATGTATCTGTACGGATATATCGATTGCGGTCACTCTGTCAAAAGGCTCTCTGCCTTGGGAGCAGGACGATCCGTCACTTAAGGCATGGCGTGCGGCCTCGTCGGGACGATGTCGCCATAGCAGTCGGAGTGATGGGAGCAGGCATCGCAGACGGTTGGCCGGTCGGTGGGCCGGCCTTCGGCGTGGAGCCGCTCGTAGAAGAAGCGCTTCCAGCGCAGCTTGCGGGTGTTGGCGGACGCCAGCGGTTGGAAATGGCGCCGAAGCAGATCCGCCAGCGAGTTTCGCCCCGCCAGCCCGAGGGAACGCCAGAGATGATCGTTTTCCACGCAAGCGCGCGCGATGACGACGGCGAAGGCCTCGGCAATCGGCTGATCCGTGCTGCGGTTGCGCAACAGCAGACCGAGGAAGTCCTCCTCCTCGCACTTCAACCACATGATCTCTGGCCGCATGGTCTCCGGCGCGGCTAAGGCGATGGAGGCGAGGCAGGCGTGGCGATGCTCCGCTTCCGCGTCGGCCAGACGATGGACGTGCCGGGAAAAGCAGCGCCCCGGCGTCCAGCCGGCAGCGGCCTCCGGGAAGACAGTCCCGACCAGGGCGCCCAGCCTGTCCGGGGACAGACCCAACGCGCATGGGTAGGGTGCCGACGCGTCGCTGCAACGGCGCAGCAGCATGCGCCCGAGATCCTGCGTATCGGCAAGGCTGCCTGATGCCGAGCACGCCATCAGGCGATGGTAAGCCACCGAGTCCGTCACGCCCGCCTCTCGTCGATCATGGTCGTCCGTATCTAGCGACCGATGACCGCTCGTGCCAAGGGGATGCTCTCGGGTCGGGCGGGCCGCCCGGCGCGTAGAGGGGGCGGGGCACGGTCAGCGCTCCCCGCCCGATGGCAGGCCGACCGGGTCGAAACCGAAGCGCGCCAGCGTCGCCTGCCCCTCCGGCGACAGGATCGCCAGCATCAGCCCGACGGCGGCCGGCTTCTGGAGGCTGGCGATCGCCAGGCCATATTCGGGACCGGTGGCGTAGGGCGGCGGAACCGGCACCACCTGGAGGTCGGGCGTGGCCTGGAGCCGCTGCTTGGCGCCGCTGCAATAGGCGATCATGACGGTGATGTCGCCGCGCGCGAAGGCCGAGGCAATCGGGTCGGGATCGGACGGGTCGGCGGCGGTGCTGCCGCCGACGATCTTCCTGGCCTTGGCGTCGAGCGTGGCGAAGGCGCCGGGATGCTGCTGCCCGATCCGCTGGAACATCTCCCAGGTGTAGTCGCCGCCGGGATCGGCCTTGGGCGTCGAGGTGCCGATCCGCACCGACGGGTCGAGCAGCCGCTCGGCGAAGGAAGCCGGCTCCAGCCTTGCCTCGGGTTTGGCGAAGGCGCACAGCCGGTTGCGGGTGAACATCGCCACGGCGGCGGCCCGCCCGTCCTTGCGCAGGGTCAGCGCATGTCCCATGTCGGCCGAGGTGAAGAGATCGACCGCCTCGCCCGCCTCGATCCGGTCGCGCATCAGGCCGGACGGTCCGAAGGCGGTGCGCACGCTGTTGCCGGTCGCCTTGGCATAATCGGCGGCGATGGCGGTCATCGCGGCGCGCAGGCTGCCCGCCCCATAGAGGACGACTTCCTCGGCGCGGGCCGTGGACACGGGGATGGCGGACGAGACAGCGGCGGTGGCGGCCAGCAGCGTCAGGACGGCAAGGCGGCGGAGCGGAATCATGGACTCTTGACCTCGATCGGTGGGGCGGCGGGCGTCAGCCCCGGATCGGGAAAGGCGGCGGCCCATTCATCATGAAGCAGCGCGCCGACCGCGCCGGCGGCGGACCTGCGAAGAACCGGGAGATGGACCATCGGGATGGCCGCATCTCTATATTCAAGCGAATATAACGTAGCAGGCTCGGCGAGGATCGGGCAATCATCCTGTTGCGTGACCGTGGCAGCGGAAGCCGGGTTGGGCCTGCTCCGGTCTCCTCGCCACGACCTCTAGATGGCACCATAAAGGGCAGTTCGGGCTCTGTTGCAAAGTTGACCGGCACGCGGCGGAATGGCTGAAGGTTGGAGGGAGCCAAGCCCTGTCGGACCTCAAGGAACGCCACTTCGGGGTGAGACCGTGCTGCGGGCGCTCCGCAAAGGCCAAGCGTCCAGCTTCAACATCACCCGCGACATGCAGGGGAGACGCGCCTTGTCGAACGGAACGGGCCATCAACCTTGGACCCGGTGCGCTCGCCGAGGCCGTCCAGTCCATCGGCCAGCAGCTCGAGCTCCAGGACGCATAGCATCGGCGGTGATGCCCGTAACCGTCATCTCGCGCCTGCCGGCCAACTTTGCAGTTTCAACAATCTGACATTGCCCTTGGCAGTCAGCCCAAGACCGGACCGCCTTCCTCGAGCAACGCCCCAGCGCCAGGAACTGAGGGAATCAGGCCCAGACGGGTGAGCATGCCGTACACAGTGCAGACCGCCGTGGAGACTGTCGGGATGCCCAGCATCTCCTCGATGGGGCGGATTGCCGGCAGGGATGGCATCTGCACGCAGGCCGAGGCAACAACGACGTCCGCCCCAGCCGTCTTCAGCGAACGCACGTCCTCGACCAGCCGCATGGGATCCCGGCGGCCGACCTCCAGGTTGTCGGCGATCTCGAAACAGCGCCAGTCGATCACCTCGATCCCTTCATGCTCGATGTAAGCGACCACCAGCTCGGTCAGGGGACGGGTATAGGGTGCCATCAGGGCGATGCGGCGCGCGCCGAGCGCCTTCAGCCCCTCGACCAGCGCGCCGGCCGAGGTCATCACCGGCGCTGCGCAATGGTTGTTGTGGGCAACTTCGGCCAGTTCGCGCTCCACAGTGCGGTGGTGGCCGAGGCCCATCGCCATGATGGCGACGAGGCAGGCCGTGCTCATCACGTCGACGCGGGCGTCGGCGAGTTCGGCGGCACAGCGCAGCCCCTCGCGGTTCATCGCCTCCAGCTCCTCCTTCACCACACGGTGCATGCGCATCCGGCTGGAATGGAAGGTGAAGCGTTCCGGCAGCACCGCCTCGCGGGCGCGCAGCATGGCCGGGATTTCAGTTTCCATGGTCGTGTTGGAACTGGGCACGATCTGCCCGATGCGGTAGGTGCGGGTCATGATGCGGGCTCCTCAGCTGCGCGATCGGGCGGGTTGCGGGGGAAGGGCGCCGGCCGTGCTGCCGGCCGTCCGCGGCAGCCGGCCAAGCGCCCAGAGCAGCAGGTTGCCGGCCAGCGCGATCAGGCACGGAATGGCGGCCACCACCAGAAGGTCCGCGGTGGACCAGTTCAGCCGCATCAGTTCTCCGCCGATGACCGGCCCGAAGATCGATCCCAGCCGGCCGATGCCAAGCGCCCAGCCCGCACCCGTCGAGCGAACCGGCGTCGGGTAGAAGGCGGCGGCGAGCGCGTTCAACGCGGACTGTCCTCCCAGGATGCAGAAGCCGGCCACCGCGATCACCGCGCCCGCGATCCCCAACGAGCCGGAGACCTGTCCGATCAGAGCCACGCCGAGTGCGCCGGCCAGCAGATTGATCGCCAGGGTCGGGCCGAAGCCGTGCCGGTCGACCAGCCAGCCGAGCAGCAGGTTGCCGACCAGCCCGCCGACCCAGAAGATCGTTCCCACCATCACCGCTGCCGAGGCGGGATGGCCGGCCTCCGTCATGATCACCGGCAGCCAGTTGGCGAGGAAATAGGCGGCAAGCAGGTTCATGAAGTTCAGCAGCCACAGCAGCGGCGTTGCCACCGCCATCGTGCCGCGGAACAGCTCCAGGATCGGCGCACCGCGCGCCGGACGGTCGGCCGCAGCCAGGATCGTGTCGTCGCGCACGGTCAGGTCCGGCTCGATCCGGACAAGCCAGCGCCGCACCTGCTCCAGCTTCCGCCCCCTCACCGTCAGGTATTGTAGGGATTCCGGCAGCAGGGCCAGCATCGCCACGCCCAGCAGCAGCGGGGCGGCCGCACCGGCGAGGAAAACCGCATGCCAGCCATAGGCCGGGATGAGCAGACCGGCGACGACCCCGCCCACGGCTCCGCCGAGGATGAAGCCGGATGAGGCGACCATCATCAGGGTGATGCGCACCCGCGCCGGGCTGAACTCCCCGGCCAGCGCCACGGCGTTCGGCACGATCGCACCCATGCACAGGCCCGTCAGGAAGCGCATCCATCGCAACTCCTCGACGCTGGCGGCCTGCGCGGTCGCGAAGCTGGAGAGTGCCAGATACAGCATGGCGGCGATCAGCACCGGGCGGCGGCCGAACCGGTCGGCGACCATGCCCATGACCAGGGCACCCAGGGTCATGCCCAGCAGCGCGGCACCGAATACGGTGCCGAGATCCGCCTTCTGGATGCCCCAGTCGCCGATGATGGCCGGCGCCACATAGCCCATGGCCTGGACATCGAAACCGTCGACGATCATGCACAGGGTGCAGAGCGCGACGACGCGCAATTGCAGGCCGCCCAGCCGGCTGCGCCCGATGACGTCGGAGACGCTGACCGTGTTCATGCCGTCCTCCCCAGGGGTTCGTCGGTGTTCTGCGCCTCATAGGCGGCGGTGAAGTGCGGATCGCGGCGGCGCAAATCCTCGTGGCTGACCTGCCCGGTGCGCCGCATGTAGTCGTAGGCGAAGCCGACGGGGTCGAGGTGGAGCTTGCCGGCGACCGTCTCGTACCAGTCCAGGCTGCGCGCGGCGGCTCCCTGGAAGCTGGAGGAGGACCGGCGGCGCTGCGCTTCGAAGGCGGCGAAGGCGGCGGACAGGTCGCCGGGATGGTCGACGATCCCGCGGTGAAGCGCGATGGCGTCCTGCATGGCCATGCGGGTGCCGGACCCCAGCGAGAAATGCACGGTGCGCAGCGCGTCGCCCAGAAGCACGACGTTTGCGTGGTGCCAGCGTTCGTTGCGCACGATGTTCGCCTCGAACCAGTGCGACCGGTTGGTCAGCAACGGGTTGCTGCCGAGGTCGGCATGGAATATCTCGGCGCAGGCGCGGCTGCTCTCCTCCTCGCTCATCCGGTCGAAGCCGGCGCGCAGCCACGTCTCCGGATCGACCTCGACCAGAAAGGTGCTGAACTCCGGGCTGTACTGGTAGCTGTGGGCGATGAAAACGCCCGCCGCGGTTTCGCGGAAGATCAGCGAGACGGGATGGAAGCGCTGGCGCGTACCGTACCAGGCGAACTTGTTGCGCCGCCGTTCGAAGCTGGGGCGGAACTGTTCGGCGTAGTGCAGGCGCACCGCGCTGTTGGCGCCGTCGGCCCCGACCAGCAGGTCGGCGTCATGCGCCAGCGCGTCGATGTCCGTGATGCGTTCGCCGTGGCGGATCTCCACACCCACCCGCAGGCAGGCCTGCTCCAGCGTTTCCAGCATGGCGAGCCGGGCGGTGCGGGAGAAGTGATTGCCGTGGATCTGCACGCGGGTGTCGCGGTGCACGATCTCCATGTAGTCGCAGCATTCGTGCCCGGCGGTGAACTCGGCGAAGAAATCCGGGTCAGCCTCCTTCAGAAAGGAAAGACCGACGTCGGAGAAAACGACACCCCAGCCGTAGGTGGCGCCCCGCGGGTTCTGTTCCAGGATTTGGATGTCGTGCGCCGGGTCGTGCTTCTTGGCGAGCAGGGCGAAATAAAGGCCGGCCGGGCCGCCTCCGATGATGGTGATCTTCATGCCGGGCCTCCTTCCGCCGCACAGCCTTCCGCCGCACAGGCGCCTTGGTAGCGTTCCAGCGCCTGCCGGAATGCCGGGGGGATGTCGATGGAGCGGCGTTCGCCGCGGGCGACGCAGACCGGGGTCAGATGCGCCAGGAACGCGACGTCGCCGTCGAGTGTGCGGGCGCAGATTCGCAGCACGTAGGTCCGGTTCCGGATTTCCGTGACCGTGACGGTCATCTCGAACTCCTCGTCCGGCCGCAGCGAGCGGCGGAAGTCGAAGTCGAGCGCGCGGGTGGGCGTGCCGAACCCCTGCTCGTCCTTGGCGCGCTGCGGGGTGGTGCCGAACAGGCTGCCGTAGAACAGCTCCGCGGCCGAAATGACGTATTCGCTGAAGGTGACGGTGTAGACGACGCCGGCCGGGTCGCATTCCCCCCATTTCACGCGGCGGCGGATCACCAGGGGGTTGGTGCCGACGATGTATTCGGTTGCTGTGAAGTCATTGGGGGTCATGCCGCACCTGCCGTGGATTCAGCCGCCAACATGTCGGCGATCAGTGTCTTCAGCGCCGGCTTGTTCAGCTTGCCGACGCGGGTGAGGGGGAACTCGTCCAGCACTTCGACGCGCTCCGGGCATTTGTATTTCGCAAGCCCGCAACCGGTCAGGAAGGCGCCCAGCTCCTGCACGTTCGGAGCCGGCATGCCTGGCCGCGTGATGATGAAGATGCAGCCCTTCTCGCCATAGACCGGATCGGGCATGGCGACCAGCTTGGCGTCGGCGACGCTGGGATGGCGGCTGACATAGGCCTCCACCTCCTCGCAGCCGATCTTCTCGCCACCGCGGTTGACGTTGTCGCGCAGGCGCCCTTCGAAGGCGTAGCAGGTCTGCCCGTTCACGACATGGGCCGTCATGATGTCGCCCGTGCGGTAGAAGCCATCGGACGTGAAGGCCCCGGCGTTCGCCGCCGGGTTGTCGAGATAGCCGCGCAGGCTGGACGGGCCGCGGAAGCACAGCTCGCCCATCTGGCCGGGCGGAACCGGGGTCTCGGTTCCCGGTTCGAGCAGCCGGATCTCGTCGAACGGACAGCCGGAGGTGCCCTGCGTGCGGTGCCGCCGCTCGGTCGGGGCGTCGGCCGGCGAGCCGAGAAGCAAGCCCTCGGTGATGCCGTAAAGGTTGGAGCAGGGCACGCCGATGTGCTCCTCCAGCTTGTCGGCACGGCTCATCGTCGCGAACAGCCGGAGGGAGGACAGGTCGTGCCGCCGGATGTCCGCATAGCCCATCAGCTGCGGCGCGATGGGGCCGACCGACAGTGCGTGGGTGACGCGGTGCGCCTCGATCAGCTCCAGCATGCGCCGGATGTCGACCTTCGGCATCAGGACGACGGTCGCGCCGCCGAGCATCATCGGCATCAGCGCATAGACCTGGGCGGCATTGTGCAGCAGGGGCAGCGACCACAGGATGCGGCTGTCCGCCGTCATCCGGTAGAGCCCCATCAGGTGCCGCACATGACCGAGATATTCGGCATGGAAGCGCGGAATGATCTTGGGCAGTCCGGTCGTGCCGCCGGACAGCTGGAAGGTCAGGACGTCCTGCGGACCGAAGGGCATGCCGGCCAGCCGGGCGCGCGCGGTTTCCGCCGGAACGGCGGCGATCAGGTCCTCCAGCGCCAGTCCGGCGGCCCCCCCGCCCTGCGCAACCACGAGATGTTGCAGGCCGGGGTGCCGTTCCATCATGGACATGGCAAACCCGGCGAGGTCGAAGCGGCTGAAGTCCGCCTGGACGAAGTAGCCGCGGGCGCCGCTCTGCCGGGCCAGCTCGCCGATCTCCACCTCGCGGTGCTGCGGCAGCGTGCAGACGGGGACGATCCCCGCCTTGAAGCAGGCGGCGAGCGCGATGACGGTCTCAACCGTCGTGCCCATCTGGAATATCGCGCGGTCGCCGGCGGCAAGGCCCAGCGCCAGCAGCGCCGCGGCCAGCCGGTCGCTCGTCCCGTCCAGTTCGGCGAAGGTCACGGTCCGCTCGTCGCCGATCAGAGCCGGCTTGTCAGGATGGCGCGCTGCGGTGGCACGCAGCACGTCCCCGACGGTGGACGGGATCCAGGCTCCGTCGGCAAGGTATCGCTCGGCCTGATCGGCCGGTGTGTAGACGACTCCGCTTATGGGATTGCGGATTCCTGTCATCTCTGTCCTCCCCTTGATGCGTTTTGATGCGCGGACCGCCTTAAGCAGCGGGGGCGATGACGACGCGGTCGCGGTCGAAGATCTCGATCCGGCCGCGGATGCCGCCGGTGAAAAGTCCGTACCAGACCGCCGGCTTCAGCCCGAGCGCACGACGCTGGAACTCGACCGGCCCTTCGGCATCGATACGGTCGTGGGTGTCCAGCGCGGTGACGGTGCAGTCGTCGCGTCCGCGGGCCGCACGGGTCAGGCTGGCGAATTCCTCCAGGCGCGGCACGAAGATGCTGACCGCCGCGGCGCGGTCGCCGTCCGCATCCAGCAACCTGGACTTCCGTGTCCAGATCTCGTCGATGGCGACGACGCGCCGGCCTTCGGCGGATGCCGCGTCCTCCGCGTCCAGGGCGGCCCGCAGGGTCAGGGCGGCGTCGGTGGCATCGATGGCGTTCAGCGGCCGCAGCTTGCGGGTGATCTCCACGAAATAGCCATTGGGATCGCGCACGTAGATGGACTCGATCACCTCGTGCGTAGTCTCCACCGAGACTGCCAAACCTTCGGCTTCCAGGCGCCGCTTCCAGTCCTTCAGCTCCTCTTCGCTGTCGACGAGCCAGGCGGTGTGGGTCGCATCGAAGACGTGGTCATCCGGCAGCGGCGGCATCGCTGCGCGCCCTTCCAGCGCCTCCGGCTGGTCGGACCCGAGATAATAGAAGAAGGCGATGGTGCTGCCGTTGCCGCTGTCGAAGAAGAAATGCAGGAAGTCGGGATGGGTGGCCGGGCCCCAACCGCGCGCCGAGATGACATGGACGAGCGGCAGGCCCAGCTTGTCGCGGTAGAACTCCACGGTTTCGCGCAGTTTCCAGGTCGGGCGGGCGCTATGGTCCACGCCGCGCAGGCGGAGCCTGGTCGCAGGTTGGTCGAGCATGCTGGTCTCCTTGAATTTCTATCGTTCAATTCCTATCGTTCGCGGCGCTCAGCCGCCGAAATGGTCGCGCAGCCACCCGCCGACCGCCCGGCCGGCGGCGTAGCGCCCCGGCTCCTCATCCGGGGTCAGTGCGCGGCCGTGGTGGTCGCCGCGGATGCGCAGATGGGTTTTGCGTCCTGTGGCGAAGCCGTCGAACAGAGACGCTACCCTCGACGGGAAGGTCGAGACGTCGCCGGTGTATTCGACCAGCAGCAACGGCTGTTCGACGGCTGCCGCGGTCTTGTGCAGGGAGGCGTTCGACGACAGGCCCGACCAGGTCGACAGCCACGCCTCAGGGGAGCAGACGCGGGCGAAGCCGACCGCGCCGTAGTTGGAGGCGAAGGGATCCCGCCCCCACAGGGAGCCATAGCCGCGGTCGGACGGATCGAGGCTGGGGTCGAAACAGTGCAGGTCGGCATCGGTCCGCCAAACGGTCATGAGTGGCGTGTGGGCGCCGCGCCGCCGGTCGTCGATGCCGCCGGTCTCCTTGGCGCGCTTGCGCGCCGCCAGCCGTTCCCCGATCAGGGCACGCGCCCGTTCGTCCAGGCGCGCGACCCGGGCCTGCTGCGCGGAGCGGTAGCGTTCGACGAAGTCCGGGGAGTAGCGGGACGGTCCCGGAGGCTCCGCGAAACCGTTCGCCGGACTGAAGGGATCGAGCGCCGGATCCACCGACAGCGCGTCATCCTCGTCGGTCACCGACGGGTCGATGCATCCCATCAGCAGCATGCCCTGGCCGGGGTGTGGCGCAACCAGCACCAGCCCATCCACCACCGGCATGTCAAGCGATGCGAGGTTGGTCGGCCGCCCGCCGGGCGTGCGGGCGATCCGCCGGTCCGGCGCCAACTGCGACTGCTGCATGTAGAAGGCGTAGAGACTGCCGCCGCCGGAGTTGCCGAGCAGGACGATGCGGCGGAAGCCCTGGGCGCGCAGGAAGGACAGCCCGGCGGCGACATCGAACAGAGCCGTCTCGTGCTCAAGCCGGCTGTCGTTGCCGACGGAGCGCGGCGACTGGGACCAGGCGGCGAAGCCGGCCTCCACGATGTCCGGGACAAGGTAATGGCAGGCCATGAATTCCCGCGGGTGCATGATGCACACGACCGTGTCGCTGCGCCCGCGGACATAAAGCGTGCCTCCCGTCGCCGCCCGGTCGGCCGTGCGCAGCGCCACGTTGCGCGTCAGCGTGCCGTCGGGAAGGTCGCGCGGGTTCCAATCGGTGTTGAGAAATCCCGCCGTCGCCGCCTGATCCGCTGACTGATGTGCGGCAGGCGCAGGTGTGCCCGAAACCGGCATGTCCATCGTCTCCCTTACGAAGGGCGGCGCGATCCGCCCGTATGTTGGTCTTGAGGCAGGCCGGCACGGCTGTTGATCGATGCTGCCCACCCTGCATATTTGACATGGTGACGAATAATTGACAGTACCGTCAATAGGTGGAAATTCCTGTCAAGGCGCGCTTTGTCGCACCCGCGCTGTGGTCATTGCCGTTCAGGGCAATGTTTTCAAAGCCTTCGATGCCCGCGGGATTGGGAAGCCTCGTCCGTCAACGCTTCAAAAATTTGACGTTCGCGTCAAAACCTCCCATCCTGCGGCGCGGAGAAGCCGGATAGGAGGACGGGGTGGGCAGAACATCGGCCAAAGCGGAAACCGGCCGGAAGGCGTTGCTGCGCCAGAGCGTGCTCGACGCGGCGGCAAAGCTGTTCGCCGAACGCGGCTTTGCCGGCACCAGCTTCCAGGATATCGCCGACGCGCTGAGTGTCGGACGCACGGCGCTGTACTATTATTTCAAAAGCAAGGAAGAGGTGCTGGCTTCGCTGGTGGAGGAGGTCACCGTCGTCAGCGATCGGCAATCCGCCATGCTCTCAGCCCGGACCGACGACGATCCGGTCGAGGTGCTGCGCTCCATGGTGAGCGGCCATGTCGAGCTTCTCCTCTCGCACGCCCTTCAGTTCCGGGTCGTCGATCGGACCGAGGTGGAACTGCCCCCCGACCTGCGCGCGGTGCACGAGCGCTCCAAACGGGCCGTGCTCGACCATTTCACGACGCAGATCGCACGAGGGATCCAGCAGGGCGTGTTCCGTCCGGTGGACCCCCGCGTCGCCGCTTTCGCGCTGATCGGCATGTGCAGCTGGACGACCTGGTGGTTTCACGATGGCGGGCGCAAGACGGCCAGGGAGGTCGCCGGGATTCTGGCGGATCTGGCGGTGCATGGCCTTTTGCGGACGGACGGTCAGCGCAAGGCGACCAGCGAGCCCGGCGATCTGTTTCGCCAGCTGCACGAGAATCTGGACTGCCTGGAACTCCTCTACAAGCGGCGGGATGCGGGAGCCTGACGGGGTTCCATTGATTTTGGCGCACAATCCTGCGTGAGAGCGGGGTCCACCGGCGGCCGGTTGTGATCGGGCGCCCTTGCGGCAGGCGGGCATGCCCGAGCTGGTCATCTGCCGGCTTCGGTGCCGCCCGACGGACGTGGAGGGAGCCGGATGGTCGCTCCGTCGCAGCGTGGCCGGCCCGTCATGCGCGGTGCCGGTCCCACAGTTCCATGAGAGAATCGATGGAGGCGCTGAGTTTCGCGGGCTCGGTGCGGTCCCTCGCCTCGAAGGCAATGCCCATGAGAAATGTGTGAAACACGGTCGCCAGCGCATCGGCGTCGGTCGAAGGCGACAGCTCTCCGGAGGCGACGGCACGGGCGATACAATCCCTGATCCCCTGCCGGTTCTTCATCCGATCGGCCGCCAGGACGCCGTCGATATGCCGGTTCTCAGGCGCGCAGTTGTTCGCTCCGAGGATCATGAGGCAACCCGGCGGATGCTCCTGGTTGGTCTGCATCTCGGCGGAGCGCCTCAGCGCACGCTCAATCGCCTGTCGCGGCGGCAGGCTGCCATCCGTCAGGCAGGCCGTCACCTGACCATACGTGGACTGGTATCGCCCGACGACTTCGCGGAACAGCGCTTCCTTCGATCCGAAGGCGGCATAGAAGCTCGCGGAAGAAATGTCCCCCATGCAGGCCTTGAGTTGCGCAAGCGAGGTCGGCTCGTACCCTTGCGCCCAGAACAGGGACAAAGCGGCATCGAGCGCCTCGTCGCGGTCAAACTCCCTCGGGCGTCCGGTTCGCGCCATGTCCCCTCCCTGCAGCCATTTCTATACTAACCGATCCACAAGTGCTTGCCAAGGGACGCCCGCCCCCGATATATGGACCGAACGATCCATATATAAGCGAGGGTTCGATGGCATCGACGACCACGATAACGACGCATGAGGAGACGGACCGGTTGCCGCTGGCAGGGCTGCTGGCTCTCGCGATGACCGGCTTCCTCTGCATCGTGACCGAAACCCTGCCGGCCGGACTGTTGCCACAGATCAGCGACGGACTGGCCGTGTCGTCATCGCTGGCAGGGCAGACCGTAACGGCCTATGCCATGGGCTCCGTCCTGGCCGCCATTCCCCTGACGCTTGCCACGAGCGGCTGGCGGCGACGCACTGTTCTCTTGCTGACCATCGTCGGGTTCCTGATCTTCAACTCGATCACGGCGATTTCCACCGCCTATTGGCTGACGCTGGCCGCCCGGTTCTTTGCCGGCGTCTCTGCCGGCTTGGCCTGGAGCCTGCTGGCAGGCTACGCACGCCGGATGGTTGCCTTGAGCCAGCAGGGCAAGGCTGTGGCGATTGCAATGGTCGGGACGCCGATCGCACTTTCCCTCGGTGTTCCGCTCGGAACGTGGCTCGGAACCTCGGTCGGCTGGCGCTGGGCCTTCGGCATCATGTCGTTGCTGACGCTGAGCTTGATCGCCTGGGTTCTCGCAAAGGTCCCGGATTATGCCGGGCAGGCCAAAGGCGAACGCAGTCCGTTGCCGCAGGTCTTCAAGACCCCCGGCGTTCGGCCGGTTCTCTGCGTGGTCATCGCATGGATGCTGGCCCACAATCTTCTCTACACCTACATCTCCCCCTTCGTTGCCGTGGCAAATCTCGCCGACCATGTCGATTTGGTGCTTCTGGTTTTCGGCGTCGCCGCGCTGGTCGGCATATGGGTCGCCGGAAAATCCGTCGATCGGGCTCTCCGCCGGACCGTGCTCCTCAGCTTGCTGGCGTTCGGCCTCACCTCGCTGGTGCTAGGGGTCTGGGCGGTGGTTCCGTCGGTCCTCCTGGTCGCGGTGGCGACCTGGGGCGTCACCTTCGGCGGTGCCGGCACACTTCTTCAGACGGCCTTGGCCGATGCCGCCGCTGACGGAGCGGACATCGCATTGTCGATGAACGTCGTCGCCTGGAACGCTGCGATCGCCGGCGGCGGTCTTCTCGGCGGCGTTCTGCTCGATGCGTGGGGAGTGTCCGCGTTCCCATGGGCCATGGCCCTGTTACTGGCAATCGGCTTCCTCATCGCCTGGCGCGCGAGGATCCACGGTTTTCCGGCCGGCCACCGCCTTTCGCCCGGCCAGGCCCTCGGCCACTGAGCGGTCAGACCGGGCTGGCGGCGATGGCCGGCCCGATAGACAAAACCGAACTCACCAGCCATGGCCCCGAGCGTGACGGAGGCGGTGCCCTGCCGATCATCGTCATCCTCGACAGCGGCCTCTATCTCTGATTCGCCCGCCGCCGCACCGCGCAGGACCACGCCGACACCCCCGGCTTTCGCACCACCATGGAAGAGGCTGCGGAATTAAGCCGCGCACCCCCTTCCCCTGCTGGCGATCTTCGGCATTCCCGCCGCAATCGCGCTCGTCACCGCGGCCGGGCTGGTCACCGCCTTGCTGGACGACGGGCTGGTGGACGCCCTGTCCTGGGCGGCGCTGTCGGTGCCCGTGCTGGCCGCGGCCTGGTCCTGGCAGAACCGCAAGCGCTGACGGCTCCTTCAGGCGCCGCGTCCGGCAGAAGGCGGAAGCCCCCGTTTTCAATGCCGCCGGAGCGCCCTTGGCGTAACCGTCCGGCGGAGGATCCGGTGTCAGGTCTTCAGATCGACGCGCTTGTAGAATGCCGAGGCCGCCTGCTCCTCCGCCGGCCGCTTGGCCATCTCCGCCACGCTGTCGGCATGCTGCGCGTTGGCGTCCCCAAGGCCCTTCTTCAACTGCTCGGCCAGACGCGCGCCTTCATCGCTTTGGGCCTTCATGCGGTCGAGACGCGTGCCGCTCCCGGAAACGCCGGACTTGGCCTGCTGCGGCTTCACCCCGGCCTGGCTGGCCTCGCCCGCAAGGCGCGCGGCCTTCTCCTCTGCATTCTCCGGCGGTTGCGGCAGCGGCTTGATGCTGCTGGGATCGAGGGTTTCCGTTGGCCCCAGCTCCTGCTGCATGGAGGTTTCATGGGCGGCGATGTCGTCGACGCTGCGGATGGGGTCACTCATCGCGCTCCCCTGCGAGGTCGCGGCGTCCGCCCCCTTGCCCGAGCGCGTCAGCACGTTCAGATGGATGCCGATATCCTTGGGATCCCCCTTGTAGGCCGCCAGGCTCTCCGTGCTCAAGGTGACGGTCACTAGGCCGTCCGCGCTTGTGAAGCCCTTCTCGAAGCCGCCACGGATGCTGCCGCCGTTCTTTTCGGTGTCCGCGCGCAGGTCACTGTACAGCTTGGACAAGCCACGGCTGAGTTCCGGATTCGAGGCGAAGCTGCCGCCGCGCTCAAGCCGAGGGGTCGATGCGTAGGCGTTGGATATTCCACTCATCACATTCTCCTCATGCATGGGCTGGAGGTTGGGCAAAAGACATCCTGGAATCTTTCATCGCATCATAGCGGCAGAGATCCTTAAGGATTGTTAATCGGAGCCATAAATTCCCGTTATCGTATTCAAGATTAGATTTCTAACTATTTTTAAGCCGGCAAGGCCAGATATTTATCGTTCATTGCGTGTCACGACGCCTTTCCATTCCTCAAGTCTTGTATGATGGCTTCAAGGGTTTCATCGGTGACGGCGCCTTGCGATATCAGCCCGTACTTCGTCGATGGAACCCAACCGAAGAAGAAGGGAGTGCCACCAATCTTCAATTTGGCGATCAAGTCCATGTCCGCCTTCAATCCGGCCTTGAGCGGCTCCGAGATTCGGTCGGCCTCCCATCTCGGAATATCCAGACCGACCTGTTTCGCGAATGACCTGAGATCATCCTCGGTGAAGCCCGTCTGCTTCTGTCCGGCGAAGACCGCGGCGCGATACTCATGATACTTGCCCTGCCGATCGGCCGCCTTGGCCGCCAACGCGGCAAGCTCGCTCGATGGGTGGAGGAAGCCGAGATCCCGGTAGATGACCCGGATCGTCTTGTGTTCTTGAATCTTCGCGCGAACGGCGTTCTCGGCTTCCTTGCAATAGTGGCAATTGAAGTCGGAGAATTCGACGATGGTCAGATCCGCCTGTTCGGCTTTTGCGCCGACCCCCGGCAGAGTGCTGTCGATCAGCACGTCCGCGCTTGCCAGAAAGCTGAGCAGATTGGGCTGCTGACTCGCCATATATGCATTTATGGATTTGAGGACGAGCTCTGGATGCGCCTCCACCCATTTCGAAATCTGGTCGTCGATCGCGGATGGAGACAGGTTCGCGTGTGGATTTACCTGCGCCCCCACATCCGCCGCGCCGCAGCCAACCACGCACAGGCCGATTGAAACGATCAACCGTTGAACTGCCTTCATCATCGAACCCCTGCCCTACAATAGCTCTGGTCGTTTCTTCGGCACTCGAACCGGAACGGCCCCGGCGGCATTCGAATGCCGCCGGGGCCGTTCCACCGATCACTTGAGCGAGTACGTGATCGAGTTGATGCAGCTGCTCCCGCTGCCCGACACGCCGTGGCTCACAACGGCGCAGACAGAGCCGGCGCTCTGCAGCACCGCAGTTTCGGACGTGAGGACGCAAGATCCGCTGCGGGAGTAGCTGTACCCACAGGAGTGCCCACCCGTCGCCGTGTAGGTGAAGACGCCGTTGGCCGGGGTGTTGAGCGGAACCGAGTAACGCGCCGTCGGGGCCGCCGAGGCGGTGACGGACGACGGAAGCGCCACGATCGCCGTCCCGTTCGGCCCCCCGCCAGAGGTCCAGTTCATCGTGGTGGTGCCGAGATTCTGCATGGTGATGCGAACCTCGGGGGTGGCATGGGCGATGCTGGCGGCACCGACGGTCATCACGGCCGCGATAGCCATCAGGCCAAGCTTGTGACGAACTGACATAAATTTCCCCCTTAGGTTATGAATCTAATGATTAGATAGTGATTTTTTCGCTCTCTTACCGAAGAGAAGCATCTTTAGGTAAGCAATTTTCTTATTTGATGCAACTTTAAAATTGCTACAAAATTGCATTTACTCTATATTATATGTAATAATAAAAATTTAATTTCTTTGAGTTGCGGAATATATTCCTGATATTCCCCACCTGCGCAAAAAGGCATCGCTGGTGAACTGGTTCTGTTGCAAAGTCTGACGTTGGTCGCGGAGAACCGCGGCATCAGCACTGTCGGATGGCGATCCCGAACAGGTCGGCCGGCATGTCGTTGGCCCGAATGGCGGCGACCTGCCCTTTGCGCACCATGGCCAGGATCTCGTAGCCGGCGATCGTCCAACGTGCGGTGTGGAAGCTTTTGAACCCGAGCCCCGGCCGCACCGCCGTTTGATCCACCGGTGGTCCTGTTCAACGATATTATTCAGGCATTTCACTTGGCGCAGCTTGGGCAAGCGCCACAGTTCGCCGGTCTCCTTCATCGTCCTGGTCGCACTCGGGTAAGCAGGGTTCTTGTCCACGGTGAGGGTGCGCGGGTTCCACGGTGTGCGCTTGCTTCAGCGCCTTGCGGACGAAGCGCAGGGCGGCCGCGGCATCGCGCTTGGCGCTGAGCAGGAAATCGATGGTCTGCCCACACGTGCATCGGCGGCGCGGTACAGGTACACCCACCGATCCTTCACCTTGACGTACGTCTCATCGACCCGCCAGGAGCCGGTCGTCGTGCGCAGATGCGGGCGCAGACGCTTGTCCAACTCCGGGGCGTAGACTTGAATCCGGCGGAAGAGCGTCGTGTGATCGACCGCCACGCCGCGGTCGGCCAGCATCCGTTCCCGGTCGCGGTAGCTGATCGGGAACTGCAGGGACCAGCGCACCGCCCACAAGATGACCCCGGCCGTGAACCGCCGACCCTTGAACGGGTTCTTCTCGGACCCCATCAGCCTGTCATCCAAGCCGACGAAAAGCGCCGCGTTTTACCCGATCTCTGGCCCGTCGAAAACGCTGAACAGACCCCGCTGGACGAGAATCCCCTGCTACGGACAAACTCTCAGGCATCGAGTTCGTTGTTAACGAAGTTGCTACGATAAACATGCCGGATTGCGTCAAGCATTATTGCAATTTCTGGAGAGGTGTCGTTACACCGGAAGCTCATGAAAAGCGGCGAGACCGCATGTGATTCTTCAAGTTGGCGATACTCGACTTTGTCCCGGCGCAGATGCTGCACAGATGCGGTCACCAGGCTAAATCCAACATCGGCTGCCACCAAACCCAGTGCCGTCTGCACATCCCGCACTTCCAGAATGGTGTCTGGCTTCAACCCTCGGGAGCGATAGAGCGCGAGCACCTGATCGGCAAAGCTCGGTCGCGGCGATTTGGGGTAAACAACGAGCGTTCCGGCTGTCAATTCATCAAGACGGAGCGGGCGCTCCTGCTCCAGCAGTCGGTGCCCTGACGGAATGGCGGCAATGATGGCTTCGTAGCGGAGCAGAGTCCGCGTGATGGCGGTGTCCTCCAGCGGAATGCGGCCGAAGCCGACGTCGATGCGACCCTCTTTTAGCGCCGCGACCTGCTCGACCGTTGTCAACTCCACCAACGAGACTTCCACATTCGGACGGATCGAGCGGTAACGGCGGATCATCTCTGGCAGCCAGCCATAGAGTGTGGACGCCACGAAGCCGATGGTGAAGCGGCTATGCTCGGCGTGGCGCAGGCGGCGAGCCAACGCCTTGATTTCATCGACGCGCTCCAGCACGTGGACCGCCTGTTCATAGATCAAGCGCCCTGGCTCCGTCAGACGCAGGGGACGGCTGTCCCGTTCGATGAGTTGAAGGCCAAGCTCCTCTTCCAATTGCTGTATCTGTCGGCTCAACGGCGGCTGCGCCATGTTCAGGCGCTCTGCCGCACGCGTGAAGTTCCGCTCGTTCACGACTGCCATGAAGTAGCGGAGATGCCGAAGTTCCATGAACGAGCCTCTCCCTCATTGAGTACGGCGGCCGGGGAGATAAGGCCGCCGCGCCATACCATACCTGGAGGGTATCAAACCAGACCAACTCGGTCTTTCACAATGTGCATGGCAACAGATAGCGTGATGGCACAACAAAGTTTTGCCGAGGACAGCCGCAGGATGACCAGAATTGACGGCATCGAGACCCTCATTGTCGATGTGCCGACCATTCGGCCGCATGTGCTCTCGATGGCCACCATGCACCGGCAGACCATCGTCGTAGTCCGGCTTCGCTGTTCCGACGGCGTTGTGGGCATCGGTGAGGGCACAACGATCGGGGGATTGAGCTACGGCGAAGAATGCCCCGAAGGTATCAAGCTGGCGATTGACACTTATATAGCCCCGGTGCTGCGAACCAGCGACCCCACCCGCGTTGCCGCAACCATGGCGCAGGTCGGCAGAGCCGTTGTTGGCAACCACTTTGCCAAGGCGGCGGTCGAGACGGCGCTCCTGGATGCCATGGGAAAGCGGCTCGGCCTCCCCGTTTCCGAACTGCTGGGCGGGCGCCACCGTGACACGCTGCCGGTCGCCTGGACGCTCGCCAGCGGCAACACGGCGAAGGATATCGACGAAGCCGAACGCATGCTGTCTTCGCGGCGGCACAACATCTTCAAGCTGAAGATCGGCAAGCGCCCGGTGGTTGACGACGTCGCGCATGTTGCTGAAATCAAACGCGCGTTGGGCGACAGAGCAAGCGTGCGCGTCGACGTCAACCAAGCCTGGGATGAAGCCACCGCGTCGCGCGGAATTGCAATGTTGGAGGACGCAGGCGTCGATCTGATCGAACAGCCGGTGGCGCGCAGCAATCGCTCGGCACTCGCACGTCTGGCCGCGCGCTTCATCGTGCCGATTATGGCCGACGAGAGTCTTCACGGGCCAGAGGATGCGTTCGCCATCGCATCTCAGGCGGCAGCCGATGTGTTTGCCGTCAAGATTGCCCAGTCCGGCGGTCTTCAGGCTGCGGCCCGCGTCGGCGCCATTGCGGATGCGGCGGGGATCGGGCTTTACGGCGGCACCATGCTGGAAGGGGGGATCGGCACCATCGCCTCCGCTCACCTCTTCACCACGTTCCCGCAGCTCGCCTGGGGCACGGAGCTGTTCGGTCCGCTGCTGCTGACCGAGGAAATCCTGACCGAGCCCCTGGCTTATGGCGATTTCAGCCTTCAGATCCCCAACAAGCCGGGCCTCGGCATCGACTTGGACGAGGACCGCATCGCCTTCTTCCGGCGTGACGGCCGGTAACACTCGCACACCCCCCCTTGATCGAGGCCAAGACCATGCTGTTCCAAGTCGAAATGGATGTCCGCCTGCCGCCTGACATGGCGCCACAGGTGGCAGACGAGTTGAAGCGGGTCGAGCGCGAACGCGCCCAACAGATGCAGCACGAGGGCAAGTGGCGGCACCTTTGGCGTGTCGCTGGCCGCTACGCCAATGTCAGCATCTTCGATGTCGAAAGCGCGGACGAACTTCACGCGCTGCTCACCTCGCTGCCGCTTTTCCCCTACATGGCGATGACGGTTACCGCCTTGTGCCGCCATCCCTCGTCCATCCGTGACGATGACCGCTGAACCGGTCGCCGCCTACCCGCCGATGAGGCACCCATAACCAAGGTTTAGGGAGAAAACGATGAACAAGAACCAGATCCAAGAGTTCGCGAAGCGCATCTCCGGCACCCAGATCGGTCCGGCCAACGAGCGGGTGAAGGCGATCGTCGACCGCATTCTGCTCGACCTTTTCGTGCTGATCGACGAGATGGACGTCACGCCCGAAGAATTCTGGTCGGCCTGCAGCTATGTCACCGAGCTCGGGAAGTCCAATGAAGTCGGACTGCTGGTGCCCGGTCTTGGCGTCGAGCATTTCCTTGACCTGCGCCAGGATGAGAAGGAGCGTGCTGCCGGAATGGACGGCGGCACACCGCGCACCATCGAGGGTCCGCTCTATGTGGCCGGTGCTCCCGTCTGCCAGGGCGAAGCCCGGCTCGACGACGACACTGACGACGGCGAAATCCTGTTCATGGATGGCCGCGTCCTCGACACCCGTGGCAATCCGGTTGCCGGTGCGCAGGTCGAGGTCTGGCACGCCAACAGCCGTGGCAACTATTCCTACTTCGACCAGTCGCAGAGCGCCTTCAACCTGCGCCGCACCATCGTCACGGATGCCGAGGGGCGCTACCGCTTCCGCAGCATCATGCCGTCGGGTTATAGCTGCCCGCCCAACGGGCCGACCCAAAAGCTCCTGACCCTGCTGGGCCGCCACGGTCATCGTCCGGCGCACATTCATTTTTTCGTGTCGGCACCCGGCTATCGGACGCTGACGACGCAGATCAACATCAAGGACGATCCCTACGTCCATGACGACTTCGCCTTCGCCACCCGCGACGGCCTGATCCCCGAGGTCGAGCACCACACGGACCCGACCGCCCTCCACGACATGGGCGTGAACCGGCCCTTCGCCACCATCACCTTCGACTTCGTTCTCCCGTCCGCACTGGATGGCGTGTTGAACACGCTTCCTGAGCGTCCGCGCGCCACGGCCGCCTGATCTTCCGGGGGGCCATGCCCGGCCCCATTCCCGCCATCTTGTGGAGGACCAGATCATGACTGCCAATCTCATGGCGCGGCTGGACGGCGCTGTCGTTGAGGACAAAGAGCAGGGCATTTACCGGTGCAGGCGCGACATTTTCACTGACCCTGAGCTGTTCGAACTGGAGATGACGCACATCTTTGAGGGGAACTGGATCTACCTCGCCCACGAAAGCCAAATCCCCGGCAAGAACGACTACTTCACCACCTTCATCGGCCGGCAGCCGATCATCATCGCCCGCAACAAGGACAACGAGCTCAACGCCTTCATCAACGCCTGCAGCCACCGTGGCGCGATGCTGTGCCGGCACAAGCGCGGCAACAAGGCAACTTACACCTGTCCGTTCCACGGATGGACTTTCAACAACTCCGGTAAGCTGCTGAAGGTCAAGGACCCGGAGTCCGCCGGCTACCCTGACGCCTTCAATCGGGAGGGATCGCACAACCTGACAAAGGTTGCCCGCTTCGCATCCTACCGCGGCTTCCTGTTCGGCAGCCTGAACGCCGATGTGGCACCGCTCACCGAGCATCTGGGTGAGGCCGCCAAGATCATCGACATGATCGTCGACCAGTCGCCGGATGGGCTGGAGGTGCTGCGCGGCTCCTCGTCCTACATTTATGATGGCAACTGGAAACTCCAGACCGAGAATGGAGCCGACGGCTATCACGTCAGCGCCGTGCACTGGAACTATGCGGCAACCACCAACCACCGCAAGACGGCCGCCGCCGGCGACAGCGTGCGGGCGATGGACGCCGGAAGCTGGGCCAAGCAGGGCGGCGGCTTCTATTCCTTCGAGAATGGTCATCTGCTGCTGTGGAGCCGCTGGGCCAATCCCGAAGACCGCCCGCTCTATGAGCGCCGGGACGAGCTGGCGGCACAGTACGGGGCCGCGCGGACCGACTGGATGATCGGCAATTCGCGCAATCTGTGCCTCTACCCCAACGTCTACTTGATGGACCAGTTCAGCTCGCAGATCCGCACCTATCGACCGCTGTCTGTCGACAAGACTGAGGTCACGATCTACTGCATCGCGCCGAAGAACGAGAGTGCGGAGGCCCGCGCCCGCCGCATCCGCCAGTATGAGGATTTCTTCAACGCCAGCGGCATGGCCACTCCGGACGACCTTGAGGAGTTCCGCTCCTGCCAGACCGGCTATCTCGGCAGTGCCGCCCCCTGGAACGACCTGTCACGCGGAGCGGCCCATTGGGTGGAGGGTGCCGACGAGGCGGCCAAGGCCATCGACCTGCAGCCGCTGATGAGCGGCCTGCGCACCGAAGACGAGGGGCTGTTCGTCGTCCAGCACCAGCACTGGCTCGACACCATGCGCCGCGCCGTGGCGGTGGAAGAGGCATCGTCCGGCCTGAAGACGCTGGCTTGACGGGGGAACGCATGACCATCACTCCTGAGACTCTGCAGGCCTTCCTCCACCGTGAGGCCCGCCTGCTCGATGAAAAACAATGGGACGACTGGGTGCAGCTTTACGCACCGGACGCTGTGTTCTGGATGCCCGCCTGGGATGATGACGGCGCGCTGACCACCGACCCGCAGCGCGAGATCTCCCTGATCTATTATGGCAACCGCGGCGGCCTTGAGGATCGCGTGTTCCGCATCAAGACGGAACGGTCGAGCGCCACCAGTCTGCCGGAACCGCGCACCTCGCACAATATCAGCAACCTCGAAGTCATCGAGCAGCGTGACGGTGTCTGCAAGCTGCGCTTCAACTGGTTCACGCTGAGCTTCCGTTACAAGGCGACCGACACCTATTTCGGCACGTCCTTCTACACGCTGGATGTTTCGGGTGAGACACCACTGATCAAAGAGAAGACGGTGGTTCTGAAAAACGACTACATCCACCACGCCATCGACATCTACCACATCTGATCGGCCGGGCGGGATCGATCATCCCGGACGGGCGACAACTGGCCCGACGCCCTTCTGTGCGTCTCAAAGCCAGGGAGACGACTCATGAGCTTTCACATCGCGCTGACCTTTGAGGACGGGCTGACCCGCTTCATCGATGCCAACCTCGGTGAAACGGTCGCGGATGCCGCTTATCGGCAAGGCATCAACATCCCGCTCGACTGCCGCGACGGCGCCTGCGGCACCTGCAAGAGCTTTTGCGAGGCCGGGCGCTATGACGGCGGCTCCTACATCGAGGATGCCCTGACAGACGCGGAGGCGGAGGAGGGCTACTGTCTGACCTGTCAGATGCGTCCGGCATCCGACATCGTCCTGCGCATCGCCGCATCGTCGGACATCTGCAAAACAAAGGCGATGAACGTCTCGGCCGAGGTGGTGTCCGTCACCCGCCTGTCGGACAGCAGCATCGGACTGTCCCTGGCCTTGGACAATGCCGCGCGCCTGGCCTTCCTGCCCGGACAGTACGTCAACATCGAGGTGCCGGGCACGGGACAGACGCGCTCCTACTCCTTCAGTTCGCCGCCAGGGGCAGAGCTTGCGACCTTCCTGATCCGCAACGTGCCGGGCGGGCTGATGAGCGGCTACCTGACAGGCAGGGCCAAGCCGGGCGACCGTCTGACCCTGACCGGACCGCTCGGCAGCTTCTATTTGCGCGAGGTCCGACGGCCGGTACTGATGTTGGCCGGTGGGACAGGGTTGGCGCCCTTCCTGTCGATGCTGGACCGCATCGCTGCGGTGGAAGGCAGCAATTCGCACCCGGTTCACCTCATCTACGGTGTCACCCTGGACCACGATCTCGTTGAGGTCGAGGCGCTGCAGAGATTTGCAGAGCGAATCCCAGGCTTTACCTTCACCACCTGCGTGGCCGACCAGGGCAGCAGCCATCCGTTGAAGGGATACGTCACCCACCATCTTCGGCCGGAGCATCTGAACGGCGGGAATGTCGACGTTTACCTCTGTGGTCCGCCGCCGATGGTTGAGGCCGTGCGCACCCATTTCCGCGACTGCGGCCTGACCCCGGCAAGCTTCCATTATGAGAAATTCGCCGCCAGCGAAGGGAATGGCCGATGACCATGAGCGGACGCTTCGATAATCAGGTGATGATTGTCACCGGTGCCGCTCAGGGCATCGGGCGAGCGGTTGCCGCACGGGCGGCAGGTGAAGGAGCCAGGCTGCTGCTGGTCGACCGTTCCGAATTGGTGCATCAGGTGGCGGAGGAGTTGTTGGGCCAGGGCGCCCCGGCGCTGGCGCTCACCGCCGATCTGGAGACCTATGCCGGCGCACAAGCGATGGTCGATGCTGCGGTTGAAGCTTTTGGGCGCATCGACATCTCCGTCCACAATGTCGGCGGCACCATCTGGATGAAGCCCTTCTGGGAATACCAGGAGGAGGAGATGGTGAAGGAAATAAACCGGTCACTCTGGCCGACCCTCTGGTCTTGCCGGGCGGTGGTCCCAGTGATGATCGCGCAAGGCCGCGGCAGCATCGTCAATGTCGGCAGCAACGCCACCCGCGGAATCCACCGTGTCCCCTACTCCGCTGCGAAGGGCGGGGTGCATGCCATGACCACCTGTATGGCGATGGAACTGGCGGACAAGGGGATCCGCGTCAACGCGGTCTCCCCGGGGGCCGTCGACAATGGACAGCGTGCCATCCCACGCAATCCAAAGCCGATGAGCGAACAGGAGACGATCTGGCAACGTGAAACCTACGACCAGGTCATGCGCGACACGATGATGGGACGGATGGGCACCCAAGAGGAAATCGCCGCTGCGATCTGCTTCTACGCGTCAAACGACGCATCGTACATCACCGGCCAAACCTGCTTCGTTGCCGGTGGCAGCATCGGCTGAACACCCTCGGCTGACCGCCGAGAGCGGAAGACAAACCCATCGCCAAATGACGTGAGGGGCGCCCACTGCCAAGTGGGCGTCGGCCGAACCGTCGGCATCCCGGCCCATCAACCCTAAAGCGTTGCCCTGCTCCGCGGGAGCATGCGGGTGGGTCCACTGCGCAACGCCGCAGCCTTTTCCCGTCCATCACGTCAACAGGGAGGAACGCCCGTGTCATCGACACCACGCGTCATCGACGTCCAGGACTTCATCAATGCCCACAAGGTTTCCGCATTCCAGGTCACGTTGATCGGCCTTTGTTTCCTGATCGTCGCCATCGACGGCTTCGACACGGCGGCGATCGGCTTCATCGCTCCGGCGCTGCGCGCCGAATGGCAGCTGGCGCCGGCCCAACTGGCGCCACTGTTCGGTGCCGGCTTGTTCGGGCTGATGATCGGGGCGTTCATCTTTGGGCCTCTGGCCGACAAGATCGGGCGCAAGCGCGCGCTGATCCTCACCGTCCTGTTCTTCGGGTTGACCAGCTTGGCGTCCGCCTGGGCGACGAACATCACCGAACTGACGGTGCTTCGCTTCCTGACCGGCATGGGGCTGGGCGGAGCGATGCCCAACGCCATCACCTTGACGTCAGAGTTTTGCCCGGACAAGCGGCGGTCTTTCCTGACCACCTTGATGTTCTGCGGCTTCACGCTCGGCTCGGCGCTGGGCGGGCTGGCGGCGGCACAGCTGGTGGCCGGCTACGGCTGGTCGTCGGTTCTGCTGCTCGGCGGCATCGTGCCGTTGCTGCTGGTGCCGGTCCTGCTGTTGACCCTGCCTGAATCGGTGCGCTTTCTCGTTCTGCAGAACGCCCCGGCAGAGCGGATGGCAGCAATCCTGAAGCGGATCGCTCCGGAGGCGGAGCTGGCCGGCGCGCGGTTCATCGGCGTGCACAGGCCGGCAGGCTCGCCGGTGGGGCAGCTGTTCCAGCCAGGGCTGGTCGCCGGCACGCTGCTGCTGTGGCTGACCTTCTTCATGAGTCTGCTCGTCTTCTACCTGCTGTCGAGCTGGCTGCCGACGGTGATCAGCAGCGCAGGCATGACCCTGAAGGATGCTTCGCTGATGACCATGATGCTGCAGTTCGGCGGTACAGTCGGGGCTCTTGTGATCGGCGCATCGATGGATCGTGTCGACCCTCACAAGGTTCTGGGCATCGCGTACGCGACTGCCGCCCTGTTCATCGCGCTGATCGGCAGCGCCACCACCTCCCCTGCCCTGCTTGCCACCGCCGTGTTCGGCGCCGGCTTCTGCCTGGCCGGTGCGCAGGTTGGCGTGAACGCGCTGGCGGCGGGCTTCTACCCGACAGCAAACCGCGCAACCGGCGTGGCCTGGGCCAACGCCGTCGGGCGCAGCGGATCGGTTCTCGGCTCCATGGTCGGCGGCACCGTTCTGTCCAGCGGCCTTGGCCTGCCGACCGCCTTCGCCATCGTCGGTATCCCGGTCATCCTGGCCGGGCTGTTCATGGTGGTCAAAGGCAGGTTGGCTCCGCAGCCAGCTCATCAGACGGCTGCCTCCCCGTCCTTCGCCGGCCCGCTGCCGGCCGCGAGCAGCATCGACTGACCGGGCTGCTGCTCCCGCCAACCACAACAGCGACGTCCCGGCCTTAGCGGTGCGGGACGTCGTCCCTTTCTTGTTGAGGAACGAGATCGTTGCAAAAGAACCTACAGGATTACATCGACGCGGCGCCGATCGGCTTCTTCCAATGGCGCCTTTATCTTCTCTGCTTTCTCTGCGCGCTGTTGGACGGGTTCGATACACAGGCGATTGCCTACACCGGCCCGTCGATTGCCAAAGCGTTCGGGCTTGCCCCCAAAGGCGGGTTGGCCGGCATTCTGATGGCCGGCACCATCGGAATGATGGTGGGAGCGATGACGCTGGGTCCGATCGGTGATCGTCTCGGCCGCAAGCCTGCCATTCTCTCCGCGCTGTTTCTATTCGGCATCAGCTCACTGGCCACTGGCTTTGCCACCACTCCCGAGCACGTCGTCGTGCTGCGCTTCCTCGCCGGTCTCGGCATGGGCGGAATGACGCCGGTTCTGCTGTCGCTGGTTGCCGAATACAGCCCGGTTCGCCGGCGCGGAACCGTGATGACCGGCATTCTGCTGGGTCTTCCGGCCGGGGCGATGCTGGGTGGGCTGTTGGCCTCCTCCTGGCTGCCGGCAATCGGTTGGGAAGGCATCTTCTTCGCCGGCGGAGCGGCCCCCCTGGTTCTTCTGGTGGTGGCCGGACTTCTTCTCCCGGAATCGCCGCACTTCCTGGTGGCCCAGGATCAGGAGCGGAACCGTGACCAAATCCAGCGGCTACTGGAGAGGACGACCGGTGAGCGGCCTGCACCCAGCATCAGCTTTCTCGTTCCGGCGCGCCTGGAAAAATCGCGGGTGTCAGCCCTGCTGGCGCCGGAATGGCGGCTGCGCACACTGGCCATCTGGACGACGTATTTCTTCAATTGGATCGCCTGGTACATGTTGCTTCTGTGGCTGCCGACCGTGCTGATCTCCGCCGGTCTGGCGACCGAACGGGCTGCTCTTGGGACAGTGACGGTCAATGGCGTCTTCATCGCCTGCGCCATCCCGCTGTCGATCACCCTGGCGCGGCTTGATGTTCGGGGCATTCTCCTCGCCATGTTCGCCTGCGGCGTTGCCACCTGCCTGGCTCTGGCCTTCGCTGCCGGCAACAATTGGACATTGGTGTTCGTGCTGGTTGGGGCAACCGGGTTCGGTGTCGGTGGCCAGCAGATCGCGCTCAACTATCTGATTGCAAACGTTTACCCGACCAGTTTGCGAGCCACGGGCACGGGCTGGGCGATCGGCATGGGGCGCGTGGGCTCGATCATCGGTTCGGCAGCCGGCGGCTGGTTCCTCCAAACCGGGGGGATCACCGGCTACTACGTTGCCATAGCCATCCCGCTGCTGGTTGCAGCGCTGGCCGTGGGGCTGATCCGCATCCGTAAGGAGCCTGTCGGGCGGGAGGCCTTGTCTGCGGCGCACTGATCTGCGTCGGACAGGCTGGTAAGTCTTCTCGGTTTCCATCAAACCTGAACAAGAGAGGAAGGAAACAATGGCGAACTTGTCGTCTCTTCGCGAGGCGGTTCGCGACCTCATCCACGATGGCGACACGGTCGCCCTGGAAGGATTCACCCACCTCATCCCCCATGCCGCCGGGCATGAGATCATCCGGCAGGGCCGGCGCGACCTGACGCTGGTGCGCATGACGCCGGACCTGATCTACGACCAGCTGATCGGCATGGGCTGTGCCGCGAAGCTGATCTTCTCCTGGGGCGGCAACCCCGGCGTCGGCTCCCTCCACCGCTTCCGCGATGCGGTCGAGCAAAGCTGGCCGCACCGTCTGGAGATCGAGGAGCACAGCCACGCCGGCATGGCGAACGCCTATGTCGCCGGCGCCTCCAACCTGCCCTTCGCCCTGCTGCGCGGCTACACCGGCTCCGACCTGCCGAAGGTCAACCCGAACATCCGCTTCATCGAGTGCCCCTTCACCGGCGAAAAGCTGGCCGCCATCCCGTCGGTCCGGCCGGACGTGACGGTGATCCACGCCCAGAAGGCCGACCGCCGCGGCAATGTGCTGCTCTGGGGCATCCTCGGCGTCCAGAAGGAGGCGGTGCTGGCCGCCAAGCGCTCCATCGTCACGGTGGAGGAGATCGTCGACGACCTGGAGGCGCCGCCCAACGCCTGCGTGCTGCCCTACTGGGCGCTGTCGGCCGTCTGCCCTGTTCCCGGCGGCGCCTATCCGTCCTACGCGCAGGGCTATTCGGAGCGCGACAACCGCTTCTACAAGGCCTGGGACCCCATCGCCCGCTCACGTGAGGATTTCCGCGCCTGGATGCAGCGCCATGTGCTGGACACCGACGATTTCGCCGGCTTCCGCCGCGTGCTGGCCGAAAGCATGAAGGAGGCCGCGTGATGAGCAGCACCGAAACTCTCGATTTCACCGCGACCGAGATCATGACGGTGGCGGCCAGCCGCCTGCTGAAGGACGGCACCGTCTGCTTCGTCGGCATCGGCCTGCCCTCGACCGCCGCCAACCTCGCCCGGCTGACCCATGCGCCCGAGGTGGTGCTGATCTATGAATCCGGCCCCATCGGCGCCAAGCCGACGGTGCTGCCGCTGTCGATCGGTGACGGTGACCTCGCGCTGACCGCCGACACCGTGGTCGGCACGCCGGAGATCTTCCGCTACTGGCTCCAGGGCGGGCGGATCGATGTCGGCTTCCTCGGCGCCGCCCAGGTCGACCGCTTCGCCAACATCAACACCACAATCATCGGCTCCTACGACGCGCCCAAGGTGCGGCTGCCCGGTGCCGGCGGCGCGCCGGAGATCGCCTCCCAGGCCAAGGAGGTCTTCATCGTCCTCAAGCAGAGCCCCAAGGCTTTCGTCGCCAAGCTGCCCTTCGTCACCTCGGCCGGCTATCTCGACGGCGGGGATGCGCGGGCCAGGGCCGGCATCCCCGGCGCCGGGCCGACCGCGGTGATCACCGACCTCGGCATCCTCACCCCCGATCCGGTGACCAGGGAGCTGACCCTGACCGGCATCCATCCCGGCGTGACGGTGGAGCAGGTGAAGGCGGCCACCGGCTGGGACCTGAAGATTTCGCCCGACCTGAAGACCACCGAGATCCCGGACGCCGGAACCCTGGCGGCGCTGCGCGACCTGCACGCCCGCACCGCCGCAGCTCATGGCATCTCCCAGGGGCAAGCCGGCGGCGGAGAAGGATAAAGCAATGCGTGACGCCTACATCTGCGACGCCATCCGCACCCCCATCGGCCGCTATGCAGGATCCCTGTCATCGGTGCGCGCCGACGATCTCGGCGCCGTGCCGATCCGCGCCCTGATGCAGCGCAACCCCTCGGTCGACTGGGCCGCGGTGAACGACGTCGTCTATGGCTGCGCCAATCAGGCCGGCGAGGACAACCGCAACGTCGCCCGCATGGCGGCGCTGCTGGCCGGATTGCCCGACGCGGTGCCGGGCACGACGATGAACCGGCTCTGCGGCTCCGGCCTCGACGCGCTCGCCGCCGCCGCCCGCGCCATCAAGGCGGGCGAGGCCGACCTGATGATCGCCGGCGGGGTGGAGAGCATGAGCCGCGCCCCCTTCGTCATGGGCAAGTCCGACGCCCCCTTCTCCCGGCAGGCCGAGATCTTCGACACCACCATCGGCTGGCGTTTCGTCAACCCGGCGATGAAGGCGGCCTACGGCACCGATTCGATGCCGGAGACGGCAGAAAACGTCGCCGACGACTGGAAGATCGCCCGCGCCGACCAGGACGCCTTCGCGCTGCGCAGCCAGGAGCGCGCCGCCCGCGCCATCGCCGACGGCAGCCTGGCCCGCGAGATCGTCCCCGTCACCATCCGCACCCGCAAGGGCGAGACGGTGGTCGCGACCGACGAGCATCCCCGCGCCACGACCATAGAGGCGCTGTCGGCGCTGAAGCCCATCGTCCGCCCCGGCGGCACGGTGACCGCCGGCAACGCCTCGGGCGTCAATGACGGCGCCGCCGCCCTGCTGGTGGCCTCCGAAGGGGCGGTGAAGCGCCATGGCCTGACCCCGCGCGCCCGCATCCTCGGCGGCGCCACCGCCGGCGTGCCGCCGCGTGTCATGGGCATCGGCCCGGTCCCGGCCACCCGCAAGCTGCTGGAACGTCTCGGCCGCCGCATCGCCGACATCGACCTGATCGAGCTGAACGAAGCCTTCGCCGCCCAGGCGCTGGCCGTCCTGCGCGAGCTTGGCCTGCCGGACGATGCCGCCCATGTGAATCCGAACGGCGGCGGCATCGCGCTCGGCCATCCTCTCGGCATGAGCGGCGCCCGTCTGGCGACCACCGCGCTCCACCAGCTCGAACGGTCCGGCGGCCGGACGGCGCTCTGCACCATGTGCATCGGCGTCGGCCAGGGCATCGCGGTGATGATCGAGCGGGTGTGAGGATCGGTAGGTGACCGTCACGCCCGCTCTGTTTGCCGAGCGGGCGTGACGACGTATTGGGAGGAAGAAAGATGGCATTTGTCGCGGCAGGCGATATTACAGTTCATTACGAGCTGACTGGACCATCGGATGCCCCGGTGGTTCTGTTCGCCAATTCGATCGGCACGAACTTCCACATCTGGGACGAACAGGTGAAAGCCCTTGGCGGTCGCATTCGTACACTGCGCTACGATATGAGGGGCCATGGACTGACCGATGCGACCCCGGGTGCTTACAGCATGAACATGCTGGCTGACGATGCGCTGTGCCTGCTGGATACGCTTGGCATCGAGCAGGCTCATGTCTGTGGTCTCAGCATCGGCGGAATGATGGCGCAAAGACTGGCCGTCAAGGCACCGGACCGTATCCTCTCGCTGGTGCTGGCCGATACGGCGAGCGTGATTGGTCCGCCGGAGATTTGGCAAAGCCGCATCGAGGCCATTCGGGCCGGGGGCATGGCAAGCATTGCTGCCGGCGTTATGCCCCGCTGGTTCACATCCGCTTTCCTGGAAAGCGAGACTGAGCGTGTGCGTGGCTATGTGAACATGGTCTCACGAACCTCTGATGCCGGGTATATCGGATGCGCCATGGCAATCCGTGATGCCGATCTTCGTGGCGATTGTGCGCGGATTGCCTGTCCGACGCTGGTGGTCGTGGGCGAGCAGGATCAGGCAACTCCACTGCCTCAAGCGGAGGAACTCATACGCGCCATCTCCAATTCTCAACTAAAGGTTATCACCGGAGCAGGGCATTTGCCGTGTGTCGAACAGCCTGCGGCTTTCACAGATGCTGTTTTCGACCACCTGCAGACTGTTGGCGTCGTCGCACCGAAGGAAACTGTTCGAGGAAACCGGAACTGGCATGCTCCGTGACCCATGCCTGCCGCATCGACCTCACTGGAGCGGATTGCCGGGCATTCGAATCTGGGGCATTGTCACGTGAGCTGAACCGGCGGGCCGCCGCCCTCACCGGCACGCTGCTGTCGGCACGGGCGGGGGGCGCCTTCCTCGACATGGGCAGCCCCTTCCTTCTCCAGTCGGTGGGAGCGGTCGTGCTCGGCGGTACCCTGATCTTCGGCGGCAGCGCCACCGCGGCCGGCACCCTGTTCGGCTCCGTCCTGCTGGTCCTGATCGTCACCACCATGCAGATCGCCGGGCTGCCCGGAGGAACCCAGGAGATCATCCAGGGGCTGGTCATCATCGCGGTCCTGGCCTTCGCCGGCGACGCTCGGAGCCGCGGGTCGGCATAGGCGGAGGCGGCATTGTCACGAGAACTGGGCCGGCGTGCAGCATGCTTCGATTTTCCGACAGGCTCACGCCACAGCGGTCGCGGCCGACTTTGGCGCACAATCCGGTGTGAGAGCGGAGTCCACACGCGGCCGGTGATGATCAGGCGCTTGATCTGGTCGAACAGCGGGCCGACCAGCGAGGCATCGCCGTCCTGCGTGATCGTCGGCTCCGAGGCGGGGATCCCGCCGGCATCGGGATCGACCGCCAGGTGGAGCTTTCTCCAGTTCCGGGTTCCATCCATGCAACGACGCGTCATCAGCCCAAGCGTGGCGTGTCACCTGACGGAACCTCTTTCCGGCCGAGCATGCCGGCCAGCGCCTGCATAAAGCGGTCTGCGGCTTCAAGCTGCGACACTTCGATGAACTCGTCAGGCTTGTGGCCCTGTTCCATCGACCCTGGGCCGCAGACAATGGTCGGGTAGCCCGCCCGGCTGTAATGTCCGGCCTCCGTGGTATAGGCGACGACGGCGCCGTCGTTGTCGCCGGTGATTCGCCGCACCATCGCAGCGATGTCGGAGTCGGGGTCGGCGACGAGGCCGGGGGTATCGCAGAACACGGAAAACGCGATCCCGGTTTCAGGAGCGACAGCGCGCATCTCCGGCTCCAGCGCGTCGCGGCAATAGCGTTCGACGGATTGCAGGATATGGTGGGGATCATCGGTCGGCAGATGGCGGATCTCCAGGTCGAACTCGCAATCCCGCGGCACGATGTTGAAGGCGGTGCCGCCTTGCACCGTGCCGACATGCAGCGTGGTCGAGGACGGGGCGAAGCGGTGGTCGAACGGCCCCTCCTTGTATCGCCGCTCGGTCTCCCGCCGGACGAAATCGATGATCCTGGCGGCATACTGGACGGCATTGACGCCCTGCGGGGCCATCGAGCTGTGGCACTCCAGACCGCGAACATGCCCGCGTGCACACAGGATGCCCTTATGTCCGACCACCAGCTTCATCATGGTCGGTTCGCCGACGATGCAGGCGGCCGGCCGGACACCGAACCGGTTGATCGCCTCCAGCAGGCTCGGCACACCGAGGCAGCCGATCTCCTCATCGTAGGAGAAGGCGAGATGCACCGGTCGGTCGAGCGCCGCCGCCTTGAAGCGTTCCACGGCATTCAGCGCGACCGCGATGAAACCCTTCATGTCGGCGGTGCCGCGGCCGTAGAGCCTGCCGCCGCGTTCGGTCAGGGTGAAGGGATCGCTGGTCCAGGGCTGGCCGTCCACCGGCACCACGTCGGTATGGCCGGACAGCACGATGCCACCGTCGCGGTCGGGACCGATGGTCGCCCACAGATGGGCCTTGGTCCCGGTTTCGTCACGGATCACCTCGGAGCGGATGCCGTGCCGCTCCAGGTAGCCGCGGACCCAGTCGATCAGCGCCAGGTTGGACGTCGAACTGACCGTGTTGAAGCCGACCAGATGGGCCAGGATGTCTCTGCTCGTCATGACACTCTCCGATAACAGTGCGGCTTGGCGGCCATCGCCCTTGGTCGTCCCAGGAGTCATCCCGGAATCATGACGGTTTCCTGCCGCGGGCACTCCGTGCGACGATCTCGCCGACGATGCCGCGGCGGAAGAGCAGCACGCAGACGACGAAGATGCAGCCGATCACCACCGGCACCGGCAGGCTGGTGGAGGCGAGATAGCTTTCCAGCGTCACCACCAGCCCCGCACCCACCACCGGCCCGAACAAGGTGCCCATGCCGCCCAGGAGCGTCATCAGCACCACCTCGCCCGACATCTGCCACGTCACGTCGGTCAGCGAGGCAAGCTGGAACACCAAAGCCTTGGTCCCGCCGGCAAGCCCTGCCAGCGAGGCCGACAGCACGAAGGCGACCAGCTTGTAGCGGTCGGTGCGGTAGCCGAGCGACACCGCGCGCGGCTCGTTCTCGCGGATCGCCTTCAGCACCTGGCCGAAGGGCGAATGC
>NZ_WHOS01000044.1 GCF_013340935.1 Azospirillum melinis | reverse complement strand
AAGGCAGGTTCCCACGTGTTACTCACCCGTGCGCCACTAAGGCCGAAGCCTTCGTTCGACTTGCATGTGTTAGGCATGCCGCCAGCGTTCGTTCTGAGCCAGGATCAAACTCTCAGGTTCAGATCGCAGCCGAAGCCACGACTGACAGGACCGCCTAGGCGATCTCCTGAAACGTCGATACTGTTACAGTTTCTCTGCTCAAAAGATGCACAGACGATCCTCATTGTGCCGATCCCCAAAGGAACCCAGCACCCCAAGGCCGCAACGGCTACCAACTGCCGCCGCCTGCGCATCCCTTCTCACAACACGGTATAAACTTGTCAAAGAACCCGCCCGATGCAGAAACCGCTGCTCCGGCGAACCTCTGGGGTTCGACCGTCAAGCGCCGGTTTGTCGGGCTTCCCGTTCGCGTGTCGGTCGCTGCCGTTTCGGCGGCGCCGGCGTCGTTCGCGTCGGGAGGCGTCTTATATGCGGCCCAACCCGGACTGCGCAAGAACTTTCTGCATCGGATGGCAAAAAATTTTGGCCTGCTCCTGTGGCCGGACTGCGGCGCCGGGTGGGCACCGCACGAGGCCGGTCTGAAGGCAGCCGGTCAGACCCCAGTTGGTCAGACCATGGAGTCCAGTTCGCGGCGGCGGGCATTGGTCAGGCCGAGGCGGGAGGCGAGGTAGGCCAGATACTGGCGGTCGACCTCACTGCCACCGCGCACCGCCAGTTCGGACGCGAGATAGACCTGCTCGGCCGTCTCGGGATCGCGGACGTCGCGGACGATCTGGTCCAGCGGCCGCGGGGACCGCAGTTCGGCCTCGACGATGCGCCGGTCCTCCGGCTCGGCCTGGGCGGCGTCGAGGCTGTCGAGGATGCGCCGCTGCTCGTCGGGCGAGATGTGGCCGTCGGCATTGGCCGCCGCGATCATCGCGCGGATCAGCAGCAGCGCCTTGGCGTCGCCGAGATCGGGTTCCGGCTGGCCGCCACGCAGCACCCCGGCCAGACGGTCGCCCAAACCGCCGGCCGCGCCGGCCCCTCCCAGCACACTGCCGAGCGTACCGCCCCCGGAACCGGCAATCGGTCCCCCTGCCGCACCGCCAAGACCGAGCCGGTCGAGAAGCCCTCCCAGCGGTCCGCCCGCTGCCGGAGCCGAGGTTGGAGCCGGTCCAGACGGCGGATGGCCGGAGGTGGCGGGTGCCTTGCTGTCCTGATAAGCCCGGTAGGCGAGATAGGCGAGCGAGGCGAGGCCTGCCTTCTGAAGCAACCCCGAACCGGCGGCCGGGACATGGGGCATGCCATGGCCGTGGCCGTAATAGCCCTTCATCTTCTTTTTGCCCTTCTTGCCGAGGAGCAAGGGCATGGCGGCGGCGAAGGCCGGCCCGCGACCGGTGCGGCCGGCCAACCCGTTGGCCAGGATGACGCCGAGGACTTTGCTCAGGTTGCTCATCGTTCCCTTCCCTACCGGCTGCGGATGACAGGCCCCGGCTGCGGACGGGAGCCGCGACCGGGAGCCGTAGAGATGGGGACGGTCCCGGTCATTGAAACCGGCATCACCCGCAAGAGCGGCGGGGCAGAAGCGGCGGGAAGGCCGGGGGCAACCGTTCGGACGGCGCCCCCGGCATCACAGACTGGGCATCACATGCGGGGCGTCACTTGACGAGCGGGCAGCCGCTGTCCTTCGGGTCGACGTAGGCCTGCGCGCCGGGAACGGTCTTCAGGATCTTGAAGTAATCCCAGGCGTACTTCGACTCTGCCGGCGTCTTCACCTGCGCCAGATACATGTCGTCGAAGACGCGGCCGTTGGCGGCGATCTTCACCTCCTTCATCATCATGTCGGTGACCGGCATGGCGCGCATCCTGGCCGCCACCTTGTCGGGATCGTCGGTGCCCAGTTCCTGCACCGCCTTCAGGTAATGGCGGACCGACGAATAGACGCCGGCCTGGTTCATCGACGGCTTGCGGCCGGTCCGCTCCTCGAACTTCTTCGACCAGCCCCGGGTTTCCTCGGTCATGTCCCAGTAGAAGGAATTCGCCAGCATCAGGCCCTGCGAGGTCTCCAGCCCGAGCGCCTGGATATCGTTGATGTTCAGCAGCAGCCCCGCCAGCGTCTGGCCGCCCTGGGGAATGCCGAACTCGGCCGCCTGCTTGACGCCGTTGATGGTGTCGCCGCCGGCATTGGCGAAGGCGACCACCTCGGCCCCCGATGCCTGCGCCTGCAACAGGTAGGAGGAGAAGTCGGACGCCCCCAGCGGATGGCGCACGCTGCCCTTGATGGTGCCGCCCAGCTGCTTGACCGTGTTGGCCGCCTCGGCTTCCAGCGAATGGCCGAAGGCGTAGTCGGCGGTGATGAAGAACCAGTTCTTGCGGCCCTGCTCGACCAGCGCGCGGGCGGTGGCGGAGGCCACGGCATGGTTGTCCCAGGTCCACTGGAAGCCGTAGGGGCTGCATTCCTTGCCGGTCAGGTCGGTCGAACCGGGGCCGGACATCAGGAACAGCCGCTTCTTGTCGCGCGTGATCGCCTGCACCGCCAATGCTGCGGCGGAGTTGGGCACGTCGGCGACGACGTCGACCTTCTCGGTGTCGATCCACTGGCGGGCCAGGTTGGCGGCGATGTCCGCCTTGTTCTGGTGGTCGCCGACGATGATCTCGATCTTCGTGCCGTTCACGGCATTGCCGAATTCCTCGGCGGCCATCCGGGCCGCAACCGCCGAGCCTTCGCCGTTGATGTCGGCGTAGATGCCGGAGCGGTCGGACAGCATGCCGATCTTGACGACGTTGTCGGACATCTGGGCCTGGGCGGCGCCGGACGCCAGGACAGCCAGGGCGGTGCCGGCGAGAAGCCCGGCAACAAGCGGTTTACGCATGGTTCGCTCCCCAATTGGACAGTTCTTGGTGTTTTGGTTTTGCTGTTTCGGACACCCGTCCCGGCTGGACGGCCGGGAGGCGGGGATCAATGGGTGGTATAGCCGCCATCGACGGGAAGGGCCGCTCCGGTGATCGACCCCGCGGCGTCGGAACACAGGAAGGCGATGGCGGACGCGACCTCCTCCGGGGCGATCAGCCGGCCGGTCGGCATTCTTTCCAGGAACACCGCCCGCAGCACCTGATCCTCCGGGAGGCCGGTGACCTGCGCCTGCTGGGCGATCTGGCGCTCGATGATGGGGGTCAGCACCGTTCCCGGGCAGATCGCATTGCAGGTGATGCCGTTGGGCGCCAGCTCGATCGACACCGACTTGGTCAGGCCGATGATGCCATGCTTGGCGGCGACATAGGCCGGCTTGTGCGGCGCGCCGACCATGCCCAGCACCGAGGCGGTGTTGACGATGCGCCCCCAGCCCCGCTCCCGCATCGACGGCACCGCCGCCTTGATGGCATGGAAGGCGGCGCTGAGATTGACCGCCAGCAGCAGGTCCCACTTGTCGTCGGGGAACTCGTCCAATGCCGCGACATGCTGGACACCGGCATTGTTCACCAGGATGTCGACCGGTCCCAGCCGGTCGGCGGCGTCGGCCATCATGGCGCGCACCTCCTCCGGCCGGCTGAGGTCGGCGGCGGAATAGACGATCCGGCGGCCGGTCCGCTCGGCGATCTCGGCACAGTCGCGGTCGATCTCCGCGCGGTCGCCGAAGCCGTTGACCATCACGTCGCAGCCGCGGCCGGCAAGCTCCCGCACCGTCGCCAGACCGATGCCGCTGGTGGACCCGGTAACGACGGCTATTCTGTTCTGCATGTCTCTTCGTTCCTCGGTCGGATGATTGCGCGTCAGAACGCCACCTGATCGGCGCCCTTCAGGTCGAGCATGGCGCGCGCCTCTTCCGGGGTGGCGACCTCCAGCGACAGCTCCTCCAGGATGCGGCGGATCTTCGCCACCTGCTCGGCACTGTTGCGGGCCAGCCGGCCCTTGGCGAGATAGAGGCTGTCCTCCAGCCCGACGCGGACGTTGCCGCCCATCACCGCGGCCATGGTGGTGAAGGGGATCTGGTGGCGGCCGGCGGCCAGCACCGACCATTCGTAATCCTTGCCGAACAGGCGGTCGGCGGTCTCGCGCATGAAGACGAGGTTGCGCTCCTCCGCCCCGATGCCGCCGAGAATCCCGAAGATGGTCTGGATGAAGAGCGGCGTCTTCACCAGCCCGCGGTCGAGGAAATGCGCGAGATTGTAGAGATGCCCGACATCGTAGCACTCGAATTCGAAGCGGGTGCCGCAGCCCTCGCCGAGATGTTCGAGGATATAGGCGATGTCGCGGAAGGTGTTGCGGAAGATGAAGTCGTCGGTGCTGCGAAGATAGGGCTCCTCCCAATCGTGCTTCCAGTTCTTGTAGCGGTCGGCCAGCGGGAAGATGCCGAAATTCATCGACCCCATGTTGAGCGAACACATCTCCGGCTTGGCCAGCAGCGGGGCGGCGAGGCGTTCCTGCACCGTCATGTTGAGCGAGCCGCCGGTGGTGATGTTCAGCACCGCATCGGTGGACTGTTTCAGCCGCGGCAGGAACTCCATGAACACCGCCGGGTCGGGCGTCGGCTGGCCGGTGCGGGGATCGCGGGCGTGCAGATGCAGGATCGCCGCCCCGGCCTCCGCCGCGCCGACGCCCTGTTCGACGATCTCGTCGGGCGTGACCGGCAGGGCGTCCGACATGGTGGGGGTGTGGATCGATCCGGTCAGCGCGCAGCTGATGATGACCTTTTTCTTCGATGCGGCCATGCAAGGCCCTCCTGTGCTGGTCCGGGCGGGAAGGCCCGGATGGTTCGGAATGTTCGGCAGCGATTTTCGGCGGATGGCGGCTATCCGCGCTCAAGCTCATCGAGGCGCTGGAGATGGGCGGCGAGACGGGCGGCAATCTCCTCCCGCTGCCCCTCGCTCCAGACCCGGAAACCGGCGCCGGTCTTCATGCCGAGCCGCCCGGAGGCGACCAGTTCGCTGAGAAGGGGCTGCGGGCCCGGCGTGCGGTCGAGGTCGGGCAGGACATGGCCGTGGACTGCCAGCGTCAGGTCGGTGCCGACCAGATCGGCATTCTCCAGCGGCCCCAGCACGGCGAGCCGCCGGCCGAAGCTGGCCTTGACCACGGTGTCGACCGTCTCGGCGTCGCACACGCCGTCCTGAACCAGCGCGATGGCCTCGCGCCACAGCGCATGCTGCAGGCGGTTGCCGATGAAGCCGGGAACATCCTTGCGGACCTCCACGGGCAGCTTGCCGATGGACCTCAGCAGGCCGGTTATCGCGGCGACCGCCGCGTCGGCGGTGTCACGCGTCCGCACCACCTCGACCAGCGGGATCAGGTGGGCCGGGTTCCACCAATGGGTGCCGAGCGCGCGGGTGCGGTCGTGCAGCGGTTCCATGATCCGGGTGATCGGGATGACCGACGTGTTGCTGGCGAGGAGCGCATGGGGCGGCGCCGCCGCTTCCGCCGCCGCCAGGATGCGCTGCTTGAGGGCGAGATCCTCCGGCACCGCCTCGATGACGATGTCGGCGGCGGCCACGGCCTCCTCCAGCGTCTCGTGCGGCCGGATACGGTCGGCGATGGCGGTGTCCTGACCGAGGTCACCGAGGGTCCGGCGGATGCGGTCGAGAATGCCGGCCCGGCGAACGGCATCGGGTTCCTGAATCTCGACGCGATGGCCGGCGGCGGCGAAGGCCTGCGCGATCCCCTGCCCCATCATCCCGGCGCCGATGATGGCGATGCGCTGGTGTGTCATGGTCTGTGCATTCCCCCATCCCGCGTGACCGGCGCCCATTGAGCGTTGCTCTGATTGTTCGCTATGAACACTGTTTGGAACGCTTGGTAAGCAATGGCTGTGCCAGGAAGCCAAGTGACTGTTAAGTCAGGATTTTGTTGAAAGCCTGCTCAAGCATGCTGGCCCGGTGTTTGCGAGCGCGTACAGCCCGGCCCGCCAGGACGCCCGGTTTCCCTGGAAATCAGCCCTTCCGTCGTGTTCATTTTTCTGACAGATAATGTGCGCAATATTGACAGTCCGCATCAGGGAGGGCTGGGAATGCAAACGGATCGAAGCGAACAGTTCGCGGCGGCGTGCGCGTTGATGGCGATGGTCGACGAGATGATCGACGGTGCCCTGCTGGTCGACCGCGACGCCCGCATCGTGTGGTCTAACGACAAGCATGTCTGGTTCACTGAAAAGCTGATGGCGCAGCTGGGGCTCCAGTCACGGGAGGACGCCATCGGCCAGCCGGTGGAGCGCGTCATCCCGCACAGCCGGATGCGCGAGGTGGTGGAAACCGGCCGGTCGATGCCGCTCGACATCATGCGCTATGGCGAACACACGCTGCTGGTCAGCCGCCTGCCGCTGCGTGACGAGACCGGCGAGGTCATCGGCGCGCTCGCCTTCGCCCTGAAGAACAGCCTGACCTATCTGCGCCCCATCGCCGACCGCTTCAACAAGCTGCAATCCCGGCTGACCCGGGTCGAGCAGGAACTGGCGGCCAGCCGGGCGTCGAAATACACGGTCGAGAACCTGATCGGCTTCAGCCCGGCGATGCTCCAGGTCAAGCGGTTGGTGCGCCGGGCCGGCCAGATCAATTCGGCGGTGCTGCTGCTGGGCGAGACCGGCACCGGCAAGGAGTTGGTGGCGCAGTCGATCCATGCCTGCTCCGACCGCGCCCACCGCCCCTTCGTCGGCGTCAACACCGCCGCCATCCCGGAAAACCTGCTGGAGGCGGAGTTCTTCGGCGTCGCCCCCGGCGCCTACACCGGCGCCGGCCGCCAGCCGCGCCCCGGCAAGTTCCAGCTGGCCGACGGCGGCACGCTGTTCCTCGACGAGATCGGCGACATGCCGCTGCCGTTGCAGGCCAAGCTGCTGCGCGCCCTGCAGGAACGCGAGGTCGAGCCGCTGGGCTCCAACCAGGTGGTCAAGGTCGATGTCCGCATCATCGCGGCGACCAGCCGGCCGCTGGCCGAGATGGTGCGCAGCGGCGCCTTCCGGCCGGACCTCTATTACCGGCTGAACGTCTTCCCGATCCAGCTGCCGGCACTGCGCGACCGCAGGGACGACCTGGAGATCCTCGCCTCGCTCTTTTCGGAGAAGGTCGCGCTCAGCCTCGACCAGCCGATGCGCGACCTCACGCCCTCGGCGCTCGACGCGCTGCGGCGCCATGACTGGCCCGGCAACATCCGCGAACTGGCCAATGTCATCGAACAGGTCTATGTGCGCACCGAAGGCGACCGCATCCTCGCCGACGACTTCGCCGACATCCTGCCGGACGCTCCGCTCGACCGCCCCGCCGCGGTGGAGGGAAGACGCCCGCTGGCTGCGGCGATGGACGATCTGGAACGGTCGCTGATCCTGGAGGCGCTTGCCGACTGCCGGGGCAACAAGCTGGAGGCCGCCCGCAGCCTCGGCCTGTCGCGCACCAACCTCTACGCGAAACTGCGCAAGCACGGCATTCCGGTGCAGCCGGACGACTGAGGTTGGCGGAGCCGGTCAGCGGGGTTGCTGCGTCCTCCGGCGAACGCCGCACCGTGCCCCTGGACGGCGAACGCCCCGCTTCTGGTGAAGCGGGACGTCCGGAAGCAGTGGACCGACGGCCGTTTGCGGCGGTCACATCAGCTTCGCCATCGCGATCAGCGACAGGGTGACGGTGATGGCGCCGCCGATCCGGGTCGCGACCTGGGCAAAGGGCATCAGCTGCATCCGGTTGGCCGCCGTCAGGATGGCGACGTCGCCGGTGCCGCCCTGGCCGCAGTTGCAGGAATTGATGATCGCGGTTTCGATCGGGTACATCTTGACCATGCGGCCGACGATGAAGCCGACGCTCATGTGCGTCGCCACCGTGCAGAAGATGATGATCAGGTTCTGGATGGTGAAGGCGGACATCAGCTTGTCCCACGGCGTCACCGCGACACCCATGGCGAACAGCAGCGGATAGGTGACCGCGACCTGGAAGAACTTGTAGACGACGCCGGCACCGGCCTCCAGCGACGGCGAAGCGAGCTGGAACACCTTGATCAGCACGGCGATGAACAGCATCGCCACCGGGGCCGGCAGGCCGACGATCTTCTGGGCCATGACGCCCATCAGATAGAGGGTGACGGCGAACAGCCCGGCCGCGGCGACGGTGTTGGCATCGACGGGACCGCTGCTCCTGGCCGTCGTCCTGGTGAAATCGGCGCCGCCGGGCTGGAGCTGGCCGTTGCCGGTCAGCTGCGGCATGCGCTTGCCGATGAAGTTCAGCAGGCCCGACATCAGGATCGCCATCAGGCTGCCCAGCATGACCATCGGCAGCACCTGCGCGAAGATCTCGCCCTGGTTGCCGTTCATGATCTCGGCATAGCCCATCGACAGCGGGATGGCGCCCTCGCCGACGCCGCCCGACATGATCGGAACGACGATGAAGAAGAAGGTGTGCTTGGGATCGAGGCCGAGCAGGCTGCCGACCAGCGTGCCGACGCAGGCGGCGGCGATGGCACCGCTGGCGAGCGGCGCGAAGATCTTGAAGAAGCCCTTCACCAGCGCGTCGCGGTTCATGCTGAGCACACTGCCGACGATGATGCAGGCGATGAACAGATAGAGGAAGTTGGTGAATTTGGTGAAATCGACCACCGCCTTCAGCATCGGCGCCGGCAGCACCTGATAATAGGCCAGTGCGGAGGGGATGAAGGTGGCGAAGATCGCCGCGGCGCCGATGTGGCGGAACACCGGAAGGCGCTTGCCCAGCTCGCCACAGCTGAAGCCGCAGACCGCCAGCACGGCGATCATCATGTTGATCTCGTGGGTCAGCGATCCGGTCGCGACCGCCCCGGCGAACACCGCGAGCAGAACCACGAACACCGGGATCGGAACGATGCCGACACGCTGGTCGAGCAGCCCCCACCAGACCTCGCGCCAGGACCGGCGGGCGGCGGACGCGGACGAGCCGGGCTCGTCGAGCGGAATGGAGGCAAAGGAGACTTCACTGGGCATGGTGTCCTCCGGACATTCGGTTTTGTTTGCGCTCCGGCAGCGGTCGACAATGACGGGACGGGACGCTGCCGGGTCCGGTCCTGGGCTGGATGGCTGGAAACAATCGCTGCAGAGCGTTTCGCAGCGCTGCGATTCAATCGTGAAAAAATAAGGCGTGACGATTGGACGACAAAAATGCCGTTTTTCTTACCGATGAACACAAAACATCAATATTGAATCGAGAAAAAACGCATCTATATGTTCCGAAATCATCCATCTCCTGACGCTTATCCCTCAAAACCTCCAATGAGTTCTTCTATCATTTGGAACTGTCAGAAGCCTGTCAGCGCAGGGAAGGCCGAAGAAAATTTTGAAGAAACTCACTGGCCCCAACTCACTGGCCCTGGATGCGGGCGGCCTCGATATGGCCGACCAGGGCATGCAGAATCCGGAGGCCGTAGGGCCAGGGACCGAAGCCGGCCTCCGCGTTGATGTGCCCGGCCTCGCCGAGATCGACCAGATCGGCCTGCCAGACGCCCGACCAATGGACGGCGCGCGGAAAGCGCATCACCGGGTCGTTGTGGCTCGCCACCACCACGGCGGGCACGCCGAGCGCCAGCGACGGCACCCGCTCCTCCGCCTCGAAACGCGATGGCTCGGCAGGCGCGACCAGCATCAGCCCGGCGATGTCGTGGCTGCGGTCGCCGGCCACACAGCAGGAGGCCAGCGCCCCGAAGCTGTGCCCGACCAGGATGGCCGGACGCGCCCGCTGGCCGAGCAGACGGCGGACGGCGCCGACCCAGCGGTCGATGTCGGGGACGTTCCAGTTGCTCTGGGCGATGCGCAGCCAGAAGGGGTGGCGGGCCTGCCAGAAGCTCTGCCAATGCTCCGGGCCGCTGTCATAGAGCCCCGGCACCAGCACGAAGCTGTAGCGCGTCGACGCTTCCATCAGGGCCGCATCCACCTCGCGCATGTGATCGAACTCCATCGGCCCCGGCGGTCGTCAGCCCGCCCCCCTCTTGTCCGCAACCGTCAATGGCATGGCACCCGGTAAGGAGTGGTCGCCGGCAGGTGGGCCAGGAACCACGTCACCGCCAGCAGGTCGGCGCTGCCGCCGGGGCTGAGGTTGCGGCGGATCGCCCCGTCGTCCAGCGCCGCCAGCCGGTGCAGATAGTCGGGTGCGGCAACCCCGCCGTCCCGGCGCAGGCGCATCGCCTCGCCCTGGAGGAAGGCCAGCCCCGCCAGTCCGCCGCGCGACACCACATTGGTGTCGGGGTTGAAGGCCAGCAGTTCCAGAAGGGCCGCATGCAGCGCCATCCGCGGACCGTGGGGGCGCAGCCGCTCGAAGGCCGGCAGGGCATGGTTCCGCACGGTGGCGAAGCCGGAGGCCGCCTCGCCGCGCGCTCCGGTCAGGCCGTGGCGGCGGTAAAGATGCTCGCCCGCCGTACCGGCCTCCCCCGGCCGCCGCAGTTCCCCGACCACCTCAGCGCAGATCGCCGCCACCTCCGCGCACAGCGGCTCGCGGCGCAGCGCCCGCCCCTGCCCCGCCAGCCTGCCGGCGGCGGCGCAGAGCAGGCCGAAGGCGAAGATGCTGCCCTTGTGGGTGTTGACCCCGCCGGTGGCATGCAACATGACCCTCTCGCAGGCCATGCCGTCGGCGCGGATCCCCGCCAGGAACAGATCGGCCGGCACGGCGCAACCCTCCAGCCCGCGCTCGAAGAACCGGCGGAACCACGGGGCGATGGCGCGGGCCGACGCCAGGAAGCTCGACAAATCCATGTCGCGGTGAGAGCCGCAATTGCGGCGGTCCACCAGACCCGGCTTCGGCGTCAGCAGCAGCTCGCGCAGCAGCGAGCGGTGGGCCAGATGCGCAAGGGCGAAACCGAGCGAGCGCTCGCCTTCCCTTCCGCCAAGGCCAGGGTCCACAAGCGACCCTTCGGCAATCCCGACCCGGTCTTCAACGGGTGCGATAGGCATTCACCCTCTCCTCGATGGCCGCCAGAAGCTCGTCCAGCGGATGGCGGCGCGAGCGGGCGCAGCCATGGGCCGGCTCCCCGCACACCAGACAGCGCCGCGGCGCCAGCCCCAGCGCGCTGCGCGACAGGCCGCCCTGCACCGGACACAGCACGTCCAGATCCCACAGCCGGCCCAGCGGATGGTCGTCCTCCAGGGTCGCTGCCGCCCATTTCAGCACGCGGGCCTCGGTATCGACGGCATAGAGCGCCTCCAGCCCGGTCGGCTCCCGCACCGGCAGACGGGCCGGCACCGGCCAGCCGGTGCGGCGGAACAGCCGGTCCAGCTCGCCGGCCGCCGTCTCCATCACGAAACGGCTGGTCGCCGTCACCTTGACCGGCCCCGGCGTCACCAGCGTCACCGACAGCAGCGGCAGGCCATGGCGGGCGAACAGCGCCTGCTGCCGCTCGGCCCGGCGGTCGCGCGCCTCCAGCATGTCGGCCAGCGAGACGGCCATCCCGTCCATGGCCATCCCGTCCATAATCGTCAGCCCTTCACCTGACGGACGATGTCGATCACGCTGCCGTCGCGGTAGCGGACGATCCCGACCACCTTGTCGAGGAACTCGATGGGCCGCGGCTCGCCGGTCAGGGATTCCGCACGCTGCTGCAACGCCTCGATGGTCATCACCGGCAGGCCGGCGGCCTTCAGCCGCTGGACGATCTCCGGGCGGCGCGGGTTGACGGCGATGCCGTGGTCGGTCACCAGCACGCCGATGCACTCGCCCGGAGTCACCACCGTGGTGCAGCGGCGCACCACGGTCGGGATGCGGCTGCGGATCAGCGGCGCCACCACGATGGACAGGTTGGCCGCCGCCGCCACGTCGGAATGCCCGCCCGACGCCCCGCGCATCACCCCGTCGGACCCGGTGATGACGTTGACGTTGAAATCGAGGTCGATCTCCAGGGCGCTCAGGATCACCAGATCCATCTGGTCGACATAGGCGCCCTTCGAGCCGGCATTGGCATATTCGTTGGTCGAGATCTCGATGTGGTTGGGCGAGGTGCGCAGCGATTCCGCCGCGTCGCCGTCGAAGCTCTGGGTGTCGATCACCCGTTCGATCAGGCCCTTCTTATGAAGATCCACGATGCCGCCGGTGATGCCACCCAGCGCGAAGCCGGCGGTGATCCCCGTCTTGCGCATGTAGCCTTCGAGGAAACGGGTCGTCGCCGTGGCCGACGCGCCCGAGCCGGTCTGCATCGAGAAGCCCTGCTCGAAATAGCCGGAATGCACCATCACCTCGGCCGACAGCCGGGCGATCAGCAGCTCGCGCGGGTTGGTGGTGATGCGGGCGGCACCGACGCTGATCTTCGACGGGTCGCCGATCTGCTCGACCTTCACCACATAATCGACCTCGTCCTGCGACAGGCTGGCCGGCGCGTTGGGGAAGGGCACGATCTCCTCGGCCAGCAGAATCACCGTGCCGGCATGGCGGGCGTCCACCTTGGCGTAGCCGAGCGAGCCGCAGCGCGAGCGGCCGCTGATGCCGTTGGCGTTGCCGAAACAATCGGCGGTCGAGACGCCGAGGAAGGCGACGTCGATGTTAAGCTCGCCGTCCTGGATCAGCTTCACCCGCCCGCCGTGGGAGTGGATGTTGACAGGATGCGCCATCAGCCCGTGGCTGATCGCCTCGGCCAGCTTGCCGCGCATGCCCGACGTGTAGATGCGGCTGATGACGCCGTTGCGGATATGCTCGATCAGCGGCGCGTTGCAGCTGAGCAGCGACGACGGCGCCAGCGTCAGGTCCCTGAAGCCCAGGCGGGCCAGCAGATCGACCACGGTGTTGATCGTCTTGTCGCCTTCGCGGAAGGCATGATGGAAGGAGATGGTCATCCCGTCCTTCAGGCCGGAACGCCGGATGGCGTCCTCCAGCGACGGGCAGACCTTGCGGGAGCGCTTCAGCTCCGGGTCCTTCAGATGGGGGGTCCGGCTGGCGAACCCGTCGAAGCGGGGCAACCGGTCCAGCAGGTCGAAAGCAAGGTCGGTCACGGCAGAGCACTCCAGTTCACTTGCGGGTTCCCGACGCCTCGGCCCGCTGCAGCACACGGCGCGCGTGGTCGATGACGGGACCGTCGATCATCTTTCCGTTGAGCGAGACGACGCCCAGCCCCTTGCGCTCGCCCTCCGCCGCCGCGGCGACGACGCGGCCGGCATATTCGACCTCTTCCTCGGTCGGGGCGTAGGCGTTGTGCAGAAGCTCGATCTGGCGTGGGTTGATCAGCGACTTGCCGTTGAAGCCCAGCCGCTTGATCAGGTCGACCTCCTTCAAGAAGCCGGCCTCGTCGTTCAGGTCGGACCACACCACGTCGAAGGCGTCGATCTTGGCGGCGCGGGCGGCGTGCAGCACGGCGCAGCGGGCATAGAACAGCTCGGTGCCGTCGCCGCGCTCGGTCTGCATGTCCATGACATAGTCGAAGCCGGCCAGCGCGATGCCGGTCAGCCGCGGCGACGCCTTGGCGATGGACAGCGCGTTGATGACGCCGCTGGCGCTTTCGATGGCCGCCATCAGTTTGGTCGATCCGACCTCGCGGCCGCAGGCGCGCTCGATGCGCTCGACCTCGCGCTCCAGCAGCTCGACATCCTCGGCGCAGTCGGTCTTGGGCAGGCGGACGACATCGACGCCGGCCCGCACCGCCGCCTCCAGGTCGAGATGGCCGAAGGGCGTGTTGAGCGGGTTGATGCGCACCACCGTCTCGGTCTCGCGGTAAACCGGCAGTTGCAGGGCATGGAAGACCAGCAGGCGGGCGGAATCCTTCTCGCGCAGCGAGACCGCGTCCTCCAGGTCGAACATGATCGAGTCCGGCTTGTAGACGAACGCGGTGCTGAGCATCGCGGCGTTGGCGCCGGGCAGGAAAAGCATGCTGCGGCGGAGCTTCATGACAGCGCACTCCAGTCGATGGTTTGGGCCTCGGCCCCGCGCATCACCGCCGTCTGGACGCGGGCCTGGATGGCGCAGTCGAGCGCGCCCTTGTCCTCGACCACCACCAGCCCGGCGGTGACGCCGAGCCGGGCCAGCGTGTCGCGCACGACGCGGTCGATCTGGAGACCGAACTGCTGCATGACCTCGCTGCTGATGACGACTTCCAGCCCGGTGCCCGAGCCGGGCGATACCTTGACCAGCAGGTCGCTCGATTCGAGCGTGCCCGCCAGGGCCTCCTTCACGATCTTCATCGGTCCCACTCCAGAGGACCCGGCGGCGGACGCACCAAGCGTCGCGCCGCCGGGCCGGTTCAGATGCCGGCCGCCACGGCCCGGCGCGCCGGCGCGTCGGGCTCGCCGCCGTGACCCAGCGGGTCGGGGGCGAACGGCAGGATTTTCGACAGGTATTTCTCGCGCAGCAGCTCGAAGGTCGGCGCCGGCACCAGGGCGCGGATGCGGTCGAGGTCGCGGCTGCGCAGAAGGCGCCGCACCTCCGACGCCGAGATCGGCGTGCCGCCCGACCGGGTGCGCGCCTCCTCGATCACCGTCACCGCCGGGGCCGTGCTGCCGGCCCCCTGCAGCCAGAACTTCATGTCGGCGTTGTATTTGCGCGTGGTTTCGCAGAAGGGCTCGGTGCCGACGAAGCGGTGGGTGATGCCGAGCGCCGGCGCGATGTGGTTGCGGAACAGCAGCAGGTCGATCGCCGTGCAGCAATCGCCGACGACCCCCTTCTCCTTGAAGAAATAGTCGGGGAAGGTGGCGCGCGAGACCATGTATTGCGAGCCGTGGTGCAGGGTCAGCCGCTCGATCCCGCGCACCCCCTGTTCGACCAGCGCGAAGCGGTCGCGGTAGGAAACGAAGGAGACGTCCTCGCTGACCACGAACAGGTGCAGCCAGTCGCACTGCGCCGCCGCCAGCTTCACCAGATACTGGTGGCCCAGCGTGAAGGGGTTGGCGTTGATGACGACGCCGCCGATCCGGGCATCCGGCCGCAGGCCTCGCGGACGCTGGGCGCGCAGCCGGTCGCAATAGGCGCGGATGCCGACCGGCGTGTTCTCCATCAGCGTGACGTAGCCCGGCACCTCGGCCAGCGCATAGAAGCCGCAGCCCTGGAAGAAGGAGACATTTTCCGGCCGGGTGTAGAGGAACAGGTGCGAGTGGCCGCGCTCATAGGCGAGATGGACCACCTCGCTCAGCAGGGTCAGGCTCAGCGATCCGCCGCGCAGATCCGGGTCGATGGCGCAGCATTTGACGATGTTGCTTTCCAGCCCGGCGCAGGCCACCAGCCGGCCGGCGTCGCGGCAGACCACGAAGACCTGGATGTGCTCCTCGTAATCCAGGCCGCAGCGGCCCAGGAGCGCTCTGATGTCCCGGCGCTCCCTGGCGCTGGTCGCCGGATCGACGGCGTAGAAGTCGAGTTCGTCAGTCACGGAGTCATGCTCCTTCTGGAGCTTCCGATAGGGTGGTCGCGGTCTTGTGTGGGTCGGGCACTCCCTTCCCCCGCGCCGGGTAACGACGCCTTGCGGGCGTCCGATATGACCCAGTGTGGACCGGACTTCTGTCAAATCACTGTCAGGCCCGGTTCCCCTGATGGTCCATTTTGTCGCGGCTCATTGCTTCCAGCACGATCGCATTCGACTCCCTCTCCCGCCCCAGGAGAGGGAAGGGGCCCATGGCATCGCCATGGGAAGGGTGAGGGGTAGCACAAGGAACCATGCGCTTCTGGACTCTTGCCTTGCCCCTCACCCTCCCCACGCCTGCGGCGCGGGTCCCCTCCCTCTCCCGGGACGGGAGAGGGCAACTACCGCCGAATGTGATTCCCCTTATTCCGCGGCCTGGCGCAGCGGAACCGGGGTGGTGTCGATCTGGGCGTCGACGACGGCCAGCGCGGTGACGTTGACGATGCCGCGGGTGGTGATCTCCGGCGTCACGATGTGCGCCGGGGCGCTGACTCCCAGCAGGATCGGGCCGACCGACAGGCCGTCGCTCAGCACCTTCAGCATCTCCAAGGCGATGTTGGCGGCGTCCAGCGTCGGCATCACCAGCAGGTTGGCCTGCCCGCGCAGCCGGCCGTTGGGCAGGGCAGCGTCGCGCACCGCTTCGCACAGCGCCGCACCCGCCTGCATCTCGCCATCCGCCTCCAGCTCCGGCGCCCGCCGGCGCAGCAGGTCGCAGGCCGCCCGCATCTTCAGCGCCGACGGCGAGTCCGAACTGCCGAAATTCGAATGGGAGAGCAGCGCCACCTTCGGCTCGATGCCGAAATGGCGGACCTTCTCCGCCGCCAGCACGGCGATCTCGGCGATCTCTTCGGCGCTCGGGTCGGGGTTGACATGGGTGTCGGTCAGGAAATAAGTGCCCTTGCCCAGGATCAGCAGCGTCATCGCGGCGGAAACCGGCGCGTCGCCGCGGCGGCCCAGCAGGTCGCGGACATGGCGGTGATGCTCGGCATAGCGTCCGGCGGTGCCGCAGACCATGGCGTCGGCCGCCCCACGCCGCACCATCAGGCTGGCGAAGACGGTGGCGTCGGCCCGCACCATGGTGGCGGCGAAAGTCGGCGACACGCCGCGCCGGCCCATCGCCTGCCGGTAGACGTCGGCATACTCATGACAGCGCGGGTCGCGCACCGGATCGACCACCGTGACGTCGCGGCCGGGGACCAGCCGCAGCCCGAGCTGTTCGATCCGCCGCGCCACCACCTCGTCACGGCCGAGCAGGATCGGCCGGGCGATGCCCTCGTCCACCGCCACCTGGGCGGCGCGCAGCACGCGCTCATCGTCGCCCTCGGCATAGACGACGCGCTTGGGCGCCTGGGCCGCCTTGTGGAACACCGGCTTCATCACGAGGCCGGAGCGGAAGACATATTGCCCGAGCCGCTCGCGGTAGGCGCGCAGATCGGCAATCGGCCGGGTGGCGACGCCGCTCTCCATCGCCGCCTGGGCGACGGCCGACGCCACATCGACGATCAGGCGCGGGTCGAAGGGCTTTGGCAGGATATAGTCGGGACCGAAGCGCAGCTGCTCGCCGGTATAGGCGGCGGCCACCACGTCGGAGGCCTCGATCCGCGCCATGTCGGCGATGGCCTTGACGCAGGCGATCTTCATCGCCTCGTTGATGGTGGTCGCCCCGACATCCAGCGCGCCGCGGAAGATGAAGGGGAAGCACAGGACGTTGTTGACCTGATTGGGATAGTCGGAGCGGCCGGTGGCGATGATCGCGTCCGGGCGGGCGGCGCGCGCCTCCTCCGGCGTGATCTCCGGATCGGGGTTGGCCAGCGCCAGGATCAGCGGCTTCGCCGCCATCACCTTGACCATCGCGCCGGTCAGCACCGCCGGCCCCGACAGGCCGAGGAAGATGTCGGCGCCGACCATCGCCTCGTCCAGGCTGCGCACGGATCCTGCCGTGGCGTAGCGATCCTTGTAGGGATTCATGCCGGCATTGCGGCCCTGATAGACCACGCCCTCGCGGTCGACCAGCACGATGTTGGCGCGCTTCACCCCCATGCCGACCAGCAGGTCGAGGCAGGCGATGCCCGCCGCCCCGCCGCCGGTGGAGACGATGCGCACATCCTCGAAGCGCTTGCCGACCACCTGCAGGGCGTTGTAGACGGCCGCCGCGACGACGATGGCGGTGCCATGCTGGTCGTCGTGGAAGACCGGAATCTTCATCTGTTCCTTCAGCCGACGTTCGACCTCGAAGCAGGCGGGGGCGCCGATGTCCTCAAGGTTGATGGCGCCGAAGGTCGGTTCCAGCCGGGCGATGGTGTCGACCAGCGCATCGACGTCCTTCTCGTCCAGCTCGATGTCGAAGACGTCGATATCCGCGAATTTCTTGAACAGGACGGCCTTGCCCTCCATCACCGGCTTGGCGGCCAGCGGGCCGATGTCGCCCAGCCCCAGCACCGCGGTGCCGTTGGAGATCACCGCCACCAGATTGCCGCGCGCCGTCACCTCCGCCGCGTTGGCCGGATCGGCGACGATGTCGGTGCAGGCGAAGGCCACACCCGGCGAATAGGCCAGCGCCAGATCGCGCTGCGTCATCATCGGCTTGGTGGGCACGATCGCCAGCTTGCCCGGTTTCCCGAGGCGATGGTAATCGAGTGCGCGCTCCTTCAGATCGCCCGACATGGCATTCCCCAATATTGATTGTCCCGCGGACGCATGTCGATGCCGAAGGCCGCATTTCTGCGGCTTGCCTGTCCGCTTTTTGACGAAGTCTTGGGGTTATAGGCGCGATATCTGTCAGAAGCCTGTCAGTACCTGTTGGTCATCATGCGCCATTGTCGCAGGAAGCGGGCGCGCTTGCTGTCGTCGAGAAAGACGAGGAGGCCGGGATTGAGCGTGGTGTGCTGGAGCGGACCGTTCAGCTCCGCCAGCAGATGCGCCGCCGAGAAGGGTCCGTCCACACTGGGTGAGATGGCGTAGAAAGGCGTCCTGTTGGCGATCCGGGTCTGCCCCTCCTGCGACAGCAGATAGTCGATGAACAGGCCGCCCAGCCCGGCGAGCGCCGCCCCCTTGGGGATGGAGGCGACGCGGGAGGTGACCAGCGTGTAGTCGCTGGGCAGCACGATGCCGATGGGCGCCCCCGCCAGCTGCCGTGCCCGCGCGTAGGATCCCAGCAGATTGTAGCCGATCAGCCGCTCGCCGCGCTCGATCTGGTCCAGCATCTCGCCGGTGCAGCAGCGCTGGTCCATGTGCCGGTCGGCCATCGCGTCCACCAGTTGCCAGAACTGGCTGTTCAGCACCGAATCCTGGGTGGCGAGCAGGAAGCCGATGCCGCTCTGGGCGATGTCGTAGGTGACGATGCGGCCATCGTAAACGTCCTTCTCGCGGATCAGCCGGATCAGGTCGTCGCGGGTGCGCGGCACGTCGGCCTCCGGCACCCGGTCGCGGTTGTAGACGATGACCGCCGGTTCCTGGGCGAAGCTGAACGCCTCGTCCCGCCAGTTCGCCCAGCGCGGCAGCACCGCCGTTGCCGGCGACAGATGACGCTGCATGTAGCCGTCATTGACCAGCTTCACCTGCAGGTCGGCCGAGGAGCTGATGACCAGATCGGGCAGCCGTTCGCCGGGAGTGACGATGCCGTCGTAAAGCTCGACCGCCGTCATCTCGTCATACTGGATGGCGATGCCGGGATGGCGGTGCTGGAAATCCTGGATCAACCCCTCCATCACCGGCCGGTCGGTGGTGGAGGCGATGACGAGCGTCGCGGTGCTGGCTCCCTCCGCCGCATAGAGGGTGCGCTTGGCGAAACTCTCCCCCGGCCAGAGCAGCAGGATCGACAGCAGCAGGATCAGCGACGGCAGCCAGAGGCGCTCCGCCTTTCCCGCCGTTTGCCCCGTGCCGCCATGCCCTTCCCGGCCTTCCGCCCCTTCTCCTATCCGGCAGGCGTGGCAGCGATGGTCGAGCGGGAACACCATCCGGGCGATCAGCCCGCCGCCGGGGCGGTCGATCAGCGAGAAGGACGCGCCATGCCCGTCGGCGACCGCGGCGACGATGGCGAGCCCCAGCCCGCTGCCCACCGTCCCCGCCGCCGAACTGCCGCGGCCGAACCGGCTCAACACCTTGGGTTTCTCGTCGTCGGGAACACCGGGGCCGCGGTCGGCGACCTCGACCACCGGGCCGCCCTCGCCGTTGGCGGGGCACAGCCGGACCACCACCGCCCCGGCGTCGCCGCCATATTTGATGGCGTTGTCCACCAGATTGACCAGCGCCTCGCGCAGGATCACCCCGTCGCCGCAGACGGCGATGTTGTCCGCGCCCTCCTGCTCGACGCGGAGCGTGGTGTCCTCGGCGATGGCGGAGGCCCGCTGCACCACCTGCCGGGCCAGCACCGTCAGATCGACGAAATCGGGGTGCAGCGCCTCGCTGCGGTGGACGACCATGGCATGGCTGAGCAACTGGGTCGTCAGTTCGCTCGCCTCGACGGCGTTGCGGTGGATGCGGCCGACGATGCGCTGGAGCCGGGCGGGATCGGTTTCCTCCGACGCCAGTTCCGACTGCGAGCGGAGTGCGGCCAGCGGCGTCCGGATCTGGTGCGCCATGTCGGCCAGGAAGGTCTTGGTCGATTCCAGATTGCCGTGCAGCCGCGCCATCAGACTGTTGATGGCGCCCAGAAGCTGGCGCACCTCCGCCGGAGCCGGCACGTCGATGGCGCTGAAATCGTTGGGCCGGCGGCCATGGATCAGCCGCTCCAGAAACCCCAGCGGCGCCAGCGCCTGCCGCACGCCGAACCACACCAGCCCGATGCTGACCAGCATCATCAGCATCACCGGCAGGAAGGAGTTCATGAAGAACCCGCGGGCCAGCGTGTCGCGCTCCTCCCGCGTCTGGGCGACGACGATGGTCACCCAGTTGGTCCGCCGCGCCTGGACGATCAGATGGCCCAGGGCGACGACGCGCACCGGCTCCCCGCGATAGACGGTGTCGGTGAAGCTGGCGACATCGTCCTGCCGCACGGCGCCGGGCAGATCGCGATAGCCGATGACCGGGCTGCCGTCGGTGTCCAGCACCTTGTAGAAGGCGCGGTCGCGCTGCGCCATGGCGAGGATGCCGAGCGAGGAATAGGGAAGATCGACCACCACGGCCCCCTCCTCCACCCGCACGGCATCGGCGATGGCGAGCGCGGAGGCGAGGAGAAGCTGGTCGTAGGCGCCGTCGGCGGCGCGCCGCGCATCGCTGCGGATCAGCAGGAACAGGCAGCCGGCGACCAGCGCCAGCACAAGCACCAGCCGCACCATCAGCCGCCGTTGCAGCGACCCCGCGGTCCGGCCGTCAGGGGGCATCTTGCCGTTCCGCGACATAGCCCTGACCATGCACGGTGCGGATGACGACCGACGCGCGCTCCAGCTTGCGGCGGAGACGCGAGACGTACAGCTCGATGGCGTTGGGCGCCACCGGCTGGTCCAGGCTGCACAGCCGGTCGATCAGCGTGTCCTTGGCCATCACCCGGTTCAGGTTCGACAGGAACAGCTCCAGCAGGCGGAATTCCCGCGCGCTCAGATCCACCGTCTGGGCCTCGACCGTCACCTTCTTGGTGGCGGTGTCGAAAACCATGTTGCCGAAGACCTGTTCAGAGGCGGCGATGCCGTGATGGCGGCGCAGCAGGGCGCGGCAGCGCGCCTCCAGCTCGCGGAAATCGAAGGGCTTGACGACGTAATCGTCGGCGCCGAGGTCGAGCGCATCGACCTTGGTGTCGACGCGCGACCGGGCGGTGACCACCAGGACCGGCGTCTGGTCGCCCTTGCGGCGCAGCTGGCGCAGCAGCGTCTGCCCGTCCGGGCCGGGCAGCATCAGGTCGAGGATGACGAGCTGATAGGTCTCGCCCGCCAGCAGCTCCTCCGCCTGATAGCCGTCGGCGGCCCAATCGATGGCGTAGCCATGCTTGCGCAGGCGCTGGATGATCGCGTCGGCGAGATCCTCGGTGTCCTCGACCACCAATATGCGCATGTTACCAGCCTCCGTCGACAGAACCGGCCGTGCCGCTGCGTCCACGGGGGAACCGCTCCTCGCGACACCGTCAAAAGGCGCGGACCACCGGTGCCCGGCGCCGCTTCAGACAGGCTGGCCCAGTTCGATCCTGCGCAGGCAATGCAGCACCCGCGCCGTCCCGTCGCCGGTCTCCACCAGTTCGCCGGGCTTGGCCCCGAGCAGGCTTTCCTTGCAGCCCATCCACTCCGTCGCGCGCTCGGCCGTGCCGAGAACCTCGACGGCCCGATCGAATACCAGACCGCCATCCACCATGGCATTGACCCCAATCATAAGACCACCTCGACTTCGGAAAAGGCCGACTGCCGGATCGTTCGCCGGTGCATCCGGCCCACGGACATCGTGCCGGACACCATGGTAAAGACCGCAGCTGTCAAAGACCTGTCGCCGATCATGTCCATGTCCCCAGTGTCGGCGGCTTGGGCAAAGGCGGTCTGGCACCCCGGCCGCGAAGCCCTTACACTCGCCCCGCGACCGAGCGGCCGGAGGAACAGTGACGGGGGAGCGGAGGCGGGCGACCGCAGTGGATGTGGCGCGGCTGGCGGGGGTATCGCAGTCCGCCGTGTCACGGTGCTTTACCGAAGGGGCCAGCGTTTCGGCGGAAACGCGCAGCCGCGTGCTGGAGGCGGCACGGCGGCTGTCCTACCGTCCGAACGCCATCGCGCGCAGCCTGACGACCCGGCGCACCAACCTGATCGGCGTCGTCATGGGCGATCTGGACGGGCCGTTCCAGCCCTATCTGTTCGAAACGCTCACCCGCGGCCTGGCCTCGCGCGGCAAACAGCCGCTGCTGGTGCGCGGCGATCCGGCGGATGCGCTGGACGGCACGGCGATGGCCGCGCTCGACTATCAGGTGGATGCGGTGGTGGTGACGGCCGGCAGCGTGTCTCCGGCGGCGATCCGCGGCCTGATGGCGCTCGGCGTCCCCTTGCTTCTCTACGGCCGGGCGGTGGAGGCGGACGGGGTGGACAGCATCTGCTGCGACAATCCGCTCGGCGCCCGTCTGGTGGCGCAGGCTCTGGTCGCGGCCGGCCACCGCCGCATCGCCTATCTCGGCGGACGCCCCACCGCCTTTTCCGAACAGGAACGCGGCAGCGCCTTCCGCGCGGCCTTGGCGGAGCTTGGCATGCCGCTGGCCGCCGTGGGAGAGGGCGACTACAGCTACGACAGCGGCCATCGCGAGGCGTTGCGGCTGCTGGCCGGTCCCGACCGTCCGGACGCCCTGTTCTGCGGCAACGACGCCATGGCCTTCGGCGCGCTCGACGCCGCCCGCACCGCCCTCGGCCTACGGGTGCCGGACGAGCTGTCCATCGTCGGCTTCGACGATGTGCCGATGGCCGGCTGGCCGAGCTTCTCCCTGACCACCATCCGCAATCCGGTCGAGGACATCGTGGCGACCCTGCTCGACATGCTGGAACGCCGGCTGGCGGACCCCGATGCCCCGCCGGTCCTGAACCGGCCGGCACCGGTGCTGGTCAGGCGGGGATCGGCACGCCTTTGACGCCCCTTTGACGCGCGGCAGAGCCGCATTCACCCCAAGCGGCAGAGCCGCATTCACCAAAGCATCACAATTCCATCATTCTGGCTTCACGCTTCCCGCCTAAACCCTGCGTCAGCGGCTTTGCATACGCATGCAACGGCGCTGGCCACTTCGGGAAATGCGGGAAGTCTGCGGCGATGGCGGAATTGCATGTCGAGAATCTGACCGTCGCCTATGGCGGCTCGCGCGTGCTGAACGGTGTCAGCCTCCATGTCCGCCCTGGGGAGTTCGTGGCGCTGCTGGGCTCGTCGGGCTGCGGCAAGACCACGCTGCTGCGGGCGGTGTCGGGCTTCGTGCCGGTGGACGGCGGGCGCATCGCCATCGCCGGGCGCGACGTGACCAATGCCCCGCCGGAGCGCCGCGACACCGCGATGGTCTTCCAGTCCTATGCGCTGTGGCCGCACATGACCACCGCCCAGAACATCGGCTACGGCCTGAAGCTGCGCCGCTGGCCGCGCCCGCGCATCGCCGAGCGGGTGGCCGAGATGCTGCGGCTGCTGAAGCTCGACGGGCTGGCCGACCGCAACGTCACCCAGCTGTCGGGCGGCCAGCGCCAGCGCGTGGCGCTCGGCCGGGCGCTGGCGGTCAATCCCGACATCCTGCTGCTGGACGAGCCGCTGTCCAACCTGGACGCCCGCATCCGGCTCGAACTGCGCTACGAGATTCGCGCGCTGCAACAGCGGCTCGGCATCACCGCGGTCCATGTGACGCATGACCGCGAAGAGGCCATGGTGATGGCCGACCGCATCGTCATCCTGAACGCCGGCAGCATCGCCCAGATCGGCACGCCGGAAGAAATCTACCGCCGTCCGGCCAGCGCCTTCGTCGCCAGCTTCCTCGGCGCGGACAATGTGGTGCCCTTGCAGGCGACCCGGACGGAGCGGACGCTGGAGATCGCCGCCGGCCCGGACCACGACGCCGTCAGCCTGCCGCTCGGCGAAGAGGGCGCACGGGTCGAGATGCCGGGCAGCGGCCCGGTCGCCGCGCATTTCCGCACTGAGTCCGTAAGGCTGGCAGCGGCCGGACAGGTTCCGCCCGACGCGCTGGTCCTGCGCGGCCGCATCACGCAGGCAGCCTATCCCGGCGGCCGCTGGCGCTACGGCGTCGCGGTCGGCGGCGCGGTCTTCCTGGTCGACGACGACGACCGCCGCACGGTCGGCGACGCCGTCGCCATCGTCATCCCGCCTTCGGCCCTGCATTGCTTCCCGCTCCGCCGGGAGGCGGCGGGAACGGCCTGAGGCGATCACAACCATCCGGTCCACCATCGGGAAAGAAGGGGGATTTTTCCATGACGCTCGTGAAGCTGAGGACGCTGCTCGCCGGTGCCGCCGGTCTGGCGCTCGCCGCCGGTCTTTCCGCCGCACCGCTGAAGGCCGAGACGGTGCTGACCGTGCTCACCGCCGGTGACCAGAACATGGTCGATTACGTCAACGAGTATCTGGCGCCGAAGTTCGAGGCGCAGAATCCGGGCGTCAAGGTGCGCGCCGCCGGCACCGGGCCGGGCGACGGCGGATCGCAGAAGATCTACGAGAAGCTGAGCGCCGAGGCCGCCGCCGGTGCCGCCAAGTGGGATGTCGACGTCGCCGTCATCCACCAGAAGATGGCCGGCCAGATGGTGCAGGAGAAGATGCTCTCGGCCTATGTCGGCGACGTGAAGACCGGCACGCTCGCCAGCCGCGACAGCGCCCGCAACGCGCTCGGCACCGACGTCACCGGCTATGTCCTGCCGATGTTCCACAGCCAGATCGCGCTGGCCTACAACCCCGAGCTGGTGAAGGCGCCGCCGAAGACCTACGCCGAGCTGGCGGAGTGGGTGAAGGCCAACCCGAAATCCTTCGGCTACAACGGCATCAAGGGGGGCATGTCGGGCGTCGGCTTCGTCACCGGCTGGGCCGCCGCCAACATCGGCGATGCCACAAGGCTGGAGAAAGGCCCCTACGACGCCGCGATGAAGCCGGCGATCGAGAAGGCGCTGTCCGGGTTGAAGGAGTTCAACAAAAGCGTCACGCTGACCCCCGGCAATGCCGGCACGCTCGACATGCTGAACCGCGGCGAGATCGCCATGGGGCCGGTGTGGGTCGACATGTTCTACAGCTGGCAGGCCGACGGCCGCCTCAACCCGGCGATGAAGCTCCAGCTGATCGGTCCGGGCATGCCCGGCCAGCCGATGTACTACGCCGTCCCGGCCAAGGCCGCCAACCAGGAGGCCGCCCGCAAATTCATCGAACTGGCGACCAGCCCCGAGGTGCAGGCCGACGGCATCGTCAAGCGCTTCAACTGGTATCCGGGCATCGACGCCACCTACGTGCAGCCGAAGCTGGACGCGCAGACCTGGGCCAAGCTGTTCACCGACGTGAAGCCGGACGAGCTGGCGAGCAAGGGCAAGCCCTTCCCGCTGTCGGGCTATTTCACCGACATCATGGAAGCCTATGAGCGCACCGTTGCCAACTGAGGCCGCCGGCCGTCCCGCTGCCCTCCCCCGCTCGCGCGGGGGAGACGGCGCCCCCGCCCTGCCCGCCGCCAGGACTGGTCCCGACTGGCTGTGGGGCGTGCTTCTGGTCCTGCCGGCGCTGGCGATGGTGGCGCTGTTCTTTCTGTACCCGCTCGGCCTGTCGGCGGTCAGCGCCTTCCAGGGCCGCGACGGCGGCTGGACGCTGGCGAACGTCGTGAAGGCGTTCGAGCTGTACAGCCTCGACATGGCCTTCACGCTGGCCATCGTGCTGCTGTCCTCGGCGCTGGTGGCCGTGCTGTCGGTGGCCATCGGCGGCTATCTGACCCTCGGCGAGAACCGGGTTGCGGTCACCCTGCTGCGCTGGCTCTACCGCTGGCCGCTGTTCATCCCCTTCATCGTCGCCGCCCAGATGATGCGCTCCTTCCTCGCCAAGAACGGGTTGATGAACAACCTGCTGATCGGCGGCGGCGTCATCGAGCCGTTGCAGGCGGCGAGCCTGCTCGACTGGCGCGGCGTGGTGGTGACCTTCGTCTGGAAGCAGACGCCCTTCGTCGCACTGATGGTGGCGGGCGCCATGGCCTCGCTCGACCGCTCGACCATCGAGGCGGCGCGCGATCTCGGCGCCGGGCGGCTGCGCATCCTGGCCGAAATCGTCGTTCCCCAGGTCCGGCCGACGCTGGTCGTCGGACTGATCCTCAGCTTCGTGACCATGCTGTCGGTGATGTCGGTGCCGATGATGATCAATCCCAACAGCCCGACGATGATCACGGTGGACATGGCCTACCGCATCAACGCCCACGGCGACTACGGCGTCGCCAATGCGCTGGGCTTCGTGTCCTACGCCATGGCCGGTCTGGTCGGCTGGTTCTACCTGCGTCACGGCGTGCGCCAGGGCGGTGCACGATGACCGCCCTCATCCCGACACGGGCGCTCGCCCAAATATTCGCCTGGATTCCGCGCGGACTGGCCCTCGGGCTGCTGGCCTTCGTCATCTTCGGGCCGCTGACCAATCTCGGCCTGTGGGCGGTGGCGGAGAAATGGTACTTCCCCCACACCCTGCCCCTGCAATACGGCTTCTCCTTCTGGGAGCGGGTGTTCGCCCCGCGCTCCAACGCCATGGCGTCGCTGGGAACCAGCGTCACCATCGCATTGCTGACGGTGGCGGCCTGCCTCGCCGTGTCGGTTCCCGCCGGCTATGCGCTGGCCCGGCTGCGGCTGCCCTGGCGGGGCGCAATCCTGCTGGCCTTCCTGCTGCCGCAGGCCTTTCCCAGCGTCGCCGTCTATATCAACGTGGCGCGCATCTTCTACACGCTGGGCCTGAACGGCACGGTGGCAGGCGTGGTTCTCGTCCACACCGTCCATGGGCTGGTCTTCTCGGTCTGGATCACCGCCGCCGCCTTCGCCGCCGTCGACCGCTCGCTGGAGGAGGCGGCGCGCGACATGGGCGCCGGCCCCTTGCGCACCTTCTTCGGCATCACCCTGCCGCTGGCGGCGCCGGGGGTGATGGCAAGCTCCATCTTCGTCTTCCTGGAATCGCTGGACGAGTTCACCGGCACCTATTTCGTCGGGGTGCCCGACATCTCCACCCTGCCGCTGCTCATGTTCAACGCCGGCATGGGCGGCAATTTCCAGATCGCCGCCATCACCGCCCTGATCCTGCTGGTTCCCTCGGTGGGCTTCATGCTGGTGATCGAACGTTTCCTCAAGGCCGACGTGCTGGCCAAAGTCGGACATTGACCCTCATGGACATCCAGGTTCTGGGCGTCGGCGAAGCGGCCGACCCCTCCTTCGCCAATTCCTCGCTGATCGTCGCCGCCAACGGCTTCCGCCTGATGATCGACTGCGGCCATTCCGTGCCGCCCGTCCTGTGGCGCGAGGTGCCGGACCCCGATGCCATCGACGCGCTCTATTTCACCCACCATCACCCCGACCATTGCTTCGGACTGGTGCCGACGCTGATCCGCTGGACCGACGACCGCCGCAGCAAGCCGCTGGACATCGTCACCACCGTCGGCGGGTGGAAGCAGCTGGCCCTGCTGTTCCAGGCCGGCGCCACCGATCCCGAACGGTCGCTCTCCTTTCCGCTGCGCTGGATCGAAACCCCGGAAGACGGCACGCTCGGCCCCTTCCGCCTGCGCACCGCCCTCACCCGCCATTCCATGCCCAACCGCGCAATCCGGCTGGAGGCGGACGGCGTCGCCTTCGCCCATTCCGGCGACGGCCGCGCCACAGCGGAGTCGGAAGATCTCTTCCGCGGTGCCGACCTGCTGTTCCACGAGTGCCTGACGGTGGAGCCGGACCCGCTCCAACCCTTCCACGCTGCCTTCAGCCAGCTGTCCGATTTCCCCGAGCGGCTCGGCGTCCGCGCGATGCGCCTCTACCATGTCCGCATGGGCGAACGGGACCGGCTGGCCGCCGCCTGCGCTGCCGACACACGCATGAGTCTCGCCCAGCCGGGGGAGCGGATCGTCCTCCAGGCCCAGGCACCCACAGCCTGACCCGGCTTTCCGCAGCAAAGCCGGGTCAGGCCAGCTGCGGAATCGCTCCGGCCTGCCAGCGGCGGCGGATGACCGCGGTGCGCTTCTTGCCGCTGGAGGTCTTCTCGATGGTTCCCTTGGGCACGACGGCGATGTCGGTCGGCACGAAGCCGAAGCCGTCGAGGATGCAGCGCCGGATCGCCGTCAGCCGTCCACTGACGACCGGCGGCGGCGATGCGGCGTTTCCCTCGACCAGCAGCACCTGACGCGGTCCGCCGGGCTCGTCGGCACCGAACAGCACCGCGCGTCCGGGGCCGACGAAGGGCAGCGATTCGACCTCCAGCTCGACATCGGCGGGGATGACGTTGCGGCCGCCCACCACCAGCATCTCGTCCTTGCGGGCGACGAAGAACAGCTCGCCATCGTGCAGGAACCCCAGATCGCCGGAGCGCATCCATCCCCGGCCGAGCGCCCGCTGCGTCATCGCCTCGTCCCGCCAGTAGCCGGGGGTGAGGCAGGGCCCGGCGACCGTGATCTCGCCCAGCCTCAGCTCGCCGAGCGGATGGCCGGCCTCGTCGCGCACGACGAGGTCGCAGGAATCGTTGGGCCGGCCGACCGAGACGAGTTCCAGCGCTTCACCGTCACCGTCACCACCACCGCCGTCGTCGCCGGTCAGCACCCGGCCTCCCGGAGCGATGCGCACGCGCAGCCGGCGAAGCCCCGGATCACGGCTGTGGGTGCAGCCCAGCGTGTATTCCGCCATGCCATAGCCGGCGCGCAGCTGCGATGGCGGCATCCCCAGCGGCGCCAGGACCGCCGCCGCCTCGTCCAGCACCGCCGGGCTGATCTTCTCGGCGGCGACATAGAGGATCAGCGCCGACAGGTCGCAGCCGCGGCCATGCAGGCGGCGCACCCCGCGCAGCGTCGCCGCCAGCACCGAACTGGTGGAGAACGTCAGATCGCTGCCCCGCGCGGCCATCGCGGCGAACCAGCGCGCCGGATTGCGCATGTACCAGGCGGGGGGTGCGACCATGGCATCGGCGCCGGTGAACAGCGGCAGCAGAATGCCGATGAACAGCCCCATGTCGTGATAGAAGGGCAGCCAGGACGCAATGGACCGCGGCGACCGGCCGCTGCCGGCAGCCGCATAATTGTCGGCAAGCTGGCGGAGCTGCGCCATCACCATGGCGTGGGTGACCATCACGCCCTTGGGCTGTCCGGTGCTGCCCGAACTGAACTGGATCAGCGCCAGCCCGTCGGCCCTGCAATCGCCAATCGTCGCCGGCAACCGCTCAAGCGGCGCCTCCAGCGCCTCCACCGTGGTCAGCAGCGGTTCCAACTGCGGAACAACAGCGGGACGGTCGGTCACCACCAGCCGCGCATCACTTCGCCGCGTCACCTCCAGCAGGAAACGCAGGAAGCCGCCCGCCCGGTCGGTGCCGCCGGCCGCACCTGAAGCCGTCTCCGAAGCCGTTCCCGACCAGGGCCGCAGCGGCACCGGTACGGCTTGCAGCTGCCACAGCGCCAGCAGCAGGGAGACCGCGGCTGAACCGGTGTCGAGCAGCATCACCACGCGGTCGCCCGGCCGGATGCCGCGGGCCGCCAGCCCGGCGGCGATGGCGCCGGACTGGGTCCGCAGCTCTGAAAGCCGCCGGTCGATCCCTTCGGCGGGAAAATGCCACAGCGGGTCGCCTGCGGCCCCGCCATGGTCGAGCCAGTTCAGAAGCCCCGCCATCGCCGCCTCACACCGCCCGCACGGCGATGGCCGCGTTGACGCCGCCGAAGGCGAAGGACTGCGAGACGGCGGCGCCGAAGCGATGGGCGCGCGCCTCGTTCGGAACGCAGTCGATGTCGCAGTCGGGGTCGGCGCCCTGGTAATTGACGGTCGGCGGCGCCACGCCGCGGGTGAGGCCGAGGATGGTGGCGATCAGCTCCAGCGCACCGGCGGCGCCGAAGGTGTGGCCGATCTGCGATTTGGTGGAGGACATCATCAGCCGCGCCGCATGGGGACCGAACACCGCATGGGCCACCGCCGTTTCGACCCGGTCGTTCAGCGGTGTCCCGGTGCCGTGGGCATTGAGATAGCCGATCTCATCGGTGTTGAGCCCGGCGTCGGCCAGGGCCTGCATCACGGCCCGGACCGGGCCACGGATCGTCGGCTGCACGGTGTCGGTGGCGTCGCTCGACATGCCGAAGCCGGCGATCTCCGCCAGCACCGGGGCGCCGCGCCTGTCGGCGGACTCCATCGTCTCGATGACCAGGATGCCGGAGCCTTCGCCCAGCGCCAGCCCGGAGCGGCCGGAGGAGAAGGGACGGCAGGTGTCGGAGGCGATGGTCCGGGCCGCATCGAAGGCGCGCATCACCGCATAGATGACGTTGGCCTCGGTCCCGCCGGTCAGCGCGCGTTCGGCATAGCCGTGACGCACCATCATCGCCGCCTGCGAGATGGCGTGCGACCCGGAAGCGCAGCCGGTGGCGATGACGAAGGACGGCCCGAGGATTTCGTGCTCGATGGCGATCATGCCGCAGGCGGCCTGATGGTTGGTGCGCGGCACCGTGGTCGGATGGGCGCGCGGCCGCCGGTTGGCGAACAGGTGGATGGCCGTCTCTTCGCGCGAGATCTCGCCGCCGCCGCCGCAGCCGAGCACGATGGCCGCATCGGTCAGGTCGGCGGAGGTCAGGCCGGCGGCGGCGATGGCCTCGTTCGCGGCCAGCAGCGCATATTGCACGAAGGGTTCGCAGGTCAGCAGCTGCGCCTCGCTGAAATGATCCAGCGGCCGGTAGCCGGCGACGGTCGCAGCCGGGCGGATGACCTCCATTCCCTCGAAGGTCCGGCGGGTGGGCTGGATGGCCGTGCGCGCCTCGGTCACGCCCTGCCAGAAGGCGGGAAGGCCGACGCCGAAGCCGGTGACGGCGCCCACACCGGTCACCACCACCCGGTGCGAGCCGTCGGGGCGGCGGTACCGACCGCCTGTCATGCCGTCACCTCTCTGGCGGCGGCCAGACGCCGGACCAGCACCTCCAGTTCGCCGCAGGTCTCGAAGACGTCCAGCCCCTCATCGACGATGCCGACGCCGAACAGCTCCTCGATCTCGAAAGTGATGGTGATGACCTGGATCGACGCCAGCCCCAGCCGGTCGAAACGGGTGTCGGGAGTGAACTCGGTCTCGCGCAGGCTGGGCACGACCTTGACGATACAGTCCTTGATACCGCCCCAGACCGGGCTGTCGGCGAAGGGGGTGGAGTCGGGCATCGGCGTTCCTTCGGTTGAGGTCGATCGGGTATCGGGACGGCGGCGGCGCGGGCCGGGTCAGCCGGTGGTGACCGGCAGGTCCAGCTCGCTGGAGACCGGCGCCTGTCCGTTACCGGAGATGGTCAATGTTAGCACAGTCGAGGCCGACGGCGCTGTAATGGTTGTTTGTCCCGTCTGTTTTGTCGTGTCGAGCGGAACAGATATCGCGGCTTGGTTGCCGACCGCCAGGGTTGCCGACGTTGCGTTCAATGTCTGGTAGCTGACCGTCACGGTGGCGCCGGGGGTGGCCGGGCTCGGCGTCGCGCTGAGGAGCTGGACCTGGAGATACGGCCCCGGACCGAGATGGGCGACCAGCGGCCCGCTTCCCGCACCCGGACCATAGGCGGTCAGCGTGTAGTCCTGGCCGCTGCTGCTCACGGTCGGCGATCCCGGAGACGGATTGACCACATCGTAGCTGACCTGGGTCAGGGTGGAGTCGGTGTAGCGGAACCAGCGGATCCGCACCGGATTGAAGGTGACCGTCGCCGTTTTGTTGACCGGCCCCTGATAGCCCAGCGCCTGCAACGAGAAGGTCACGCTGGACTGGTTGCCGGTCAGGTAGCTGCCGGGAACCACGGGCTGCTGCCCCTGGGCGCCGACGCGCTGCGCGCCGCTGGGGGTGGACAGATAGAGCGGGGTGACGGCGTAGGTGCTGCTCCAGCTCAACACCGCGCTGGCGTCGGTGTCGATCGGGCCGCTCGGATCGCAGGACAGCGTGGCGCTGACCGGTCCGAGATAGGCGGTGGTGACGGCCTGCTTGAACTGGCGGTCGTCGGTGTAGAGCTGGAGCGTGTAGATCGTCTGTGCCTGCGACACCGGCATCTGCAGACTGTCGGTGAAGCTGCTGCCCTGCACCGGGCGCTTGATGTTGCCGGGCTGGATCAGCACGTAGCTGCCGCCCGAGACCGTCCAGTTCAGCGTCGTCGACTGTCCCTGCGCGACGGTGATGGGGTTGGCGTAGAATTGCTGGATCGCCAGCGGCTGGTTGGTCTTGACGATGGTGACGGCGGTGGTGCCGCCGCCGGTGAAGCTCTCCTGGATCGGGAAGGCGGCGGTGCCGACCGCATCGTTGACCACCAGATTGTTGAAGTAGACTGACAGGCTGGCCCCCGCCGCCAGGGCCGGGCCGGTCAGCTTGATGTAGGGCGGGTTGGTGCTGAAGAAGGGCAGGGCCAGCCACGTCGGGGTGCTGGTGGTCACCGAAACCCCGCCCAGGCTGGTGGCGATGGCGTCGGCGCCGGTGCCCACCGGGATCTTGACGAAGATGGTCTGGGTGCCCGTCAGCGCGGTCGTCGCGTTGGGGTTGGTGACGGTCAGCGTCGGCGCGGTCGTCGCGCCGATGATCAGGCTGTTGGGGTCGAACCGGTATTGGTAATAGGGCGGCGTGGTCGCTGTGGGGGCCGCTGCCATGGCTTTGTACCTCTCGTGGAACTGCATGTGGGCGAGTTTCTGGTCGGCGACGGCCCGGGTCGTCTTGAGCGAGCCGCCGGACTGGCCGCTGGACGGGGTGGGAACCAGCCCCAGCCAGCCTTCGCGCGCCGCCGGTATGGCCGTCGGCAGAAGCGCCTGGGGCTGGCTGCTCTTCAGGTTCGCGACGGTCTCCCACACGGTGACGCCGGTCCTGGCGATCCACGACCAGGTGCCGGAGACGTTGCCGGGCAGCGGCATCTGCACCTCGCGCGGGTCGATCAGCAGTGGGCCGACGCGGAAGGTCGCCAGCAGGGTGTTCATCGCCGAAACGACCCCCGGCGGCAGCGAGACCGTCTCCACCGGCAGGATGCCCGAGACGGCGGGGATGGACCCGCGCGGGTCCATCAGCACCGTCAGCCGGTGGACCGGCCCGTCGGGCAGCAGGGTGAAGGACGGGTCGGGGTTCAGATAGCCCGAGGTCGTGGCCGGGCTGTCCGCCGCCAGCAGGGTCGGCAGCCGCGCCATCGCCCTGCCGAGGTTGCTGCGCGGGTTGCCGGTCCGCGAGGACAGGGCGCGGCGCACGGTGCCGAAGGCGGTGTCGAAGCCGCGCAGCGGATTCAGCAGCGAGTAATCGTCGTCGAGGAAGAAGCCGAGCGCGCCGTTGCCGTCATAGGCGATGTCGCCGACATAGACGGGGAAGGGCATGGCGGTGACGCCGCCGTCGTCGTTCTTGCCGGTGGCCGCCCAGGACTGGTCGTAGGCCGGGTCGCCGTCGAGATGAAGCGCGATGTCCGCCCGCACCACCGCCACCGGCTGACCGATCAGCACCGCGAGATTGTCGCCGTCCGGCTGCGGCGTCGCCGTGGTGCGCCACAGCGTGACGTCGATGACGTCCAGCAGATCCTGCAACGCCTGATCGCCGGAGACCGGCCCCTGGGCCAGCAGCCCTTGCACGAAGCCGAGAAGATGGGCGTTGCCAATGGCCGGCGGCGAGCCCAGCGGCAGGTTCAGCCCCGGCGCCGGATCCCAGCGGATGCCGCGGCCGTTGTCGGTCTCCACTGGCAGGATCTCGCCCAGCGGCGTCCCGTCGGCGGCGAACACCTGCACGCTGTTGTCCAGATGGTTGGGCAGCAGCCAGCCGGCGACCGGGCTGGTCAGGTTGGACGAGTTGGTGGGGATCGCGTCGTCCTCGGCGTCCAGCAGATTGAGCGCCACGCGGGCCGGCTGCTGGATGCGCGGCGCCACCTGGACGAAGCGCTTGTTGTCCTGGCCGCCGGCGTCGGGGGTGGTGACGCTCTTGGAGCGGATCGGCAGCACGTCCTCGCCGGCATTGGTGGTGCGCAGGATCTGTCCGAAGGCGTCCACCACCCAGAGCTGGTTGATGACGTAATGGCCGGACCGCACCGGATAGAAGCCCGGCGCGCTGCCGTCGGTCCCGCTGCCCGGCAGCGGCACGATGGACGGCGCCAGTTCCAGCCAGCTCTCGATGGCCGGATCGTCGCTGGTCAGCTCCGTCATCTGGCCCTGCTGCATCAGCATGAACCCGCCGAAGCCGCTCAGCGCCTCGGTGACGATGTCATACTCGGCGATGTCGGCGGCGGCCTGGGTCAGGGCGTCCTGCTGGTACTGCGGCAGCTCGTCGAAATTGGGATTGAGCGTGACCAGATCGTTCAGCTTCTCCGCCAGCCCGGCGGCGATCTGGGTGCCCACCAGCGACCGGCCGCTGATGGTCTCGCTCGCGGTTCCGATGGCGGTGCCTGTCCAGCTGTAGTCGAACCCCTCCAGCGTCCAGCCGTCGAGCATGCCGGCGGCGGCGTCCGCGGCCGGATACCAGGTGACCTGCCAGTCGATGTAGAGCGGCGTCCAGGGCGGCGACCAGGGCAGCACCGACCGCTTCAGCGGCACGACGCCGGTGAAGCCGACGGCGGCCCCCACCGTCTCCTCGTTGTAGGGGGTGGCGGGGGTGGCGTTCCACGGCGCCGTCTGCTGGGCGGCGATGGTCCTGGCCAGCGTGTCCAGCTGCGCGGATGTCGGCGTGACCCCGGCCTTCTGATAGGCGATGGCGGCCAGGAAGCGCGCGTTGGAGGTGTCGAACAGCATCACCTCGACCAGATAGTCGGTCATCTCCTTCGGCACGCCGGAATTGGCCGGCGGCAGGGTGGGGACGCGGCTGGTCAGGTCGCCGGCATCGATGGTCTGGGTGGTGCCGCCGACCGGTTCGATCACCGTCAGCGCCGACACCGTCTGGCCGGTGAAGCGGCTGAACAGGCTGTCCTCGGGGCCGCCGTCGGTTCCGGGGGGCAGCAGGCGGGTGTCCTGCTGGGCGCCGGCCACCATGACCGTCGTCGCCGCCGGGGCGTGGAACCGCGTGTTCCCGTTGCTGGTCAGCACGAATTCGCTGCCGAGCAGGCCCGTCAGCGCCGTCTTGTCGGTGTCGACGGCGGCGGCCTGGGCGGTGCGCTGGGCGTCGAGCGTCGTCAGGGTGGCCATGACGGCGTCGATGGCGTCCTGGACCGTCTGGGTATCGGGCGAGAAGGGGCCGAGCTGCTGGAGCTTGTAGACCAGCGCGAAGAGCTGCCAGACATTCGAGGCGATCAGCTGGCTGGTTGCATCGAGCGCCGCCTGATCGTCGTTGAGAGCGGTCAGCGCCTGGGTCTGGGCGGGCGACAGGTCCACCGTCTGCAGGGTCCGGCCGCGGTCGGAGGGATCGTAGTCGGGCCGCGCCACCAGCCAGACGGTGCCGCCGTCGGCCTTGGCGAAGCGCGCCTCCAGCGTCCGGGTGGCGAACACCGACGGCTGCTGGAGATAGTCGAACACCAGATCCTGCTGCACGGCGAGGATCAAATCCTCCAGATCGGGCTGCTTCAGGATGGTGGCCATCCAGGCGGCGATCGCCTCGACGCCGGTGCCGCCGACGGCGACCGACACCGGATTCTGGCCGTTCAGCACCGGGTCGCGCGGATAGCTCTGCTGCGGTCCGTTCCACGACATGCCGAACACCATGCCGTGGCACAGCGTCTGGCTGGCGAGCTGCATCTGGATCGCCGGGATGGTGGCACCCCCGCTGATCGGATTGGCCGCCTGCCACGCCTGCCAGACCGCCTGCGCCGCCGCCAGCCCGGACTCGCCATGGACGTTGAGCAGCAGCGTGTTCAGGATCGACTGCCATTCGTCCTGGGTGGTGAAGCCCTGCGGGTCGGTCTCGGTGACGCCCAGCAGCGGATCGAAGCCCGAGGGGCTGTACCAGCCGAGCATGGCGTAGGTGACGTTGCCCGAGGACACGTCCGACAGGCTGTCGTAGAAGCTCAGCACATTCAGCGTGTTGTCGTAGGTGACCACCCAGCTGACGGAGCCCGGCCCGACCGACCGCAGCAGCGGCTGCGCCGGACCGGCCGGGTTGGTCCAATTGTCGAAGGTGAAGGCGCGGCCGACCCACTGGGTGTTGCCGGTCTGGACGGGGTCGGGATAGGTGTTGCTGCCCTCCGCCATGTCGCCCAGGAAATCGCCCTGCAGCACCCACACGGTGAACACCGGAGCGGCGCCGGGTGTGGCGACCACCGAGCGGGCCACCAGCCAGCGGTTCGGGATCGGCGGGAACAGGACCGAGCCGTCGGGCTGCTGCTGCCCCTGGCGGTAGCCCATCGGCAGGGTCGCCTGCAAATGGGCGCCGGTGCCGGGCGGGGCGTTGGCGGGACGGAGCTGGAAGGGCTGCGGCTCGGGATCGACGTTCGCCGGAACCTTGCGGTAGTCGATGGCGAGGTCGGCCCAGCTGCCCTGCTGGTTGGGAACGCCGACCAGCAGGCATTCGATGCCGATCGGCACGAACAGGCAGGGACCGGGCCACAGCGGGTCGACGATGGTGTCGGACGCGGCGGCGGTGTTGGACTGGGTATCCGTCATGGTCTGCGCTCCGATCAACCCGCGATCCGGCCCACGGCGGGGGCGGCGGCTTCGGCCGGGGCGGGAACGCCCCACTGGAAGGACTGCATGCCGGCCGCCCGCACCATCTGCACGGCGAACTCGGCGGCGGTGAAGGTACCGGCGCTGTCCAGCGCGCCCAGCGTCTTCATGGCCGTCTGAAGCGAGGCGGCCGAGGCGGCGACGTCGAGCACGCCGGCCGCCGCACCGCTCCGCATGGCGACCGCCGCCTGCTGGCCCTGGATCTGCTGGCCGGCGGGATAGCCGCCATAGCCGAGGCCCCGCAGGAAGCTCATGTAGCCGCTGGCGAAGCTGGTGGTCGGGCGGACGCCGAAATGCAGGCTTTCCGGTGGCTGGAGGAAGTTCACCACCCGCGGCAGCCCGTCGAACAGGGCGATCAGCACATCGTCCGACAGGCGGTCGAGCCGCAGGAGCGGCAGCTTCTGGGTGGCGGCATCGTCGGCATAGGCGCTGACCTCCACCCCCGGCCAGCCAGAGACGGCGGCCGAGCGGATCAGCAGCCCGGTGATCGGGCCGGTCGCCGTTCCGCCCGCGGCGCTGGATTGGGCCGCGGCGGCCTTCAGCGCGGCACCGGCGCGGCTGTGGCCGCTGGTCGCCTTGGCGCGCAAGGACGGACGCACCGTCGAGCTGTGCGACAGCGCCTGATCGACCAGCTGTTCGATGGTCGCCATCATCTGCACGGAATCGGCGCTGGTCGACAGCCCGATGCTCACCGCCCCCTCCAGCAGCCGGTGGATCCAGTTGAGGTCGACGTAGAAGAAGCGGATCGATTCCTTGGGCAGCATCCGCCCGTCGGGCGTGATGTACTCGAACGGCACGCCGTAGAGCAGCGCCGCGCGGGCCAGCCAGTCGATGACCGCGGGAGGCGGGTCGGGCAGCTCGACCGTGGGCTGCGTGGCCGCCGCACCGGAGGCGGCGGGAGCGACGGCGGCCGGCAGGGCGACACGGGCATGCGCCGGGCCGGACCGCAGCACGGCCAGCGCCGGGGCGGTCGCGGTGTCGATGAGCGCCTGCAGGGTGGCGGCGCGGTTGCTGATGGCACGATCCATGACGATCACTCCGCGGAAGGGCCGAATACGTGGTCGAGCAGCGCGTCCAGCGGATCGGCGGCGCCCGCCGCGGACTCGGCGGCTGCGGCAGCTTTCACGCCGGTTGCCCTCAGTCCGGGAGCCGCCGCGACCGGCGGCCGGTCCTCACGGCGGATCCGGCGGGGAATGCCGGACAGGCTTCCGCCGTCGGCGGCGGGAACCGCCACCTCCCGCCCCGCCAGCCCGGCGAACGCTTCGGCCAGCGCGACGGCGGCGGTCTGGTGCGAGAGGGCCAGCGTGCGTCCGCCGCTCCCCGGCCCGGCAGCCGGCAGTGCGCGCATCGTCTCCGCCGTGACCGGCAGCGCATCCGCGACCTGCCCGAGCACCACATTGGCGGCGACCGCCTGATGGAACTCCTTGCGCCACAGGAACATCAGGCGGGCGAAGGTGGAGTCCGACAGGGCGAGCAGCCGGCCGATCTGCCAGGCGGCGGCCTGCGACACGTCGAACAGCGCCGTGGTCGGGTCGTAGCGGATCGCCTGATCGCTGAAGACGAACGGCCCCAGCCCGTCGGCCTTGGTCGGCACCGCGCTGGCCGGGCCGCGATACCAGGCCGTCGCCTGCTCGCCCACCCGCATGCGGTAGGTCAGCGGCACATAGCCCATCCCGAGCCCCATGGCGGCGATGGCGGACGGGTCGTCGGCGTCCCCGCTGCCGGAAGCCGGGATCGGCAAATGGGGCATCTGCACCAGATCGACGCCGCCATTGTCGGGCAGCGCCTGCATGATCTCGATGAAGTCGCCCTTGGAGACATCGGCCTGCACCTTCCACCACGCCAGCGATGCGAAGCGGATGGTGGTGTAGGAGGGGGGAATGGTACAGCCGGCCAGATGATCCTGGTGCCCCTCCAGCGAGACCAGGAACAGGTAGTTCACCGCCCCCGGCTGAAGCGTCCGGTTGCCGACGACGATGGAGAAGGTGCCATCCTCGTCGAGCCCCAGGATCTCCTTGTGATCGGTGTTGACCTCGCGCACATGGGCCAGCCAGGACAGGTCGGCCAGCGTCGGGGCCACCGACTGGAACAGCGCCACCGGCAAATCCAGCAGCAGCAGGCCCGTCCGCATGTCGGCCTGCGAGACGCCCGACAGCTGCGGTCCCAGCACCGCCGGGTTCGTCGGCTGGACCAGATCGGACACCGTTCCGCTGTGCACGGGCGAGGGGGCGGCGACCGCGCCGGCATCGCCGCCCAGCTCGGCGGCGGTCACCGTGAGCAGGCCGATCCACGGCGCCGGAACGCTGTCCGCCGGCGGGACGCTGCCGTCCAGCGTGCGTTCCCACGGCAGCGTGCGCCGGCGCAGCACCACATTGGGCAGCGTGTTCTCCCAGGAGCCCGTCTGGTTGGCCGGCGGCATCACCGATTGCAGGTCGCCGGGCGCCAGGGCGAAGCGCGGCCCCTGGATCTGCAGGGTCTGCACCGCCGTGTAGGTGGGGGGCGTGTCCTGATCCTTGATGCCATCCACGGTCTGGGTGGCGCTCAGCCGATAGGTCCCGGCGGGCAGCGGCGGCAGGGCCGCCTGGCTGAACCGGATCTGGCCGGGTTGCAGCGCGTCGCCGTCACCGGCCAGCGCGATCGCGTTCGACATGTGGGATCCCCTTCCTCACGAACCTGTCCTGCCAATCGCCCCCACCCCGCCGGGGCGGGGGCACCCGCACCCCTACGCCGCGTTGCTGCGGACGAACCGCAGCACGGTCGGGCCGCCGGCCTTCGCCGCTCCGGCCCGTCCCTGGCCCTGGCCCTGGCCCAGGCCTTGGCCCAGGCCCGGACGCGGCGCCACGCTGCGCCCCAGCGCCGGGAGCGACAGCCCGTCCCAGCCGGCCTCCACCTCGGCCGGTGTGCCGGCCAGCCCGTAGACGCCGGCCAGACCCTCGACGCCGCGCACCAGGACGGCATGCCGCTCGCCGTCACCGGCGACTTCGGAGGTCACCGTCGCGGCCAGAGCCGCGGCGTCGTAGAGCAGGATGGTGCCGTCGCCGGCGGCGATCCGGGCCACCGGGGTCGCCACGACGCCGTACCCGACCGTCCAGGGCGAACCGGTCGCGGCGATCTTCACCGTCACCGCATCGGCGTCCGCCCTGCGGTCCAGCACCACCGCGACGGTCCCGACGGTGTGGCTGAACACCGTCTCCACCCAGCCCGGCGCGGTGCTGCCGACGCCGGTCTGGACGCGGTTGCGGGTCAGCATCGCCACACCCTCCACCGGTCCCCGTGCCGCGATGGGAGCCGCATCGCGCGAGCCGCGCTGCGGGCGCGGTCCGGCCTGGGGCCGCACGGTGCAGCCGCTGCCGAGCAGGGTGTAGCGGTCGGCCTGGACCAGCGTGCTGTGCCGGTTCCAGCCCGCGACCGGCGCCGTCCCGGCACTGTCCACCCCGACCAGCGTCACCCGGGCGGTGTCGGCCGGCAGAGGCTCGGCAGCGCCGGCGGCCGGCGAGACCAGACGGCTGGACAGGATGCGGCCGGCCTTGTCGAAGGCGTGGACCATCACCGGGGTCTCTCCCTGCAATTCCAGCATCGGCGCTCCGGCACCCCGTCCGGCATCGAACACCGCGACCGATCCCGGCTGAAGGCTCAGGCCGGCCTCGATGGCGGACGGCGCGGTTCCGGAACCGGCGAGCGTCCGGGCACCGCCGCGCGTCGGGCGGACGTCGGCATCGGCCCAGCGCATCGCCACCCGCGGCGCCGGCAGCAGCACCGACCCCTTGCGGGCGGCGCCACCAGCCGCAGCGCCGGCCATCTGGATGCGCCGCGGCGCCGCTGCGGGCAGCGCGTAGGCCTGCGAGGAACCGAGCAGCCGCGGGGCGAGCGGACCCTCCACCGCCGCGGCCCTGGCAGCGCGCTTGGGCTGCGGCGCCGCCAGCGCCTGCGGACCGGAGGTCGCAAGGTCGAAGCCGAGCTTGGCGAGGCTGGGCGCCGCCTGGAAGATCTGGTCGGCGAAGCTGGCCATCACCGACAGGTTCTGGTCGACGATGACCGCGACCTGGGCGTCCTCCAGCGCCTGCATCACCTGGCTGCGCAGGGTCGAGGGCGTCGGCGCCATGATGCTTCCCATCAGGACGGCGAAGCGGCCATCCTGCGGCAGCGCCGCCGGTGCGGTGTAGACGGGGGTGACGGCGAAGGGCAGCGGCAGCGGGTCGGCCTGCTCGTAGCCGAAGGAGGTGAGCAGGTCCATCGGCTCCAGCGTGTCGACCACATGGTCGCCGGTGGCGGCCAGGGTCATGCCGAAGGCGGCACCGGCGATGAAGTCGGAGGACGGCTTGCCCACCGGGTCGAAGGCCTGCGTCGACCACATCGCCGCCGCCGCACCGCCGGACAGGGTTGCCGGCGCCAGGCCGGGCCGGTCGATGGACAGGGTGCTCCAGACCCCCTGGTCGTCCTGCGATTCCAGCGTGACGGCCATCCCGGTCGCGATGTCCGGCAGATCCATCGGCGGGATGCCGAGCGACGGGCTGGAGGCCTGATAGCTGGACTCCGCCACGGTGATGGTGGAGGCCGGCATCACCGAGCGCAGGTCGATGGCGAAGGGGGCGGACTGGACCGTCGGCCCGAACTCCCCGGTCTCGCTCAGCAGGCCGCTGCTGACCTGGATGTTGACGACCACCTGGGTGGCGTCCGCACCGTCCGTGTTGCCGGAGGAGGTGCCGTCTCCCTCCGCCGCCAGCATCATCGACGCCGTCCGGGCAGAAGCCTGGGGAGCCGTCTGCGAGTCCGGCTGCGGCAGCATCCGCGCCTCGAACTCCTCCCAGCTCAGCGGCTGGGTGCTGGACAGGTCCTGATCCTGGTTGCCGAAGGGAATGGTGAAGGAGATGACGTACCAGCTGACCTTGACCTTGCCGGCGGTGGGCGGCCCCCACAGCTCCAGCCCGGCCCCCAGCTCGGCGGTCAGCGTCACCTTGACGCCTGCGACCTCGAAGCCGAAGGACACGCCGACCGACACCTGCACCCCGGCATAATAGTAGAAGGGCTGCCAGGCGATCAGGAAGTCGGCCCCGGCGTTGAACCAGGCCTTGAGCGGCCCGGCCTTGAACAGCGCCTTCAGATAGCCGCCGGCCATGATCATCGACGGCGTCAGGGCGAAATAGGTGCCGCCCGACACGCCGACCGTCATGGCCGAGGTGCTCAGCACCGGCCAGTCGAAGCCCAGGCGCGGCACGTTGGGATAATGGTCCGGCGGCTGGAAGGACGGGTTGTAGCCGCCCAGCGTGATGACGAAGTCGCCGGCATAGGGGTTCGCGCCGAACCAGAATTTCGCGGCGAAGCCGCCGGTCAGCTTGCAGTCCTTCGCCAGCAGGAACGAGCTGGGGGTCAGCTGGGCGGTGACCGAGATCTCGCCCTCGTCCGGCTTGAACGAGGCGACCAGCGCCAGCTCGATGTAGGCCAGCGCCGCGGAGGGCGAGACCTGCGGCGGCAGGGTGGCGGTGGCGACGCCGATGACGTCGATCTCGAACTCCCGCCCGAACTTCACCAGCAGCATGGCGAAGACGTCGAGGATCTGGAAGCTGGAGAATTTCAGGCCGGCGGCGACCCAATAGCTGCCGATCTGCGGGTAGACGTCCTGCGACAGCACGGCGAGCGCGCTGGCCGGCGTCGGGTCGCTGCCGAAGGTCGCCTGGGAAATGGCGCCCTGGATCAGCGGGAAGGACATGATGTTCCCGGCATCGGGAACGATGATGTTGCGGTTGACCGAGAAGCCGCCGGCCACGCCGTTGACGAAGAAGGCCGGCACGCCGCCCAGCGGCGCGTTCAGGTTCAGGAAGACGAAGAAGGACACCGCCTTGTCGCCGTCGGGCTTGTCCGGATCGACCGGGATCAGCGCGAAGGAGCCGACGGCGTAGAGCGAGAAGCTGCCCGCCTTGACCAGAAGCTGGCCGTCGTAGCGCAGCGGGTTGTTCTGCTTCAGCAGTCCGCCGGACACGCTGACCGAGCCACCGCTGAAGGACACCGATAATCCCGCCAGATCCAGGCTGTACTGGCTGTAGTCGGTGATCTGGGTGACGTTGACGCTCACCGACAGGTCGATCAGCTCGACGTCGAGCCCGGCCAGCGTCAGGCCGCCGTCGAACAGGACGCTGCCGATCTTCGTCGGGTTGTCCCAGCCGATGCCGACCTTGTTGGCATGGACCGGGCCGAAGCTGCGCTGCACCGGCAGCCAGATGCGGGTCTGGCTGCCGCCGTTGCTGTCGTACAGCTCGACGCCCAGATCCTCGCCGGACATCCAGCCGGCACGCATCGAGAAGCCGGGGTTCGCCGCCGGATTGCCGGCCGAAGCGGCGTCGCCCGACCCCAGCAGGTTCTGCGCGACCGGGTTGGTGTTGGCGCCCGGCGTCAGCGTGTCGGGCGCCAGCGAGATGGCGATGTCCTCGACATCGACGCCGCCGCCATAGGCGGTGATGGGGTTGGACTGCGCGAAGTCGAAGGTCAGCAGGCCGCGCGGCTTGATCTTCGCCAGCTGGAAGCGGCTGAAATCGACCAGCGGCGTGCCCGCCTTGCCCTGGAAATCGACGCCGATGTTGATCAGGCGCAGCTTGACCGCGGTGAAGTCGGGGATCAGCCCGTCGACCGGCAGATAGGCCGCGACGCCCGGCTGGTACTGCGACGGGTCCGCCCCGGTCAGCGCGATCCATTCGGTGTCGGTGGCGCCCAGCTGGAAGACCAGATAGGGCACCTGCTTCAAGGACAGGCCAGTGGCGGCGAAGCGCACGCCATAGCTGCCGTCCGGTCCGGGTTCCAGCCAGATGCCGCCGCCGTCGGGGAAGGACAGCACCTGGATCTGCGTCTGGGTCAGCGCCTTGAGGAAGCCGGCCAGGAAGCCCTCGACGCCGAGCGACTGCAACGACGCCAGATCGTTCAGCGCATAGGCCCCGTCCTCGGTCACCAGAAGCTGCGAGGCGGTGAGCACCTGCCCCGCCGTCAGGGTCGAGCCGGTGAACAGCGGGGCGTTCAGCCAGCTGACCACCGTCTGGGTGTTCAGCACCACGACCGAGACGTAGCGCGGCAGCGCCTGCACCATCACCCCTTCCAGCCAGACGGCAAGCGCCGCCTCAAGCCGGCCGGCATAGCCGTCGCCCGTCGCCACGCCGAACGGCAGCGGCAGCAGCTCGGCGTTCAGGCTGCTGGAGACGCCGGCCTTCATCAAAGGGTCGACCGCCGCGGCAATGCCGCCGCCGGCGCTGTCGAAGGTCACCGTCAGGCCCGGCCCCTGGTCGAGCGCGATGATCGCCTGGGCCGACAGCCCGAACTGCACCCGCGCCTCGGGCGTGCCGGTCAGCGGCACGCCGACGCCGGTCGGGGTCAGCGCCACCACCACGCTGTCGGCGGCGGTGACCGACAGGGTCGCCCAGATGCCGGCGAGCGTCTCGGCGCCCACGGTGCGCACGCCGGCCATGACGGTGACCGGCACCGATTTGGACGGCGCATAGACCAGGAGGCCGCCGTCGCTCGACACGCCGCTCAGCGCCAGCTGCAACAGGCCGGCGACGGCCGACGCAGTGGCGGCGGCCTGCTCCGGCTGCAATCTTTCGCGCAGCCATGCCAGCGCCGCCGCCTCCAGCGCCGCCGCGTCGGGCTGTGCCGCGATGAGGGACTGCACCAGCCCGGCGATGTCCAGCGAGGCCGCGGTGCTGCGCAGCGCCGTGACGAACTGCGTCAGCGTCGTGTCGCCCTCGGCAGCGAGCTGGTCGAGCAGTTGCTGGGTCAGCGTCTGCAACAGCGTCTGCGCCACTTCGGCGGCGACCTGGAGGACGAAGGTCTGCCAGCCGCCGAACGGCACGAGGTCGAGCACCGGCTTGCCGTCGCCCTCCTCGCCGACCGTCAGCGTGAAGCCCTTGTCGTAGCCGCCCTGCAGGAACAGCGGCTGGTCCAGGCCGGGGATGGCGGCGGTCAGCAGGCCGCTGCCGCTCAGGCCCGGCTGGTAGTTGGCGGTCAGCGACAGGCCGAAGCCCATCGACTGCAATTCCGCCCCGGCCAGCAGGGGCATCGCCTCGCTCAGGGACGGCGCCACCGTGAACAGGCCGGTCGCCGGGTCCGCTGTCACCGTCACCTGCAACCCATAGGGCAGGCCGGACAGCAGCACGCCGTTGGTCGCCTGCGCCAGGGTCAGCCCCCCCGCGGTTCCGGACGGAAGGCTGCCCAGCACCTTCTGGATCTGCGCGATGTTGAGCAGCCCGTCCTGGCCGACCACCGCGTCGGACAGCAGCCAGTCCACCGGATTCTCGAACAGCCCGAGCGCCGACTTCATCTGCCAGACGCCGGTGTCGGGATCGGGGTCGGCCAGTCCGAACGCCTGGAACAGGCTGCGCGCCAGCGGATATTTGGCGAGCAGCATGTCGTCGACGACCTCGGCCACAAAGGTCGCCAGCACATAGGCCGGGCCGACGGCGGCGAGCTGGTCGATGAAGGCGCTCTGGTCGAAGGGCCAGATCACCAGCGGCGTGGGCTGCGGGACCGAACCGTCGCCCCAGACCAGGGAGACCGTCACCGTGGGCGCACCGCCGCCGACCGTGTAGGTCAGGGTGGACAGGACGCTGAACCCGGCATCGGGCAGGAAGCAGTCCAGCGTGGCGGCGATGGTGCCGGTCTGCAGATCGATGCGCACGGTCATTGAGGGGTCAAGGAACGATCCCACCGTGAAGCCGCCGCGCGGCAGCGTCAGCGTCATGATCCGGCCGTTGGCCGTGGTCAGGGTGCAGGGGCCGACGGTGAAGCTCTGCGAGCCGTGCGTCATCGCCGCGATGACCGACGAGCGGGCATCCGGATCGGACAGCAGCGCGGTCAGGCGCTGCGACAGCTGGGAAGCGGGGGCGCGGGCGACCGCCAGGATCGCCTCGGCATTGGCGGCATAGCCGTGATCCGCGTCGGTCACCAGTCCGAGCCCGGCCAGCATCGCCAGCAGCGGCTCCGGCATCGCCGGCAGCGAGAATCCCAGCGTCGCGTCGATGGCCTGGAACAGCAGCGGCTGCACCGTCGCGTCGGCCAGCGCCGCCATCAGCCGGTCGGTCAGGAAGCCCAGGGGGCTGGACACCAGCGCCGTGAAGCCGCCGGGGTCGATGCCGTAGGGGCCGTCGGCGCCGGCCGCCGGCACCGCCAGCCCGAGGTCGGCGAGGACGCCGTAGACCAGTTGGAAGGTTTCGTCGCCCTTGAAGGCCGCGGCGGCCACGCCGATGGCGGCGTTGACGATGGACAGCAGGGCGCTGTTGGCCGACGGATCGAGCGTGCCGTCCAGCACCGTCACCGTGCCGTCGGTCTGCTTCGCCGCCAGGACCGGGGTCGCAGCGAAGCTCGCCGTTCCGCCCGACAGGTCCATGGTCAGCACGACGCCCAGCGTCACGCTCTCGACGGCGACGCCGTCGACCGTGACCAGGGTGCCGCCGGCACCGCTCAGCACGGTCTGCACCGACAGGCCGGGAACGCCGGATGCGGCAACCGGCTCGCCGGTGATCCAGGAGATGCCCATCGGGTCCAGCCGCACGCTGGTCACCGCGGTGACGTCGCCCGCCGTGTAGGACAGCAGCGTCGACAGTCCGGGGACCGCCATGGTCTGGCCGGAATCCTGCCACAGCGTGCCTTGCAGGTTCCACGGCACGTCGAGCGGCACCCGGTAGGGATCCAGCTGGGTGCCGGTGCCGGCGACGGGTGCCGCGGTTTCGGCGGTGCCGTCGATTGCCCAGCCCAGCAGGCCCAGCACCGCGGCGGCGCGGTCGGGGGTGGACAGCACCGACTTCAGCTGTGCCCGGACTTGGGCGATGGGATCGGTGAAGCTGGTGGGGGCCAGCACCGGCATGCCGTCGGGCCAGGCGATGCCCTGCGGCATGAACGGCCCCAGGTTGGGCAGCAGCCCCAACCAGCCGTCGAGCGCCAGCCCGCCGCGGCGTTGCGCGCGGTAGAGCGCCACGCCCAGCACCCCGGTCAGGATGGCGCCGAAGGTGGCGGCCTGATCCGTGACCAGCTGCGACAGCCCTGTGGCGTCGGAATAGTTCATATCGGTGCCGACCGGCTCCGACACGCCGTCGACCACCAGGGTCGGGGCCGCCACCGACATCGACCAGTGCCAGCCGTCGTAGGGGCTCCAATAGAGCGACAGACCGCCCTTGTCGATCTGCAGCGAGGCTCCGGCCACCGCGGGCGTCGACACGCCGGACGGCAAGGCGCCGTAGACGCCGATGCCCGGCAGGATCTGCGCCGACCGGATGCCCTGGCCGGCAGAGGCGCCGGCATCGAGCCCCAGCGCCTCGATGCGGAAGGCGAGGTCCAGCGTGTTGCCGGCGATCGGCAGGGTCGCGCCGACGCCGAGGCCCAGCACCAGCCGCTTGGCGGCGCCATTCGAGGTCTGTGCGTCGGCGATGTAGGCGACCAGCGCCGCCGGGCTGCCCGCCGGACCCAGAATCATGCTCCAGGGATCGCTGGCGGTGCCGGACCCGGTCACGCCGCCGCTGCCGCCGCCGACCTGCCGCAGCACGGTGCCCAGGGCTTCGACCATGAAATAGAAGGGCGGCTGGCCGTCGACCTCGACGTCGCCGCGGATCAGCGCGGCCCAGTAGCGGCTCAGCGCCTCGACCGGGAACTGGATGGAACTGGGCAGGCCGGACAGGCTGAAGGGCGGCGTCAGCGACGACGGCCAGGCGGTGGCGTCCGGCGGCGGGGCGACGCCGAGCAGTGCTGCCAGGGACGGTCCGACCTCGCTGTTGGTGCCCAGACCGAAGAGCGCGTTAAAGGCATCGCCGATGGCGGCGTTCAGCTCGGCCTCGGCCGCCGCGACGAGGTCGCCGGGCTGGGTCAGGTCGATGGTGGGATAGCTGCCGTTGGGCGTCGTCACCGACAGCAGCGAGAAGGCGGGCTGGACGGTGGCGCCGCCGTCGGCGACGATGACCGACATGCCGCCGGCCAGCGCGCCGAAGCTATAGGTGCCGCCGAGGATGGTCCCGCTGTAGAGCGGCTGGGCGATGTCCTTGTTGGCAAGCAGGATGCCGGCCTTGAAGCGGCCGGGCGCGACGCCCTTCACCCCGCCGCCGGTGGCGAGCGTGAAATCGAGGATTTCCAGCCCGGCGCTGCCGGTCACCGCCGCGCTGGAGCTGCCCAGCACCAGCGCCGTCGAGGCGAAAGCCAGACCGGGATAGAAATGGCGCAAGCCCGCCGTGTCGGTCCCGGTGCCAGCGGTCAGCCGCAGGGTGCCGACGCTGCTCACGCTGAGGACGGGCACAGCGAACGGATCGTCGCGCGTGCCGCTTCCCGACACCGTGGCGTCCGTGCCGGTCAGCCCGCCGACGGCCCCGCCCACCGCCTTCATCCAGGCGGACAGGGTCGGCCCGTCGGTGGCGAGTGCGGTGAACCAGTCGACGAAGGGCCGCGCCACGTCGCCGCCGCTCACCGCCAGGGCGATGAAGCTGTCCCAGCGCAGGATCGGCAGCAGCACGCCGTCGACGCCGGGCACGCTGGCGCCCAGCCCCAGCGCCGGCAACAGGTAGGACAGCGACGGCTGGTCGCCGACCAGCTTGCCCAGCGCCGTCACCGCCAGCGCCGCGGCCGTCGCCAGGATCTCGGCGCCGCTGATCGCCTGCAGGTCGGCCAGCGTGAAGTCGCGGGCGCCCGGCGCGGTGGGCAGGGTCAGCTGCGTGATGACCAGCGAGACGGTCACCGCCGGATCGGTCGCGGGCGACAGGTCGACCGTCAGCCGCACGCCGGTGAAGGAGAAGCCGGCCGCGTCGATCAGCGGCCCGTCGCTGCCGGTGACCTCGAAGCCCATGGTGAAGGGATGGCCGGCCTGCCCGACCACCACCTCGACGCCGCCGTTGCCGAGCAGGGCGACCGGCACCATGCCCCAGACCTTCAGGTCGATGCTGGACGGGCCGTCGGCCACCAGATCCAGTTCCGCCTTCTCGGTCGTCCCCAGCGTCACCGTGGTGGTGTACATGACGCCGAGGCCGAACACCGTCGGCGGCTCGCCGCTGCCGTTGCTGTCGGACGACACCGGCTGGGTCGCCAGATAGAGGCCGCTCGGCGTGTCGGTGCCGGGCTTGTTGATCGGATACCAGGTCCCCAGCGCCCCCGGCTCCCGCACCGGAATGCCGAGCGAACTGCCCGAGGCCTGGCCGATCAGCTGGGCGATCACCAAGGCCAGCGTGACGGCGTTCTCGCTCATTCCCTGGCCGGTCATGCCGACCGGGTCGGTGAACCAGTCGGGGTTGAGCTGGTAGACGCCCTCCTGCCCATCCACCGGCAGCAGAAGCCCGCAGGCGACCGCAAGCTGGATGGCCGGAGCCTCGACGCCCGCCGCCTCGATCAGGATGGGGCTGGTCGCACTGGTCAGGTCGACGGCCAGAAGATTCTCGGCCAGAAGATCCGCGGCTGCGGCCCCCCGCAGCGCATTGGAGCGCGCCGGAACGATGCCGGTGCGCGCGGTCTCTGTGGTCTCGGGCTCTATGGTCACGGGTGTCACTCCCCTGTGCGAAGCCATTGCACCAGCGCCGGCCGGCCCGGCCGGCCCGGCGCTCCGTCGCGTCCGGCATGTCCTGTCAGTCCATCGGGAAGGCCGATCCCCCCGGCCCCGCCGGCTCCCCCCATGCCGCCGGCGCCGGGCGCGCCGTCCGCGACGTCGAGCTCGAAGGCGGACCCCGGCTGGCGGACATGCACGTCGAGCCGCAGCAGGCCGGCATCGCCGCCGGCCCCGCCGTCGCCGCCCTCGCCACCATGGCCGCCGTCGCCGCCCCGGCCCATCCGGTAGAGTGCTACGGCATGGCCGTAGGTCCCCGGCCCGCCATTGCCGCCGCCGCCGCCATTGCCGCCGCGGCCCGGCCGCACCAGCAGCCGGGACCGCCCGGTCACCGTGTGGACGGTGACCGCCATGTCCCGCAACGGCATGCCGTTCAGACCCGGCTCGCCGGCATGCCCGCCGCTGGCGCCGGGGTCGCCGTCGCGACCGTCGGCGCTGGTGAGCAGCAGCGTCGCCGGTTCGACGCTGTCCGCCGTTTCCGGCCGCGCGCCGACCAGCTGCCCGACCACCAGCCGGGCCGCTCCGCCCTGTACCGTCAGCCGCGCGCCCTCCATCAGGGTCAGCCGATGCACATACAGCTCCACCGGGTCGCCGAACGGCGTTTCCAGCGTCAGCTCGGCGCCGGGGCGCAGGACGATGCCGTCCAGCGCATAGCGCACCCAGGTGTGGCGGAAGGTCTGCGCCGGCTCGACGAAGGAGCGTTCGGGCACCCAGGAAATCCGGATGGCCGATCCGTGCCGGGCGCTGTCGAGCCAGCGCCGCCGGAAGCTCTCCGGGTCGATGCCGAGGAAGGACAGCTGGCGGTCCATGAAGGCGCGGGCGTCCGCCGGCATCTCCTCGTGGGCGATGGTCTGCGGCCCGGAATAGCGCGGCAAGGGCGGGTTGAAGGGATCGATCACCCGGTTCTTCGCCGGCCTGGGCCAGCTGGAGACCACGGCGGGCTTTTCGGGCACGGCGGCGGACGCCTCGGCCTTGTCGGGCAGGGTCTTGGTGGACATGGCAGCGCTCCGAACCGGCCGTCAGGACGAGGAGGGGACGAATTGCAGGGTCGACGGGGTACCGGGTTGCCCCGGCAGGCCCGGATTGCCCGAAATTCCCGATGTGCCGGGGGGTTGCCCGGCGCCGCCCGGCCCGCCTGCGCCACTCGCCCCGCCGGCTCCCCGCAGCCCGCCGAAGTCCTGGAACACGACGGTGGTTCCCGGATCCATGGTGTCGTACTTGATGACGATCGCCGTGCCGTTGCCACCGTTGCCGCCCTGACCGCCATTGCCGCCGCTGCCGCCCCTGCCGCCGGCGGCACCGGAGCCGCCGCTGCCGCCGGCACCTCCAGCCCCACCCTGGCCGCCGTCGCCGCCCTGGCCGCCGACAACGCGGACGATGAAAGTGCCGCTGATGGTGCCGACGGAGAAGGTAATGGGCGATGGCAGGATGCCGTTGGCCCCCCACCCCCCGTTTTGTCCCGTTCCGCCGGTGCCGCCCGGATAGCCGGGAGCACCGGGAGCCCCTGTCGCGCCCTGATATCCCGGGCTGCCGTTGGTCCCGTTGTTTCCCAGCACGGTGATGTTGGGGGTGGCGGCGGCGCTCGCCGCCATGGAGGTCATGGAGCCGACGGCAAGATGCGCCGGGCTTTCGACCGACAGGGTCGCCCCCGGCTCCAGCAGGATGGAGCGGGCGAGCAGGCGGAAGGCCGGGCTGTCGGGCGAGCCGACATGCAGGGCCTGACCGGCCCGGACCAGGATCGTGTTGGCGGCGAAAACCCGGCTTCCTCCGGCGAAGACCTGCGCCGGGGCGACCGTGCTGACCCTCGGGTCGGCGGACAGCACGATGCGGCCCTGATGATCCGCGGTATTGAGGACCGGACCGGCCAGATGCCCGGGATGGAGCCCGTGGAACTCCGCCATCCGGGACAGGAAGGGCGTCAGCTCGGGCCCGGCCGGCGCGACGATGCGCGGTGCTGCGGTGGCGGCGAGCAGGCCGAGCCGGCGCGCATTCGCCGGCAATGCGGCCACCTGTCCGGCGGAAGGCCGCACTGCGGCGAAGGATTGCGCGGTCGCCGATGCCTGGGGGTTCAGCAGCGAGGTGTAGAGGGCCAGCGCATGGCCGGTGGTGCTGTTGACCGGGCTCAGCATCCCGCCGGAAAGCCGCATGGTCGTCGGCAGCGGAGCCATCAGCGACAGTCCCGGATTGGCCGCGATCACGTCGTTCGGCCGCAGGAGCTGGTAGCTGACGCCGCCGAGCGCCGTCTGGTAGGCGCTCTGGAAGGCGTAGTCGCCGAAACGGACGGTGCCGAAACCGTAGACCGCGGCGGCGGTCGGGATGCCGCTTTGGGGAGCCAGAGCCTGATTGTAGGCGGCGAGCGCGGCCAGGGCGCCGCCGAAGTCATGGCCGGCGAACACCAGCGGCTTGCCCGACACGCCGGGAACTCCCGCCAGGGCGGCGAACAGTGCCGCCGCATAGCTTGGATAGAAGCTGTAAAGCCCCTGCAGGATGCGCCCGCCGGAGGTGAACCAGGGCAGCGGCAGCAGGGACCCGTTGCCCATGAAGGCCAGAAGCTCGATCCACGAGCAGGCGCCGCGCGATGCCACCACCGTGCGGTCTCCGGAGGTGTAGATCGACGCCCAGACCACGCCGTTGACCGCGACGTCGCCCGCCCGCGTGTAGCCCGACGGCAGCGGCTGCGACAGATCCGGATGCTGGAAGCGCCCATAGGTCGCCGTCGTCAGCAGAGCCAGCGTGTAGGCGAGGTCGCCGCTGTAGCCCGTGGGAACCGGCGTCACCGTTCCGCCCCCGGCCAGCTGCGGCTGCGGCGCGCCGTAGGCGGTCTGGTAGAAGGCCGGCGTGCGTTCCAGCCAGGGCACGTCGGCGGTGGGGACCGGCGCGGTCAGCGTCTGGACCGCTCCGCTGTAGGCGAAGCCGTCAGGAGCCCCGGCGATCGACGGATAGAAGTCGATGCCATCGAGGTTGCACAGGAAGACCGACCCCAGCGCCGCCGTCACCGCCGCCGCATAGGAGGCGTTGCCGTAGGCCGGGGTCGAGAAGGAGTAGCAGCCGGCCGCGCCGACCGGGCTGGTCATCGAGCCGCCGTTCCCGTCCGGGCCGGTCTGTCCGGGCCGCAGGTCGAGGGCGGCCAGCTGCGCCAGCGGCCCGGCCGGACCCATGCCGACCACCAGAAGCGATACGTTCGAGGCGTATCCGGGCACGAGCTTCAGCTTGGCGATTGCCGTCCAGATCTGCGTGTGGATCGCGTTGTAGGCCAGGTAATAGCCCTGGGCGATCAGGGAGTCGTTGCTGCCGACATTCAGATAGGGCGGCGGTGTGGTGGTGGTGGTGAGGAAGGACTGCTCGAAGAACGCGATGAAGGCGGGCCAGTCGACCGCGACCGCCAGCACCGCGACGGGCCCGTCGATGCCGGGCATCGTGCCGGTGGCAAGCAATCCCTGGCCGCCGCCCGAAGTGACGGAGCCATTGGCAAAGGTGGTCACGAGATTCAGGTTCGCCGGGAGATAGGCCTGGCTGAGGTCTCCGCCCGCAATGTCGACCAGATCGAGCAGGGCGTTGGCGGTGGTCGCAGAATACTGGCTGACGCTTCCCATGGCACCAGGGCTCCCGGCGTGAGGATGTTGGCGAAGGAATGGGGAAAGAAAGGCGGGGAAAACCGCCGGGAGGCGCCGGGACTGAGCGATTAGCCGAGCCCGGCGCCTCCCGTCCGTCGATCAGGCCGCCGATGCCGCGGTGGGATACCTGACGATGGTCTGGGTGCCGGACTGGCCCGGATTGCCGGGGGTTGCCGCACGGCCGGCGCCGGCGTTCGCACCGGACACGGCGTTGCCGCCGGCCTCGTTCGCGCCGCCGGCACCGCCGGCACCGCCGGCACCGCCCACGCCGGCAGAGCCTCCGGCCCCGCCGGTGCCGCCCGGCGTCAGCACCAGGATGTCGCCCGGATCGGTGTCCCAATAGACGGTCACCGATCCGCCATTGCCGCCATTGCCGCCGTTCGCACCGTCACCCCCGGTGCCGCCGTTCCCGCCGGCACCGCCCTGCGAGGTCGGGCATTGCGGATTCTTGCCGCTGCTGTCGGTGCAGACGGCCTGGTTCTTCCCGCCGTCGCCCCCGGTGCCCCCGGTGCCGCCGACACCGCCATCGCCGCCATTGCCGCCGTTGCCGCCCTGCGACAGGACGGTGAGCGAGCCGGACAGGCTGCCGTAATGGAGGATGAAGGGGGGCGGCGCCCCGCCCGAGGTGCCGGCGGTGCCGTTGCCGCCGGCCGCACCGCCGCCGCCGGCCGTGCCGTTGGTGGCGCAGGTGCAGGTGTAGGTGGTGCCGCAGCAGCCTTTTTTGGGAGTGGCGCTTCCGGGGCTCCCGGCCACGCCCGGAGTTCCCGTGCCGCCGGGCGTGCCGGCCGCGCCGTCGGTTCCGCTGGATCCGCTGATCAGGATCTGCGCGTTGATCGAGTTCGTCATGTCAGGTGTCCGTTCTCGACGATGTTCGTGGGATGGCGGTCAGCCGTTGTTGGGCCGCATGGTCATCGTCGGTCCCTGGCCGGCCGGCGTGTTCTTGCCGGTGGAACCGGGCGACCCCGGACTGCCGCCCGCACCGCCGGCATTGCCGCCTGCACCGCCGGCGCCAGCCTGGCCGAACGTCGTCGCGTCGAGGCTGTAGGTCGGCGAGCCGACGATCTCGTCGTACAGAACCAGGATGGCGGTGCCGATGGACGCGCCGTTGCCGCCCGCGCCGCCATTGGCGCCGTTGCCGGCGGTGCCGGTCTTGCCAGCCGGCATGCTGGACCCGTACTGGCTCTGGCAGCACCCGACCACGGTGATGCCGGCACCGCCGTTGCCGCCCGCGCCGCCATTGCCGCCATTGCCGCCGGCTCCGCCGTTGCCGCCGGTGACCAGGGCATTGAAGGCGCCGGAGACGGTCCCGACGAGGAAGGTCAGGCTCGCCGGGCAGCTGCCGTCACTGCCGGGCGAACCGGACGTCCCGTTGCCGCCGGTGCCGCCGTTTGTCGCGCTGGTCGGCGCCGTGGTGCAGGACGCGTTGTTCTTGCCGCCGCAGACGCCCGCGGTGGCATTGTTGCCCCAGTAACCCTGTCCGCCGGGGCTGCCGCCGGTGCCGGTCGTCCCATTGGTACCGGTGACGGTGATGTTGTAGATGACACCCATTGGGCAGCCCTCACAGCATATTGATCTGGGCGGCCTTGAAGGTCACCGGGATGAGGATCTGGATCTGTCCGCCCTGCTGCACGGTGACGGTGCCGAAGATGGCGACCGCGCCGAGGACGGGGTCCTGGGTGACGTACGGGCTGTTGGGGCCGATGACCAGCGGGTTGCCCGGCGTGACGGTGATGTCCTGGCCGGTGGTCAGCAGAACCTGGTTGGGGAAGCGCAGGGCGTTGATCACCGGCTCGAAGGCCTTGACCTTCTGGCTGTTGCCGTGGATGAAGGCCATCATCGCCTGGCCGATGGTCTTCTGGTCGGCGGGATGGATCAGGCTCTCCAGCGCGCAGTTGTCGTTGCGCGCCCGTTCGATCGCCTTGTCGAAATCGGTCTGCACCGGCTGGGTCGGGTAGCGGACGCTGCGGTCGGCATGCGGGTTCGCCGCGAAATGATCGTCGGAAATCCCGGCGATGTCCTTCAGATGCTGGACCGACTGCAGGGTGACCAGCTTGGAGCCCAGATTGTCCTCCGACGGGTCGGAGGAGATCACCATCGGGCCCTTGTGGGTCTCCGGACCGAAGGACCGGCCTTCGAGCTGATCGAGGGTCAGGTCGACGGGCTTCACCGCCTTGTTCAGAAATGCGACATGCTGCTCGCGGTACGAGGCAAAGCTCACGATTATTCTCCCATTCGTATATTGATGTTTGTCCGACACACGCCGATGCATTGCGGCTCGACAAGCTGCTGCCTGACGATCGGGTTCCGGCTTTCGTGGGAAAGTATTTGTTTTTATGTGCCGGCGAAGTGTGCAATTGATGCTCTTATTGTGTCAATAACAAACAAACATAATTTTTTCGATTATCAGAACTATGACAACAATTTGAAATCTAAAGTCCATTTGCATGCGAATGTACTGTTTAAAATCACACCAATGTGGGCAATTTTTTAAAATCAATGCCTGTGTATGATTATGAAATATCTCCACACCCCGTGGACATCGAAGCAAAACATATGTCTATATAGTGGAGATTAGCGCACAACCCGGCCGATCAGGAGGCCGCGAGGGCCGGTGTTCTGGCGGCCCGCCTCCCATCATCCTTGTTTCCAAGGGGACTCCAGTATGCTGACCCTGCAGAAGACCGATCCCAACGGGCTGATCCCGACCCTGCGGCGCTGGCGCCGCAACATGTCGCTCTACAAGTCCGGAGCGCTGCTCAACCCGCTGTTCGACCTGCACACCGGCGGTGAGTCCCGTCCGGTGTTCCACGACATCGACCGGGAAATGCCCGTTCTGCGCCGGATCGATGCGGCCTACGACACCATCCGCGGCGAATTCGATCAGGTGCTGGCCGCCTACGAGCGGCTGCCCTCCTACCACAGCATCGACACCGACGTGATCCACTCGTCGGGACGGCTGCAACGCGACCGGCGGTGGAGCGTGTTCATGCTGACCTGTTTCGGCCGTGTGCCGCAGGCTGCCCGGACGCTGGCGCCGCGCACGCTGGAGCTGGTCCGGGATATTCCCGGCGTCTATCAGGCGATGTTCTCGATTCTGGAGCCGGGCAAGAGCGTGCGCGCCCATGAAGGGCCGTCGCGCATGTATCTGCGCTATCACCTGGCATTGCGCGTGCCGACGGTCCGGCCGCCGCACATCCGGGTGAAGGACCGCATCCATGAATGGAAGGAGCGCGAAAGCGTGCTGTTCGACGATTCCTGGGATCACGAGGTGGTCAACGACAGCCCGGAACTGCGCGCGATCCTGATGATCGATGTCGCGCGCCCGATGCCGGCCCCCTTGCGGATGGTGGCCAAGGGCATGGCGACGATGGCCTCGCTGCATTATGCGCCCCGCATCGTCCGCACCATGGATGCGCTGGTGCCGCCGCCCAGCCGCTGAATAGGGACGGCCGCCACGGACAGGCTTGCGCCCGCATTTCGACCCGCATCCGAAAAAATGAGAATCCTTCGCATTTCATCCTGAGGCGCGAGGCCCGCCCGTTCGTCTGAGGGGAAAGGGCGAGGATGTCCCTTGCGGAGAGGATCGAGATGAGCGCTGGCAAGTCGCGCACGCGGCTGTGGTTCCTGTGGCATTCCTGGCTGGCGATGCCGATCTGGGCCTTCCTGTTTTTCATCTGCGTCACCGGCACCATCGCCGTGGTCAGCACCGAGATCACGTGGCTGGTCGATCCGTCGATGCGGGCGTCGGGCGGGGGGCAGCCGCTGCCGCCGGGCGCGCTGATCGCCGCGGCCGAAGCGGCGGCACCCGGCGGGCGGGTCGAGTCGCTGAGCTGGGGCGGCTCCCACATGGCGGTGGGCGCCGAGATGGCGCTGCCCGACGGCACCTTCACCACCGCCTGGGTCAACCCGGTGACCGGCGTGGTCCAGGGCCTGTCCCCCGGCACCTCGTTCCGCCAGTTCATCCGGGCGCTGCACGGCTGGCTGATGACCTACCCGACCGGCTGGTATCTGGTGACGGCTCTGGCCATCCCGCTGGCCGGCTCGCTCGTCACCGGGCTCGTGGTCTACAAACGCTTCTGGAAATCCTTCTACCAGCCGCGCATCCGCTGGAGGCAGGCACCCCGCGTGATGTGGGGCGACCTGCACCGCGTCGCCGGCACCTGGTCGATCTGGTTCATCGCCGTGATCTCCATCACCAGCCTGTGGTTCCTGATCTACATCGCCCTGTTCCATCTCGGCATCGGGCTGGGCGGCGGCAAGGCGCCGGTGATGGTCGCCCGCGACCAGATTCCCGTGTCGGCGGCCCGGCCGAAAACCGACGCCGACGCCGTCGTGGCCGCAGCCATGGCCGCCCTGCCCGACATGCGGCTGCGCTACCTGCGGCTGCCCGGCACCGCCTACGACACGGCGTCGGTGATCGGCTCCAGCGGGCAGGTGCCGCTGCTGCCGGACATCGTCCGCGTCAACCCCTACACCTCCGAAGTGATCGTTGTGGAGGGCGGGCTGGAGGGCGCCTCTGGCGTCGAACTGACCCGCACCATCATGCGGGCGCTCCACACCGGCGATTTCGGCGGCCTGCCGGTCAAGCTGATCTGGTTCGCCTTCGGCTCGCTGATGAGCCTGCTGGTGTTCAGCGGCATGCTGATCTGGACCAAGCGGACGGCGCGCGCCACCGCCGAGGCGGTGCGCGGGCTGAGGACGGCGAGGGCATCCTCCAATGCGTAAATTTTCAATGCCTGGATTTTGGCACCGCGGCAAATTCCATCTCAGCGCGCTGATGATGCTGGTGCCGCTTCCCTTCCTGCCGAACTATTTCAGCCCGAAGCCGATCTTCGCCCCGCCCGAGATCCGCCGGGACGTCAGCGCCGGCCCCTTCCCGATCACGCTCGTCACCTACGACGAGTCGCCGCATTGGGCCGGCAACGGCGAATGGATGAAGGAGTACCACGTCCATCTCCGCCCGGCCGACATCGACAAGGTGCGCGGCGTCTTCCTGCGCGTCGGCAAGCCGCGGAACCTGCGCGCCGCGGGTGCGCTGGGATTCGGCAACCCATACGAGCGTGAGGCCGAGGTGGCGGTGCCGGCCGAGCCGGCCGGAACCGAGGAGCTGTGGGTGACGGTCGAGGACTGGAGCGGACGAATCCATCAGACCTCGACCCCGCTGGCCGGTTTTCTGGGAGGAAAGCGATGACTGCCCGTATTCATGTCCTGGCGGTCGCCGCCGCCCTGTCGGCCCTGTGCGCCGCCACCGCCGCCCACGCCCATTACCCGGTCTGCGAGTGCAGGATGGCGGACGGCCAGACGGTGGTCTGCACCGGCGGCTTCTCCGACGGCTCGAAGGCGCCCGGCGTGGTGCTGGACGTGATCGCCTACGACGAGCAGGTGCTGGTCAAGGGCAGGCTGGGCGAGGACTCCACCCTGTCCTTCCCGCGCCCGGCCCAGGATTTCTACGTGCTGTTCGATGCCGGCCCCGGCCACACGGTCGAGATCGAGCACAGCGCCATCAAATAGGGCTCTTCCCCCCATGCATCACCAGATCGTCCACCGCGCCGGTGCCGAGCGCGAGACCCTGTGGGTCCTGCTCGCCGCCGGTCTGATCCTCGCCACCGCCACGGCGGCGGTCGGACTGCGGCCGGCACCGGAAGCGGAGGCCGCCCTGGCCCCCCACCAGATCGATTCCCGCACCGCCCTGACTGCCGCCGAACAGGGGCTGCACGCCGACCTCAAAATGGCGGCCTACGAGATCGCCGCCGAGATCGCAGCCCTGCGCCCGGCCGACGGCACGTCCAACGGCCGGGCGCCCTCCCCGGCCGAGCTGGCGGCCCAGGCTTTGCCGCCCTTCGCCGCCGACGCCAGCGCCGCGGCGCGCGGCGGCCATGTCTGGACCCTGGCGGAAGCCGGCGGGACGGTCGCCTATGCCGGCCTGTCCGCCGATCCCGGAATAGCGGGGTCGCTGGTCCTGCTGCTGGACCGGCAAGACGACGGGCACGGGGACAGGCACGGGGACGGCCATGGCCCCGGGATCTGGCTGAAGCGCGCCGCCGAGGCGCCGCCCGCCCGCCTCGACGAGGCGTCGCTGGCCGCCGCCGGCTGGAAGCGGATCACCTCCACCTTCACCGCCGGTGTGACCCGATGAGCGCGACCCGATGAGTGCGATCCGATGAGCCTTTCCCTTAACCGCCGCCGCTTCCTCGCCGCCACCCTGGCGGCCGGTGTCCTTCGCGCCGGCGCTGCCGGCGCCGCCGACCGCAAGCGCTTCGGCATCACCCTGCACCCCTATTATTCCTATGTCGCCAACATCGTCGGCAACATGGCCGAGGTGGTGCCGATCATCCCCGCCGGCTTCAACCCGCATGCCTACGAGCCGCGGCCGGAGGACATCCAGCGCATCGGCAGCCTCGACGCCATCGTGCTGAACGGCATCGGCCACGACGATTTCGCCGGACGGATGATCGCCGCCTCGTCCAAGCCTGGCCTGCCGGTGGTCGAGGCCAACGCCGACGTGCCGCTGCTGCCCGCTGCCGGGTCAATGGCGCAGTCGGCGGCGCAGTCGGCGGCGCGGGCCTCGGGCAAGGTCGTCAACCCGCACAGCTTCCTGTCGATCACCGGCTCGGTTCTTCAGGTCGCCACCATCGCCCGCGAGCTGGGGCGGCTCGACCCGGCCAACGCCGGGGCCTACACCGCCAACGCCCGAACCTACTCCCGCCGGCTGCGCCAGTTGCGCGCCGACGCGCTGGGCAAGCTGGCCAGCGCCGGCGACACCCGCCTGCGGGTCGCCACCATCCACGGCGCCTACGACTATCTGCTGCGGGAGTTCGGGCTGGAGGTCTCCGCCGTCGTCGAGCCGGCTCACGGCATCGAGCCCAGCCCGGCCCAGCTTGCCGAGACCATCGCGACGATGCGCAGGCTCGACGTGCAGGTGATCTTCTCGGAGCTGAACTTCCCCAGCGCCTATGTCGAGACGATCCGCCGCGAGACCGGCATCCGGCTCTACTGCTTCTCCCACATCTCGCATGGCGACTACGCCGCCGACCAGTTCGAGCGCGAGATGACCCGCAACATGGACACGCTGGTCCAGGCGATGCTGGAGACCGGCCAATGAGCGGCATGGGACCGAGCGGCAGGAGAGCGAACGGCCCCGCCATCCTGTTCGACCGCGTCGACCTGACGCTCGGCCGCACCGCCATCCTCGAACAGGTCTCGCTCGCCGTGGCTCCCGGCGCCGTCCATGCGGTGGTCGGCCCCAACGGCGGCGGCAAGTCATCGCTGATCCGCGCCCTGCTGGGACAGGCGCCCCACCGCGGCACCATCCGGCTCGACTGGCCGGGGGATGGCGGAAGGGAGGGTCCCGGCACCATCGCCTACGTGCCGCAGGCGGTCGAGTTCGACCGCGGCCTGCCGCTGACGGTGGAGGATTTTCTGGCCGTGCTGTGCCAGCGCCGCCCCGCCTTCCTCGGACCGGACCGCCGGCTCGGCTACGGCGAGGCGCTGGCCCGCGTCGGCATGGCCGGCAAGGGCCGCCGCCGCTTCGGCGCCCTGTCGGGCGGCGAGCGCCAGCGTGTGCTGCTCGCCCAGGCACTGATCCCGGCGCCCGACCTGATCGTCCTCGACGAGCCGATGACCGCGCTCGACGAGGCCGGCGTCGCCATCTTCGAAACCCTGCTGGCCGAGCTGACCGCTGCCGGCACCACCATCCTGTGGGTCGAGCACGACCTCGCCCAGGTGCGGCGGCTGGCGACGCGGGTGTCGGGGCTGAACCGGCGCTTGCTGTTCGACGGCCCGCCGCCGGAGATGCTGTCGCCCGAACGGGTGCTCGGCCTGTTCTCCGCCGCCCCCCGCACCATGGCCGGGGCATTGGCGTCATGAGCTTCGAAACCCTGCGCGCCCTGATCCAGGGCTGGGCCGCGGCCGGGTGGCTGCCCGCCGGGCTGACCCACGGCTTTCTGGTCAACGCGCTGCTCTCCGGTCTGGTCATCGGCCCGGTGCTGGGCGGGCTCGGCACGCTGGTGGTGACCAAGCGGCTGGCCTTCTTCTCCGAAGCGGTCGGCCACGCCGCCTTGACCGGGGTCGCCATCGGCATTCTGGCGGGGGAGCCCTACACCGGCCCCTATGCCAGCCTGTTCGGCTACTGCCTGCTGTTCGCGCTGCTGGTCAACTACACGCGCAACCGCAGCAACCTGACCTCCGACACGCTGATCGGCGTCTTCCTGTCGGTGTCGCTGGCGCTCGGCGCCAGCCTGCTGCTGGTCCTGGCAAGCCGGGTCAACATCCACATCCTGGAAAACGTGCTGTTCGGCTCGGTGCTGACGGTGGACGACCGCGACCTGACGGTGCTGCTGGCGGTGGCCGCCGGGGTCACCCTGCCGATGCTGGCGCTGTTCAACCGTCTGCTGCTGGCCAGCTTCAACCCGGCGCTGGCGCGGGTGCGCGGCGTGCCGGTGAAGCGGCTCGACTATCTGTTCATCATGCTGGTGACGGTGGTCACCGTCGCCTCGGTCAAGATCATCGGCGCCATCCTGGTCGGCGCCCTGCTGGTGATCCCGGCCGCCGCCGCCCGCGTCGTCGCCACGTCGCTGCGCGGCTTCTTCCTGCTGTCGGTCGCCTTCGCCAGCATCGCGGCGGTGGCCGGCATCCTGCTGCCGGTGCAGCTCGCCCTGCCGGTGCCGTCGGGCGGCGCCATCATCCTGGCGGCCGGGCTGCTGTTCCTCGGCGCGCTGCTGGCGCGTCTGGTCATGAGAGGGGACGAGGGATGAAACGTGTCACGCTCGCAGCACTCCTGCTGCTGGCGACGGCCCCGGTCGCGCAGACCGCCGGCGCCGAAACCGTGCTGGCCGGGCATCCGGTCACCGCCGGGCTGGCCCAGGCGCTGACCCGCGGCACGGCGGTGGAGGTCGAGGCGGCGGTGCCGCCCGCCATCCCGATGGGCCGCCAGCAGTCCTTCCTCAGCGGGCGCGGCGAGGCCAGGTTCGCCGAGGCGGCGCGCAAGGCCGACGCGGTGCTGACCCTGCGTTCGGTCTGGGCGGAGGATCCGCTCTATCCGCTGGCGCGGCGCGCCAACATCCGGCTGGTCGAGATCGACGCCGCCCGGCCGCTGGACGGCGCCCTGCCCGGCATCGCGCTGCGCGACGGCGCCGCCTTCCCCTGGCTGGGCGTCGCCAATGCCGGGCGGATGGCCGACATCCTGGCCGCCGACCTGCGACGCCTCTACCCGGCCTCGGCCGCCGCCATCGACGCCAACCTCGCCACGGTGAAGCGCAACCTGCTGGCGCTGTCCTCGCAGACGGCGCAGAGCTTCGCAGCACTGCCCGACCCGTCGGTGGCGGCGCTGTCCGACCGCTTCGCCATGCTCGCCGCCGATTTCGGCCTCGACCTGCGCAAGGTCTGGACCCGCGACGACCGCGACTGGACGCCGGAGCGTCTGGCCGAACTGACCGCCTTCCTCAGGGCCGAGCGCATCCCGGCGGTGCTCCACCACCGCCGGCCGGCCCCGGAGATCGCCCAGACCGTCGCCGACGGCGGCGCCCGCCTGATCGTTCTGGACAGCCTGGAAAGCGGTCCCCCCGCCGCCATCGAGACCGCCCTGGCGAAGATCGCCGAACAGCTGGAGGCGGGGCTGCGCTGAGCCCCGCCCCCTCACTGCCCCGTCTCTTATAAACATCTGACGCTGCCGACGAAAAGAGAGGGGGGGATGCTCGGGGGTGGCGGGGTCATTGAAAAAAAAAATACAAGAATATGGATGCACGCGGTGATAGGAGAGCGCAGAAGACAGGTAGACAGTTAGGCGAGTAGAAA
>NZ_WHOS01000043.1 GCF_013340935.1 Azospirillum melinis | reverse complement strand
CGGCGGCGGGGGTGGTAGTGCCGGCCGGCGCCAGAATGTTCCGCTGCGTCACCAGACCTTCGACAGCAACGGCCCTGACGTCCGCATCCGCGGCAATGCGTGGCAGGTGCAGGAGAAGTATCAGGCGCTTGCCCGCGACGCGATGTCGTCCGGCGACCGGGTGCAGGCGGAAAATTACCTCCAGCATGCGGAGCATTACCTCCGCATCATCAACCAGATCCAGGAATCGGAAAACCGCCAGCGCGGTGGGCAGCCCGGCAATGGGCACGGCCACCAGCCGCAGATCTCGTCGCATGGTGGCGACGAGGACGAGCAGCCGGCTGAGGATGAGACCGACGGCGAGGAACGGGCGGCCGTAAACGCCTGATATGTGATGCTTACCTGAGGTGACGTTTATTCGGCCGGCGTGACCGGGTCGCCCACTGCGATCCGGCCGCCGCCGGTCACCCGGGCGCGCAGCAGCATTTGGTTGTGGCCATAGCCGCGTTCCATGATGTTCGTCAGGCTGAGGTCGGCGACGCCGGTATCCGGGTTCACATCGTTCCCGGGCGTGCAGTCGAGCGCCTCCACCACCTCCAGCGTTGCCGTACCAACGGTCAGGGTCTGGCCGACCCAGCCGCGCTCCGCCCAGGGATCGATGCCGTCCATCAGCAGGTTGGCACGCAGGCGGCGAGGATCGACCGGCTGCTTGGCGATCCGCTCCTCCAAGTCGCGCAGGCTGGCGAGGTTCAGCAGCGTGACTGACGGTTCCTCGCTGTTGCCGAAGCCGCCCTGCTGCGCTTCGATCAGGCGGGGCATGCCGGGGACGATCCCGGCCAGATAGGCAGCGAAAAACTGTTCCAGCAAGTTGCGGCCCATCGGCTGGTCCAGCCGGCCGCGCGACACCTGCCGGCCGCCGCGGCGGATGATCAGCGCCTGCGTCGCCTCGTCGAACTCGGTCTGCAAGACCGCCAGCTTTTCCGTACGGTCCAACGTGAAAAAATCCGACGGCAGGCGCCAGCCTTCCGTCTCGGTATCCAGCGCTGCCGGGCCGTGCAGAAGCCCGTAGCGGCGGTCGAACGGGATCGCCTGACCGGCGGTCAGGTCGATGGCGGGAAGATCCTGGCTGCTCATGCCCTTGACGGGATAGCGGCGGATGACGGTCAGTGTGGCGTTCATTGCACTGCACAATGAAAGGGCTGGAGCGTCCCTGTCAACCGATGCGGTGCCTATTTCTCACGCTGCGGCTGGGGTATGGCAGGCCGGATCGACTGGACCGCCCGCTCCACCCCGTAATCTGGTGCCGTTACCAGCGTTCGGCGACGGGCCGGCGGCCAAGAAATTCCTCCAGCCGCCGTCCGGTGGCCGGCGACAGGTCAGGCGGCAGCCGGTCGAGCGGGAAGAATCGGGTTTCGACGATCTCCACCCCGTCGGCTTTCGGTTTGCCGCTCCAGCCGCGCACAACATAAACCGCCACATGGTCGCTCGCCCCGTTGCGGAAGCGGGCGTAGATGGCGAAAGGCTGAGCAGGGCGGTCGGCGATCAGCCCGACCTCCTCCCGCACCTCGCGCCGCATGGCGTCGACCAGCGTCTCTCCCCGCCCGACACCGCCGCCGGGCAGGTGCCAGCCATCGACGTAGCTGTGCCGGATCAGCAGCACGCCGGGCGATGCAGGGTCCGTCTCGTCCAGGATGATCGCCCTTACACCCATGGTCAGCGGCCGTGCCAACCGATGCCAGACCCCGCGCAGGCTCCAGGCGAGACGAAGCAGCCGGCCCGTCATGGTTCTCGGAATTGGCTGGCCGGCGGATGCCGGCGTCGTGCTGGTCGGGGAACCGGAGGCGGCCAGATCGGTCATGATGAAATCCGGAACGGGTGCCCTTGGAAGGCGGAAAGGTGGGATGGCGGCAGTCTAGCCGCGGGCGGGAGGGATGGTGTAGGGGGCAATCGGCGGGTCGTGCGCTACCTCTTTTTCCCGGTCCTAGCCGGTCTGGAGGAGGCTGGTGTGGCCGCGTTTCTCAACGGATAACCTTTCTGCGCAGATGGTCTTGCATGGCCTTCGGTCTTGCCTACATCTTCGGCAGCATCCTTGCGGATCGCACAGTTGCGTGGATCACGTTGACCGGGCTGCCTCGCGGACGGTCGACAGGAGAAGGGGAGCATCATGGATTTCGAGCAATACACCGAGCGCAGCCGCGGGTTCATTCAGGCCGCCCAGACCCTGGCCGTACGCCGTGGGCATCAGCGCCTGACCCCGGAACATCTGCTGAAGACGCTGCTGGACGACAAGGAAGGGCTTGCCGCCAACCTGATCCGTGCGGCGGGCGGCGACCCAAGGGCGGCCCTGTCGGCGGTCGATGCCGAACTGGACAAGCTGCCGAAGATCGAGGGCAGCGGCGCCGGTCAGCTCTACCTGACGCCCGAACTCTCCCGTGTCTTCGAACAGGCGGAGAAGGTCGCCGAGAAGGCCGGCGACAGCTTCGTCACCGTCGAACGCATCCTGCTGGCGCTGGCCATGGCCGACGGGACCCCGTCGGGCAAGGCGTTGAAGTCCGCCGGCGTGACGCCGCAGGCGCTGAACACCGCCATCAACGACATCCGCAAGGGCCGCACCGCCGACAGTGCCAGCGCCGAGCAGGGCTATGACGCGCTGAAGAAATATGCCCGCGACCTGACCGCTGCGGCGCGCGACGGCAAGCTCGATCCCGTGATCGGCCGCGACGAGGAAATCCGCCGCACCATCCAGGTTCTGGCCCGCCGCACAAAGAACAATCCCGTGCTGATCGGCGAGCCCGGCGTCGGCAAGACCGCCATCGTCGAGGGGCTGGCCCAGCGCATCGTCAAGGGCGACGTGCCGGAAGGCCTGAAGAACAAGCAACTGCTGTCGCTCGACCTCGGCGCGCTGGTGGCGGGCGCCAAGTACCGCGGCGAGTTCGAGGAGCGGCTGAAGGCCGTGCTGTCGGAAATCCAAGCGGCGGCCGGCGAGATCGTCGTCTTCATCGACGAACTGCACACGCTGGTCGGTGCCGGCAAATCCGACGGCGCGATGGACGCCTCCAACATGCTGAAGCCCGCGCTGGCGCGTGGCGAGCTGCATTGCGTCGGCGCCACCACGCTGGATGAGTTCCGCAAATACATCGAGAAGGACGCGGCGCTGGCCCGGCGCTTCCAGCCGGTCTTCGTGTCGGAGCCGACGGTGGAGGACACCATCTCCATCCTGCGCGGCCTGAAGGAGCGCTACGAGGTGCACCATGGCGTGCGCATCACCGACAGCGCCATCGTGTCGGCGGCGACCCTGTCCAACCGCTACATCACCGACCGCTTCCTGCCCGACAAGGCCATCGACCTGATCGACGAGGCGGCGAGCCGCCTGCGCATGGCGGTGGACAGCAAGCCGGAGGCCATCGACGAGCTGGACCGCCGCATCATTCAGCTGAAGATCGAGCGCGAAGCGCTGAAGCGTGAGCAGGACTCCGCGTCGCGCGACCGTCTGGTCAATCTGGAACGCGAGCTGTCCGATCTGGAGCAGGAGTCGGCCGAGCTGACCGCCAAGTGGCAGGCTGAGAAGGACCAGCTTCAGGGCGCGCAGAAGATCAAGGAGGATCTGGAGAAGGCCCGCACCGAACTGGAGACGGCGCAGCGCGACGGCAATTGGGGCCGCGCGGGCGAGCTTGCCTACGGCGTCATCCCCGGCCTGGAAAAGGCCCTGAAGGACGCCGAGGAGCATGCCAGTAGCCGCATGCTGAACGAGGAGGTGCGCGACAGCGACATCGCCGCGGTGGTCAGCCGCTGGACCGGCGTGCCGGTCGACAAGATGCTGGCCGGCGAGCGCGAGAAGCTGCTGGCGATGGAGGACAAGCTGCGCGGCCGGGTCATCGGCCAGGACGAGGCCATCGTCGCCGTGTCCAATGCTGTGCGCCGGGCGCGTGCCGGGCTGCAGGACCCGAACCGTCCCATCGGCTCTTTCCTGTTTCTCGGTCCAACCGGCGTCGGCAAGACCGAGCTGACCAAGGCGCTGGCCGAGTTCCTGTTCGACGACGAGACGGCGATGGTCCGCCTCGACATGTCGGAATATATGGAAAAGCACTCCGTCGCCCGCATGATCGGCGCACCTCCAGGCTATGTCGGCTATGAGGAAGGCGGGGCGCTGACCGAGGCGGTGCGCCGCCGGCCCTATCAGGTCGTGCTGTTCGACGAGGTGGAGAAGGCCCACCCCGACGTCTTCAACGTGCTGCTCCAGGTGCTGGACGACGGCCGGCTGACCGACGGGCAGGGCCGCACGGTCGATTTCCGCAACGTGGTCATCATCATGACCTCCAACCTCGGTTCGCAGGCGCTGGCCGAGCAGGCGGAGGGCGAGGACAGCGCTGCCGTGCGCGACGAGGTGATGGAAGCCGTCCGGGCCCATTTCCGGCCGGAGTTCCTGAACCGCCTGGACGAGATCCTGCTGTTCCACCGGCTCGACCGCCGGCATATGGGCGGCATCGTCAAGATCCAGCTCGGTCGTCTGACGAAGATGCTGGCCGACCGCGAGATCACGCTGACGGTGGACGAGGCCGCGACCGAATGGCTGGCCGAGGCCGGCTACGACCCGGTCTACGGTGCCCGTCCGTTGAAGCGGGTGATCCAGCGCGAGTTGCAGAACCCGCTGGCGACCCTGATCCTCGAGGGCCGTATCAAGGACGGTCAGACGGTGGCGGTCGGTGCCGAAGGCGGCTCCCTGACCATCGACGGACAGCCAGTGAGCGGGCTGGTTCGCAAGGCGTAAGGGTAAAGGCCCTCTCCCAACCGGGGGAGAGGGCTTTTTTCCTCAGTAAAACGGCGCCCCCAGCCCTTCCGCCTCGAAAGCGGCCTTCACCGCCGGGCGCTCCAGAACGCGGGCGAGGTAAGGTCCCAGATTGCCCAGCGTACGTGCCGGGCGACCCATGAAGCGGGTCCAGCGGCACAGCATGAACAGGTACGGGTCGACGGCGCTGTACGTGTCGCCCAGCAGCCATGTACGCCCTGCAAGCGCACGGTCAAGCCCATCGAAATGACCGTTCAGCCGGGTTTCGGTCGCCGCCTTGAAGGCGGCTTGCGCTTGCGTGCCCTCGACATAACGCTCGGGGTAGAAGTACAGCAGCATCTCGGCCTGGACGCTGTTGGTCAGATAGACCAGCCATTTGTAGAACTCCGCCCGCTCGGGCGTGCCGACCGCCGGGGCCAGCTTCGCCTCCGGATGGCTGTCGGCCAGATGCAGGCAGATGGCGGCAGCCTCATACAGCACCAGATCGGCGTCGACCAGCGTCGGCACCCGGCCATGCGGGTTCAGCGCCAGATAGGCGGCACTCTTGTGTTCCGCCCTGTCGCGGTCGAGCAGCCGCAGGTCGAAAGGTTCGCCAATCTCGCGCAGCAGGATGTGCGGCGCCATCGCGGCCGTGCTGACCATACCGTAAAGCGTGAGCAAAGTGGCTCCTCCCTCTCGTCGTTCCGGTCAAGCTGTCCCATCCGGCTTGGCGTCCCGCCAGCGTCTTGCGCGCATGGCACGGATGACGGCGAAGCGGGTTTGTCGAGTGGCGAAACTGTGCGTATGATCGGCGATACTGTTTAACAAATCGAACACCCTGCGGTGAGCCGCTACGGCCATCCGGGGGAACGAACCCGACAAGACCGAACAGGAAGACCCACTCCATGACCGCTCCGGGCAGCACCGCCGGCAACTCTGCCGCCAGCCGCGACAAGGCCTTCGTCCTCCATCCCTACACCAACCTGCACGCTCATGAGACGCAGGGGCCGATGATCATCGAACGTGGCGAAGGCATCCACGTCTTCGACGATGGCGGCAAGGATTACATCGAGGGCATGGCAAGCCTGTGGTGCGTCTCGCTCGGCTGGGGCGAAGAGCGGTTGGTCCAGGCGGCGACCAAGCAGATGCGGCAGCTGTCCACCTATCACATCTTCGGCCACAAATCGCACGAGCCCGGCATCGATCTGGCTGAAAAGCTGATCGGTCTGGCACCGGTGCCGATGTCCAAGGTCTTCTTCGCCAATTCCGGCTCGGAGGCCAACGACACTGCGATCAAGCTGATCTGGTACTACAACAACGCGCTCGGCCGGCCGGAGAAGAAGAAGATCCTGTCGCGCCAGCGTGCCTATCACGGCGTGACGGTGGCGACCGCCAGCCTGACCGGGCTGCCCAACAACCACCGCGACTTTGACCTGCCGATCGCCCGCATCATCCACGGCGATTGCCCGCACCATTATCGCAATGGGCTTGAGGGCGAGAGCGAGGAAGCCTTCGCCACCCGCCTGGCCGAACAGCTGGAGGCGCTGATCCTGGCCGAGGGGCCTGACACCATCGCAGCCATGTTCGCCGAGCCGATCATGGGCGCCGGCGGCGTCGTGGTTCCGCCCGCGACCTACTTCGCCAAGATCCAGGCGGTGTTGAAGAAATACGACATCCTGCTGGTCGCCGACGAGGTGATCTGCGGCTTCGGCCGCACCGGCAATTTCTGGGGCAGCCAGACCGTAGGCATGCAGCCGGACATCCTGACCTGCGCCAAGCAGCTGTCGTCCGGCTATCTGCCGATCTCCGCCGTGATGGTGAGCGATGCCATCTATCGTGCCTGCGTCGAGGAAAGCCGGAAGATCGGCACCTTCGGCCATGGCTACACCTACTCCGCCCACCCGGTGGCGGCGGCGGTGGCGCTGGAAACGCTGAACATCTACGAGGAGCGCGACATCGTAGGGCATGTCCGCTCGGTCGCCCCGGCCTTCCAGTCGCGGCTGAAGGCGCTGGCGGACCATCCTCTGGTCGGCGAGGCCCGCGGCATCGGCCTGATCGGTGCGCTGGAACTGGTGGCCGACAAGGCGACCAAGACACCTTTCGATCCGCCCGGCCGCGCCGGCGCCCTGGTCAATGGTCTGGCCCAGGACAACGGCCTGATCGTCCGCGCCATGGGCGATTCCATCGCGCTCTGTCCGCCCCTGGTGATCTCCGAAGCGGAAATCCACCAGACCTTCGACCGCCTGACCAAGGCGCTCGACGCCGCGGTTCCGGTTCTGCGGGGGTAAGGATCGGCCGGGGGTAGGGCTTCGCGTCCTATCCCCGCCGCAGATGCATCTTGCCCAGGCCGCCCAGCGCGTCGAACAGCTGGCGGAACTGGGTGAGGAACTGCTCCCAGGTGACCTTGACGGTCGGTTCGATGGCGGTGTGCAGGGCGCCCAGGCTGGTCCTGCCGTCGATCCGCGACAGGATCGGGCCGGCCAGCCTGGGCAGGGGAAGCGACACCACGCTGCCCATCAGGTCGAATTCCAGGCTGCCCCCGGGTGGGACGGCCTTGGCTACGGTCTTGCCGTCGATGTCGCGCAGGACCGGGATCACCTCCGGCCCGTCCGGCTGGATGCAGGCGGCCTCCAGATCTGCCGGGCGCAGCAGATAGGCGATGTGCTTGGTGAAGGCGCCGGTGATGCGTTCGGTCCAGGCGGCGCGCTCCAGCATGCTCAGTCCCGCCAGCTGCTTCAGGATGCGGGCGTCCTTGACCCACAGAGACGGCTCATAGCGCATCGGGTCGATCAGCGTCGCGACGGCGAGCCCGGCGCTGTCCGCCAGTTCGGCCAGCTGCGGCACGCTGTAGGGGCGGTCGCAGCTGTGCAGAAGCAGGTCGTAGAGGTTGGCGTCGGCCAGCCGGTGGTCGCTGATATGCGGGTTGTTCAGCAGCCAGTTGGTCGGCGGCAGGGCCTGGATCAGCCGGCGGGCCAGCGCCACCTTCTCGGCCGGCGGCAACCCCTCGGTCATGCCGCGCAGCGCCTCCTGCATCGGATAGACGCCGGTGCGGCCGTAGGGCGCGTAGACCATGATGCCGATGCCGCCGCCGGGCGCCAGCGCGCCAGCCAGCGAGCGCAGGCCGGCCGACGGGTCGTCCAGATGGTGCAGCACGCCGCAGCAGTCGATGTAGTCGAACGGCCCCGCTTGTGCCGTGACCCCGTCCAGTTCCAGCAGCGACCCGCGGTGGAAGTCGATGTTGGTCAGGCCGCGCGCCTTGGCCCGCGCCTCGGCGACGGCGCGGCTGGCGTCGGACAGGTCGATGTAGGAGATGCGGCCGGGGTTGCCGGCATCGGCCATCTGCTGCGCCAGCATGATGGTGCCGTCCCCCGTGCCGCCGCCGGCCACCAGAACCCGCAGCGGCTTGCTATGGTCGATCCGGCCGCCGAAGACATGCTGCACCAGCTCGTCCAGATGGCTGGGCGAGCCGGTGATCAGCCGTCCGGCCTCGTCGGCCGGATTGCGCGCCGGATAGGGATAGGCTTCATACTGGGCGCGCAGGTCGTCGATGCTCATGGGAACCGCTCAACGGGAAAATAGGCGCGGCGACCATAGCACCGCATCCGCCCGCATCGCACCTGCCCGATGACGTGCTTTCGGTGGCCGCCCTTCGCTGACGATCACCCAGCCAGGGGAACGCAGATTTCCGTCAGCCATTCGGACGGCGGCAAGGCCCGCGGGTTGTTGAGATATTCCTCGTAGCAGGGGGCGTCTCCCGGCGAGTGTCCGCTGTTGGGCAACCATTCGCCGTAAAGCCAGCGGTAGACCGCGCCCAGTTCGGCATAGGGGCCCTTGTGCCGCACCACGGCATGACGCCCGCCGGGGATGTCGACCACGCGGATCAACCCATCCTCGACGACGCCCAGGTCCAGCATCAGCCCGGCGAAGGAGCGCAAATCCTCCGGCTTCACCGATTCCGGATCGTCGTAATAGATGGCGAAGCTGCGGGTGCCGGGGCCGGTCAGCCCCTGCTTGGATGCCCAGGCAAAGAGCCGGTCGAAGCTGACGCCGATGGTCATGTAGGGGCCGGTGTGCGGCAGCCCGAAGATGCGGTGGGCGGGAAGATCGCGGATTTCTACGTGGTGCATGCTGTCCTCCATCTGGTGGTAGGCCGGGACTGGAGGATTGAGCCGCCCGCGCTTGCGGTAGGCGGCCGGCGTCACGCCATAGCTCTGCCCGAAGGCGCGGGTGAAGGCCTCGACGCTGCCATACCCCGCCCGCCGGGCGATGGCCGGCATGGCGATGCTGTCGCGCACCAGATCGCCCGCTGCCCGGTGCAGGCGCAGCCGGCGCAGGGTCTCCGCCGCCGTCTCGCCGGTGATCGCCCGGTAGATGCGGTGGAAGTGGTAGGGCGAGAAGCAGGCGACCTCCGCCAGCCGGTCGAGGTCGAGCGGTTCGTCCAGATGCGCGGCGATGAATGTCACCACCCGTTCGATCCGGTCGCCGTAATCGAGCCGCGTGCCGGGCTTGGCCGCAACCGCGGAACACGGCACGGGCCACACTGCCGTTGCGTCGGCGGAGATGCTGTCGTTGGTCATGGCGTGACGTCCTCCAGTCCCGCCGATGCTATCCGGCAGCCGCTTGATCGCGCTTGCGGAGTTAGGTGGACGGCCATCCGCCCGCAGGCCGCACCTCACCCACCCGTGTGCCGGCGCGGTTGAGCAGCGGGGTGGTCAGCAACTGCGGCACGCGCGCCCATTGGGCATCGGTCAGCGCCTGGGTTGAGCGGATCAGGGCGGCCAGCGCCACCTCGCGGGCGCGGGCGGCGCCATCCTCGATCTTCAGCGCGATGCCTATGCCCTGCTCGGGAATGACGGCACAGCCGACGCCTTCGGCCCCGCCCTTGACCAGCACGGCGCCGTTGCACGCCTCCATCAGTGCTGTATCGAAGGTTCCGGTGCCGCCGATCAGGAAGGGGTGCTTGCCCCAGGCGGCGGCGATGCGGGTGACGGCCTCGGCCCGTGCGTCGGGCAGGTCGACCGGGTCGGCGATGCGGGCCATGGCATAGGCGATGGCGCCCAGCGGAATGCCAATGGTGGGGATGGAACAGCCATCGACGCCCCAGGGCGCGCCGAACAGGTCCTGGCCGGTCATCTGCTCCATCACACCCAGGATCCGCTGCTGCACCGGGTGTTCGTAGCGGACATAGCCCTTCAGCCGTTCACCCTTGTGCTTGGCGGTGGTCAGGAAACCGCTGTGCTTGCCGGAGCAATTGTTGTGGAAGGCGGTCGGCGTCTCGCCGCGGCGGAACAGATCCTCGGCGGTGGCGGGATCGTAGGGGATCTGCGCGCCGCATTCGTAATCGTTGAGCGTCAGCCCGACCCGCCCGGCCCAGGACCGCACCAGTTCGGTATGGCGCGCCTCGCCATTGTGGGAGGAGCAGGCGAGCGCCAACTCCTCGTCACCCAGCCCGAAGGCGTCGAGCGCGCCGCTTTCCACCAGTGGGATCGCCTGCAGCGACTTGATGGCGGAGCGCGGGTAGACCGGCGCGTCGATGTCGCCCCAGCGCGCCAGCACATGGCCACCGGCATCGACGATGCAGGCGCGGGCGCGGTGGACCGACTCCACCAGGCTGCCGCGCGTCACCTCGACGGTGATCGGGCTTTCCGCCGGGCCGGACAGGTCGGCACGGCCCTCGGCGCTCTCGCCAGGCCGGTGGCCATGATGGTGGGAGTGGCCGTGGTGGTGATCCCCACCGCAGCAGGAGGAATGGTCGTGAGGATTGTCTGGGCTCATACCGGCAAGCTTGCCTCGGGCGGGCTGCGGCGGCAAGCTCCTGCCCGGTCATATCCTTACCCAGATCAGCGGGCTCTTCATGCGTGGCTATTTCGGAATCGGGGTGGAGCGGATCAGCAAGCCGGGCAATGTCGGCAACCTGATGCGCACCGCCCATGCCTTCGGCGCCTCCTTCTTCTTCGCCATCGATCCGGAACCGGATCTGCGCGAGACGAAGCTGGTCGATACCTCCGGCGCCACGCTGCACCTGCCGCTCTACATCCACGAGCGGGTCGCCGACTTCACCCTGCCCAGGGACTGCATGCTGGTCGGGGTGGAATTGACCGACGACGCGGTGGAACTGCCCAGCTTCCGTCACCCGTCGCGCGCCGCCTATGTGCTGGGGCCGGAGCGCGACAGCCTTTCGCCCGCCCTGCTGGCGCGCTGCGACCATGTGGTGAAGATCCCGATGTCCTTCTGCATCAATGTCGGCGTCGCCGGGGCGCTGGTGATGTACGACCGCATGATCTCGCTCGGCCGCTTCGCCGAGCGTCCGGTGCGTCCCGGCGGTCCGCTGGAGGGGCCGGCGCAGCACAAGCATGGCAAGCAGATCATGCGCAAGGAGGACCGCCGCCGCCGCATCCGCGGAGAGCAGAAGCCGGTCGCCGACGAAAGCGAAGAGTGAGTGCGACGAGTAAGGATGCGGGATCAGAGCGGCAGTGGATCGTCCCCGGCGACGGCGCAGATCCGCTGTACCACCGCGGGCTTGGGCACCGACAGCTCGCCCTGTTCGAAGGCCACCACCTGAAGCCTGCCGAGCACCGCCTCCAGCAACTCGCCCCGCCGCAGCAGGAAGTCGGGAGAGGACGGGCGGCCGAAGCGGGCATTACCGTCGGCGAAGGTCTCGTAGATCAGCACGCCGCCCGGTTCCAGCGCCGCCAGGATGGCGGGGAAGAGCGGGCGGTGCAGGTAGTTGGTGACGACGATCCCGGCGAAGGTGCCGTCAAGCGGGAGGGAGGCGGGGGAAATCCCCGAGTCGCTGCTTTCCAGGTCTGCCTGAACGAGGGTGACGTTCGTGCCGCCATCCAGGTCGGCGACGCCACCGAGATCGCGGTCCAGCCCCACCACCGGATGGCCGAGGTGGTGGAACAGGCGCAGATGCCGTCCGCCGCCGCAGGCGAGGTCGAGCACCTGCCCGCCCGCCCGCACCAGCGGGGCGAATCGCTCCACCCAGGGGGAGGGCGGTGACAGCGGATGGGGTGTGGGCATGGGGAAATTCCCTTATCCGGACTTTTTTCGATGGTGTCGGGAACGATATCACAGGAGGTACGCGCGTATGGCCCGTCCGGCGTTTGACGGCGCGGCCCGGCCGTGCTGAATTAGGGCGATTCCCGAGTCGCGCCGCAACCCGGACCGGCGTGCCCGGACTTGTCTTTCCTGCTGCGGGTCAGTTGGGGCTTGTGGGGATATGATCCTCTTCGCGTTGAGATGCTCGGCCGACCACCAGTTCGAAGCGTGGTTCCGCAACGGTGCCGCCTATGACGAACAGGCGGCGGGCCATCAGATCGCCTGTCCGATCTGCGGCGACACCGTGGTCGGCAAGGCGCCGATGGCCCCGCGCATCGCCAAGGGCGTCGCCAAGGCCGCCGACCGTGCCCGCGAACAGGCCGAGGCCGTCGCGGCGAACGCCCCGTCTATGACGCCGCCGGCTGCTCCCGCCACTGCGTCGCCGACAGCCCTTCCGGTGCCGATTCCCGCGCCGGTCCCGCTGCCGAACGCCGCCGATGTGGTCGCAGCCCTGCCGCCGAGCCTGAACGACGCCCAGCGCGAGGCGGTGGCGGAGGTGATGCGGCAGCTGACCGAGGTGCGGCGCAGTGTGGAGAAGAACTGCGACTATGTCGGCGACCGTTTTGCCGAGGAGGCGCGGCGCATCCATTACGGCGAGACCGACCCGCGCGGCATCTATGGCGAGGCGTCGGACGAGGAAGTTTCCGAACTCCATGAGGAAGGTGTGACATTTCACCGCATCCCCTGGATTCCGCGCACCGATTCCTGAAGCGCAGCCGGTCCCGGCAGGTTGGCGACACCGCGCGGCCCTGCCACTGAGGCCCAACGGAACCGTTTGAAAAGCTGACTGTTTGAAAGGCGCGCCCGGCAACGGGGGCGCCTTTCCCGTATGGCGCTACAGCCTTGCCCAGGCTTGCTTTTTCGGGGCTGCCCGCCCCCTCGGCGCCCACCCCATCGACCAAGGTAGGGGGTGCGCCCAACAATGATCTGTATCAAACAATTGGGTAGGTCAAGGGCGTACGAATTACGGGAAGAAACCCGGACGCGACCGCCCGGACGGCAAATGCCCGCAGGTCCCGAAGACTCTGTCTCGATGGATCGCAGAAGGTTGCCGGCACTCGATGAGGGGACGCACATGAGTCAAAGCGCACAACGGATTGTGAACAATCCAAAGTTCCAGGAACTGGTGGCGAAGCGGTCCGCCTTCGCCTGGACTTTGTCGATTGCGATGCTGGTTATCTATTTCGGCTTCATCCTGCTGGTGGCGTTCGGGAAAGAGTTCCTGGGCACCCCCATCGGTTCGGGCGTCACCACCTGGGGCATGCCCATCGGCATCTTCACCATTCTGTCCGCCTTCATCCTGACCGGCATCTATGTGCGACGGGCGAACGGCGAATTCGATGAGCTGAACCGCCAGATCCTGGAGGAAACCAAGTGATGCGCGCCGTCTTCACCCGCATCGCCAGCACGGTCGCCGCGACGGCCGCCGCAGCTGGCACTTTGGTTCCCGCCTCCGTCTATGCCGCCGGCGCCGTCGACGGCGCGGTGCAGAAGCAGGCGACGAACGTCTCAGCCATCGTGATGTTCCTGGTCTTCGTGCTGTTCACGCTGGGCATCACCTACTGGGCGGCACGGCGCACCAAATCGGCCAAGGACTTCTACGCCGCCGGCGGCGGCATCACCGGCTTCCAGAACGGCCTCGCCATTGCCGGCGATTACATGTCGGCGGCCTCCTTCCTCGGCATCGCCGGTCTGGTGTACGCCAACGGCTTCGATGGCCTGATCTACTCGGTCGGCTTCCTGGTCGGCTGGCCGCTCGTGCTGTTCCTGATCGCGGAGCGGCTGCGCAACCTCGGCAAGTACACCTTCGCCGACGTCGCCTCCTACCGCTTCAAGCAGACGCCGATCCGCACGCTGTCGGCCTGCGGCTCGCTGGCGACGGTCACCTTCTACCTGATCGCCCAGATGGTCGGCGCCGGCAAGCTGATCCAGCTGCTGTTCGGCCTGGACTACATGGTCGCAGTCATCATCGTCGGCGTGCTGATGATCGGTTACGTGACCTTCGGCGGCATGCTGGCCACCACTTGGGTGCAGATCATCAAGGCGGTGCTGCTGCTGTCCGGTGCGTCCTTCATGGCCTTCATGATCCTCGCCAAGTTCGGCTTCAGCCCCGAGGCGATGTTCAAGGCCGCCGTCGACGTGCATCCGAAGGGCGTCGCCATCATGTCTCCGGGCGCCTTCGTCTCCGATCCGGTCGACACCATCTCGCTCGGCCTGACCTTGATGTTCGGCACCGCCGGCCTGCCGCACATCCTGATGCGCTTCTTCACCGTCTCCGATGCCAAGGAAGCCCGCAAGTCGGTCTTCTACGCCACCGGCTTCATCGGCTACTTCTACATCCTGACCTTCATCATCGGCTTCGGCGCCATCGTGCTGATCCTGGGCAAGGACGCCAACGGTGCCTATCCGTTCCTGACCGCCGCTCCGGCGGAAGGCGTCAAGGCGGCCGTTGCCTCGGTCATCGGCGGCACCAACATGGCGGCCATCCACACCGCCCATGCGGTCGGCGGCGACCTGTTCTTCGGCTTCATCTCGGCGGTTGCCTTCGCCACCATCCTGGCGGTGGTCGCAGGTCTGACGCTGGCCGGCGCCTCCGCGGTCTCCCATGACCTGTATGCCTCGGTCTTCGCCCGTGGCCGCGTCAACGAGGCCGACGAGATCCGCGTGTCGAAGATCACCACTGTCGTGATCGGCATCGTCTCCATCCTGCTGGGCATCGCCTTCGAGAACCAGAACGTCGCCTTCATGGTGGGGTTGGCCTTCGCCATCGCCGCCTCGACCAACTTCCCGGTCCTGCTGATGTCGATGTTCTGGGGCAAGATGACGACCCGTGGTGCCGTCATGGGCGGTGCGATCGGCCTGATCTCCGCCTGCGTCATGATTGCGCTCGGCCCGACGGTGTGGAAGGCCGTTCTGGGTCACCCGACCGCCATCATCGGTTATGCCAACCCGGGTGTGTTCTCGATCGTCCTCGCCTTTGCCGGTATCTGGTTCTTCTCGATCACCGACAACAGCGCGCAGGCCGAGAAGGAGCGCCGCGACTTCGAGGACCAGTATGTCCGGTCGCAGACCGGCCTGGGTGCCGAGGGGGCGTCGGCCCACTGAGCGTCCAAGCGTTCGAACGAAACGGGCGGAGAAAGAGGAGCAGGGAAGGGATCGCGTCTCGCACCGCGTCCCTTCCCGCCTTCGGGGAAGCCTCAAGCCCGTGCGGTGACCGAACCACGCCGCCAAATGTCGCACCCGCTTCCGGCCTTGGGCCCGGCGGGTGTATCCTGAAAAGCGCCTCCGGATCCGGTCCGGAGGCGCTTTTTTATGCTTGGCCTTTCCCAATGCCCCGCCCTTCCTGTGACGGAGCCTGCCCGTGCAGCACGCGATGCCGACCGCCTCCCCGGACTTCGATTTCGGCCGGCCCCCCTTCGACCTGCTGACGGACGGCCAGCGGACGGCGCTGGCGGGGGCGCTGGACATCGCGCTCTACCCGCGCGACGCGGTCCTGCTGTCGCGGGAGGAGCCGACCGATGCGATGTTCGTCGTGCTGCGCGGCACCGTGCAGGAACGCCGCGGCGGTGAGGTGGCGGCGGTCCATGGACCCGGCGACCGGTTCGGCTTGCAGGCCCTGTATGGCGCCGCGGGTGCCGGCGCTGGCGGCAGTACCGCCCGGCGTTTCGTCGCGGCCGAGGAGTGCGCCTGCCACCTGATCCCGCGCCCCGCTCTGGAGGTGCTGGCGGCGGAGAATCCCGAGTTCGGTGCCGCCATTATCGGCGATTTCGCCCAGCGCATGCGCGATCTGGCGGCGTTGAGGTCCAACCGCGAGATGGCGGCGCTGACCATGGCGCGCATCCGGCAGGCCTATCTCCACCCGCCGCTGTTCGTCGACGCCGCCGCCAGCCTGCGCGATGCGGCCGAGGCGATGCGGCAGAACCGTGCCAGCAGCGTGCTGGTGCGCGGAGTCGATGGAGCGGTCGGCATCCTGACCGGCACCGATCTGCGCGACCTCGTGGTGCTGGACAGCCGGCCGGTGAGCGAGCCGGTCGGGCCGCTCGCCCGCTACGGGCTGCTGACGCTGGACCGCGACGATTTGCTGTTCAACGCGCTGGTGCTGATGACCAAGCATGCGGTGCGCCGGGTGGTGGTGACGGAGAACGGCGCCATCGTCGGGCTGTTGGGGCAAAGCGACCTGCTGGCGGTGCTGTCCAACCATTCCCAGGTCATCGGGTTGCAGGTGGAGCATGCCACCGATCCCGCCGACCTGCGCCGGGCCAGCCGGTCCATCGTCGAGCTGATCCGCACCCTGCATGCCACCGGGGTCAAGGTCTCCTTCATCGCCGATCTGGTGACCGAGCTGAACCGCCGCATCTTCCGCAAGCTGTTCGAACTGCTGGCTCCGCCGGACCTGCTGGCCAACAGTTGCCTGATCGTCATGGGCAGCGAGGGGCGCGGCGAACAGCTGCTGAAGACCGACCAGGACAACGGCCTGATCCTGCGCGACGGCTTCGACTGTCCCGCTCTGCCGAGGTTCGCCGCCGACTTCACCCGCCATCTGGTGGAGTTCGGCTATCCGCCCTGTCCCGGCAACATCATGGTGTCGAACCCGGACTGGACGCGGCCGCTCGCCGGCTACAAGGACGCGCTGTTCAACTGGGTCCATCGCCCGGACGAGGCGGCGCAGATGAACCTCGCCATCTTCTACGACGCCGCTCCGGTGGCCGGCGACGCCACGCTGCTGGCCGAGGCGAAGGACTATCTGCTGAGCCGCCTGCAGGACAACCAGATGTTCTTCACCCAGTTCGCCCGCCCGGCCCTGTCCTTCGACACGCCGAGCGGCCTGTTCGCCGCCCTGTTCGAGCGGCGCCGGGCGGAAGCGGTGGACATCAAGAAGGCCGGCATCTTCCCCATCGTCCATGGCGTGCGCGCGCTGGCGCTGGAAAAGCACCGGGCGGAAACCAACACGGTGGAGCGCATCCAGGTGCTGGCCGAACTGGGGGCGCTGGACCGCAAGATGGCCGCCGATCTGGTGGAGGCCTTCACCATCCTGTCGACCATCCGTCTGAAGGCGCGCGTCGATCTTCCCGATGACGGCCCTGAGGGGGAGGGAGCGGAACTGGCAATCGACAACCTTGTCCACCCGGACCGGCTGGGCAAGCTCGACCGCGACCAGTTCAAGGACTGTCTGGCCCTGGTGAAGAGCTTCAAAGAGCTGATCGCCCACCATTTCCGCCTGAACCATTGAGGCGGCGACCATGGCGCACTCCGATCACATCGACGCCGACCGCCGGGAGCACGTGGCGGTCCATTGCGAGGCGACCAGCTTCGACCCCGAGTCGGCAAGGCCGCTGACCTTCGCCGCCATCCGCATCCGCGGTCCCCGCATCCTGACCGGCAGCGCCCTGCTGCTCTATCCCGGCAGCGACACCGGAATGGCCGAGGCCGGCGACCTGCTGCACGCCTTCATCGGCGGCCGGCCGCTGGTCGGCTATTACCTGGATTTCTCCGTCGCCATGGCGGAACGCCTGACCGGCCGCCCGCTGCCGGAAGAGCGGACGGAGGTATCGAGCCTCTATTACGACCGCAAGATCCGCAGCCTGTCGAAGCAGGCGGTCGATCTGCGGCTGGACAGTCTGGTCCATGACCTCGACCTGCCGGTGCGACCCGACGGCGCTTTCGGCATCGCACTGACCGCAGCGATGGCGTGGCTGCGGCTGACACAGGACGGGCGTTGAGGAGAAGCGGACGGGTCAGAACCCGATCCGCTCCACCTCGAAGGCGCGGTCGTGGGTCAGCGACGGCACCATGCCGCGGGCTTCCGCGATGCGGTCGAGGTCGAGGTCGGCGGTGATGAAGCCGACATCGGTGCCGGCATCGGCCAGCACCTCGCCCCACGGCGCGATCAGCAGGGAATGGCCGTAGGTCTGGCGGCCCTGGTCGTGGCTGCCGGTCTGGGCCGGGGCAATGACGAAGCAGCCGGTCTCGATGGCGCGGGTGCGCAGCAGTGTGTGCCAGTGGGCGCGGCCGGTCGGCACGGTGAAGGCGGCCGGCACCGTCAGGATCGACGCCCCCGCCTTGGCCAGCGCCCGGTAGAGATAGGCGAAGCGCACATCGTAGCAGACGCTCATGCCGATGCCGCCCCACGGGCTGGAGGCGACAACCGCCCGCTCGCCCGGCCGGAAGGTGGCCGACTCGCGGTAGGATTCGCCGTCCTTCAGCGTGACGTCGAACATGTGGATCTTGTCGTAGGAGGCGACGATCCGCCCCCCGGAGTCGAACAGATAGCTGCGGTTGGCGGCGCGTCCGTCCTCCAGCAGGACATGCAGGGTGCCGCCCAGGATCCAGGCCCCTGTTTCCCGCGCCAGATCGGCGAAGAAGGGAATGCCGGGATGCTCCGCCTCGCTGCGGACGCGCTGCATGGTCTTGTCGCGGCCCTGGACGATCCAGCCGACATTCTCCGGCAGAGCGATGAAGTCCGCCCCGGCATCGCGGGCACGGCGGACGAGATCGCCCGCCGTCCGCAGGTTCGGCTCAAGCTCCGTGCCCGCATTCACCTGGACGCAGGCGGCCCTCAGCACGCCAGTGCCGGCGGCGCCCCCGCTCACGCGGCGATGCCGAGCAGCGGGTCGAGCTTACCGGCGCGGTCCAGCGCGTGGATGTCGTCGCTGCCGCCATACGGCTTCCCATCGATGAAAATCTGCGGGACGGTGGTCCGGCCTTCCGACCGCTCGATCATCTCGCTGCGGCGGCCCGGCTGGGCGTAGAGGTCGATTTCCTCGTATGTCACGCCCTTGCCGTCGAGCAGGCTCTTGGCCCGCATGCAGTAGGGACAGAAGGGCGTGGTGTAGATGACGACGTCGGCCATGCCACTGGGCTCCTTTTGGACGTGGAGAAACTATAAGGTCAACCCACGAGGGGCGCCAGACGTTGCAGCCCGCGTGCGACGCCGGTCAGCGTCGCCGGGCGCGGACCTTTTCAAGCGTCAGCGCTGCACCACACGCGCCAGGGTCAGAACGTCGACCCGCCCCGCCCCGGCGCGCAGCAGCACCCGCGTGCATTCCGCCAGCGTCGCCCCGGTGGTCATCACGTCGTCGATCAGCACCAGCCGCTGTCCCGTCACCTGTTCCTTTGCCGATTGTCCCTGCCGCAGGCGGAAGGCGCCCTTGACGTTGCGGTGGCGCCCCTGCCGGTCCAGCCCGCCCTGGGTCGGGGTGGAGCGGTGGCGTTGCAGCAGGTCGGGCGTGGCGGGAACGCCGCTGTGCCGCGACAGCGCCTGCGCCAGCAGGGCCGCCTGGTTGTAGCGGCGGCGGAACAGGCGGCCGCGGTGCAACGGCACCGGCAGCAGCCGGTCGGCATCCGCCAGCAGCTCCTTGCCGGCCCGCGCCAGCCAGACGCCGTAGGATTTGGCGGCATGGATGCGGTCGCCATGCTTGAAGCCGAGGACCAGCGGCCGGCTGCCGTCGTCATAGGCCAGCACGGCGCGGGCGCGGGCGAAAGGCGGCGGGGCCGCCAGACAGGCGCCGCACAGCGCGCCCTCCTGCGCCTCATACTCGAAGGGAAGGCCGCAGCAGGCGCACAGCGGCGGCGCGATGAAGGTCAGCTTGACCCAGCAGGCCGCACACAGGCCGCCCTGCCGATCCACCGCCTCGCCGCAGCTGAGACAGCGCGGCGGCAGCAGTGCGTCCAGCAGCAGGGTCGCCGCACCGGTCGCGATGCGGCCAATTCCGGCGAGAGGGACAGGCGCCTGCATCGGCCCGATCCGTCACTGCAGCATGGCGATGCGCTCGAAGATCACCGCCGTATAGTCGCGCAGCGCCAGATAGATCGCCGGGCCGGTGGCGAACAGGATCAGCAGCGTCGCGAAGAACTTCATGTCCTGCTGCAACGACGACTCGTTGATGTTGGTGGCGCTCTGGAACAGCATCAGTCCGGCCGACAGCAATGCCGTGATGCCCAGCGTCGGCAGCGAGATTTTCAGGATGACCATCAGCGCTTCATGACTGACGGAAATAGCCTCGTCGATGCCCATTCCGATGCCTGTCCGGTTTTCCTCCCATTCGGGAGCGCTGCTGTGGAGAAGGTGGCTGGGCTGCGAGTGTAGCACGGTTGTCGCGCCGCCGGGCTGGGGTATAGTGCGGCCATGACAAGCCCCGACAGCATGACCGTCTTCGACCGTGCGCTCGTCCGCCGCCGCCGCGACCGCGCCGTCGCCGAATTCACCGACCACGCCTTCCTGTTCGAGGAGATCGCCGACCGCCTCGCCGACCGGCTGGAAGATGTGATCCGTCCCTTTCCGCTGGCGCTGGACGTCGGCTGCCATGACGGGGCGATGGGCCGGATCCTGAAAGGCCGCAAGGGAATCGAACGGCTGTTCGCCTGCGACCTGTCGCCGGATTTCGCCCGCGCCGCCCTTGATCCCAGCAACCCCGCCGTCGCTGCCACCGTCGCCGCCGACGAGGAGTTTCTGCCCTTCGCCCCCGGCAGCTTCGATCTGGCCGTCAGCAATCTCAGCCTGCACTGGGTCAACGACCTGCCGGGCGCCTTGGTTCAGATTCGCCAAGCACTGAAGCCCGACGGCTTCTTCTGCGCCTCCATGCTGGGCGGCCAGACCCTGGCCGAACTGCGCCGCTGCCTGTACGAGGCGGAGATGGAGGTGTCGGGCGGCGTCTCCCCCCGCGTGTCTCCCTTCGCCGAGATCAAGGATGCCGGCGGGTTGCTGCAACGGGCGGGCTTCGCTCTGCCGGTGGTCGACAGCGACGTGATCACCGTCACCTATTCCGACGCCTTCGCCCTGATGCGCGAACTGCGCGGCATGGGCGAGACCAATGCCGTTCTGGCGCGGCGCAAGGTCCCTGCGACCCGTGCCCTGCTGTTCGACGCGGCCCGGCGCTATGCCGAGCTTTATGCCGAGCCGGACGGGCGCATCCCGGTGACCTTCGAAGTGCTCTACCTGGCCGGCTGGTCGCCGCACGAGAGCCAGCAGCAGCCGCTGAAGCCCGGCAGCGGACAGGTTCCGCTGGGCGACGCGCTGAAGGGTGGCGGTATCCACTAAAACAGGCTGAGGGGCTGGTTTACGCAACCAGCTTCCAGGCCATCCAACCCAGCACCCCGGCGTTCACCAGCATGATCGCCGGGGCGACGCGGGCGACCGCGGTGCGCCAGGTGCGGCCGGCGATATGGCCGGCCAGCCCGACCGCCAGCAGGCTGGGCACCGTGCCGAGCGCGAAGGCTGCCATGCCGAGCGCGCCGGTCAGCGCACTGCCGCTCGCCGCCGCCACCGCGATGGCGCCATAGAGCATCCCGCAGGGAATGAAGCCCAGCGCCACCCCCAGCCCATAGCCGCGCCAGCCCGTCGGGTTGCCGAACAGCGGCCGGGCGAGGCCGGACACCCGCTCGCTCCACCAGCGCTGCAGTCGGTCGTTCCCCAGCGACGGAGTTTTCGGCAGCCAGGACAGGACGCCGCGCGCGGCATAGCCGAGGAAGAACAGCGCCGCCAGCGCCAGCAACGCCACCGACAGCCAGCGCAGGCCGGGCAGTGCCCCGATATGGCCGGCGACCGAGGCCGACAGCGCGCCGACCAGCGCATAGGTCGTTGCCCGGCCGGCATGATAGGGCAGCACCGCCGCCCCGGTCAGTCGCCGGAACTCCGACATTGTCGACAGCGGCACCCGCTCCAGCCGCGCCGACACCTGGGCCAGCACGAAGGGGCCGCACATGCCGGCGCAATGGGTGGTGCCGCCCACCAGCCCGGCGGTCAGCAGGGCCAGCAACAGCCCGCCGTCGCGGTCGATGACCACGGCGCACTGGTTCAGTCCGGCATCCAGCAGCGACAGGGCGTCCAAGGCAAAGCCTCTCCGGTTCGGGAACTGGCGGCGATCTTAGGGGGAGGGGAGGGACCCCCCCAATGACGTGGGTCAATGGCGGGCGGGCTTGCCGGGGTGTGGGGGAAAGCGACCGCGGGAGTTCGGCCAGGAATTTCAGTGCCGGTCGCTTAACCCCACGCTTCTACGCCAGCAGGCGGGCGATGGGCGGGCGGCTGGGATGGAGGATGACGCCGTCGTCGGCCGGCTCGACCTTCGCGTCGGGATAGGCGGCCAGCGCATATTGCAGGGCCTGGACGAAGCGCGGCTTGAAATGCTTCATCTGGTCATAGCCGGCACCGAACTGCGCATAGAGCGACGGCCAGAAGATCGGCTGCGGCCGGCTCAGCGAATGCAGCCGGTAAGCGAGCCAGACATAGAGGTCGAGACTCAGCGAGCGGTCCTTCAACTGCCGCACCGCTTCCTCCAGCAGGGGAACCGGATGGTCGCGCAGGGCCTGGAAGAAGGTCTCGTCCAGCTGGACCACGTCGTTCCACAGCGTGCCCTGGCGGTCGTCGCCGAGAGCGTCGTGGAAGATCAGGCCGCGCTTGACGATGCCGCCCTTTTCGAAGACGTCGGCATCCTCGCCGTCCCAGAAGAATTTCAAGGAGCAGGCGGAGATGCGCAGAGACTGTTCGCGGAAGCCGCGGAAGGTCTCGCCGCCGACGCTGATGCCCATCCGGGTCAGCCAGTCGCGCATGGAGCGGCCGAGTTCGACTTCACGGCGGCCGGTGCGCACCGCCTGGGTCTGCAGATAGATCAGGATCATCCGCGCCCGCGCGCCATAAGGCACGCCGAACAGCTTCATCTTGCCGTTCACCTTCAACCGGCCCGGCTCGACCAGCAGCGTCACCTGATGGCCGCGCTTCTCCCAGGGCATGTCGTCGGCCAGCTTCTTGTGCGGGAGGCTGGTCAGGCAGAAACCGCTGTAGGTGATGCCGAGATGCTGGTTCTCGTCCGCCAGGATGTCGGCGGCGATGTCCACCAGCGTCCGCTCTTCGGGCCGGACCAGGGCGCGCGCCTTGTCCCGGCCATGCTCGATCACGAGCCTGTGTATGTCGCCCATCGCGCCCTCACCCAGATGTTGTGGCATCCTGGTGAGCGGTGGCCGATGGAGTCAATGTGGGGTTAGGCGACCGTGCTAGTCGACGGTTAGTTGTTAGACTTATTAGTTGAGTCGCCGCTTGTCCCCATGGGGAAACCCCGAGTCGCGCCGCTTGTCCCCACGAATCCGCCGCTTTTCCCCAAGGGGAGCAGGGTGGACAAAGGGGCACGGTCGCTTTTCCCCACGGGCTGGGAGGGGCGACTCGCAGTGGTTGCGGAGGGACTCGGGGAGAGGCGGGCGGTCGCTTAACCCCACGGACGGGGAAGCGGGCGGGGACCTGTCCGTCGGCGATGCCCCCACCTGCCTCCTGACTGCGCCCCCTCAATGGCTCATCAGCACCGGAACAGTCATGTGCTGCAACATGAAGCGGGTCATGCCGCCCAGCACCAGTTCGCGGAAGCGCGAACGGCCGTAGGCGCCCATCACCAGCAGGTCGCAGCTTTCGTCGGCGGCCATGTTCAGCAGGGTGTCGCCGGGCTCCACCACGTCGGTGGCGACATGGGTGGCCTCCACGCGGCAGCCGTGGCGGGACAGATGGCGGGCGATGTCGGCGCAGGGCTCGTCGCCCAGGCCGTTCGGGCCGGGCTTCGGATTGGCCGCCATCACCACGACGCGCTTGGCGGCGGTCAGCAGGGACATGGCGTCGCCGATTGCGCGCGCTGCCTCGCGGCTGCCGTTCCAACCGACCAGAACCCGCTCGCCGATGCTGGAGAAACGGCCGGCATAGGGCACGACCAGGAGCGGCCGGCCGCATTCGAACAGAAGGTCCGCCGGCTGGGCGACGAGCTGGTCGCGGTCGCGGTCCGGATCGGGCTGGCCGACCATGACCAGATCGGCATAGCGGCCGCGCACCGCGGCGGCGATGGTCGGATCGGCTTCCTGCGCCAGCCATTCGGATCGGTCGGTCATGCCATGAAGGCGCATGACGTCGTCGAAGGCCGCCTGCATCCGGTCCGTCTGGTCCTTGCGGCTCTGGCGGCGGCTTTCGCGCAATTCCTGCGGGATTTCGGCTTCGATGTAGCCGGGGAACACCATGTCGGTGAAGGCATAGAGCGCGGTCAGGTGCGCATCGCACCGCGCCGCGAGCCGAGCTGCGAGGTCGAGACGCGCTGCGGACGCGGGCGTATCGTCGACGACGACCAGGAAGTCCTTGAGAGCCATGGCGTGGTTCCTGCCCAAAATGGTGACCGTTGCCCTTTCATCGGGGCGCTTCATCCGTGGGTTTACGGCCGGGAAGGCGCCGGGTCGGGCGTCGTCCCTAACGTCGTTGTCCCCACTTGTTTTGGCAGTATAAATCCCCGTCTGTCCGCCGATGTCCTTCCATTATAGGGCACAGCCATGCCTTTGCCGCGTTCCTGCACCGCACAAGACCGATCGTCCGCCGAACATTCGACTTGGGATGCAATCGCAGGCCGCAGACACTCTGCTAAAAAACGAAATCCATTCCTCTATTCGCACAGTGAGGAACAGAAAATCGGGATTGTGCGCTTGGCGATGGTGCAACCCGCGCTTGAATGAATACTATGATATGCCCATGGATATGCAGCCGTGTCTCCGATGGATGGGCTATAGAAACGTTCAAGCTCTGTTGCACTAAGGCAGCTTTGGTTTTGACGGGCGGGTGACACTTCGCGTAAGTGTTGGGTATCGATTTCCTGATGAGTACCCCACTCTATCCTCGCCATGAGTCCTGATCCCCGAATCACCGCGCTGGCCGACGCTTTATCGGGTGCCACATCCGGCGCGCCGGGGCTCGACGCCCTGCGTCAGATTCTCGACGCCATGACGGTGAAGGTGGCGTTGATGGACCCGCAGCGGCGGCACATCTACGCCAACCGCGCCTATCTGGAGATGATGGGGACAACTCTGGAGAAGGCGGTCGGCAGCACCATCGGCGACCTGCTGGGGCAGGACCAGCTGCGCAACACCGTCGGGGCGGCCAAGCGCGCGCTGGCGGGCGAGACGGTGCAGACGGAAGGCTGGATCACCCAGGCCGACGGCCAGCAGCGTTACGTCACGCGGCTTCATGCGCCGCACCGGGCGGAAGACGGCGCCGTCACCGGCTACTTCGTCATCCTGCAGGACATGACCGAACGCCGGCAGGTGCAGGACGACCTGTTCCGCCTCGCCTATTACGACCCAGTGACCGGGCTGGCCAACCGCCTGATGCTGCTGAAGCACATGGCGGACTACCGCAACATGGGCGAGCCCTTCACCCTCGTCATCCTGGACATCGACCGCTTCGCGGAAATCCGCAGCAGCATGGGCCAGGGCTTCGCCAACGAGGTGTTGGACGGTCTGGCCCAGCGGATGGCGGCGCAGGCCGCCGCTTTCGACCTGATCGCCCGCGTCAGCGACCATGCCTTCGCCATGCTGGCCGGCGGCGCCTGCGACCGGCCGGTGCTGGAAGGCGCCATCGAAGAGCTGGCGTCGGTGGTGCGCTCCGCCCGTTCCAGTTCGGGCGGCACGGTGTTCCTGTCCGCCAGCATCGGCGTCGCCGTCGCGTCGCCGACCCACGAACGTCCCGACGACGTGCTGCGCGATGCCGAGATCGCCACCGCCCGCGCCCGTGAACAGGGCAGCGGGCGGCAGGCCTGGTTCGACCCGGCGATGCATTCCCATGTGGTCGAGCAGGTGCGGCTGGAGCACGACCTGCGCAGCGCGTTGGACAGCGGCAGCGACCTGTGGGTCGCCTACCAGCCCATCGTGGAGATGGTGACCGGCGGGCTGGCGGGGTTCGAGGCGCTGATGCGCTGGAACCATCCGGAACGCGGCAACATCCCGCCCGGCATCTTCATCCCCATCGCAGAGAGCACCGGCCTTGTGGTGTCGCTCGGCACCTGGGTGCTGCGGCAGGCCTGCTTGCAGATCGCGGAGTGGCAGGACCGCCGCGAACCGGGCTCCGCCCCGCTGTTCATGAGCGTCAACCTGTCCACCCACCAGCTGTCCGACCCCAACTTCGTCCAGGTTGTGCGCGAGGTTCTGCGCGAAACCGGGGTGGAGCCGTCCTGGATCAAGCTGGAGCTGACGGAAAGTGCTGTCATGGACAAGGCGGAACAGTCGATCCGCCTGCTGCGCGATCTGCGGGCGCTGGGCATCAAACTGTCGATCGACGATTTCGGCACCGGCTATTCATCGCTGTCCTACCTGCACAAGCTGCCCATCGACAGCCTGAAGGTCGACCGCTCCTTCGTCTCCGCCATGCACCAGTCGGAGGAAAACCGCGCCATCGTCCGCATCATCATGGATCTGGCGCGCCTGCTGGGCTTCGACGTCATCGCCGAAGGCATCGAGACCAGCGCCGACGCCAACCTGCTGCGGGCGCTGGCCTGTGACTATGGCCAGGGCTACCACTTCGCCCGCCCGCTGCCGTCGGCGGATGCCGGCAAGCTGGTCGGTGGGGAGCTGCCGTGGCAGATGCCGCGGTGAGGGTGGCGGTCTGACGCCACCTTCCGTCTTCTACTTCCCCCGAACGAATTTTGGCGTCCCCGCCGTGCCGGGCAGCAGGCGGATGGCGTAGGGGCTGGTGCGCATCTGCGCCACCGCCTGGGCGGGGCCGGGCACCATCTCATGATAGCCGACGATCAGGTCGGCGCCCTTCTGTTGCACGCTGTCGATGGCGACGCCGTAGCCGGCGCTGTCGCGCGGCCCCAGGAACACCGCCACCGCCATCCGCCCGCCGGGCAGGGAGGACGGGGCCGGCTCACCGACCCGTGCCCACAGTGCCGACCATTCGCCGCTGTCGCGGGCGACGACATAGGCGCGCTCGGCGGCACTGCTGTGGTCGCCCTGCCAGACGGTGCCCGCCTCCGCCTGCGCCGGCAGCAGGTTGCCGTCGGCGCGGTCGTTGCCGCCCTGGCAGGAGGCCAGCAGAAGGGCAGGGGCGAACAGCAGCGGGATCAGATGTGGGAATGGATGCGGGATCAGGCGGGGACGGGACGGCAGCTTCATGGGACGGTCAGGCGCTCCGCGGCAGGATCGTCTCGACCAGCGACGCCCAATAGCTGGCGCCGGTGGTCAGGATCGCGTCGTTGAAGTCGTAATGCGGGTTGTGCAGACGGCAGGAGGACCCAAGATGTCCGCCATGACCGAGCCAGATATAGGCGCCCGGCCGCTCCTTCAGCATATAGCCGAAATCCTCCGCCGCCATGGTCGGGTCCGGCGCCCAGACCACATTCTCCTCGCCCACCACCTTGGCGGCGGCCGCGGCGGCGATGCGCGCCTCCGGCTCGCTGTTGACCGTGGCGGGATAGCCGGGGCGGAAGCGCAACTCCGCCGTGGCACCCAGACCTTCGGCGATGCTGGTGACGAGGCGGCCGAACTGCTCCTGGATGCGGCGGTGGTTCTCTTCCGAGAAGGTACGCATGGTGCCGCGCATCCGCGCGCTGTCGGGGATGACGTTGGCCGCGGTCCCGGCCTCCACCACCGTGATCGACACGACCGCACTCTCGGCCGGGTTGGTGCCGCGGCTGACCAAGCTCTGCGCCGCGGTGACGATGTGGGCCGACACCAGGACCGGATCGATGCCGCGATGGGGCATGGCGGCGTGGGCGCCGTGGCCGGTCACCTGGATTTCGAACTGGTTGGCCGCGGCCATCACCGGGCCGGGATGCACGGCGATCCGGCCGGCCGGAAGCTCCGGCCAATTGTGCAGGCCATAGACCTGCTCGCAGTCGAACTGCTGGAACAGCCCGTCGTCGATCATCCGCTTCGCCCCACCCAACCCTTCCTCGGCCGGCTGGAAGATGAAGTGGACGGTGCCGTCGAAGTTGCGGGTCTCCGCCAGATAGCGGGCGGCACCCAGCAGCATGGTGGTGTGCCCGTCATGGCCGCAGGCGTGCATCTTGCCGGCATGGCGCGAGGCATGGTCGAAGTCGTTGGCCTCCGGCATCGGCAGCGCATCCATGTCGGCGCGCAGCCCGATGGTCCGGCCGCTCCCGGTGCCCAGCCCCGTCAGCGTACCGACCACGCCGGTCCCGCCCAGGCCGCGATGCACCGCGATGCCGAACTCCGCCAGCTTCGTGGCGACGATGTCGGAGGTGCGCTTTTCCTCGAACCCCAGTTCCGGGTGGGCGTGGATGTCGCGCCGCCACGCGGTCATGTCGTCCTGGAAGGCGGCGATGCGGTTGTTGATCGGCATGTCTCTAACGTCTGGTTGGAACGGCCGGATGGCGTTCGGGGAAAGCCGGGTGAGAAAGGCTGACGGTCGAGGATCGTCTGCTCAGCCGGAAGCGGCCAAGTCGGGAACTGACATTCCGCGCTGGACCGCCGGCCTTGCGGCGACGGTGTCGTGCCAGCGCTTCAGGTTGGGGAACCGCTCCAGCAATCCGCCGCCCGCCACCGCCGCGGCGGCGATGAAGGGGAAGCAGGCGATGTCGGCGATGGAGTAGGAGGCGCCGGCCAGATGCTCCGCCGCACCCAGGCGCTCCTCCAGCGCCGCATAGCAACGCATCAGCTCGCCCTTGTACAGGTCGATGGCATGGGGGATGCGGTCGGGGGAGCGGGCGGCGAAGCGCTGCATGTCGATGGCGGTGGGGCCGAGGTCGCTGATGCCCAGCATGAACCAGCTCATCGCCTCCGCCCGCTCGTCCTCATCCTCGGGCAGCAGCCGGCCGGTGCGCTCGGCGAAATGCAGCAGGATGGCGCCGGAGCCGAACAGGCGCCGCACCCGGCCGCCCGGAAGCTCTTCCGCCAGTGCCGGAATCTTGGTGATCGGGCTGACCGCCAGGAAGTCCGGCCGCTTGTTCTCGCCGGCGGCCAGATCGACACGGTGGACGGTGTAGGGCAGCCCCAACTCCTCCAGCAGGATGGAGGCCTTGCGTCCGTTGGGCGTGGGAAAGCTGTAGAGCGTGAGCATGCTGCGACGGTCCCTGCGCTCCGTCCGGGGGCGGATCCCCGGGAGCGATGGCGCCAGTCTGGCCGATTTGCGCGGCGAACGCCAGCGACAGCACTGCCGATCCGGGCCTTCCATCCGTCAGGGCTAGAACAGCGGGGCGCAGCCGTCCGGCTTCACGATGCGCGTGGCCGACGGCGGGTTGGCAGCCAGCTTCGTTGCCGGGCGGATCGGCCGCCGCACCAGCTCTCCCCCGCAGTTCGGGCAGCGCTCCCCCGGCAGCCGGGCGCGGCAATCGGCGCAGAAGGTGCATTCGAAGGAACAGATATAGGCGTCCGTCGCCTCGGGCGGCAGGTCCCGGTCGCAGCATTCGCAGTTGGGTCGCAGGTCCAGCATGGCACGGTCTCCGGCTCAGGGGATATGCCAGGGAGAATAGCGGGCTTCGTGCGCCGGGGTGAGTGGCGCTAGTGCCGGTGGGCGTCAAAATCCTGCCAAAGCGACATGCGCTCCCGTGCCCTCCGGGAGCGGAGGCTACATCGCCTCCGCCCGGCGGCCGAACAGGGCGCGCAGCTTGCGGCCGATGGCGCCGCCCAGCATGCCGTGGCCGCCCCCCGCCTTCGGGAACCAGCCGGGGTCGTCGGTCTGAAAGCGGCGGATGACATGCACGAAGGCATCGACGACGTCGGGGTCGAAATCGCGGCCCGACCGTTCGACGATCCAGGCCATCGCGTCCTCCACCGCCCAGGCGCTGCGGTACTGGCGGCTGGTGATCAGCGCGTCGAACACATCGGCCACCGCCATGATGCGGGCGCCGATGGGAATGGCGCTGCCGCGCAGACCCTCCTGATAGCCCGATCCGTCATAGCGCTCATGGTGGTAGCGCGCGATTTCCGCCGCGATGGACAGCAGCGACCGGCCGCGCAGCGGCACCGCCGCCTCGGCCAGGATGCGGTGGCCGATCTCGGTGTGGCGCTGGATCATCTGCATGTCGATGCCGGTCAGCTCGCCCGGCATGCCCAGCGTCTCGTCCGACACGCTCAGCATGCCGACATCGTGCAGCAGGGCCGCCAGCCCGACCTTCTCGACGAAGTCGGCGTCAAGCTCGTCCCGGAACTTCTCGCGCTGATGCAGCTCACGGGCGATGGAGCCCACCAGCTTCTCGATGCGCTGAAGATGGCCGGTGGCGGCGTTGTCCTTGTATTCGGCCAGCGCACCCATCGCCAGGACGGTCGCCTTCTGCGAGGTGTTCAGCTCCTCGATCAGCAGGGCGTTCTCGAAAGCGATGGAGCATTTGTTGCGGAACAGCTCCATCAGCTGCCATTCGCGGGCGGTGCCGTCGTTGCGGCCCTCGACATAGATCATGCCGGTGATGCCGCCGTTGGCGCGCAGGCGCAGCGCGCAGAAATCCGGCTCGATGATCGTCTCGCTGCTGGGCGACAACCGCTCCAGCGCCGCCTCCACCCGTGGTTCGCCAAGCTCCGCGACCTCTACGTCCTTCCACTTGGCGAAGCGGCCGGTGGAGGCGCGCACGCGGATCTTGCGGTCGCGCGGCAGCGTGTCGCCCTGGATGCACAGAAGCGCATGGTGGCCGATGCCGAGCAGCCCGACGACGCGCGGCAGGATGTTGGGAAACAGCACGTCGGGCGTGCGCATTTCCAGCAGGCCGGTGGTTGCCACCAGCATGCGAGCCAGCCCCTTGCGCCCCGCCGCCAGTGCCTGGAGGCTGGCGAAGGTGCGCAGCTGGCTGGCGACGGCGGTGCGCAATGCGCGCGGCGTCAGTTCCGCCTTGACCCGCCAATCGCCGACGTCGTTGGCGGCGATGGCCTCATCCTCGCTTCCGGCATCCGAACTCCCGGTTTCTGCATCCCGCTCGTCGGTGCAGACCAGGATGCGGGTGCGCTGGTTGCCCAGTTCGCGCCGCAGGTAGGCCACCAGCTCCAACCCCGCCTTCGCACCGTCCAGCGCGGTCTCCAGCAGGATCAGGGCGGTGTCGGGATGCCGCTGCAGGGCGTCGCGCGCCTCGACGGCTGAGGTGGCGCCGGTCAGGTCGACCCCTGCGCCGTCGATCGACAGCCCTTCCACCGCCGACCGAGCCTTGGCCAGCAGCGACGGATCGGAATCGACGACCAGAACCTTGAACGGTGGTTTGGCGACCGGATCGGCCATCTCCGGCCGTGCATCGTCGTGGAGCATAGCATTCCCAGCGGTTGCGCGTGTGCGGTGCGCGTCCGGCAAAGTAATCCCATTGCATAGTTCATTCAACCGGCGACAAGTGCCGCCAACACCTCCGACGCCAGCAGGCTGGGGTTGACCGGCTTGGAGATCACCCGCGACACGCCCAGCTTGGCGAAGGCGGCGGAGGTCAGTTCGGCCGGTACCTTGTCGTCGATGGCCGACAGGATGACCACCGGCATCTCCGGGCGCAGCGTCCGTGCGGCCTTGATGACCTCGAACCCGTCATGGTCGGGCATGATGATGTCGGTGAGGACGAGGTCGAACTGTTGGACGTAAAGGATGCCGATGGCTTCCGGGGCGCTGGCGCACAGGGTCAGGTCATGGCCTTCGCGGGTCAGGATCGCGCGGATCAGGTTGCGCGTGACCGGATCGTCGTCCACCACCAGTAGCTTGGCCATGCCAGTCCCCGTCGCGCTCATGCCGGGCGCAGGTATAGCGTGAACCCCCGGTTACGCCAGCGGCAAGTTTATGACCCCCCATTGTGCCTATGCGTGTCAAAATGTCACGCGGCGAGCAGGACGGCCTGTGAGAAACGAACCTGCACCGGCCCGGCGGTCTTGGAATGGTCAGTCCGTTTGGGGTAGTGTCCGCCCGCACCCCACGGACCAACAACGAGCAGACGCAAGACCGATGTTGCTTCCCAACGCCGTCCGCCGATTTGCCGGGGCCGTCTTTGCCGGTTCTGTCGTCTCTTCCATCCTCGCCGCCGGCTTTCTGGCCGCCGGCGTGACCGCCGCGCCGGCCGCCGCGGCCGACCCGCGCCATCTCGGCACCTTCAAGGACTGGAACGCGTTCCTGTTCGAGGAGAAGGGCCAGAAGGTGTGCTACATCTCCAGCCAGCCCAAGAAGTCGGAGCCGAAGGCGAAGCGCGGCGACATCTACACGCTGGTCACCCACCGCCCGGCGGAAAAGGCCCTTGACGTCGTCAGCGTCATCGTCGGCTATCCGTTCAAGAAGGGCAGCGAGGCCGAGGTCAGCATCGACGGCAAGGATTTCAAGCTGTTCACCGACGGCGAGACCGCCTGGGCCCGCGATGCCGACGCCGACCGCGCCGTGACCGCGGCGCTGCGCAACGGCAAGCAGATGGTGGTGAAGGGCGTGTCCGGCCGCGGCACCAAGACGACCGACACCTACAGCCTGGCCGGCGTCGGGCAGGCCTATGACGCCATCAACGAGGCCTGCGGCGTGAAGCGCTGATCGCCGCAGCGGATTACTTGGTCTTTTTGCCTTCGAGTCTTTTGACTCCGCGCGCGCATGGCCCTATGTAATGGGGCCATGAGCGCCTCCAATCATGCTTCCGCCTTCGTTCTGCCGGCGACCGATGCCGACGGACGCAAGAACCTTGTCGGTCTGTCCCGCGAAGAGCTGGAAGCCGAGATGCTGTCGATCGGCCTGGAAAAGTTCCGGGCCCGCCAGCTCTGGCACTGGCTCTATCACCGCGGCTCCACCGATTTCGCCGAGATGACCACGCTGGCCAAGCCGGTGCGGGAAAAGCTGGCCGATGCCTACATTGTGGCGCGGCCGACGGTGGTGAAGGATCTGAAGTCGGCGGACGGCACCCGCAAGTGGCTGTTGCGCATGCCCGACGGGCAGGAGGTGGAGAGCGTCCACATCCCCGAAGAGGACCGCGGCACGCTCTGCGTCTCCTCCCAGGTCGGCTGCACGTTGACCTGCCGCTTCTGCCACACCGGAACGCAGCGTCTGGTGCGCAACCTGGACGCGGCGGAGATCGTGGCGCAGGTGATGCTGGCGCGCGACATGCTGGGCGAATGGCCGGCACCGCCCGACGGGCGCATGCTGTCCAACATCGTCATGATGGGCATGGGCGAACCGCTGTTCAATTACGACAACGTCGCCAAGGCGCTGAAGATCGTGATGGACGGCGACGGCATCTCGATCTCCAAGCGGCGCATCACGCTGTCGACCTCCGGCGTCGTGCCGATGATGGAGCGCTGCGGCCAGGAGCTGAACGTGAACCTCGCGGTCAGCCTGCATGCGGTGACCGACGAGCTGCGCGACATCATCATGCCCATCAACCGCAAATATCCGCTGCGCGAGCTGATGGAGGCCTGCCGGAACTATCCGGGCCTGTCGAACGCCCGCCGCATCACCTTCGAATATGTGATGCTGAAGGGAATCAACGACACGCCGGCCGATGCACGGGCGCTGGTCAAGCTGCTGGAAGGCGTTCCGGCCAAGATCAACCTGATCCCCTTCAACGAATGGCCGGGCGCCCCTTACGAGCGGTCGACCGCAAAGGCGATCCAGGTCTTCGGCGACATCGTCAACAATGCCGGCTATGCCAGCCCGGTCCGCACCCCGCGCGGCGAGGACATCATGGCCGCCTGCGGCCAGCTGAAGAGCGCCAGCCTGCGCCTGACCGCCGCTGAGCGCGCCGCCATCGCCAACGTCATCGCGGAAAAGGACGCGGCGCTGGCGTCCTGACCGCCGACGAGCGGGACTCCCGCCCTGCCGGCCGCCGGCTGGCGTCAATCCCTGCGCCGGTAGATGCGCATCCAGCCATGTTCGGAGACACCGGCAAGCTCATAGCCTGCATCCAACTGGTCCAGTGTCAGCCTGGCGCCGTCCATGGCGGCGCGCTGCGGAGTCAGCCCCCAGACCAGGACATAATCGACGCGGATGGCACTGCGCGTGCCGGCCATCAGGAACTCGTCGGTCGGCGGAGTCTCCGGATTGGCGCCGTTGCCGCGCAGATGGATGTATGGATCGGCGTCGGGCCGGTAGCGCACCGGGAAGTTCGGCGTCGACGCTTGGTAGATGTTCAGGTCGACCAGAGGGCGGCTCGCCACGAAGCGTGACTGCGGATGGCCGACGAAGTTCAGGCGGAAGCTGTCCCGCAACCCGTCCGGGCTGGCCTTCCATCCGGTGAAGTCGAGCAGCAGCATGGTCCGCCCCGGCTCCAGCTGCGGTGCCGTGCTGTCGAACTCCGCCAGATAGCGGCTGTTCAGGTGGTTGTGGACCATGTTGATGACCAGCAGCCCGGCCGTTGCCGTTCCGGCGATTGCCACCGTCGTCCGGCGCAGCGCTCTCCAGTCGGTGGCCGCCGCCAGCCACAGCATGAGCAGCAGGTAAGGGAAGATCTGGATCCGCTGTACCGCCAGCCCGCCACCGGAGGTGCTGTTGGGAATGGCATAGCTGAACAGCAGGACCAGCAGCGCCCCGGCCAGCATTCCGTTCAGGGCGCCATTTTGCACGGCCATCCGTCCCCGCCGGCGGCGGAGGACAATAAGTACCGCCGTGACGAAGGGCAGCAGAGCCACCGGCATGGCAAACGCCCCTTCCCAGCGTGTGTGCGACAGGATGACGTTGCCATAGACCAGCATCTTGGTCCGGTACCAGAGGTCCGGCCCGAACTCCACCTTCTGCCCGGTGTTGCGCAGGACGAACAGCAGCGTCAACGCGACGATGGGCAGCATCGCTGCCGCGAAGGCGGCGAATGGGGCCCACAGTCGGTTCGCCTCCAGCTTGCCCGACATCCGCAACCCCGACGGTCCCGGGCGACGCCCGCTCCACAGCACCCACATGCCGAACCCGCCCAGGCTCAGGCACAGTACGATGGCGGCGGTGAGGTGGGAGAAGTAGGTGACCAGCCCCAGCAGGGTCAGCGCCAGCGTCCGGCGCGGCGTCATCGCCTCCCAGTGGCGCAGCGCATAGCCCAGCGCGACGAACAGCCAAACCAGGCTGAAGATGAAGTTGTACAGGCCGAGATTAAGCGGCCAGGAGAAGACGAAGGGCAGGGCATACCAGGAAAGGGGCGCGTTGCGTGGATTGACCGCCGTCACCGCGTAGCGGAAAGCATAGGGGAGTCCGATCACATAGCAGGTGAGCAGAATTTTCTCAGCGGTATAGGGATCGAAGACCTGAAGCAGAGCCGCCAGGATCGGATAGATGAACCAGTTGGGCTCGCTATGGAGGTTGAGCATGAAGTACTGGGACAGGATGGGGTCGGCGGTGCCCGCCGCCAGCACCGTCAGCAGGTGCGCCATCGCGACATGGACGCCGCCGTCGCCGAAGCTGAGCAGCGGAATGCTCCACAATGCCAGCACCAAGAGCGACACCGCGCCCGCGAACAGGATCGTCTCGCGTGATTTGCTGGGTGCCTCCCCCAATGCGTCCGGCCCGAAGGTGTCGGAGCCAAGGTCGAGCGCCGTGTCCCTTGAATGCACCATCCCGGTTCCTTATCTTCGTAGCCAGGAATGCACTGAAAAGCAGTGAATGCGGGCAACGCTGAACCATTTCAGCAAAGACTGTCCACTGATCTTCCGAACAGAGACCGATCTGCATTGGTCTTTTGGGTAAAAACCGTTAATCAATTACTTTCAGTGATTGTGATCATCTCCTTCCGTGCTTGCGATTTTGGGCGGGCTGCAACGTCGGCCGCGTCTGACAATGGCAGGAACGGGCGGTATTGCAGCTGGCGGGCAGCGGGGAATTGCGAAGGCCCCCGTGCTGTGACAGGGTGTCGGCACCTTCGCAAACCAGATCCGGTTCCAGCATCGGCATGCCCGCCCCCATCGAGGACATCATCGCCAAGGCGATCAAGGATGCCGACAAGTCCTTCTTCAACGAGGATTACGCCAAGCAGGCGAAGGCTGTGACCGCCGCCCTGAAGAAGGCGGGGTACGAGGTGGCGCCGGTGAAGCCGCCGCCGGGTCTGGTCGAATGGGCGAAGGACAACATTCCGTTCGGTCGTCTTCGTCCCGCGGAATTGATTACACAGATGTACTCGATGATGGTCGAGAACGTGCGCCGCTTCGACAAGTAGCGCCAGCGCAAGCGCGGCGGTCCCGGACTGTCCTCATTGGCTGGTAATACCACAGGACCCGAAGGCCGTTTCTTTTCAGCCACTTCCCGCGCTGCGCCAAAATCGTCACACCAGCACTTTCGGCCACCCCCCGCCGTTGACTCAGATGCTGCGGGAGCGTAATTCATTGCGCCAACCAATAGGACGGGACAGCCGTCCCAAAAGGGCACGCACCACCCAGCCGCCGCGGCAATCGTCATGTTGCGCCGCGTCCGGCCGCGAACAGAGGACGACGCAATGGCAAACGGCAGCGGTCGGCCGCTCTCCCCGCACCTTCAAGTCTATAAACTCCCGTTGACTGCAGTCATGTCCATCACGCACCGCATCACGGGCGTCGGGCTGACTGTGGGCACGCTTCTGCTGGTCTGGTGGCTGGTTGCCGCCGCCGCCGGGCCGGAGGCGTTCGCGCGCGCGCAGGGCTTCATCGGCTCCTTCTTCGGCCTGCTGCTGATGTTCGGCTGGTCGGCGGCGCTGTACTACCACCTGTGCAACGGCATCCGCCATCTGGTCTGGGATGCCGGCAAGGCGATCGAACTGGCCGATGCCGAACGCAACAACAAGGTCGTGCTCGTCGCGACGGCAGCGCTGACCGTCCTGACCTGGATCGTCGGCCTGGCCGTGTGGTGAGGAGAAAAAGACATGGCGTCCAATAGCAAGACCCTCCGCTCGCCGTTGCAGGTCGCACGCGGTCTGGGTTCCGCCAAGCACGGCACCGAACACTGGTGGTCGCAGCGCCTGACGTCGATCGCGCTCGTCCCGCTGACCGTGTGGTTCGTTTTCGGCGTCATCGGTCATCTCGGTGCCGATCACGCCGCCTTCATTGCCTGGATGAAGTCGCCCTTCTCGGCCGTGATGATGATCCTCACCGCCGTGGTCACCTTCCACCATGCCCAGTCCGGGCTCCAGGTGGTCATCGAGGACTACGTGCATGCCGAATGGCAGAAGATGGCGCTGATCATCGGCGTCAAGTTCCTGTCCTTCGCCCTGGCGGCCGCCTGCGTGCTGGCCGTCGTGAAGATCTTCATCGGAGCCTGACGACCATGGCGACCGCCTACAACATCATCGACCACACCTATGACGTCGTCGTCGTCGGCGCCGGCGGCGCCGGTCTGCGCGCCACCTTCGGCATGGCCGAAAAGGGCCTGAAGACCGCCTGCATCACCAAGGTGTTCCCGACCCGCTCCCACACCGTGGCGGCGCAGGGCGGCATCTCGGCCGCGCTCGGCAACATGGGCGAGGACGACTGGCGCTACCACATGTACGACACCGTGAAGGGGTCGGACTGGCTGGGCGACCAGGACGCCATCGAGTACATGTGCCGTGAGGCCATCCCGGCGATCATCGAGCTGGAGCACTACGGCGTGCCCTTCTCGCGCACGCCGGAAGGCAAGATCTACCAGCGCGCCTTCGGCGGCATGACCGCGCAGTACGGCAAGACCCAGGCCTACCGCACCTGCGCCGCCGCCGACCGCACCGGCCACGCGATCCTTCACACCCTCTACCAGCAGTCGCTGAAGCATGAGGCGGAGTTCTTCGTCGAATACTTCGCGCTCGACCTCATCATGGAGGACGGCGTCTGCAAGGGCGTGCTGGCCTGGAACCTGGACGACGGCACGCTGCACCGCTTCCGCGGCCAGCTGGTGGTGCTGGCGACCGGCGGCTACGGCCGCGCCTACTTCTCGGCGACCTCGGCCCATACCTGCACCGGCGACGGCGGCGGCATGGTGCTGCGCGCCGGCCTGCCGCTGCAGGACATGGAGTTCGTGCAGTTCCACCCGACCGGCATCTACGGCTCCGGCTGCCTCATCACCGAGGGCGTGCGCGGCGAGGGCGGATACCTGACCAACTCCAACGGCGAGCGCTTCATGGAGCGCTATGCCCCGTCGGCCAAGGATCTGGCGTCGCGCGACGTCGTGTCCCGCTCGATGACCATCGAGATCCGCGAAGGCCGCGGCGTGGGTGAGCACAAGGACCACATCCACCTGCACCTCGAGCATCTGCCGCCGGAGATCATCCACCAGCGCCTGCCCGGCATCGCCGAGACGGCCAAGATCTTCGCCGGCGTGGACGTCACGAAGGAGCCGATCCCGGTTCTGCCGACCGTCCACTACAACATGGGCGGCATCCCGACCAACGTTCACTGCGAGGTTCTGTCGCCGACCGCTTCGAACCCGGACCAGGTGGTGCCGGGCCTGATGGCCATCGGCGAGGCGGCCTGCGTGTCGGTGCACGGTGCCAACCGCCTGGGCTCCAACTCGCTGCTCGATCTGGTGGTGTTCGGCCGTGCGGCCGCCATCCGCGCCGCCGAGATCGTCCAGCCGGGCAAGGCTCCGTCGGTCAAGCCGGATGCTTGCGACAAGGCGCTGGAGCGGTTCGACCGCATCCGCAACGCCAAGGGCTCGATCAAGTCGGCCGACCTGCGGCTGGACATGCAGCGGACGATGCAGAACAACTGCGCCGTCTTCCGCACCGGCGAGGTCCTGGACGAGGGCGTCAAGAAGATCGACGCGGTCTATGCCAAGAAGGGCGAGATCGCCATCTCCGACCGTTCGCTGGTCTGGAACTCCGATCTGGTCGAGGCGCTGGAACTGGACAACCTGCTGGGTCAGGCGGTCGCCACCCTGCACTCCGCCCAGAACCGTCCGGAAAGCCGCGGCGCCCATGCCCGTGAGGACTATCCGAACCGCGACGACGAAGGCTGGATGAAGCACACCGTCATCTGGGTCGCGGACAATGGCGAGACGAAGATCGATTACCGCCCGGTCCACATGTACACGCTGACCGATGAGGTCGAGGTCTTCCCGCCCAAGGCCCGTGTGTACTAAGGCCCGCCGGATAAAGGAAATCAGCCATGGTTGAATTCAACCTGCCAGCCAACTCCAAGGTCGGCGTCGGCAAGACCGTCAACGTCGCGAACGGCGCCAAGCGGGCCAAGACCTTCAAGATCTACCGCTGGAACCCGGACGACGGCCAGAACCCGCGCGTCGACTCCTATGTGGTCGACCTCGACAAGTTCGGGCCGATGATCCTCGACGCGATCATCTACATCAAGAACCAGGTCGACAGCACGCTGACCTTCCGGCGCTCCTGCCGTGAGGGCATCTGCGGGTCGTGCGCGATGAACATCGACGGCACGAACACGCTGGCCTGCCTGAAGGCGATCGAGGACGTGCCGGGCGACGTCAAGATCTACCCGCTGCCGCACATGCCGGTGGTGAAGGATCTGGTCCCCGACCTGAAGCACATTTACGCCCAGCTCGCCTCGATCAAGCCGTGGCTGCAATCGCAGTCGCCGGCCCCGAGCCGCGAGCGGCTGCAGTCGCCGGAGGACCGCGCCAAGCTGGACGGCCTCTACGAGTGCATCCTGTGCTTCTGCTGCTCGACCTCCTGCCCCAGCTACTGGTGGAACGGCGACCGGTATCTCGGCCCGTCGATCCTGCTCCAAGCCTATCGCTGGATCGCCGACAGCCGCGACGAAATGACGGGCGAGCGCCTCGACAATCTCGAGGACCCGTTCCGCCTCTATCGCTGCCACACCATCATGAACTGCACCAAGGCGTGCCCGAAGGGTCTGAACCCCGCCAAGGCCATCGCCGAGATCAAGAAGCTGATGGTTGCGCGCCGCTGATCGCGGGTAAGCGTTTGCGACATGGAAAAGGCGCCCCCTCGGGGGCGCCTTTTTCGTTTCCGGTGCCTAGACGAAATCCGGGTCGGTCGGGCGCGACGGCGGAAGGTCGTTGCCGGGGACCGGGCTGTCGGTGGTGCCGGGGCCGCCGGGATCGGGCAGGTCGGGGTTGTCGGTGCCCGGCAGGTCGACGCCGGGTATATCCTCGTGCGGACCCGGGAATGGGTTGGGTGGGGCGGCGCTGAGGCCGGGATCGGTGATCGGCATGGGGTAACTTCCCTCCGTCGGTGGATTGCGGTTGCTCGCTCTCCCCTATCAACGGCCGAAGCCGCAATCCGCTCCATCGCACGGGACGATTGCGTGCGCACCGGTTGACCGATGGCGGCGAGGGGGTATGCTCTTCGGGAGATCACCAACGACGACGAACCACGAATGGGCGGTGCCGGCCGGCGGCGCCCAGCGTACGGACACATTTTCTTTCTAGGGAAGGACCAAAATCATGGGCGGCATGGCAGGCCAGGCGTGGAGCTGGATCCAGGGCGAGTGGGTGGAAGGCAATCCGCCGATCGTCGGACCGCTGTCCCACACGCTGTGGCTCTCTTCGACGGTCTTCGACGGCGCGCGCGCCTTCCAGGGCGTGGCCCCCGACCTGGACCTGCACTGCGCCCGCGCCATCCGGTCCGCCCAAGTGATGGGGCTGGAGCCGATGGTCACCGCCGGTGAGATCGAAGAGCTGTGCTGGGACGGCATCCACCGCTTCTCCAAGGAGGCGGAACTGTATATCCGTCCGATGTTCTACGCCGACGACGGCTTCGTCGCCCCAGCACCGGAGAGCACGCGCTTCGTCCTATCGATCTACGAGGACCCGCTGCCGAAGCCAACGGGCTTCGCCGCCTGCATCTCCACCCGCCGCCGGCCGATCCCGACCATGGCCCCGACCGAGGCCAAGGCCGCCTGTCTTTATCCGAACGCCGGGCTGGCGCTGACCGAGGCGCGCAAGCGTGGTTTCCAAAACGCCATCATGCTGGACGCCATCGGCAATGTGGCGGAGTTCGCCACGTCCAACATCTTTATCGCCAAGGACGGGGTGGTGCGCACGCCGGTGCCGAACGGCTGCTTCCTGAACGGCATCACCCGCCAGCGTGTCATCGCCCTGCTGCGCAACGACGGCGTGACGGTGGAGGAATGCACCCTGACCCCGCAGGATGTGCTGGAGGCCGACGAGGTCTTCTCCACCGGTAACCACGCCAAATGCGTGCCGGTGATCAAGGTCGAGGACCGCAGCCTCGCGGCGGGACCGCTGTTCCAGCGGGCGCGGGCGCTTTATTGGGAATATGCGTTCCGCTGATCTATAGCGTCGTGCGTTTAATGTGAAACGCACGACGCTATAGCTTTATGTTTAGCGATCGGATTCACGCTTCAAATCGATTCCGATTTTACGCGGTCCGATCGAGCAGCGCCACCACCGCCCGGCGGTGATGGGCCAGCGTGGCGGCCAGCCGGGCCAGCCACGCGTCGGTCCGGCAGCTTGCGGCGGTCAGTGCGCCGCGACGCCGGGCGGTGGCAAGCCGCGCTTCCGCCGCGAGCGTGCTGTGCAGGCGGAGCGTTGCGGCGCGTTTGATCGCGTTGGCGCGGTTTGGGCCGCCAAGCAGAGCGGAGCGAAGCTCCTGCTTCGGCGGCTTGGCGTCATGGGTGCGGTGAAGGCTGTCCAAGCGGGCGGCACGGTCCATGGGATGGACGTTACCGCCTGTTGGGATGCGCAGTAAAGGTAAATTTTCCTAGGATCGTGCGCCGGGTGGGAAGGCGTTTGCCCCCCCTCACTGGCTTGCCCAGATGATCCGTGCCATCCAGGCGACGTCCGACAGCGGTATGCTGCGGTCGGGATGGGCGCGGTTGATCGACAGCAGTTCGATCTTGGTCGCCGTCTCGCGGATCAGTTGCTTGGCCATCACCTCGCCGCCCTTGGTGCGGACGACGACGCGGTCGTTGCGGCGGATCTGCGCGGCAGGCGAGACGATGATGGTGTCGCCGTCGCGATAGACCGGCTCCATGCTGTCGCCGGAAATCTCCAGCGCATAGGCATGCGGGTCGCCAAGGCTGGGAAACAGCAGCTCGTCCCAGCCGCTGCCGGCCGGGAAGCCGGCATCGTCGAAATAGCCGGCCGCCCCGGCCTGGGCATAGCCGATCACCGGAACCCGTTGCAGCGGGGTGGTGCCGGCGCCGTCGCCGACCAGCGACACGAATTCCGACAAGGAAGCGCCGGTGGCGTCCAGCACCTTGGAGATGCTTTCCGTCGACGGCCAGCGCAGCTTGCCGTCGTTGGTGGTGCGCTTGCTCTTGTTGAAAGTGGTCGGGTCCAGTCCGGCGCGCCGCGCCAGCCCGGAGGCGGAGAGCCCGTGCTGTACCGCGAGGCGGTCGATGGCCCGCCAGATGTCCGTATGTTTCAGCATGGGACGATAATCTCATAAAGCAGCGACAGCGTCCCTAGGAACTTTTTCATAAAACCATTGACCGCGGGCTGCGGGAGGAACATAACGCAAACGGATGGTGCGGCTGCGATGCAGGTCCGGCGCCTCCCTTTTCAAAAAATCCGAAGCCGCAAGGAGACCAGCATGCTGCGTCCGGCTGCCCCCGCTTTGCCAGCAACCAGCGTTTCCCGGACCGTTCCGCTGAAGCCGGAGCCCTACAGCGTCGAGGGCGAACCCTTTGCCGACGCGGAGGAGGCGTGGTTCTGGGCGGTGCAGGCGCATGATGCCAAGACGGCAGGGGCGCGGGTCATCGCCGGCTGTGGGCAGGTCGCACGGCCCTGCGAGCCGCAGGACCTTCTTCAGGTGATCGACCGCCTGTACCGGGCGCGCAAGCTGATGCGCGACCACCTGCATGTGCTGGTCCATTACGGCCGCCGCCAGAGCGCGCCGGAACCGGAACGCTTCCGCGAACAGCGTGCCCATTCGCTGTGGCAGGAGGCGTTCACCGTGATCGCCCCGGCGCTGCGCAACAAAGGCATCGCGCGATGAGCGCCACCCCCTGGACCGCCGCCTGGATCGTTTATCGCGGAGAGGCGCCGCTCTGGTGGCTGCGGCTGCTCAAGCCAGGCTTCCGCCACTGCCTGGCCGTGCTGACCGACGGTCGGCGCTGGGTGGCGGTCGATCCGCTGGCCGGCTTCACCGACATTGCGGTGCTGGACCTGCCCGCCGACTTCGACCTGCCGGGCTGGTACCGCGCCCAGGGGCTGACGGTCGACGCCGCCCCGCTATGCCGCCCGGCCGGCACCGCTCCCTGGGGGCCCTTCACCTGCGTCGAGGCGGTCAAGCGCCTGATCGGCCTGCGCGCCCGCCGGGTGCTGACTCCCTGGCAACTGCACCGCCACCTGACTGGAGGAGACCGCGCATGCCCGCATCCGCAGCCGTGAAACCGCCTGCCCGGCGGAGGAGTGACCTGTCGGAACCGGAAGCCCTGCTGGATCGCTACCGCGTCGCCCGCGAACGGCGCAGCGTGTGGGAAAGCCATTGGCAGGAATGCTACGACCATGCGCTGCCCAACGGGCGGCCCTTCCGCGGCGGCGGCACGCCGGGAGAACGCCGGGTCGACCGGCTGTTCGACGGCACCGCTCCCGATGCGGTGGAGCAGCTGGCTGCCAGCCTGCTGTCGGAACTGACGCCGCCCTGGTCGCGCTGGTTCGGCTTCCAGACCGGTCCCACCCTGACCGGGGCGGAGCGCGACCGGGTCGCTCCGCTGCTCGACCGTGCCGCCGGCATCGTCCAGGCCCATTTCGACCGCTCCAACTTCGCGGTGGAGATCCATCAGTCCTTCCTCGACCTCGTTGCCGTCGGCACCGCCAGCCTCCTGATGGAGGAGGCCGCCCCCGGCGCTCCGTCCAGCCTGCGCTTCACCGCCGTGCCGCTGGCCGAGGCGGTTCTGGAGGAGGGGCCGGACGGACGGCTCGACGCCACCTTCCGCCGCAGCGAGGCGACGCTGGCCCAGATCCTTCAGCGCTTCCCCGGTGCCGACCTGCCGGATGAGGTGCGCAAGCAGGCGGCCGGGGATCCCGACAGCCGTTTCCCCCTGGTCGAGGCGGTGCTGCCCGACGGTGCGGCCTATCGTTGGGGCGTGGTGCTGGACAGCGGGCTGGCCGAGCCGTCCTGGCTGGCGCAGGGGCGCTTCGCCCAGTCGCCCTTCGTCAATTTCCGCTGGCTCAAGGCGCCCGGCGAAACCTATGGCCGGTCACCGGTGATGAAGGCGCTGCCCGACATCAAGACCGCCAACAAGGTGGTGGAGCTGGTGCTGAAGAATGCCTCCATCGCCGTCACCGGCATCTGGCAGGCCGACGACGACGGGGTGCTGAACCCCACCACCATCCGGCTGGTGCCCGGCACCATCATCCCCAAGGCGGTCGGGTCCGCCGGCCTGACGCCGCTGGCCAATCCCGGCCGGTTCGACGTGTCGCAGCTGGTGCTGGACGATCTGCGCGGCCGCATCCGACATGCGCTGCTGATCGACCGGCTGGGGCCGGTGGAGTCGGCGCGGATGACCGCGACCGAGGTGCTGGAACGCTCGGTCGAGATGGCGCGGCTGCTGGGCGCCACCTATGGCCGCCTGCAGGCGGAGCTGATGACGCCGCTGGTGCTGCGGGCGGTGTCGATCCTGCGCCGGCGCGGCGAGATCCCCGACATCACGGTGGACGGCCGGCTGGTGGAGTTGCAGCACCGCTCCCCGCTCGCACAGGCCCAGGCCCAGCGCGACGTGCAGGCGACCCTGCGCTGGCTGGACAGCGTCAAGGCGCTGGGGCCGGAGGCGGAGGCCACGGTGGACGCGGCGGCGACCGCCCATTGGCTGGGCGAGGCCTTCGGCGTGCCGGCCAAGCTGATGCGGGCGCAGGTTGCCGGTGCCGGGCTGGACGCCGGAGCGGGTGCCGGTGGCTCCAATGGCTGATCGCCCGACGATCGAGCAGGCCGGCTGGGACTGGTTGGAGGCAACGCTTCCTGCCGATCCGCAAACTGCCGCGGCAGCGGACGCCGACCCGGCGCCCAGCTTCGCCCGCTGCTTCGCCGGAAGCGACGGTGGGCGGGTACTGGCGGTGCTGCGGGCAATGACGCTCGACCGCGCGCTGGGTCCCGACGCGCCGGAGGCGGCGCTGCGTCACCTCGAAGGACAGCGCCAACTGGTCGCCACCATCCTCGCGCTGGTCGCGCGGGGACGGGCCGGCTGACCGGCGGTGTTGCTGCAGCTTTTTCCCCTTCCTTGCAGGAGTTGATGATAGCCGACACTCTGCTGACCGAATCCGCCGCTCCCGCCGACACGATGCCGCCGCTGCCGGTTCCGGAGAAATTCCGCGATCCCAAGACTGGCGCCCTGCGGGTCGAAGCCCTGCTGAAATCCTATCTGGAGCTGGAGCGCCGCCTGTCGTCGCAGGGCCAGTCCCGGCAGGCACCGCCGGACACCGGGTCCGAGTCGGCTCCGCAGGCCGCTCCCTTCGATCCGGCCAGCTTTGATTTGGCCAGCTTCGATTTGGCCGCGCTCGACCCGGCACAGCGCCGCCAACTGCTGGGAGCGCCGGAGACGCCGGACGGTTACAGCATCGCCTGCGATCATGGCCTGTTCCAGCCCGACCCGGAAATCAACGGTCGCCTGCACGAAGCCGGCTACACCGCGGATCAGGCCCAGCTTCTCTATGATCTCGCCGCCGAGCGGATGGTGCCGCTGATCCAGACCATGGCCGCCGAATTCCAGGCGGAGCGCGAGGTCGAGCGGCTGGTCTCCCGGTTTGGCGGAGAGGAGCGCTGGCGCGAGGTGTCGCGGCAGCTGCTCGCCTGGGCCGGCAAGACCCTGCCGCCGGCCGCGGTGGAAGGGCTGGCGACCACCTACGAAGGTGTCATGGCGCTCTATGCGATGATGACCGGCAGCGAGCCCGCGGCGCTCTCGATGGCCGGCAACCGCGCGGGCAGCGGCGAGGGCGAAGGGGAATTGCGCACCCTGATGCGCGACCCGCGCTATTGGCGGGATCGCGATCCTGCGGTGATTGCCCGCGTTACCGAAGGCTTCCAGCGCCTTTATCCCGGCCAGGGGTGAGGTGAAGCGGTGCCGGCCGTTCTCCCCCGCCGCTCGCTGTCCGGCGGGGGAGTGGCAGGGGGGACCGGAAGGCGGAGCAGAGACAAAGCGTCGCAGCATGCAACCTTCGTATGGGTTGGACAGACCTATCTTGCGCGTGCGAAGAAAAATTGCGTTGCACGACTGAAACGAAGTCGTCACCTTCCCTTTCACATGACTAACCGTCCGTTTATCGAACGGACCAGAGAGCGACGCCAAGCCCGATGACGCTGCGCCGCAAGATCCGCTGGCTGACCTGGATCGGCCTGATCGGCTGCCTGATGGCTGCGATCCCCGCGCTCTACCTGCTGCGGCAGGGCATGATCGCCGAGCGGGGCCAGCTTGCCGCCGCCCTGGTGGGGTCCGCCGGGCTGCTTCTGCAGGATCTGGAACGGTCGGCGGCATCGGGTGCGATCTCCGGCGACGAGGCGCGCGCCCGGGCGCGGACGGCCCTGCTGGCCCTGTCGGCCAAACCCTTTCATGTCAAACTTTTCACGGACGGCGTCGTCCCGCCGAACTGGCCGGCCATCGACCGCGCGGTGACGGCGGAGGGGCGCTTCGAAGCCTGGGGCTGGGCCATCGCCGCCGCCGGCGACATCGGTGACCTCGACCGCGATTTCCTGATCGAGGCGTCGGGCTTCCTGCTGTTCCTGGCGGCGTTGCTGGTGCTGAGCTGGCCGGGATCGCTGTTTTTGTCGCAGCATGTGGTCGGGCCGCTGGAAGCGCTGTCGGACCGCATGCGCCTGTTGACGGAGGGGCGGACCGACATCGACATTCCCGGCCGCGAGCGCCGCGACGAATTCGGTGCGATGGCCCGCGCCATGGAGTTCTTCCGCCGCGCCGCTATCGCCCTGATCGAACGGGACGAGCGGCTGGCCGGCATCATGAACAATGTCGGCGAGGCGATCCTGCTGGTCGATGGCCGCGGCCTCATCGAGGAACATAACCCTGCCGCCGTTGCCCTGTTCGGCGTGCCTGCCGGGGAACTGCGCGGCCGGCCGCTGTCCAGGCTGTTCACCCCCTCCGACCGGGCGCGGATCGATGCGCTGCTGGCCGGAATGGCTGCCGACACCGGCGTGCCCGAGCCGGTTCGGGAGGAGGCGCTGGGGATCGAACGTGCTGGAAGCGGCGAGCGGATCGATGCCTCGCTCAGCGTCTCGCCGCTGGTGGTGCAGGGGCGGCGCGGCTTCGTCTGCGCGCTGGCCGACGTGACCGAGCGGGTGCGTCACGAACGCGAACTGATGCGGCTGGCCACCCGTGACCGGCTGACCGGCCTGCCCAACCGAGCGATGATCGAATCGCTGCTGGAAGCGGCGGTGGAGCGCAGCCGCCGTTACCGGCGCCCCTTTGCCGTGCTGTGCCTGGACCTGTCCCGCTTCAAGCTGATCACCGACACGCTGGGCCATCAGGCCGGCGATGCGCTGTTGCAGGAGGTTGCGCAACGGATCGTCGCCTCGGTGCGGGCCGCCGATCTGGTCGGCCGCATCGGAACCGACGATTTCGCCGTGCTGCTTGAGGAAATCCGCGATGCCGACGAGGCGGCGGCGATTGCCGGGCGCATCCTGGACGCCTTCGACGCGCCAGTCACCCTGCCGGGCTGCGAGCATTACGTCCGGCCGGCGGTCGGCATCGCCGTCTACCCGACCGATCTCGCCGGGGTCGGCGCCGCCGGGGGACACAAGGACGGCGACGACCCGCAGGCGCTTCTGCGCGCGGCCGAGACGGCGCTCTATGCCGCCAAGCGGATGGGGGGACGCCGCCACGCCTTCTTCCGCCCGGAACTCGCCGAACAGGCGCGCCGTCAGCTGGCGCTGGACGGCGATCTGCGGGCGGCGTTGGCGCTGAAGCAGTTCCGCCTGAATTACCAGCCCAAGGTTTCGCTGATCGATTTCTCGCTGGAGGGGTTCGAGGCGCTGCTGCGCTGGGAGAAGCCGGGGCAGGGGCAAGCTCAGGGAACTATGATTCCGCCCGGCGAGTTCATCCCGGTGGCCGAGGAGACCGGCTTCATCGTTCCGCTCGGCGACTGGGTGCTGGACGAGGCCTGCCGCCAGATGCGCGAATGGCTCGATGCCGGAATGGAGCCGGTGCCGGTCGCCGTCAACATCTCGCCCAAGCATCTGCGCAATCGCAGCGCCGAGGATTTCCGCCGCATCATCGACCGCCACGGCCTGCCTCCCGGCCTGATCGAGCTGGAAATCACCGAAGGCGCGGTGATGCAGGATCTCGATCATGCGCTGGCGGTGCTGGCGGCGCTGAAGGCGATGGGGATCCGGGTCGCGGTGGACGATTTCGGCACCGGCCATTCGTCCTTGAGCTATCTGAAGCGGTTGCCGATCACCACGCTGAAGATCGACCGCTCCTTCATCAACGGCGTGCCGAACGAGCGCGAGGACGCCGGCATCGTCTCCACCATCATCGCCATGGCCGACATGCTGGGCCTGCATGTGGTTGCCGAAGGGGTGGAGAAGACCGAGCAGGCCAACTTCCTGCGCCACCACAACTGTACCCAGGTCCAGGGCTGGCTGACCGGCCGCCCGGTGCCGGCCGACGCCGCCTGCCGTCTGCTGACGGAGCGTCTGCGGCAGACGGCGGCGTTAGGGGCTGCCTGACACCGGCACCGCCTTGCGTCGCAGACGGGGGACCGTCAGTTCGGACAGGGTGACCGGGCGGAAATTCCAGACATCGACGCCGACGTCGATCTGCCGGGGCTGCGGCTTCAACTGGCCATGGCTGTGGCCGTGCAGGTTCAGCGCCTTGCGGTGCATGCCGTTCCAGGTGCGGAAGGCATAATGGCACATCACCAGGTCGATGCCATCCAGCGTCAGTTCGGCGTAATGCCCGACGCTGGCCCAGCCGGGCAGCGCCAGCGTTTCCGGGCCGTCGTTGTTGCCGGCGATCAGATGCTTGGTGCCGTTCAGCCGGCCGAGCAGGGCAGCCATGGCGTCGGGCTTCATGTGCAGGGCGAAGTCGCCGAGGTGCCAGACCTCGTCGCCGGGGCCGACGGTGGCGTTCCAGTTCGCCTCCATCGCCGCGTCCATCTCCGCGGTGGATTCGAAGGGGCGGCGGAAACGGCCGCGGGCGCCGCCATGGCCGAAATGGGTGTCGCTGGTGAAGTATACGGTCATCGACCGGTCAACGCCGGCGCGCCGTCGGCGGTTCCCGCAGTTGGGCTCCTCCGTTGGGCGCGCCGCCGGCTCCCAACTCAGTGCTTGTGATCGCCCGCCGCCGGGTCGAGGAAGCGGTGCAGATGGACGATGTAGTAGCGGGTGTGGGCGTCGTCGATGGTCTGGCCGGTGGCACCGCGCCATGCCTTGTAGGCGTCCTCATAGCTCGGGAAGATGCCGACGATGTGCAACTTCGACGGATCGACGAACTGGTCCGAGTCCGGACGCACGAGTTCGCCGCCGAACACGAGGTGGAGGAGCTGTTTGTCGGGCATGGCGGGGTCCTTATAACCGGGGTGATTGGGGAGTTATGGCTGTCTTTGCGCCGGCAGGCCGGCTGATGCGTCGCATTCTCATATCCGTCGTCCGGGCGGTGCTTCAAGCCTGTTGACACGTTCACCGACCTTTGCCACCACGGGACCGCGGCGTTTTCAGGATCAGGATAAAGAATCCGTCCATTTGCCGCAGATGACGGGGGCCGAAAACATGGCCGAACACTGCGAGGATCGAGCGATGGCAAGTGGTCATACCGCGACTCGGGAGAAACATCGGCGGGAGCTGCGGGTCTGGGACCTGCCGACCCGCCTGTTTCATTGGGCGCTTGTCGCCGCGGTGGCAGTCGCGATTCTGTCGGCCGAGCTTGGTGTGCTTGCCGTTCATATGTTGGCAGGTGAAACAGTTCTGATCTTCGTGCTGTTTCGGCTGGTCTGGGGCGTGGTGGGCAGCCAGACCGCCCGCTTCGCCGAATTCGTGAAGGGACCGGGTGCGATCCGCGACTATTTGAAGCGCTCCCGCGCGGGTGGAGAGGCCGCCTTCACCCTGGGCCACAACCCGCTGGGCGCGCTGATGGTGGTGGCGCTTCTGCTGGTGCTGCTGGTCCAGGCGGGCAGCGGTCTGTTCACCAGCGACGACATCCTGGTCGACGGTCCGCTGGTGCCGCTGGTGTCCGGCGCCACGGTGGCGCTTCTCAGTTCGCTGCACCGGCTGCTCGCCAACGGGATCTTTGTGCTGATCGGGCTGCATGTGGCCGCGGTGTTCTTCTATCTGCTGGTCAGGAAGGACAATCTGATCCGTCCCATGCTCACCGGCCGCAAGCTCCTGCCGACGCGGCTGGCGGCGACGGAGCCACGCCGTGCCCCGGCGGCGCTGGCGCTGGCGGTCCTGGCGGCGTCCGCCGGACTGGTTTTCCTGATGCTGCGCGCCGCCGGCTGAAGCCGCCGACCGGTCCTACCGGGCTGGACGCTGCGATATATGCCGTTGGTTGTGTGCGACAATGCGCCGTCTGGGGTTCGATGCCTTCCAGTCTAGAATGACTCCAGATTGATCCGCACAAAACGCCACGAAACCAATGATGCCGGCCCGATTTCCCGGATCGATCAACCTTTGCCTGGATGAAGCTTCAGGTTGCGGTGGGGATGTCGGCCGGCCGGGGGACCGCCAGTCATGCACGCACACACCGGACACCGACCGACCACCGGACTGAAAGGCCTTCTGGTCGCCGCCACCGCCTTGGGCATCCTTGCCGTCAGCGCCGGTAGCGCGCCGGCCGCCGATCCGCCGGCTGCGGGCGGCGACGCCCTGATGGGCCGCGCGCGCGAGCTGTTCAAGCCGCTGCCCGCCACACTGCCCGTGGTCCGCAACAACGCGGTCACCCGTGAGAAGATCGAGCTGGGCAAGATGCTTTTCTTCGATCCGCGCCTGTCGGCCAGCGGCATCTTCTCCTGCAACAGCTGCCACAATCTGGGGCTCGGCGGCGTCGACGGGCTGGAAACCTCGGTCGGTCATGGCTGGCAGAAGGGGCCGCGCAATGCGCCGACGGTGCTGAATGCCGTGCTGAACGTCGCCCAGTTCTGGGACGGCCGTGCCGAAGACCTGAAGGCCCAGGCCAAGGGGCCGATCCAGGCCGGTGTGGAGATGAACAGCACGCCCGACCGCGTGATGGCGGTGCTGAACAGCATTCCCGCCTATCAGGCCAAATTCGCCGACGCCTTTCCGAACGAGAAGAATCCGGTCAGCTTCGACAATGTCGCCATGGCCATCGAGGCGTTCGAAGCGACGCTGACCACCCCCGCCGCTCCGTTCGACCAGTATCTGGAGGGCAAGGCCGACGCGCTGACCGACACGCAGAAGGCCGGACTTGAGCTGTTCATCGACAAGGGCTGTTCCGGCTGCCACAACGGCGTCAATGTCGGCGGCCACGACTATTTCCCCTTCGGTGTCGTGACCAAGCCGGGGGCGGAGATCCTGCCGCCGGGCGACAAGGGCCGCTTCGCCGTCACAAAGACCGCCGACGACGAGTATGTCTTCCGCGCGCCCACCCTGCGCAACGTCGCGCTGACCGCCCCCTATTTCCATTCCGGCAAGGTGTGGGACCTGCGCCAGGCGGTCGCGGTGATGGGGTCGAGTCAGCTCGGCGCCACCCTGTCCGACCAGGAGATCGACAAGATCACCGCCTTCCTGACCGCCTTGACCGGCCAGCAGCCGCGCGTCGACTACCCGCTGATGCCGGCCAGCACGCCGGCCACGCCGCAACCCGTCTTCAAGTAAGGCCTATCCCGAAGGAAGCCTCAGACAAAGAAAAAGCCCTCCCCCACGGCGGTGGGGAAGGGCTTTTCCGTCGGGAGCGCCGCTTATTCGGAACGGTAGCGCTGGTGGCAGGCCTTGCAGCTGTCGGCCATCGCGCCGAACGCCTTGGCCGTCGCGGCCTTGTCGCCGGAAGCGGTGGCAACCTTCAGGGCTTGGGCGGAGGCCTGGAGGCCCTGCGCCTTGGCGGTGAAATCGGGGAAGTTGGCCCAGATCACTTCCTTGGCCGCCGTCTTGCCCTTGTCGGAGCCGGGCGGGAACAGGCTGGGGATCCTGGCGGCGAAGGCGTCGATGCGATCGGTGACCGGACCGATGGCCGCGAGGTCGCCCTTGCCCACCGCATCCTTGATCTCGCCCATCGCCTTCTTGTAGTCCTCGAACCCGGCCTTGCGGGTCTGGATCACGTCCTGGGCCAGAGCAACGCCGCCGGTCAGCATCAGCGCGGCCGACGCCGCAAGCACGATACGGGAAAACACGGTTCTCATCCCTTCGTTGAATTTTGTCCCCAACACCAGACCTTACACACCGCAACGCCGAAGCTGTCAAGTGAAGCGGGCATGACGGTCCAGTGCCGTCATGGCGTTCATTTGTGCTGTAAGAAATAATGCTGCGAAGGATAGAGGGTGGAATTTGCCACTGCTGCGGGTTCGTCCCGTGGAGGGGCGGGAATACGCGCGGACGCGATCCGGTACAGCACAGCCACAGGGCGGAAAAACCGCCGAACCGCACGGCTTTCACCGGCCGACCGGCCTTGCAACCGGGGTAGAGCGGAAGTAAGGTCCGGCCTCGCGCCTTCCACCCGGAGGGGCAGGCGTCCCAACGACGTCTCCGCCACACCGTCTCCATAGCCCTGAGGGGGCCCATCGCCATGTCGATCATCGCGTCCCGCCTGTCCCGCATCAAGCCGTCGCCGACCATCGCCGTGACCAACAAAGCCCGCGAACTGAAAGCGGCCGGTCGCGACGTCATCGGCCTGGGTGCCGGCGAGCCGGATTTCGATACCCCCGACAACATCAAGGCCGCCGCCATCAAGGCGATCGAGTCCGGTGACACCAAATACACCGCGGTGGACGGCACGCCCGCTCTGAAGAAGGCGATCTGCGCCAAGTTCGAGCGCGAGAACGGCCTGAAGTACACGCCCGAGCAGATCACCGTCGGCGTCGGCGGCAAGCAGGTGCTGTACAACGCCCTGATGGCGACGCTGAACCAGGGCGACGAGGTCATCATCCCGGCGCCTTACTGGGTCAGCTATCCGGACATGGTCGAACTGGCGGAAGGCACGCCGGTCTTCGTCTCCTGCCCGGCCGAGCAGGGCTTCAAGCTGCAGCCCGCCGAACTGGAGAAGGCGATCACGCCGAAGACCAAGTGGCTGATCCTGAACTCTCCGTCGAACCCGTCGGGTGCGGCCTACACCCGCGCCGAGATGAAGGCGCTGACCGACGTGCTGGTCAAGCACCCGCATGTCTGGGTGATGACCGACGACATGTACGAGCATCTGCTGTATGACGGCCTGGAGTTCGTCACTCCGGCCCAGGTCGAGCCGTCGCTGTACGACCGCACCCTGACCGTCAACGGCGTGTCGAAGTCCTACGCGATGACCGGCTGGCGCATCGGCTATGCCGGCGGCCCGAAGGAACTGATCAAGGCCATCGGCGTGATCCAGAGCCAGTCGACCTCTAACCCGACCTCCATCGCCCAGGCCGCCGCCGTCGAGGCGCTGAACGGTCCGCAGGACTTCATCAAGGAGCGTGCGGAGGTGTTCCGCGAGCGCCGCGACCTGGTGGTGTCGATGCTGAACCAGGCCACCGGCCTGAGCTGCCCGAAGCCGGAAGGCGCCTTCTACGTCTATCCGTCCTGCGCCGGCACCATCGGCAAGACGACCCCGGACGGCAAGGTGATCGAGACCGACGAGGATTTCGTCACTTACCTGCTGGAGTCCGAAGGCGTTGCCGTCGTCCAGGGTTCGGCCTTCGGCCTCGCCCCGCACTTCCGCATCTCCTACGCGACCTCGACGGAAGCGCTGGAAGAGGCGTGCAAGCGCATCCAGCGCGCCTGCGGCAACCTGCGCGACTGATAGCGTCCGCAGGACCTGAACAATGAAAAGGGCCGGCTCCGCAAGGGGCCGGCCCTTTTCATTTGGGCGCTACTTCGCCGCGCTCAGCCTGTCGATGGCGCTCAGTGCGAATTTCAGCACCGCCTCGTCGGCCAGCTTGCCGTCCTTGATCTTCTCGCCGACGCTGCCGACGACGACCTGCGGACCGGCCAGCAGCTTGGCCGGAAGCGCCAGCAGCGTGTCGTTCACCTGCTGGTGCGCCCGCACGCCGCCGGTGAAGGCGGGAGAGTTGGAAATCACCAGCACCGGCTTGCCGATCAATGCCGACTTGCCGTAGGGGCGCGAGGCCCAGTCCAACGCGTTCTTCAGCACGCCCGGCATGCCGTAATTGTATTCCGGCGTGACGATGACGACGCCGTCGGCGTCGGCAATGGCCTGACGAAAGGAATGCACCTCCGCCGGGGCGTCGGGCGTGTCGATGTCCTGATCGTAGAGCGGCAGGCGCAGGTCGCGGATGTCCATGCTGACGCCGGCCGGCAGGGCGTCCTGCAGTCCGCGCAGGATGGCCAGCGAGTTGGAATTGCTGCGCAGGCTGCCGGGCAGGCCCAGCAGTTTGGCACGCACCGTTGCATCGGTCATGAAGCGGTTGCCTTTCCTGTGGTCGTCGAACTGCTTTCTTACGGGCAATTGCCAGTCCGGGTCCAGTCGATGGAGCCGCAGGACGGACCCAATGGCCGTGAAATGGTCGGTGCAGGCCAAGCTTTCCAACAGGGCCAGCTTTTTCCAACAGGACATTCCCTCGTTGCCATCGGGGCAAGCCCGGAAGGGCAATGCATGCCGGCTGTGACCATCTTGGGCTGCGACTGTTGATTGGCTGGATGACTACCCAATTAGAGGCCACACAAAGGGTAGGACGCGCCACCGGGCGCGGCCATCGAATTCGGGCTTCGGTTCTGACGGATTGGAAAAAAGGGGAGGCGACATGGCGACGCGGCGACTGGATCGGGATGACCACGTCCGGAAACATCTGGCGCTGATGCTGCAGGAATGGCAGGAGATGACCGGCCGCGACATGGCGACCGCCACCGCCGACCAGCGGCTTCAGCAATGCACCACCCTGCTGATCGACCTGCTGGGCGAGGCGGAACGCGCCGACGAAGCCGCCATGGCGGAAGTCTGAAGGCATCGCCTCATCCGAAGGCACCATATCGACGGTTGCAGGAGCGGCCCCGACCCCGGCGGGGGGAGCCGTCCCTGACCGATGCGATGTTCTTACTGCGGCGCCATGCGGATGGCGCCGTCCAGGCGGATGACGTCGCCGTTCAGCATCTCGTTCTCCAGGATATGCTGCACGAGGCGGGCATACTCCTCTGGCTTGCCGAAGCGCTTGGGGAAGGGGACGGTGGCGGTGAGGCTGTCCTGAACCTCCTGCGGCATGTTCAGCAGCATCGGCGTGCCGATCAGGCCGGGGGCCACCGTCATCACGCGGATGCCGTGGCGGGCGAGATCGCGGGCGGCGCAGATGGTCAGGGCGACGATGCCGCCCTTCGACGCGGCATAGGCGGCCTGCCCGATCTGCCCCTCATAGGCGGCGACCGAGGCGGTGTTGACGATCACGCCGCGCTCGCCGCTGTCCAACGGGTCCAGCTTGGCCATGTCGGCTGCGGCCAGCCGAAGGATGTTGAAGCTGCCGATCAGGTTGACCTCGATCACCGACCGGAAATTCTCCAGCGGCATCGGACCATCGCGGCCGACGATGCGCTGGGCGGGCGCGATGCCGGCGCAGTTCACTGCGATGCGGGCCGGCCCATGGGCCGAGCGCGCCTGATCAAGCGCCCGCTCGGCCGAAGCGCCGTCGGTCACGTCGCAGACCAGACCCAGCCCGCCGATCTCATGCGCGGTCTTCAGCACCGCGTCCTCGTTGACGTCCAGAACGGTCACCCTGGCGCCGAGCCCGGCCAGATGGCGTGCCGTCGCCGCTCCCATGCCCGAGGCGCCGCCGGTGACGATTGCGGACAGTCCCTGGATGTTCATGGCATCTCCTCCTTAATTGCGACCGGTCCGCGCATGGCGCCGGCCTTGTGTCCAACAGGATGCGATCGCACTTGTTGTTTACCAGATGGCCGCCGAACCATACCACACCGTATGGTCTGAGGCATCATGCCGACGACGATGCCCTCCGCCATCTCGAAAAGGGCCAATTCCAAAAGGGATTCTTGCGTCCATGACCGCATCGTCCGTCTCTTCTTCCCTTGGCACCGGCACCGCACTGACGGTTTCCGCTCCTGACCGGGTCGAGCGTGACGAACGGCTGGTCCGCCGCCGCTTCTGGCAGAAGCTGCGGGCCAACCTGCATCGCGTTCCCTTTCTGGAGGAACTGCTGGCCGCCTATTTCTGCGCGACCGATCCGGCGACCCCCTACCGGGCCAAGGCGATCCTGCTGGCGGCGCTGGCCTATTTCGTGCTGCCGGTGGATGCGGTGCCGGACTGGCTGCTGATCGCCGGCTTCACCGATGACGCAGCGGTGCTGGCAGCCGCCGTGCAGACCGTGCGCACCAACCTGACCCCGGGCCATTGGCTGCGGGCGAAGGAGGCCCTGCGCGCCGAAAAGAGCGGAGAAACGGAAAGCGCCGGTTAGTCGGGCTTCGACTGCGCCATCTTGCGGCCGTCCGCCGCGTCGCGGTGCATGGTGTAAAGGGCGGAGCCGGCGATCACCAGGGCACCCACCCAGCCCCACAGGTCCATGGTCTGACCGAAGACGATCCAGGCGACGATGGCGGTGAAGGGCAGCCGGGCATAGTCGTAGGGCATCATCGCCGAGGATTCGGCCAGCGACAGCGCCTTCGTCATCGCCAACTGCCCCAGTGTCAGGATGCCGCCCAGCAACGCCAGCCAGCCCAGCGTGCTCAAGCTCGGCCAAGTCCAGACGAACAGCGCCGGCACCAAGGCCATAGGGGTAACCAGCAGGCCGAGGAAGGTGACGATCACCGGAGAGCTGTCCTTCCGGCTGAGCAGCCGCATCTGCAGGACGGTGCCGGCCGCGGCGACGCAATGGATGAACAGGGCCAGAAAGGCCAGATCGATCGGCGCCGCTCCCGGCCTCAGCACGATGATCACGCCGATCAGACCGGCGCAGACCGCAGCCCAGCGCCGTGGCCGCACCCGTTCGCCCAGGAGCACTGCCGCTCCCGCCGCCACGAACAGCGGGATGGCGAAGCTGACCGCCGTCGCGGTGGGCAGCGGGATTTGGGAGATGGCGTAGAACCAGGCGCTCATGGCGCAGAGCGTGGTCAGCGCCCGCGTCACATAAGGTCCGAGCCGCCGCTCCGCCAGAACCGCCCGGCAAGCCGGCGCGCCGGCCGTCAACGCCCAGGGCAGCATCCACAGCAGGCTGAACAGGTTGCGGAAGAACACGACCTCAAGCGGATCCATCACCGTCGAGGCCCACCGCACCGCCGTGTTGCCGATTCCGAACAGCAGTGCCGACAGCAGCATGAAGCCGGCGCCGAGCAGAAGCCGGTTGGACGGCGCCCGCAGGCGGGGGGCGGCGTCCATGGAAGAGGCGGAGACGGTCACGGTCATCGTCCCTGGCAAGCCGTTGGCGGAGTGTCCGGTCCGGCTCGCAGGAGGCCGTTAGCGCAAACATGGATCCGTCAGGACCATCTGCGGTAGGACCACCTGCGGCCAGCGCCGCGACAACGATCCTCCGAAGGAAACCTCGCCAGCGCAAGCAAAATACGAGAATGAGACGTTATCATACTCCCGTATGACGGGTGGTTGTTCGGAAGTTGCGAAGTTCGGACTCTTCCCCGGTGGGACATCCTAGTCCGGGCTGCCACCAACGGTGAAGCGGTGAGGCAGGCTGATCGTGAAGCGCACGCCGGGATCGGTGTTCTCAATCGACAGGATGGCGTCCAGCTGTTTGGACAGGGTGTGGATCAGCCGCATGCCCAGGCTGCGGCTGCGGCGCCAGTCGAAATCGGGCGGGAGGCCGACACCGCGGTCGCCGACGATCATCTGCAAGGTCTCACCGTCCCGCCGCAGCCCGACGACGATGACGTTCGTGTCTTCCGGGGCTCGGTCAGGAGTGCCGGCCTGCGATCCCGCTGCCACGCCGACCATGGTGGAGGCAAGCGGCCGGTAGGCATGCTTGATGGCGTTCATCACCAGTTCGTTGGCAAGCAGGCCCAGCTGCACCGCATGGTCGGTCGGCACCTCCACCGGCTCCACCACCAGTTCCAGCCGCCAGTTGCCGCCTTCGGAGCGGGCGGAGCGCTCCAGTTCCCGGCACAGCTCGGTCAGATAATCGTGGAAGGGGATGAAATGGACGTCGTCCACGCGGTAGAGCAGGCGGTGGATGTCGGCGATGGCCTGGACGCGGCGTCCGGCTTCCAGCAGATGCTCGCTCAACTGCGCATCGCCGACCGCCTGCCCCTGAAGGCTCAGCAGGCTGGATACCACCTGCAGGCTGTTCTTGATGCGGTGGTTGGCCTCGCGCATCAGCAAATCCTTCTGCGCCAGCACCGCGTCGCGCTCACCGATGGTCCGCTCCAGCGAGGCGGTGCGGTCGCGCACCCGCCGCTCCAGCTCGCGCCGAACCTGCCGGGCGGCACCGGCCTGCCGGAAGCCGAAGACGGACAGGGCGGCCAGCGCCATGGCCGCCGCCGCCGCCAACCCGGCATAGGGGGCGATCAACCGCTGCCAGGACGCCAGAATCGGTGCCAGATCCAGTCGGACGACCACATGGACGGGCCAACTGTCGACCCGGCGGTGGGCGACGATGGTGGCGGAGTCGCGGGCGATGCCGCCGTCCGGCTCGGCCTCGATTGCCCGGCGGGCGGTGTCTGACAGCGGGGCGGGCTCGGCGGAGCTGTCGGGCTCGCGCACCAGCACATCGAGGCTGCCGGCCCGCACCAGGATGGTCACCGGCTCGTGCGGGAGGTCCAACTCCTTGTAGAAACCGGACAGGTAGGACGGATCGATGGTGACCGAGGCGATGCCGCGGAAGCCGCCATCCGGTTCGGACAACCGGCGGCTGAGCAGGAAGGTGGCCTTGTTGGTCACCCGGCCGATGATGCGGGGGCCGACATGGGGCTGGTCGACCAGGCGGCCCTGCTGCGCGTTGCGCTGATGGAACAGGAAGATCTCGCGGTCGGACGCATCGGAATAGGGAGCCGGGAAGGCTGCCGTCGTCAGCCGCAGCAGTCCCGTCGCATCGTTCAGCCAGATGGCGTCCAGGAAGGGCAGCCGGGCGCGCTGGGCGTTCAGCTTGTCCCACAGGACGCGCGACCCCGCGACCTCGGTCCAGGGCCGGCCGGCGCTTTCCTGGGCGGCGTATTCCACCAGCAGGTCGGCGGCATCGAACAGGCGGGCGGCATGTTCAGCCAGGACACGGACGGCCGCCCGTGCGCGTTCCTGCGCCCCATCGATAGCCCGCTCGCGCGACTGCACCCCGACGACCACGGTGACCACGGCGAGGAACAGGAAGCCGCAGGCGGCCAGCCAGCCGATGGCGGCCTCCAGCCTCGGCTTGCGGAAAGGCAGCGTGCCGTCCGCAGCAATGCGTTCGGAACCGGTGGACTCGTCGGAAAGCGGGGGGAGGGCGGGGCCATTCAATCGGCCGTTCCTTTCCCTTCGATGTGGATCGCCATATAGGTTGTCGGGCGGGTGGGCAGAATCGTGGAATAGTAGCGCAGGGTTATCTGCCAGTAACCTTATCTTTCGTAGACTCAAGGTTACGCTTGGTTCCGACAAGACCGGTCCGGTGGCCGAAGCGATTCAAAAGCCGAAGCGATTCAAAGATCGAACGGCTTCAACGGATCGAATCATTGTGCAGCACCATCTCCGTCGCCAGCCGGGCGGCGCACAGGTCGGCCAGGGCGGTGCCCACCGACTTGAATAGGGTGATCTGGTCGTAGAAACGCCGGCCGGCACGTTCGCCGCGGCCAAGTTCGAACAGGTCGCCGGCGATGTCGTCGGCGGTCAGCACGCCGGAGGCCACCGGCTGCGCAATGTCGCCAGCCTCGGTCGGCGTGCGGTCGCGGCAATCGACGAAGACGCGCGCGCGGCGGATGCACTCGTCATCGACCTCCCGCATCTCTGGGGTCACGCCGCCCAGCAGGTCCAGATGCTGGCCCGGTTGCAGCCAGTCGCCGCGGATCAGCGGGCTGCGCGATGCGGTGGCGCAGACAACGATGTCGGCGCCACGCACCGCCCCTTCGAGGTCGGCGGTCGCCTCGATGCGGAATTTCGGCCGGTGGAAACGGGTGGCAAGCTTGCGGGCCTTCTGGGGATCGCGTCCCCAGACCAGCACATGGCGGAGCGGCCTCACGGCCGTGTGTGCCTCCACCAGTTCCAGGGCCAGCGGACCGGTGCCGACCATCAGCATCCTGTCGGCGTCCGGCCGTGCCAGATAGGAGGCGGCGAGCGCGGAGGATGCGGCACCGCTGCGCCGGCCGAGCGTGGCGGAGGAGTCCATCAGAACCTGGGGCACGCCGGTCTTGCCATCGACCAGCAGGTAGACGCCCTGTGTCCGCGGCAGGTCGCTGCCGGCATTGTCTGGAAAGACGGTATCGATGCGCAGCCCGATCGCCTGATTGACCTGCCAGGCGGGGGCGAGCAGCAGTGCGGCGTCGCTGGCGCCATAGGTCTCGACCCGATGGCGGTGGGCCGGCGGGGATTCCACGCCGGCGCGGAAGGTCTGCCGCAGGCGTTCGACCAGCATACGGTGATGCAGAACGGATCGAAGCTCGGCGCCGCTGACGGTGCGCATGGAACCCCCTCCCGCCGGCCGGCCGGCATGGCGTTCCGCCCCGATGGAAGAGAGCGGAACACCGGAACTGCTAATGCTAACCTATGGCCTTGGCCCCAATGACGCTCAGTGAACGGTCGGCGCGCTGCCCTGGGCGGCCGCGACCGGCAGGGTGGAACCGGGCAACGTTCCGGAAACCGGGCCGGAAACCGGACGGGTGCTTTCGGCCAGACGCTTCTCGGCTGCGGCGGCGCGGGCCTGTGCCTCCTTCAGTTCACGCTCCAGATACAGCACGCGGTTGCCCTCGCGGCGGGCGCGGCGGCGATGGCGGCGCTGGCTGTTCCAGACAATGAAGCCGCCGGCCAGGAAGCCCACCACCAGGGCGATCAGCGTGGCCAGATACACTGGCGTTTCGAGCGTGAAGGGCAGCGGCCACAGCGACAGGGTCACGATACCGCGGTTGGAGATCGCGAACAGGATCGCGACGAGGGCCACGGGAATGGTGACGATCCAGGAAAGATGGCGCAAGGCTAAGGTTCCTTGAGAGTGATACGGCCGGAATACGGCGCTGGGACATGGCCGGGCCGGCGCTCACTCCGTGTTCAGACGCTCGCGAAGCTGCTTGCCGGTCTTGAAGAAAGGAATGCATTTCTCGCCGACGTCAACCGATTCCCCGGTCCGGGGGTTGCGACCCGTGCGCGCGTCCCGCTTCTTGATGGAGAAGGCGCCGAAGCCGCGCAGCTCCACCCGGTCGCCCCGCGCCAGCGCCTCGGTGATCTCGTCGAAGATGGTGCCGACGATCTTTTCGATGTCGCGCTGGTACAGGTGCGGGTTCCGCTCCGCCAGCCGTTGGATCAGTTCCGACTTGGTCATGACCGTTGACGTTCCCCCATTCGATGCGGGCACATTATGGTCGGGTTGCGCCGCGCTTGGACAGCAGCGTGCCACCGGGCGAATAAGGCGTCAAGCCCCACCCGCGGTGCTAAGCCGTTACGACACAATCGTTTTTCCGAACGGTGGAAGGTGTTTTGCCACCAAAGAACCTGTTCCTTCCAGGGCACCCGGCGGCAATCTCCGGCATGGATCGTGACGGAAATTTGAAAGCAATCAACGGCTTCGCGAAAGAAAACCCGAGACCGGCTCAGGCTCCGCTCAGCCGCGTTCCTTCCAGGATGGCGCCCTCCAGCACCGCCGACGAGCGGTCGCAGCCGGTCAGGTCGGCCAGGGTCAGGTCGCTGCCCTTCAGGTTGGTCTGGGCCAGCGAGGCGCCGGCCAGCCGCGCCCGCACCAGCGATGCGCGCATCACCTTGGCCCCGGCGCTGACCAGCAGCAAGCCCAGGTTGGCGCCGTCCAGCCGGCTGTCGATCAGGATGGCGCGGTCCAGCTTCACCCCGCGCAGGTCGGCGCGGCTGAGATCGGCGGACCGCAGATCGGCGCCGTCGAATTGGGCGGCCTGGAGTTGGGCGCCGTTCAGCCGGGCGTGGCGCAGCCGGGCGCCGCTGCCCTTGGCCAGCGTCAGGATCTTGCCCGTCAGGTCCGCCCCTTCCAGGTTCAGCCCGGTCAGGTCGAGCTGACAGCCCTGCTTGCCGCTGGTGCCCAGCCAGATCATGTGCTGGCGCAGCATGCTGTCCAGCTGGTCCACCGGCAGGGCGGGCAGTTCGGCGGCGACGGTTTTCTCCGGTTCGGGCTCCGCCGCCGCGGCCTGGAGCGGCGCCTGCCGGGCAGCGACGGCCTGCTCGTCGGTGCGGATCGCCTGTTCCAGACCGCCGGCGTCCAGGCTCGCCCCCTCCAGGATGGCGCCGCGCAGGTCGGAGCCGTTGAGGTCGGCCCCGCGCAGATCGGCACCGGAGAAGTTGGCCCCGCGCAGGTCGGTGCGGTCCAGCCGGGCGCCGGACAGCCGGGTGTTGGTGAAGTCCGCCGCCTGGGCGAAACTGCCCGACAGCTTGGCCCGCGCCATGTCGGCGTTGGTCAGGCGGGCCGACGCCATGTCGGCGGGGCCGGGGTCGAAGCCCACCACCTTCAGTTCGCCGGCGCTGTTGCGGTTGACCATGCTGCCGTCGCGCAGGTCGACCTCCACCATGGTGGCGCCGTCGAGCTTGGCGCCGCGCACGTTGGCGCCGCGCATGTCGGTGCGGAACAGCCGCGCCTCCGACAGGTCGGCCCCGCGCAGGTCGGCGCCATACAGGTCGGCATGGTCCAGCACGGTGCCGCGCAGGTCCGCGTCGCGCAGGATGGCGCCGGCCAGATGGGCGCCCGTCAGGTTGCGGCCGGCCAGCGACAGGCCGGACAGGTCGAAGAAGGGTAGATTGGCGCGGGCGCCGTTCGGACGCCCTTCGGCGAATCGGACATGACGCTCGCACACCCGGTCGAGCTGGTCCTGGGTCAGGCGGATGCGGGATTTGCCGTCTTGCGCCATGGCCGGTCACGCGAACAGGGCGTCGATGTCGGCCTGCGAGATCTGGCCGCCGCCGTCGCCGCCTGCCGGTCCGGGCGGCGGGGCCGGCTCCGCGTCCGGGGGGGGGGGTCTGTCTCGTCACGCCCTCTGGCCGTCCC
>NZ_WHOS01000042.1 GCF_013340935.1 Azospirillum melinis | reverse complement strand
CCGCCTCCCCCGCCGGCCTTCGACCCGGCAGCTCTGTCCAACGCGGAATTGCGGGCACTGGTGCAGGCGCTGCCCGACCAGCGGCTGGCACATCTGCTGATCGAAGCGGCGCGCGAACTGAAGCGCCGGGCCGTTCCCGACTCCGGGGATACCGACGGCGAGGACGGAGAAGGTTCGACGGAGCCGAACCCCGCCCTGCTGCGTGCCGCGCGGCAGGCGGTGGGAGAGCTTTCGGGCGAGGATTTCTGACACGCCGGTCTCACTGCCCCAGTCTCACTGCTGGGTGCGTCCCTTCGTCAATAAAGTTTCCGAGACAAACCACACGGCTTTATGTCATGATCGCTTCCAGCCCACGCTTTATATGCCGCATCGCACAATAAAGCGGTATCAAAGCGCCGCCGGGCACGCCGAACCCACATGCGACGTCTCCCGGAGGGAGCTTTGGACTGGATTTCGTGGTTGCAGGAATGGGGGAACGCCTTTTACCCGATGGCCTTTGTCTGGGCCTTTTTTGAAGGTGAAACATTTGTAATCTTCGGCGGGATGGGCGCCAAGCTCGGTATCGTCAATCTTTACTGGCTGGTCGGGTCGGTGTGGATCGGCAGTTTCCTGGGCGATCAGGTCTGGTTCTGGTTGGGCCGCCGCTGGGGCAAAAAGGCGCTGGCCCGTTTCCCCTCCGCCGATGCCCACGCCTGCCGGGTGCTGGGTTGGCTGGAGAAATACGGCGTCGCCTTCATCCTGGTCTTCCGTTTCCTCTACGGCGTCCGGAACATCGCGTCGGTCGCCATCGGCACCTCGGGGATGCCGTGGTCGCGCTTTCTGTTCTGGAACTTCATCGCCGCCGGCATCTGGGCCTGGAGCTTCGCCGGCGCCGGTTACCTGTTCGGTGAGGCTGCCGCCGCCATCGGCGAGGATGGACCGAAGATCCTGCTGCTGACCGGCCTTGCCATCGGCGGTCTGTGGCTCGCGATCAAGAGCATCCGCTGGGTCCGCCGCCGCGCGCTCGCCGCGACCAACCCGGCCGAGTGACCCACAGCTGAGCGGGTTGAGCCTAAGACAGGGCCGGTGCGGGAGGTCGTGGACCGCCCGCACCGGCCCTCTTTCGTCAGGCCTCAGGCATCCTGCGTTTCCTGATCCTTCAGCCGCTCCCAGATCTCGCCGAACTCCGCATGGCGGGCGGCGAACAGCGCCAGCAGGCGCGGATCGAAATGGACCTTCGGGTCCAGGCGATCGTCACCGTTCAGCAGGATGTCCACCGTCTTTTCATGGCTGAATGACGGCTTGTAGGGCCGGGCGCTGCGCAGCGCGTCATAACAGTCGGCAATGGCGACAATGCGGGCGGCGAGGGGAATTTCCTCGCCCTTCAGGCCGAACGGATAGCCGGTGCCGGCCCATTGCTCGTGATGGTACAGCGCGATCTCGGCGGCCATCTTCAACCGGTCCGATGCGACCAGGATGTCGTGGCCATAGACCGGATGGCGCCGCATTTCCGCAAGCTCGCGCTCGTCGAGCCGGCCCCGCTTGTGCAGAACCGCCTGATCGACGCTCATCTTGCCGACATCGTGCAGGGCGGCGGAAAAGCGGATCTCCTGGCAAAAGGCGCGGCTGCAACCGGCCCAGGTCGCCAGCATGTAGGAATATTCGTTGACCCTCAGGATGTGGTTGCCGGTGTCCTCGTCATGCACCTCGGCGGCGCGGGCCAGCAAATTGACCGACACCATGAAGGCCCGCTCCGTCTCGGCCTGGAGTTCGGCGACACGACGGCGCTCCTTGGTCAGGGCACGGTTGCGTTCGGTCAGCCGCTCCAGCGTCGCAGCGCGTTCCAGCGCCCGGCCGACGATGTGGTTGACCGGGGCGATCATCTGCTCGTGATCGGGCAGAAAGGCCGGCGGCCCCTCCAGCGGGCGGCGGTTGATCAGCTGCACCACGCCGATGGGCCGGTCACGGAACCCCTTCAACGCGAAGGCCATGATGGACCGGGTGCGGAAGCCGGTGCGCTGGTCGAAGGCCGGGTTGAAGTTGTAGGGCCGGTCCGCCGGAATGGCGTAGGCATCCTCCAGCAGCAGCGTCTCGCCGGTCGCAGCGACGTAGCCGACGATGGAGGCTTGGCTGACCGGCACCGAAAACAGGGTCGGTCTGGCGCGGATCACGTCGTTCTGCGCGCTCACCGCATCGAGATGACGGTGCCGCCCCTGCCCGCGCAGCATGAAGATCGTGCCGGCCTCGGCACCCGTCAGTTCGCGGCACTTGCGCAGCACCCGATCGCTGAGCGACCGCAGCGACTGGTTCGGAGCACTTTCGATAAATTCAAGGAATTGGCCGACCAGACCCACAGCGCTCCCCCACCCCGGCGCACGACAATGGCGCTCCGAACAGAGTACCCCATTTGTCGCACCCGGCAGAAGGGGCTTGCAGTTCCCAAAGTCACGTGGTGATCACAGGTCACAGCCTGCACGTCACAGCCCCATCCACCCACCCGCCCACAGCCAGACCGCCGCCACCGCCATCGACAGCAGCGCCATCGGCACGCCGCAGCGCGCATGCTCGACAAAGCCCAGCTTGACGCCGGCAGCGGCAGCCCGCTCCGCCACGATGATGTTGGCGAGGCTGCCCGGCAGCAGCAGGTTGCCGGCCAGGGTCGACAGCAGCGCCAGCCCGTAGAGCGCCCCTTCCGGCGGCGACGGCCAAGCGGCCAGCAGCAGGATCACCGCCGGGACGTTGCCGATGGTGTTGCTGCCTGCCAGCGACAGCGGCAGCATCACCGCCAGCCGGTCGGGAAGCCATCCTGCCGCGCTCAGGTCGTTGACCAGCGCCGTCGGGATGCCGGTCAGCCCCAGCGCATGGTTGATCGCGAAGAGCGCGCCGAACAGCACCAGAAGGTGCCAGTCGACCATGCCCAGCATGTCGCGGCTGGCCATGCGGCGGCTCACCATCATCACACCGGCGATCAGCAGCACCGCATGTTCCTGCGGGATGTCGCGGGTGAACAGGATCAGCAGAACGAGCGTCGCCGCCACCGCCTTGCCCAACTGCCAGCGGTCGAGCTTCGGCACCGCCTGCACGGCGTCCCCGTGCCCCTCCTGCGGCATGCCGAAACGGCCGCGCCAGACCAGCCAGACGGTCGCATAGGCGATGGCCATGGCCGCCAGCGCCGGGCCGCCGCAGATCGCCAGGAAGCGCCAGAAATCGAGATGCCCGACCTGACCGATCAGGATGTTCTGCGGGTTGCCGATCATCGTCGCCGCCGACCCTGCATTGGCGGCGCCCGCCAGCCCGATCAGGTAGGGCCGCGGGTCCAGCTTGCGCGCCTGCAAGCCCAGGCACAGCATCGGCGTCATCGCGAAGACGACCACGTCGTTCGCCAGCACTGCCGACAGCCCGCCGGCGACCAGCACGATCACCGCCAGGAGCCGCGCCGGTGACTTCGCCGCCTGCGCCACCTTCAGCGCGCACCAGTCGTAGAAGCCGCTGCCGGCATATTGCGCCGACAGGATCATCAGACCCAGCAGGATGAAGATCGTCGGGAAGTCGATGGCCGACACGGCGGCGGCGGTATCCAGCGCCCCGGTCGCCAGCAACAGGATCGCTGCGACCAGCGCGATGCCGGTGCGGTCGATGCGCAGGCCGGGAAAGCCGCCCAGCGCCATGCCCAGATAGGTGGCGGCGAACAGAATCAGGATGGTTGCGGTCATAATGCCCGATGCACAGGGAATGTCAGTCGAGGGAAATGGTGGTTCCCTCGCGCGCGGCAAAGCAATTAGCGAACTCTGCCTTGGCCGCCGCCTCGATCCGCTCCATCGTCGCGTCGTCGTGGTCTGGATCGTGGTGGAACAGGCCCAGCGTCTTCACATGGGCCGCGCGGGCGATCCGCACCGCTTCCATCCAGGTGGAATGGCCCCAGCCGATCCGCTGCACCCATTCATCGTCGGTGTAGGTCGAGTCGTAGAGCAGCAGATCCACCCCGTCGACAAGGTTCAGGATGTTGCGATCGGGGTGGTCAGGCACATGTTCGGTGTCGGTGACGTAGGCGACCGACCGCCCCTGATACTCGATCCGATAGCCGGTGGCGCCATCGGGATGGTTCAGCGCCGCGGTGTGGATGCGCACCCCGCCCTCCAGCTTGAAACTGTGGCCGGGCGGCACCTCGAGGAAGCTCAGGTCGCCGCCCATGGTGCGCAGCGGTACCGGGAAGAGCGGCCGTTCCATCTGGCGCGCCATCACCGATTCGATGTCGGGACCGCCGTTGAGATGGCCGGAGATGACGCGAAGACCGAAGCCCTTGGTGTAGGCCGGCGCGAAGAAGGGAAAGCCGCTGATGTGGTCGAGATGGGTGTGGCTCAGCAGCAGCGTGGCGCCGGTCACCCCTTCGGCCAGTAGCTTGCGCCCCAGCATCCGCAGCCCGGTACCGGCGTCGATGATGATCCGCTGCTTGCCCGCCTGCACTTCGACGCAGGAGGTGTTGCCACCGAACCCCAGATGCGAGGCCATTGGGCAGGGAATGGTGCCGCGCACGCCCCAAAAGGTGACTGAAAACCCCATTCCCCGCCTCCAGGCGCGCTCATATGCCGATCCAACCCTTTGGAGCGGTGAGTTTAACGCGATTTGCCTGTCTGTACACGACAGAGCATGAACGGCGCAGGGTGTCCGCCGCTCCCCGGCCGGAAAAAGAAACGGGGCCGCCTCGCATGAAGCAGCCCCGTCGATCTTGATCGGTCACCTCGATCAGGTCTGGCCGTTTTTCTTACGACCCGGCCGTCTTACAGCTCGGCGGCCATGTAGGTCGGCAGCCAGCCTTCGTTCGCCTCGCGCAGACGCTTCAGCGAGACGATCTCGCCACCGCGGCCCGACAGCGAGGTGCCGCGGGTTTCGCCCAGTACGGTGACCGGAACGCCGGCCGCCTTGGCCTTCTCCTGCACCGTCGCGGCGACGTCCGGACGGACGGCCAGGACGTAGCGGCCCTGGTCCTCGCCGAACAGCACGCGGACATGCTGGCCGTCGAAACCGGTCAGGTAGGCGCCGATGCCGCTGGCCAGCGCCATCTCGGCGATGGTGACGATCAGGCCGCCGTCGGCGGCGTCGTGGCTCGACACCACCAGACCCTCGTGGATCAGGCCGCGGACGAAATCGCCGTTGCGGCGCTCCACCGCCAGATCGACCGGCGGGGGTGCCCCTTCCTCTCGGCCGAGGATCTCGCGCAGGAAGATCGACTGGCCGATGTGGCCCTTCGTCTCGCCCACCGCGAGGATCACGTCGCCTTCGTTCTTGAAGGCGATGCCGACGGCGATCATCGCGTCCGGCATGATGCCGACGCCGCCGATGGCCGGGGTCGGCAGGATGGCCTCGCCGTTCGTCTCGTTGTAGAGCGAAACGTTGCCCGAGACGACCGGGAAGTCCAGCGCCTTGCAGGCCTCGCCGATGCCCTGAACGGCGCCGACGAACTGGCCCATGATCCGCGGCTTCTCGGGGTTGCCGAAGTTCATGTTGTCGGTGATGGCGAGCGGCAGGGCGCCCACCGCCGACAGGTTGCGCCACGCCTCGGCCACGGCTTGGCGGCCGCCCTCGACCGGGTCGGCGAGGCAGTAGCGCGGGGTGCAGTCGGTGGTGATGGCGACCGCCTTGGTCTGGCCCGGCACGCGGACGACCGCGGCGTCGGCCTGACCCGACATGAAGCGGGTGTCGCCGCCGACGAGGCTGTCATACTGCTCCCAGATCCAGCGCTTGGAGGCCAGATCGGGACAGCCGAACAGTTTGGTCAGCGTGTCGCCCAGTTCCTCGGAATAACCGTCGAACACGCTGTCGGCGACATCCGAAGCCTTCGGCGTCGGCTCCCACGGACGGTTGTATTCCGGAGCGGCGTTGGACACCGGGGCGATCGGCATGTCGCACCAGGTCTCGCCATACATCTTGATGACGAGGTTGCCGGTGTCGGTCAGGTGACCGATGACGGCGAAGTCCAGCTCCCACTTGTCGAAGATGGCCTTCGCCACCTCCTCGCGGCCGGGCTTCAGGATGATCAGCATGCGCTCCTGGCTTTCGGAGAGCATGATCTCATAGGGCGTCATCGCCTCTTCGCGCATCGGCAGGTTGTCGAGCGTCAACTCGATGCCCAGGCCGCCCTTGCCGGCCATCTCGACCGACGACGAGGTCAGGCCGGCGGCGCCCATGTCCTGGATGGCGACGATGGCGTCCGTCTCCATCAATTCCAGGCAGGCTTCGATCAGCAGCTTCTCGGTGAAGGGGTCGCCGACCTGCACGGTCGGGCGCTTCTCCTCCGAATCCTCGGTGAACTCGGCCGACGCCATGGTGGCGCCATGGATGCCGTCGCGGCCGGTCTTGGAGCCGACATAGACGACCGGGTTGCCGATGCCGGCGGCGGCCGAATAGAAGATCCTGTCGGTCTTGGCGACACCCACGGTCATGGCGTTGACCAGGATGTTGCCGTTGTAGGCGGGGTGGAAGTTGGTCTCACCGCCCACGGTCGGCACGCCGACGCAGTTGCCGTAGCCGCCGATGCCGGCGACCACGCCCGAGACCAGATGGCGGGTCTTGGGATGGTCGGGAGAGCCGAAGCGCAGCGCGTTCATGTTGGCGATGGGACGCGCGCCCATGGTGAACACGTCGCGCAGGATGCCGCCCACGCCCGTCGCCGCACCCTGGTAGGGTTCGATGTAGGACGGGTGGTTGTGGCTCTCCATCTTGAAGATGACGGCATCGCCGTCACCGATGTCGACCACGCCGGCATTCTCGCCGGGGCCGCAGATCACCTGCGGGCCGGTGGTCGGCAGCGTCTTCAGCCACACCTTCGACGACTTGTAGGAGCAGTGCTCCGACCACATGACCGAAATGATGCCCATCTCGGTGAAGGTCGGGGTGCGGCCCAGGATGTCCAGGGCGTTCTGGTACTCCTCGGCGGACAGGCCGAACTCCTTGGCGAGTTCGGCGGTGACCGGACGCTCCTGCGCCCTGGTAGCTTCAGCGCTCACGACAGGGCCTCCACCAGACCTTCGAACATGGGCTTGCCGTCGGTGTTGCCGTGCAGGGCCTCCACCGCGTCCTCGGGATGCGGCATCAGGCCGAGCACGGTGCGCTTGGCATTGAAGATGCCGGCGATGTCGGACACCGAGCCGTTGGGGTTGCCGCGCGGATCGGACCGCGCCTCGTCACCGACATAACGGAAGGCGACCTGGCCTTCGCCGTCCAGCCGCTTCACCGTCTCCGCGTCGGTCCAGTAGTTGCCGTCGCCGTGCGCCACGGGGAAACGGACGATCTGGCCCTTCGCGTATTTCTTGGTGAAGGGGCTGTCGGTGTTCTCCACCCGCAGATGCTGGACGCGGCAGACGAACTTCAGCGCACCGTTGCGCATCAGCGCGCCGGGCAGCAGCCCGGCCTCGGTGATGATCTGGAAGCCGTTGCAGACGCCGAGCACCCGGACGCCCTGATCGGCCCGCGCCTTCACCTCGCGCATGATCGGCGAATGCGCCGCCATGGCGCCGGAGCGCAGGTAATCGCCATAGGAGAAGCCGCCGGGCACGACGATCAGGTCGACCTTGGGCAGTTCGGTGTCGCGGTGCCAGACCAGATGCGGCTTGGTCCCGCTGACGGCCTCCAGCGCGGCGACAGCGTCGCGTTCGCGGTTGGAGCCGGGGAAAACGACGATGGCGGCCTTCATGGGGCGGTCAAAATCCGGCGTCGTGAGGGGGAGGAGTTCGCGCCGGACACTAAAGCCGCCGCCCCGGCAAAGCAAGAGTCGGCCAAGGGGCGGCGGAGTTGTGCGCGGCGCATTACATGCCGGGCGCGTCCTCTTCCGGGTACGCGGTGATGTGGTGCAACGACAGGTCGGCACCCTTGTACTCCTGCTCGGGATCGAGGCGGATGCCGACGGTGACGCGCAGCAGGCCGTAGACCGCCAGACCGGCGGCGAAGCCGAAGCCGGCACCGCCCAGCGTCCCGACGATCTGGCTGAGGATCGACACGCCGCCAAGGCCGCCCAGCGCCTCCTGCCCGAAGACGCCGGCCAGCAGGCCGCCGGTCAGGCCGCACAGACCGTGCAGCGGCCAGACGCCCAGCACGTCGTCGATCTTCCAGTCGATCTGGCACTTGTTGAAGGCCCAGACGAACAGCAGCCCGGCGATGCCGCCGGTGACCAGCGCGCCCAGCGGGTGCATCACGTCGGACCCGGCGCAGACCGCCACCAGACCGGCCAGTGCGCCGTTGTGGACGAAGCCGGGATCGGTGCGGCTGATCACCAGCGACGTGACGATGCCACCGACCATCGCCATCAGCGAGTTCAGCGCGACCAGACCCGTCACGCCGTCCAGAACCTGGGCGCTCATCACGTTGAAGCCGAACCAGCCGACACACAGCACCCAGGCGCCCAGCGCCAGGAAGGGGATGTTCGACGGCGGAATGGCGATCAGCGAACCGTTGGGGCGGTAGCGGCCGCGGCGATTGCCGAGGTTCAGCACCGCACCCAGCGCCACCCAGCCGCCGAAGGCATGCACCACCACCGATCCGGCGAAGTCGTGGAACGGCTGGCCGAAGGTCGCGGCCATCCAGCCTTGCAGGCCGAAGCGGGTTCCCCACACCGTGCCTTCCAGCAATGGATAGAACAGCGCGATCAGCGCCAGCGTGGCGCCGGCCTGCGGCCAGAACCTGGCGCGCTCGGCGATGCCGCCCGAGACGATGGCCGGCACCGCGGCGGCAAAGGTCGCCAGGAAGAAGAACTTCACCAGATCGTAGCCATAGGCCGCGAAGCCGCCGCTTCCCTTGCCGACCAGCGTGTGGGCGTCGGCGAAGAAGTCGATGCCGTAGGCCACGGCATAGCCGACGAAGAAATAGGCAAGGGTCGACATGGCGAAGTCTGACAGGATCTTCACCAGCGCGTTCACCTGATTCTTGCGCCGGACCGTCCCGACCTCCAGCAGGGCGAAGCCGCAATGCATCGCCAGCACCATCACCGCGCCCATCAGCACGAAAAGGACGTCGCCACCCGTCTTTGCCGTATCCATTTGCACAAACCTTCAGCATTTCGCCCAAAAAAGCGGCAAATTGCTAACAGATCAGGCAGATATGCGCAAGGGCCTAGCTGACGTTTGGACAGGCAGAGTGGCGGAAATGCAGCACAAAAAGCGGGCGAACCCGCTTTGGGTTGCCCGCTGTCTGCGCAAGAACGATGCCAAATGATGAATAGACGGGCGGAGATGCCTCCGCCCTAAGCGGCCTGAACGCCTCCGCTTACATGCCGGCGTTTACATCCCGGCGATGGTCATGCCGTCGATGCGCACAGTCGGCGCATCCATGCCGAAGCGCAGTTCCAGGTCGTCGGCCGCCTCCATGTTCAGGAACATGTCCTTGAGGTTGCCAGCGATGGTGATCTCGTTGACGGGATACGTGATCTGTCCGTTCTCGATCCAGAAACCGCCGGCACCACGGCTGTAATCGCCGGTGACGCCATTGACGCCCATGCCCATCAGATCGGTGACATAGAAGCCGTCCTTGATCTCCGCCAGCATGTCGGCGCGGCTGCGCTTGCCGGCAGCCATGTAGACGTTGGCGGGGGCCGGGCCGGGCGGGCCGGAGGTGCCGCGGGCGGCATGGCCGGTGGTCGTCAGGCCGAGTTGCCGGGCGGACCGCAGGTCGAGCAGCCAGGTGGTCAGCACACCGTCCTCGATCAGCGTACGCCGCGACACTTCGACGCCCTCGGCATCGAAGGGACGGGAGCGCAGGCCGCGCTTCACATGCGGATCGTCGACGATGGTGATGGAGGACGCGAAGATCTGCTGCCCCATCCTGTCCTTCAGGAAGCTGGTGCCGCGGGCGATGCTGGGACCGCTGATGGCGCCGGTCAGGTGACCGAGCAGGCCGCGCGACACCCGCGGGTCGAAGAACACCGGCACCTTGCAGCTCTTGACGCGGCGCGGGTTCAGGCGGCGGACGGCGCGCTCGCCGGCCTCGCGGCCGATCTCGGCGGGATCGCGCAGGTCAGCGCCATAGACCTTGCTGTCATAATCATAGTCGCGCTCCATCCCGGTGCCGGTACCGGCCAGGACGGAGGCAGACAGCGACTGGCGCGACACCCCGTAGGTGCCGGCGAAGCCGTTGGAGGCGGCAATCGCGATGGTCGAGCGGCTCCAGCCGGCATCGCCCCCTTCGGAATTGGTGACGCCCTCGACCGCCAGCGCTGCCTCTTCGGCGATCCGCGCGCGTTCGATCAGCGTTTCCGAAGACGGTTCCTCATCATCGCAGATGTCGAGGTCGGGCCAGCTGCGGGACAGCTGCTCCGGATCGGCGATGCCGGCGAAGCCGTCCTCCGGCACCACACGGGCCATGGCGATGGCACGCTCGACCAACTCGTCCAGCGCCTTGCCGCTGCGGTCGGTGGAGGAGACGATGGCCTGCCGCTTGCCGACGAACACCCTGAGGCCGAGATCGCCGGATTCGGAGCGCTCAAGCTTCTCGGTCTTGCCCAGCCGGTGGGCGAGGGACACGGACGCGCTGTCGAACAGCACGGCATCGGCGGCATCCGCGCCGGCGGCGCGCGCCTTGGCGATCAGGTCGTCCAGCAGAGTCAGGACCCCGGAGGACTCCGTCTTGTGCTGGTCGTTCGGCGAAACGGTCATCAGGCTCTCCGGTTGGTCTCCGTCCTGTCTACCAAATGGGACGGCGACGCGGAACGGGGAAGAGGCAAATTGCCCCCTCCCCGCTCCGCGCCACCATCGAATACCGGTTTTGGTTGCGGATCAGGCCAGTTCGCGACGGTCGCTCGGGGCGCCCAGTGCCGGAACCTTCAGGGCGAAGGCGCCCTCGCCCAACAGCGACTGCACCACCAGCAGGACCGTCCAGAAGGCCGGGAACTCCCAACCGCCACCCTGCGTATTGAACACCCAGCCATTGCCGACATGCTGGAGCGTGGCGCCGATCATGATCGGCAGCAGGGCCAGCGCGATCCAGCGGGTGTAGACACCGGCGATCAGCAGCAGCCCGCCGCCGATCTCGCCCAGGATCACGAGATAAGCGAAGAAGCCGGGATAGCCGATGCTCTCGAAATAACCGACGGTGCCGGGAATGGTAAAGGTCAGCACCTTCAGCACGAGGCCATGCGCCAGGAACAGCAGGCCGAGGCCGACGCGCAGCAGGAAGGCGGCATAGGGAGCGGTGCGATTGTCGATCATGGTCAGGGTCTCCTCGGTCAGGTGGGCCGGACGGGCCGCGTTTTGTCTGATGAGGAGATTAGGCCGGATCGACGTGTGGGATAATCAGCGAATTTGACGAAGGTTTGTTGCGATCCAGGGAACAATGATGGGTGGCCCGCCCTTTCCCTCATTGGGAAAGGGCGGATCGACCAATTACCCCCGCTTCCAGGTCGTACCCTGCGGACCGTCTTCGAGGACGATGCCCTTGTCGGCCAGTTCCTTACGGATGCGGTCGGCCTCGGCAAAGTTCTTGGCTGCGCGGGCGGACTTGCGATCGACGATCAGTTGCTCGACCTCGGCGTCGGTCAACCCTTCGGCCCCACCGGTCGGCGCCCAGCGGAACCATGCCTCCGCATCCTGCTGCAACAGGCCGAGCTGTTGTCCGGCCGCCAGCAGCGCACCCTTGGCCGCGGCCTTCTCGGCATCGCTCTTCGCCTTGTTCACCGCGGTCGCCAGCTCGTGCAGATGCGCGATGGCGAGCGGGCTGTTCAGGTCGTCCTCCAGCGCCGCCAGCACGTCAAAGGGCAGCTCGGCCGGAATGGCTGCCGGCTCTCCGCGCAGAGCCTGATACCAGCGGTCGAGCGCACCCTTGGCCTGCCGGATTCCCTCACGGGTGAAGTCCAGCGGCTGGCGGTAATGGGCGCTCAGCAGGGTGAGGCGGATCGCCTCGCCCGGGAACTCGTCCAGCAGATCGTGGACGGTGAAGAAGTTGCCGAGAGACTTCGACATCTTCTCGCCTTCGACCGTCACGAAGCCGTTGTGGACCCAGGTGCGGGCCAGCCGGTCGGTGCCGTTGGCGCAGCAGCTCTGGGCGATCTCGTTCTCATGGTGCGGGAAGATCAGATCCAGCCCGCCGCCATGGATGTCGAAGGTGGCGCCGAGATGCTCCTTCGCCATGGCGGAGCATTCGATGTGCCAGCCGGGCCGGCCGCGGCCCCAGGGGCTGTCCCAACCGGGCTGGTCGGGGCTGCTCGGCTTCCACAGCACGAAGTCGGAGCTATCGCGCTTGTAGGGAGCCACCTCCACCCGCGCACCGGCGATCATGTCCTCCAGCGAGCGGCGGGACAGCTGGCCGTAGCTCGGCATCGACGGCACGGAGAACAGCACATGCCCTTCCGCCGCATAGGCGTTGCCGCGCTCGATCAGCGTGGCGATCAGCGCGATCATCTGGCCGATATGCTGGGTCGCCCGCGGCTCGATGCTCGGGCGCAGCGCGTTCAGCGCGTCCATGTCGGCATGGAACAGGTCGGTGGTGCGCACGGTCAGCGCATCGATCGGCTCGCCGCTGTCCCGCGCCCGGTCGATGATCTTGTCGTCCACATCGGTGATGTTGCGGACATAGGTCACCGCCGGATAGAGCCGCGACAGCAGCCGGAACAGCAGGTCGAACACCACCACCGGCCGGGCGTTGCCGATATGGGCCGTGTCGTAGACGGTCGGACCACAGACATACATGCCGACATGGTCCGGGCGAAGCGGCTCGAAGCGCTCCTTACGGCGGGTCAGCGTGTTGTAGAGGTCCAACGGCACGGTCCGAACTCCTGGATTAAGAAAGGTTTCAGGCGGTTTCGCCGGCCAGACGCCGGAGGCTGCGCGCCCGTCCGATCAGGGGTAGCAGGTTCTTCAATTCCGGTCCATGGTCGCGCCCGGTCAGCGCGCGGCGCAGAGGAAGGAACAGCTCCTTGCCCTTGCGGCCCGTCGCCCCCTTCACCGCATTGGTCCAGGCGCCCCAGGTGCCGAGGTCCCACGGCTCGACGGGCAGCAGCGCCGCCGCCTGGGCCAGGAAAGCGGCATCCTCCACCAGCGGCGTCACCGGCGCATGTGTCACCGCCCACCAGTCCCGCGCCTCGCTCAGTCGCGCCAGATTGGGCCGCACCGCGTCCCAGAAAGCGGTGTCGGCACCGGTCAGGCCCAGCGCCTCCAGCCGGGCGGCCACCATCTCGAACGGCGTCAGGTGCAGGATGCGGGCGTTCAGCCGGCCTAGCTCCTCCGGATCGAACTTCGGCGTGCCGCGGGCGATCTTCGACAGGTCGAACTCCGCCACCAACTCCTCAAGCGTCAGCCGCGCCTCGATGGGATCGGAGGTGCCGAGCTTCGCCAGCAGGCTGTTGACCGCCATCGGCTCGATGCCGTCCTCGTCGCGCAGACTGCCGACCGACAGGCTGCCCAGCCGCTTCGACAGCCCCTGCCCGCCGGCATCGGTCAGCAGCGGCAGATGGGCGAAGGACGGCACCGCCGCACCAAGAGCTTCGAAAATCTGTATCTGAACCGCGGTGTTGGCGACATGGTCCTCGCCGCGGATGATGTGGGTGATGGCGAAGTCGGCGTCATCGACCACGCTGGTCAGGGTGTAGAGCGGCCGGCCATCCTCGCGGATCAACACCGGATCGCTCAGCGCCGTGCCCTCGAACCGCACCGGCCCGCGGACGAGATCTATCCACTCCACCGGAGTCGGGTTCAACTTGAAGCGCCAATGGGCCTTGCGCCCTTCCCCTTCCAGCCGGGCGCGGTCCTCGTCGGTCAGGCGCAGCGCGGCGCGGTCGTAGATCGGCGGACGGCCCTGCGACACCAGGCTGGCGCGCTTGAGGTTCAGTTCCTCCGGCGTCTCGTAGCAGGGATAGAGCCGGCCGGCGGCCTTCAACGCCGATGCCGCCTCGTCATAGCGCGGATAGCGGTCGCTTTCGCGGGCGAAACGATCCCAGGTCAGGCCCAACCAGGTCAGGTCGGCAGCGATGGCATCGGCGAATTCCTGGGTGGAGCGCTCCTCGTCGGTGTCGTCGAGCCGGAACATGAAGCTTCCGCCGGTCTTGCGCGCAAACAGCCAGTTGACGAGCGCAAGGCGCACATTGCCGACATGGATGCGGCCGGTCGGGCTGGGGGCGAAACGGACGGCGGTGGACATGGCTGGACTCGGGTTGCGGACGGGACAGACGGGCAGTCCTAGCACGGCCGGCGCGCCTTCCGAAAGCGGTCCGCGACCGATGCATCCGCGCAACAGGTCGGGCATTGCGTCGGTTGCTACGGTAGGCGCGGGAAACGGGCTGCGTTAGCTTGGCGGCAAATCCAATCTCGGAGACATCCTATGGCGGACAAGAGCTTGCGCATCGGCGTCGTGCTGTCGGGCTGCGGCGTGTATGACGGCGCGGAAATCCACGAGGCGGTCTGCACCCTGCTGGCCATCGCCAGGGTGGGCGCGGTGGCGGTGTGCTACGCCCCCGACATTCCGCAGGCCCATGTCGTCAACCACCTGACCGGCCAGGAGACAGGCGAAAGCCGCAACGTGCTGGTCGAGTCGGCACGCATCGCCCGCGGCAAGATCACCGCGCTCAGCGAGTTCTCGGCCGGCGACGTCGATGCGCTGATCTTCCCCGGCGGATTCGGCGCCGCCAAGAATCTCAGCGACTTCGCCTTCAAGGGGGCCGACTGCTCGGTCAACCCGCAGGTGGTGGCCGCCGTCGCCGCCATGCGTGCGGCCGGCAAGCCGATCGGCGCGCTGTGCATCGCGCCGGCCATCCTCGCCAAGATCCTGGGCCAGCAGGGGGTGGAATTGACCGTCGGCAACGATCCTGGGACCGTCGCCGCCCTGGAAGCGATGGGGGCGGTCCACCGCACCACCACCCATGGCGAGATCGTGGTCGATCCGGGGCTGAAGGTGGTCACCTCCCCTTGCTACATGCTGGACGCCACTCTGGCACAGATCGCCAAAGGGGCCGAAAATACTGTCAAGGCTCTGGTCGATCTGGCGAAGTAAGCAAGATAAACGCACGACGAAGGGGGTAACGATACCTCCTTTGTCACGCGCAATGTCACAAAGCTGAGCAATAATTCATTAACCGCCTTCCCCCACCCTTTGCCTCGGTTTCTTTTTTATCAGGCGAGGGTTGGCGATGACCTGCATTGTGGGATTGGTGGACGGCGATCGCGTGTGGATGGGCGGCGACAGCGCCGGGGTGAACGGGCTGGACATCACCGTCCGCGCCGACACCAAAGTGTTCCGCAACGGCGACAGCCTGATCGGCTTCACCAGTTCCTTCCGCATGGGCCAGCTGTTGCATTACCGGCTGGAGGTCCCGTCCCGCGACCATGACGCCGACCTGTTCCGCTACATGGTCGTCGACTTCGTCGATGCCGTCCGCAACTGCTTGAAGGACGGCGGCTACGCCCACCGCTCCAACGACGTGGAGACAGGCGGCACCTTCATGGTAGGGCTGGAAGGCCGCCTCTTCACCGTGCAGTCCGACTATCAGGTCGGCGAGGCGGTGCGCGGCTACCATGCCATCGGCTGCGGATCGGACTATGCGTTGGGTTCGCTCGCCTCCACCGCCGGCCAGCCGCCGGAAGAGCGCGTGCTGAAGGCTCTGGAATGCGCCGAGCTGTTCAATGGCGGCGTCCGTGCGCCCTTCACCATCCAGTCCAGCCTGCGCCGCCCGCAGCTGGCACTGACCGAAGCCGCGTAACCGGCGTCCCGGAACCCAATCTTCGACCAAAGTCAAAAGCAACGGCAAAGGCTGCGCTCTGGCCATCCAAAGCATCGTGGCGTATGAACCCCTGTCTTGCTGCACTGCGGGACAGGAGATAACCGCAAAAATCTTTGGGTGATAGAGATGACGGATCAAGCGGTTACCGCCGATGCTTATCTTGGTGAAGACGCGAACCCAGCCGGGTTGTTGAGCAACTGGGGAAATTCGCCCTTCTTCGTCTTTCCCGCCATGCTGCTGATCTTCATCATGCCGCTGGCGATCATCTTCCATCCGACCTGAGTGGTTCTGCCGGCCGTGCTGTGGACCTTCGGCATGATCGCCACGATCATCAAGCTGACGCGCGGCTGACGTCCGCGAGACTTCGAAACGGGTGTGAAGGGGGCTGCCCCCTTCCACCCGCCCGCTCTACAGCAGATCGGTGAAGTCGCCGGCAATCGGAAAGCGCCGCAACCGCACCGTTGACCGGCGGGACACACGCGGCCCCGGCGGAGCCCCGCGGCGGCCTGCTTCCGCCCGAGCCATCAATCGCCAGACCGCCGCCACCGTCTCCGATGCATGACCGCGCGTCATGAGATCGGCCGGCGACAGCCCGCCATCGAGCAAGCCGGCCAGCAGATCGTCCAACGCCTCCGCCGGCGGCAGCCCGGCCGGAGTTTCAGCCTTCATCCGACGCGTCAGCACCCGCTCCGGGACAACCAGCCCGGCTGGCCCGCGCGATGCCGCCGGCTGGTTGCGGTTGCGCCAGCGCGCCAGTTCCAGTACCGCCGTCTTCGGCACGTCGGCCAGCACGGCATAGCCGCAACCCGTCTCCTCCGGCGCAAGGCCGAGCAACCGGTCGGTACGGTCCACGCTCGACAGCAGCAAGGCCCCCATCCGCTCCGCCAGCGCCGCCAGAGTTGCGGCACGCAGACGGGCATGCATCCGCTCCACCGCCATGGCCGGATCGCGGCCGGCGAAGGCCGGGGCCAACAGCGAGTCGGCAGCCTTCAGCAGCGGCGCCAGCGCGACATTGTCGAGGCGGCAGCCCAGCAGTTCCACGATTTCCGCCGCGTCGTCCAGACTGTCGGCCAGGGCACCGGCAAGATCAGCGTCCGGGCCGCCCGGCAGCGGTGCCCGGACCGCCAGGACCCGCTCCGGCCCCAACGCGTCGACGGCGATGGCGGCGACAAGCGCCGAGTCCAGACCGCCGGTCAGACCGACCGCCACACCCGGCGCGCCGGATTTCGTTACGGCATCATGCAGACCCAGCACCAGCGCGCCATAGAGCGCCTCAGTTCCTTCAGCCGGAGCAATCGTTTCGGCCTCAGAACTGTCCCAGCCATCATCGTCTCCGCGTTCCCACCGGGTCAGCAGAAGATGTTCGGCGAACAGCGGAGCCTGGGCGACCAGCCGCCCGCCGGGGGCGAGCGCGAAGCTGCCGCCGTCGAACACCCGCTCGTCCTGCCCGCCGATCAGGTTCACGGCGGCCAGCGGCAACCCGCATTCCACCACCCGCGCGACGCCGGCATGAATCCGCTGGTCGGCGCGGCCAGGAGCGAAGGGACTTGCCAGCATGGCGACCAGCAGCTCGGCACCGCTTTCCGCCAGCGTTTCTGCAACGTCGCCGGTGGTCAGGTCGCCGCCGACCAGCAGGCCGATCCGCACTCCGCGAACATTCACCGGACCCGGCATCGGACCGCTATCAAAACGATCCTCCTCCGGCCCACCGATTTCACCGGAATCCATTACGGCCTGGAAACGAATCGCAGCGATTCTCCCACCATCCAGCAACAGCGCGGCATTGTGACGCTTCGATCCGTCGCGTCCCAAATCCCCAGGCACCGAATCCCCATGCCAGGGCGCGCCAACCAGCAAGGCCGGGCCACCGTCGGCGGTGTCCTCCGCCAGCGCCTGCACCGTTGCCTCCACCGTGTCGAGGAAGGCAGGAAGTGCAGCCAGATCCAGCAACGGGGCACCGGACAGGCCGGCAGCGGGACAGACGACCAGATCGGCACCGCGTGCCGCGGCCTCAGCCCTTACGGCACGGAGTCGGTCGGCATTCGCGGCGAGGTTGCCGGCGGCGGGATTGATCTGGGCGAGGGCTATGGACAGGTGGTCGGTCATGATGGCTGGCTCCCTTCTTCCGGGTCCTTTGGCGACAAGGGTAGCAGCCCCTTCTCCATGGTGAAAGCCGCGCCTCGTCGCAGCTCATCACGCAGGCGGAACAAGTGGTACCAAGACATCGGATGAAGTTTCACAGTCGTCGATACTTAGTAAGGAAACGAATTTGTTTCAATCATTGAAAGAAATCCATGAAATTAACAAACGGTAAAGGTTGCCGGCGCCATGCTTCCGCTTGCACACAAACAACGCGATGCGGGGGCATCCATGTACTACGCGGAGCTCAGCGGCCCGAGCGGCAAACCGTCGGTGCTGTCCACGGCTGTGCAGAACGGTTCGTCAAAGACGGCCGGCACGGTGAAGGACGCGCTGGCCAAATCGGACGCGAAAACGGTGGACGGCGACAAGGCAGACAAGAAGTCCCAATCGCCGGCCTACACCATCAGCCAGTCGATGGAATCGCTGCTGGACAGCATGACCGGCAAGAGCGGCACCCAGGCAGCGGGCGGGGCAGCGGGCGGGGGTGGCGCCCTGGCCTCCGGCAGCGGCGTGGACCGTGCAAAGCAGGCCCAGTCGCTGATGCAGTCGGCACTGGACCACGGCAAGGGCCTGGCCGGCATGTTCGGCAAGGGCATCGACGCCCTGAAGCAGGGGCTCGGCGATACGCTGAGTGCGCTCGGCGTTCCGCAGAACCGGATCGACGACGCGGTGAAGGGCTTCGGCGACGGGCTGAAGTCCAAGCTGGACGGCATGAACCTCAGCGACCTGTCGGTGGACATGCAGGCCACCCAGTCCCAGTGGTCGATCGAGTCGCATGGGATCGACCTGGAAATCCAGGACGGCGACCGCAGCGTCAAGATCTCCTTCGCGAAATCGACCCTGGACTTCCGCCGCGACGACCAGCGCCTGCAGGCTTCCCTGGGCAAGGGCGGCGATATGGCGCTCAGCGCCACCGGCATGACCACCACCGCCACCGGCGAGTCGACCGGCATGATCGTGCGGTCGGAAGGCTTCAGCGAGGATGAGATCAAGGACATCCTCGGCAAGCTGAACGACATGGCCGCCAAAGGCGGCGGCGGCGACGGGATGAAGGGGCTGGCGGTGTTGAAGCCGACCACCTCGAAGGACGGCGTCACCCACCTGACGCTCGACCTGTCCAATCCGATCGCCGGGCTGTCGGCCGGGAAGAGCGGGACGGCGGCCACCGCCGCGACTCCCGCAAAGTCGCAGGGCGTCGATCTGACTGCCTGAGCCGGTCCGATGCGTTCATTGTCACAGCGCCGGCCCGGATCCGTCCGGACCGGCGCTTGCCCATGAGTGATGGCTTCTTTACAAGCGGTCCCGGTGCCGGCCCGCCGGGCCGGGCGCCGTCCGACCTCCCGGAACCATCGCCCGGATGAAGACATGACCGACCGCGACACGCTGCTGGCCCTGAACCAAGCCTTCTACAGGGCCTTCACCAACCGCGACGCCGCCGCGATGGAAGCCCTGTGGGCGGAAACGCTGCCCGTCTCCTGCATCCATCCCGGCTGGACCGCCCTGTTCGGACGCGACGCCGTGCTGACCAGCTGGCGCGACGTTCTGCGCACACCCAGCGGCATCACGGTGGCGGCCCGAAACGAACGGGTCACGCTGCACGGCGACACAGCGCTGGTGGTTTGCGAGGAAACGCTGGGCGATGCCGTCCTGGCCGCCACCAACCTGTTTGCCCGCGAAAAGGGCAACTGGCGTCTCGCCCATCATCAGGCAGGTCCCATCGCCCCGGCCCGCGCCGATGTCGAGATCCCGGTCAAGCCGCTGCGGCGCCTGCACTGAACCGGGCCGCAGCTTCATGACAGGGCCTCAGGGCAGGCTCGCCACCTCCGGCCGCGCTTCCAGACGACGGACGAGGTCGATCACCACATGGTCGGCGGCGACCTGATCGGGATCGCTGTTGGTCAGGGCCACAACGCCCCAGCGATGCGCCTTCGAGAAGGCGATATAGGCGTTGAAGCCGCCGGTGGAGCCGGAATGCCAATGGATCGGCGTGCCGTCCGTGGCCCAGGCGACGAACCATCCGAGCGCCATCGCCCCGCTTCCCAGGCTGCCAGGATCTGCCAGCGACCGGCCGTCGACCTGCACCGATTGCGCCAGCGCCAGGGTGGCCGCCACCGGCGGCGCACAGCCGTGACCGGCCGGCCCGACGGCGGCACCGCCTGGGCAATCGCCGAGATTGGCGGAAAGCCAGCGCAGCAGATCGTCGGCCGAGGAATAGAGGCCGAAGGCGGGCAGCATCGCCGGCGCCTCCCAATCCGGCACGGTCCGGCCACGGGCATGGCCCGCCGCCTTGCGCATCCGCTGCTCCGCCGTCGGGTGCAGGGTGGTGTCGCGCAGCCCGAACCGATCGGTCACCACCCGTTTCAGCAAGGTCTCGTAAGGTTGGCCGGCCGCTGCCGCCAGCGCCTCGCCCAGCACCGACATGCCGGCATTGGAATAGCTGAAACGCACGCCCGGCGGCACCGGCAGCCGGTAATCGGACAGCCACAGCGCCAACTCGCCCCGCGACAGCGGCTTGTAGGGATTGCGCGGATCCTCCAGCCGGCTCCAGGAGAAGCGGGGGGTTTCCGGCACGTTCGGCAGGCCGGCGGTGTGGGTGGCGAGATCGCGCAGCCGGATCGGACGGCCGTCATAGTCCGGCACATGGGCGACCTGCACCGCGCCGACCCGGCGCAGATGGCGCTGAAGCGGGTCGGCGGGGTCGACGCGGCCCTCCCGCATCAGTTCCGCCATGATGGTGCCGGTGAAGGGCTTGGTCAGCGACGCGATCTGGAACAGGGTGCGCCCGTCGGCCGGCCCGCCATCCGGCCGCCCGGCATCGCCACGCCCGACCACCAGCGTCCGGCCGTCGCGGATGACGCCGACCACCAGGCTGCCGGTTCCGGCCGCCGGCTGCCGCCCCTCCACCGCACGGGTGACCGCATCGACCAACGGGTCGGGAGCCCGGTCAAGGCCGATGGCCCCGGTCGGACCGAGCGGAACGCTCCACAGCAGCAGGCACAAAGCGCCCCAAAGCAGTCCGCGCCGCATGCACACCTCCGCCCGCTCCCAATCGCGAGCCTGGAGAGTGGGCAGACGTACGGCGGGCGGACAGGGCCGCGAAGGGCGATGCGGCGAAAGACGGGGCGGGAGCCGCCGGGGTACTCCCCAACTGTCCCATCGCCGCCCATCAGGTCAGGCTTGGCAGGCCAGCGTTGGTTATCCGGCCGCGGCTATTCGGTGGGGATTTCGGCCCTTGGCGGACGGCGGTCCTTGACCACCGACAGCGGCACGTCGTCGGCGGCGATCTCCAGGATCGGATGGCCGTCCAACAGGGACGGACAACGCTTCACCTGGGTGAAGGCCAGGAAGAAATCCGCCTTGCGCCAATCCGGTTCAATTCCGTTCACCAGACGCAGCCAGGGCGGCAACTCGAACCGGACCGCCAGCGTGTTGCCGCAGACGGTCAGCGTGTATTGCCGCGGCGGGGCATGGCCATCGTTCTCGCGCTCGACATACTCGACCAGTTCCTGAAGCGCCTCGTGCAGGGAGTTGCCCCAGTAATCCAGTTCGAACCGGCCATCGGCGCCGCGTACGCCCCCGACGAACTGATTGTAATAGACGTACTGGTTCGGATGCATGGCGCCCAGCTGCCATGCGTACACCACGGCGACCACGGTCATCGCGGCGGCGAACCCCTGCCCCAGCGCCCGGCCGCCGCGCTGTGACAGCGTCCACAGCCGGTCGGCCGCGATGGCGGCCATCACCACGAACGGCGGCGCCAGGAACAGGAAATGGCGGATGCCGTTGTAGACGGACGGCCGCATCAAAACGAACAGCAGGATCGGCAGGAAGCCAGCCAGCACCAGCGGGGTATAGCGGACCACGGTGAAGGCGCCGGCGCGCCGCCAGCCGCCGCGCGCCAGCCACACCGCCGCCATGAGGACCGCGGCCCCGACGCCGATCACCACCGCCTCCGGCAGCTTCACCGCCAGATAGACCGGGAGGTACAGGGCGGGCGGATCGTTCGAATGGACCAGTTCGCCCATGAAAAGCGTCTGGATGTCGATCGGAAAGTGGGAGACGACGCGCAGCGCCTCCAGCGGGTTGCGGAATGGCCGCTGCACCACCCAGGGCCAGAACACAGCCATGATGGCGTAGGCGACCGGGATCGCCGGCCACAGGGACAGGAAGGCGCGCCGCGCATCGGCCAGCGCCCAGCGGTGCCCCTCCTGCCGGGTGACCAGCGCGAAATGCAGCGCCATGGCGACCGCCAGATAGAAGCCGGCCAGCACCGCGCCGACGCGGATCGCCAGCGTCATGCCCAGCACCAGCCCGAACTTCAGCACGGCGCTCCGGCTGGGACGCGGCATCTGCTTCAGGATGCGGGTGGCGAAATAGAGCGTCCACACCATGCCGGCCGCGAAGGGCACGTCCTTGGTGTTGTTGAACATGGCGCCGTAATAGACGCCGCTCAGCGACAGCAGGGCCGCCGCGATGAAGCCGGCGCGCGGACCGGCCAGCAGCCGGGTGTAACGCCAGGTTCCGGCGATGCCCAGCACGCCGACCAGCGCGCAGAGCAGGTGCCGCGTCTCGTATTCCTCGAAGGGGGAGAAGGGCACGATCACGGCGGTGACGAGGTCGAACAGCCCGCCGTAATAGGCCAGATCCTTGAAATGGAAGGCCGACCGGTCCTGGAAGCCGCTGAGGTAATAAGACAGCAGCTTCTTGCCGTAGATGTGCTGGACCTCCTCGTCGGTGCTGATGCCGTAGCTGAGGAAGGTCAGCGCCGCCAGGATCAGCACGCCCAGGAGAAGCGCACGCGACAGCCCGTCCCACAGGGCCGCCTCGCCACGCGGCAGCGCGCGGCCGGCCGCCGTGGCGGTGGAGGGTGCGGCGGTGGCAGGACGCGGGCGGCGAGCGGCGCCACCGGCACCCTCCCCGTCGCCGGTGTCCAGACGGGTCTCGATGCTCATCGGCGCGGCTCCTGCCCCGCTGTTCCGTCGCCGAAGCTTTCGCCGACAGGGTCCAGATCATGCTCGTGCCGGCCGTCCGCCGGACCGAAGCCGTGGGCCGAGCGGACGATGAACAGCGGACGCCCCTTCACCTCGGCGAAGACACGGCCCAGATAGTCGCCGATGATGCCCAGGGTGATCAACTGGAGGCCGCCCAGGAACAGCACGGCGACCAGCAGAGATTCATAGCCCGGCACGTCGATGCCGTGGATCAGCGTGCGGATCAGGCGGATCAGGATATAGACGAAGGCGACGCCGGACACCGCCATGCCGACCAGACTCCACACCCGCAACGGGAAGGTGGAGAAGGCGGTCAGCCCGTCGAAGGACAGGCGCAGCAGCTTGACGAAGCCCCATTTGGTATCGCCGCCGGCGCGCTCGCCCTGCTCGTAGGGGATCGCGGCCTGACGGAAGCCGACCCAGGCGAAGATGCCCTTCATGAAGCGCGTGCGCTCCGGCATCCGGTTGATGACCTCGACGACGCGACGGTCCATCAGGCGAAAATCGCCGACCTCGCGCGGCAGCTTGATCTCCGACAGATGGTCGAAGACCCAGTAGAACAGGCGGGCAAACAGCCGGTGCTTCAGGCTCTGCCCGACACGGGCATGGCGCACCGCGACCACCACGTCGAAACCCTCGCGCCACTTGGCGATGAAAGCTGGCAGCAGTTCCGGCGGATGCTGCAGGTCGGCGTCCATGGGCACGATGGCGTCGCCGGTGGTGTGGCTGAGCCCGGCGGACAGCGCCAGTTCCTTGCCGAAATTACGGGACAGGTCGACGACCTTCACCCGAGGCTCGCGGTCATGGACGTCCAGCAGCCGGTCGACGGTGTCGTCGCGGCTTCCGTCGTTGACGCACACCACCTCCCAATCCATACCGAGTCCGTCCAGCACCGGCACCAGCCGGGCGAACAGGGCGGCGATGTTGGGCCCCTCGTTGTAGAAGGGAATGACGACCGACAGGCAGCCGCGCCGTGGACGGCCGTATCGGTCCGCCGGAGGGCGACTGGCCGCAGAACGGGCGGGAACGGTGCGGGCATCCGGGGAAGCCGCGGAAAAGGGCGCGTCGGGAATGGACATGGCCAGCCGTCGGATCAAAGCGTCAGGGACCGGGAGATGAGGGGATCGGCGACGACCCCGGACGGCCGCTGCGCCCTTTGGCATATATCACGATACGGGGGGATGTTCAAAATGCCTCTCCTGTGACCGCCGCGGCACAAAAAATGGACTGTTCGCCCGTGAAAGCGTCCGGACACCCGCCACCCGCAGTCCAACGAAACAGGCAAACATCCGGCGTTGCGGTTTATTCCAACGATGCGGAACGACTGCTTTCCCCTAGGTCATTCATGGGTCTCTTCGGTTATCGGCGCGCAAGGCCGGTCCATACCGGGGCATGTGGCATGCTTCCTGAAACCGGCCTTTTGGAACAGGTCGCTATCACTGACCTTTTCAGGTTCCGCGCAGCACCCCCGTGCCGATGGAGGCCCCGGCCATGAGCCTTTTCAATCGCTTTTCCGTAGGAACGAAGATCACGGCGGCCAGCGCCGGCATTCTGGTGTTCCTGGTGCTGATCGGCGGCATCGGCGTGGCGGCCCTGTCGGAGGTCGGCGGCGCAGTGGACACCTACCGCCAGCTCGGCCAGCAGACCAACGAGCTGGGGCGCATCCAGGCCCTGATGCTGGAGATGCGCCAGCAGGCCACCCGCTTCCTGCTGACCGGGGATCCGGAGGTCGGCGCGACTGTCCGGCGCACGGCGCAGGAGGCGGCGCAGACCATCGACAAGACCCGCGCTTTGGTCACCGACCCTGCCCTGTTGCAGACCGCCGACCATATGGCGCAGGAGATCGCCCAATACCAGGAGGCCTTCGCTGCTGCGATGGATTTCCAGGCCCAGCGCAGCAAGGCCATCTCCGAACTGGACGAGATCGGCCCGCGGCTGGAAAGCGCGCTGGACAACATCATGGACAGCGCCAGCACCGGGGGCGATACCGACGCCGCCTATTTGGCAGGCATGGCGCTGCGCCACATGCTGTCGGCCCGCATTTCGGCGACCCGCTACAACATTGACGGCTCTCCGGCGCTAGCCAGCCAGACCCGGTCCCAGTTCACCGATGCCGCCAGCCGTGGCGGTGCCATGATGGCGAAGCTGACCGACATGGACCGCCGCAAGATGGCGATGTCCTACACCGCCATGCTGCGCGTCTACATCACCGGCTTCAACGGCGTGGTCAAGGCGACCACCGAACGTGACAGGCTGGTCAAGGAGGTGCTGATCCCCGTCGGCGACTCCATCGCCAAGGAGGCGGAGCAGCTGACGGTGGCGAGCGTCGACGCCCAGAAAAGCCTGGGCATGGCAACCGGCACCTTCATCGATAAGGCGCGCGGCGGGATGACGATCGCCTCCCTGATCGCAGTGGTGCTGGGGCTGGCGACGGCGCTGCTGATCGGCCGCGGGTTGTCGCGACCAGTGGTGGCGATGACCGACCGCATGACCCGTTTGGCCGGCGGCGACCGCAGCGTCGACATTCCCGGCCTGCAGCGCGCCGACGAGATCGGCGGCATGGCCAAAGCCCTGCAGGTGTTCAAGGACAGCCTGATCGAGAGCGACCGGCTGGCCGAGTCCCAGCGCGCCGACCACGAGGCCCAGCGCAGCCGCGGCGAGCGCATCGACCGGCTGACCCAGGAGTTCGACCGGCTGGTGCTGCAGGCGCTGGGCCGGGTGTCGGCAGCGGCAACGCAGTTGCAGGCGACCGCCCAGACCATGTCGGCAACCGCGGAGCAGACCACCCGGCAGGCCGATGCGGTCGCTAACGCCTCGCTTGATGCGACCGGCAATGTCGAAACGGTGGCCGCCGCGACGGAGGAACTGACCGCCTCCATCGCCGAGATCGGCCGGCAGGTGGCGGAAAGCACCCGGATTGCCGGACAGGCGGTTGCCACCGCCGAGAAGACCGACGGCACCGTCCGCGGGCTGGTCGACGCCGCCCAGCGCATCGGCGAGGTGGTCCAGCTGATCACCGACATCGCCAGCCAGACCAACCTGCTGGCGCTGAACGCCACCATCGAGGCGGCGCGCGCCGGCGAAGCGGGCAAGGGCTTCGCCGTGGTCGCCAGCGAGGTGAAAAGCCTCGCCAGCCAGACCGCCAAGGCGACCGAGGAGATCGGCAGCCAGATCGCCGGTATCCAGGACATCAGCCGGCAGGCGGCGGGCGCCATCGCCGAGATCGGCCGGGTGATCGCCGAGATCAACCACATCTCCACCACCATTGCCGCCGCGGTGGAGGAACAGGGTGCCGCGACCAAGGAGATCAGCCGCAACGTCCAGCAGGCGGCGCGCGGCACGCAGCAGGTGTCCGGCAACATCGCCGGCGTGTCGGAAGCCGCGGCCTCCACCGGCGATGCCTCACGCGAGGTGCTGACCGCCGCCGACGGGCTGAACCACGAGGCGACCGACCTGCGCGGCTTCGTGTCGCGCTTCCTGTCCGACATGCGCGCAGCGTAAGAAACCGCAACCATCCCAAGCGGCACCATGACAGTTATGGCGCCGGCAGGACCCGAAAAGACCGGGACTTGCCGGCGCCATTGTCTTGCCGGGCAGCCCTGCTGCTCTGCACGGTTACATTCCCCTTGCGCCGGGACGTCCCCTTGGGCACATAGGCCCCATGATCCTGACCCCCATCGCCATCGACGACATGCCGAAGGCCATCGCCGCCTTCGACGCCCATCTGGACGGCCATGCCCAAGCGCGCGCCGCCTTCCGCCGGATCGCCGCGACCTGGCCCGTGCGGCCGGACGACGAACCCGGTGGTGGCGTCGACACGCCGGCCCACCGGGCGGACGCGGTGCGGCTGGCCCATGCCCATGGCATCGACACGCTGGACGAACCGCCCAGCCGCTCCTTCATGTGGGACGGCAAGGTGATCCGCACCGATGTCGAGGCGACGGTGATCGTGCATGAGGTGGCGCACTGGCTGTGCGCGGCGCCGGAACGGCGGACGCTGATCGATTACGGCCTGGGTCCGGGCCCGGAGACCACCGCCCGCAAGGAGGCGCGCGCCGACAAGCGCCTGTGCTTCGAGGACTGCATGCATGAGGAGCAGCAGACGTCGCTGCTCGGCGTGCTGTGGGAAGTCGAACTGGGCCAGCCGGGGATTCTGGCCTTCCTGGAACAGAACTGGATGGAGCATTGGGAGCGGTCGAGCACCGCCACCTTCTTCATCCGCCATGCCGAGGAACTGTTCGCCCGAGGCCTGATCGACGCCGATGGCCGGCCAACGACGGCACGCGACTGGGCGGATGCGCGCAAGAAGGTGCTGGAGAGCGCCTGACGACTCAAAGAACCGGCAGCCAGAACGAGAAACGCCCTCTCCTGCACGATGCGGGAGAGGGCGTTTCTCGTTTTGACCCTCGCTATGCCGCGGTGATGCGGGTGATGAAGGCTTCGATCTCGTGGTCGAGACGGTTGAAGCTGCGCGACAGTTCCTCGGTCGTGTTCTGCACCGATCCGGCGGAATGGCCGGTGGTTTCGGCGGCCTGCTGGACCAGACGCATCTCCTGCATCACCGCCATGGTGTCGACGGCGGCGCGCTGGGACCGGGCGCTGATGTCGCGGGTGGCGGCGTCCTGCTCCTCCACCGCCGCGGCGACGGTGCCGAGGGACTCGTCGACCTGCCGGATGGTGCCGACGATGGCGCGGATGGCGCCGACCGCCGCATGGGTCGCGGCCTGGACCGCGGCGATTTCGGCGCCGATCTCCTCGGTTGCCTTGGCGGTCTGGTTGGCGAGGCTCTTCACCTCCTGGGCCACCACGGCGAAGCCCTTGCCGGCCTCGCCGGCGCGGGCCGCCTCGATGGTGGCGTTCAGCGCCAGCAGGTTGGTCTGGCCGGCGATGGACTGGATGAGGCCGACGACCTCTTCGATCTTGCGGCTGGCTTCGCTCAGCCCCTGCACGATGCTGTCGGTGCGGCCCGCCTCATCCACCGCGCCGCGGGCGAGTTGTGCCGACTGGCTGATGGAGCGGGTAATCTCGTCGATGGAGGCGCGGAGCTGCTCGGCGCCGGCGGCGACGCTTTCGACCTCGCTGGTCGCCTCCTGCACCGAATGGGCGACGCTGTCGCTGTGGTGGCTGGTCTGCTTGGCGTTGTCGAGCATCGAGTTGGCTTCGTTGCGCATCGACGTCGCCGACCGCACCACCTCGCCCATCATCGCCTTGACCGATGCCTCCAGGTCGTTGGCGAGCGCCGTCATCGCCTGCCGCCGCTCCTGCTCGTTGCGCAGGCGCATCGCTTCCTGCTCCCGCGAGAGTTCCTGCACGCGGACGGCGTTTTCCTTGAAGACCTGAACCGTGCGGGCCATCTGGCCGATCTCGTCGCCGCGCTCCGCAGCGGGAATGTCCGCCTCCAGGTTGCCGCGGGCCAACCGCTCCATCACGTCTGTCAGGCGCACGATCGGGCGGGCGATGTTCATGCCGATGAACAGCGCGACGCCGACCGTCACCAGCAGGGCCGCCGCAGCCACCGCCATGAAGGCCTGGGTGGTGTTGTCGACCGATGCGTTGACCTCGGCGTAGGCGTCGGTCGACACCTTGCGCTTGTAGGTCAGATAGTCGCGGCTGGTCCCCTGCAATCGGGTGTAGGCGGCCTGCACCTCCTGCAGGAAGTCCAGCGGATCGACGCCCATCTTCAACAGGTCGAGGAAGCTGCCCACCTTCGCCAGATAGGTGGCGCTGTCGGCACCGAACCGCTCGAAGAACTTCGCCTCGTCGTCGGTGTCGGCGGTGGCGCCCTTCAGGGCCTCCGACTGGCTCTTCAGCTTGCCGAGCTGGTTGCCGAGGGCCTTCATCTCTTCTTCCACCGCCTTCGGCGAGGCGTTCGCGCTGCTGAGGATCACGGTCCGGTACATGCCGGCGTGGGCCACCGTCAGGGTATCGGTCAGCCCCTGGATTTCCGCTTCCCGGGTGAAGGAACGGTTGAACAGGGCGTCGAGCAGCGTCGACTGCTGGGTGATCGCCGACCAGCCGAGCAGCGCGATCACCAGCATGCCGATGATCGCCGTCGTCGCCGGAATGGCCATCTTGACGGGGATGTGGAAGTTGTTGAGGAGGGTCATGGGGCACCTGCGTCGGCCGGCTGTCCGTGGCGCGAACGATCCGGTATGGCATTGGGGCGGAGGAACGTGCGGCTGCCGCGTGACGCCGCTCCGGTCGATGAAACCCTGCGGGGACGGACTCCCGCGCCGGTTCCGGGAATGGCATCGAGGCGGCCTGCCCGCCGGCACGGCCATCGCTGCGCCATCTCACCCGGGAAATCTTTTGCAATGATTAACGCAGTTGTTTTTATGCGAGTCTTTGATCTGACACAACTGGTACCGATTTTCTTCGGCGCCGAAGCGTTCAGAGTCTTGATCATACTATGATATGTGGCGGAAAATGTGGATTTATTGTTATCCGGAACGACATCGGCCAGTTCCTGCCACCGAAGCGTTGAACTATCATGTTCCGTGTTCTGGAAGATCAAGACACAGCCTTGCCGATATCATGATGATTAGAAATTCATACAATTAGAGGCTAACAGGGTTTTTTTCTCCTATCAATGGCGGTAGCGGCGGCCATACTGCCGCATGCAGCGTGGAGCACGCCACCGCCCCTCCGGATGAATCGTCAGATCCATCAAGTAAATTCAGCGTATTGGAAATTTCTTCGACAACACCCGTGGGCCGTTCCGGCCCGGCGTCAGCCTGCGGACGACACCATGAAGGCGATGGAAATCGACACCGGCGACAGCAGAGTGGAGATCAGCAGAGACATCGACACCACCTCACGCCCGGCATTATAGCGCTCCGCGAAAACATAGGCGTTGATGCCGATGGGCAAGGCCGCAGCGGTCACGGCCGGGGCGACCCACAGCGGCGGCAGGTCGAAAAGCTGGGTGGCCAGCAGCCAGGTCAGCAGCGGGTGCAGCCCGGTCTTCAACAACGCCACCACGGTGGCCGGCAGCACCGCACCCGAGGCCGGGCTGAGCGCCAGCGACGCCCCCAGCGTGAAGCAGGCGCAGGGAAGAACCGTCTGCGCCATCATGGTGAAGCTCTTCATCACCATGGGCGGGATCGCCAAATGGATCAAATTGACGGCCAGCCCCAAAATGACCGACACCACCAGCGGGCTGGTCAACGTCGCCTTGGCGGCGTCCAGCGTCGCCTTCACCGGCCGCCCGGCCCGGCCGTTGCGCGCCGATCGCTGGGTTTCCGCCAGCATGGTGGCCGAGGTGAACAGCAGAGGCGATTGGAAGACGATCAGCAGCATCACCGGCACCGCCACGGTCGGCCCGTAGGCCTCCATGATGATCGGCGATCCCAGCAGCGCGATGTTGGAAAAGGAGCTGGCAAGGCCGATGGGAGCGATCTGCTCCCGCCGGCCGGCCATCCGCATCCACAGCCCGCCGACCAGGAAGACCGCGACCGCCGCGATGTAGAAGGAACCCAGCACCGCCCATTCCAGCGGGTCCGGGATGTCCGCCCGCGCCATGTTGGAGAACAGCAGCGCCGGCAGCGCATAGATGCCGAGGAAACGGGAAAGCCCCTGAACCATCGCAGTGCTGAAGCCACGGTAACGCGCCGCCCAGAAGCCAAGGGCGATCAGGCCGAACATCGGCAGGACGATCTGGAAAATCAGCGACATGGACGCGGCACCATGGGGGCGGGGTCGGCAACGGTCGACAATGCGGCCGACGATGCGGGGGCTTTCCTTTACACGGTTCCGCTCAGTCGGCGGGAACGATCTCGAGCGGCGGGACGCCCAGCACGTCCACCAAGGTGGCGCCGGCCTCGATCTGCTCGGTCCATCTGCGCTCGCGCTCCAGCAGGGCGAGGCTCTGGGTCAGGGCGGCATCGGCGAAGGCCAGCGGCACCACGACCACGCCGTCCTCGTCGCCCAGGATCAGGTCGCCGGGATTGACCGGGACGCCGCCGATTGCCGCGATGACGTCCATCTTGCCGCCGAAATTCTTGTGCGGGCCGCGGGCCACGGCACCCTTGGCGAAGACCGGCAGGCCCAGCCCGCGGATTTCGTGCAGATCGCGGACCGAACCGTCGACAACCAGACCGCCCAGCGCACGCCGCTTGCAGCAGCGCACCACCCATTCGCCGGCCAGCGCCACGTCGTCCAGGCCGCCGCCGGCCACCACCACCACGTCACCCGGTTCCGCCAGGCTGACGGCGTGGTGCACCATGCTGTTGTCGCCGGGCATGGTGACGACGGTGCGGGCCTGACCGCAGATGCGCATACCGGGGACCATCGGCTTGATCCGCGAATCCATGCTCTGACACCGGTTCATCGCGTCGGAGGCGACGCTGCTGGGAACCGACGACCATTTGGCGAGGGCATCGGTGGACAGCCGGGGATAGTCGACGAGATAGCGCTGCATAGCCATGGCGGTTTCCTTTCCTGGTATCTGGGTCTTGGTATCCGGGCTTCGCATCCGGGTCGGGAGGTCGGGGTCGAAGTCCGGAGAGGCGGAGGTCGGCAGAGGCCCCCGGTGAGGGACCGTTTCTCGATTCCGGCGCGGTTGGACGGATGTGGGGCGGGGGCGGAGCCGAACCGTGCTTTCAGCCATCCCGAATTCTTGCGCCGAATTCCTGCCGGAACCACGACGGTGAAGCGGTGCCGACCGAGCGAAAGCAAATAGCCGGCGCATCCTCTCACGGGAATGTTTCTGAATTTTGACACGATTTTTCGCGGAGTGTCTTCGTTCGCCACAACCCCCGGAGCCTTAGACGCTATTTATTTAGATTTTGAAGTGTACCTCCCCATGCGGTCATACGCAAGGAGGTTGACAATCTGTAAATACGTCATAGGAAATTCCGCGTCCCCTTTTGGGCTATCTCAACATGAAACACAGCCAAAGCGAGAAATTTCCGGAAAATTACAACGATCGCTGAAAGCAGGCACAACTGTGGCCGTGCTGAACGGTCTTTTGCCGGAGCGGCAGGAACATCATGCCGTTTCAGCCTCACAATCCGCCTACAATTGTATGACGATCAGGCTTTGATTTGCCGCAATTGAAAGCTGAAAGAATGAGGTGGATTGTCGATCCCGCGGATCGGCGATCCAATGGGCGATCATCCCGCAAGGCGTCATCCCCTACGGAGGGGTTGCGGACCGCAAGCCAGCAAGTCCGGATGGACTGGAAACAGGAGGGAGAAAATGCGAAAGGCCGGCACCCGAAGGTCCGGCCTTTTGAAATCGCATGCTCCAGCGTAAAGTCTGGAGGAAACTGGAGCGGGCGAAGGGATTCGAACCCTCGACCCCAACCTTGGCAAGGTTGTGCTCTACCCCTGAGCTACGCCCGCGCTCCATTCCATCGTCCGGCGTTTCATCGGTTCAGACCGTTGTCGCTGCCGTCCGGCGGTGTGCGGCGGACTATACTCATCGGCCGACGCAATGCAAGCGCCTTGTTTCAGTTTTTTTCACCGACTGGACGATTTTCCGCGCGCCCGGTACAAGGGCTGTCATGGACACCGCATCGACCTCCCTTCCGGACGCCTCCCTTCCCGATGGGGATGCGCCGCTGCCGACCTCGCCGGATCAACTGCTGGCGCGGCTCGACGCGCTGGGCATCCGGGCGACCACACACAGCCACCCGCCGCTGCACACGGTGGAGGAAAGCAAGGCCCTGCGTGGCGCCCTGCCCGGCGGTCATTGCAAGAACCTGTTCCTGAAGGACAAGAAGGACCAGCATTGGCTGGTGGTGGCGCTGGAGGATGCGAAAATCGACCTGAACCGGCTGGACAAGGCCATCGGGTCGGCGCGGCTGTCCTTCGCCTCGGCGGAGCGGCTTTGGCGCTTCCTCGGCATCCGGCCGGGATCGGTCACGCCTTTCTCCCTGGTCAACGACACCGGACACAAGGTGCGTGTGGTCCTCCAGCAGGCGATGATGGAGCATGACCTGCTGAACTATCACCCACTGCTGAACGACCGCACCACCGCGATCCGGCGGGACGACCTGATGCGCTTCATCCGCGCCTGCGGTCACGAACCGGCAATCGTCGAGTTCGGCCGCACACAGGAATGACGGGCCGGAGCCTCTGCGCAGTGCCTGTCCACGCAATGCTTGCCCACGCAATGCTTGCTTGAGCCGCCCTGCGCGCTCACATATGTCGCCAACGATGAGGATCCGGGCCGGCCGGATCGGCAACTCCATGGCCCACCGGGATGTCCTAATGGGCCAGGCATCACCAACGGGACCGAAACACGCCATGTTCTCCATGCCCCCCGCCAACGGGTCCAAGCCCGCCGCTCCCGCCGCTGGTTCCGCCCCCGGTGCCGCTGAGATCGTCAAGGACAGCACCGACCGCGCCTTCATGGCCGACGTGATCGAAGCCTCGCGCGACGTCCCGGTGATCGTCGATTTCTGGGCGCCCTGGTGCGGCCCCTGCAAGCAGCTGGGCCCGATCATCGAGAAGGTGGTGCGCGCTGCCAAAGGCGCGGTCCGCCTGGTGAAGATCGACACCGACGCCAACCCGATGATCGCCTCGCAGCTGCGCGTGCAGTCGATCCCGGCGGTCTATGCCTTCTTCCAGGGCCGTCCGGTCGACGGCTTCATGGGCGCCCTGCCCGAATCGCAGGTGAAGGCCTTCGTCGACAAGCTGGTGACGCTGGCCAAGCAGGCCGGTGTCGGCGGCGGTGCCGACGACATGCTAGAGGAGGCCTTCGCCCAGGCCAAGGAGATGCTGGAAGGCGGCGACCTTCAGGGCGCGCTCGACCTCTACAGCCAGATCCTTCAGGCCGAGCCGGAGAACGTCCAGGCCTATGCCGGCATCCTCCGCTGCCTGATCGCCGCCGGCGACCTGGAAAACGCCAAGCAGATGCTGGCCCAGGCCCCGGAAGCCATCGCCAAGGACAAGGAGCTGGCCAACGTCCGTGCCGCTCTCGACGTGGCGGAACAGGCCGCCAACGCCGGCCCGATCCCGGAGCTGATGGAAAAGGTCGCCCACGACCCGAACGACCATGCCGCGCGCTTCGACCTCGCCATGGCGCTGTTCGCCGCCGGCAAGCGCGAAGCGGCGGTGGACGAGCTGCTGGAGATCTTCAAGCGCGACCGGACCTGGAACGACGACGGCGCCCGCAAGCAGCTGGTGAAGTTCTTCGAGGCGTTCGGCCAGACCGACCCGCTGACGGTGAAGACCCGCCGCCGCCTGTCGACCATGATGTTCAGCTGACGCTTTTTCCGAAAAAAGGACGGCTGTTCCACCGGCGATGGGGTTCTATCTGATTGGCATGACCAGAAACCCCTTCGACCCCGAGTTCAGCCAATTGCCGGCGATGATGCCGATCTTCCCGCTGGCCGGCGTCCTGCTGCTGCCGCGGGCACGGCTGCCGCTGAACATCTTCGAGCCCCGCTATCTCGCGATGGTCGAGGATGCGCTGGGCAGCGGCCGCATGATCGGCATGATCCAGCCCCTCGACCCTGCCGGGCGGGAGCGTGAGCCGGCCGTTTATTCCTGCGGCTGCGCCGGCCGCATCACCAGCTTCGCCGAGACCGACGACGGCCGGTGCCTCATCACCCTGACCGGGGTCGCCCGGTTCGAGATCGGGCGGGAGGTGGAGGGTGCGCGCGGCTATCGGCGGGTCGTCCCCGACTGGCGCCCCTTCCGCGCCGACCTGGAACCCGAGTCCTGCGGCGACATCGACCGCCACCGGCTGCTGGGCGCCCTGAAGACCTACTTCAGGGTCCAGGGCCTGTCGGTCGACTGGAAATCCATCGAATCGACGCTGGATGAACGGCTGGTCAACTCTCTGGCGATGATCTGCCCCTTCACGCCTGGTGAAAAACAGGCGCTGCTGGAGGCGCCGACCCTGGCGGAACGTGGGAAGCTCTTGATCGGGCTGGTCGAGATGGCCATTCTCGACAGCCATGACGGGGACGGCCCGCCGCCCAAGCACTGATTCCTTCCAATCACCACGAGACACGACATGGCGACGCCCGAGGACAAGAGCAGCGAAGCGAAAACCAACGCCCGCGTCGATCCGAAGCTGCTGGAGATCCTGGTCTGCCCGCTGACCAAGGGTCCGCTGCGTTATGACGCCGAACGTGCGGAGCTGGTCAGCGAGCGCGCCGGTCTGGCTTATCCGATTCGCGACGGCATCCCGATCATGCTGATCGACGAGGCCCGCAGCCTGGACAAGGTGGGGGCGGCGCGATGAGTGCAGGCGCCGGTACGGGCGATGGATTCGGCACGGTCCACTGGCCGACCGAGATCCGCCTGAAGAAGGAGGAGAAGCGGCTGGAGGTCGATTTCGACGACGGCCGGACCTTCTCCTACCCGGCGGAGTTCCTGCGCGTCGTCAGCCCGTCCGCCGAGGTGCAAGGCCACAACCCCAACCAGAAGCAGACGGTGGCCGGTCGCCGCCATGTCGGCATCATGCGGCTGGAGCAGGTCGGCAATTACGCCATCCGCATCGTCTTCGACGACCTGCACGACAGCGGCATCTTCACCTGGAAATACCTCTATGAGATCGGCACCGAACAGGAAGCCCTGTGGGCCGAGTATCTTGAAGAGTTGCAGGCCAAGGGCCTGAGCCGCGACCCGCGGCGGTAGCTTGCGGGTTTCTTTTCCTCCCTCCCGCACAAACAGGGTCTGTGCGGGAGGGAGGAAAGGGAACCGCCATTTCACTTCTTCCAGATCGGCTTCCCGCTGCCCGGCAGGCCGTACAGGTCCCATTTCCGGCTGACCGCCTCGACGACCTCGTCGGTCATGTGCAGCTTCTCGCCCCATTCACGCTTGGTTTCCGGCGGCCACTTGTTGGTGGCGTCGAGGCCGACCTTGCCGCCAAGCCCCGATTCCGGGCTGGCGAAGTCGAGATAGTCGATGGGCGTGCCTTCGATCACCGTGATGTCGCGGGCCGGATCCATGCGGGTGGAGATCGCCCACATCACGTCCTTCCAGTTCCGCGCGTCGATGTCGTCGTCCACGACGATCACCCACTTCGTGTACATGAACTGGCGCAGGAAGGACCAGACGCCCATCATCACCCGCTTGGCATGGCCGGGATAGGCCTTCTTCATGCTGACCACCGCGATGCGGTAGGAACAGCCTTCCGGCGGCAGCCAGAAATCGACGATCTCCGGAAACTGCTGGATCAGCAACGGGATGAACACCTCGTTCAGCGCCTCGCCCAGCACCGACGGCTCGTCGGGCGGACGGCCGGTGAAGGTGGAGAGGTAGATCGGCTTGCGCCGCATCGTCATGGCGGTGATGGTGAAGACCGGGAAGGGCTCGACCGAATTGTAATAGCCGGTGTGGTCGCCGTAGGGCCCTTCGTCGGCGTAGTCGTCCAAGCTGACATGGCCTTCCAGAACGATCTCCGCCTGGGCCGGCACCTTCAGCGGTACCGTCTTGCACTCCACCAGCTCCACCTTCTTGCCGCGCAGCAGGCCGGCGAACTGGTATTCCGACAGGGTGTCGGGCACCGGCGTCACCGCGGCCAGGATGGTGCCGGGATCGGCCCCCAGCACGACGGCGCAGGGCAGCGGCTCGCGCTTGCCGCCCTTCCTTTCTTGATGGGCAGCCCAGCGGTGATGGTGCTGGGCTCCGCCGCGGTGCTTCAGCCAGCGCATGATGGTCTTGTTCTTCCCCAGCACCTGCATGCGGTAGATGCCGAGGTTGAAGTCGTCTTCGCGCTTCCCCGTCGGCCCCTTGGTCACCACCAGCGGCCAGGTGATCAGCGGCGCCGGCTCACCCGGCCAGCAGCTCTGCACCGGCAGGCGCCCGAGGTCGATGTCGTCGCCGGTCAGCACCACCTCCTGGCATGGAGCCGAGCCGACCGTCTTCGGCTTCATCGACAGCACGGTCTTGGCGAGCGGGATCAGGTCCAGCGCCTCGCGGAAGCCGCCCGGCGGTTCCGGCTGCTTGAGGAAGGCCAGCGTCTCGCCGACGGCGCGCAGCTGGTGCGGCTCGCGGTCCATGCCCCAGGCAACCCGCTCGACGGTGCCGAACAGGTTGACCAGCACCGGCATCTCCGAGCGCGTGCCGTCGGCCTTGATGACGTTCTCGAACAGCACCGCCGGGCCGTTCTCGGCCAGCAGGCGGGTCTGGATCTCGGTCATTTCCAGCACGCTGGACACCGGCTCCTTCACCACAACCAGCCGCCCCGCCTTCTCCAGCCGGTCGATGAAGTCGCGCAACGAGGTGTAAGGCATCGCAGGGTGTCCAATGTGGTGGTGCGTCCGAAACGGACGATAACCTTCAACTCGGCGGCCGGTCCGTCAAGTGCGGTGGAGGTTGTTTCAAAAACAAAAACCCCTCCCCCACCCACAGCGGACCAGCGGTCCGGGCAGGGGTGGGAAAGGGGCTTCGTCGCAGGTCACGAACCAGGGTGCGAGACCCGGTACCGGATCAGTACATGTGCTGGCCGCCATTGACCGACAGGGTCGATCCGGTCATGAAGCCGTTGTCGTCGTCGACGAGGTACAGCACGGCCTTGGCGATCTCCGACGCGCGGCCGAGACGGCCGACCGGGATGCGGGCGACGATCTTCTCCAGCACGTTGGCCGGCACAGCGCGCACCATGTCGGTGTCGATGTAGCCGGGGGCGATGGCGTTGACGGTGATGCCCTTGGCTGCGCTCTCCTGCGCCAGCGCCTTGGTGAAGCCGTGGATGCCGGACTTCGCCGCGGCGTAGTTGACCTGACCGTACTGGCCGGCCTGGCCGTTGACCGAGCCGATGTTGACGATGCGGCCGAAACCACGCTCGCGCATGCCGTCGATGACGTTGCGGCACATGTTGAAGCAGGAGGACAGGTTGGTGTGGATCACCTTCTCCCACTGATCGTAGGTCATGCGGTGCATCACGCCGTCACGGGTGATGCCGGCGTTGTTGATGAGCACGTCGACCGGGCCCAGGTCGGACTCGATCGCGGCGATCCCCTTCTTGCAGGCGTCGAAGTCCGCGACGTCGAACTTGTAGGTCGGGATGCCGGTGCGGGCGGTGAATTCCTCGGCCGCCTGATCGTTGCCGGCATAGTTGGCGGCGACCTTGTAACCGGCATCTTTCAGGGCGACGGCAACCGCCTCGCCGATGCCGCGGGTGCCACCAGTGACGACTGCAACACGAGCCATAGTTCTTCTCCCCAGATTTAGTGATGGTTGGTTGGTTTCTTTGACTTTTTATTGTTGGGCATGGGACTCCCTCCGCAGGTCCGGCGGATGCCCCAAGCCTTCAAGCGAAGCGGGCCGCTTCCATTTGCGAAAGCGGCCCTTCCGGTCCTCAGTCGCGCTGGACGCAGAGAGCGATGCCCATGCCGCCACCGATGCACAGGGTGGCGAGGCCCTTCTTCGCGTCACGCTTCTGCATTTCGAACAGCAGCGTGGTCAGCACGCGGGCGCCGGAGGCGCCGACCGGGTGGCCGAGCGCGATGGCCCCGCCATTGACGTTGACCTTGCCGGTATCCCAGCCGAGGTCCTTGTTGACGGCCAGCGCCTGGGCGGCGAAGGCCTCGTTTGCCTCGATCAGGTCGAGGTCGTCGACGGTCCAGCCGGCCTTTTCCAGCGCCTTGCGCGAGGCCGGGATCGGGCCGGTGCCCATGATCGCCGGATCGACGCCGGCGGTCGCCCAGGAGACGATGCGGGCCAGCGGGGTGACGCCGCGCTTGGCCGCGTTCTCCGCCGTCATCAGCACTAGGGCGGCGGCGCCGTCATTGATGCCCGATGCGTTGCCGGCAGTCACCGTGCCGTCCTTCGAGAAGGCCGGGCGCAGCTTGGCCAGCGATTCCTCCGTGGTGCCATGCTTCGGGTACTCGTCGTCCGAGACGACGACGTCACCCTTGCGGCCCTTGATGGTGACCGGGACGATCTCGTCCTTGAAGCGGCCGGCCTTCTGGGCGGCCTCGGCCTTCTGCTGGCTGGCGGCGGCGAAGGCGTCCTGCTCCTGGCGGGTCAGCTGCCACTTCTGGGCGACGTTCTCCGCGGTGGTGCCCATGTGATAACCATGGAAGGCGTCGGTCAGGCCGTCGCGCAGCATGGTGTCGAGCAGTTCGGCAGACCCCATCTTGGTGCCGTTGCGCAGGTGCATGACGTGCGGGGCCATGCTCATGCTTTCCTGGCCGCCGACGACCAGGATATCGGCATCGCCGTTCTTGATCGCCTGGTAGCCGAGAGCCACGGTGCGCAGACCGGACCCGCAGAGCTGGTTGACGCCGACGGCGGTCGCCTCAACCGGGATGCCGGCGTTGACGGCGGCCTGACGGGCCGGGTTCTGACCCTGGCCAGCGGTCAGGATCTGGCCAAAGATCACCTCGTTCACTTCCGCCGCGTCGGTCTTAGCACGGGCCAGCGCTTCGCGGATCGCGACCTCGCCCAGAACATGGGCGGGAACGGCGCTGAGGGCGCCGTTGAAGCTGCCGATGGGCGTACGGGCGGCACCGGCGATGACAACCTCGGTCATTGAACGCTCCTCGAAATAGGACAGTTTTATTATAGCGCTGGTGGGACGCTCGGAGTGATTCTTACCTTAAGTCCGGCAATATGACGGGTGCAAGCTGGCCGAAGGTCGCGGCGCTAACCTGTCGCAGCAAGCCATTCGGCCAGAGGATTCCACACTCCGGTTTCGGCACCGGCACTCACCACCATACCGATATGGCCAAGCGGCGGGCGCAGGATTCTGGCGCCGGGGATCGCGGTAGGCAGCGCCAGGGCCGAGGCCGGCGGAACGATCCGGTCGCGTTCCGGAATGAGGGCGAGCGTCGGCACGCGGATGGCGCCGGGATCGACCGGCAGCCCGGCGACCATCCAGGCCCCGGCCATCGTGTCGTTGCGCCCGTACCAGCCGGCCAGCGCGTCGCGCGCCACCCCGGCCACCAGCGGCACCCCGTCGTTCAGCCAATCCTCCAGCGCGACGAAGGCGGTGGCGGCACGGGAGCCGGGCGCCATGCGGGCGAAGCCGGAGAATTTCTTCAGCGCCAGCAGCGGGTCGAGCTGGGCGAACAGCGCCTGCAGGGCGTCGGTCGGCAGTTCGCCCCAGCGGTCCAGCACTGGTCCCCAGGGCTGGATGAAGGTCGCCACCCGGCGGGCGGTCGCCGCATCCTCCGCATGGAAGTCCCAGGGCGTCGCCATCAGCCCCAACCCGGCGAGCGAGCGCGGCCGGCGCTGCGCCAGAGCCGCGGCCAGCAGCCCGCCCATGCAGTAGCCGACCACCGGGACCGGCGCGCCGGCCATCTCCACGGCGAAGTCCAGCGCGCGTTCCAGCCGTCCGGCGATGTAGTCGGTCAGGGTGAAGCGCCGCTCCAGCGGCCCAGGCCTGCCCCAATCCAGCAGGAGCGGCCGGAAACCATGCCCCGCCAGCCAGCGCATCAGGCTCTTGTCGCGCGACAGGTCGAGGATATAGGCGCGGTTGACCAGCGACGGCACGAACAGGACCGGCCGGCCGCCCCGTTTCCGGCCATAATCCAGCAGGCGCGATCCGCCTTCCGTCCAGACCACCGGCGGATCGGGCAGGTCGCGGCGGTATGGGTGGCTGCGGTAGCGCTCGACCCCGGTCAGGACGGCGTCGATGCGGCGGCGGATCTCCCGGTCAACCTCCCTGGCCAGACGGTCGCCGGGCCCTGGCGCCCTTTCCTGCGCTCGGCTTTCCTGCGTTCGGGTGCCCTGCATCCGGTCCGCCCGCGCCATGTCCTCCCGTAGCGCCGCCGCCCGGCTCCGCAGGGCCGGGTTCCAGGGAAGCGAGCCGCTCCTCAAGTGCGGCAATGCGGCCGAGGAGCTGAGCAAGCTGGCCAGAGCCGCCGTCAGATGGAGCGCCAGCGGGCGCGGTCCCTGCCGTTTCATCGGTCCCGCTGCCGGATTGGGCGGAGCCTCGCCCGTCTGCCTGTCGTCCGCCAGACGCTCGCTCATCGGAAGGCTGTCCGTGTTGGGTGGAGCCGCTGTTCGGGAATGGCCAGGGTTGGGGATCCCAGCCGGTGCCGGGCATGGAACCGCCACCGAACGCGCCGAACCCCGCCTGACCGAAGCCGAACGGTCCAGCCCCCTGCCCCATCATCTGGAACATGCGGGTCGTCATGTCGGCCATTTCCGGATCGGCGGCGCAGGCCGTCCATTGGTCCTGCCACAGGTCCAGGTAGCGGCGCGCCAGCGTTTCGTAGGAAGGCGGGTCGGCGGCGGACGGATCGGAGGAGCGGTCTGGATTCGACGGGTCGGCCATGGCCGGAGTATAGGGGCCGCCGGGCCGGCTTGACCAGCCCGGCATGGCCCCTTACCTGACCTTTCGGGTATCGGCGGGAGGCAGCCGGTTGCGCACCGATCCTCCATCCGCACCGCCGGGCCGAGCGCAACCGCGGCGCTATGCCGCGGCGCAACGCTGGACAAATTGCTATCCCTTCGAGTAGTCCTAATGACGGAACAATTTCCGCCGCCAGTCACGTGTGTTCCGGAACTCCATGACCTGGAACGTGACCTGGAACGCGTCCCTTCTTGAAAGACTCAGCGATGGCCGACAAGGAAGACCAGAAGTCCGCTCCGATCACGATCAAGAAGTACGCCAACCGGCGGCTCTACAATACCGCCACCAGCAGCTACGTCACGCTCGACCATCTCTGCCAGATGGTGAAGGACGGGCTGGACTTCGTGGTCTATGACGCGAAGACCGGGGAGGACATCACCCGGTCCGTCCTGACCCAGATCATCGTGGAAGAGGAAAGCAAGGGGCAGAACCTGCTGCCCATCAGCTTCCTGCGCCAGCTGATCGGCTTCTACGGCGACAACATGCAGTCCGTGGTGCCGCGCTATCTGGAATATTCGATGCAGGCCTTCTCGCGCAATCAGGAGCAGATGCGCGACTATTTCCAGAATACGCTGGGCGGCATGTTCCCGTTCGGCCGGCTGGACGAGGTCAGCAAGCAGAACATGGCGATGTTCGAACGCGCCATGCGCATGTTCACTCCCTTCGGTGCCCCCGGCGCCGGGGACGAGGTGCCCGGCGCACAGCGCCCGGCCGGCCAGCCCGGCCAGGGGGGCAACGCCGCGCCCGCCGCCAATCCGGGCGGCGCCACCTTCGACGAACTGCAGAAGCAGATCGACGAATTGCAGAAGCAGATCGCCAGCATCGCCATTCCCGGCAGCAAGTCGGACACGAAGTGACGGGCCGCCGGATCCGTCCGGCAGAACGGGTCCCGATGGACGGGACGCGAGGAAGGCGGGGTCATACCCCGCCTTTTTCATTGCGCATGCGGGACCGGGCGCGCAGGCTTGGCCCCCGTGCATAGGGGGCACCTTCTCGTCCACGGCGCCGGTCCGGCTGATTTGCTGGATCGACCGGCCCGTCCAACCGTCAGGAGGGAACCGACCATGACCACCGAACTGACCGTTTCGATCACCATGGCCAGCGACGATCCGCGCGAGACCACGCGGTTCGAAAACCTGCTGCGCGATTGGCTCAGCCATCAGCCCGGCGTGGCCGGCATGGCCATCGCCGACCGCGGCAACGACGCGGCGGCCGAAAGCATCTGGCGCGCCGCCCGCAAGGCGACCTTCGGCCCGGCATTGAAGAACCCGTTCGCGCCCTGACAGGTTGTCGGGTAATCAGCCCCTGAACAGGTGCGGGACCATTGCCGCGTCCGGCCCGACACCGGCCGCCAGCCGCGGGTCGGTGGATTCCCGCACCGCCATGCCCAGGCACTTGTCGCCGACGATCCAGGCGTGCAGGACGGCGCGGGTGTCCTCCTCGCTGAAGCAGGATGGGGTTTCCAGCCAGACGGCACCATGGGCCGCGACATCCTCGCCGATGTCCGGCCCGTCGTCGGCAATAACCTCTCCATGCCGCAGCATCCGGGTCGGTGCACCGTCCAGCCCATGCAGGGCGCGCGTGGTCACCATATCGGCCCCGGCCACGCCGCTGGGATCCAGCGCCGCACGGCACAGGTTCGGGTGGCGCGGATACAGGTGGGACAGCACCGCCAGCAGGCCGTGGTTCGACCACAGCCAGCACCACAGCGGCGACAGCACGCTCATGCCGCTGCTGCGCAGGCGCTGGAGGAACCCGTCGTCGGCCAGCCCGTCCCACGGATAGAGCTTCGCCAGCCAGGAGATCGGCTGTCCCTCGTCGTCGAGGAAGCGGCGGCCGTCCCAGGCGATGGAATGGAGCGGCAGCAGGCGGGTGTCGATCCCGGCCTCCGCCGCGGTGGCGGCGAGATAGACCAGTTCACCCTCGCGCACCGGGTCGGGGGTGGCGCAGGTCGCATGCATGCGGCCGCGGCCGGGCACACCCGTCGCCAGTTCCTCCCAGCGTTCCACCAGCGCCTCGTGCAGGCCGTTGAACTGGTTGGCGTCCGGCGCCATCGCCTCGCGCCAGTTGCGCTGGATCATCGAGGCGGCGAACAGCCCTTCGGTGGTGTCGTAGTTGCACCCGAGCAGCTTGACGCTGTCGCGCCCGTCATAGGCCAGAGTCAACCGGCCAGCCAGCCCACCCGCCCGCTCATTGCGCCGCCCGCCGGCCCAGTAATCGACCCAGGACGCCTCCAGCATGCGCGCCAGATCGCCGCGGATGCCGAGCGAGGCGAACAGCTTGTGCTCCATCACATGGCGCACGGCGACGGCGATCATGCTGTGCAGCTCGTCCGCCACGCTTTCGATCAGGTCGATCTGCGAGGCGGTGAACTCATAGACGGTGTCTTCCCGCCAGCCGGCCCCGGCCGACATGGCGCGCACACCATAGGGGTATTTGCGGAGACCCGGTCGCCAGTCGGCCCGCGGCTTCATCGTCGTCCTGCGCATGCCAGTTCCGATCCCCGACCGTCAGTGCCGGCAGGCCGGGCGGCGCGCGGCCGAGGCACGGCGCATGAAAAGCCACAGGGAAAAGGTGACGGGCGGCAGGCTGGTCAACTGTCCACTGGTCAACGGTCAACTCCGGGGGAGGCCAATCCGACGCAGACGCGGATGCTCGCGACGCAATCGCTGCGACGCAAGCGCAGCCTTGCGTATGTAGCCTGCCGCGCCGCAGCGCGCCAGCACGCATCCGCAATAACCCTCCCCCGACTGCGCCCACCGGGGCCGCATGGAACAGGGTCAGCCCCGGCCCCTATCCCGGGCCGCCTGCCGCGCAACTCCGACCGTTGCGGCGAAAGGCAGCAGCGGCCCGCACCGGCGGGGACCAGTCGCCGGCAAGGGACCGCTGCCTGTCAGCCGGCGCGCCTCAGATCAGCGGCGCCGACGGATGCCGTGCCAGCGAGCGCATCGCCCACAGGGCCAGACGGCCGCGACGCGGCTTCATCGCAGCAACCGACTGATGCAGCGGCGGCAACGGCGGAACCGCCGACAGGCCGGGGACCAGCACCGGGCCGTCGTCGCGCGAGCCGCCCATGCGTTGGAGCCGGCGGGCCGACAACACGATGCGCAACACCTCTTCCTCGGACACTGTCCGGCGGGCCGGGACGGACACGAGGCTGGCGGCCTCGCTCAAGGCCGCCCGTTCGGCCAACAGCCCGGTCAGGCCCTTGGCAGCCGCCGTCAATGCAGCTTCATCGTAAAGGGCGAGGACAAGCGTCCTCAACCCGTGTTCCATCCGTGTGGACATGGCGGGCGCTCCGGAAAAATCGGAATGGCGTGCGATGTGGGTGCGTGTTTGCGTCGAAGCGTGCAGAAGAGAGTTTGCGGTTCGACAGGCGCGATTATCCGTGCGCGGCACCCGTTCGGCCATGCGCCCCAAGGTGGTAACACCCTGTCTGCGCCTTCCTGATGCGGAAAGGCCACAGTGGCTGTACCGATAAAGATCCCGGCGAGTTCAGCGGGGATCGGGGTGAATTCGGAAGGTCAGGGAATGGCCGGGAAATTTTCCGCCCCGGCAGGCGTCAGAGAATGGTGGAGCCAAGGAGGATCGAACTCCTGACCTCTACAATGCCATTGTAGCGCTCTCCCAGCTGAGCTATGGCCCCACTATGCTTCTCTTACTCTTCACCAACACTTGGAGTGTTGGTGCGCTTGGAGGGACTCGAACCCCCACGGCCTTTCAGCCACTAGGACCTGAACCTAGCGCGTCTACCAATTCCGCCACAAGCGCGTCCGCGTTTCTTGGGGTCACGCGGGGCGCTCTATGTACCCAGAGCCGCGGTCGCGCTCAAGTGAAAAAATGCAATCGCGCAAAAGTTTTTTGGGAGGCACGGCAGAGAGGCATGCGCTCCCTACTCCGCCGGCCCTATTCCGCCGGCTTGATCGCATAGAAGCGGTAAACCCGCACGCCGGCCTCGATGGCGGCGACGCGGCGGGCCCACAGCTCGACCTCCTCCATCACCGCCAGCTTGGTCGGGGTGTCGAGTTGGAATTTCTCCAGATGCTCGACCAGACCCTGGATGGCGGACAGGATCAGTCCGCGGTGGGTGTCGGTGATGTCCTCGGCGATGCGCAGGTCGAGGTTGCGCTGGGCGAACGCATTGGCCATGCGGTCCTTGGGCCAGAGGTTCGGGGTCAGCGGCTCCTTGTCGCACCAGCCCTGCACCGCCTTTACCCCCATTACATCCGCTTCGGCGATGTAATCGGTGATCAGCAGATGGCCGCGCGGCTTCAGCGCCAGCTCCATCCCGTCGAACATCTGCTCCTTATCGCGGACGAAGAACAGGCCTTCCTTGTAGACGATGGCGTCGACGCGCTTGGGATAGCCGAAATGCTCGGGATTGAAGGTCTCGACGGGCGCCTTCTTCTCCAGGCCAAGCTTGAAGGAGCGGACCATGCCCTCCTTGGCCAGCAGCTCCGACGCTTCCAGCCCGGTGACCCAGCAGCCGTATTTGCCGGCCATGGTGCGGCTGGTGCCGCCCAGCCCGGCCGCGAGGTCCAGCACGCTCATCGCCGGGTTCAGGCCCAGCGGCTTGACCAGATAGGGGATATGGTCGGCGCCGCCAGGGGTGTTGAAGCCCTCGCCCCACATCTTCTCGGCCACCTCGATGCGGGTGGCTGTCCACAGCGGCTTGCCCCAGCGGTTCATGCCCGGACCGGGAGCGGCAGGCTGCGGCTGTTCCGGTTCGGGCGCCGGCTCATCGCCTTTCTTCGCCTTCATGCCGGACAAATCATAGCCTTCCCACCACGCATACAGGCGCGTCTTCAGGCTCGGTCCGTGTCCGGACGCTCCGTCCTTGTCCGTCATTTCCCCATGTCCGTCATCGCCGTGGCACCCCATCCGCCGAACGACTCCCGGCACCGCCGACCAACTCCGGCCGGCAGCACCCGGCACAGCATCCCTGCGGTTGTTCGATACATACCGGACACACCACCCGCAAGAATCTGTCCAGCCTCAGGTTAGACGGACGCTAATTGCATGCAAGTGGAAAAATTTCTCCACGGAAACACGCCAACCCGTCAGCGCGCGGCCTTCGTCGGCACCGCCGCGGAGTCGGCCAGCGACGCCATGCGGGTGCCTGCCGCATTCAGCACGGGAGCGCAGGCTGCCGGCATCTTGCGGACCACCCGTGGCTCGGGCTTGTAGCCCGGCGGATGCTCGATGGCGGGAGCGGCGCTGTCCAGCCAGGACATCAGCTCGTCCCCGCAGCCGTCGCCTTCCGGCTGGGCATCCTGCTGCTCGCACTGCGGACTGCCGGCGGGGCAGCCCAGCCGGATGTGCATGTGGCCGTCATGGCCGTGCCAGGGGCGCAGCTTGTTCAGGAAGCTGCGGTCGGCCCAGCTGCGCTGGCACATCGCCAGCTTGATCGCCGGGTTGACGAAGATGCGGGTGACACGGGCATCGCTGGCGGCGATCTGGATCATCTTCGCCTGACGGTCCGACCAGTCCTCGGTGACCCGCATGCGGTCGTAATCGACATATTTGATCTCGTCCAGCCGCTCGCGGCCGGCGCGGCCCATCGGCGGCAGGTCCAGACGCAGCCAGACGTCGGCATCCAGGCCGATCTGGTGGCTGGCATGGCCCGACGGCATCGGCCCGCCGCGCGCCTGCCCCATGTCGCCGATCAGCGCGGTGCCCAGCCCGGAAAGCGCCACCCGCTGCCCGAAGTCGCGCAGCATGTCGACCAGCACCGGATGTCCGTAATTGCGTTGGCGCGACAGGCGGATCACCTGATAGCCGACGCCTTCCGGCGGCAGGGCACGGGCACCCGCGATGCAGCCGGCGGCATAACCGCCGATGGACTTGGCGGCCCCCAGCGAGGGGCCGGTCACCGCCCCCCAGGCGACGCTGGTAGCGTAGGCCGGGATCGGCGCCGGCTTCTTCTTGCGCGATTTGGCGTCGGCCTCGCCCGCCGCCAGCAGGGCGACAGCCAGCCCGACGCACGCGACCAGTTTTAAGGCACGACCGCCAAAAGCGCGAAAACCCATCTCTGCCCCCCGCATCGCCGTCGCCAGCACCGCCACTGTTACGGCTATAGCGGAGTCGTGGTTAAGGAATGATGGAGGAGGCATCCCGGCGGCACAACCGAACGGACAGGCGCAGAGCCGGGCCATCGGTGGTGCGCCCCATGGCGGTTCCCGCGGTTCAGTCCAGCGTCTGGCGATAGCGTTTCAGCGCCACCACCGTGACCACCGTCAGGAACAGGGCCAGCGCCAGCACCTCTGCGGCGATCTCCGCCAGTCCGTTCCCCTTCAGCAGGATGCCGCGGACGATGCGCAGGAAATGGGTCAGCGGCAGGATTTCCCCCACCGCCTGCGCCCAGCCGGGCATGCCGCGGAAGGGAAACATGAAGCCGGACAGCAGCATCGACGGCAGGAAGAAGAAGAAGGACATCTGCATCGCCTGCAACTGGTTGCGCGCCAGCGTGGAGAAGGTGAAGCCGACGGCCAGATTGGCGGCGATGAACAGGATCAGCACGGCGGACAGCAGGCCCAGGCTGCCGACGATCGGCACGTCGAACAGCAGCCGCGCCGCCACGACGATCAGCAGCACTTGGACATAGCCAACGACGACGAAGGGCACGATCTTGCCCAGCATCACCTCGAACGGGCGCACCGGCATCGCCAGCAGGTTTTCCATGGTCCCGCGTTCCCGCTCGCGGGTGACGGCGAGCGCCGTCATCATCACCATGGTCATGGTCAGCACTACGCCCATCAGGCCGGGCACCACATTGTACTGGGTGATGCCTTCCGGGTTGTAGCGGCGGTGGACACGCAGTTCGACCGGGTCGGGACCGGTTCGCAAGCTCGCCAGCGGCCCGGTCAGGTCCGGGTTCAGCGCCTGCCGGGCGATGGCGGTCAGCGCCGACAGGGCGTTGCTGGTCGCCGCCGGGTCGGTGGCATCGGCCTCCACCAGCAGGACCGGGCGGGTGCCGCGCTGGAGGTCGCGGGCAAAGCCGGGGGGGATGGTGACGGCGAACTGCACCTCCCCTTCCGCCAGCAGCCGGTCGATCTCGGCCTCCGAAGCGGCGCTGCGGGTGATGGCGAAGTAGCGGGAATTCTCCATCGCCGCGACCAGCGTCCGGGCGAAGGGGCCGGAGTCGGCGACCAGAAGCGCGGTCGGCAGCGCCTTCGGGTCGGAGTTGATGGCGAAGCCGAACAGGATCAATTGCAGGATCGGCACCCCCACCATCATGGCGAAGGTCAGCCGGTCGCGCCGCATCTGGATGAATTCCTTCACCATAACCGCCATCAGGCGGCCCGCCGATATCCGCGCCATCGCATTGCCTCATGGGGGCTGGGGATGGCGGCAAGGGTAGCGCGGTCGGCCGGAGGCGTCGATGCCCCCGGCGATGTCCCCTTAGGCCACCCCGTCCGCGCGGTCGAACTGCAAGGCCGCCAGCCTTGCATAGAGCCCGCCCTGCGCCACCAGCTCGCCATGGGTGCCGGTCTCCACCACGCGGCCCTTGTCCATCACCACGATGCGGTCGGCGTTCAGCACCGTCGCCAGCCGGTGGGCGACGATCAGCGTGGTGCGGCCATGCATAAGCCGGTCGAGCGCGTCCTGCACCATCCGCTCGCTTTCGGCATCCAGCGCGCTGGTCGCCTCGTCCAGCAGCAGCACCGGCGGGTCGCGCAGGATGGCGCGGGCGATGGCAAGACGCTGGCGCTGGCCGCCCGACAGCCGCACGCCCTTCTCGCCCAGAAAGGTGCCGAACCCCTCCGGCAGCGCATCGAGGAAGTCCAGCGCATGGGCGGCCTCGGCGGCGGCGCGCACCTCGGCATCCGACGCGTCGGGCCGGCCGTAGCGGATGTTCTCCCAGGCGTTGGCGGAGAACACCACCGGGTCCTGGGCGACGAGGCCGAGACGGCGGCGCACATCCACCGGATCGGCATCGCGCACATCGACCCCGTCGAGCCGCACCGAACCGGCCTGCGGGTCGTAATAGCGCAGCAGAAGCTGGAACACCGTCGACTTGCCCGCCCCCGACGGGCCGACCAGAGCCACCCGCTCGCCCGGCCTCACGTCCAGCGAGAAGCCTTCCAGCGCCGCCCAGTCGGGACGCGACGGGTAGTGGAAGCGGACATTGTCGAAGGACAGCGCTCCCGCCGCCGGGCTGGGCAACGGCTTCGGCGCGGCCGGGGCACGGATTTCCGACTCGACGGACAGCAGGCTGAACAGACGCTCGGTGGCGCCGGCCGCGCGCTGGAGGTCGCCGATCACCTCGCTGATGGCGCCGACCGACCCGGCGACCACCACGGAATAGATGACGAAGGCCGACAGCTGGCCCGGCGTGATGCGTCCCGCCACCACGTCATGACCGCCGATCCACAGGATGATGCCGACGGCGCCGAAGACCAGAACGATGACGATCACCGTCATCACCGCCCGCACGCGCACCCGGCGGATGGCGACGTCGAAGGCTTCCTCCACCCGTTTGCCGAACAGGGTGCGGTCGATGGCCTCGTGGGTGTAGGCCTGGACCGTGCGGATGGCGGCCAAAGTCTCCTCCACGAAGGAGCCGATGTCGGCGATGCGGTCCTGGCTGTCGCGCGACAGCTTGCGCACCCGCCGGCCGAAGAAAACGATCGGCGCCACCACCAGCGGAACCACCAGCGCCACCAGCCCGGTCAGCTTGGGCGAGGTGATCAGCAGCATGCCGGTGCCGCCCAGGAACAGCAACGCGTTGCGCAGCGCGATGGAGGCGGACGAACCGACCACCACCTGCAACAGCGTGGTGTCGGTGGTCAGGCGCGACAGGATCTCGCCGGTCTTGGTCGTCTCGAAGAAGCCGGGCGACAGGGTCAGCACATGGTCGTAGACGGCGCGCCGGATGTCGGCGACCACCCGTTCGCCGATCCAGCTGACCAGATAGAAGCGGCCATAGGTCGAGGCCGCCATCAGCGCGATCACCGCCAGCAGCACCAGAAGCGAGCGGTCGAGCAGCGAGGTGTCGCCGCCGGCGAAACCCTGGTCGATCAGCACCCGCATCCCCTGCCCCAGCCCCAGCACGGTGCCGGCGGCCACGGTCAGCGCCACCATGGCGCCCAGGATTCGCCACTTGTAGGGAAGCAGGAACGGCACCAGCCGGCGCAGGGGGCCGAGGTCGCGGCGGCGGGCATCCGCCTCGCCACGGGCGGAGGCGGCGATCATGTCGGGGGAGGGTTGGCGAGCCACGCGGTTCCCGCTTGTCTGTTGGGGTTATTGATGCGGATCGGTGGCATATAGCGCGGTGCGGCGACGCCAACAAGGCGATGGACGGGCAAAACCGCCGCAGAAACGGCCTTGGAACCCGCCGAAGACTGCGCGAACGAGGCTCGATTCCGGGGTTGCACCGGCGAAGGCGTTTTGGTATAGACGCCGCTCGCTTTGCAGGAACCCCGGCCATGAAGACTGACATCCATCCCGACTATCACGAGATCACCGTGGTCATGACCGACGGCAGCTCGTTCACGACCCGCTCCACCATGGGCAAGCCGGGCGACACGCTGCGCCTCGACATCGACCCGAAGTCTCACCCGGCCTGGACCGGCGTGCAGAAGCTGCTGGACACCGGCGGGCAGATCGCCAAGTTCAACAAGCGCTTCGCGAACTTCGGCCTCAAGAAGTAAGCGTTACCGCACTTCTATCCTGCCGATGCGAAAAGGGCGTCCGACCGGTTCGGACGCCCTTTTCGTTTGTACTTTTCCGTTTGCATATGGCGCGGCGGCCGCCTTTCCCCCCACCGCAAGCTTACCCGACAGCCGCCGCGGCGGCCTCGCGCTCCACATCGGCGCGGACCATGGCGTCCAGCCGGTGGACACGCATGTAGAGGCTGTGGCTGCGTTCCAGCAGGCTGCGCAGACCGGACGGCAGTTCCTCGTTGTCGGGGCCGCTGGGATCGGAACAGATCTCGCCTCCGGACAGCGCGAAATCCTCGCTCGCCGCCTGCTCCTTCGACATCTCGCCGGCATGAACCGCCTTCTGCGCCAGCAGCCACGCCATCACCTGGGTCAGGCGGCTGGTCACCCGCATGGATTCGTAGGAAATCTGCAAGCGGACCTGAGGCGGCAGCTTCCGGTGTTCAGCCGCATCATGATAGGCGATGTAATTCCGCGCCTCGATCAAGAGGGCCATGGTCTCGTCGTAGGGACCGTTGAAGAAGAAGGTGTGCGAAGTCATGGTCGTCGGCCCCCTCCCGCGGACTTACGGCCCTAGCGTGAGCCTTGCCGCAACTGATTAACAATTGGTGACTGGGCGGTACCCGGCAACCCCAGGCGGGGTCTGGCCGGCGTTTGTGCGACCGCCCTCTTGAACAGGAAAAAGCGCCGATTATCTCTCGCTCGTCAGGCGGATGCCCATACGGGGTCCGCCTCCAACCCCACCTTCGAGGACCGACCAGACCGTGGTCCTCGATGGCCGTATCGCTCTTTCGGAGGATATGTCATGCGTAGCTACGACCTTTCGCCGCTGTTCCGTTCCACCGTCGGTTTCGACCGTCTGTCGCGTCTGCTGGAGACCGCGACCACCGGTGACGAGGCGGCGTCCTATCCGCCCTACAACATCGAAAAACTGAGCGAGGATTCGTACCGGATCACCATGGCCGTTGCCGGCTTTGGTCTGGACGACCTCAACATCGTCGCTCACCAGAACTCGTTGACCGTCACTGGTAAAGCTAAGAAGGACGAGCCGACCGGCCAATTCCTCTACCGGGGTATCGCCGGGCGCGCGTTCGAGCGCCGCTTTCAGCTGGCCGATTTCATCAAGGTGACCAGCGCGTCTCTTCAGAATGGCCTTCTGCACATCGAGCTGGCGCGCGAGGTACCCGAAGCGATGAAGCCGCGGAGCATTCCGATCGTCACTGCCGCCGGCAACCAGTCGGTGGAGGTCGAGACGCCCGCTCCGGCCCCCGCCCTGACCCAGCAGGCGGCCTGACGCCCTGACGCGGTCCGTCCGCTTTTGAAGCGGACATGAGAACGGCGCCCCGGACCATCCGGGGCGCCGTTTGCTTTGCCGAACCGCCGCTGCGGGTGACGCCTATTGGCCCAGCTTCGCGGTGTCCAGAACAATCATCGCCACGCCGATCTTCTGCTTGCCCGCCGGGTCCATCACCGGAACGCTGGCCTCGGTCAGCATGGCGCCGGTCTTGTCGTCCTTCTCCGGGTCGGTCATGTAGAGATCGGCATTGCTGGTGAAGATCTTCTGCCATTTCGGCTCGTCGCCCTGCCAGAAGTCGGAGGTCCCGGCAGTCTGGCCGACATTCAGCCCATGGTCGTCCATCAGAAGGATTTCGACGATCCGGCCATTGCTGCCGGCGACGACCTGCTTCAACTGCTTGGACACCGCATTCGACGAGACCTCATCGAAGGCCGGGTTGGCGCCTCCCGCCTTAGCCGCCGCCTTCCAGGTGTTGTCCATCTCGTCGATCTTGGCCTGGGCGATGCCGGCATTCCTGCTGTTCTGCGATTTCACCGCGCCCACCACCGCCGGATCGGCCAGCCATGGCTGGGCCTGCTGGCTGACCGCCTTGCGCACCGCGCCTTCCAGCGCGGGATCCGCGGCGGATGCCATCGAGAGCGTGCCTGTGCACAGAAGGGAAATCGCGCAGCCGGCGATCCAGTATCGAGCCTGCGTCATGTGATGTCCTCCCAGTCGTTTGGCCCAGTCATGGGCGGGGCGATGGTCGGACTCCCGAAGCTGGCACCACAGCGTCGGGGTTTGTTTTTCCGTCAAACGGAAGATCCGTGATACGGATTAAATGCCGGAGATCACTGGCGCGGAAAGCTGTCCGGCGGCGCGAGCACCCACTCGGCGTAACCGGCGCGCAGCAGCTCATAGGCGGCGACCAGCCCGGCAGCCCCGGCATAGGCAGTGACCAGCACCTGTTCCGGCGATACCTGCGCGCCGAAGACGATCAGCAACGCGCCGAGGAAAGGCCCGCCCAACAGGAATGCCGCCAGCCACAGCGGTTCGGCCGACAGCCAGGCGCTGAGCACCGCGCGGGTCCGCTGCGACAGGCGCAGCAGTCCGCCGGCCTTGGCGTCGAGCGCCTCGAGGCTGCCGGCGCGCAACTCCGCCAGCCGCCGGCCATCGCCGTCGATGAAGACGACCTCCACCTTCATGCCATGGCGGCGGACAGAGGCGCGCACCGAGTCGCCAAGCCGCGTCTCCAGCAGGATCGCGTTGCCGCCCAGCGCAGGCAGAGCGTCGCGCACCTCCTCCGGCGGCTCGCCCCATTCGCGCAGCGCCGCCAGGATGACACGGGGGTCGTCGCAGGGAATCGCATCCATATGGATCACCCGCCCCAGCGGCGTCGTCACCTTCAGGACCAGCACCTGCTCCGCCGGATCGTGGGTGCCTTCGACGCGCAGGCCGCCGTCGACGACATAGGAGAAGCGCAGGCACCCGTCGTGGCGGCTGAGCGTGTTCATGGCGGCACCCCTCCGGTCGCATCCCTGGCGGATCGCACCGAAGGGATCTGGGCGTTGGTGTTGAGATGACCAACAAACCAGCCGGGGGAACGGCCATCGCGACGGCCCGGAGAAAAAGGAGGTGCCCAACCGGAAAAGACCGGGGCAGCCGAGAGAAAGGCAACCGATACGAAGGCGGCCGCGAGCCGGACAAGAAAAAAGCGCCTAGCCGATCCGGCTGGCGCTTTGCAATTTACTCTCTGGTGAGAGAGAATGGCGGATGGGGGGAGATTCGAACTCCCGATACCCGTGAGGGTATGCCGCATTTCGAGTGCGGTGCATTCAACCGCTCTGCCACCCATCCGCTGCCCCGTTTGGCGGGGTGGGCGGAACCTATATAAACGCCTCCGGCCGCGCAAGCCTTTTTTGCAGAAAAATGCGAAGCTTTTCGGCCGTATCCCTGTTGACTCTCAGGCCACCTTGAGTATAGATCGTCGCTCCCATGAACGGGCTTGCGCATCGAACGGTGGGCGAGAAGCCCGCCGTTTGTTTTGACATAGGCAGTGACGACAATGTTTGCAGTGATCCGCACCGGCGGCAAGCAGTACAAGGTCGCCAATGGCGACGTGATCCGTGTTGAGAAGCTCGAGGCCGATGCTGGCGCCTCCATCACGCTCGATGACGTGCTGATGGTCGGCGACGCAGGCAACACCACCATTGGCACCCCGACCGTGGCCGGCGCCTCGGTCGTCGCCGAGGTCGTCGCCCAGGATCGCGGCCCGAAGATCATCGTCTTCAAGAAGAAGCGCCGCCAGAACTACCGCCGTAAGAACGGCCACCGCCAGGACCTGACCGTCCTGCGCATCACCGGCATCAACGGCGCGGCCTGATCCGGGTCTTCCGGTCAAGCTTCCAGGCGCATCTTCAGTATTAGGAGCAACACCCCATGGCACACAAAAAGGCAGGCGGCTCGTCCCGCAACGGCCGTGACTCCGCCGGTCGCCGTCTCGGCGTGAAGCGTTTCGGTGGCGAGAACGTCGTCTCCGGCAACATCATCGTCCGTCAGCGTGGCACGAAGTTCCACCCGGGCGAGAATGTCGGCCTCGGCCGCGACCACACCATCTTCGCGATGGCCGACGGTCAGGTTTACTTCAAGCACAGCTCGAACGGCCGCACTTTCGTGAACGTCGTTCCGGCCAACGACCAGGAAGTTCCGGCCGTCGCCGCCGAGTGATCGGGCCGAACAACCAGTAAGGTCGTTGAGCGGCCTGTGTCGCAGGCCTGCACGCTTGTGGGATAAAATCGGGGGACCGGGCGACCGGCTCCCCGATTTTCGTTTTCAGTCCGGTGCCGTCCCGCCGCCGGTTCCCCTTCCGTTTACGGGCAAGGTCCCCCGATGAAGTTTCTCGATCAGGCCAAGGTGTTCTTGAAGAGCGGTGACGGCGGACCCGGTGCCGTGGCGTTCCGGCGCGAGAAGTTCATCGAGTTCGGCGGCCCGGACGGCGGCGACGGCGGCCGTGGCGGCGATGTGATCATCGAGGCGGCGGACGGCCTGAACACGCTGATCGATTACCGCTACAAGCAGCACTTCAAGGCGCAGCGCGGCCATCACGGCATGGGCAGCAACCGCAACGGCGCGCGTGGCGAGGATGTCGTCCTGAAGGTGCCGGTCGGGACCCAGATCCTGGACGAGACCCAGGAAACCGTGCTGTGCGACCTGACCGAGGCCGGCCAGCGCCGCGTCTTCCTGCGCGGCGGCGACGGCGGGCACGGCAACGCGCACTTCAAGACGCCGACCAACCGGGCGCCGCGCAAGTTCCACCCCGGCTGGCCGGGGCAGGAGCAGTGGGTGTGGCTGCGGCTGAAGCTGATCGCCGATGCCGGCCTGCTTGGGCTGCCCAATGCCGGCAAGTCGACCTTCCTGGCCGCCACCACCGCGGCCAAGCCGAAGATCGCCGACTACCCCTTCACCACGCTGGCTCCCAACCTGGGCGTCGTCCGCGCCGGTGACGAAGAGTTCGTCATCGCCGACATTCCCGGCCTGATCGAGGGCGCGCACGAGGGCCATGGGCTGGGCGACCGCTTCCTCGGTCACGTCGAGCGCTCGCGCATCCTGCTGCACCTGATCGACGGCACGGCCGACGACGTCGTCGCCTCCTACCGCACGATCCGGAACGAGCTGGAGGCCTATGGCGGCAACCTCGCCGACAAGACGGAGGTCATCGGGCTGAACAAGTCCGACGCCCTGCTCGACGAGGAGATCGAGGAGAAGAAGGCGGCGCTGGAGGAGGCATCGGGCGCCGAGGTCATGGTGCTGTCGGGCGCCACCGGCCAGGGCGTGAAGCAGGTGCTCTACCGTCTGCTGACCGTCATCAAGGAGTCGAAGGCGGAAGAGCCCGAGGTCATCAACGCCCCGGCGACCCGCTCCATCCCGCGCCCACCGGTCGGCCAGAAGCTGCCCGACGACGGTGAGATGCAGTGGGACGATGAAACCGGCGAATGGGTCGGCGGCGAGGAAGGCAATCTCGAGGATGAGGATTTCGAGGAGGAAGACCTCGAAGCCGCCCAGCTTGAAGAAGGCGATCTCGAAGAGGGTGAGGAGCTGGAGGACGGCGACTCGGACGAAGCCCTTGACGGAGAGGAGCCGGAAGGCGAAGAGGACGGTTCGGACGACGATACGGACGGAACCTCCCGCCATGGCGCTTGACGCCCCTACCCTTCTCGAATCCCGCCGGCTGGTCGTGAAGATCGGCTCGGCCCTTCTGGTCGACGGGGAAACCCGGCAAATCCGCCGGGACTGGCTCGACGCGCTGACCGACGACGTCGCCGCCTGCCGCAAGCGCGGGCAGGAGGTTGTGATCGTCACCTCCGGCGCCGTCGCCTGCGGGCGGGAGCATCTTGGCCTCGTCGGCCGGGCGCTGAAGCTGGAAGAGAAACAGGCCGCCGCCGCCACCGGCCAGATCCGCCTTGCCCACGCCTATCAGGAAACGCTGGCCCGCCATGACGTCACCGTCGCCCAGGTGCTGGTGACGCTGGAGGACACGGAAGAGCGGCGGCGCCACCTGAACGCCCGCAACACCATCGACACGCTGCTGAAGCTGGGTGCCGTTCCCGTCATCAACGAGAACGACACGGTCGCCACCGCCGAAATCCGTTTCGGCGACAACGACCGGCTGGCCGCCCGCGTCGCGCAGATGGTCAGCGCCGACACGCTGGTTCTGCTGTCGGACATCGACGGCCTCTACACCGCCGACCCGCGCAAGGACCCGGACGCCCGCCACATCCCAACCGTGCGCGAACTGACGCCGGAGATCGAGGGCATGGCCGGCGAGCCGCCCCCCGGTTACAGCAGCGGCGGCATGGTGACCAAGATCGCCGCTGCGCGCGTCGCCCTGTCGGCCGGTTGCCGCATGGTCATCGCCAAGGGCAAGCGCATGAACCCGCTGACGGCGCTGGAGCAGCGGCCGGAGGATGGCGGCGCGCTCTGCACCTGGTTCCTGCCGTCGGCCGAGCCGACCAGCGCCCGCAAGGCCTGGATTGCCGGCCATGTCAACGCCACCGGCGTGCTTGTGGTCGATGACGGTGCCATGCGCGCCCTGTCCCACGGTGCCAGCCTGCTGCCCGCCGGCGTCAGTGCCGTGCAGGGAGACTTCGACCGCGGCGACGTGGTGATCGTCCGCACGCAGGAGGGGCGCGAGGTCGCCCGCGGCCTCGTCGCCTACAGTGCCGACGACGCCCGCAAGATCCTGCGCCACAAGAGCACCGAGATCCCGGAGATCCTGGGCTATCAGGGGCGGGACGAGATGATCCACCGCGACGATCTGGTGGTGCGGTGACCGTGATGTCGCGCCCCCCGATCCGTGCCATCCTGTGGGACATCGACGGCACGCTGATGGACAGCGAGCCCTGGCACCAGCAGATCACAGTCGATGTCTGCCGCGGTTATGGCCATGAACTGAGCGAGGAGGACTGCCGGTCGATGCACGGCGTGGCGTTCCGCGAGATCTACGCCGCCCTGCATGCCCGCCGCCCCTTCCCCATCGACCTGCATGTCTGGGCCGACGAAATCAACGCCCAGTATGTCGCCAACGTTGATCGGGTGCGCCCGCGCGAGGGCGCCTTCGCCCTGGTGGAGGCCTTCGCCGTCCGCGGGCTGGCCCAGGCCTGCGTGTCGAACGGCGGGCGCATGATCGTCGATGCCAACATGCGGGCGATGGCGATCCCGCATTTCCGCTTCAGCATCGCCCGCGAAGACGTTGCCAACGGCAAGCCCCATCCGGAGCCCTACCTGCTGGCGGCAAAGATGCTGGGACTGCCGCCGGAAGCCTGCGCGGTGATCGAGGACAGCCCCACCGGCGCCCGCAGCGCCAAAGCTGCCGGCATGCTGACCATCGCCTGGCCCCAACACCCCGCCGTGGTGTTCGACACGGTGGACCATCTGGTCGAGGACCCGGGGGCGCTGGATTGGGATGCGCTCTGCGGCTGAAGGGCACTGCCGACAGTCCCCTCAGTCCAACGTCCACTTTGCCATCTGCGGGAACGGGGCCAGCCCATTGTCGCCCATGAATGCGAACATCCCCGCATAGCCGGTGAAGCCCGCCTGCGCCAGATTGATCAGGCCGGAATGGGTTCCCTGCTCGATCCAGGCCAGCATCGGGTGGGTGCCCTCATAGCCGCTGCACCGGTAGGAGCCGGGAAAGAACAAGCATTCCTGCGGCAGGTCCAGATGCCGGACCACAGCATAGGACCAGGCTTGCGACATGAATTCGCCCTGGCGGGCGGCCCTGGTCAGGATCGGGTCGGGGGTGCCGTCGCGCGCGGTCTGGTCGGCGAGGATGGTGTCGATGTCCGCCTGCACGTCACGCCCCAGCGACGGCCAGCATTGACGCGGCAGGACGATGATATGCCCAGCCTCATGCAGCAGGTCGCCCGGTCCCAGCAGCGTCTCCGGATCGACATGGAGCGCCCCGGCCTGGATGTTCACACCGGGTAGGAAGCCGCCATGGGCAGCGTCGCCATACTCCACCTGCATGCCGATGCCACGCAGGAACGCGACAATGGGCTCCAGCGCTTCCGGATGAAACATCCGCCCTCTCCGCCAATTCGAAAACCGGCGGGGATATTCTCGTATAGGACGCAATCGCGCAAGACATAGGCGTGCATCCGGCCGACGCGCGTTGTCGCATTCAGACCAATCGGGTGAGAAGCCGGCCGGTACGCTATTTCTGGATATTGACCACAGCCGACACCGGGGCCAGCGCGATGCCGCGGTCGGCCAGAGCGGTCATCCAGAGATTGAGGCGCTCGATCGTCGTCGGATAGGGGGAGGCGAAACCGACGGCGGCACCGTTGGTCTTGGCAATCTCTTCCAACTCACGCAGTTGGTCGTCGATGGCGCCGCGCGACAAGTCGCGGTCGATGACACGGTCGCCCAGCGCCCGCGGCACGCCGGCCAGATTGGCGAGCGGCCCGGCGACGCTCTTGGGATTGGCGCGGGCATCGACCAGCAGCAGGCCGCGAGCCTTCAGCGCGTCGATCACCGGCTGCATCGCCGCCGGGTTGGCTGTGAACTTGCTGCCGGTGGTGCTGGTGATGCCGACATAGCCCACCGCCTTGCCCAGCGACCATTCCAGCCGCTCCACATTGCGGTCGGGGCCGAGCATGGTCAGCAGCGCATTGGGGCCGGGATCGTCACGCGGGTAGTTCAGCGGCTCCATCGGCACCGACAGCATCACCTCGTGCCCCTTGGTGCGGGCACGCTCGACCCAATCGTCCAGCCGCTCGGCATAGGGCAGGAAGGCCAGCGTGATGCCGGGCGGCAGCTTCGCCAGCGCATTGCCGGTGGTGACGCCGCTGAGCCCGAGGTCGGACATCACGATGGCGATGCGCGGCCGCTTGTCGGTCGCCGGGAATGGCCGGGCATAGACCTGCCAGGGCTTGCGCCCGTCCTGGGCGATGCGCGGCAGCGGGCCGTTGCGGCTGTCCTCCACCAATCCCGGCACCGGGGCCGGGACCAGCGTCACCGCCGCCGCCGGAACACCCGGCAGCGGCAGCGGGGCGGCATCGGTCGGCAGCGGCGGCGGAACCGCCGATGCTGCAACCTTGGGCTCCGGCGGCGGTGGCGGCGGCAGCGGGGCGACCGCCACCGTCGTCGACGGAATCGACGCCTGCCACGCGTCCCGCGTTGCCCCGCCGTTCAGCGCCAGCCAACCGGCCAAGCCGGCATAGGCGACCGCCACCACGGCGACGGCACCCAGCAGGGCCTTGGAAAGCGGCTTGCGCGGCCGCCCTGCCGGGTCGTCTCCGTTGCGACGGAAACGGCGCAGCCAGCCGAGCCCGGGGCGCAGGCCCCGGACATCGAACCGCAGACGACCGAGCAGGGCGGGAGCCTTCACCGTCGTTCGCTCCGATCAGCGCGCCGCGGAGCGCTGCTGGAACAGGGCGACGCCACGCAGCAGATCCAGCGCGCGGGCGAGCTGGAAGTCGAAGGGCGGCTCCGCCCCCTCCGCCGCCGCACCCTCGGCCGGGGCGGGAGCGGCACCCGGAGCAGGGGCAGCACCGGGAGCAGCACCGGGCGCCGCCGGGGCGGCACCTGCGCCCGATCCCGGAGCCGGCGCTGCCGGGTTCGGAGCGGCCGGCGTGCCGGGAGCGGCCGGGTTCGTGGTGGCCGGACGCGGCGCCTTGTTGGCGGCGTCGGGGTTGACCAGCGCGCCCTTCAGATCGGCCTCGCGACGGCGGATGACGTTCTTGTCCAAGTCCTCCACCTTGGCGACATGCACCTCGATATCCGGGGTGATGCCGAGCTGCTGGATCGAGCGTCCCGACGGCGTGTAGTAGCGCGCCGTGGTCAGACGCATGGCGCCATGACCGGGCAGCGGGATGATGGTCTGCACCGATCCCTTGCCGAAGCTCTGAGTGCCCATGATGATCGCGCGCTTGTGGTCCTGCAGGGCGCCGGCGACGATTTCAGAGGCCGAGGCCGACCCGCCGTTGATCAGCACCACCAGCGGCATGCCCTTGATCAGGTCGCCCGGCTTGGCGTTGAAGCGGGTGCCCTCCTCGGCGCGCCGGCCGCGGGTCGACACGATCTCGCCCTTCTCCAGGAAGGTGTCGGAAACCGAAACCGCTTGGTCGAGCAGGCCGCCCGGGTTGTTGCGCAGATCGAGCACGAAGCCCTTCAGCTTGTCGCCCAGCTGCTGCTGGATGGAGGAGATCGCCTTCTCCAGCCCGCTCTGCGTCTGTTCGTTGAAGCTGGTGACGCGGATGTAGCCGATGTCGCCTTCGGTGCGGAAGCGGACCGACTGCACCTTGATGACGGCGCGGGTCAGCGACACGGTGAAGGGCTCTCCCGCCTCGCCGCGGCGGACGGTGACCTTCAGCTCGCTGCCCACCGGCCCGCGCATTTTCTCCACCGCCTCGTTCAGGCTGAGGCCCATCACCGCCTCGCCGTTCAGCTGGACGATCAGGTCGCCCGGCTGCAGGCCGGCGCGGAAAGCCGGGGTGTCGTCGATGGGCGACACGACCTTCACCAGGCCGTTCTCCATCGTCACCTCGATGCCCAGCCCGCCGAACTCGCCGCGGGTCTGGACCTGCATGTCCTGGAAGCTCTTCTTGTTCAGATAGCTGGAATGCGGGTCGAGCGAGGTCAGCATCCCGTTGATCGCCGATTCGATCAGCTGTTCGTCGGTCACCGGCTCGACATACTCGGCGCGGACGCGCTCGAAGACGTCGCCGAACAGGTTCAGCTGCCGGTAGGTGTCCGACGAATTGCTGGACTGAGCAGTGACGGTGGCGACGCCGGCGCCCAGAAACACCAGAGCTGCCGCCGTTGCGGCGCGCTTGAACATCCTCATCTACCCTTGTCCTTTCCCCTCCGGGGCGCCGAACCCGCGTTGCGGATTGATCGGCTGGCCGTTTCGTCGCAGCTCGAAATAGAGATCCGGATTGCCATCCGGCGGCATGACCGCCAGCGGTTCCCCACTGGCCACCTTACGCCCGACGGCCGTTTCGATCCGGCCCAAACCCGCAATCAAACTATGATATCCGTTGCCATGTTCCACGATCAAGATGAGGCCATAGCCCTTGAAGGGACCGGCGAACACGATCGTGCCGCCGCGCGGCGCCACCACGGTCGCTCCGGCCCGGGTCTGGACCGTCACGCCACGGCTGGTCGCGCCATAGCGGTCGGCCTCGCCGAAGCGGGTCGTCAGCTTGCCGGCAGCCGGCAGAACCATGCCGGAGACGGCCGGCGGGCCGTCAGGAGACTTCGCGGCCAGCTCGCGTTCGCGTGCCGCCTCCCTGGCGGCCTCGTCCTTTGCGCGCTTTTCCTCGGCGGCCTTCTGTTCGGCGATTTTCTGTTCGGCGGCGCGCAGTTCGGCCAGCTTTCGTTCGGCCTCCTTGCGCTCGGCTTCCTTCTGGGCGGCAAGGCGACGTTCGGCCTCGCGCTTTTCCGCTTCGCGCTTGGCGGCTTCCTTGCGCTCCGCCTCGCGCCGCTCGGCTTCACGGCGGGCGGCGGCTTCGATGGCGGCGCGGCGTTCGGCCTCGATGCGCTCCATCAGCTGGCGGAGGTCGGTGGCCTGCCCCGACAAATCCGCCATGCGCTGGCCGACCTGGACGCGCTCCTCCTCCGTCTGGCGCGACAGCTCCTCGCGCCGGGCGATCAGGCGGTTCATCTCGTCCTGCTTTTCGGTCAGCGCCACCCGCGCCGCCAATGCCTTCGCCCGCTGGTCGACCAGCTTGCCACGGGTGTCGGCCAGCGCGGTCAGCGCCTGGGACAGCGCATCGGCCCGCGCCCTCAGCGCCGGCACGGCGTCGCGCAGCAGCAGGGCGGAGCGCAGGGTGTCCACGGGGCTTTCCGGCCGAGCCAGCGCCGCCTCCGGCGGGATGCGCGCCAGCCGTTGCAGGGCGGCCAGCAGGGTGGCGATCTGCTGACGCTCGGCGTCGAGACCGGCGGAGCGCTCGCGCTCTTCCGCCTCAAGGGCGGTGAGCGAGTCTTCCAGTTGGTCGAGCGTCTGCTCCTGCCCGCGGGCCTGATCGGCCAGCGCGATCAGCCGGCCGCGCAGGGTATCGAGTTCGGTCTGAAGCGCCTGGGACTGGCGTTCCAACTGCTGCTGGCGCTGCTTGCCGGTCTGAAGCTGCTGCTCGACCCGCTTCAGCGTGTCCTTGGGAGCTTCGGATTGGGCATTCGCCGGCTGGGCAATGATCAGACCGGCGATGACGACGAAGCCGGCGAGGATACCCTCTCCCACCCCGGAAACCCTCTCCCCTCCGTGGAGAGGGCTGGGTGAGGGGGGGCCATTGCGTGGCTCAAGTCGAAACACCGAGCCTCGCCCCAACTCATTTGCCACTCCAAG
>NZ_WHOS01000041.1 GCF_013340935.1 Azospirillum melinis | reverse complement strand
GCGGAGGCGGATGCCGGGCGGGCGGAGGGGCGCGGGCGGGCGCCGGCCGCCGCCTTCACCGTGTCACAGATGCGGACCTGGGCGTCGAGCAGGCTCTGGCGGGTGTCGATCCGCGGTTTCAGGATGACGTCGACGGCTCCGGCCTCCAGCGCCTGCATCAGCGTCTCGCTGCCGTCCTCGACCAGCGAGGAGCACATCACCACCGGGATCGGGTGCTGGCTCATCAGCTTGCGCAGGAAGGTGATGCCGTCCATGCGCGGCATCTCGACGTCGAGCGTGATGACATCCGGCGCCTCTTCCGCGATGCGGCGGACAGCGGCATAGGGATCGGCGGCCGTCCCCATCACCTCGATCTGCGGATCGGACGACAGGATGCCGGCAAGGGTCTGGCGGACGGTCGCGGAATCGTCGACGATCAGCACGCGGATCTTCTGGCCCATCGTTCAGCTCCGGACGAAAATGGCGGAACCCACCTGTTTCAGGGGCAGGTCCATGTTGGCGATGGTCTCGCTGTGGCCGACGAACAGGTAGCCGCCGGGCCGCAGATGGCCGCACAGCTTCTCCAGCACCCTCTGCTGCGTCTTCTTGTCGAAATAGATCAGGATGTTGCGGAAGAAGACGACATCCATGTCCGTCGGCATCGGATAGACCGGGTCCATCACGTTGAGATGGCCGAAGCGGACCGACTGGCGGACCCGCGGCACCAGCCGGACCGTGGGATTGCCGTCGTCGCGCGACCGCATCAGATAGCGTGACGCGAAGGGGGCGGGCACCATTTTCGCCATGTCGAGCGGGTAGACGCCGCTCTTCGCGGCGGCCAGCGCTTCCGTGCAGATATCGGTGCCGATGATCTCGTGGCGGAGCGGCGTTCCGGTGCCGGCACGGTCGAGCAGCAGCATGGCAACCGTGTAGGGCTCCGCCCCGGTCGAACAGGCAGCGCTCCAGATCTTGAGCGGGCGGTCCTGGCCGGGCCGGTGGGAGAGACGGGACAGGGCCGGAATGGCGGTGCCCATCAGATAGCGGAAATGCTCGATCTCGCGGAAGAAGTCGGTCTTGTTGGTGGTGACGGCATCGATCAGGTCGACCATCTCGCCGTCCAGCCCGCCTTCGTCCAGCACATGGCGGCAATAGGCGTGCATGTCCGGCAGGCCGAGCGCCCGCAGCCGGCGACGCAGCCGGCCTTCCACCATGGTCCGCTTGCTGGGCGGCATCCGGATGCCGGCATGGCGTTCGATGATGGCGGCAAGCCGGGCGAAGTCCCGCTCCGACAAAGTGTCGGAGGACGGACGCCGCGGTCCATCCTCCGGCTGCGGATCGTCGGGATCGATCATGGCACCCCGTCCGCCACCAGATCCGCCACACCGTTCGTCATGTCCAGCAGAGCCACGTCGTCCTCGGCGAACAGCCGGGCGATGTCGAAGACGATGACGAAATTGCCGTTGGAGCGGCCGATGGCCTTGATGCAGTCCGAACGCCAGCGCCCGCCGACCTGGGGCGGCGTCTCCAGCCCGCGCTCGTCGAGCGAGGTGACCTCGAACACCCGGTCGGCGATGACGCCGACGGTGATCGACTGCCCGCGCTGAGGGACATCGAGCACGACGATCCGGGTGTTGGCGGTGGGCTGTGCCGCCGGCAGGCCCAGCTTGACCCGCAGATCGACGGTGGGCACCCCCTGGCCCCGCACGTCGATCATGCCGACCAGAAAGGACGGCGCGTGCGGCAGGCGGGTGATCGGCTGGAGATCGAGGATCTCGCGCACGATGGCGACCTCAATGGCGAACACTTCGCGATCGATGCCGATCGTCACATATTGCGCCGGTTCGCGGGGCGCGGTCGCGCTGGTCATCTGCGGCTTCCGGTTCGGGGGACGGAGCGGCGGGATGGCGCTGCAAGCACCATCCCCTTGGGCGTGAAGAACGAACCGCTGATCAGAACGCGGTGTAGCGGGCGTCGAGCGCGTCGGGGCCGCTGCCGCCTTCCAGCGCGATCTTCACGCCGCGGTCCCTGCCGTTCAGCTTCGCCGCCGGCTTGTGCGTCATGGTGACGACCGTTGCCGGACGGCGGGCGGCCGGGGGCTGGGCCTGCGCCGGCCGGGCCGGAGCGGCCACGGAGACCGGGCTGCGGGCGGCGGAGCGGACGGCGGCCTTCTCCTCCACCGTGAAGTAGGAGATGGTGTCCTGAAGCTGCGTCGCCATCGAGGACAGCTCCTCCGAGGTCGCGGCCATCTGTTCCGACGCGCTGGAGTTCTGCTGCGTCACCTTGTCGAGCTGCTGGATCGCCTGGTTGATCTGCTCGGCGCCGATGTCCTGCTCGCGGCAGGCGGCGCTGATCTCCTCGACCAGTTCGGCGGTCTTGCGGATGTCGGGCACCAGCCGGCCCAGCATCTGCCCGGCCTCCTGGGCGATCTTGGTCGATTCCGCCGACAGGGCGCTGATCTCCGCCGCCGCCCCCTGGCTGCGCTCGGCCAGCTTGCGCACCTCCGAGGCGACCACGGCGAAGCCGCGGCCATGCTCGCCGGCCCGCGCCGCCTCCACCGCGGCGTTCAGCGCCAGGAGGTCGGTCTGGCGGGCGATCTCCTGCACGATGCTGATCTTCTCGGCGATGGTCTGCATCGCCTGCACCGCCTTGTTGACCGCCTCGCCCGACGCCTGGGCGTCCTTGGACGACTGGCGAGCGATCTTCTCCGTCTGGGTGGCGTTCTCGGCGTTCTGCTTGATGTTGGCGGCCATCTCCTCCATCGAGGCCGAGGCCTGCTCGGCGGCGGACGCCTGCTCGGTCGAGCCCTGCGACAGCTGCTCCGAACTGGCCGACAGCTCCTGGCTGCCCGCGGCCACATTGTCGGAGGCGGACAGCGCATCGGTCACGACGCCGCGCAGCTTCTCCAGCATGGTCTCCAGCGCCAGCCCCAGCGTGTCCTTGTCGGACTGCGGACGGGCCTGGACGGTGAGGTTGCCACGGGAAATCTCGTCGGCGACCTCAGCGGTCGCCCGCAGGTTGGCGGTCATGCTGTTGAGCGCCGTCACCAGATCCTTGATCTCGTCGTCGGTCGACACCTCCACCTTCTGGCCGAGATCGCCGATGGCGACCGCATCGGCCAGACCGACCGCCTTGCCAAGGCCGCGGGCGATGGAAATTGCGATGTAGGCGCCGGCGGCGATGGCGACCAGAAGGGCGATGGCGACGGCGCCGATGGTGACCGCGCGGATCTGGGCGTAGGTGGCCTCCGCCGCCTGCCGGTCCTGGGTCATGCCCTTCTCGGCGTCGGCGACGAGATCGTTGGCGATCGTCGCCAGCTTGGTGGCAGCGGTGCGGACTTCGCCGATCGAGAGTGCCAGCGCCTTCACCTCGGTGTTCTTGCGGGCCAGGGCCACCACGTCGTCGGTCTGGCGTAGATAAACCTGATAGCGTTCAAGGAAACTGGCGAACGCCCGGATGTCGTCGTCGGCGGACAGACGGGCGCGGATCTGCTCCTGCTGCTGGGCAACACGCTTCAGCAGATCGGGCAACGGCTTCAGCGCGGCTTCCGTCGACGCGTCGTCGGACACCAGAAGCGCATTGCGGACGACCACCCGGGCGGCCATCCAGTCCGTCGTCATCCGCCGGATCAGATGGGCGATGGCGATCTGCTCGGCACTGGCCTGCGAGCCGTTTTCGACCCGGTCGAGCAGCGGGCGCAGGGCCTCCTGCGCGGCATTAACCGTCTCGTTGGCGGGGCCGGTCAGCAGCTCGGCGCCCTTGCCGTTGGAGTGGATGCGGCCCACGGATCGGACCTTGTCCTGGGCGTTGGAGAACTCCGCCATCACGGCTTCGATCTGGGTCAGCTTGCGCTGGGCCTCCGTATCGGCAACACGCCGGTACTGCTCCAGGACGCCCTTGAACTCCTCGCGCCGGGCGAGGATCGCCTTGTCGAAGCGGTCCATGTCCTCCTCGCTGTTCGACAGCAGGAAGTTCTTCTCCTCACGCTGGATCAGATAGACCGTCGCCGGCATCTGGCGGGCAACGTTGATCCGCTGGGCCGAGACGTTGACGAGTTCCTCGATCTTCTGGTTCAGGTCCGACAGCCCGTTCAGGGCGATGCCGGCGGTGGCGGCGGACAGCAGGATGACCGTGCCGAATGCCGCGACGATTTTCGCTTTGATGGAGATGCGCATGGTCGCTCCTTGCTCTCCGGACCTGAACCGCTCCCGGTCGATGGGGCGGTGCCGGTTCGTCTGGTTTCCGTTGACCGGATTCCGGTCGAGTCAGTGGGTCGTGAAGATGCGGACGATGTCCGGAATGACGATGAAGTCGTCGCCGCGCTTGCCGATCCCCTTGATCAGGTCGGGGTTCCAGCGCATGCCGATGTCGGGCGTGTCCTCGATGGAGGCGCCGGCGATGCCGGTCACCTCATGGACCTTGTCGGCCAGCAGCCCGACCACCGTCGGCTCGTCGTCCAGCAGGATTTCGACCACCACGATGCGGGTGTCGATGGTCGGCGGCGTGCGCTCCATGCCGAAGCGGATGCGCAGGTCGGCGAGCGGCACCACCTTGCCCCGCACGTTGATCAGGTGACCGACCAGCGGCGGCGCGCCCGGAACCTCGGTCTGGGGAACGATGTCCAGGATCTCGTGGACCGAATTGGCGTCGATGGCGAAGATCTCGCCGCCCAGCCCCAGGGTCAGCGCTTCGAAGGTCTCTGTCCCGGCGACGGCCATGCCGGCCTCCTTGTGACGTCTGTCGGTGGAATCGGTTCGCTTGCGAAGGCTGCTCAGCAGGCTTCGCGCCGCAGTTCCTGCGTCTGGCCGGCGGCCACGATCTGTGCGATGTCGAGGATCAGCGCCACCGATCCGTCGCCGAGGATGGTGGCGCCGGAGAAGTTGGCGACGTCGGCATGCAGCTTGGACATCGACTTGATGACGGTCTGGTGGTCGCCCAGCACCTGATCGACCACCAGACCGACGCGCTTGTCGCCGGAGGAGATGATGACGACCTTCTGATAGGGATCGGGCGGATGACGGACGGCGAAGCTGTCGCGCAGACGCAGGAACGGCACCAGCGCACCGCGGATGTTCAGGAAGTTGCGGTTGGCATGGCGGCGTTCGACATCGGCCGGCAGTTCGACGCATTCCTCCACCGCGAACAGCGGGATCACGTAGCGCCCCTGCCCGACCCGGACCAGCAGCCCGTCGATGATCGCCAGCGTCAGCGGCAGGCCGAGCGTGATCTCGGTGCCGCCGCCTGGCAGGCTGGACACCTCGATGGTGCCGCGCAGCCCGTCGATCGTGCGCTTGACCACGTCCATGCCGATGCCGCGGCCCGACACGCTGGTCAAGGTCCGCGCCGTCGAGAAGCCGGGATGGAAGATCAGCTGGAACAGTTCGGCGTCCGACAGCTTGGCACCGGGCGGGATCAGCTCCTGCTCCTCCGCCTTGGCGCGGATGCGGTCGCGGTCCAGCCCGCGTCCGTCGTCGCGGATGGTCATCAGCACGCGGGTTCCGGCATGGCGGGCCGACAGGTGGATGCGGCCCTGCGGCGCCTTGCCCGCCGCCACGCGTTCCGCCGCCGGCTCCAGACCGTGATCCAGGCTGTTGCGGATGATGTGGACGAGCGGGTCGTTCAGCCGCTCGATCATCGTCTTGTCCAGCTCGGTCTCCTCGCCGGACATCGTCAGCGCCACGTCCTTGCCCAGTTCCTGCGAGAGGTCGCGGACCAGCCGGCGGAAGCGGCCGAACAGCGAGTCCACCGGCACCATGCGGATGCCCATGGTGATATCGCGCAGGCCGTTGGACAGCCGTTCGATCTCCTCGGTCACCGACTTGATCTGGAGATCGACGCTGTCGGAGATCAGCTGCTTCAGGCGGGCATGGGCGATCACCAGCTCGCCGACCTGATCCATCAGGTCGTCAAGCCGCTCCGCCGGCACGCGGATCGAGTTGGCCGCCGGCTGCGCCCTGCCCTTCTCGGGCGCTCCGTCCACCTTCGGCAGGGCCGGCTCCTTCGGCGGGACAGGCCCGGCCGCCATCGCCGGCACGGGCACCGGCACTGTCACCAGCACCGGTTCCTGCTCCACCCCAGGCTCCGAGATCGCCGACACCGGTTCGATGGTCAGTTCGGTCTCGTCGATCACGAAGATGAACACGTCTTCGATGGTCGAACGCGGATGCGTGGTGGTGAGGGTCAGCTCCCAGCCGATGTGGCAGCGGGTCGGCTCCAGCTCGCCCAGCGGCGGAACGTCGTCGGTCAGGGCGACGATCTCCGCCTCACCCAGCCCGCGCAGCTCATCGAGCAGCAGCAGCGGGTTGGTTCCGCGCTCCAGCGCGTCGGGAGCGAGCCGGAAACGGACACGCCAGGTCGCCCGGCTTTCCTCGTCGTCGCGCTCCCCGTCAAGGGGAACGGACATCGCGGCACTGCCGCTCTGGTCAGCCAGCCGGGCCAGGATCCCATCGGCTACGGCAGGATCGGCACTGGCGGGATCCTCGATCAGGATGCGGATATGGTCCTTGGCAGCAAGGGCGATGCCGATCATCGCCGTCGTGGCGGCCAGTTCGCCCTTGCGCATCCGGTCGAAGGCGCTTTCCAGATGATGGGTGAAGCTCGCCGCAGCCTCGAACCCGAACATCGAGCCGGAGCCCTTGATCGTGTGCAGGGCACGGAACGCGGTGTCGAGCGGCTCGCGGTCGGTGGGGCTCTGTTCCAGATGGAGCAGTGCGGATTCCAGATCGGCCAGAAGCTCCGCCGCCTCTTCGCGGAAGACCTGGCCAGGGTCGCTGCCGGTCATGTGCCGACGATCTTTCGGACGACGCTCAGCAGCTGGTCCTGCTGGAACGGCTTGACGATCCAGGCGGTGGCGCCGGCCGCCTTGGCTTCGGCCTTCTTGCCGGCGTCGGATTCGGTGGTCAGGAAGACCATCGGGACGCCGCGATAGGCCGGCAGCGTCCGCAATTCGCGGATCAGCGTCAGGCCATCCATATTCGGCATATTCAGATCGGTCAGCACCAGATTGAAGCTGCCGGACTTCGCCTTGACCAGGGCGTCACGCCCATCCGTGGCCTCCACCACCTGATAACCGGCGGAGGACAGGGTCAACTTGACCATCTGGCGCATGCTGGCGGAATCGTCGACGGCTAGTATGGTCTTCGCCATGATGTCAGGGCACTCCGATCCAGAATTCATCCGCCTTGCGCGTCGGTCCGGACATACCGATGAAGCCGCCCCGTTCGAGCGCATCGCGCATCGATGCGGAGATCGGCTGCTTGAGATGCAGGCCGATGCCCCGCGCGGCTGCGCTCGTGCGCGCCGCCAGCAGAAGTTGAATGAAGCAGATCGATGTCTCTCCAACCCCGCTGCAATCGACATCGACCCGGCCAGCCGAACTCAGCGCATCCCGAAGCCGGTCGCGTACGTCCTCGACTTCGATGAGCGTCATCGGGCCAACGCAGCCCACGACAACGCGTCCACTGAGATCAGCCATTCGTCTTCACCGCATTCGCCGCGTCATCGCATTCGCCATGTCACCGCAAGGCATATGTTGAAATTTTATATCTTATTGGTCTGCGTAATTGAAATTCGGGATATCCCCAACCCCGGTTTCATCGCAACTTAATGGCAGCGAAAGATGATGTAGCGTCTATATTAGAATCTTGATTGGCACCGAGCCGGTTGTAACGGGCAGCGGATCACTTTGCGCCAACGGCCGACGCCTCGCTCCTGGTCATGCGCGCGTCTTTCTTCGGCAGCGTCCCGCCGACGCGGCCGGCGGCCCCTCCTTCCCCTCCCCTTCCGGTGACGGCCGGCAATCGTGTGCGTGTTTGCGGCCCCTGCCCGCCTCTTGGTAGTCTGGGGCTGGACGACCGGAGAGGCTTTCGTGGCGAACGGCGGGCAACGGGACGGGCAGCGGGGCGGGTGGCCGGAAAGACTGGGGCCGGAGGGAGGAAGGCCGGCACGGGCAGGTCTGAGCGAGGCGATCCTGACCTTCCTGGAGCGTGGCGTCAGCTTGGTCGTATCGTCGAGCGATCGGGCGAACCGACCGCGGGTCGGCCGGGCGCTGGCGGTGCAGGTGCCGGCCGACGGGACTTGGATCGGCGTCTGCCTCGACCGGACGGCGAACGCCGCCCTGCTGGCGGCGGTTGCCGAGACCGGACGCTTCGCCCTGGCGGCGACCGAGCCGAGCACGCATCTCTCCATCCAACTGATCGGCGAGGACGCCACCGTCACCGTAGCGGATGCCGAGGCAACGGCGCTGGCCGCCCGCCATGTCGACGCCTTCGCCGCCGAACTTGCGCTGATCGGCTACGGCGACGCCTTCACACGCGCCCTGATGGCCCATGACCCGGCCACACTGGCAGTGGTCCGCTTCTGCCCGTCGCGGCTCTACGACCAGACACCGGGCCCGAAGGCCGGCACCGCGGTGCCGCCATGAGTGCCGCCACCAGCGCCTCCCTGACGCTCGATGCGATCCGCGCCTGCCTGGAGGGGGCGGTCCCGGCGACAATCGCCACCTGCGCGCCGGACGGAACGCCCAACGTCTCGCTGCTGTCGCAGGTGCATTACGTCGATCCCGACCACGTTGCGCTGTCCTACCAGTTCTTCAACAAGACGCGCGCGAACATCCTGGCCAACCCGATTGCCGTCCTGCAGGTGATCGACCCGCCGACCGCCGCGCAGTACCGGATGGAGCTGTGCTACCTGCGCACCGAGACCACCGGGCCGCTGTTTGAGAGCATGAAGGCCAAGCTGGCCGGCATCGCCTCCCACGTCGGAATGCAGGACGTGTTCCGGCTGCTCGGCGCCGACCTCTACCGGGTGACGGCAATCGAGGCGGTGCCCGGCGGCGCGCCCCTTCCCGCCCCGGTCGCCCAGCGCAGCCTCCTGTCGGCGACCCGGCGGGCCTGCGAGGCCTTGCGCGGCTGCGCCGACCTGACGGAGCTGCTCGACCACAGCCTGTGCGTGCTGCGGCGGCTGTTCGGGGTCGAGCATGCGCTGATCCTGATGCCGGACGAGGCGACCGGCCGGCTCTTCACCGTCGCGGCGCTCGGCTACGACTCCTCCGGCGTCGGGTCGGAGGTGGCGCCCGGCGAGGGGGTGATCGGTGTGGCCGCGCGGGAACGGGTGCCGATCCGCATCACCCACATGACCAGCGATGTCGCCTACAGCCTGACCGCCCGCGACGGGGCGGAGGACGCCGGGCTGACCGGCGGCCCGGCCCGCGAAATTCCCTTTCCCGGGCTGGAACGGCCGCACAGCCAGCTGGCGGTGCCGATCCTGGCCGGGCGGCGGCTGGCCGGCGTGCTGTTCGTCGAGAGCCGGCAGGAGATGCGCTTCACCTACGACGACGAGGATGCGCTGGCGACGCTGGCCGCCCAGCTCGGCGCGCTGATCCAGGCCCTGCCCCCGGCGGAGGACGTGGCGCCCGTTCCCGCCGCCTGCCCGCAGGCCGGCGGCGCCCCGGTGGTGGTACGCCACTACGCCGCCGACGACAGCGTGTTCGTCGATCACGACTATCTGATCAAGGGCGTGGCCGGCGCCATCCTGTGGAAGCTGGTGCGCGATCACACCACGCTCGGCCGCACCGACTTCACCAACCGCGAGTTGCGGCTGGCCCCCGACATCCCGCTGCCCGACTTCGCCGAAAATCTGGAAGCGCGGCTGATCCTGCTGCAACGCCGGCTGGCGGAACGCTGCGGCGTGCTGCGCATCGAAAAGACCGGGCGCGGACGCTTCCGCCTGGTGGTGACGAAGCCGCTCCTCCTGCAGGAGACGGCTTGAACGCCATCCAGCTTTACTTTCCAACCCGACAGTTATCGGACCAGAAACAGTTACGAATATTTTAGCATTCCGTTAGGTAACAGTTAGCAAGCCGGCGGCGATTGCCTGCGTAGGGTCCGTTCCGCACACAACGTCACGGAGCCGACCGACATGACCGCCCTCCCTCCCGTGGAGGCCCTGGAGAGCATGATGCTGGAACGCATGATGCTGATCCGGGCCTACGAAGAAACCCTGGTCGACCTGCATGGCCGCGGCCGCGCCGCCGGAACCTGCACCGCCATCGGGCAGGAGGCGTCGGCCGTCGGCGTCGTCGCGGCGCTGACCCCCGACGACCTGATCCTCACCAACCACCGCAGCGCCGGCCATCTGCTGGCCCGCGGCGCCGACCCCGGGCGGATGCTGGCCGAGGTGCAGGGCAAGAGCGGTGGCTATTGCGGCGGCAAGAGCGGGTCGCTGCACATCTCCGCCAAGGAGCTGGGCGTCGTCCTGACCTCCACCATCGTCGGCGGCGAGCTGGCGCTGGCGACCGGCGTCGGGCTGTCGCGCTCGATGCAGGGTGGCCCCGGCATCGTCGTCTGCTTCTTCGGCGACGGTGCGGCCTGCGAGGGCCGCTTCCACGAATCGCTGAACCTCGCCGCGGTGTGGAGCCTGCCGATCCTCTATGTCTGCGAGAACAACCAGTGGCAGGCCTTCGTCCACCGCAAGGAGACGATGACGGCCGACGGCGTCGCCGGCCATGCCGCCGCCTACGGCATCGACAGCGCGGTGGTCGACGGCAACGACCCGCTGGCGGTGTTCGAGGCCGCCACTGCCGCCGTCGCCGCCATCCGCCGCACCGGCAAGCCCTTCCTGCTCGAAGCCATGACCTACCGGCTGCGCGGTCATTTCGAGCCGGACGACCAGTCCTACGTCGACCCCGGCGAGCTGGCCCGCTGGCGCGAGCGCGACCCCGTCGTCCTGCTGCGCCGCCGGCTGGAGCGCGACGGGCTGCTGGACGCCTCTGCCGCCGCCCGGATGGAGGAGTCGGTCAGGGCGCGGATGGAGGCGGCCGCCGCCTTCGCCGAGGCCAGCCCGTACCCTGCGCCCGAGGAACTGACCCGCGACGTCTACGCCTGACCCGGGAGACCGACATCATGACCCAGATGACCGTGAACGATGCGATCTCCGCCGCGCTGGCCGAGGAGATGCGCCGCGACCCCTCCGTGCTGATCTTCGGCGAGGGCGTCGCCACCAAGCGCCGCGACCTGCTGGGCGAATTCGGCCCGGCCCGCGTCCGCAACACCCCGCTGGCCGAGGGCATCATCGCCGGCACCGCCACCGGGGCCGCCGCCACCGGCCTGCGCCCGGTGATCGACCTGCTGTTCGCCCCTTTCCTGTGCTACGCGATGGACGAGATCGTCAACAGCGCCGGCAAGCTGCGCTACGTCTCCGGCGGGCAGTTCGAATTCCCGATGGTGGTGCTGGCGATGACCGGCGCCGGCTGGGGCGTCGGCGCCCAGCACAACCACAACATCGAATCCTGGTTCGTCCACAGTCCCGGCCTGAAGGTGGTGATGCCCTCGACCCCCGCCGACTTCAAAGGGCTGCTGAAGGCGGCGATCCGCGACGACAACCCGGTGCTGGTCTTCGCCGACATAGCGCTCGGCTACAGCGCCGGCGAGGTTCCCGAGGACATCGATGCGATCCCGCTGGGGCAGGCGGCGCTGCGGCGGGAGGGTGACGACGTGACGCTGGTCTCCTACGCCAAGACCGTCGGCACCTGCCTGGCTGCCGCCGACCGGCTGGCCGAGGCCGGCATTTCCGCCGATGTCCTCGACCTGCGCAGCCTGAAGCCGCTGGACGAGGGCGCCATCCTGCGGTCGGTCGCCAAGACCGGCCGGCTGGTGGTCGTCCACGAGGCGAGCCGCCTGTGCGGTGTCGGGGCGGAGGTCGCGGCGCTGGTCGCCGAGAAGGCCTTCGCCAGCCTGCGGGCGCCGGTGCTGCGGCTGACCGGCCCCGACGCCCCGGCCCCGGCCAGCTTCCCGCTGGAGCAGGCCTTCGTTCCCCAGGCCGACGCGGTGGTCGCGGCGGTTCAGTCCCTCGTCCATGGCGCGCTCGCCGCCTGATCATCCGGAGTTGCCGACGATGTTCCGCAAGACCCTGTGCACCGCCCTCCTGCTGTCCGCCGCCACTCTCGCCTCCCACGTCGGTCAGGCCCTCGCTGACGAGCGGGCGGAGCGTGGCAAGTACCTCGTCGCCCTCGGCGGTTGCAACGACTGCCACACGCCGGGCAACTTCCTCGGCAAGCCCGACTTCGCCCACGCGCTGAGCGGGTCGGAGGTCGGCTTCGAGATCCCGGGCGTGGGCGTGTTCCACGGCCCGAACCTGACGCCGGACAAGGCGACCGGGCTCGGTGACTGGAGCGAGGATCAGATCGTCGCCACGCTGCGGACCGGCAAGCGGCCGGACGGGCGCATGCTGGCGCCGGTGATGCCCTGGATGGCCTTCTCCGTCCTGACGGACGCCGATGCCTACGCCATCGCCGCTTACCTGAAGAGCCTGCCGGCGGTCGCCAACAAGGTCCCCGGCCCCTTCAGCCCGACGGCGAAGCCGACCGGGTTCGTGATGCGGGTGGTGGCGCCGCAGAGCGAGTGAAACCGGCGTCCCGGCGGGGTTCGCTCAGTCCTCGCTGATCGACACCAGCTCGGCCTTCCGGCGGCGCCGGGTGTCGGCCAGTTCCCTGGAATCGACCCGGACGAAGCTGCCCGGAGCCTGTTCGGCGTCGGCGGCGCGGGCGATTTCCCGGCGGTTCCAGGCGGACACCCGATGCGCCTCGGCGATCTGATGCAGGAACAGGTCGGACGGACGCAGGCGGAAAATGATGTCGTCGTGCCGCTTGCCGACCTTGATGACCTCGCGTTCGATCTCCGCCAGCGCGCCGACCTTCTGCAGCACATCGACGATGTCGGAAATCCAGCGGAGCATGTTCGACCAGCGCGCCCATTCCGTCATGCCGCTGTCGCGCATGATCTCCCGCGCGGTGATCTCGATGCTGGACCGGTCCTGGTGATGGCGTTGCAGGAGCGTGAAGGCGACGCGCTTGAACAGCCAGCGCGAGAACGGATTGGCGATGCGCATCAGCCATTCATAGGAGATGCGCTGCTGCTCGACGCTGCGGATGGTGTTTTCCACCATCCAGTTGAACTGCACGGCGGTTTCGACGTCGGCCCGGCCGTTCTCGTCCGGAGAGCCGCCGGCGTTGACGTCCTGGTTGCGCATCCACAATTGCGGGAAGACGCTGGAATCGAGAAGGGCGTTCTTCCCGCCCTTCTCCGCGATGACGATGGTCGAGCGGCGCAGGACGAGAAGCGCTTCCTTGAGTTCCGGCAAGCTCAGCGTGTGCTTGACCCGCCGAAGCTCCTGCATCACCTCGTAGAGGGTGAATTTGAAGACGATGGAGTCCTTGTCCCCGGTCGACAGCCGGGCCTTCTCGGCTGCAAGCCGGCGGATGACCTCCTCGACGACCTGCTCCTTCTCGCCGGGGAACATGTCGATTTCCTCGACGACCTCGGTAGCGCCCTCCTTCACCCGGCGCTCGATGCGGGCCGGCAGGATCTTGAGCGAATAGCTCTTGTCGTTGAAGACGAACTCGCGCTTCACCTGGCGCAGGAACCGCGGCTTGGCCGGATCGGGCTCCGCGGCGTCGACCGCGCCGGCGGAGCGCTTGCGGCCATTGGAGCGTGCGACATCGGAGGCGAAGAAGACCCATTTGGGCGCGACATCGTACAGACCGACGAAATGGGTCGTCCGCTTGGCGTCGTCGGGCTCGTCGATTTCGAACAGCGCGAACTGGAGCGGCAACGCCATCTGCTTCAAGTCGCCCTTTCCGCCCGGTGTGTTGCTCGACATCTTGGGGTCTCCAGCCACGTCTCCAACGACACACGCTATGGGGTCGGACGTCCGATGCGCAACGACGGATTTGGCATGCCCTTCCCCACGCCGGTAGGCGCCGGGTGCAGATAGGCAGGTTGCGGGTGCAGAAGCGATAGGTGCCGGGTGCAGGCCGGTAGGTACCGGGTGCAGGAAACGCCAGGACAGGCAGCCGGACAATCCTTTCTGCACCCGGTACCTACCGGAAACCCGTCCGAATCGGGCTGGAATTGCCCGGCCGGACTCCGGCGACGGCCCCTTGCGGCACCAGGGTCTCCAGCCTCCGCAGCGAACTGCACCCGATGCCTACCCATCTGCGCCGGTGCTCACGCCGGCAGGCCACCCTCACCCGCTGCTCCAGCCGGCGAAAACCGCAAGCGGTCGATAGGTGCCGGGTGCAGATGAGCTTCCGACGCTTTCGGATCGCCGGTTAGCCTTCCCCCCTGGCGTGACGGTAGGCACCGGGTGCAGAAAGCGGACTGTCCTCCGGCCCGTCCTGCCGCGGCAGAAGGGTGCAGAATCCCGCGCTGGCCACCGATAGGAGCCGGGTGCAGATGAGCCGCTCCGATTCGCAGTGTTTCTGCACCCGGTGCCTATCCATCGGCACCCGCATCCTACCGGGCTGCATCCGGCACCTATGCATCCGCACCCGACACCTAACGGTGGGCGCCGGGTGCAATTTGGCCGATGCCCGTCACCCGGGGAATCCTGCTCGCAGATCCGTCGGCCCATGCCGATTGCCAGACCTCGCAGGAGCACCCGATGCGCAGCTCGCCGACCGACAGCACCAGCCGCTGGGGCAGGATCCCCGCCTGGTGGCTCGACCACCCCGATCTCGACGCCGACGGATTCGCCATCCTGGCGGCGCTCGCCACCTTTGCCGACGAGCAAGGCGTCTGCTGGCCGTCGCAATCGACGCTCGCCGCCAAACTCAAGCGGTCGCGCCCGACAATCAACCGAATCCTGCAACGGCTGGACGACATCGGTCTGGTCCGCATCGAGCACCGCCGCGGCCGCGACGGCTCCCGGCTGTCCTGCCTGTACCGGCTGCGTGTCGAGCAGGACGGGGACAGGGCCGCGGAGGAGGCGCCACGCCCTGCCGCCAGCGGGTCTGTCCATGCGGAGGACAGGGATGACTCGGTCGTGAACGCCCCCTGTCCGCCAGCGAGTCAGAAACACCTCCATTCCGAACAGATTCCGGACTCGCTCGCCAGGGGCGGGCGCGGAGTGATGCCCGACGTGCCCGCGGGTTGGATGCCGACCGCCGACGATCTCGCCTGGGCCAGCAGCCGCTTTGGCACAGTCGATCTCGGTCGGCATGTCGAGGGCTTCGTCCTGCGCTGTCAGGCGCATGGCTACCGCTACCGCGACATTTCCGCGGCTTGGCGTGCCTGGCTGATCCAGGATGCCGCCGCCAGCAAGGCACCGGCGGTCAAGAGTGCGGCGACCGGTGCCCCCCTTCAGCATTCCGCTTCGCCGACCGTCCGGTCACGCGAAAGCGCTGCCGAACAGCGCGTCACTGCGTGGATGACCGTCGCGGCGCGGCTCAGGGATGCGAAGCCCGAACCCCGTTCCTGGCTGTGAGGAGAACCGCCATGTCAGCCGCTGCCGTCATGCCGGTGCCGGAGCGCTCGCCGCTGCCCTTCGACCCGGCGATGCCGCCGGGCGACCGCCGCCGGCTGCTCGTTGCCGCCTTGCCGGAACCGCTGCGCGAGGTCCTTGCCGCCGGCCGGCTCGAACACCGCCCGCGCTTCGGTGACAACGGCTTCGACGGCCTTTCCGAGATCTGGTCGCCGCCCGCCAACGTCACCGCCCGGCAGGCCGCCATGGCGCAATGGGCGCTGGCCGACCTCGAAGGGTCGGTCCTGGCTCCGACGGAGCCCGAGCGGCTGCTCGGCCGTATCCTGGCGCTGCTGTCGCATTACCCCGCCAAAGGGTTGACGCCCGAGGTGGAGCAGCTGGTTGCGATGGACTGGGTCGAGGATCTGGGGGAGTTTCCCGGCTGGGCAATCGATCAGGCGGCGCGCAGCTGGCGCCGGACACGGAAATGGCGGCCAAGCATCGCCGAGATGCGGGCGCTGTGCGAGGAGGCCTGCACGAAAGAGCGCCAACTGGCCGAGTGTCTCCGAAAACTGTCGGGTGCCGCCCTGCCGAGATCGTCGGTTCCGGGTTTCACGCCGCTGGCCGAGACTCCCCGCATCCGCCGTTTTTCCTGATCCCAGGACTTGATCGCGGCTCTCACCGGTGTTGCCGAAAAGCCAGGGTGGCCGCGAGACGCTAACGCGGGCATGGCCGGCCCATCCGAACGGCGTTGACAGCTATGAGTGTCTCACACTATCGCTGACCCGGCTGGATTCGACGGATTGGGGAGGGGGCATGCTCGGCGAACAGTTGAAGGCGTACCGCGAGGCTCGCGGGCAATCGAGGGAAGACTTCGCGGCCTTTCTGAACGAGGGCCTGGACCGCTCTTACGACCGCCAGCGGATTTCACGCTGGGAGAATGGCGGCGAGCGTATTCCGCAGGCCGTCATTGCCTTCGTCCGCAAGCACCCGGTGCTTCCGGTCGAGAAGCCCGGTCCGGCGCTTGTGGTGTCGCTCGCGAACCAGAAGGGCGGCGTCGGCAAGACAACGGGCTGCGTCAATGTCGGCCGCATGCTGGCCGACCGCGGCTATTCCGTCGTGCTGGTGGATTCCGATCCCCAGGCCAACGCCGGCATCCATCTCAGCGTCGACGTCGTCGCCTGCGAGGAAGCCGAGAGGACCCTCTATTATGTCCTCAAGGGGGCGGCGAAGGCGGAGGAATGTCTGGTCGAGACGCGCAACCCGCGCCTCCGGGTGCTGCCCTCCTCCCTCAAGCTGGCTGAGAGCGAGACAGAGCTTGCCGCCCAGCAGTTCTCGCACAACACGCTGCGCAGCCGTCTGGCCGAACTGCGCCGCAGCGTCGATTTCATCCTCATCGACTGCCCGCCCACGCTGGGGCATCTGGTGACCAACGCTCTGGTGGCCAGCGACACGGTTCTGATCCCGTGCCAGACGCAGCCGCTCGCCTTCATGGGCATGGGCACGCTGCGCAAGCAGATCGACTTCGTGCGGGAACGCGGCAATCCAACCCTGTCGCTGCTCGGCATCGTCCCGACCTTCTATTCCGGCCGTACCACCCAGGATCAGGCCACCCTGAAGGACATGCACGACACCTACGGGCAGGAGGTTCACATCTTCCCGCCGATCCCCAACACCACGCTCTACCCGCAATCCTCGGCCGGCGGCGATGCGCTGGTCGCCTTCAACGCCAAGGCGCCGGGGATCGGAACCTTCGATCTGGTGGTGCAGACCCTGATCGCGGAACGCGACCGCCGCATCGTCCCGGCCGGTCATGGAGTGATGACGCATGGCTAAGGGCATTCCGCGCTCCAACATGGGGCTTATCGCCAAGAGCAGCGATCAGAACAGCGCCAGCCCGGTGCGCCTCGATAGCAATGCGCTGACCGGCAAGGCCGTGCCCTTCGAGCGGCCTTTCGCCTGCGACATCGGGCTGGTGGTGACCAATCCCGACCAGCCGCGCAAGATCTTCCGGGAAGAGGATCTGGCATCTCTGGCCGCATCGCTCGACCGGCATGGCTTGAAGCAGCCAATCGGTGTGCAGCAGCAGGCCAACGGCGAGTATCTCCTGGTGTGGGGTGAGCGGCGTTGGCGGGCAGCCCGGGCGCTCGGCTGGCCGACCATCACCGCGGTCCTGACCGCCGGCGATCCGCTGGAGGTGGCGCTGGTCGAGAATGTGCAGCGTGTCGACCTGTCTCCGTTCGAGCAGTCCGATGCGCTGCAGGGGCTGAAGGAGCGTCACGGCTACACGGACGAGGCGCTTGCCGGCATCGTCGGCAAGGACCGCAGCATGATCTCCAAGCTGCTCCGCCTGCAATCCCTGCCCGGGGTGGTCCGCAAGGAATATGCGGAGCATGAGCCGACGCTCCGCTTCCTCCTCACCCTGACCCGGGCCGCGTCGGAAGCGTCCGCGCTTGCCATGTGGACCCAATGGAAGAGCGGTGACGGGCCGGGAAATCCCGATCCGGACGCCGAGCCGCCACAGGGGAAGAACGCCGGCGATGAGGGCGGGCGCTCCCCCCACAACCCTGCCGACAGCTCGCCGGAGATGGCGCTGAGCGCCCTGCCGCAGCGGGTGTTCCGCGTGCTCAACCGGGCCCAGGAAACCATCAGCGCGATGGTCGAAAAGCCGCGCCCGCTGACCGACGAGGATTGGCAGCGGCTGATGCGGATGCGGTCGCTGATCGACACGCTGCTTGAACAGCGCAAGGCGTAATGGAAGGATCGTGCAATGGGAACGGTTCCCATTGCACGGCGTCCTTGGCCATGGACGTGCCGATGACCGCCGACCCGGTCGAACGTCTGTTCCTGCCTGTCTGTTCGATGGGAACGGTTCCCATTGACCGCCCTGTACCCCATCTGCGGTGCCGGGATACCCGCATCTCTGGGATTGCTGGTCGGGATGCTACTTTAGACTGAATATGAGTGTTGCGGCGGGGCGCGGTCTGGCAGGTCTGCGGCGATGCGGCGGAGCCGAGTGCCATCGTGATCGACAGCCGCACCTGCCAGTCCGCTTCGGGCTGTTTTGCCCGCGGCGTAGACGGCGGCAAGAGGAACCGCGGCATCAAGATCCATCTCGGCGTGGAGACGTATGGCATCCCGTTGGCGATCGACGCCACGTCAGCCACCATGCACGACACCAGAGGCATCGTGCCGGTGTTGCGCCGGTTTGCCGGAGGCGGATTCCAAGGACCGGCTATCGGCGATGTCGGTTATCGCGGCGAGCGCTCGGCCAAAGCCGGGAAGGCGCACCCGTTTGAGCCGTCTGCACCAGTTTCCGCAATGCTGCCGGATTGGCGGAAGTCTCGTCGCATGTGCGCGGACATAAGCAACATCCTGAGTCCGGCGGCGCGCGGCATTGAGATCAGCTAGAGGACGATTCGGGAGTGGGTCTGCGCTTCGGCCGGAAGTTCGCCAACATGCTCGCTTGTGCTACGACCCGCGCTTCGTCGTGAAGGGTAAACTGTAACCCCGTCCCTGATGCCGCTCTTCTTCCCCAGGGATCACCCACGTCCCGATGCTGCCCGCGCCAGGCCGGCATAGTGGCGCACGTCGAAGGCGATGAACTCCACCTCGGCGTCGGTGACGTCGCGCAGATGTCTGGCCGGGCTGCCCGCCCAAAGCTGGCGGCCGGGGATGCGCTTGCGCGGGGTCAGCACGGCGCCGGCCGCCAGCATGGCGCCGCTTTCCACGACCGCCCCGTCCAGCACGATTGCGCCGATGCCGACCAGACAGCCGTCCGCCAGCGTACAGCCATGCATCCGCACGCCATGGCCGATCACCACGTCGGCGCCGATGATGGTCGGATACTCGTTCAGCATGACGTGGATGATGGTGCCGTCCTGGATGTTGGTGCGCGGCCCCACCGTGATGCTGTGGTCGTCGCCGCGCAGCACGCAGCCGTACCAGACGCTGGCCCCCGCCCCGATGGTGACGTCGCCGACCACCACCGCGCCGGGGGCGATGTAGGCGTCGGCGGCGATGCGCGGCCATACTCCCTTGACGGGCTGGATGATGGCACCGGGATGGCGGGCGAGCAGGGCCTCCCCGGTTTCGAAGGCCCCGGTTTCGAAGGTCGCTTCGGTTGCGCTCTCGGTGGTCATTCGGTCTTGTCCTTTTTGGCCCTGCCGGATGATGGCGCCGGTCAGGAGACGAGCCGTTCGGCCTCTGTCTCCGCTGCCGGATCGGCAATCACCCCGGCGGCGAGCAGGCGGTCGATGTCGGTCCGACCGTAGCCCAGTTCGGCCAGCAGCGCCGCGCTCTGGGCACCCACCGGGGGCAGCGCCATGCGCGGACCCAGCCGTCGGCCGTCCAGCGTCAGCGGCAGAAGCGGGACGCGGGTCTCCCCGCCGGTTTCGGTGGTGATGGCGGCAAGCCCGCCGCTCTGGTTCAGGTGCGGATCGTCGAACAGCTCCTCCGGCCGGTTGATCGGGGCATAGGGCAGGCCGTTGCGCTCGAACAGTTCGGCAATCTCGGCCTTGCTGTAGGCGGCGAGACGGCGGCGGATCTCCGGCAGCATCCAGTCGCGGGCCTGACAGCGCTTGGTGTTGCCGTCCAGCCTGGGGTCGGCGGCCAAGTCGTCGAAGCCGAAGGCGGTGCAGAAGGTCCGCCACTGCACGTCGCTGACCGCGCCGAGGAAGATCTGCTCGCCGTCCTTCACCTCGAAGGTGTCGTAGATGCTGAAGGCGGCGATGCGTTCGGGGAAGGGCGGCGGGGCCTCGCCGGTCACGGCGAATTGCTGCATGTGCTGGGCCGACAGCAGGACGCAGGTCTCGTAGAGGCCGGACTGGATATCCTGGCCATGGCCGGTGGCCTCGCGGGTGCGGAGCGCCGCAAGGATGCCGATCACCCCGAACATGCCGCCCATGATGTCGTTCACCGAGCTGCCGGCGCGCAGCGGCCGGCCGGTGGGACCCGTCATGTAGGCGAGCCCGGCCATCATCTGCACCACCTCGTCCAGCGCCGTGCGCTTTTCATAAGGGCCGGGCAGAAAGCCTTTCAGGGACAGGTTGATGATGCGCGGGTTGCGCGCTTTCAGGCTGGCATAGTCGAGGCCGTATTTCGCCATCAGTCCGGGACGGAAATTTTCCAGCACCACGTCGGCGGTGTCGACCAGCCTGTGGACGGCGGCCAGACCGTCCGGGCTGTTCAGGTCGACGGCCAGCGACTGCTTGTTGCGGTTGAAGGTGCGGAAGAAGCCGGCGGCGGCGCCCGGCAGGGCGCGGGTCTTGTCGCCTGTCACCGGCTCCACCTTGATGACGTCGGCGCCGAGATCGCCCAGGATCATGCCGCAGGTCGGCCCCATCACCATGTGGGAGAATTCGACGACCCGGATGCCGGCCAGCGGGAGGGCGGCGGCAAGGTTGTTGGCGTCAGGCATGGACGGTGCTCCGGTGGAAATGCTTCGGCAGGCCGGCGGCGGCGATCTTGCCGTGCAGCGTCTGGCCGGGAAGCAGGGTGGCGAGCAGGCGTTGCGCCTCGATCAGGGTGTCCAGGTCGATGCCGGTGTCGAAGCCCATCGCCTCCAGCATGAAAGCCAGATCCTCGGTGGCGACATTGCCGCTGGCGCCGGGGGCATGGGGGCAGCCGCCCAGTCCGCCGAGCGAGGCGTCGAATTCGCGGATGCCGATGTCCAGCACGGCAAGGCAGTTGGCAAGGCCGAGACCGCGGGTGTCGTGGAAATGGGCGCTCTGCAACCGGTCGCCGGCGATGTCCTTCACCCGCTTGTAGAGGCGGCGGACCTGGGCCGGGTCGGCGTAGCCGACGGTATCGGCGAGCGCCACGCGGTCGGCCCCGGCCTCCAGGCAGGCCTCGGCGAGACGGACCACCTCGTCCTCCGGCACCTTGCCCTGGATGGTACAGCCGAAGGCGGTGGAGATGCCGGCGTCGATGCGGGTCTTGTAGCCGCCTTCATCACGGGCGCGGCAGACGCGGGCCAACTCCTCCACCGACTCCTCGCGGGTCTTGCGGATGTTGGCGCGGCTGTGCGCCTCGCTGGCCGACAGCGGCAGGACGATGACGTCGGAGCCGGCGGCGAGCGCGGCCGTGGCGCCCTTCAGGTTGGGGGCCAGCGTGTGGACGATGACGCCGGGCAGTGCGCGGGCACCGGCCACAACCTCCGCCGCGTCGGCCATCTGGGGCAGCAGCCTGGGCGGCACGAAGGAGGCGGCTTCGAAGCGGTGGACGCCGGCGCGGCGCTCGGCCTCCAGCCAGCGCAGCTTGTCGGCGGTGGGCATCACGCGGTCGAGGATCTGGAGCCCGTCGCGCAGGCCGACCTCGACGATGGTCACGGGGTCTTTCGTCATGGCAAAGGGTCCTCGTTCGGGTGCGCGAGGACGCGCGCACCCGGTGGGAATCAGAAGGAAAAAACAGAAGGAAAAAAGCGTCAGAGATTAAAGGGCTGTCAGGTCCCGAAGCCGGCGGCCTGCGGCAGCCACAGCGACAGCTGCGGGAACAGCCAGATCACGAACAGCCCGGCCATCATCAGCAGCACATACGGCAGGGCGCCGCGCGTCACCTCGGCCAGGGAGGAGCTGGTGATGCCCTTGATGACGAACAGGTTCATGCCGACCGGCGGGGTGATCAGCGCCAGTTCCAGGTTGATCATCAGCATCACGCCGTACCAGATCGGATTGATGCCCAGCGCCGTCATCACCGGCAGAATGATCGGCGTGGTGATCAGGATGATGGCGATGGTCTCCAGGAACATGCCCAGGATGAAGATCGCGACCATCACCGCCAGGATGAAGCCGCTCTGCGACAGGCCCAGCGTCGCCACGGTTTCCATGATCTGGGCCGGCAGGCGGATGATGGTGATGGCGTGGCCGAACATGCCGGCGGCGGCGATGATCATGAACAGCATGACGCTGGTCCGCATCGTCTGTACGCCACAGTCCAGCAGGTCGGCGAAGGAGATGTTGCGGTAGACCAGCAACGCCACCGCCAGCGCATAGACCGCACCGACCGCCGCCGCTTCACCGGCGGTGAAGACGCCGAGATAGATGCCGCCCAGGATCAGCGGCGGCATCATTACCGCCCAAATCGACTTGCGGAAGGCGGCGGCGATGGTGCCGAAGCCGGGCCAGGGCTGCGACTGCACGCTGTCCTGCCCCCTCGCCCGCAGCCAGCTGTAGCCGGCGAAGACCACCGCCATCAGCAGCCCCGGAATGATGCCGGCCAGGAACAGGGCGCCGATCGAGGCGTCGGTGACGATGGCGTAGAGGATCATCGGCCCCGACGGCGGGATGAGGATGCCCAGGGTGCCGCCCGCCGCGATCAGCCCGTAGGTGTCGCGCTGGCGGTAGCCGTAACGCTTCATCTGCGGGATGGAGATCGATCCGATGGTCAGCGCGGTCGCCACCGAGGACCCGGAGATGGTCGAGAAGATGGTGCAGGACAGGATGGTGGCAAAGCTGAGCCCACCCTTGATGTGCCCGACCAGCGTGTTCGACATCTCATAGAGGTCGTCGACCACCTTGGCCTTGATCATGACGTGGGCCATGAAGGCGAACATCGGGATGGTGGCGAGCAGCGGGTTGTTCAGGCTGGCGAACACCGCGTCGGCCATGCTGTCGACGCTGCCTTCGAACAGGGCCAGCACGCCGAGCGAGGTGAGGGCGAGGGCCGCGAAGATCGGCATGCCGCTGAACAGCAGCAGCAGCAGCAGGCCCAGGATCAGGAACGTCATCTCAGTGGCCCCCCGTCCGCTCGTCGGTTTCGACGCCCGCCAGGGCGGAGACCAGCTTGGCGAAGGCGACGATCCCCAACAGGGCGGCGCCGGCGGGAAGCGTGGCCTGCGGGACCCACAGCGGCAGCTCCAGCTGGCCCGAGGAGAAGGCGTCGAAGTCATAGGAGAAGGCGGCGCTGTGCCAGCCGGTGCGGACCAGCAGGCCGGCGAAGACCAGCACCGCGAGGTTCGCCCAGGCATCCAGCCAGCGCCGGCCGCGCGGACCGACGAAGCCCATGATCAGGTCGATGCGGATATGGTGGCCGGTGCGCAGCGCCTCGGCGGCGCCGGCCATCACCATGGCGACGACCAGATAGCCGCAGGCCTCGTCCACACCCTCCAGCGGGTGGCCGGCGAGATAGCGGGCGACGACGCCGGCCGTGGTCAGGACGAGCACGATGGCGATCAGCAGGACGCTCAGCGCGCCGCCGATGCGGGAGAGGACCGAGGCGGCGCCCGCCAGCAGGCGCAGGGCGCCGGGGGAGGACGCCTTGCCGTCAGCCGGGGCGACGGCATCCGGACTGGACATGCTGCTCATGGCCTGTCCCCTCCGTTACTGAAGCTTCTGGACGAGTTCGAGCAGCTTGCGGCCGTCCGCACCCGTCTCGTCGGCGAAGCCCTCGGCAAAGGCGGGAGCCATGGCGGCCTTGAAGGCGGCATTCTCCTCCGCCGTCGCGATGTGGACCTTGACGCCCTTCGATTCCAGCTCCGCCGGTGCGCTGGCGGCGGCCTCCTGCGAGGCTTCCAGCGCCCAGCCGGCGGCATCCTCGCCCGCCTTCTTCAGCGCGGCCTTGTCCTTGTCGGTCAGCGTGTCGTACCAGCGGGGATTGACGTAGCCGTGCAGATAGGCGGCCAGGACCGGCACCACCGTCATATGGTCCTGCACCTCGTAATATTTGCGCGACCAGGCGGCGGCGACATCGGTGATTGCGGAATCGATGACGCCGGTCGCCAGGGCCTGATAGACCTCGCTTCCGGGAATGGCGACCGGCGTGGCGCCCATCGCCTTCAGCCCGCGGTCGAAGGCCGGCCCGATGCCGCGCATCTTCTGGCCCCGGAAGTCCGCCGGCGTCAGCAGCGGCTTGCCTTTGGAGGTGAAGACGCTGGTGTTGGTCTGGAACATCCAGACCACATTCCTGACGCCCTTCTTCAGCAGCCGCTCCTCGAGGAAGGCCGCCGCTTCGGAGGTCGGCCATTTCCGCCATGCGTCGATCGACGACATGGTGTAGGGGCCGACGGTGACGTTCATCAGCGGCAGCGTCTTGCCCCACTGGAAGTTCAGCGAGAAGGCGCATTCGATGTCGCCCTTGGCCACCGCCAGGATGTTGTCGTTGGCCTTGATCAGGCTGTCGGCTCCGAAGACCTGGACGTCGAGATTGCCGTCCGACAGCGTCTTCACCTCCGCCGCCCAGCGTTCGATGACCTTGGAGATGTGGTGGGACGGCGGAAGCTGGTGGCTGCACCGCATCCGCGTGGCGGCCTCCGCCTCCATCGGCAGCGCCGTCAGCGCCAGGGCCGAGGTCGCGGCGGCCAGCGACAGCATGGTCTTCAAATGGCTGGACGTCTTGGTGGGCGTCATGTCCTGCACCTCCCGGTGGTGGTTCGTTGCAGCGTTCCGGCGGGTGGGAAACGGGGCCGGAAGCGAAGCCCGTTCAACTGCGGGCCTTCGGATTGTTCGTCTGCAAAGCAGAACAGCACGGGGGAGGCAGCGTCGTAAAATATAAAGACAAGAACCGAGCTATCTGGTTTCGAGATAGCTCTCCCGCAGCCGGCCGGGCCAGCGGCCGCTGCGATGGGCCTCGCGCACCACGTCGATCATCAGCCGCCGCGCTTCGACCACGGCGCGGGACGCGGTCTTCATCCGCGAGGACACCAGATACAGGGTGCGGCCCATCGACGGGTTCACCACCGGCCGCGCCACCAGTTCGCCGCGGGCGATCTCGTCGCCCGCCAGGGCCGCCGATTGGACCGTCACCCCCAGCCCGGCGCTGACCGCCCGCTTCAGGGGAATGGCGGATTCGATCTCCAGATAGACCTTCGCGGCGATGGCGTTGCGCACCTCGGCGTCGCTGGCGAGCGCCTGGAGAACGGCGGTGCGGCCGGGCATGATCAGCGGCAGGCGCAGCACGTCGGCCAGATCGATGGGGCCGCCGTCGCCGATCATCGCGCGGGTGCCGAGGCAGACGAGCTCCTCGTCCAGCAGCGGCACGCCCTCCAGCCGGTCGTCGTTGGGCGGCACCAGTGTCAGGGCGATGTCGGCCTGACCGGACAGCATCCACTGGTGCATGATCTCGCTGTGCGCTTCGATCACGCGCAGCTTCACCTCGGTCAGGGTGGAGGCGACGCGCCGGATGAAAGGCAGGCCGATGGCCTCCATCGCCGTGTAGTTGAAGCCGACCATCACCGGCCCGATCACCGCCCGGGACAGCGACAGCACGTCCAGTTCGGCCTGTTCCAGCGCGTGCAGCACGCCTCTGGCATGGGCGAACAGGCGGTCACCCGCCTCGGTCCTGTTAACGCCGCGCGGTTGCCGGACAAGCAGCTGAACGCCCAGATCCTCTTCCAGCACAGCCACATGCTGGCTCAGCGCCGATTGCGCCACGTTCAGAAACTCGCTGGCTTTTGAAAAGCTGCCGAGTTCGCAGACGGCGACGAAGTAGCGGAGACGGCGGAAGTCCAGCTTCGTTGACATTCCACTTTTTCCCACAGGCCCCTTGCTGGACAAAGCGGAATGTTGGGCTCGGCACCGTCAACTGGTTGGCGGCATGGAAGGTGGCGGGCGCGGGTTGACCAGGAATGGGCGTAGAGCGCGGTGATTCCGCGGCCAAGGACGTGCCCGCAACCGGACCAAAGAATACGGAATTCAATCTGAAGCTTGGCAATTCGATGAGGTTCGGCCTGAATGACAAGAATGGCTCGGGAATGTGACGATGCTTGGTGGATGATTTTTCTGGCTTCCCATTATCCTATGTTATTGCAGAGGAATTTTTTGTCGAATTTGCGCCGGATGCAGGGCATAGACTAAGTTTATTCGATCAGCATAGGGTTAAATTCATAGATTTTGCTTCTGTAATCTATGTCAAACCTTGACATGCGGTTGCGAGCAGTTTTCGATGGGACCATGCCATTTCGTAAAACCATGAATGTCTCGCTCACTCCAGAGTTGGAGCGCTTTGTCGTCGGACGCGTCGCCACCGGCCGCTGCGGCAGCGCCAGCGAAGTGGTCCGCGCCGCGTTGCGCTTGCTGGGGCGGGACGAATGCGCCGTGCCGCAGAGTCCCACCCCCGTGGGTCGGGGCTCTGCGGTGTAAGCCTACTATGTGTGACGCCGTTCCTGCCGAGGCGGCCCTTGTACCGCTTTCCATCAACAGCGATCGCTTGGGGACTCCGTGACCGCAGACACCAGCCGCGCCTTTCTGAACGGACCCGGCGACATGGCCGCCCTGATGCGTGCCAAGGATTGGGCGGAAACGCCGTTCGGCCCGGTTGAGGCATGGTCTCCCGCCCTGCGTTCGGCCGTCGGCATCTGTCTCGGCTCGCGCTTTCCCATCGTGCTCTATTGGGGGCCGACGCGGGCGCTGATCTACAACGATGCCTGGAGCCCGGTACCAGGAAACAAGCATCCCTGGGCGCTCGGGCGGCCCGGTTGGGAGGTGTGGGCGGAGATTTGGGACATCATCGGCCCGATGTTCGACCATGTCATGACCACCGGCGAGGCAACCTGGTCGGAAGACCAGCTGCTGCCTCTGAACCGCTTCGGTTATGTCGAGGAATGCTATTTCTACTACAGCTACAGTCCGGTGAGCGGTGAGGACGGCGAGGTCGAAGGCATCTTCACCGCCGTGACGGAAACCACCCAGCGGGTGCTGGCGGAGCGGCGCGAGCGCCTGCTGCGCGTGGTGTCGGAAGCCACGTCGCAGGTTCGGTCGGCATCCGAGGCCTGCGAGGCCGCCGTCCGGTGCCTGGCCACCTTGCCGGAGGAAGCGCCTTTCGTGCTCGCCTATCTGCGGGACCCCTCCAGCGGAGCGTTGTGGCTTGTCGCTCGTGAGGGACTGCCCCCCAGCGCCGATCTGGCACCGGACCGAATTTCGCCGGACGGCAACCCCACACCCTGGCCGTTCGCCGAAGTCCTGGCGACGGGGGCGCCGGTGACGGTCGAGGGATTGGCGCTCCGGTATGCCGGCCGGTTGCCGGGCAAGCCCTGGCCGGAGGTGGTCGAACAGTCGCTCGTCGTGCCGATCCTCAGCGCCCGCGCCGACGCCCCGCACGGCTTTCTGGTCACCGGGATCAGCCCGCGCCGGCGCATCGACACGGCCTATGTCACCCTGTTCGAACGTGCCGCCGGCCACATCGCCACCGCGATCACCAACGCCGAGGCCTATGAGGAGGAGCGCCGCCGCGCCGAGATCCTGGCGGAACTCGACCGCGCCAAGACGGCCTTCTTTTCCAACGCCAGCCACGAATTCCGCACGCCGCTGACCCTGATGCTAGGCCCGGTGGAGGACATGCTTCAGCGCTTCCCGGCGGAGGACCGGATGGCCGTTCCGGTCGAACGTGACGCGCTGGAGCTGGTCTACCGCAACGGACAGCGTCTGTTGCGTCTGGTCAACGCCCTGCTCGACGTCTCGCGCATCGAGGCCGGCCGGATGAAAGCCCGCTTCGAGCCGGTCGATCTGGCGGCTTTCACCGCCGAACTGGCCAGCAGCTTCCGCTCGGCCATGGACCGGGCCGGGCTGGACTACCGCATCGATTGCCCGCCTCTGCCGGAGCCGGTCTGGGTCGACCGCGATCTGTGGGAGAAGATCGTCCTCAACCTCATATCCAACGCTTTCAAGTTCACCCTGAGCGGCAGCGTCACGGTGTCGGTCCGGGTATCCGGCAAGAACGCAGCGCTGAGCGTGCGCGACACGGGCATCGGCATCCCGACCGAGGAACAGCCCCGGGTGTTCGACCGCTTCCACCGCATCGAAGGGCAGGGCGGGCGCACCCATGAGGGCACCGGGATCGGTTTGGCCCTGGTGAAGGACTTGACCCAGCTTCATGACGGCGCCGTCGCTCTCGACAGCGAGGTCGGCCGAGGCTCCACCTTCACCGTCACGTTTCCCTTCGGCACTGCGCATGTTCCCGCGACAGAGCGTTCGGCGGGCCCGGCACCGGTCTCCACGGCGACCCGTGCCGACGCTTTCGTCGCCGAGGCTCTGCAGTGGTTGCCCCAGGAACAGGGAGGGCAGGCCGCTCCCGCGCTGGTCGAAGGCACTTCCGGCGGACTGGCACCCGAAGGGGTGCGAAACGCGACCATTCTGCTGGCGGATGACAATGCCGACATGCGGAGCTATGTCGAGCGGCTGCTGACCGCCGCCGGCTACCGGGTCGAGGCGGTTGGCGACGGGGCTGCCGCCGTCGAGGCGGCAAAGGCGGCACCTCCGAATCTGGTGCTGTCCGACGTCATGATGCCGCGCCTGGACGGCTTCGGCGTGATCGCTGCACTGCGCGGGCATCCTGAAACCAAGGATTTGCCGATCATCCTGCTCTCGGCCCGCGCCGGAGAGGAATCCTCGATCGAAGGGCTGCGGGCCGGAGCCGATGATTATCTGGTCAAGCCGTTCAGTGCACGCGAGCTGCTGGCCCGGGTGGACGGCGCGCTGCGCTTGGCGGAGTTGCGCCGGGAGACGGCCGAGCGGCTGCGCCATGCCAACGAGGCGCTGGAGCGCCGCGTCGAGGAGCGCACCCGGGAACGCGACCGCTTCTGGCGACTTTCCCGCGATCCCTTTCTCGTCGCCGACCGGGAGGGCCGCTGGCTCAGCGTCAGCCCGGCCTGGACGGAAATCCTGGGTTGGACGGAGGCAGAGCTGCTCGGCCGCACGTCGGAGTGGATGGAGCATCCGGACGACCGTGACAAGACGCGCAGGGAGGTGCGGAAGCTGGCCGGTGGCGGCAGCACGATGCGGTTCGAGAACCGCTTCCGCACACGGGACGGGCAATATCGCGACTTCGCTTGGACCGCCACCCAGGCGGACGGCCTGATGTTCGGTGTGGCCCGCGACGTGACCGACGAGAAGGAGCGCGCGGCGACGCTCAGAAAGACCGAAGAGCAACTGCGCCAGTCGCAGAAGATGGAAGCGGTTGGGCAGTTGACCGGCGGCATGGCGCACGACTTCAACAATCTGCTCCAGGCGATGTCCAGCTGCCTCCAGCTGGTGGGCCGGCGTGTCGGCCATGCTCCGGAGGTGGAACCCATCCTCGACGCCGGACGTCAGGCAGTGGACCGCGGTGCCAGTCTGATCCGGCAGTTGATGACGTTTTCCCGTCGCCAGAGCCTGCAGCCGGAGGCATTCGATGTGCGGGACCGTCTGCTCGGCCTGCGCCTTTTTCTCGACCGGGCCCTGCGCGCCGACATCGGGCTGGAGTTCGCGCTTCAGGGCGAACTGTGGCCAGTGATGGCCGACCCGGTGCAGTTCGACCTGGCGGTGCTGAACCTCACCACCAACGCCCGTGACGCTATAAAAGCGGATGGGGCGGTGATGCTCGGGGCGGAAAATGTCGAACTGGACGGCGTCGACGGTCTGTCGGGACAGTTCCTGAAGGTCTGGGTGCGCGACAGCGGCCACGGCATCGCACCCGAAGCTCTCGGCCGGGTGTTCGAACCTTTCTTCACGACGAAGGCGGTGGGCAAGGGCACCGGGCTGGGTTTGTCACAGGTCTATGGCTTCTGCCGGCAGTCCGGCGGCACCGCGACCGTGGAGAGCGTCGAGGGGAAGGGCACCGTCGTGTCCCTGCTGCTGCCCCGCGCCGAAACGACGGCGGTCTCGGAGACGCCGGCTGCGCCGCCGGTGTTGCCGCCCATCGCCGACATCCACGTTCTGCTGGTCGAGGACGATCCGGTGGTGGCGCCCGTGGTGACGGCGGCCCTGGAGGATCTCGGCTACCGGGTGACCCGCGCGGCGAGCGGCGAAGAGGCGCTGCGCCGGCTGGAAGAGGAGGCGGTCGACCTCCTGTTCAGCGATGTCGTCATGCCCGGTTCGATCAACGGCGCCGCTCTGGCACAGGAGGCCCGGCAACGCTGGCCGGATCTCGGCATCCTGCTGACCACCGGTTACAGCGAGGATTTGGCGGCGACGAAGTCCGTCCGGGTTCTGTCCAAACCCTACCGGATCGAGGATTTGGCACACGCCATTCAGGAGGAGCTGGAAGACGGGGCAAGGCGCCGGTGCTGAGTTCTGGAGCGTGGTGAAAGATGCGGCCGGTTGTGGTCCGGCTCACATCGGCGGCGGGCGGGGTCGGCTAGGGTCATGTCATCGAGACAACCCGCCGGATGCACCGCACCGGCCCCACCCAGGAGACCACACCATGATCCGCACCTCCCTGCTCGCCGGCTTCGCCACCCTGGCCCTGCTCGCCGCCCCCGCCATGGCGCAGAATGTGTCCAACCTGTCGAACACCGCGGCCGGCATCGGCAATGGCGCCACCCAGAGCGTCACGACGATGCAGCGCAGCGGCGGGCTGTTCGGCGGTCCGAACACGGCGAACGTCTCGAACCTCGCCGCCGGTATCGGCAACACCGCCAGCCAGGGCGTGCTGGTCGGCCAGCGCAGCGGCGGGCTGTTCCCCGGCGGCTCGGCCGCCAACCTGTCGAACACCGCGGCGGGCATCGGCAACTCGGCGATGCAGGGCGTGACGGTGCTCCAGCGCTCCGGCGGCCGGACGCCGTTCGCCGCCCCGAACCTCGCAAACGTGCAGAACCTCGCCGCCGGCATCGGCAACTCCGCCAGCCAGGGCGCCTTCGTCCGACAGCGCTGAACAGCGGGTTACGTCTCATTCCTCACCGACTTCGCCCCACGGCCTCGGCCCCGAGCGGTTCTCCCGCCGGGGCCTTCTCTTTGCCTGCTTGAGGCAGAGCCGGTGGCCGGTCAGTTCTTCAGCTTGTAGCCCGTGCGGAAAATCCACCATACGACGGCAAGACAGATCGCCAGCAACAGGGCGGTCATGCCGAGGCTCAATGCGACGGGCATGTCGGCGGCGCCATAGAAGCTCCAGCGGAAGCCGCTGACCAGATAGACGACCGGATTGAACAGGGTGACCGTCTGCCAGAACGGCGGCAGCATTTTGATCGAATAGAAGCTCCCGCCCAGGAAAGCGAGCGGTGTCACGATCAGCATCGGCACGATCTGCAGCTTTTGCCAGCCGTCGGCCCAGATGCCCAGAATGAAACCGAGCAGGCTGAAGGTCACCGACGTCAGCACGAGGAAGGCGACCATCCAGACCGGGTGCGCGATGGAAAAATCCACGAACAGCCGTGCCGTCAGCAGGATCAGCGTTCCAAGGATGAGAGACTTGGTCGCCGCCGCGCCGACATAGCCGATCACCGTCTCGAAGGCGGAGACGGGGGCCGACAGCAGCTCGTAGATCGTGCCGGAATAGCGTGGCATGTAGATGCCGAAGGACGCGTTCGACACGCTCTCCGTCAGGACCGACATCATGACGAGGCCGGGGACGAGGAACGCGCCGTAGCTGACGCCCTCGATCGATGTGAAACGCCCGCCGATCGCCGCCCCGAAGACGACGAAATACAGCGAGGTGGAGATCACCGGGCCGGCGATGCTCTGCGCCAGCGTGCGCCAGGTGCGGGCCAGTTCGAAGAGATAGATGGCCCTGATCGCATGAAGGTTCATGCCCGCTCCCTCACCAGATTGACGAAGATCTCCTCCAGGGAGCTCTCTTCGGTGCGCAGGTTCGTGTAGGTGATGCCGTGGTCGCCCAGCTTGCGGAGAAGCCCGGCGATGCCGGTACGCTCCTGTTGCGTGTCGAACCTGTAGACCAGTTCACGCCCTCCCTCCGACAGGGTCAGGGGATAGTCGGCGAGTTCGGGCGGAATGGCGCTCAAGGGGGCCTGCAATTGCAGGGTCAGCTGCCGCTTCCCCAGCTTCTGCATCAACGCGGCCTTCTCCTCCACCAGGACGATCCGGCCGCCGGAGATCACACCGATGCTGTTGGCCATCTCCTCCGCCTCCTCGATATAGTGGGTGGTCAGGATGATGGTGACGCCGCTGTCGCGCAGGCGCCCGATCATCTCCCACATGCCGCGGCGAAGCTCCACATCCACACCGGCGGTCGGCTCGTCCAGGAACAGGATGCGCGGCTCGTGCGACAGCGCCTTCGCGATCAGCACGCGCCGCTTCATGCCGCCGGACAGCGCCATGACCTTGGTGTCCTTCTTGTCCCACAGGGACAGGTCCTTCAGGATCCTCTCGATCACCGCGGGGTTGGGCGGCTTGCCGAACAGGCCCCGGCTGAAGCTGACGGTCGCCCAGACGCTCTCGAACGCCTCGGTCGTCAGCTCCTGGGGAACCAGACCGATCAGGGACCGCGCGGCGCGCCAGTCGCGCCGGATGTCGTGGCCGTCCACCGTCACGCTGCCCGATGTCGCCCGGACGATGCCGCAGACGATGCTGATCAGCGTCGTCTTGCCGGCACCGTTCGGACCGAGCAGTGCCAGGATCTCGCCGCGGCGGATGTCGAGATCGACTCCTTTCAGCGCCTGGAAGCCGGATGCGTAGGTCTTCGTCAACCCACGAATCTCAATTATAGGCTGCATATCTTTCCTCGGCTTGGGGCCAACTCCCGGGTGCGGACGCCACCAGGGCGGGGCCACCATAACGCTCTGTGGTGCCCGGCGGAATTTTTACCTGAGTGGTAGGACCCGGCGCAGGACGACCTCGAACAGGGCGCCGCGTTCCGACGGCAGCAGGGCGATGCTTCCGCCATGGGCCTCCACCAGCCCCCGCGCGATGGTGAGGCCGAGGCCGGTGCCGCTGCGGTCGCGCGCGGTGGTGAAGAAGGGGACGAAGACCCGGTCGGCATTCGCGGGCGAAATGCCCGGCCCGTCGTCGGCGACCCGCAGGATCGCCCGCCCGCCCTCGGCCCGCAGGGTGACGGTCACCCGCGCGTCCGCGCCGGCGTGGTGTCTCGCATTTTCGATCAGGTTCGCCAGGACGCTTTCCAGGGAGTCCCGCCCCATGGCGACCGGCAGCGAGGCCGGCAGCGACGCATCTGCGCCATGACGCTCGGCCAGACGGGCGGCGACCGGCACGGCGTCGGTCACGGCGGCGTCGGTCACTGTCATCACGTCGGCACGGGCCAATTCCAGCAGGCGGCGGACGAGGCGGGACAGCCGTCCGGCCTCGGCATCCATGTTGGCGAGGAAGCGGTCCCGGTCTTCGGGAGGCATGCTGTCGATGTGGTCGCGCAGCAGCTCAACGGTGCCGCGGATGGTGGTCAGCGGCGTCTTGAACTCGTGCGAGACATGGGCGGCGAAGTCGCGGATATAGTCGGCCCGCTCCTCCAGCGTCCTCGCCATCCGGGTCAGCGCGTCCGACAGCTCGGCGACCTCGCGCACCACCGGGCGCGGTAGCGGGACCATCACGCCCCTCTCGCCGTCTGCTGTGCGCTTCGCCAGCCCGGTGACCGCGCGCAGCGGGCGGGCGATGGCGACCGTCCCCAGCCGCGCCAGCACGCCCACCGACACCAGCAGCAGCACCGCCAGCCCGGCGAGGTGCCAGCGCTTTCCATAGAGGGTATCGGCGATGCTGCGCGGCGTGCGCGACACCACCACCACGCCGACAACGCGCCCGTCGTCGAGCACGGGCTGGGCGGTGAAGACCCGCACCGACCGGCTGCGGTCCGGCACGGCCGGGCTGTCCGAACCGGACCGGTAGCCGATTCTCTCCTGGCCGGGGCGGTCATGGCTCGTGCGTTCGCGCAGGACGCTGGCGGCCTCGCCGGCCAGGGCGCGGCGGACCTCGTCCTGCCGTTCCAGGGACAGGCCCATCTCCTCGCCGGTGCTGGCGACGACCACACCCTGGCGATCCGTGACCCTCATGCCGGCCAGGGTGATGCGCTGCGCCTCGCGCAGGATCGGGCCGAGCGTCGATCCGGCAATGGCGGCGGACGGGTCGCTCGCCATGGCCGGGACCGGATCGGGGGCGGGGGGAAGGATCGGATCTTCGGCAAGGTCCAGGCTGGCGAACCGCGGCGTCCAGGGCGGGTCGAAGCCCGGCGGGCGAGTCCAGGCCGGATCGACCGGGGGGCCGAGCTCCTCCGCCTTTCCGCCGGCCCGGCGCCAGGCGTCGCGGTAGAAGGCCGCGACCACCCCGGCCTGGGCGATCAATTCGGATTCGGTCTGGCGGATCAGGGCGCTTTCATAGAGACGAAGGATCCACAGGCCGCTCAGCGGCAGGACCAGCGCCGCCACCGTCATGACCAGCAGTACGGTCGCGATGGACGGCCGCCGTCCGGACAGCGACCTCCCGAACGGCCACTTCATCGGCAGTCCGACAGCTTGTAGCCCAGCCCATGCACGGTTTCGACCGGAGCGCCGCCGGCCGCCTGGAATTTGGCCCGGACCCGGCGGATGTGGCTGTCCACCGTGCGGTCGGCGACATAGCGTTCGGTGGCATAGGCGCCGTCCATCAGGGCGTCGCGGCTGAACACCTTGCCCGGCCGGTCGGCGAGGGTGCGCAGCAGGCCGAACTCGGTGGCGGTCAGCACCACCTCCACCTCGTCCCAGAAGGCGCGCACGCCGTCCAGGTCCAGCCGCAGGCGGTTGTGGCGGAGAACCGGTGCCGGACCCTCCGGAACCGGCGGCTCCGGGGGGGCCGTCCGCCGCAGCACCGCCTTGACCCGCGCCGTCAGCTCGCGCGGCGAGAAGGGCTTGGTGACGTAATCGTCGCCCCCCAGTTCGAGGCCGAGAATCCGGTCGATCTCGTCGTCGCGCGACGACAGGAAGATGATGGGGATCCGGCTCTCCCGGCGCAGCCGCCGGCAGACCTCGGTGCCGTCCATCTCCGGCATGCCGATGTCGAGCAGGATCAGGTCGGGGGAGTCCGCCTGGGCCAGTGCCAGCCCCTGGGCGCCATCCCCGGCCTCGACCACGGCGAAGCCCTCCCGGTTCAGGGCGAAGCGGACGATGTCGCGGATGTGGGGATCGTCGTCGATCAGCAGGATCTTGGTCATGGCAGCGCAAGCCTACCCGATAATCTGCACAAGTTCTGCACGGAGATTCCTTCCCGGCTGCACAACCGCGTCATCGCCGCGGCATGCCGGGACGCCACGCTGGGGGCCTGTTTCCCATCCCCCCATGGAGTGTCCGAATGACCGTGCCGCCCGCTTCCACTCTCAATCCGCTGGCCAATCCCCAGCCTGCGCGGCGCAACCGCCGGTCCGCGAAGTTCCTGCAGATCGTCCTGCTTCTGGCGGTGACCCTCATCGCCGGCCTGCCGGTCTCCGGCATCATCGGCGAGCGCTCCGACCGGCAGGCCGAGATGCAGGAGGAACTGGCGCGGAGCTGGAGTCCCGAACAGACCGTGCGGACGCCGGTGCTGGCGGTGCCCTATCTCGCCGCTGACGGCAAGACCCGCGGTTACCTGAAGATCGCGCCCGCGACCCTGGCGACGCAGGCGGCCCTGGCGCCCGAGCGCAAGAAGCGCGGCCTGTTCTCCGCGACCGTCTATACCGCGGCGCTGGAGATGACCGGCAGCTTCGCGGTCCCGTCCGCGTCCAGCCTGGAAAAGCTGGTCGGGCGCGGCAGCTCCATCTCCTGGCAGGACAGCGTGTTCCTGCTCCAGCTGTCGGGGCTGGCCGGCATGACGGCCGAGGACCGCGTGGTCTGGAACGGGGAGACCATCCCCTGGCGCGGTTGCCAGGAGCTGGTCGCCCGCGCCGAGGACTGCTGGGGCGCAGCACTCGCCGCCCGTCCGACGATGGCGGCGGCCCCCGCGGCAAGTGTGGAGATGAAGTTCCAGGCGACGGTGACGCTGCGCGGCACCGGGGCCTTCCATCAGACCCTGGACGGCCGGCAGGCGACCGCAGCCATCAAGGCACCATGGCCGACGCCGAGCTTCGTCGGCACCGTGCTGCCGTCCGATCCGACCGTGACCGCCGACGGCTTCGAGGCGCGGTGGACCGTTTCCGACTATTCCAGGCCGCCGCTCCGCTCCGACGCGGCGCTGCTGGACTCCGCCGATGCCCAGTATCTCCCCTCGGTCGGCGTCGAGCTGCTGGAGGCGGTTCCCACCTACCGCATGATCACCCGTGCCTCGAAATACGCCAGTCTCTTCGTCGTGCTGTCCTTCACGGTCTATGCGCTGTTCGAGCTTCTTTCGAGCGTGCGCATCCACATCGTCCAGTATGGCCTGCTCGGGCTGTCGATGACTCTGTTCTCCCTTCTGCTGGTGTCCTTCGCCGAACCGTTCGGCTATGTCGCCGGCTACTGGATCAGCGCAGCGCTTGTCCTGGTTCAGGCGACGGCCTACACCGCGGCGGTCACCCGGCGCGCCGGTCCGACCCTGGTCTTCGCGGCGGCGCTGGCGGGCCTGTTCGCCTTCCTCCACCTCCTGATCGGGCTGGAAAACTACTCCCTGCTGGTGGGGACGATCGCCCTGTTCCTGGTCCTGTCGGCGGTCATGGCCGTCACCCAGCGCGTGGATTGGCAGGGAGAGGAGCCGTGAGGGCATTTGCCTGGTGGGTTGGCGGCCTGCTGCTGGCTTTCGCCGGTGCCAACATCCATGATCCCTACCTGACCCCGGTCAAGGGCTGGTCGTTGCCCCTGATCGCGGCGGCCGGGCTGTGCGGCCTGCTCGTCCTGTGGCGGACGGGCATTCGCCGGCGGCCGATGCTGGCACTGCTCTGGCTGGCGGTGCCGCTCTGCACGGTGGGGGCGGAGGCGGTGTTCCAGATCCGCAAGGCGCATGTCCTGGCGATGCAGGAGCCGCTGGCGGTCGGGCTGGGGCGGCACTTCATCGTCGGCTACCGGCGGGTCGGGGAGGTCGAGGCGCTGGCGGCGCGCGGGCTGATCGGCGGAATTTTCGTGTCCCGGCACAATCTGGCCGGACGGTCGGCCGAAGAGCTGCGGGACGAGATCGGCCATTTGCAGGAGGTCCGGCGGCGGGCCGGGCTGCCGCCGCTGGTGGTGGCAGCCGACCAGGAGGGCGGCATCGTGTCCCGGCTGTCGCCCTGGCTGCCGCATCGCCCGGCCCCCGCGGCGCTGGCCGGCCTGCCCTCCGACGAGCGCCGCGCCGCCGCGCGCGCCCTCGGGCAGGCGCATGGGCGCGACCTGCAATCCATCGGCGTGACCGTCAACCTCGCACCGGTCCTCGACCTGCGCCGCGCCCGTCCGCCCGATCCGCTGGATTTCCACAGCCTCATCGCCGAGCGGGCGATTTCCGACGATCCGGACGTGGTGGCTGAGGTCGCCGCGGCCTATGCCAGGGGAGTCACCGACGGCGGCATCCGGCCGACGGCGAAGCATTTCCCCGGGCTGGGTCGGGCGCAAAGCGACACCCACCATTTCCGCGCCGTCATCGCCGAATCGCGCGAGGTTCTCGAGGCGACCGACTGGTTGCCCTTCCGCCGCGTGCTGGCTGGCGATCCGCAGGCCCTTCTGATGGTCGGCCATGCCATCGTGGCGGCCGTCGATCCCGACCGGCCGGCTTCCCATTCGCGGCGGCTGATCGATGGGGTGATCCGCCGGGACTGGGGGTTCGACGGCCTGATCGTCACCGACGACATGCTCATGACGCCGGTCTATCAGTACGGTCTGTGCCGGGCGGTCGTCGAGGCGCTCAACGCCGGCGTCGATCTTCTGCTGTTCGCGCTCGACGGCAGCCAGTTCTACCGGGCCATGGCCTGTGCCGTGGACGCCGGGAAGCACGGCCGGCTGGATCAGGCCATGCTGATGGCGAGCGACAGCCGCTCAAAGCAACGCATGGGTGCGTCCCGATGACGGGCATCTGGCCGCGGGCACCGCACCGTTTCCGGCACGCAGGCCCGATGGCCCGCAGCATTCGCGATCTGGCGCTCGCCTTCTCACAGCTTTCAGGCCCGGACGGTTACGACGCTTTCTCCACCAGCACCGCCCAGTTCGACGCCGGTGTCGGTCGTCAGCCCCACCGCCGGTCGGCCGGATTTCGATCCTCACCTGGTCGGCCCCCGAATGTCTGGCGGCGTTCATCGTCGCCTCCTGAAGCAGACGGAACAGCTCCAGCGCGGTCGAGGACGACCATTTGGCCCCCTCCGACAGCGTCACTCTGCCTTCGATCGGGGTGTGTCGAAGGTGCGGAAACCCGTCGTGGTGACGCGTCCATTGGCGTTGCCGCGGCCGGATTCCGGGAAGATCGATCCTCCCTGAAGCATGTCGCAGCTGAACGGTTCTCCAGGCGCGGGGCCTCGCGTCGTGGCGTCCGTTCGGCAACGCCCGTTTGTTGCGCCCCGCAGCTCCTACACCTCCCTGTGGGGCACGACCCCTACCGGATCGAGGAAACCGGAACCACCCTGCGTTCCAGCTACGGCACCGCGTGGCAACCGCCGTCGCTCTACGAACGGTTCGATCCCTGCTATGGACGGGCCGACCTGCGGTTGTCCTATGAGCTGACCGATGCGGTGACGCTGCACGGTCGCGCCGGCGGCCGGGTCGGTGCCACGGTTTCCCGCCCGGCGGCATCGATGCGGAACACGATGCCGACACCTGCCCCTCACACCGCGGGCCGGGAACCGTGCCTGCCAAGCAACACGCCCTTGGCATCCACATGACGCCGCAACAAATCCAGTTCCTCCGGTGTCGGCGCAGCCGTCTGCGGCACGCCCGCGCTGTCGATGTCGAACCCGGTGTGAGCGGCGATGTCCTGCCGGTCGGCCTCGCTGTGCACCGATTTCAAACGGATGCGGCCGTTCTCCTTGTCGAAATCGAAGATGCATTTCGGCGTCACCACCCATTCCGGGCCGCCATGGTGAAGCCCCAGGCGCCTGCGCCCCTCCAGACCGCCCGGATAGCCGACACCGGATACGTAATCGACCCGCTCCACGAAGTTGCGGCGTGCGTGGTGAGGCATCATCACATATTCGCGCCCGAACAGGGTCATGTGCTCGGGCTGGAGGATCGGCCCGACCAGCCGCACCTTCGGCCTCGCCGGATCGCCGATGCAGACGCTGTTGATGTTGCCCGCCACATCGACCTGGACACCGGAGCTGAAGCCGAAATCGATGTCGCCGCGCCGGATCGACCAGGGGCCCGGATAGGTCATCATCTGGGCGTCGCAGGGCAGGTCGCGCAGGACCGCGTCGAATTCCGAATCCGGCATGACCGACAGCGACTGCAAATCCGGATTGTGCGACCAGCCGGCGAGCAGGATGGTCAGGTTCGGCGCGTGCATCGCCTGGGCCAGCGCCATGGCGGCCAGCGGGATGGAGGTGCCGAACAGCGCCGCGGCGCCGCCGGTGACAAGGCCGGTGAATCCCACTTCGCCGTCGGAAAAGGAGCGGGCCAGGGTGACGGCGATTGTCTCGGCCAGTGTCGGCGCGCCCGCCGACGGGGTGTGGTGCGATTCGCTCATAGCGTGTCGAGCTCCGTCAGGGTGCCCAGCCGCTCCGCGCCGATCCGCTCCAGATAGGCGGCATGGTCGGCGGGGGCATGGACATAGCGGTCGAGATAGGCGGCGAACCCCTCCGGACTGGCCGAGGCGGCGACATAGTCCCGGAAATGGGCGTCGTCGGTGGCGTAGCGTCCAAGGACGGCGGTGGGATGCGCGCCCCATGGGGCCTCGACCACCAGCTTCGTCTTGTAAGCGGGGATCTGGACCTGTTCGGCATGGCGGCGCACCAGGGCGCGCGGCACGATCTTCTCCACCGTGACGATCACGGTGTCGCAGCCGCGCGCCATGATGACGTCGAGCCCCTGCGGCAGCAGATGGCGCCGCGGCAGGATGACGTTGCCGCGCTCGTCGGCGGCGATGGCATGCAGCACGACGACCTCCGGGTCGGCCGGCGGCACTGCCTGCAGGCTTCGCCCGGTGATCGGGCAGGTGAAGATCCTGATGTCGGGGTTGCGGGCCAGCACGTCGGTGCCGCCCAGGTAATCGCAGGGCCAGAAGGTGAGATTCTCCTGGCTGGCGCGGAAGCGGTCGAAGCTGAGGACCTCGGGGTAGTCGACCACCTCGATCCGCCCCTCTTCGACGGCGCGGCGGAAATTGGGGGCCAGCCCGTATTTCTCCAGCCCGACATAGGAGGTTTCCACCCGCTTGAGGCAGCCGGCGCCGGCCAGCAGGTCGACCTCGTTGCCGCTGACCGTGCCGACGACCGTCAGGTCGCGGCGGCCGGCGCGGATCAGCGCGCGGACGACGGCCATGGGATGCTGGTAGATGGCGAAGCCGCCGATTGCCAGCCGCGTCCCGTCGGGGATCAGGGAGACGGCATCGGCGATGCTTCCCACCTTGGAAGTGCTTGGTGTCACGGCAGGAATTCCGGTGCAGTGGATGATGCGGCGGGCAGGGCCGGCCAGCACCGCCGGAAGCGGAGCCGCCGGCCGAAGCCGGCCGGAGCGGATCCGGTCAGAGCGAAAGGCGCGACGGCAGGACGCGGCGCTTGCGCGTCTCCGGGTCGTACCACTCCAGCACATTCTCCTTGGTGATCATCGGCGATTCGAACGCGATGGTCTTCGGGATCGGTTTCTTCTGGAGGATGCGCACCGCCGCCTCGACGCCCTCGACGCCGAACGGCAGATATTCCCAGACGGCATCCAGGGTGCCGTTGTGGATCGCCTCCAACGCCTCCGGCGTCAGCCCGTCGAAGCCGGTGAAGAACATCGACTTCTCGCGGCCGAATTCCGCGGCGGCACGGACCGCGCCCAGCGCCATGTCGTCGTTGTGGCTGTAGACGGCGTCGATCTTCGGGTTCGCCTGCAGGGCGTCCTCCATGCCGCGGATGGCCTGGGTGCGGTCGTAGTTGGCGACCACATGCGACACCACCTTGATGCCCGGATGCTTGTCGATGACCTCGCGCCAGCCGCTGCCGCGCTGCTGGTTGATCAGCGACCCCGGCTTGCCCTCGATCTGGACGACGCTGCCCTCGCCGTTCAGTTTCTTGACGTAGTATTCCCCGGCCTTGCGGGCGGTGCCGATCATGTCGGTCGACAGCAGGCAGTTGAAATCGACCCCGGACGGGAGGGGGGAGCTGAGCACCACGATGGGAATGCCGGCGCGGTTGATCTCCTGCACCGCCGGCCGGATCGCATCGGCGTAGTAGGTGGAGATGATGATGATGTCGACGTTGCGGACCAGCAGGTCCTCGATGTCGCGCACCTGCTTGGCGGGCTGGTCGTTGGCGTCGTAGACGACGGTCTTCATGCCGTACTTCGCGGCGGTGTCGACGACGCCGCGCTGCATCTGCTTGATCCACTCGGTGTTGGAGAACGACATGGTGAAGCCGATGGTCTTGCCCTCCACCCCGGTCTCGCCCCAGGCGGTCCGGTTGACGAAGGGAAGGGCGGCTGCGGCGGCCAGTCCGGCGGAGCCCACCTTCAGCAGCTCGCGGCGGCCGGGCATCCAGATATCCTTCTTCGACATGATGCGTTTCCTCGTTTTATTATCCGGTTCGTTGGGGAGGGGCGGCAGGCTGCCGACCCGCTATTTGCGCTTGCGCCACTCGCTGACCACGACCGCCAGGACGATGATCACGCCCTTCAGCAGCATCTGCGAATAGGGGGAGATGTTCAGCAGGTTCAGCACGTTGGACAGGAAGGCCAGGATCAGGATGCCCAGCACGGTGCCGTGCACGCTGCCGACGCCGCCGTCGAAGGTCGTGCCGCCGATCAGCACCGCGGCGATGGCGTCCAGTTCGAACAGGGTGCCGCCATTGGGCTCGCCGACGGTCAGGCGGCTCGCCATCACCACGCCGGCGAAGGCGGCCAGCACGCCGCTGATGCAGTAGACCAGCACCTTGTTGCGGTCGGCGTTGATGCCGGACAGCCGGGCCGCCTCCTCGTTGGCGCCGACCGCGTAGATCGACCGGCCGAACACCGTGTAGCGCAGCACCCAGGCGGCGAGCGCCCAGATGGCGATGAACACCACGACCGGCACCGGCACCGGCCCGACATAGCCCGAGCCCAGCAGGGTGAAGGCGTCGCTCGGCTGTTCGACCGCGATGTTGCTGCCGCCGGTGTAGACGAAGACGAGGCCGCGGGCGAAGATCATCATGCCCAGCGTGGCGATGAAGGGCTGGAGGCGCAGCACGGTGATCATCAGGCCGTTGACCAGCCCCAGGAACAGGCCCGACGCCAGCCCGATCGCCGCCGCCGCCAGGATGCCCTGGTCGGCGAAGGACGCGGTCAGCGCCGCCGACAGGCCGACCAGCGAACCGACCGACAGGTCGATGCCGCGGTTCAGGATCACATAGGTCATGCCCACCGCGACGATGCCCACCATGGTGGCGCCGCGCAGGACGTTGAAGATGTTGCGGGTCGAGAAGAAGTAGGGCGACAGCGCCGAGGCCACCAGCAGGATGACGATCAGGGCCAGCACGTTGCTGTATTGGACGAGATAGCCGGTCCAGTTGACGGAACGGCCGGCGGGTGCGGATTGCGGCGCGGCGGGGCCCGTGGCGGGTGCCGCCATCGGCTGGGACGGTTCGGTCATGGCTGCAACTCGTGGGAAGAAGGGTTGGCCGGAAGGGCGAGCGCCAGGAGGCTTTCCTCGGTCGCGTCGCGTCCGTCGACCTCGCCGCTGAGCCGTCCTCGCTCCATGACGAGGACGCGGTCGCTCATGCCGAGGATTTCCGGAAGTTCGGACGAGATCAGGATGACGGACTTGCCCTCGCGGGCGAGCTGGTCGATCAGGCGGTAGATTTCGGTCTTCGCGCCGACGTCGATGCCCCGCGTCGGCTCGTCGAAGATGATGGTCTGCACGCCCTTGATGATCCAGCGCGCCAGGATGCACTTCTGCTGGTTGCCGCCGCTGAGAAAGCGGATCTGCTGTTCGGGCGACGGCGTACGGATATTCAATCGTTTTATGTAGTCGAGGGCGATGCGCCTCTGGCTGGACTCCCGGATGACCCCGGCGCTGGCGACCGCCTCCGGCGTGACGCAGGTGATGTTCTCCTTCACCGGCAGCGGCATGAACAGCCCGTCGCGCCGGTCCTCGGCGATGTAGGCGATGCCGAGCGCGATGGCGTCGGCCGGGTTGCGGATGCGCGCCGGCTGGCCGTTCACCAGGATAGACCCGCCCTTGAGCGGATCGGCGCCGAAGATGGCGCGGGCCAGCTCGGTCCGCCCGGCGCCGACGAGGCCGGCGACGCCGACCACCTCGCCGCGATGGACACGGAAGGAGATGTCGGCGAAGCCCCGGCCGCTCAGGCCGCGCACTTCCAGGGCGACTGCGCCGGCCCGGCGGTCCTTGGCCGGAAAGCGGTCCCCCAGGCTGCGGCCCACCATCAGCGACAGCATTTCATCCTTGCCGGTCTCGCTGACGAGGCGGTCGGCGACCTTGCGGCCGTCCTTCAGCACCGACACCCGCTGCGCGATGCGCAGGATCTCTTCCAGATGGTGGGAGATGTAGATGAAGCTGACCCCGGCCGCCTGCAGGTCGCGCACGATGCCGAACAGCAGCTCGACCTCGACCGGCGTCAGGCTGGCGGTCGGCTCGTCCAGCACGATCAGTGCCGAATCCGATGCCAGCGCCTTGGCGATCTGCAGCAACTGGCGCTCGGCAATCGACAGCCGTTCCGCCGGGGTGGTCGGCTCCATCGCCAGACCGACCCGCCGCAGCAACGTTCGCGTGCGCTCGTGCGCCCGTTTCCAGTCGATGGCGCCGAAACGGCCACGCGGCAGATGTCCAATTAAAACGTTTTCAGTAACACTGAGGGCGAGGCACAGTTTCGGTTCCTGATGGACCATGCTGACGCCGTGGGCGAGCGCCGCATGAGGGTCCGGAAAGGAGACAGGCGCGCCGTTCAGTGCGATCTCCCCGGCATCGGGCTGGTAGATCCCGTTGAGGATCTTCATCAGCGTCGATTTTCCGGCCCCATTTTCTCCAATCAAAGCAACAACTTCGCCCTTTCCGACAGTGAGGTCGACCCCGTCCAGGGCACGCACGCCGGGAAAGCTCTTGGAAATGCCTGTCAGCCGTAGCAGGGGCGCCGAATCGCGCATCGCTCCCCTCCCTATGTTTTCGGTTGTGCTTGTCGCTGGCGGGCCGGATTGTGGTGCCGGCTTATTGTTTTTTCGCTTGCAGTCAGGAGCTAAAACGTTTTTAATTCGGTTCGCAAGCATTTTTTGGTGGGGCATGTCCAGAAATCGACCTCGCGAAGAACAGGCCAACGGACAGCAGGGCGGCGGCGCTCCGGCGAACGGGACGGTCAACGGAACGGCGGCGCCGTCCGTGTCCGGCGTCCGGCCGACCATCCTGGATCTCGCGGCGCTGTGCGGCGTCTCCCCGGCGACCGTGTCCAACGCGCTGGCCGACAAGCCGAACGTGAAGGCCGAGACGCGCGACCTCGTGCGCCGCAAGGCGCGCGAGATCGGCTACCACGCTTCATCGGCCGCCCGCGGCCTGCGGCTTGGGCGGAGCTGGTCGATCGGGCTGGTGGTGGGCGACATCGCCAACCCCTTCGTGCCGGACGTCGTCCGCGGGGTGGAGGACGTGGTCTGGCGGGAGCGCAAGAACCTGATCCTCTGCAACACCGATTTCCAGGCGGAGAAGAAGACGGCCTATGTCCGCTCGCTGCTCGACAAGCAGATCGACGGCATGATCGTGCTCTCCCAGATCCTCGACGCCCAGGACATGGAGCGCGTGGCGGCGGCCGGCATCCCGCTGGTCACCGTCAACCGCCGCGCCCCCGATTTCAGCACCGACTATGTCGGCATCGACAACCAGTCCGGCGTGCGCATGGCGGTCGATTACCTGGTCAGCCTGGGGCACCGCCGCATCGCCTTCGTCAAGGGTCTCTTCCGTTCCAGCTCCGCCGATGACCGCTTCGCCGCCTACCAGGCGGCGGTGCAGGCGCACGGCCTGGACGGCGATCCGTCGCTGGCGGTCCAGGGCGACTACAGCATGGAATCCGGCGACAGCGCCGCGCGCAGCCTGATGGCGCTGTCGCAGCGTCCGACCGCCATCCTGGCGGCCAACGACCTGATGGCGCTGGGCGCACTGGGCGCGCTGCACGACCTTGGCATCCGCGTTCCGGCCGACGTCTCGGTCGTCGGCTTCGACAACATCCAGCTCGCCGAGCACCCGCTGCTCAACCTGACCACAATCAACCATCCCAAGCGGGAAACAGGAGACGCCGCCGCCCGCCTGCTGCTGCAACGCATCGCCGGCGACCGCAACGAGCCGCCGCGTTCGGTGGTGCTGAAGCCGTCGCTGATCGTGCGCGGCACCACGGCACCGCCGCCGAGCACACCGAAGCCGCGCCGCCGCAGGCCGGTGACGGTGCGCGGGACCGGCGACGGCGGCTGACGCGCGCCGCCGGCGACCCATACCCCTCACGCGATCCTTCCAGCGCGGCGCCCGCCGCCGCGCATCGCTTCCGCTCGACCGCTTCCATTCGATTATGTCCGGCCGGCCGACGGCCGCCGGCCCAACCAACGCGAGACATCGACCGTGAAAGAGAAACTGACAACCCTGGAGGAGGCGCTCGCCCCCATCGCGTCGGGCAGCACGCTGGCGCTCGGCGGCAGCCTGCTGCGCCGTCAGCCGAATGCCGCGATCCGCTCCCTGATCCGCCGCGGGGTCAAGGATCTGACGGTGCAGAGCTGGGCGGCGACCACGGCCACCGACATGCTGGCCGCCGCCGGTGCGATCAGCCGCTTTGAGGGTATCTACACCGGCATGTTCAGCTATGGCCTGGCGCCCAACTTCCGCCGCGGGGTGGAGGGCGGGGCCATCGCCGTGCGCGACTTCTCGGAAACCGCCATGGTGGCCCGCTTCCGCGCCGCAACCCAGGGATTGGCCTTCCTGCCGATCAAGACCCTGCTGGGGTCCGACATCGCCCGCCACAATCCCGAGCAGATCCGGCCCTTTTCCTGCCCCTTCACCGGCGAGCCGCTGCAGGCGGTCGCGGCGGCGAAGGCGGACTTCACCATCATCCACGGCTATGTCGGCGACAAGTACGGCAACGTGCAATGGCCGATCGTGCGCGACAGCGACGACATCGACCAGATGATCGCCAGCGCCGCGACGCGCCTGATCGTGACGGTGGAGAAGATCGTCCCGCATGAGGAAATCAAGCGCCGTCCCACCCTGACCTACATTCCCGGCAACTGGGTCGAAGCCATCGTCGAACTGCCCTACGGCGCCCATCCGGCCGCCTGCGACGGCCATTACGACGAGGACGACGCCCACCTGACCGGCTATCTGGAGCGCAGCCGCACGCCGGAGGGGGCGCAGACCTATCTGGACGAGTATGCCCGCTCCGTGCCCGACCACGACGCCTATGTCGCCAAGGTCGGCGGCCTCGCCGCCCTGGAGGCTCTCGACGTCCCGAACCGCGAGCAGACCCATGCCTGAAAATAAAATCGATTTAGCTGCTGACGTGGCGACGATGTCCCCCACCACGAACGAGATCGTCACCGCCGCCATCGCGCGGGAAATCCGCGACGGCGACCTCGCCTTCGTCGGCGTCGGCACCAACGGGCGGGCCTTCACCCTGGCGGTGGGCATCCCGCTGACGGCGGTGCGGCTGGCCCAGATGCTCCATGCCCCGTCGGCCTCGGTCTATTGGGGCAACCTGCTGGAGCCGGACCTGTCCAGCATGCCGGCCGACCTGAAGCAGGACAGCTTCACCCGCTGGCAGGCCGCCGCCTGCCCGTCGGACACCGGCGTCAAGTGCGACATGCTGGCCCGCCGCGCCTTCGACGTCTGCTTCGATTCCGCGGCGCAGATCGACCGCTTCGGCAACCTGAACATCACGGCCATCGGCGATTACCGCAATCCGAAGGTCCGGCTGGTCGGCTGCCTCGCCCAGCCCGAGCATTTTGCCTTCGTTCCCCGCCCGATCGTCGTGGTCGATCTCGACCGCCGGGTCTTCGTCGAGGCGGTCGACTTCATCACCAGCGTCGGCCACCTGCGGGGCGGCCGCAGCCGCGAGGAGGCCGGGCTGTCTTCCGGCGGGCCGCAGCTCGTCGTCACCGACAAGGCGATCTTCGACTTCGAGCCCGGCAGCCGGCAGATGCGCCTGCGCTCGCTGCACCCCGGCGTCACGGCGGAAGAGGTCTTCGACCTCATGTCCTTCCGCCCGGTCCTGCCGGAGCAGCTTCCCGCCACTCCGCTTCCCAGCATGCAGGAGCTGGATCTCATCCGCCGGGTGATCGATCCCAACCGCGTCCTGCTGCGCGTCTGAGGTGACCCCCATGCCTGGACCCCTCGATGGACTGAAGGTCCTCGACCTGTCGCGCTTCATCGCCGGCCCGCATTGCGGAATGATGCTGGGCGATCTCGGCGCCGACGTCGTCAAGGTCGAGCGCCCGCGCCGCGGCGACGACACCCGCGCCCTGGAACCCCATGTCGAAGGCGAGAGCCTGTACTTCATGGTGTTCAACCGCAACAAGCGCAGCATCACCCTGAACTTCCGCGATCCGCGCGCCCATGGCCTGCTGCGCGAGATGGTGAAGCAGGCCGACGTGCTGATCGAGAATTTCCGCCCCGGCACCATGGAGAAGATGGGCTGCGGCTGGGACGATCTCCACGCGATCAACCCGCGCCTGATCATGGCCCGCATCTCCGGCTACGGCCAGCAGGGGTCGATGGCGGCGGAACCCTGCTTCGACGGCATCGCCCAGGCGACCTCCGGCCTGATGGAGATCACCGGCGATCCGGACGGTCCGCCGACGATGGGCGGGACCTTCCTGGTCGACTACGCCACCGCGCTCTACGCCTCCATCGGCATCCTGGCGGCGGTCGAGCACCGCCACAAGACCGGCAAGGGCCAGATGGTCGACGCCAGCCTGATGGGCAGCGCCGTGTCGATGCTGGTCACCGCCATTCCCGAACAGGCGATGCTCGGCCGGGCGATGTCCCGCGTCGGCAACCGCGACCGCTATTCGGCGCCGGCCCAGACCTTCCGCGCCGCCGACGGCGTCTGGCTGCACATGGTCGCCGGCAACGACGCCCATTTCCCGCGGCTGACCCGGATCATGAAGCGGCCCGACCTGCTGGAGGACCCGCGCTTCGCCACGCTGGAGGCGCGAATGCGCAACATCCCGGCCATCGAGGCGGTCGTCGGCGAGTGGATCGCCGGCCTTCCCGCCGACGAGGTGGTGGCCCTGCTGCGGCAGGCCGAACTGCCGGCGGCGCGGATCGCCACCCTGCCCGATCTGCTGGCCAACCCCTACATGCGCGAAGCCCGCCAGATCGTCGAGACGCAGCACCCCAAGGCCGGCACCGTCACCACCCACGGCCTGACCGTCCGCCTCTCCGACACGCCCGGCGAGATCCGCCACCCCGCTCCGATGCTGGGCCAGCATACCGACGAGGTGCTGGGCGAATGGCTGGGGATGACCCCGTCCGATGTCGGCGCCCTGCGGGACGACGGCACCGTCTGACCGCCGCGGCCTGATCGGTTTCGCGCATTTGCTTACTAAAACGATTTACTGATTCACTCCCTTCGGAGAACACGCATGGATACCCATCTCGCCGCGGCCAAGCCGGTCGAAGGCTCCAACCGCACCGGCGCCCATGTCTTCGCGGCCGCCCTGAAGCGTCACGGCGTCGAGATGATCTTCGGGCAGAGCATCCCGTCGGCCCTGTTCCTGGTGGCGCCGGAATTCAGCATCCGCCAGATCGGCTACCGCACCGAGAATGCCGGCACCGCCATGGCCGACGCCTATGCCCGCGTCAGCCACAAGGTGCCCGTCGTGACCGCCCAGAACGGCCCGGCCGCCACGCTGCTGGTCGCCGGCCTCGCCGAGGCGCTGAAGGCCAGCGTGCCCATCGTCGCCATCGTCCAGGACGTCCACCGCAAGCAGACCGACAAGAACGCCTTCCAGGAACTCGACCATCTGGAGCTGTTCCGCGGCTGCGCCAAGTGGATCAAGCGCGTCTCGGAGGTCGAGCGCATCGACGACTATGTCGACATGGCCTTCACCGCCGCCGCCTCGGGCCGTCCCGGCCCGGCGGTGCTGATCGCCCCCATCGACCTGTTCAACGACGTGCCCGCTCCCGGCGGTGGCGAGCGTGTGGCTTCGCTCGGCCAGTTTCCGCTCGACCGCGTCGGCGCAGACCCGGCACGGGTGCGCGAGGCCGCGGCCCTGCTCGCCTCGGCGAAGGCGCCGCTGGTCATCGCCGGCGGTGGCATCCACCTGTCCGACGCCGCCGGGGAACTGGCGGCGCTGCAGGACCGCGCCTCCCTGCCCGTCGCCACCACCGCCATGGGCAAGGGGGCGGTGGACGAGCGGCACCCGCTCTCCCTCGGCCCGGTCGGCTATTTCATGGGCACCGGCGGCCGCACCCGCCATCTCCGCCCAATGGTCGAGGACGCCGACGTCATCCTGCTGATCGGCAACCGCACCAACCAGAACGGCACCGACAGCTGGTCGCTCTATCCGAAGACCGCCCGCTACATCCATCTCGACGTCGACGGGCAGGAGATCGGCCGCAACTACGAGGCGCTTCGGCTGGTCGGCGACGCCAAGCTGACCCTGGCCGCCCTGGCGGAGGCGCTGGACGGGGAGGATCTCTCCACCCGCAAGGCCGCCCGTCCGGCGGTGGAGAGGCAGATCGCCGCCGGGCTGACCGCCTGGAAGGACGATGTCGCCCGCGCCATCCCGATGGATGCGGCGCCGGTCCGGCCCGAGCGTCTCATGCGCGACCTCGACAGCGTGCTGACGCCGGAAACCATTGTGGTCGCCGACGCCAGCTATTCCTCCATCTGGGTCGCCAACTACCTGACCTCGCTCAAGCCGGGCATGCGCTTCGTCACGCCGCGCGGGCTGGCCGGGCTCGGCTGGGGATTGCCCTTCGCGCTCGGCGCCAAATGCGCCCGGCCGGACGCCCCGGTCTTCGCGCTGGTCGGCGACGGCGGCTTCGCCCATGTCTGGTCTGAGCTGGAAACCGCCCGCCGCATGGGACTGAACGTCGTGGTCGCCGTGCTGAACAACCAGATCCTCGGCTATCAGAAGCACGCCGAGAAGGTGCTGTTCAACGACTACTCCGATGTCTGCGACTTCGCCGCCGTCGACCATGCCGCCATCGCCCGGGCCTGCGGCTGTGCCGGCGAGCGCATCGAGACGCCCGACGCCTTCCTGCCGGCGCTCCAGCGGGCGCTGGCCGCCGGCACCACCACGGTGCTGGACATCGTCACCGAACAGCGCGCCCACCCGCCGGTCACGATGTTCGAGGGCAACGCCCGGCTGAACTATTGAGCCGGACGGTCACGACGGGAGGAATGCCATGAAGAAGATCCTCAACAACCCCGCCGATTATGTGGATGAGATGCTGGATGGGCTGGTCGCCGCCCATCCGGAGAGCTACCGCCGCCTCGGCGAGACCGGGCGGGTGATTGCCAGGGCCGGCGGGCCGGTGCAGGGCAAGGTCGGCATCGTTTCGGGCGGCGGCTCCGGCCATCTGCCGACCTTCACCGGCTATGTCGGTCCGGGGCTGCTCGACGCCTGTTCCATCGGCAACGTCTTCGCCGGTCCCAGTGTCGGCGATTGCGTGGACGCCATGCGGGCGGCCGATGGCGGGGCCGGCGTGCTGCGGCTCTACGGCAACTACGGCGGCGACCGCATGAACTTCGACATGGCCGGCGAAATGCTGGAGATGGAGGGGATGGAGACCACCAGCGTTCTGGTCGCCGACGACGTCGCCAGCGCCGGGCCGGAGGAGCGGGCCAAGCGGCGCGGCGTCGCCGGGCTGATCTACGCCTACAAGATCGCCGGCGCGATGGCCGACCGGCCGGGGGCGACGCTGGGCGAGGTCACCGCGGCGGCGCGCAAGGCGGTTTCGGCGACCGCCAGCATCGGTGTCGCGCTGACCCCCTGCATCGTCCCGGAATCCGGCAGGCCGACCTTCTCCATCGCCGACGACGAGATGGAGATGGGCATGGGCATCCATGGCGAACCCGGGATCTGGCGTGGCCCGTTGCGTCGCGCCGACGAGATCGCCGGGGAGATGCTGGACCGGCTGCTGGCCGACACCGGCATCGGCCGCGGCGAGCGGGTCTCGGTGCTGGTCAATTCGCTGGGCGCCACGCCGCATGAGGAGCTGTACATCCTCTATCGCCACCTCTCCCGCCGGCTGGCCGATGCCGGCGTTGCGGTCGCTGTCCCGCTGGTGGGGCGCTATGCCACCTCCATGGAGATGGCCGGGGCCTCGCTGACTCTGCTGCGCCTCGACGAGGAGTTGGAGGCGCTGCTGCGTGCTCCGGCCAGCTGCCCCTTCTGGAGCATGTGAGATGAACACGACCGAAAATGGACTGACGGTGGCGGTTCTGGCGTCGGCGCTCGACCGCTGGGCCGACCGGATGGAGGCGGCGGCCGACGAGCTGAATGCCCTCGACGGCCGTCTGGGCGACGGCGATCTCGGCGCCACGCTCGCAAAATGCGCCCAGAACATCCGTGCCATCCGCCCCGGTCTGGACAACAGCGGCGCCGGGGATGGCGGCACCGGGGACGGCGACCTCGGCCAAGCCTTCAAAGCCTGCGCGATGGCGTGCTCCAAGGCGTCGGGGTCGAGCTTCGGCACCTTGCTGGCCGTTGCCTTCCTCACGGCCGCCAAGGCGACCGCCGGGCGAACCTCCCTGCCATGCTCCGAGCTGCCGCAGCTGCTGGGGGACATCCTCGGCGCGCTTTCGTCCCGCGGCGGGGCGGCACTGGGCGACAAGACCGTGCTCGACCCGCTGGATGCGGTGCGGGAGGCGCTGGCCGCGCTCGACGCCGGTGAACGGAGCGATACCGCCGCCCAGCACGGGGCGGCGACGCGGGCCACCGACCGGACGATCGAGATCTTCCGGAACAAACCGAACCGCATCGGTCGGGCCCGCATGTTCGCCGAGCGGTCGGTCGGGCTCGACGATCCGGGCATGATCGCGTTCCGGCATATGCTCGAAAGTCTCCGTCCGGTCAGGCCCTGATGTCGAGCGGCCTGTCCGCACCGGCCGCCACCGGCGGTATGCCGTCGCGGAACGGCGGCATATCCTCCATATCCTTGACATAGCCGCCCGTGGCGGCGGGGCAGTGGTCCGTGCCCCGCGCGGTGAATGACGCCGACGCTCCGTGCGACAAGCCGACCGAGGCGTCGATCATGCAATCGTCAGGACGATGCCGCCGAGGCCGGCGACCGACCCTTCGATCCGGTCGCCGGCCCTGACCGCGCCAACACCTTCCGGCGTGCCGCTGTAGATCAGGTCGCCCGGCTGCAGGTGATAGAGGGTGGAGAGATGGGCGATCAGTTCCGGAACGGACCAGATCAGCAGGCTGAGGTCGCTTGACTGTCTGGTTTCGCCGTTGACGCGCAGTTCCAGCGTCCCGTCGGCCGGATGGCCGCACTCGGCGACCGGGACGATCTCCGACAGGACGGCGGAGTCCTCGAAATCCTTGCCGATGTCCCAGGGCCGCTGCTTGGCGCGGGCGGCGAGCTGCAGGTCGCGCCGGGTCATGTCGAGGCCGCAGGCATAGCCGTAAACGATGTCCAGGGCGTCTTCCCTGGCGATGCGGAAGGCCGGCTTCCCGATGGCGACCACCAACTCCATCTCGTAATGGTAATTTTCAGTCGCGGGCGGGTAGGCCACGGTCGCCCCGCTCGGGACGTAGGTGCCGGGCGACTTCGTGAAGTAGAAGGGCGCCTCGCGGTCGACCTGCACGCCCATCTCGCGGGCATGGGCCTCGTAGTTGCGGCCGACGCAGAAGATGCGGTTGATCGGGAAACGGGCGTCGGTGCCGCGGACCGGGGCGGCGGGAAGCGGCGCCGGATCGAAGACATAGCTGGTCACGTCGGTGCATCCTTGGATGGAGGAAAAATCAGTCGGCATCTGGCTGGCGGCCCGGCTCGGCGGCCTGGAAGGCGGGCAGGGCGCGGGCGGCGTCGGCGACGCGGCGGAGGGTGGGATAGGCGTCGAGGGGACAGTTCATCCGCTCGGCATTGAAGACCTGCGGGACGAGGCAGATGTCGGCAAGCGTCGGCACATCGCCGAAGCAGAAGGTGCCGGGCCGCGGGCTTGCCGCCAGCATCGCCTCCAGCCCGCGGAAGCCTTCCGCCACCCAATGGGCGTACCAGGCGTTGCGGGCCTGCTCGTCCTGGCCCAGATCGTCGCGAAGGTGGTTCAGGATGCGCAGGTTGTTGACCGGGTGGATGTCGCAGGCCACCGCCAGCGCCACCGACCGCACCCAGGCGCGGTCGAACGGGTCGCGCGGCAGCAGCAGCGGCGTGGGATGCGTTTCGTCGAGATACTCGATGATGGCGAGCGACTGGGTCAGTGTGCGCCCGTCCTCGACCAGCGCCGGAACCAGCCCCATCGGGTTGACGGCGAGATAGCCGGGCGAAGACTGTTCCTTCCGGCGCAGGTGGATGAAGTGCTGTTCCGCGGTCAGCCCCTTGAGATTGAGCGCGATGCGCAGCCGGTAGGCCGCGGACGACCGGAAATAGCCGTAGACCTCCATCGCCATGCTCCTCACTCCTTCACGCGGTTGCCGCGGTCTTCGCGCCACAGGCCGAGCTTCTGCTGGGCGATCCGGTCGGAATAGCTGAAGATCACCGCATCCTCGCCGGCGTGATGGGTCACCCATTTCCAGCTCGGCGCCACGAACACGTCCTTCGGACCCCAGGCGAAGGGCTGGCCGTCGATGGTCGTGGTGCCGCGGCCCTCGACCACCGCGAAGATGGTGGCGTCGGTGCTGCGGTAGGCGCTGGTGGCGAAATCCTTCGGCAGCAGCTGCATGAAGGCCGACATGGTCGGCATCGGCGAGCCGCCGTCCACCGGATTGACGAACCGCATCTTCAACCCATGGCAGGGATCCCAGTCCTGCTGGCGGCGCATCGTCTCCAGCGCCTCGCGGGTGCGGGCGTAGGGATAGTTGAAGATGGGGGAGGAGGGCTGCGTCGCCTCGTAATCCACCGGCAGCATGTTGGCGCCGAATTGCGCCATCGAGTGGCCGACCGGGCGGGTCACCGGCCGCTCGTCCTCCGGCGAGGATTCCGCGAAGGAGGCGTCGTAGAAGGACACGGTCGGGATGTCGAGCCCGTCGAGCCAGATCATCGGCTCGTCGCTGTGGTTGCCGTGATCGTGCCAGGCGCGCGGCGGGGTGATGACGAAGTCGCCGACCTGCATGATGGTGCGCTCGCCGTCCACCGAGGTGTGGGCGCCGGCGCCGTCCAGCACGAAGCGCACCGCCGACTGGCTGTGGCGGTGGGACGGCGCCACCTCGCCCGGAAGCACCAGCTGGAGCCCGGCATAGAGCGAGGTGGTGATGCGGTTCTGGCCGGGCATGCCGGGGTTCTCCAGCATCAGCACGCGGCGCTCCGCCTCCTTGGCGGTGATGAGGGAGCCCGCTTCCAGCAGCAGCTCCTTCATCTCGGCGAAGTCCCACAGATGGGGCACGCAGGCGCTGCGCGGCTCGCGGGTGATGATGGCGCCCATCACCGACCACAGCGGGTTCAGGTTGCGCTTGCTGATCTTGTCGTAATAGGCCTGACGCTCGGGCGTGTCGGCGGGCGGTCCGGAGATCGACATGTGGTTCAATCCTTTCTGTCAGATGGCCGCACCCAGGCCGGTCACGCCGTAGAGCCAGGCGACGCGGTCGTAATGCTGCTCGCGGGTCGAGTTGCCGAGGATGGCGTTGCGCAGCGCCGCCTGGCCGCCCGCCGGGTGGTAGACATACTCGCCCATCAGGCGGGAATTGAGCTGGACCCGGCCGGTGCGGGCGAAGCGGTCGCGGTTGTAGGCGGGGAAGGCGGCGTCCAGGGCGCCGCCCGTCTCCGCCATGTGGTGGGAGAGGTTGACGGCGTCCTCCAGCGCCATGCAGGCGCCCTGCGCCAGATATTGCAGCATCGGATGGGCGGCGTCGCCCAGCAGAACGACGCGGCCGTCCACCCAGTTGGGCGTCGGATCGCGGTCGCACAGCACCCACAGCTTCCAGTTCTCGCCACGCTCGATGATCTGCTTGGGCCGGTCGGCGATGTGGCTGAAGCCTTCGTACACCACCTCCCTGGTCACCGGCACCCCGGCCACCGCCTCGGCGGCATCGTTGTGGCAGGTGACGACGAGGTTGAAGACCTTGCCGCCCTTCAGCGGGTAATGGACGATGTGGCATTTCGGGCCGGCCCACAGCGTCGCCGCGTTCCAGCGCAGATCCTCCGGCATCTGCTCGGTCGGGATGACCGAACGGAAGGTGGTGTGTCCGGACACGCGCGGCTGGGCGTCGCCGACCACCTGCGCCCGCACCTTGGAGCGCAGCCCGTCGGCGCCGATCAGCGCCGATCCGGTCAGCCGCCCACCGTTGCCGAGCGTTACGGTGACCGATGCGCCGTCCTGCTCGTAGCGCTCCACCGACGAGCTGGTGCGCAGCTCGATCAGGTCGCTGGTCCGGCAGGCGTCGAGCAGCACCATGTGCAGGTCGGCGCGGTGGACGACGGCGTAGGGATTCTTGAAGCGCCGGCGGAACGGCTCGTCGAGCGGGATGGCGGCGACGCGCTCGTCGCGGACGGCGTCCATCAGCACCAGATGGTCGATGTAGACGGCCTTGGCCCGGGCGGCGTCGCCGACGCCGAGCCAGTCGAAGGCGTGGAAGGCGTTGGGGCCGATCTGGATGCCGGCGCCGATCTCCCCCAGTTCGGGGGCCTGTTCGAGCACGATCGAGCGGAAGCCCTTGCGGGCCAGCCCCAGCGCGGCGGCCAAACCGCCGATGCCGCCTCCGGCGATCAGGATGGGACGGTCAGGCATGTGTTTGTTCCTCTGCGTGATCTCTTCTGGTCTGTCACAGCGTGGCGAGCAGCCCGCCGTCCACGGGGATGACCTGTCCGTTGATGAAGCCGCTGGCCGGGCCGGCGAGGAAGACCGCCACCCCGGCGATGTCGTCGGGCGTTCCCCAGCGCCGCGCCGGCACGTCACTTTCGATGTAGCTCTGGAAGGCCGCGTTCTCCTGCATCGCCGTGGTGAAGCCGGTGGCGACGAAGCCGGGGGCGATGGCGTTGCAGGCGATGCCGAGCGGCCCGTATTCCACCGCCAGCGCCCGCGTCATGGCGGCCAGCCCGCCCTTGGCGGTGGCGTAGGCGCTGATGGTGCCGCGCGAGCCGAAGGCCGCGACCGACGACATCAGCACGATGCGCCCGCCGCGCCGCTCCACCATCGACGGCAGCACCGCTTGGCAGAGGTTGAAGGCGCCGTCGACGTGGGTCTGCCACAGCGACGCCCATTCCTCCGGCCGGTAGTCCAGGAACGGCTTGCGGTTCTGGTTGCCGGCGTTGCTGAACAGGCTGTCGATGCGGCCCCAGCGTCCGAGCACCGCGGCGACGCCGGCCCGCGCCGCCGCGGGGTCGGTGACGCTGAAGGGCACGGCCATCGCCTCCAGCCCGTCGGCGCGCAGGCTCGCGGCGGCCTGCTCCGCGCGGTCGGCGTCAAGGTCGTTGACGGCGACGCGGGCGCCGGCCTCGGCTGCGGCACGGGCGGCGGCGAAACCGATGCCGCCGGCCCCGCCGGTGACGAGGAAGACGGAGCCGCCGAGCCCGAAGCGGTTTTCCAGAAAGGCCTGAGCGGACATGCGCCGGCTCCTGTCGGTGGGGGTGAGGGGAAGGTCAGAACTTCTGCAGCTTGCAGGCGCCGGACGGCGGCGGCGTCGCCTGATCGGCCGGGAAGGACATCGTCACCACCGGGCGCAGCTTGCCGCCGGTCTCGGCGACATGGCCGAAATAGTTGGGCAGGACCAGCTGGTTGTCCTCGGGCCGGAAGGCGACCTTGCCGAGGATGGTGTCGAAGCTGCCGCCGCTCATCGCCCGGGCAATGTCGATCGGCTTGACGCTCCTGGCCTTCTCCACCGCCTGGAAGATGACCTGCATGCCGAGATAGGTCTCGCCCTCGAAGTTGGAGGGCTGGTCGCCGTTGAAATGCTTGGCCCAGGCGGCGGCGAAGCTCCTGTTCTCCGGCGTGTCGAGGGTCGAGCTGTAGTTGATGATGCCGGCGATGCCCTTGGAGGTCTCGCCCATCGCCTGCACGGTGTTGTCGGTGACGAAGCTGACCCCGGCGGTGAAGACGCTGTCGAGCAGTCCGAACTGGCGGGCCTGGGTGGCGAAGCTGACGGCGTCGCGCCCGGCCAGCGCCACCCACAGCCCCTCGGCGCCCGACGCCTTGATCTGCTGGATGTAGGCGGCGTAATCGGTGGCGCCGAGCGGCGGGTAGAGTTCGGCGACGACCGACTTGCCGTTGGCGGTGGCGGCCTCCTTGAAACCGGCGCCGGAGCCGCGGCCCCAGGCGCCGTCCATGCCGATGATCGCCCATTTCTGTTCCTTGCGCCCGGCCAGCCAGGGCTTGACCACCGCCGCGTCCTGCGCGTCCTGGTGGTTGACCCGGAAGGCGCGGCGGACGCAGCTGTCGCCGGTGATCTTGTCGCTCTTGGTAACGGTGGCGACGTAGAGCGCGTCCCAGCGGTCGAGCATCGGCGCGATGGCCAGCGCCTCGCCGGACGCGATGACGCCGGTCAGCACCTTGTAGCCTTCCAGCGCCAGCCGTTCGGACTGCTTGCGGGCGAGGTCGGGCTTGGCCTCGGTGTCGAGGAACTTGGCCTCGACCTTGTGGCCGGCGACGCCGCCCTTGGCGTTGGCCTCGGCGATGGCGAACTCGACGGCCCGCTTGGCCTGGTTGCCGAGATCGGCATAGGTGCCGGACATGGCGGTCGGCACGCCGATCTTCAGCATGTCCTGCGCATGTGCGGTGCCGGAAAGGGCGAGCGCCAGCACGCTGGCGGCGCCCAGCGCGCGAAGCTTGAGGCTGTTCGTCCTGGTCATCGTTTCCTCCATGATTTTGTTTTTTCCCTCTCCCGGGGCGGGAGAGGGCTTCTAGACCGCGATGTGCTTCTTCAGGCTTTCCTTGGTCAGGGCGGCCATGGCGCCCTGTTCCGCCACTTCGCCCTTGGACAGCACGTAGTAGCGTTCGGCCACCCGGCGGACGAGGCTGTAGTTCTGCTCGATGATCAGCAGGCTGGTGCCGCCGGCGGCGACCTGCCGCAGGTTCTCGGCCAGCTCGTCGACGATCACCGGAGCCAGCCCCTCGCTGGGCTCATCGAGCACCAGCAGATGCGGGTTTGCCATCAGGGCGCGGCCGATCGCCAGCATCTGCTGCTGCCCTCCCGACAGCGCGGTGCCCGGCGTGTCTGCCCGCTCCTTGAGGATCGGGAACATCGCGAAGACCCGCTCGATGGTCCAGGCCCCTTTGCGGCGGACGGCGGCGCCCAGGATCAGGTTCTCGCGCACCGTCAGGTTCGGGATGATGCAGCGCCCCTGCGGCACCACCGAGATGCCGGCACGCGCCGCGGTGAAGTGGCGGATGTCGCCGACCGCCTTGCCTGCCAGCCGGATTTCGCCCTGCATGCGCCGGGCGATGCCGAGGAAGGCGTTGACGATGGTCGTCTTGCCGACCCCGTTGCGGCCGAGCACGGCCACCCGCTCGCCGGTGTCGATGCGGAAATCCAGGTCGTGCAGGATGCGGGCGCCGCCATAGCCGGCGACGACGTTGCTGAAAGCCAGAAGTTCGCTCATGCCGCACTCCCGAGATAGGCGGTGACGACATCGGCCGAGCGCCGGATCTCGTCGGGCGTGCCCTCGGCCAGGACGCGGCCCAGTTGCAGGACGGTGATGCGGTCGCAGATGGAGAAGACCACCTCCATGTCGTGCTCGACGAGCAGAACCGTGACCTTCCAGCGCTGCGCCAGATCGCGCAGCAGGGTGGCCAGCCCCAGCGATTCCCGCATCGACAGCCCCGCCGCCGGCTCGTCGAGCAGCAGCACGCGGGGCCTCCCGATCAGCGCCAGCGCCAGATCGAGCCGGCGCTGCTCGCCATAGGCGATGTCGCGTGCCCGCGCCGCGCCGAGCTCGCTCAGGCCGAGCTCGTCCATCACCTCCTCGACATTCGGCTTCTCGGCCTTGCGGGCGGCGATGTCGAGCTGCTCGCGCACCGACAGTTCGGGGAAGATGTTGGTCTTCTGGAAGGAGCGGGCCATGCCCTGGCGGCGGCGTTCCTGCGCGCCCAGCGCGCCGATGTCGCGGCCGTCCATCCTCACCTGTCCCGACCAGACGGCGGCCCGGCCCGACAGCACGTCGATCAGCGTCGACTTGCCGGCGCCGTTCGGGCCGATCAGGCCGCGGATCTCGCCATGGGGAACCGCGATGTCCACCTTGTTCACCGCGAGGAAGCCGCCATAGGGCCGGGTCAGTGCCGTCCCCTCGATGGCGTAGGCGCTGCCGGTCATGCTCTGCCTCCAGCCTTGCGCAGGCGCTCGAAGAGTTCGGCCAGGGTGCCGGCGATGCCGGCCGGCATCAGGACCGTCACGACGATTACCGTGGCGCCGATCATCGCCGGCCAGTGCTCGGTCATGTTCCCGGCCAGATCCTTGAGGAAGAAGAAGATCACCGCGCCCAGCGCCGGCCCCCAGAGGAGCCGCGAGCCGCCGATCACCGCCATGATCAGCGCCGAGCCGGACAGGCTCCAGTGCAGCACCTCCGGCGAGACGAAGCCGTTGTAGAGAGCGAAGAGAAGCCCGGCCAACGCCGCCACGAAGGCGGAGATGGCGTAGGTCGCGGCGCGCGGCAGCACCGTGCGATAGCCGATGAAACGGGCGCGCTCCTCGTTCTCGCGGATCGCCTCCGTCAGCCGGCCGAAGGGGCTGCGCACGGTGACGTAGAGGCCGAAGACCACCAGCGCCAGCAGGCTCCAGCACAGGACGAACATGGTTTCGGGTTGCTGGACGGTGGAGATCGGCAGGCCGAACAGGGTGTCGGGCAGCGGGATGGCGAAGCCGTCGTCCCCGTTGGTTACGCCCTGCGCCTTCATCGCGAATTCGTGGAAGGCCTGTCCGATCGCCAGGGTCAGCATTGAGAAGGCGACCCCCGGAACCCGGACGATCACCAGACCGAGCAGGAAGGCCGTCAGCGTCGGCACGGCGAGAGCCAGCACCAGCGCCAGTTCTACCGACAGCACGTCGTGGCGCAGCAGCAGGCCGAGGCAGTAGGCCGATACCCCGTACCAGGCGGCGTGGCCGAAGCTGACAACGCCGTTCTGACGGATCAGGAAGCCGACGCCGACCGCCAGCATCCCGCCGATCACCGCCTGCGTCAGCAGCGTCAGCACCAGGACCGAGGCGACCACGCCCGGAAGGCCGAAACCGACGGCCAGCGCCAGGGCGAGCAGCAGCCAGGACAGATGCGACAGGCGGGGGGAGGCGACGCGGGCGGCGGCGATGTTCATGGTTGCGCGGCTCATACGTGGCTCCCTGCGAAACCGGTCGGCCGCCACACCAGGACCGCGACCATCAGGAGGAAGGGCACCATCGTCGCCGCCCAGGGGACGTAGATGATGCCGAGATTGTGGATCTGGCCGATGGCGAGTGCTGCGATCAGCGCGCCGGAGAAGCTGCCGAGCCCGCCGACCACCACGACGATGAAGGATTCGATCAGGATCGACCCGCCCATCGACGGCGACAGCGCCAGCAGCGGGGCGGCGATGGTGCCCGACAGGCCGGCCAGCGCCGTGCCGACGGCGACGACCAGCGCGCTGACCCGGTCGGTGTTGACGCCCTGCACGGCCGTCGTCACCGGGTCGACGCTGGAGGCGCGGACGAACAGCCCGACCCGGCTGAAGCGCAGCCACAGCGCCAGCCCGATGCCGACCGCCGCCGCGACGGCGATCACCAGCAGCCGGTAGGTCGGGAAGGGCTGGCCCAGGATTTCGACGCTGCCCGCCAGCATCTCCGGCAGCGGCAGGGAATGCGTCTCCTTGCCCCAGACGGTGTTGGCCAGATCCTCCAGGATCAGCAGCAGACCGAAGGTGACCAGAACGGTGGCGATGGGATCCTGGCGGCGCAGCGGCCGGAACACCGACACGTCGAGCAGCGCGCCGGCCACCGCCAGCACCACGGCGGCGCCGACGACACCGGCCCAGAATCCGGCGACCAGGGAGATGCTGAAGCCGACATAGGCGCCGATCATGAACAGGCTGCCATGGGCGAAATTGACCACCCGTCGCAGCCCGAAGATCAGCACCAGCCCGACCGACACGATGAAGAGCAGCCCCCCATAGACGAGGCCGTTGAGAATCTGGATCAGCAATGCGTTCGCCATCTTGGCGGATCCCTTCGATGCCGGTCAGCGCAGATAGGCGCCACCGTTGATGTCGAGCACGACCCCGCTGAGAAAGGAGGCCGCGGGCGAACAGAGGAAGGCGATCGGCCAGGCGATCTCGTCCGCCGAGGCCACGCGCGGCACCAGCTGCGCCCCGACCGCCGGAGAGGGCTGGCCAGCGATCATCGCCGTCGCCGTGGCGCTGGGAGCGACCGCGTTGACACCGACATCGGGCGCCGCGCGGCGGGCCAGCCAACGGGTGAAGGCGTGGACGCCGCCCTTGGAGACGACGTAATGCGCGCCGGTGGTCGACATGGTGCCGCCGGTCCAGCCGGCGACCGAGCCGACCAGTACGATCCGCGCGCCGCCGCGCGTCCGCATGCCCGGCAGGAAGGCGCGGGCGAACTGCATCGGTGCCAGCAGGTTGACGTGGATGATCTCGTGGAAGGAGTCCTCCCACTCCAGCGAGTCCCAGTCGTCGAAGGCGATGGCCCCGGCGTTCAGCACCATCCCGTCGACGCCGCCGACGGTCTCGGCCAGCGCGTCGATGGCGGCACGGTCGCGGACGTCGCAGACATGGGTGGTCACCCTGGGGGCGGTGGCTCCGGCACCGACCGGCGCCAGCTCCTCCGCCAGGGCCGAACAGTCGCGGATGTCGGTCAGCACCAGTTCGGCGCCCAGCTGTGCGCAGGCCCTTGCCGTGGCCGAGCCGATACCGCCGGCCGCCCCAGTGATGAGCACCCGCCTGCCCGTCAACGCGAAGGGGATCGAATCGAATGGAATCGTCATGGCGTCCCTTTCCCTCTGTTTTTTTGCGGAGCTTCGCGCAAGGGGCAGGGCAGGCGTCCGGCCTGCCGGCCTTGCCTGTTGTCCGTGCCTGTCGGCATTGCCCGGCGGGGCTGTCCCGCCCGGTCGGCCCTGGCTGTCCGCTTGTCTCTGAAATTCCGCCTTCGAAAGGCCGCCGGTCATGTCGCAAGCGGGCATTTCGTAAGTATGCTGTCAGAAAGCTATCTGTCAGTATGTGTACTGTCAATCTGCTTTTTGGAAGATCGGCGTCCCGGATTGTCAATGCAGCGGATCGCTGCCGGCCGGCTTACGATCTCTCCATCCCCCCTCACAAGTCAGGAGTCCTCCATGCACCGCGCGTTCAGCCATGACGCCGCGTCGGTCGGCATCGTCGGGGCCGGCACCATCGGATCGAGTTGGGCCGCCCTTTTCCTCGCCACCGGACGGCGCGTGACGGTGGTCGATTCCGATCCGCAGGCGATGGCCCGCCTGCGCCCGTCCATCGAGGCGGTGGCCGGCGATCTGGTGGCGCTCGGCATCGGCGATCCGCGGTCCCACTGGGACCGGCTGACCGCTGCCGGCGGCGACTGGGGGGCACTGGCCGGCGTCGACCTGGTTCAGGAGAACGGGCCGGAGTCGCTGGCCGCCAAGCGCGGCATCTATGCCGCCGTCGAGGCGGTGGTGCCGCCCGGAACACTGATCGCGTCGAGCACCTCCGGCCTGATGCCGAGCGACCTGCAGGACGGGGCCCGCCATCCCGACCGCTTCCTGATCGGCCATCCCTTCAACCCGCCGCACCTGCTGCCGCTGGTCGAACTGGTGCCGGGCCGGCTGACGGCGCCCGAGGCGGTGGCCGCGGCCGAAGCGGTCTACCTCGCGGTCGGCAAGGTGCCGGTGGTGCTGCGCCGGGAAATCGCCGGCCATCTGGCGACCCGGCTGGTGGCGGCGCTGTGGCGCGAGGCGGTCTATCTGGTGGAACAGGGGGTCTGCGATCTCGACGACATCGACCGCGCCATCGCCGCCGGCCCCGGACCGCGCTGGGCGGTGCTGGGGCAGGGGCTGTCCTATCATCTGGGGG
>NZ_WHOS01000040.1 GCF_013340935.1 Azospirillum melinis | reverse complement strand
CCGACGGCCGCCGCGCCTTCATGTGCCGGATCCAGCCCGCCGCGCCGCTGCGTTTCACCGCCCGGAGGGGCGGGCTGAGGCGGCCGGCCCCTAAAGCCCGATGAAGGGCTGCAGGGGCGGGCTGCAGGCCGGCCTCCGCCAAGCCCCGGATCACGTTGCGTCACGCAACGTCACGCAACGTCACGCAACGGCGGCCATCGGCGTCAGGCCGCGGGTCAGGCGCTCCACCTCGCGCTCGAACGCCTCACGGTCGGCGTCGGACAGATCGAACTTCACATGCAGCCGGCCGCGCTCGCTGGACTTGACCCGCGCCGTGAGCGGCCGCGACACCCCGTCGATCCGCAGGGTCACCATCCCGCCGGTCACATGGTCGGGAGCGCCGGTCAGCATCGCGCCGCCCGCCGACAGGTTGGCGACGACGGCGCGCACCGGGCCCGCACCGGCAACCTCCAGACCGCAGCCCATCGACACGGCGAAACGCGGGCGCTGGCGGCGGTCGACGTCGGTGGTGGCGGTTCGCACCACCCGGATCAGCACATTGCGCAGGGCGTCGATGCCGCTGGCGACGTCCTCCGCCACCGCCCGCACCTCGCCAGCGCGGTTCTGGGTTGAGTCGGCCTCGGCGGAAACGCGGCCGATCGCAGCGACACCTCCTTCGCCGCGTCGCTGGTCTGGCTGACCGAGCGGGCGATCTCCTGAGTCGCCGCCGCCTGCTCCTCCACCGCGGCGGCGATGGAGGAGGAAATCCCGGCCACCTCGTCGATGGTTTCCGCCACCTCGCTGACGACGCCGACCGCCGATGCGGTCACCGACTCCACCTCGGCGATCAGCGAGCCGATCTCCTCGGTGGACCGCGCGGTCTGGCTGGCGAGGTTCTTCACCTCGTTCGCCACGACGGCGAAGCCCCGCCCGGCATCGCCGGCCCGCGCCGCCTCGATGGTGGCGTTCAGCGCCAGCAGGTTGGTCTGGCTGGCGATGTCGCCGATCAGCCGGGCGACGGCACCGATGCGCTCGACCGATGCCGACAGCCGTTCGATGGTGGAGCGGGCCAGCCCCGCCCGCTCCACCGCGCGGCCGGTGACCTGGGTGGCGGTGGACACCTGCATGCCGATGTCGCCGATGGAGGCCGACAGTTCCTTCGTCGCGGCGGCGACGGTCTCGGCGTTGCTCAACGCCTGCTGGGCGGCGGCGACGTTCTGGGCGTTGTCGCTGACCTGCACCGCCGATTCCGCCATGGCGCCGGCATTGCCGCTCATGCGGCTGGTCCGTTCGGCGACATGATCGACGGCGACGCGGGTCTCGCGCTCCACCTTCTCCGCCATCGCCTCCAGCGCCTGGCGCCGCTCCTCCTCGCCCCGGCGGCGGGTCTCCTCCTGGGCAAGGCGCAGCCGGGCGTTCTCCTGCGCGCCCTGCTGGAAGACGCGGACGGTGTCGGCCATATGGCCGATCTCGTCCCGGCGCTCGCTCAGGCCGACCTCGACCTCCAGATCGCCGCCGGCCAGCGCCGCCATGGCACGGCGCAGCCGCTCCAGCGGACGGATCATCGCCGCCTCCAGGAAGACGACGCAGGCCGAGGCCATCAGCAGGATCACCAGCCCGGCGCCGATCAGGGTCCAGCGCAGCCCGTCGGCCGCCTCCCGCACCGCCCCGATGCCGCCGGTCAGCTCCTTCAGCCGGTCGGCACTGAGGGCGACGACGCTGGCGCCCAACGCCTCCATGCTGTCGCCTATGGCGTCGGCGACGCTGTCGAATTCGCCCATGATCCGGTTGCCGGCCTCCGGCCCGCCGTCGACATAGGCCTGCGCCATGCGCCGCCCCATCTCGTAATAGGGACCGAAGGCCTTGCGGGCGCGCCCGATCTCGTCGACCACCTGGGGCAGGGTCAGCGCCCGTGCCAGTTCGGTGGCCTTGGCGGTGTGCTCCTCGAACCTGCGGGCATAGTCGGCGGCCTTTTCCGGACCGTCGTTCATGCCGTCCAGCCCGCGGGTGGCGGAAACGTCGGTCAGCCACTGCTGTGTCTGCACCACGTCGAACCGGATCTCCCCGACCAGGGAAACCAGGGGGATGACGCTGGCGACCAGGTCATGCGTGTCGTGCTGCACCTCCGACAGATGGTCGGTCTGCCGGTTCATGTCGCGCATGGTGAGAACCGAGGACAGGCCGACCGCAGCGAAGACGAACACCGCGACCGCCACGACCTTCGCCCGGATCGAGATGACGTGGAGAATGTTGCCGACAGCCATCATGATTAAGGACTTTATTGGTTAAGAGTACGAATGATCGGCGTAAACCGAGAACATATACTCTAGACCATCTAGAAAATTTGATCACTGAAAACACTTGCCAATGGATGAAAAACCGACGCGAAGTCGCTGCTCTTCTTGAGAAACTCTATGAAATATCTTTGGAAACAAAGTAACAGCCGGCAGAGTATTCGTTGCGTCAGGCCGTCTCCTGCTCCAGCGCGGCATCGTCCGCCGGCTGGAACCGGGACGCCAGGGCCTCCAGCGTGGCCTCGGCGACGCCCTCGAGCGCTTCGCAGTGCGGATCTCCGGCCGTCCAGCCGCCATGGCCGAGCGCCCGCTGTTCCAGCAGCGAAGCCAGACGGCTCAGGCGCACGGCGCCGATGTTGGCGGCCGTTCCCTTGAGCGTGTGGGCGATGCGGACCGGCGGCACGGCGCCCTCCTCCCGCCCGGCCGCAGTGCGGATGGCGGCCACGCTGTCGCCCACCGTCCGCCGGAAGGCGATCACCGTCTGCGCCCAGGCCTCCTCGCCGATCACCGCGCGCAGCGACGAGGCCTGCCCGTCATCCAGCAGCGGCGCAGCGCGCCAGGCCTCAGCATCGGACGGGGCGGGCAAAGGGGTTTCCGGGGAAGTGGATGCCATGGGCGCCCGCGGCGGCAGACCGGAGTCCCCCCATGTCCCGCCGGCCGCCCGCGACGCGGCCACCGAGGCCAGCACGTCGAACAGGTCGGCAGACACGATGGGCTTGGTCAGATAGGCGGTCATGCCGGCGGCGAGATACTCGGCGCGGTGGCCGGGCATGACGTTGCCGGTCAGCGCCACGATGGGGAGGCGGGCGGCCTCGCCCGGCATGGTGCGGATGTGCCGGGTCGCGGTGACCCCGTCCATCACCGGCATCTGCACGTCCATCAGGACGAGGTCGAACCCGCCCTCCTCCACCAGACGCACCGCCTGCAACCCGTCCTCCACCGCCGTCACGCGATGGCCCGCGCGGCGCAGCATGGTGATGACGATGTCGCGGTTGATCTCGTTGTCCTCGGCGACCAGGACATGCAGGCCGGCCGGCTGCGCGGTTCCGCCCGCCGCCCCGCCCCCGGGCGCCGGCACCGGTTCCGGAGCGCAGGGCACGGTCGGCCCCCCCGCCGACGGATCGGCGGCGGGTTCGCAGCGGACGGTGAACCAGAAGGTGCTGCCTTTGCCCTCGGTGCTGACCACACCGATGCGCCCGCCCATCAGCGTCACCAGTTCCCGGCTGATCGCCAGCCCCAGCCCGGTGCCGCCGAAGCGCCGCGTGGTGGAGCTGTCGGCCTGGGTGAAGCGGCGGAACAGGGTCTCCTGCACATTCTCCGGAATGCCAATTCCGGTGTCGGCCACCTCGAATCGCAGGAAGAAGCCGCCATCTGCCGCCAGTGCTGCCGCTTCCGTCCCGGTCCCCTCCAGCCCGACCCGCACGGACACCCCGCCCCGGTTGGTGAATTTCAGCGCGTTGCCGACCAGATTGACCAGCACCTGCCGGATGCGGCGCAGGTCGGCCCGCACCCGGTCGGGCACGGTGGCCGCCACCTCCCGCGTCAGGATCAGGCCGCGGCCGCAGGCGGTCGGCTCCAGCAGGTCGATGCTGTCGCCCAGCACGGCGCGCAGCTCGAAATCCACCGGCTCGACCTCCGCCTTGCCGGCCTCCAGCTTGGACAGGTCGAGGATGTCGTCGATGATCTGCAACAGGGCGTTGCCCGACCGGTTGGCGACGTCCAGAAGCTGGCGCTGCTCCTCGTTCAGGTTCGGCCCCTCGACCAGGGCGAGCGCACCCAGCACCCCGTTCATCGGCGTGCGGATTTCGTGGCTCATGGTCGCCAGGAACTCGCCCTTGGCGCGGTTGGCCTGATCGGCGGCCTCCTTGGCGCGGCGCAGGCTGGCCTCGATCTCGCGCTGGGCGGTGACGTCGCGGAGCGCGCCGGTGACGTACCGGCGGTCGCCCTCGCGCCAGCCGGCCAGGGTCACCTCCAGCGGGAACTCGCTGCCGTCCTTGCGGCGGCCGGTCAGCTCCCGGACCTCCGAGCGCGGCGCGGAGGCGTCGCTCTCGCGGTAGGTCGCCAGCAGCCCGTCATGGACGGCGCCCATCGCGGTCGGCATCAGCCTTGTCATCGGCCCGCCGACCATGTCGGCCGCGCGGTAGCCGAACAGCCGCTCCGCCGCACGGTTGAAAGCGTCGATGGTGCCATGCTCGTCGATGGTGACGATCGGCTGGCCGACCGCCTCGAACATGGCGCGGTAGCGCGCCTCGCTGGAGGCCAGCCGGTTGGCCGCCAGCTCCCGCTCGGTGATGTCGGTGGCCGAGCCGCGGTAGCCGCGGAACTCTCCGCTCTCGTCGAAGACCGGACGGCCGCTGACGCTGAAATAGCGCAGCCCCGCCGCCGTCATCACCCGGTAGCGGAAGTTCCGGAACGGCTCCCGCCGCTCCATCGCCTGACGGTGCTGCTCCCACTTGGGCGCGTCCCCCGGTTCGCGCAGCGCGACATCCTCCCGCCTGAGGCCGATGGGCAGCGTGCCGTTGACGACATGCGGAACCAGCGGCCCGGCCAGATTGGAGAAGCGCAGGTCGGCGTCCATCTCCCAGAACCAGTCGGACGCCGTTTCCGCCTGATCGCGGAACCGCTCCTCGCTCTGGGCCAGCTGGCGGGCCAACGCGGCGAGCCGCGCCGTCTGCCGCGTCGCCAGCAGGGCCAGCCCGATCAGCCCGGCGCTGCACGCCGCCGCCGCCAGCAGATAGACCCGCTGCCGCCGCCGCGTGTCGGCCAGGAAGGACCCCTCGTCGAACGCCGCCGTGACGATCAGCGGATAGGAGGCCAGGGTGCGGAAGGATTGCAGGCGCGCAATGCCGTCGATCACGCTGGCGGTGCGCACGAAGCCGTTGGGCCGCAGCCGCGCCATTTGCAGCGTCGGCGATTCGCCGACGTCCCGCCCGACGATGCGGTCGTTCATCAGCGAGCGGGCGCGCAGGATGCCGTCGGTGCCGACGATCGCCACCGCCCCGTTGGGGCCGACGTCCAGCTCCTCCAGCGAGCGGCTGAAATAGAAGGGGTCCATCGACGCGACCAGCACCCCGGCGAAGCTGCCGTCGCTGTTGCTGATGCGCCGCGTCAGCTGGATCGACCATTTGCCGGAGGCGCGGCCGAACACCGGCTTCCCGATGAACAGGCCGGCGGCCGGGTTGTTGGCGTGGACGCGGAAATGCTCGCGGTCGGCCAGATGGATGCGGACCGGCGCATCCTCCACGCTGGTGTGGATGAGGTCGCCATGCCCGTCGATCACCGCCAGCTGGACCAGGATGCTCGAACGCTCCACCGCCTGCCGCAGCATCTGGGTGATGCCCTGGGTCCATTTATCGCCATGCTCGTGGTAATCGTCGATCAGGAACAGCAGGACCTGATCGGCCTCGGCGATGGTCCGGGTCGCCTGCTCGGCCACGACGCGGGCAAGGTTGCCGCTGTCGCGTTCGGCCCGCGCCATCGCCTCGGCATCGTCGTAATGGGCCAGCGTCAGGGCCGCCGCCCACAGTCCGGCGGCGATCACCAGGGTCGCCGTCCAGATGGCGGCGATGAAGCCTTGCAGATGAAGGCGTCCACGCATCAGCGCCGCCGGCGGCAGCCGCGGCAGATCGACCGGCAGCGGCAGAAGCAGGTCGGCCGGTCCACCGGCCTCGACATGAAGCGGGCCGGCGCCAGCCCCCGGAAGCTCCGGGCCGGCCGCGCCGTAGAGCACGCAGAGCAGGTCGGGCCGCAGCGCCTTCAGGCGGCCGGCCAGCGCAAGGCCGGCGGGAAGCGCGCTCAGCCCCGGACCGATGACCACCGCATCGAAGAAACCGGGCTCGTCGGCGACGACGTCCAGCGCATCGCGAAGGTCGTCGCAGACCGACACCTCGAATCCCTGCCGTTCCAGCCCGGTCTGGAACCGGTCTCCGGACGCCGGGTCGGCATCGACGACCAGAACCTTGCAGGCCGGCGCGGAACTGCGCGTCGCCGGACCCGGCACCCGCTGGGGCAGCAGCGGGGCCGCCTGCTGCGGCTGCTGTGGTGTGGCGTTCTCCGGTTGCGGTGTCGCCGCCCTGGCGGTGCGGAGCGGCGCCGGGACGCCGGGAATGTGCAACCGCACGGCCGTCCCTTCCACCGGGTGGGTCAGCAGGCTAAGCCCGCCGTCATGGAGCCGCGCGGTCAGCAGGGCAGCCGGCCAGGGGGCACTCCCCTCCCGCTCCGATTGGCCGCGGCGGTAGCAGGCGCGGGCGGACAGCAGCGGGTCGACCAGCATGGACAGCACGTCATCGGCCAGCGGCGGGCCGTCGACCCGCAGTTCGAACAGGATGTGAGGTCCGTGGAGCGGCGTCAGGAGCGGCCGGACGGTCCAGCCAGCGGCGTCCCGATCCGGATCGTCCTGATCCGCAAGCAGTTCCGATCCCAACCCTGCCCCCAACCCTGCCCCCGACTGTGCCGGAACCAAGGCGCGCAGGCAAAGCCGGGCATCGCCGGCCCGGCCGGAGGCGGCGAGGATCTCCGCCGCCAGACCCGCCAGGGTCCGCGCCAGCAGGCCGGCGTTGCAGACCGGATCGGGCACGCCGGGATCGTGGCGGACGGCCAGACTGCCCGGCTGCACCGGAACGGTCCGCAACAGTGCGGCCGCCTCGTCCAGAATGCCGATGGCCCGCTCGGGCTTCAGCGGGACCGGCTCCATCCTTGCGGCCGACACCAGCCTGCGCAGGCCGGGGCCGACGCGGGTCACCGTCGTCAGGACACGGCTGGCATAGTCGGCCTGGGGCGAGTCCGCGGGCAGGTCGCTGACCAGGAAGTCGGCATAGCCCGAAACCGCGCCCAGCGCATTGTTCATGTCATGGACGATGGCACAGGCAAGCTCGGCACGGACGTCCATCGCCGCCAGCTGCTGGCTGCGCAGCCGCTCCGCAGCTTGCCTGTCCCTTTGGCGCAAAGCCTCTTCCAGCGCGGCGATGCGGACGGTGGCCGCCGCAGCCATGTCGGGGTCCGGCCGCTCCGGCGGCGGTACCGGGCCGGGGAAGGTGCTGGGGGACGGGACGGAAAACGACGCGGACTCCGCCGCCTTGTCGCGCGCGGCCTTGCGGCGCCCGGCATTCCAGACCGACAGCAGCGTCAGCCCGGCCGCCGCACCGCAGCCGGCGGCCATCAGCGGAAGCGCCAGGGGCGCCGCCTCGCGCAGCGGGTCGAGCGCGGACAGCAGAAGCACCGCAGCACCGCACAGCGCCGAGATGGCGGGTGCCGCGATGGAGGACGCACCGGCTACGGGCACGGCGCGGACCGTTTGCGGAGTGGGCATTGAATGGTCGGATGGGCTCATCGGCGACTCGGAATGCGGCCCCATTTTGCGGCCCTGTAGCGGTTACCCCCATCTCTGCCGCACCGGACGAAGGCGTGTGACGAGAGGAGGCGACCATACCAGAACGGCCGGCCTCCCGCTGCTGGGACCAGCCCTATGCGGCAGGCGGTCTTCCCGGCACGCCTGCCGCGCTCAGGACGACGCTTCGTCCAGGCTGCGGGACAGCAGACCGGCCTGCTGGGCGCGGCGCACGGCGTCGGTGCGGTTGCGGGCACCCAGTTTGCGCAGGATGCGGCGGGTGTGCAGCTTGACCGTCACCTCCTGAAGGCTGAGGTGCCGGCCGATCTCCTTGTTGGTCGCCCCGGTGGCGAGCATTGACAGCACCTGCTGCTCCCGGTCGGTCAGGGGCGAGGACGGCGCCCCCTCCCCCTCCAGCGCCGGTCCGTCGGCCTCCTCCGCCTCGTCGATGTCGAGCGACAGGTCGGTCATGTGCAGCAGGTCGAGCGCCACGCATTTCGGCACGAAGCTGCCGCCTTCGGCCACCAGACGCAGGGCCTGGGCCAGGACGCGGCGCGGCGTCGTCTTCGGCAGGAAGGCTTCGGCACCGCAGCGCAGCACCTCCAGGGCGGTCAGCGCATCCTCCGCCCCCGTCACCACGGCGACCGGCCCCTGGACCCCCGCCTGGCGAAGCACGGAGATCGGATTGCTTCCCTCCGCACCGGGCATCCGCCAGTCGAGCACGATCAGGTCATAGCGGAAAAGCATGGCCGGGCTGCCGTCGGCCGATGCCGGCGCCGCAGGCAATTCCAGAAGCGAGCCGATGCAGCCGATTTCCGCATCCGGCCAAGCCTGGCGGACCGACAGCTCCAAGGCGTCCCGGAACAAGGGATGGTCGTCCGCCACCAAGATCTTCATCAACCAGCCTCCGCCACCCTCGGCAACCCCTCATCCCACAGTATCAAGATTTTCTGTTATACTGGCCGAAATCTTAAGTTTTCGTGGCTTCCGCACATTTCACGCCAGTCATAATTGCATGACGGTCATACGTCCCCGCCTCCGTCCGGTACCGCATCTTCATGGATGCGGGATAACATCCCCACTATCCCATTTCCCGTCCCCGCTATCCCAGACACAGCGGGTGCGCGCGCCGGTAGCCGGTTATGGTGACGCTTAGCGATTTCTCTCCAGCGCGGCCCGACGGTCACGCGGCGGATCACGGAAGCGGCAACCATGGAAATGACCCTCTTCGAGCTGCGGGGCCTGCCCACCCCCTCTCCCACCACCGAATCCGCCGCGTCCATCCTGCTGGTCGACGACGACCCCGACTTTCGCGGAATGGTGCGCATCGCCTTCCAGCGGGCCGGCTACACCGTACACGAGGCCGAGAACGGAAACGCGGCACTGGCCGTCATGGAACGGCATGCGGTGGATCTGGTGGTGACGGACATCATCATGCCGGAGGCCGACGGGTACGAGATCATCCTGCGGCTGAAGGCACAACAGTCGCGACCGCCCCTGATCGCGGTGACCGGCGGCAGCGTGCGCCTGCGGATGGAGCTGCCGGGGATGGCCCGCCTGCTGGGGGCCGAGGCGGCCTTCGAAAAGCCGGTCGACCTGAAGGCCCTGCTGGCCGAGGTCGGCCGCCTGCTCGCCGCCCGCAAGGACGGCGGCCGGGAAGGCGACGCCGCAAGATGAACATCCTCATCGTCGACGACGACCGCACCAATCTGTTCATCATGGCCGCCATCGTCCGCCGCCTGGACGATGCGGAGCCGGTGACCATGGAAAGCCCGCTGGACGCCGCCGAATGGCTGCGCGGGAACGAGCCGGACCTGATCCTTCTCGACCAGATGATGCCGGAGATGGACGGTATCGAGCTGCTGCGCCACATCCGCGACGATGCGCGGCTGGACACCGTGCCGGTGGTGATGATCACCGCCAACACGGCGGTCGACATCCGCGTGCGGGCGCTCGACGAGGGCTGCAGCGATTTCCTGACCAAGCCGGTGGTCGTGCCGGAGGTGCAGGCGCGCCTGCGCAACCTGCTGGCCCTGCGCCACAGCCGCGCCCTGCTGCGCGACCGCGCCGCACTGCTGGCTGCCGAGGTCGAGCGGGTAACCGCCGCCCTCCAGCGTCAGGGGGAGGAGCTGGTCAACCGCCTGTCGCGCGCCGCCGAATACCGCGATCCGGAGACCGGCGCCCACATCGAGCGGATGGCGCTCTATTCGCAACTGGTCGCCGAAGCGGCCGGCTGCGGCGGCGCCTTCGCCCAGGAGTTGATGAAGGCGGCGCCGATGCACGACATCGGCAAGATCGCCATCCCGGACATGATCCTGCTGAAGCCGGGACGCCTGTCGCCGGAAGAGATGACGGTGATGCGGCAGCACGCCGCCATCGGCCACCGCATCCTGGCGGACAGCCCCATCCCGCTGCTGCGGCTGGCGGCGGAGATCGCGCTCAGCCATCACGAGAAGTTCGACGGCAGCGGCTATCCCAACGGTCTGGCCGGGCCGGACATCCCGCTGTCCGGCCGCATCGTCGCCATCGCCGACGTGTTCGACGCCCTGACCTCCACCCGCCCCTACAAGCGGTCCTGGAAGCTGGAGGAGGCGCGCACCTACATGGTCGAGAACCGCGGCGGCCATTTCGACCCGGCGCTGCTGGACGCCTTCCTCTCGCGCTGGGAGGAGGTGTGCAGGATCCACCACGAGAACGCCGACGAGCTGCCCGAACTCGTTCCCGATGTGGTTCATCACTGAAAAGGCGCGGCTGAAAGGGCATGCCTGAAAGGCACGAGGGCCGCTGAGGCCCTCGTTTCACGATACGCCCATCAATTCAACGATCGGCCCCTAGTTCACGATCCTCCAGGTCCCGTCGGACTGGAGGCAGGCGGTGCCGTAGACCGGCTGCGGTCGGCCGCCGACCATGGCGCTGCTCTGGTATTCGCGGCATTGCTGGCCGCTTCGCGAATAATAGACCGGCCCGGCCGGATCGGCGCCGATGGTGCCCGGCGGCGGTGCATAATATTGCACCGGCGGAGGCGCGTAGACGACCGGCGGCGGCGCGTAATACTGCACCACCGGCGGGGGCGGCGCGTAGTAGCGGTACGGATGGTAATAGCCGTAGGCCGGGAAAATCGGTCCGACGCCGATGCCGACCGATACCGACGTGCGCGCCTGTGCCGCACCCGGAACGGACACCACGGCAGCTGCGGCCGCAACCGCCAGCATCGCCGCACCCAGGGCGACCGCCCTCCGCACCGTCTTCATCTTCTGTCTCCCGGCCTCTATCTCCCGGCAGCGGTCCGCGGAAACCGTCCCGCCGGCCGCCTGAGATATGGCGCCATCATACACCCGTCCCGCGGCGCATCACAGGGGCTGCGCGCGGGGGGCCGTATGCAGGACTGTCAGATGTCGAGCGGCAGATTGTCCGGGTCGAAGCCCAGCTGCTCCACGATGGCGCGGGCGAGCGGAATGCTGGTCTCGAACCGCCATTCGGCCATGCCGGGACGGTATTCCGACACGTTGGGGCGGCCATTGGCGAAGCGGCGCGGATGCAGCTCGTACCAATAAATGTCGTTGAGGCCGACACCCTGTTCCTTCGCATAGGCCTCGGCGATGCGGGGCCAATCGTTCACGGCCGGCTGGGGCGACCCGGCCGCTTTGGCGATGTCGGTCTGTTCCAGGAAGGCGACGATGCGCTTCCCCTCGCGCTCGAAATCGGCGACCCGGATGGTGACGGGCTGCTTTCCTTCACGCTGATAGGTCCACTCGCGGTTCTTTTCGACCAAGGCCTTATCCACGGCAAATGCTCCGGTTCACTCCTGCAAAGGCTAACCGACAGGCCCGCCTTAATCCAACTGTTCCGTTGCCTTTCCCGAACGGGCACGAGCCTTTGGCCCCTGCGCCGCCGGTCATGGCGGATCAAAGGTTACCAAAGCACGCCGCTTTTTCTTTGTACACGGGAATTGTGACGCCCGGCCGGCGCCGAGCGCCCTTCTTCCCTTCCGCTCACTGCCCTCCGGCCAATCCCCTCCCAGGTTGCTCCGCTCAATATCCCAGCGTCATGCCGTCGGGATTGCGCGGGTCGGAAAAGCCGTACAGACCGTCCTCGCGCAGCTGGATGGTCTGGGTGCGGCCCATCGTCGGCTTCACCGCCACCTTGTGGCCCATCTGCTCCAGCAGGCGGACGGTGTCGGGGCTGAGGCCCTTCTCCACCCGCAGCTCGTCGGGGGTCCACTGGTGATGGACGCGCGGCAGGGCGGCGGCCTCGGCCGGGTTCATGCCGAAATCGATGTGGTCGATCACCGTCTCCATGGTGGTGGTGATGATGCGGCTGCCGCCGGGGCTGCCGGTGACCAGCCAGGGCTTGCCATCCTTCAGCACGATGGTCGGCGACATCGAGCTGAGCGGCCGCTTGTAGGGCTGGACGGCGTTGGCGTCGCCGCCGACCAGACCGAAGGCGTTGGGCACGCCCGGCTTCGCCGAGAAGTCGTCCATCTCGTTGTTCAACAGGATGCCGGTGCCTTCGGCGACGATGCCGCTGCCGAAATTGAGGTTCAGCGTGTAGGTGGTGCTGACGACGTTGCCCTGGTTGTCCGCCACCGAGAAATGGGTGGTCTGGTCGCTCTCGTAGGGCGCCGGCTTGCCGGGCTTGATGCTGCCGGCCGGGGTCGCCTTCTCGGGATCGATCTTCGCCGCCAGCTCGTCGGCGTATTTGCGCGAGGTCAGGCCCTTCACCGGCACCTTGGTGAAGTCGGGATCGCCCAGATATTCGGAGCGGTCGGCATAGGCCAGCTTCATCGCCTCCGCCATCAGGTGGATCGACCGGGCGCTGTCGGGGCCGTACTCCTTCAGCGGCCAGCGCTCCAGGATGTTCAGCATCTGGATGATGTGCGTCCCGCCGGAGCTGGGCGGCGGCATCGACTTGACGGTATAGCCGCGATAGCTGCCGCTGACCGGCTCGCGCTCCACCACCTTGTAGGCCTTCAGGTCGTCCTTGGTGATATAGCCGCCGTGGTGAGACATCTCGGCCGCGATCCTGTCGGCGATGGCGCCCTCGTAGAAGGCCTTCGGCCCCTGCTGCGCGATCATCTCCAGCGAGTTGGCGAGATCGGTGTTGGCCAGCGTCTCGCCGGCGGTCAGCGGGCGGTTGTCCTTGAAGAAGATGGCGCGGGTGGCGTCCCAGGCGGCCAGATGGTCGCGCTCGACCTCCAGCAGACCGGCGAGCTGCGGGGTGACGGTATGCCCCTCGCGCGCCAGCTTGATCGCCGGGGCCAGCACGTCGGCCAGCGTCATCGTGCCGTATTTTTCCAGCGCATGGGCCAGCCCGGCGACGGTGCCGGGGATGCCGACCGCCAGATGGGTATAGAGCGACCGGTCGGGGACCACCTTGCCCTGCTGGTCGAGATACATGTCGCGGAAGGCTTTGGCCGGCGCCATCTCGCGGAAGTCGATGGCGACGTCCTTGCCGCTCTTGGCGTCATGCACGACCATGAAGCCGCCGCCGCCGATGTTGCCGGCATTGGGCAGCACCACCGCCAGGGCGAAGCCGACGGCCACCGCCGCATCGACCGCGTTGCCGCCGCGCTTGAGGATGTCGACGCCGATCTCGGTCGCCAGCCGGTGCTCGGAGGCAACCATCCCGTTCTGGCTGCGGACGGGATAGAAGATGTTGTAGCCGAGGTCGTAGCGGACCGAAGCCGATGCCGGGGCCGAAACGGTCTGGGCGGGCGCCGGCACCGGCAGCACCAGGGCGGAGCCGACGCAGAGCGCCGCCACCGCCGCAATGCTGGACCGGGATCGGAAAGCAGGGAACCACATGCGGTGAAACTCCTGAACGGGACGTCAGGTCGGGGGCTGCTGCCCGGGCCCCGCAGGATGTCACACCCGCGGTCCCCGGTCTTCACCCCGTCGCTGGCCTGCCCAACAATTCACCATCAGGGTTAATGGCGTCGCGCAATCCCGTGAATGGAATGCGACATCCGGTGAACGGATGGACCCGTCGCGCTGCGGATCAGTAAGTTTCCGCCATGCGCGAATGGTCGACGGCCTGCGACTCGCCATAGGAGCCGCCATGGCCCAGCCGGCCCTGGTGGTCGCCGGACAGGCGCTCCTTGAGCGGGCAATGGCCGCTCATGCCGCGGGCGACCAGCGCGGCGCCGACCAGTCCCATGATGGCGCCGGGAATGCTGGCGCCCTTGCGCAGGCCGCCCGCCGCGACGGCAAGGCCGAGGCCGGTCGAGACGATGCGCTCGCCCATGCCGAGGTTGGTGTTGCCTTCGAAGACGCTGTCATAGGCGTTGCGGATCGTGGATTGGGCGTTCATGGCTTCTCCGGGGGCTGGAATGGAGTGGGATCGCCCTTCCAACGCCGCGATGCCCACCCGGGTTCCCTGGGAAGGATCCTGGAAGCGTCGCCTTGCCGTCACCCCTCGACCGACGCCATGTCGCGGATGGAGCGGACCAGCCGCGACGGTTCTATCGGTTTGGACAGCACGGTCAGCGACACTTCGCGCGCCGCGGCGGTGGAGGTCAGATCCTCGGCATAGCCGGTGACCATCAGGATCGGCGTCTCGTCCTGGCGCGCACGCAGGGTGCGGGCCATCTCCAGCCCGGTCATCCCCGGCATCATGTGGTCGGTGACGATCACGTCGGGCCGGAACCCATGGTCGAGCAGGGAGAGCGCCGCCGCCGCATCGGCCGCCTCGCGCACCGCAAATCCGGCCTGGGCCAGATAGCTGGCGGTGGCGGAGCGCACCAGCTCTTCGTCGTCCACCAGCAGGATGGCGCAGCCGACGCCCACCGGCACCGTTTCCGCCACCCTCGCCTTGGCCGGCGGCGGCGGAGGCGCTGTGGGCACGTCCGCCGGCTGCTCCTCGGCGCGCGGCAGATAGAGCGTCACCGTGGTGCCCAGCCCCGGCCGGCTGTCCAGTTCCACCCCGCCGCCGGACTGGGTCGCCAGCCCATGCACCATGCTGAGGCCGAGCCCGGTGCCGCGCCCGACCTCCTTGGTGGTGAAGAAGGGCTCGAAGGCGCGGGCGGCGACCTCGGCGGCCATGCCGGTGCCGGTGTCGCGCACCCGCAGAACCACATAATCGCCGGCTGCCAGCCCCTCCACCTGCACCGGCAGCGGACCGGCCCCCGGCAACCGGCTGCCAATCGCCTGCTCACCGGCCGCCGGGCCGGCCACCGTCCGGTTGCCGGCCAGGATCCACAGCGTGCCGCCGCCGGGCATGGCGTCGCGGGCGTTCAGCGCCAGATTCAGCACCGCCATTTCCAGCTGGGTCGGGTCGATCATCGCCGGCCACAGGCCGGGCGCCACCTCCGTCTCGATCCGCACCGACTGGCCCAGCGTGCGGCCGAGCAGGCGGCTGGTGCGCTCCACCAGCGTCGCGACATCGACCGGGACCGGGCGAAGCTGCTGCCGGCGCGAGAAGGCCAGCAGATGCTGGGTCAGGGTGGCGCCCCGCTCGACCGCCTGCAAGGCCAGCCGGGCCGGGCCGGCGATGCGCTCGTCGTCGGTGCGGCTGTCGATGACATGCAGGTTGATGCCGATGGCCTGGAGCAGGTTGTTGAAATCATGGGCGACGCCGCCGGTCAGCTGGCCGATGGCCTCCATCTTCTGGCTCTGGCGCAGCGCCTGTTCGGCCTGTTCCCGTCCCTCCACGGCGCGGCGGGCGGCGTCCGTCGCCCGCGTCGCCGCCTCGTACGCGCTGAACTGGCGGGCCAGCGCCCACAGCGACAGCAGCAGCGCGGCGATGCCGACGGCGCTTGCCGCGCCGATGGTCCAGGCCTGGATCCGCCATTTGTCCAGCACGGCGTCCAGCCTGCGCGTCACGTTGACCACCAGCGGATAGTCCGCCAGCGCCCGCGTCGCCACCAGACGGGCGCCGTCGTTCAGCCCGCCGGAGGAGAAATAGACGCCGGACTTGGCGCGCTCCAACACCTTCAGGAAGTGGCGCTGGCCCAGCGGCCGGCCGATGTCCGGCAGCACCGGATGGCGGGCCAGCAGGATACCGTCACGGCGCCACAGGCTGATGCTGCCGTCGCCATCGGGCTGCAACGCCTTGTAGATCCTCTGGAAATAGCTCAGTTCGATGGCGCCCAGCACCAGCCCTACGAAGCTGCCGTCCCGGCCGCTGATGCGGCGGGCCAGATAGACCGTCCAGCTGCCGTTGCCGCGGTTCTGCACCGGCTCGCTGATGAAGGGGGCAGTGGTGTCATGGTCGCGCAAATAGGCGAAGTAATCCCGGTCGGACACGTTGACCGGCGGGATCGGGTAATAGCGCGAGAAGTTGATCAGGTGCCCGTCTGCCGCGATCATCGTCACCGCATCCAGCTGCGGCAGGCCGGTGATGCGCGCCCGCAGCATCTGGTAGGTGTCGCGCCCGCCCATCCGGCGGGCATACTCCTCCGGCGTGTCGATCCCGTCCGACTTCAGCTGCTCGATGATGGTGGTCAGCACCAGATCGACGCTCTGCGTCGCGCTGGCCGTCTGCTCCGCCAGCGACAGGTTCAGGGTGGACAGCTCGCGCTCCGCCCCTTCCATCTCGCGGTCGCGCATGCTGTCGATGTACTGGACCGTCGCCGCCAGCAGCACGGCGACCGACAGCCCGCCGATCAGCAGCAGGACGCGCAGGGGCCGGCTGGCGCGCAGATGAGCCTGCCAGTGCCTGATCGGCGGAATCGGCATCCCCCCATTCGGTTGCGCGGTCCTATCGGAAGAGATCAAGGCTTGCCTATGGTTTAGGGACACAACTATCGACCGGAATGATCCGGACGCCATAGCGCCGCGTCAAGCTCATCGAGTTTAATAGGACTTTGACCCGGCTAGTTCCTCCAGCCGGCTCCCGATCCGCCCTTATCCCGCCCCATACGACCTATGCTCAGGCCCGCGCCCGCACCCGCGCCGGCAGTCTCAGCACAGACAGCGCCAGCCCGGCGAACACCAGAAACCCGCCGGCCAGCTTCGCCGTGGTGAAGGTCTCGCCCAGCAGCAGGGCACTGGAACTCATGCCGAAAATAGGGACGAGCAGCGAGAAGGGCGCGACGAGGCTCGCCGGATAATGCCGCATCAGGAAGCCCCAGGCGGCGAAACCGAACAAGGTCGCACCTGCCGCGATGTAGATCAGCGAGCCGACTCCGACCAGTGTCAGGGAGGTGATGGCATGGACGATGCGGTCCGGCCCTTCCAGCGCCAGCGACATCGCCAGCAGCGGCAGCGGCGGAATCAGGCTGACCCAGACCATCAGGCTGAACAGGTCGGGGGCCTTGGCCTGCTTCATCACGATGTTCGACACCCCCCAGGCCGCCGCCGCCGCCAGCGTCAGCCCAAGGCCGAGCAGCGAGTCGCCAGCCGGCATCTCCAGCGCGATCAGCCCGACGCCGCCGAAGGCGACGGCCATGCCGCCGACCTGACGCGGCCCCGGCCGGTCGCCGAGCGCGAAGGCGGCGAAGATGGCGGTGAAGAAGGCCTGCGCCTGCAACACCAGCGAGGCCAGCCCCGCCGGCATGCCGACGTCGATGCCCAGGAACAGCAGCGGGAACTTGACCACGCCCAGCATCACGCCGATGCCGATGACATAGCGCCAGGGCACCGGCGGCCCCTTGCCCCAGCCCAGCACCACCACCGGCAGCGCCGCCAGCGCGAAGCGCAGGCAGGAGAACAGCAGCGGTGGGAAATCGCGCAATCCGACCTTGATCGCGACGAAGTTCAGGCCCCAGACGGCGGCGACCGCCACGGCGAGCAGGATGTGAGAAGCGCGCATGGTCGCGAAGGCTAAACGGGCCCCGCCGGACCGGTCAATCGGCGGCAGAGCACGCGGCCTGCGTGGCTGACCTGCGCGTCAGCCTCACGAGTGGAACCGGTCTCACGACTCCGCATGCAGGATCCGGCATTCGTCCGATGCGTTGATCGCCCAGGACGATCCCGACAGCAGCATCGTGCCGATATCCCCCAGACCGCTGCTGCGGAAGCTGACGCGGTGGGAACGGGCGAGCGGCTCCATCTCCTCCAGGAACCCCTTGGTCGGCACGGCGACATAGAGGCTGCCGTTGGGAAGGCCGCGGGCGCTCAAGGACAGGCGCGGCCCCAGGTCGGACATCACCGCCAGATCGTAGCGCTCGCCGGGCTTCACCGTCGCCCCGCTGTCGGACGGGGTGAAGCCCGACAGGATGAAGCCCGATTCGGCGGCGGCGGTGCGGAAGCTCAGGCGCGGGGCGGCGTTCTGGCCGACCGGGATGCCGCGCTCCGCAACGCAGAAGGGCTTGCCGCCGGGGGGCGTGTGGATGGTGACGGTCCAGCCCTTGCCGGAGCTGAAGGGTTTGGACGGCCCGTCCGGCAGCCCGGCCGCGGGTGGGGCCGCTGTAGGCGGCGGCGGCACGGTCTCGCAGGCGGACAGTGCCAGCGCCAACCCGGTCAGCAGCGCCCCGGTCAGCAGGGCCGAAGGCGTCGCCGCCCGGACGGCACGGCGGTCCCGCAGGGCCGGCCGCAGTCGGACGACGGGTGCAGGTTGCTGCCGATCCATCGCGGCGTCCTCCCCATCCCTGAACGTGTTGCGGCCACTTCCATACCACGTTCGCATGCCCCCGCGCGACCGTCGCGGGAACCGTCCGGGCTGTGCTAGAACCAGGAGCCCTGTAGCAAGCAAGCCCCCGGTTGCCATGCCCCACGCCGACTTCGTCCACCTGCGCGTCCATTCCGCCTATTCGCTGTCGGAAGGTGCGATCAAGGTGAAGGAGCTGGTCAAGCTCTGCCTGAAACAGCAGATGCCGGCCGTCGCGGTCACCGACACCGGCAACCTGTTCGGCGCCCTGGAATTCGCGCTGGCCGCCTCCGATGCCGGCTTGCAGCCGATCATCGGCACCGTGCTGGGCATCACCCGCGTCGGCCCGGCCCAGACCAAACCGGGCCTGCCCGGCAAGGCGGCGGCCACCCCCGACCAGCTCGTCCTGCTCTGCCAGAACGAGGAGGGCTACCGCAACCTCGCGGCGCTGGTATCCAGGGCCTTCCTCGAGTCGGACCCGCTGGCCGGCCCGCAGGTGACGCTGGACGCGCTGGAAGGCCATTCGGCCGGGCTGATAGCGCTGACCGGCGGCCCCGGCGGTTCGGTCGGCCGGCTTCTTCACGAGGGGCAGAAGGATCTGGCGCTCGACGTTCTGGAGCGGCTGAAGCGGCTGTTCCCCGGCCGCCTCTATGTCGAGTTGCAGCGGCACGAGGGCGGGCGCGGCCATTTCGCCGCGGCGGAGAACGCCATCGAACCGGCGCTGATCGACCTCGCCTATGCCCACGACTTGCCGCTGGTCGCCACCAACGACTGCTATTTCGCCACCGCCGACATGTACGAGGCGCACGATGCGCTGATGTGCATCGCCGAGGGCGCCTATCTCAGCCAGGAGGACCGCCGCCGCCTCACCCCCGACCACCGTTTCAAGTCGGCGGAGGAGATGCGGCTGCTGTTCGCCGACCTGCCGGAGGCGGTGGACAACACCGTCGCCATCGCCCGGCGCTGCTCCTTCCTGCTGAAGCCGATCAAGCCGATCCTGCCGCCCTTTGCCTGCGAAGGCGGCCGGACCGAGGACGACGAGTTGCGCGCCCAGTCGCGCGCCGGCCTGGAAGAGCGGCTGGAGAAGGTCGTCTACACCCCCGACATGACGCCGGAGCAGCGGGAGGAGACCCGCAGGACCTATTTCGAGCGGCTGGAGTTCGAGCTGGACGTCATCGTCAAGATGAAATTCCCCGGCTATTTCCTGATCGTGTCGGACTTCATCAAATGGGCGAAGACCCACGACATTCCCGTCGGGCCGGGCCGCGGGTCGGGCGCCGGATCCGTCGTCGCCTGGGCGCTGACCATCACCGACCTCGACCCGCTGCGCTTCGGCCTGCTGTTCGAACGCTTCCTGAACCCGGAACGCGTGTCGATGCCCGACTTCGACATCGACTTCTGCCAGGACCGCCGCGAAGAGGTCATCCGCTACGTCCAGAACAAGTATGGCTACGACCGCGTCGCCCAGATCATCACCTTCGGTAAGCTCCAGGCGCGCGCCGTGCTGCGCGACGTCGGCCGCGTCCTGCAGATGCCCTACGGTCAGGTCGACAAGATCTGCAAGATGGTGCCGAACAACCCGGCCAACCCGGTGACGCTGCAACAGGCGCTCGACAGCGAGGAGATGCTGCGGCAGGCGCGCGACGGCGACGACACCGTGCGTCACCTGATCGACATCGCGCTGAAGCTGGAAGGTCTCTACCGTCACGCCTCAACCCACGCCGCCGGCGTGGTGATCGCCGACCGGCCCTTGCAGGAGCTGGTGCCGCTCTACCGCGACCCGCGCTCCGACATGCCGGTCACCCAGTTCAACATGAAATATGTCGAACAGGCCGGCCTGGTGAAGTTCGACTTCCTCGGCCTCAAGACGCTGACCGTGCTGAAGACCGCGGTCGACCTGATCCCCGAGAAGCCGGACCTGACCACCGTCCCGCTGGACGACGAGAAGAGCTACCAGCTGCTCAGCCGCGCCGAGGCGACCGGCGTGTTCCAGCTGGAAAGCTCGGGCATGCGCGACGTTCTGCGCCGGCTGAAGCCGAACCGGCTGGAGGACATCATCGCGCTGGTGTCGCTCTACCGTCCCGGCCCGATGGACAACATCCCGAAATACATCCGGGTGAAAAACGGCGAGGAAAAAGCCGACTACATGCATGACAGCCTGGAAGGCATCCTGAAGGAGACCTTCGGGATCATGATCTACCAGGAACAGGTCATGCAGATCGCCCAGGTGCTGTCCGGCTATTCGCTGGGCGGCGCCGATCTTCTGCGCCGCGCCATGGGCAAGAAGATCAAGGAGGAGATGGACAACCAGCGCAAGATCTTCTGCGACGGGGCGGAGGCCCGCGGCGTCAAGGCCGATCTGGCCAGCATGATCTTCGATCAGGTCATGAAGTTCGCCGGCTACGGCTTCAACAAGTCCCACGCCGCCGCCTACGCGCTCGTCGCCTACCACACCGCCTATCTCAAGGCGAACCACCCGGTGGAGTTCATGGCGGCGTCGATGACGCTCGACCTCGGCAACACCGACAAGCTGAACGTCTTCCGCCAGGAGTTGGCGCGGCTGCGCGTCAGGCTGCTGACCCCGGACATCAACAAATCCGATTCGATCTTCGGGGTGGAGCAGCTGGCCGACGGGACCAAGGCGGTACGCTATGCGCTGGCCGCCGTCAAGGGCGTCGGCCAGCCCGCCATGCGCGCGGTGGTGGAGGAGCGGCGGAAGAACGGCCCCTTCAAGAGCCTGTTCGACTTCGCCCGCCGGCTGGATCTGAAGACCATCAACAAGCGCCAGCTCGAGAATCTCGCCTGCGCCGGCGCCTTCGACGGGCTGAACCCCAACCGCGCCCAGGTCCACGCCGCGCTCGAGACCATCATCCGCTACGCCCAGGCCGAAGCGGCGGAGCGCGACAGCGGCATCGGCAACCTGTTTGGCGGCGGGGGCGGCGGCCTGCCCGAACCGGAGCTGCCCAAGGTCAAGGACTGGGAGCCGCTGGAGAAGCTGAAGCACGAGTTCGGCGCCATCGGCTTCTACCTGTCGGCCCACCCGCTCGACGCCTATTCCGGCCCGCTCGGCCGCATGAAGGTGGTGCGCTCGGCCGATCTGGCGAACGTCGCCAAGGCCGGCGGCATGACCCGCCGGGCGATGGCCGGCATCATCGTGTCGAAGAAGGAGAAGACCTCAAAGTCCGGCAACCGCTTCGCTTTCGTCGAGCTGTCGGACGCCGCCGGCGGCTACGAGGTCACCCTGTTCTCGGAAATCCTGGCGGTCAACCGCGCCCTGCTGGAGCCGGGCAACGCGGTTCTGCTGACCGTCGACGTCCAGTTGAACGGAGAAGAGATCCGCCTGACCTGCCAGGAGATCAAGCCGCTGGAGGAGGCCGTCGCCTCGGTCAGCGCCGGCTTGCGCGTCGTCCTGCGCGACCCCGGCCCGATCGAGCATCTGCGCGCCACGCTGGACCGGCTGTCGCGCGGCAAGAGCCGCATCAATGTGCTGGTGGAGGTCGACCCGCTGAAGGAGATCGAGATCGAGCTGCCCGGCAGCTACACCATCACCGCGCAGAGCCGCTCGGCCCTGAAGGCGGTGCCGGGCGTGGTGGAGGTGGCGGAGCTTTGATCGGGACCGGATCGTGACCGGGACGGCGGCGCCCGCCTTCGGGCGCTTCATCGCCATCGACTGGTCCGGCGCGCTGGCCAAGCGCTACGCCGGCATCGCGGTGGCGGACTGTGCCGCAGGCGACGCCGCCCCCCGGCTGGTAGAGGGCCCCGGCGGCTGGTGGTCGCGGACGGCGGTGTTCGACTGGCTGCGTGCGGAACTGCCGAAGGAACCGGCGCTGGTCGGAATCGACTGCGCCTTCTCCCTGCCCTTCGCGGTGGCGGCACGCGGCTTTCCGGGACGCGAGGCCACCGTCTTCGACCTGTGGGACGCGGTGGAGGAGATCTGCGCGGCGGAGCCCGACTTCGGCGGCGGCCCCTTCGCCAGCCATCCGCTGCACGGGGTCGGCTTCTGGCATGGCGGGCCGCAGCCGGACTGGTACGAGGACCCGCACCGCGCCACCGAATGGGCCTGCCGAGCCGATGGGCTGGGCCACCCGCAGAGCCCCTACAAGCTGATCGGCTCGCGTCAGGTTGGCAAGGGCGCGCTGGCCGGCATGCGGGTGCTGCGCGCCCTGCGCAACGCCCTGCCCGGCCAGCTGGCGGTCTGGCCCTTCGATGACCCGGCACCGGGCGCCAGTGTGATGGTGGAGATCTACCCGCGCCTTTTCCTGAAGCAGACCGGCTTCGGCCAGCGCAAGATCCGCGACGGTGCAGAAATGGACGAGGCGTTACGCCAGCTGGGCTCGCATCCGCTGGAGCGGACCGGGACGGTCAGCGACCATGACAGCGATGCGCTGGTGTCGGCCGCCGGCTTGCGCTGGCTCGCCGACGCCCCGCGCGCTTGGGCGCCGCCGGGATTGGACGACACCGCAAGGCGGCAGGAAGGCTGGATTTTCGGGGTGGGGATGGCCGGATCATGAGCGCAATCGGCGTCACACCGGCGCAGAGCCTCGCAAAACGGCCCTCGCGCCGCCCGGCAATCGACGTGGCGCGCGGGCTGGCGCTGGTGGCGATGGCGGCCTATCACGGCAGTTGGGACGTCACCTATTTCGGCCTTGCCGGCTTCGATTTGCTGGGCGATCCGCTGTGGCTGGCCGCCCGCACTGTGATCCTGTCGAGCTTCCTGCTGCTGGCCGGCATCGGTCTGGTGCTGGCGAGCCGCGACGGGATCGATTCCGGACGCTTTCTGCGCCGGCTGGGGCGGGTGGCGGCCGGGGCCGCGGCGGTGTCGGCGGCGTCCTATGCCCTCTTCCCCGACAGCCCGATCTTCTTCGGCGTGCTGCACCACATCGCGGTGGCAAGCGTCATCGGTCTCGCCTTCGTCCGCCTGCCTGCCGTTGTGACGCTGGCGGTGGCGGCAGCGGCGGTGCTGGTCGGGACGACCCAGGGCTTCCCGCTGTTCGACAGCCCCTGGCTGCGCTGGATCGGGCTGACCAGCGTGGCTCCAGACTCCAACGATTACGTGCCGCTTCTGCCCTGGATCGGCGGCGTGCTGGCCGGGATCGGGCTTGGCCGGCTGTGGCCTGGACTGGGTGAGGGGGTAAGGGTCACCGGCCGCGCCGGGCGGCTGCTCGCCTTCGGCGGGCGGCACAGCCTTGCCGTCTATCTACTGCACCAGCCGCTGCTGTTCGGGATCGCCTGGGCCGCGGCGCAGCTGATGCCGGCGGAAACGCTCGCCATACGCAGTTTCCAGGCGTCCTGCGTGGCGAGCTGCGAGCGCGCCGGTGTGGCAAGGGCCACCTGCACTGCCAACTGCGGCTGCGTGCAATCCGAACTGGCGCGAAACGGACTATGGGAGGCTTTCGTCGCCAATCGCCTCAGCGAGCGCGACCAGCGCGGATTGCAGGCGGCGGTCGCGGCCTGCAGCAAGCCCTGACGGCGGCCGGCCTCAAACGCTTAAAAGACGCCGGCAGTCAGACGGACTGGCGCTTTTCCAGCAGGCCGCGCAGCAGGCTAGTCAGCGTTTCGGCCAGCTTGTACTGGTCTTCGCCCGGCAGCGCGGCGATGATGCCCGCGAAGTCGTTCAGCGGATCGTGACGCAGCAGCTCCAGCGCCTTCGGCGTGGGATGCAGCTGGGTGACGCGGCGGTCCTCCGGAACCGGCACGCGGACCAGCAGTTCCTTGCCCACCAGCACCTCGACCATCTGCGAGGCGGCCCCGCGGGTCGTGGCGTGGAAATCGGCGAACGCCGATACCGTGCGCTGGCTGTTGTTGGCCCCGGCGAAATAGCGGAGCGCCGTCCATTGCGACGGCTTCAGGCCATGGGTATAGCCAAGGCTGTCGGCAATGTGGGAGATCTGCAGCATCACGTCGGCGATGGCCTGCGGCGAGGCGGCCCCCGCACGATCCGGTTCGGCGAAGTCCATGGTGGCTCCGATGGCTCCGGCTCCGATCGGCGTCCGATCCAGCGTCCCGTTGCTCCGAACCGACATCCGGCCCGCAGCAACACCGCGCACTTTTGCGAAGTCCATTTTTTCCACTCTATAAAGTTTAGTGGCTATACGATTGGCGCATCACAAGGTTGGCGGCTATCGCTGCAAGGCGGCAGCCACATCGATCATAAGATCGTCATACATACTAGCGTGGTTGAACACAAAACGGAACATCGAACACTTCATCCTTTTGTTGCAAATTGTCGCATTGGTTTGGGCCCAGCGAAGGAGGAACGAAGGGATGGACAAGGCGCCGAAAGACCTCGAAGGCCCGGCAGTTCCAGGCAAAACGGGCATGGCGGCCATGCCTGCAGGCTTTGTCGCCATGTTTCACTGGCGTAATCTTCGATTCGGCGGTATACGCGCGCGATGACCACATCCCCCGTTCCGAAGTCCGCATCGCCGGCCGCCGCTCAGACCATGGGCGCCCCGAAGGTCGGCATCGTCAGCCTCGGCTGCCCGAAGGCGCTCGTCGATTCAGAGCGTATCCTCACCCGCCTGCGCGCGGAGGGGTACGAGATCTCCCCCAGCTACGACGGCGCGGACGTCGTGCTGGTCAACACCTGCGGCTTCCTCGACAGCGCCAAGAAGGAGTCGCTGGACGCCATCGGCGAGGCGATCAAGGAAAACGGGCGGGTCATCGTCACCGGCTGCATGGGCGTGGAATCGGACATGATCCGGCAAATCCACCCCGACGTGCTGGCCGTCACCGGTCCGCACCAGTACGAGCAGGTGGTCAGCGCCGTGCACGAGGCGGTGCCGCCGACGCACAATCCCTTCACCGATCTGGTGCCGCCGGAAGGGCTGCGGCTGACCCCGCGCCACTATGCCTATCTGAAGATTTCCGAAGGCTGCAACAACCGCTGCAGCTTCTGCATCATCCCCAGCCTGCGCGGCGATCTGGTCAGCCGGCCGATCCATTCGGTCCTGCGCGAGGCGGAGAAGCTGGCGGTCGCCGGCGTCAAGGAACTGCTGGTCATCTCGCAGGACACCAGCGCCTACGGCGTCGACGTGAAGTACAAGACGGAGAAATGGTACGACCGCGAGGTCCGCACCCGCTTCTTCGACCTGTGCAACGAGCTGGCGAACTTCGACCTGTGGGTCCGCCTGCATTACGTCTACCCCTATCCGCATGTGGACGAGGTCATCCCGCTGATGGCGGAGGGTAAGATCCTCCCCTATCTCGACATCCCGTTCCAGCATGCCTCGCCCACCGTCCTGAAGGCGATGCGCCGCCCGGCCGCCCAGGAAAAGCAGCTGGACCGCATCCGCAAGTGGCGCGACGAGTGCCCGCATCTGGTGCTGCGCTCCACCTTCATCACCGGCTTCCCCGGCGAGACGGAGGAGGACTTCCAGTTCATGCTGGACTGGCTGAAGGAGGCCCAGCTCGACCGCGTCGGCTGCTTCAAGTACGAGCCGGTGGAGGGTGCGACCGCCAACGACCTGCCCGGCGCCGTCCCGGAAGAGGTCAAGCAGGAGCGCTGGGAGCGCTTCATGGAGACGCAGAAGGCGATCAGCGCCGAGCGGCTCCAGCAGAAGGTCGGCTATACGCTGGGCGTCCTGATCGACGAAGTCGACGAGGACGGCGCCATCGGCCGCTCCTATGCCGACGCGCCGGAGATCGACGGCAATGTCTTCCTGAACGGCGAGACCGGCCTGAAGCCGGGCGACATGGTCGACGTCACCATCGAGCATGCCGACGAGTACGACCTGTGGGGCAGCGTCGAGCGCGACCTCTGACCCCTGCTTGTCGACCGACTGGAGAGCGCCATGCCCGTCACGCCGGACGATGCCAGACTGATGGATGTCCAGCAGGGCGGGCGCTGCTTCTTCTGCGACGGGCCGGTGGGGGCGAAGTCCACCTTCGATCATCTGATCCCCCAGGCCTATGGCGGGATCGACGATCCGACCAACGTCGTGCTGGCGCACCGCCGCTGCAACCAGCGCAAGAACGACCGCCTGCCGACCGACGAGGAACTCGACCGGTTCTTCGCGCTGCGCCGCTCCAGCCGGCTCGGCGTCTGGCCGCCCCTGCGCGTGTTGCGCGACGAGGGGGAGGGAGCGGACGAGGAGGAGCGCTGGATCGCCGTGGCCCAAGCCATCGCCCAGCAGATCGCACAGCAACGGTGAGGCCGCCTGAAACCAAAGCGGCCCGATCCGGTTAACGGAAGACACCTTATATATAGAAGGAGCGTCGCCGATGACCGGCCAGCAGAACAAGCAGCCCCACACCGAAGAGACCGTCCGCCATACCGAAGGCGAGCAGAACACCGGCAACCACAAGAAGCCGGACGCCCCCGACGCCAAGGGCGCCGACCGCTTCGGCGGCACCCGCGCCGGCGCCGAGAATGTCGAGCCGAAGAAGTAGCCTGCCGGAATACGGCCTTTTCAGGCTGGCATCGCACCGCCGGCCTGTGCGAGATCCGGGGGACGGCATCCGCAGGCTTCATGCCGGGGGGCCGCCCCCACTTCGCACCCATGACCCGGCTTCCGTGACAAGAATGGCCCCCTCGATCTTCAAGCGATACAAGCTGCACTTCACCCGCCCGCTGCCGGGCCTGCGTCCGGGGCGGCCGGAACGCGACGCGATGGTGGAACGGGTGCGGCGGCTGGCCAGCGAGAACGGCATGGCCGGCGACCTCCACGCCATCGCCCCCAACGCCGGCTTCGGCATTCTGGAGGTGCGCTGCACCGAACGTCTGGCCCGCCGCCTGTCGGACCTGTCGGAGATCGAGACCGTCCAGGAGGCCTGACACCTGATGCCCGGCATGAGGGCAGGCAGGCGGCGGGCGGCGCGGAGGTGGTATATGGCTGGCCCTGGCGCTCCCCTGCCCTAGGTCAGGCCCGACCGGTCGCGCAATGGCGGTCCCCCCGATCACCGCCGGCCGGACCAACCACGATCTTCAAAGGGAGACACCAGCATGGCGATGCGGCAATCGGACGCCGAATGGCGTGGCGACCTCAAATCGGGCAGCGGCAAGATGCGGCTGGGCAGCGGCGCCTTCGAAGGCAGCTACTCCTTCCCATCGCGCTTCGAGAACGGCCAGGGCACCAATCCGGAGGAGCTGATCGCGGCGGCGCATGCCGGCTGCTTCTCCATGGCGCTGTCGGCCGGGCTCTCCCAGGCCGGCCACACGCCGACCCGTGTCCACACCACCGCCAAGGTGCATCTTGAGAAGGCCGGCGCCGGCTTCGCCATCAGCCGGATCGAGCTGGAGTGCGAGGCGGAAATCCCCGGCATCGACGAGGCCACCTTCCAGGAACAGGCGAACGGCGCCAAGGCAAACTGTCCGGTGTCGAAGGCGTTGGCCGGCACCCAGATCAGCCTGACCGCCAGGCTTCTCTGACCCGTCCCGCAGGAAAGGCGCAGCCCAATGCCGGGCGGCGCCTTTCCCCGGAAGCGTCCCGCGGCGGCAAGCGTACCGGTGCAGATAATGCAGCGAGCCACCGGCGGCAAAGCTGCCGCGGTGCCTCATGTCTTCCAAACCTTCCGCTCTGCCGAAGGGCAGATTGACCCCGCCGCTTCCGCCCACCCATAGTGCGGCCTTGCGTGTGCGGGAGCCCATCTTCCGTCCGCCGATCCCATCGAACGACGGTCAATGTTCATCGCAGTCCTTCGCCTTTGCCGGCCGATGTTTCTTCTGTTCGCGCTGCCGCTCGCGGCGCTGGCGACGGCTGCGGCCGCCCAGACGGCGGGAGAGTTGGGCCGCGAGCCGGTGATCCTGGCGCTGGACGGTGAATTCGGGCTGGCCAACAGCACCTCGGCCGAGGCCATCGAACGCGGCATCCTGACTGCCATCGACGACATCAACCGACAGGGCGGCGTGCTGGGCGGCCGGCCGCTGGAGCTGATCACGCGCGAACACCGGTCGATCTCCGCCCGCGGCATCAAGAACATCCGGGAACTGGCCACCATTCCCGATCTGATCGCCGTGTTCGGCGGCCGGTTCAGCCCGGTGGTGATCGAGGAGCTGCCGGTCCTGGAACAGACCCGCACCCTGTTCCTGGCGCCCTGGTCGTCGGCCGACGCCATCGTCGACAACGGCATGGAGCCCAACTACATCTTCCGCCTGTCGCTGCGCGACAGCCTGGCGATGCCCTTCCTGCTGAAGCGCGCCGCCGACCGCGGCCTGACCCGTGTCGGGTTGCTGCTGACCAACACCGCCTGGGGCCGCTCCAACCTGGAGGCCGCCAACCGCCATCTCGCCAGCCACAAGGTCCCGGATCTGGCCGGCACCGCTTGGTACAACTGGCGCGACCGCTCGCTGCTCGACAAGTATCAGGCGCTGGCCGAGGCCGGCGCCCAGGCGATCCTGCTGGTCGCCAACGACGACGAGGCCGCCGTGCTGGTGCGAGAGGTGGCCGCCCTGCCGGCGCAGCAGCGGCTGCCGATCCTCAGCCATTGGGGCGTCACCGGCGGCGACTTCGTCGGACAGGCCGGACCGGCGCTCAGCGAGGTCGATTTCACCGTGATCCAGACGGTCAGCCCCCTCCGCATCCCGCCGGACCGGCTGGCCCCGGTGCTGGAGACCGCCGGGCGGCTGTTCGGCATCCGCCGGCCGGAGGACATCGTGTCGCCGGTGGGCTTCCTGCATGCCTATGATCTGACCCGCATCCTGGCGCTGGCCATCGACCGTGCCGGCACCACCGACCGCACCGCGGTGCGCGACGCGCTGGAGCAGGTCGGCCCCTATCGCGGCGTGATCCGCGACTTCGACCGCCCCTTCGCCCCCGGCCGGCACGAGGCGCTTGGGTCCGACGACCTGCTGATGGCACGGTTCCGCACCGACGGCGTGCTGGTCCCGGTGGATTGAGGACACGGATGACCGATCCCACCCCCCTCGATCCGCCAGCCTACGGCACCGTCCCGCGCACCGCGCAACGGATGCTGACCTCCGGCCGTCTGGCGCGCCGCTTCGCGCTGGTGTCGCTGATGCTGGGCGTGCTGATCGCCATCCTGATCGGCGCCAGCCTGTATGTGGTGTCCAGCCGCCATCTGGCCCGCCAGCACCATGCCAATGTGGAGGCCAACGCCAGCCTCGCCGCCCGCCAGACCGAAGGACTGCTGAACACGCTGGTGACCACGGTGCGCGAGTTGGCGGACAACAGCATGCTCGCCACCGCGCTGGTCGATTCCGCCGGCAAGGAAAACTACCTGATCCCCTTCCTGGGCAGTTTCAACCACATCGCCAGCGTTCCGGTCGCCCTGGTCTTCACCGACTTCGAAGGGGATCCGATCGCCGACAACGGCCGCCATGCCGACCCGCTGGCGATTGCGCCGGCCGACATGGCCTGGCTGCGCGCCGCCATCGCCGCCGGCAAGCCGGCCGCCCGGGTGGTCCAGCAGGGCGACACGCAGTTCCTGCTGGCGGCGGAGATGCTGATCTATTCACGCACCATGTCTCCGGAAGGGGCGCTGCTCTACAAGGTGCCGCTCGACTTCCTGGTGCTGCACCCGGAGGCGGAACTTCTCTACGCCGGCGATGCACCGAAGCCGCCACCGCCCGACATGATGGCGGTGACGGTGCCGCTGACCGTGCCGGAACGGCTGGCCTCGCTGGGGCTGACCCTGCGGCTGGAGGCGCCGGAAACGCCGACATCGGCGCTGCTGTCCTGGATGCTGCCCGCCTATGGGATGGTGGGGCTGGCCGCGCTGCTGGCGATCTATGTCGGCAGCCGCGCCGTCGGCAACCACATGACCCGCTCCCTGCGCGACTTGGAGCGGCTGGCCGGGGCCATCGCCACCGACGGCTTCACCGGCCAGCGCGCCGAAGTCCGCGGCAACGACGAGGTGTCCGCCCTGGCGCGCGGCTTCAACGCCATGCTGGACCACATCGCCGGCATCCAGCGCGACCGCGAGATGCGCGCGGCGGAGGAGATCACCATCCAGCGCACGCTGGCCGAGCGCGCCGAGCAGGCCCGCGCCGAGGCGGAAAGCGCCCGCAACGAGACGGAACGCTCGCGCCAGGAAGCGGTGATGGCGCTGATGGTGGCGGAGCGCGCCAACGCCGCCAAGACGCATTTCCTGGCCGCCGCCAGCCACGACCTGCGCCAGCCGGTGCAGTCGCTGGTCCTGCTGACCTCGGCCCTGGCGATCCGGCTGGGCGACCATCCCGCCGCATCCCTGGTCGGCAGCATCGAGGCGTCGATGGACGCGCTGTGCCGCCTGCTCGACGCCATCCTCGACATCTCCAAGCTGGATGCCGGCACGGTGTCCCCCAATGTGCAGGCGGTGTCGCTCGGCACCATCTTCGCGCGGCTGGAGGATGAGTACCGCCTGCGCGCCGCTGAGAAGGGGGTCGCCTTCCGCAGCGTTCCCACCGGCGTGACGCTGAACGCCGACGCCGCACTGCTGGAGCGGATCATCCGCAATCTGGTGGAGAACGCGCTGCGCTACACCGACCATGGCCGCATCCTGCTGGGCTGCCGCCATGCCCGCGGGGTTCTGCGCATCCAGGTCTACGACACCGGCATCGGCATCCCGCCCGAACATCTGGAGCGGATCTTCCACGAGTTCTATCAGGTCTCCAACCCCACCCGCGACCGCGGCAAGGGGCTGGGGCTGGGGCTGGCCATCGTCGACCGGCTGGCGCGGCTGCTGGGATACCGCGTGCATGTCACCTCCCGGCCGAACAAGGGGTCCTGCTTCACGCTGGAGATCCCCGCCCCCGTTCTGGCGGCCATCGAGGCGCCGTCCGCCCCCGCATTGGCCGAACAGGCGCCGGAACCGGGACGCGGCACCGCCCTGGTCATCGACGACGACCCGCTGGTCCGCGAAGGCTTGACCATGCTGATCGAGGATTTCGGCTGGGGGGTGACCGCGGCCGACAGCGCCGGCCATGCGCTGCGCCTGCTGAGCGGCCAGGACCGCCCGCCCGATCTGGTGATCGCCGATTACCGGCTGGAGGCAGGGGCCACCGGCCTGCAGGCCATCCAGGCTGTGGAGGTCGCCCTGCGCGGCCGGGGCTTCGCGGTTCCGACCAGTGTGGTTCTGACCGGCGACACCGCACCGCAGCGCATCGCCGACGCGGAAGCCAGCGGCTACCGCATCCTGCACAAGCCCATCGCCGCCAAGGAAGTCGCGCAACTGCTGAGCGACGCTGTTCTGGAGCGGACCGGAACCGAGGATGGGCGGAAGACCGGCAGCCGGCGCAATCCGGTCATCCTGCCAGGCTGATCGCGCCGGGCCACTCGAACCGGCCCACTCGAACCGGTTGACCGATTGGGCCGGTTGACCGATTGAGCCGGTTCGAGTGGGCCGACGCGCCGCTTCATGTCATCTTCGGCCGGATTGCCCCGCCGCGTCCACCTGCAGAACCAGCCGTTCTATCGCCCGCACGGCACTTTGCTGATACCCGTCCGCCAATCCGGCAGTCTCCTGCCGCAGATGAGCCGCCGCCGCATCCTCAAGCACGCCCCGGGCCTCCTCCACCGTCAGGAGGCCCTTTTCGACCATGGCGATCACCAACGATTCACAAATCGAGAGAGCGGCCATCCCCGCCGCTCCATCCTCCGCCGTCATCATGCCCCCCGTGTGATTGGATGATGCTTACCGTCCAGCCATGCTGCCGGTACGTCCAATTGCATATGGAACAACACCATGGTCGGCCGCGCGTCACAGACCGTTCGAGAAAAATATTTGGCTGATTAACCTATGTTGTGGCCACCTTTGCCGAAAACCCTAAACGTTCGAGCTCACGCGGAACCGGGTCAACTGCGCGTCCGTTTATCAAAGCGCCAATATTAGGACAAAGAAGGCAAAGACGACCATGACTCGCGCACCGGCGAGCCGCGCCCTAGAGCCCACTCCATTGTGGCTTAAATTGAGCAGCTACCTCATCCTGTCGGATGAGGAGAAGTTGTACCTTACCGATTTGGAAAGGACAATTGCTCGAGTGTCACCGCGAACCGATCTACTCCAACAGGGTGAAAGATATCGGGACGTGCGGATCATGCGGGATGGCTGGGCAATCCGCCACAAGGCCTTGCCCGACGGCCGGCGTCAGGTCGTAAACTTCGTCCTGCCGGGCGACATCATCGGCATGTATTGCACGCTGTTCGAATCCGCCGACCACAGCGTCACCACCCTGACCCAGGTCGAGGTGGCGAGCTTTCCGCCGGAGCGGATCGGCGAGATGTTCCGCTCCTTCCCGCGCCTCGCCGCGGCGCTCGCCTGGTCCGGCGCACGGGAGGAGGCGATCCTGGCCGAACGGCTGCTCAGCCTGGGCCGGCGGACGGCGCTGGAACGCACCGCCCACCTGCTGGTCGAGCTTCTGCGCCGCCTCAGCATCGTCAACATGGTGACCGACGGCCATTTCGTCCTGCCGGTGACGCAGGAGATCCTGGCCGACGCGCTGGGTCTGAGCATCGTCCACATCAACCGGACCCTGCGCCGGCTGCGTGACAGCGGCCTGATCGAAGTGAACGGCCAGCGCATCACCGTCAACGACGTGCGCCAGCTTGCCTCCGTCGGGCAGTTCGACGAGCTGTACCTTCATTTGATCCGCGCCCCCCGCCGCCTGGAGCGCACCTTTTCCGGCGCCGGCGCGTAAGGCGCTGGCTTCGGCCGTTCAAATCCACCCGAAGCCGCGGCTTCGTCCCCCGATCCGCTAGCGTTGCAGTTCCCCGTCAGCAGAGCCCTCCCCCACCCGGCGGAGCGGCTCCTGGCGGGACGCCTGCGCCCGACCGATGCGTGCCGCCGCGCCCATTCCGCATCGCCAGGGTCGGTTATTGGCCCGACAGCCGTCCTCCCTGCCCGACCAGCCTTTTCTGCGCCGCACAAAATCTGCAAAACCGCAGCTCCGGTGTATCGGTGGCGGGATTCATGCGTCCATCCGTCATGCGGACCACCCCGGCATGCGCTCGGGATTTTCAAATCAATTCCTTGTTATAAAACGCTTTTCTGCGATCCCAACGCCCCGCCCCTAAAGCGACACACAATTCCCCTTTACACTCGTTGATCTGTATCATATTTTTCCTTCAGAAATTGTTCGCTGGACGCGCAATCCATCTCGGGGATGCCGATGTACACGCAGGGTTTGGATGCCAAGACCGAGCAGGGCGCTCAACCGTCTCCCCGGCTGGTGACGGAGCAGGAGGCCGCTCTCCAGGGCCGCTTCCAGGAGCGCGTCGATGCCGAGGAGAAGATCGAGCCGCGCGACTGGATGCCCGACGGCTACCGCCGCACGCTGGTCCGCCAGATCTCGCAGCACGCCCATTCGGAAATCGTCGGCATGCTGCCGGAAGGGAACTGGATCACCCGCGCGCCGACGCTGCGCCGCAAGGTGGCCCTGCTGGCCAAGGTGCAGGACGAGGGCGGGCACGGCCTCTACCTCTACAGCGCCGCCGAGACGCTGGGCGTGTCGCGCGACGAGCTGATCGGCCAGCTGCTGTCGGGCAAGGCCAAATATTCCAGCATCTTCAATTACCCGACCCCGACCTGGGCCGACATCGGCGCCATCGGCTGGCTGGTCGACGGCGCGGCGATCATGAACCAGGTGCCGCTCTGCCGCTGCTCCTACGGTCCCTATGCCCGCGCCATGGTCCGCATCTGCCGCGAGGAGAGCTTCCACCAGCGCCAGGGCTACGAGCTGATGCTGGCGCTGGCCCAGGGCACGGCTGAGCAGAAGCGGATGGCGCAGGATGCGCTGAACCGCTGGTGGTGGCCGTCGCTGATGATGTTCGGCCCGTCCGACGAGCAGTCGGCCCACTCGTCGCAGAACATGGCCTGGAAGATCAAGCGCTTCTCCAACGACGAGCTGCGCCAGCGCTTCGTCGACGCCACGGTGCCGCAGGCGGAGTTCCTCGGCCTGACCATCCCGGACCCGGAGCTGCGCCTCAACGCCGAGACCGGCCATTACGAATTCGGCGCCATCGACTGGACCGAGTTCAACGAGATCCTGAAGGGCAACGGCCCCTGCAACCGCGAGCGCATCGAGGCCCGCCGCAAGGCGTGGGACGATGGCGCCTGGGTCCGCGAGGCGGCCGTCGCCCATGCCGCCAAACGCCGGCAGCGCGCCCTGAAGAAGGCCGGCTGAGCCAAGAAATCCGAGGGAAGAGACAATGATGGATCGTAAAGACTGGCCGCTGTTCGAGATCTTCATCCGGCCGAAGAACGGGTTGTCGCACAAGCATGTCGGCAGCCTGCACGCCGCCGACGCCCGCATGGCGCTGGACAACGCCCGCGATGTCTACACCCGCCGCGGCGAGGGCGTCAGCATCTGGGCGGTCCCGGCCGCCAGCATCGCGGCGTCGGACCCGACGGACAAGGCCAGCCTGTTCGACCCGGCCGACGACAAGGTCTACCGCCACCCGACCTTCTACGACATCCCCGCCGACGTGAAGAACATCTAGCCGGAAGACCATCTGATGAGCACGGATCTCAAGGAGGCCCTGTTCGGCTACACGCTGCGGCTGGGCGACACCTCGCTGGTGCTCGGGCACCGTCTGTCGGAATGGTGCGGCCATGCACCGGAGCTGGAAGAGGACATCGCGCTGACCAACGTCGCGCTCGACCTCGTCGGCCATGCCCGCATGCTGCTGACCTATGCCGGCGAGCTGGAAGGCAAGGGCCGCGACGAGGACCGCCTCGCCTACCGCCGCGACGTCTTCGACTACCGCAACCACCTGCTGGTCGAGCAGCCCAACCGGGACTTCGGCCACACCATCGTCCGCCAGTTCCTGCACGACGCCTGGGCGGTGGAGCTGTACGGGCGGCTCTGCGCCTCGACGGACGAGACGCTGGCCGGCATCGCCGCCAAGGCGGTGAAGGAGGTGCGCTACCATGTCCGCCACAGCGGCGACTGGCTGGTGCGGCTGGGCGACGGCACCGAAATCAGCCATGCCAAGGTCGCCGACGCGCTGGGCCGGCTCTGGCCCTACACCGGCGAAATGGTCGAGCGCGACGAGTCCGAACAGGCGCTGGTCGCCGCCGGCATCGTCCCCGACCCGGCCGAGCTGAAGGCCGCCTGGACCGCCCGCGTCGAGGCGGTGCTGAATGACGCCACGCTCGACCGCCCGGCCGACGGCTGGATGCAGAAGGGCGGCCGCCGCGGCGAGCACAGCGAGCATCTGGGCTATCTGCTGGCCGAGATGCAGTTCCTGCCGCGCGCCTATCCCGACGCGAACTGGTGAGGGCGAGATGCCGGATGCAGCAGGCTGCTGGGGACCGGAACCGGGCGCCGATGCGGTCGTGAAGGCCGCCTGGGATGCTCTGGCCGGGGTGATGGATCCGGAGATTCCGGTGCTGAGCATCGTCGATCTCGGCATCGTCCGCGCCGTCTCGGCCGATGCGGACGGCCGTCTGTCGGTGGCCCTGACCCCCACATATTCCGGCTGCCCCGCCACCAACGTCATCGTGCTGGAGGCGGAAACCGCGCTGGCCCGCGCGCGCCTCGACGCCCGCGTCTCGGTGGTGATCGCCCCGCCCTGGACGACCGACTGGATCAGCGACGCCGGCCGGGAAAAGCTGGCCGAGGTCGGCATCGTCCCGCCGCCGCAGTCCGGCAAGCGCGCCCTGACCGCTCCGGACGAGGTGATCGCCTGCCCGCGCTGCGGCTCTACGGACACCCGCCAGATCAGCCGCTTCGGCTCCACCGCCTGCAAGGCGCTGCACGCCTGCAACGCCTGCCTCGAACCGTTCGACGTGTTCAAATGCCATTGAGCGGCTTCGGCGGAGGACCCCTCCGCGCCGCAAGGACGGACCCCATGACCAGCCCCAGCTTCCACCCGCTGACCATCCGCGAGTGCCGCCGGGAGACCGCGGACACCGTGTCGATCGCCTTCGACGTGCCGGCCGATCTCGCCGACCGCTTCCGTTTCGTCCAGGGCCAGTACCTCACCCTCAAGACCCGCATCGGCGACGAGGAGGTGCGGCGCTCCTACTCCATCTGCTCCGGCGCAGGCGACGGCGAGTTGCGGGTGGCGGTGAAGAAGGTGGACGGCGGTCTGTTCTCCACCCATGCCAACCAGTCGCTGGCGCCGGGCGCCGTGCTGGAGGTGATGACGCCGATGGGGCGCTTCCATACGCCCATCGATCCCAACGCCGCCCGCACCTATGTCGCCTTCGCCGCCGGCAGCGGCATCACCCCGGTGATGTCGATCCTGAAGACCGTGCTGGCGCAGGAGCCGAAGAGCCGTTTCGTGCTGGTCTACGGCAACCGCACCGTCTCCTCCATCATCTTCCGGGAGGAACTGGAAGACCTGAAGAACCGCTATATCGGCCGGTTGGTCATCCACCATGTGCTGAGCCGAGAGCCGGAAGAGGCCGGGTTGCTGGGCGGGCGCATCGGCGCCGCTCTGGTGCGCGAACTCTGCGCCGGCCCGCTGAAGGCGGAAGACATCGACGCTGCCTTCCTCTGCGGCCCCCAGCCGATGGTGGAGGAGGTGCGCGACGCGCTGGCCGACTGCGGCACGCCGGCTGCCAACATCCATGTCGAACTGTTCGGCACCACGACCGCCGCGCGGCCCGCCGTGAGGAAGGCACCAACCGACAGCCCCACCGATGCCGCCACCATCGCTGTTCTTCAGGACGGCAAGCGCAAGGAATTCACGCTGCCCTATGACGGCGAAAGCATCCTCGAGGCCGCCCACCGGCATGGCGCCGACCTGCCCTATTCCTGCAAGTCCGGCGTCTGCTGCACCTGCCGGGCCAAGGTCCGCGAAGGCAAGGTCGAGATGGCCGAGAACTACTCGCTGGAACCGTGGGAGATCGAGGCCGGCTATGTCCTGACCTGCCAGTCGCGCCCGCTGACCGAGCGGGTCGTCATCGACTTCGACGCAGCCTGATCCGACGCCGCCAAATCAACGAGAAAAAGGAAACGCCCCGCCATGACCACCACCCCGCAAGCCCTGTTCGAGACGCACGAGGCGACGCTGCAGAAGGCCGTCGAGGCCTGCCGCAGCCGCGCCTACTGGTCGGCCTTCCCCGAAATGCCGAGCCCGCGCGCCTATGGCGAGACGGCGGCGGCCGATGGCGAGGCGGCCTTCGCGGCCTACCGCGACAAACCCTTCGAACTGGACCAGCCGGGCGTGACCGGAACGGTGGGGGGCGAGCACTCGCCCTTCGGCTTCGACCTCGGCATCGCCTATCCGGTGTCGGACGTCGAGGCGCTGGTGACTGCGGCCAAGGCGGCGATGCCGGGCTGGCGCAAGGCGGGTCCGAACGGCCGGGCCGGCGTCTGTCTGGAAATCCTGAAAAGGCTGAACGCGCGCAGCTTCGAGATCGCCAACGCGGTGATGCACACCACCGGGCAGGCCTTCATGATGGCCTTCCAGGCCGGCGCCCCGCACGCCCAGGACCGCGGGCTGGAGGCCGTCGCCTATGGCTGGAAGGCGATGACCGACCAGGCCCCGGCGGCGCGCTGGGAGAAGCCGCAGGGCAAGAACCCGCCGCTGGTGATGGAGAAGCGCTTCGAGGTGGTCGGCCGCGGCGTCGGGCTGGTCATCGGCTGCGCCACCTTCCCGACCTGGAACGGCTATCCCGGCCTGTTCGCCAGCCTTGTCACCGGCAATGCGGTGATCGTGAAGCCCGGCCCGACCGCCATCCTGCCACTCGCCATCACCGTGAAGATCGCCCGCGAGGTGCTGGCGGAGTGCGGGCTCGACCCCAACCTCGTCACGCTGGCCATCGGCGACACCGTCGCCAGGGATCTGGCGCTGCGGCCGGAAGTGGCGGTGATCGACTACACCGGCTCCACCGGCTTCGGCGACTGGCTGGAGCAGAACGCCCGTCAGGCCCAGGTCTACACCGAGAAGGCCGGCGTCAACACGGTGGTCATCGACGGCACCGACGACCCCAAGGGCATGGTGCGCAACCTCGCCTTCACGCTCAGCCTCTATTCCGGCCAGATGTGCACGACGACCCAGGTCATCTTCGTGCCCAAGGACGGCATCCAGGCCGGCGCTGAGCGCATGAGCTTCGATCAGGTGGTTTCTGCGTTGGCCGGCGGGGTCGACAAGTTCCTGTCCGACCCGGAACGCGCGGTCGAGGTGCTGGGCGCCATCCAGTCCGACGCGACGCTGGCCCGCATCGACGAGGCCGCCAAGCTCGGCACCGTCGTGCTGCCGTCGCGCGCCATCGCCCATCCGAAATTCCCCGACGCCCGCATCCGCACGCCGCTGATCCTGACCATGGATGCGGCCGACGAGGACAAGTACGGCCATGAGCTGTTCGGTCCGATCTCCATCATCGTGAAGACCGACGGCACCGCCGACAGCCTGGAGCGCGCCGCCCGCCTGACCCGGACCAAGGGGGCACTGACCACCGGCCTCTACAGCACCGACCCGCAGCTGATCGAGCAGGCGACCGACCTGTTCGTCGAGGCCGGCGTCGCCCTGTCGGTCAACCTCACCGGCGGCGTCTTCGTCAACCAGTCGGCGGCCTTCAGCGACTTCCACGGCACCGGCGCCAACCCGGCGGCCAACGCGGCGCTGTGCGACCTTGCCTTCGTCGCCAACCGCTTCCGCGTGGTGCAGAGCCGCGTCCCGGTTCTGGAGGCCGTGCAATGAGCAATGACAAGACCATCCTCCTCGACATCGCCGACGGCGTCGCCACCGTCACGCTGAACCGGCCCGACCGGCTGAACAGCTTCACCGCGGCGATGCATGAAGAGCTGCGCGGGGCGCTGGCCGCCGTGCGCGAGGACACCTCCGTCCGCTGCCTGCTGCTGACCGGCGCCGGCCGCGGCTTCTGCGCCGGGCAGGATCTGTCCGACCGCGCGGTGGCACCGGGGCAGGAGGCGCCGGACCTCGGTGCTTCCATCGAGACCAACTACAATCCGCTGGTCCGCACGCTACGCGAGTTGCCGATGCCGGTGATCTGCGCGGTCAACGGCGTCGCCGCCGGGGCGGGCGCCAACATCGCGCTCGCCTGCGACATCGTGCTGGCGGCGCGGTCGGCCAGCTTCATCCAGGCCTTCTGCAAGATCGGGCTGATCCCCGACAGCGGCGGCACCTGGACCCTGCCGCGTCTGGTCGGCCACGCCCGCGCCATGGGCCTTGCCATGCTGGGTGACAAGGTTCCGGCCGAGCAGGCGGAAGCCTGGGGCATGATCTGGAAGGCGGTCGATGACGACAAGCTGGCGGAGGAGGCCGGGGCGCTGGCCCGCCAGCTCGCCACCCAGCCGACGCATGGCCTTGCGCTGATCAAGCGGGCGCTGAACGTCTCGCTGGACAACGACCTGGACAGCCAGCTCGACCTGGAGCGCGACCTCCAGCGCGAGGCTGGACGCACCCAGGACTATCGCGAGGGCGTCGCCGCCTTCGTGGGCAAGCGCGCGCCGAAGTTCGAGGGGCGGTGATGGCGGCGCTCACTCCCTCCGTCACCGTCGCGGTGGTCGGGGCCGGCGCCATGGGCCAGGGCATCGCCCAGGTCGCGGCCCAGGCCGGCCACCCGGTTCTGCTGGTCGACACCCGCCCCGGTGCCGCCCAGGCCGCCGTCGGGTCCATCGCCAAGGCCCTGACCGCGCTGGTCGAGAAGGGCAAGCGCACGGCGGCGGAGCGCGACGCCACGGTGGGTCGCCTCCGTGCCGTGGACGGCCTGTCCGACCTCGCCCCCGCCGGTCTGGTGGTGGAGGCCATCGTCGAGGATCTCGACGTCAAACGCCGCCTGTTCGCGGAGCTTGAGGGCATCGTCGGCGAGGACGCCATCCTCGCCACCAACACCTCGTCGCTGTCGGTCACCGCAATCGGCGCCGGGGTGCGGCGGCCGGAACGGCTGGCCGGACTGCATTTCTTCAACCCCGCCCCCTTGATGGCGCTGGTGGAGATCGTCAGCGGCCTCGCCACCGATGCGGCGGTGCTCGACACGCTGTTCGACACGGCCAAGGGCTGGGGCAAGAGCCCGGTGCGCTGCCGCTCCACCCCCGGCTTCATCGTCAACCGGGTCGCCCGCCCCTTCTACGCCGAAGGGCTGCGGCTGGTGCAGGAGCAGGCTGCCGATCCCGCCACCATCGACGCCATCGCCCGCGAGGCCGGCGGCTTCCGCATGGGGCCGTTCGAGCTGATGGACCTGATCGGCCATGACGTGAACTTCGCCGTCACCCGCTCGGTCCACGCCGCCTATTTCGGCGACCCGCGCTTCCAGCCCTCGCTGATCCAGCAGGAGCTGGTCGAGGCAGGTCGTCTCGGCCGCAAGTCCGGCCATGGCTTCTACGACCACGGCCCCGGCGCCGCCAAGCCGGCGCCGCACACCGCCGAGCTGGCCGCGAAACCCGACCGCCTGCTGGTGCAGGGTGACCTCGGCCCCGCCGCATCGCTGGTCGGGCTGCTGCGCGAGGCCGGCATCGCGGTGGAGGAAACGGCCGGCCCCGGTTTGCTGGTGGTCGATGGCGTCACGCTGGCGCTCACCGACGGCCGCACCGCCACTGCCCGCGCCGTCGAGGACCGCATCGCTCCGCTGGTGCTGTTCGATCTGGCGTTGGACTACGCCAAGGCTTCCCGCGTGGCGCTGGCCCCTGCCGACGGCACGCCGGCCGAGGCGCTCGCCGTTGCCGCCGGGCTGTTCCAGGCACTGGGCAAGGCGGTGTCGGTGATCGACGACGCCCCCGGTCTGGTGGTGATGCGCACCGTCGCCATGCTCGCCAGCGAGGCGGCCGACGCGGCGATGCAGGGGGTCGCCAGCGCCGCCGACATCGACATCGCGATGACCAAGGGCGTGAACTACCCGCTGGGTCCGCTGGCCTGGGCCGACCGCATCGGCCTGCCCCATGTGCTGGCCGTGCTCGACGCGCTGGCCCGCACCTACGGCGAGGACCGCTACCGCGCGTCGGCTCTGCTGCGCCGAAAGATTTCCGGAGGAAACCGCTTCCATGGCTGAGCCCCACACCGATCCCCAGTCCCTCGCCGAAGCGGTCGGACGCGGCATGTACGAGCGCGACCATTGCGCCCAGGCCCATGGCATCGAACTGCTGGAGATCGCCCCCGGCTATTCCCGTATGAGCATGACCGTGCGCAAGGACATGGTGAACGGCCACGACATCGGCCATGGCGGCATGACCTTCACGCTGGCCGACACCGCCTTCGCCTATGCCTGCAACGCGGCGAACGAGGTGACGGTGGCGGCGGGCTGCTCCATCACCTTTCCGGCCCCGGCCAGGCTGGGCGACCTGCTGACCGCCGAATGCCGCGAAGTGCACAAGCGCGGCCGTTCCGGCGTCTACGACGTCACCGTCACCAATCAGGACGGCACCGTCGTCGGCCTGTTCCGCGGCCAGTCGGCGCGTCTCGCCGGCAGCGTGATCCCCGTTCCCGGAGCCTCCCATGCGTGAAGCCTACATCTGCGACGCCGTCCGCACCCCCTTCGGCCGCTACGGCGGCGGGCTGGCCCCGGTGCGCCCGGACGACCTCGCCGCGGTGCCGCTGAAGGCGCTGATGGAGCGCAACCCCGGCGTCGAATGGTCCGCGGTTGACGACGTGATCCTCGGCTGCGCCAACCAGGCCGGCGAGGACAACCGCAACGTCGCCCGCATGGCGGCGCTGCTGGCAGGATTGCCCGAAACGGTGCCCGGCACCACGGTCAACCGCCTCTGCGGCTCCGGCATGGACAGCATCGGCATGGCTGCCCGCGCCATCAAGGCGGGCGAGGCCGAGCTGATCGTCGCCGGCGGCGTCGAGAGCATGACCCGCGCCCCCTTCGTCATGGGCAAGTCCGACAGCGCCTTCTCCCGTCAGGCCGAGATCTTCGACACCACCATCGGCTGGCGCTTCGTCAATCCGCTGATGAAGGCAAGGTTCGGCATCGACAGCATGCCGGAGACGGCGGAAAACGTCGCCGCCGACTACGGCATTTCGCGCGCCGACCAGGACGCCTTCGCCGTCCGCAGCCAGCAGCGCGCCGGCCGCGCCCAGGAGTCCGGGCGTCTGGCCCGCGAGATCGTCCCGGTCGCCATCCCGCGCCGCAAGGGCGAGCCGACGATAATCTCCGCCGACGAGCATCTGCGCCCCGACACCACGTTGGAGGCGCTGGCCAAGCTCTCCACCCCCTTCCGCAAGGAGGGCGGCAGCGTCACCGCCGGCAACGCCTCGGGCGTCAATGACGGCGCGGCCGCGGTGATCGTCGCCTCGGCCGAAGCCGTGAAGCGCTACGGCCTGACCCCGCGCGCCCGTGTCGTCGGCACCGCGGTGGCCGGCGTGGCGCCACGTGTGATGGGCATCGGCCCGGCCCCGGCGACGCAGAAGCTGCTGGCCCGCCTCGGCCTCTCCATCGGCGACGTCGATGTGATCGAACTGAACGAGGCCTTCGCAGCGCAGGGCCTTGCCGTGCTGCGCCTGCTGGGCCTGCCCGACGATGCCGAGCATGTGAACCCCAACGGCGGCGCCATCGCGCTCGGCCATCCGCTGGGCGCCAGCGGCACCCGTCTGGTCGCCAGCGCGGTGATGGAGCTGGAGGACCGCAAGGCGACCCGCGCGCTTTGCACCATGTGCATCGGCGTCGGCCAGGGCATCGCCATAATGGTGGAACGGGTCTGAACGGAATTTGGCATCACCGGCCGCCAAGCGCCGGGAACCAGAACGGAGGGGAGAAGCGCACCATGTCCATCATGACCGATACCGGCGCGAACCAGAGCAAGGCCGGCATGGACCGCTACGAGTTCGCCAGCCGCGACGAGATCGTCGCGATGCAGACGGAGCGGCTGGCATGGTCGCTCCGCCATTCATACGCCAACGTCGCATCCTTCCGCGCCAAGTGCGAGGCGAAGGGCGTCCATCCCGACGACTTCAAGGAATTGAAGGATCTGGCGCTGTTTCCCTTCACCGTGAAGGACGATCTGCGCCGCGCCTACCCCTACGGCATGTTCGCCGTGCCGATGGAGGACATCGTCCGCGTCCATGCCTCCAGCGGCACCACTGGGCGGCCGACGGTGGTCGGCTACACCAAGGGCGACATCGACGTGTGGTCGGAGGTCGTCGCCCGCTCCATCCGGGCGGCGGGCGGCACGCGCAGCGACATCGTGCACATCGCCTACGGCTACGGCCTGTTCACCGGCGGGCTCGGCGCCCATTACGGGGCGGAGCGGCTGGGCTGCGCCGTGGTGCCGATGTCGGGCGGCCAGACCGAGAAGCAGGTCCAGCTGATCCAGGACTTCAAGCCGACGATCATCATGGTCACGCCGTCCTACATGCTGAACATCGCCGACGAGATGCGCCGCCAGGGCATCGACCCGCGCAGCACCAGCCTGCGCGTCGGCATCTTCGGCGCCGAGCCCTGGACCGGTGCGCTGCGCGAGGAGATTGAGCGCACCTTCAACATCCACGCGGTGGACATCTACGGCCTGTCGGAGGTGATGGGTCCGGGCGTCGCGTCCGAATGCGTCGAGACCAAGGACGGCCCGGTGATCTGGGAGGACCATTTCTATCCCGAGATCATCGATCCCGACTCAGGCGAGGTGCTGCCCGACGGCTCCTACGGCGAGCTGGTCTTCACCACCCTGACCAAGCAAGGCATGCCGGTCATCCGCTACCGCACCCGCGACCTGACCCGGCTGCTGCCGCCGACCGCGCGCGGCATGCGGCGGATGGACAAGATCACCGGCCGCTCCGACGACATGCTCATCATCCGCGGCGTGAACGTCTTCCCGACCCAGGTCGAGGAGCTGATCTGCAAGATCCCGGCGCTGGCCCCCCACTACGAACTGGTGGTGAGCCGCGACGGGCATATGGACAACCTCGCCGTCCGGGTGGAGATGCATGACGGCGTCCATCCGTCGGAATGGGACGGCCACGCCAAGCATCTCCAGCACTCGATCAAGTCGCTGATCGGCATCAGCACCCGCGTCGAGGTGGTTGAGCCCGGCGGCATCGCGCGCTCCATCGGCAAGGCCAAGCGCGTGCAGGACCTGCGGCCCAAAAGCTGAGGCTCAGCCCTTCTGCGACAGCAGCGGGAAGGCGTCCAGGACACCGGTCAGCAGGATCTGGACGCCGACGCAGAACAGCAGGAAGGCGAACAGCCGCGTCAGCACCCGCACCCGCGTCGGACCCAGGAAGGCGACGATGCGGTCGGCGGAGCGGTAGGACAGCCAGATCAGCGCTGCGATCGCCAGCGCCGCCCCCGACATGCCCAGGAAGAACTCCATCAGACCGCCGGCCCCGCGCGTCGGGCGGGTGGAGCCCAGCGCGATGGCGACCGAGATGGTGCCCGGCCCGGTGGTGAAGGGGATCGTCATCGGGAAGAAGGCCGATTCCGCCAGCCTGTCGTTGTCGCCGGTGGGTGCTGCCTGTTCCTGCTTGCGCGCCTCGTGCCGTTCGGGTGCCGTCAGCAGCGCCCAGGCCCGTTCGGCCACCACGAAGCCGCCGGCGATCCGCAGCGCCGCCATCGACACGCCGAAGAAGTTCAGCACATAGGCACCCGCCCACAGCGCGGTCAGCATGACGATGGCCGAATAGAGGCTGACCAGCCCGGCCAGCCGCGCCCGGTCGCGCGGACTGCTGTCCGCGGTCACCTGACTGAAAATCAGCGCCATCGCCAGCGGATTGACGATGGAAAACAGGGCGGTGAAGGCGAGCAGGAAACTGTCGAGCATGGGATCCGCGGGTTTGTCGGCCGTTTGAACAGTTAGCGGCGACGGGGCAGGACTGGCAAGGGTGGCGTGCATACCCTCTCCCGCCCCGGGAGAGGGAAGGGGCCCAAGCGAAGCTTGGGAAGGGTGAGGGGTGACCCAAAAGTCAGAAATCCATGTCCGGATTGCCCCTCACCCTCCCGCCTTCGGCGGGTCCCTCCCTCTCCCGGGGCGGGAGAGGGCATTTCTCCACTGCCCGAAAATTCACCAGCGAAAGACTCTCAGCCCGAAAATTGGGCGCCTTGCGAAATCACACCTGCCCGGACACTGTCCAGACCGTCAGTTCCTGTCTTGATAGACAAGTTTTCTCTTCGTAAAAACAAAGCACTACCTGCTGAATACTCATCATCATCCCCGTCTGGCTCGCTTCTTGCTCCCGTCCGCCGCCGAGAGACGACAACGCGAAGGGACGAACGCCGTGCCAGCCGCCCAGCCCGCACCGCTCACTCTGGTTCCGCCGGCCGCAGACGCGGCACCGCGCACCATCGTCGATGTCCGCAACCTGACCTTGACCTATCAGACGACCGACCAGCCGGTCTACGCGCTGAGCGACGTCAGCCTGTCGATATCCAAGGGCGACTTCATCTCGCTGATCGGCCCCAGCGGCTGCGGCAAGACCACCCTGATGCGCGTCGTCGCCGACCTCGAACAGCCGACCTCCGGCGAGGTGACGGTCAACGGCATGACGCCGGAACAGGCACGGCTGAAGCGCGCCTACGGTTACGTCTTCCAGGCCCCGGCGCTCTACCCGTGGCGGACGGTGGAACGCAACGTCATGCTGCCGCTGGAGATCATGGGGCTGCCCAGGGCCGAACGTCAGCAGCGCGCCCGCGAGCAGCTCGACCTCGTCGGGCTGTCCGGCTTCGAGCGCAAGTTCCCCTGGCAGCTGTCGGGCGGCATGCAGCAGCGGGTGTCCATCGCCCGCGCGCTGGCCTTCAACCCCGACCTGCTTCTGATGGACGAGCCGTTCGGCGCGCTCGACGAGATCACCCGCGACCATCTGAATTTGCAGCTCACCCGCCTGTGGCTCGGCACCCGCAAGACCTGCATCTTCGTCACCCACTCCATCGCCGAGGCGGTGTTCCTGTCCACCCGCATCGTGGTGATGAGCCCGCGCCCCGGCCGCATCCTCGACGTCATCGACTGCGACCGCGACCTGCCGCGCGAGCGCACGCTCGACATCCGCGAAAGCCCGGAGTTCCAGCGCATCGCCCACCGCGTCCGCGAAGGGCTGATGGAGGGCCACAGCTATGACGACTAGGAAGACGCTGCCGGTGGTCGTCATGGCGCTGGCGGTGCTGGTGCTGTGGTACTTGGGCGCGGTCTGGCTGAACGCGCCGACGGCGACCGACGCGCTGAACCGCGCCGGCCACGGCTGGACCACCGCCGACCTGATCCGCGCCACCCTGGCGATGAAGCGCCCGATCCTGCCGACGCCGGATCAGGTGGCGCTCGACCTCTACAATTCCCTGACCGGCTATCCGGTGACCAGCATCCGCAACCTGCTCTACCACACCGGCGTCACCGCCGGGGCGGCGCTGGCCGGCTTCGGCATGGGGGTGGCGCTGGGGGTGGCGCTGGCGGCGGGGATCGTCCAGGCGCGCACGCTGGAATCGAGCCTGCTGCCCTGGGTCATCGCCTCGCAGACCGTGCCGATCCTGGCGATTGCGCCGATGATCGTGGTGATCCTCGGCAATCTGGGCTTCACCGGCCTGCTGCCCAAGGCGATCATCGCCATGTATCTGTGCTTCTTCCCGATCACCATCGGCATGGTCAAGGGGCTGCGCTCCGCCGATCCGCTGACGCTGGACCTGATGCGGACCTACAGCGCCGGCACCGCCCAGACCTTCCGCCTGCTGCGCCTGCCGGCCTCGCTGCCCTATTTGTTCACCAGCCTCAAGATCGCGGTCGCCGCCAGCGTCGTCGGCGCCATCGTCGCCGAGCTGCCGACCGGCGGGCAGGCGGGACTGGGCGCCCGGCTGCTGTCCGGCTCCTATTACGGCCAGACCGTGCAGATCTGGAGTGCCCTGGTGATGGCGGCATTGCTGAGCGTCACGCTGGTCGCCGTCGTCGGCCTCGCCGAACGGGCGCTGGTGCCGGGCGGCCGGGGAGGTGCGCGATGAGCCGCTCCACCATGGCGCGCCCCACTATGGCCCGCCCCATCATGGCACCGTGGCCGCTGGTGATGCTGGCCGCCCCGCTGCTGCCCTTCGCCACGTCCGGCGGCACCGACCTGTATCTGCCACAGATACCCGCTGCCCTCGCCCTCTTCGCCCTGACCGTCGTGACGATCCTCTCCCGCCGCCTGCCCGGCTCCGCGCTGGGCGAGGCCCTGCTCCTGCTGGCCGGAGTCGCCGCCGCCTATGCCGCCCCGCTGGTCCTGCTGCGCCAGGGCCACGCCCTCGCCCAGGCCGGCGGGCTCTGGCTCTACCTCGCCGGCGCCACGCTGCTGCTGTGGCGGGTTCTGGCCCTGCTGGCGGGGGTGAGCGGTCCGGTGCGGCTGGCCGGCCCCGCTTTGTTCGGGCTGGCGCTGGTCATGCTGTGGGAGATCCTGACCCGCGGTTTCCAGGTGCCGACCATCCTGCTGCCGCCGCCGAGCCTCGTGCTGACCGCCTTCGCCGCCAACGCCGCCGATTTGTGGGACGATTTCCGCCAGACGGTGCTGATCTCCGTCCTGCGCGGCTATCTGATCGGCTGCGGCGCCGGGTTCCTCGTGGCGATCCTGGCCGACCGGGTGCCTTTCCTGGCGCGCGGGCTGCTGCCGCTCGGCAACCTCGCCAGCGCCGTGCCGGTGGTGGGCATCGCACCGATCATGGTGATGTGGTTCGGCTTCGACTGGCAGTCCAAGGCCGCCGTCATCGTGGTGATGACCGTCTTCCCCATGCTGATCAACACCTTGGCGGGGTTGCAGAGTGCGGAGCGCATCCAGCTCGACCTGATGCGCTCCTACGGTGCGGGCTATTGGCGCACGCTGGCGATGCTGCGGCTTCCCTGCGCCTTGCCCTTTTTGTTCAATGGACTGAAGATCAACTCAACCCTGGCTTTGATCGGGGCCATCGTCGCCGAGTTCTTCGGCACGCCGGTGGTGGGGATGGGCTTCCGCATCTCCACCCAGGTCGCCCGGATGAATTTGGACGTGGTCTGGGCAACGATCGCCGTCGCCGCCCTGACCGGATCGCTGCTCTACGGTGCGCTGGCACTGGCGGAGCGGCATGTCACCGCCTGGCACCCGTCTTTCCGCAAACGCTGACATCCGTCCTTTTGCCATCCTTTCGCAGCCACAAAACAAAACCCAGCCAGAAGAGGATCGAACGCGATGAAGACCCTTGCCTCCGCCGTCCTGCTCGCCGCCACCGCGCTCACCGGCCTCGCCGGCTGGGGGGCGCCGGCCGCCGCCGCCGATGCGCTGACGCTCCAGCTGAAATGGGTCACCCAGGCCCAGTTCGCCGGCTATTACGTCGCCGCGGCCAAGGGCTTCTACAAGGACGCCGGGCTGGACGTCACCATCAAGGCCGGCGGCCCGGACATCAACCCGACCCAGGTCATCGCCGCCGGCGGCGCCGACGTGATCGTCGACTGGATGCCGTCGGCGCTCGCCAGCCGCGAAAAGGGCGTGCCGCTGGTCAACATCGCCCAGATGTTCCAGAAGTCGGGCATGATGCTGACCTGCCGCAAGGACGCCAACATCAAGGATCCCAAGGACTTCAAGGGCAACACGCTGGGCGTCTGGTTCTCCGGCAACGAATATCCGTTCCTGGCCTGGATGAGCAAGCTGGGCTACTCCACCTCCGGCTCCAGCCCGGACGTGAAGGTTCTGAAGCAGGGCTTCAACGTCGATCCGCTGCTGCAGAAGCAGGCGGCCTGCATCTCCACCATGACCTACAACGAATATTGGCAGTTGATCGAAGCCGGCATGAAGGCCGACGAACTGACGATCTTCAAGTATCAGGACCAGGGCGTCGCCACCCTGGAGGACGGCCTCTACGCCACCGAGAAGTCGCTGTCCGATCCCAAGATCGTCGAGAAGCTGGCGAAGTTCGTCAAGGCCTCGGCCAAGGGCTGGGAATACGCCGCCAAGAACCAGGTCGAGGCGGTGAAGATCGTGCTGGAGAACGACACCACCGGCGCCCAGACCGAGGAACACCAGACCACCATGATGCAGGAGGTCGCCAAGCTGATCGAGGGCGGCGCCAAGGGCACCGGCTATCTCGACCCGGCCGATTTCGACCGCACCGTCGGCATCCTGATGTCGGGCGCGTCGGCCCCGGTGATCTCCAAGAAGCCGGAAGGCGCCTACAGCCACGCGGTGTTCGACGCGGCGGCGAAGCTGTAAAGGGTCCGGTTTCGGGGGGTGGGCGCTTCGCCGTGCCCGCTCCCCCACCCACGAATTTCATGCGGCAAAAGACTTTCCGCCTGCGGACGCGCAGCGATATATTAGTAAGCGCGGCCTTTTGGTATCGACCGCCGATGAATTGAATGGGACGATTATGGACTCCAACGCGGGCGATACGAACATGGTGGCCGTGGCCGCACCGGTGCGGCGCCGCCGCCGCCGGCCCGCCAGCGCCACCGCAAGGCCCGCCCACCGCGGTGCCACGGTCTCGGGCACCATCTACCGCGACCTGCGCGACGACATCGTCTCCCTGCGGCGCAAGCCGGGCGACCCGGTGATCGAGAAGGAGGTGGCGGAAACCTATGGCGTCAGCCGCACTCCCGTGCGCGAGGCGATGCTGAAACTCGCCGACGAAGGTCTGGTGGAGGTGTTCCCGCAATCTGGAACCTTCGTCGCCCGCATCCCGATCAGCGGCCTGCCGGAGGCCATCGCCATCCGCCGCGCGCTGGAGGAGGCCACCGTGCGCTACGCCGCCGAACTGGCGAGCGGCAGCCAGGTGGCACGGCTGCGCGCCAACCTGGAACTCCAGCGCGAGATGAAGGAGTCCGGCAATTTCGACGGCTTCCACGAGGCCGACGAGGCGTTCCACGCCCTGCTGGCGGAGATCTCCGGCTATCCCGGCTTCTGGGCGGTGACCCAGCAGGTGAAGCGGCAGGTCGACCGCTACCGCCACCTGACCCTGCCGGCGGCCGGCCGGATGGACAAGGCGCTGGCCGAACATGGCGCCATCGTCGAGGCCGTTGCCGCCCGCGACCCCGACCGCGCGGTGGGCGAGCTGCGCCACCATTTGACCGACCTGCAGCTGGGCATCGCCGAGGTCCGGCGGAGCTATCCGCAATATTTCACGGAATGAGCGGGCGGGACGCGCTCACAGCTTGCGCGTTTCGTAATCGGTGAAGCTGGCGGCGCGCGGGGCGTAGCCGCTGGCGAAATGGGCGGAGGAGACGATCATGTCGGCCGTCGCCTCGTTGCAGGCCATCGGGATGTTGTAGAGCGTCGCCAGCCGGGTCAGCGCCTTCACGTCGACATCGTGCGGCTGGGCGGTCATCGGATCGACGAAGAAGACCAGCAGGTCGATCCGCCCCTCCGCGATCATCGCGCCGATCTGCTGGTCGCCGCCCAGCGGGCCGCTTTTCAGCGGGGTGATGTCCAGGCCGGGATGGGCGGCGCGCACCTTCTGCCCGGTGGTGCCGGTCGCCCAGAAGGCATGGCCGTCCAGTGCTGCGATGTTGGCGCCGATCCAGGCGATGAGGTCCGCCTTGCGGGCGTCGTGGGCGACAAGGGCGATGCGCTTGCGCGGCGGGACGGGCTGCTGGGCGGGCTGGTGGGCGGTCATGGCTGGACACTCCTGACGAAGACCGATCACTAATATATTACCTTTGAAGCCGGTGCAACGCGCCCTCCCGGCGCTGCCTCCGGAGCCCGCTCGGACCAGCGACTTTGTCGCACCCTCCGCCGCCTGAAATGTCCGGCACTCCATCATTAGAGCTTGCCCGGCTTACTAGTATATTAGTATGATGGCGCCAGACCCGCCGGGACGCCGGCTGCACAGATTTTAAAAGGACCTCTCCCATGAAAATCTCCGTCCGGCACGCTTCCCATCCCGACGCGGTCCGTGGTTTCGACACCGAGACGCTGCGCGACCATTTCCTGGTCCCGACCCTGTTCGAGGCTGACGAGACCGTCTTCACCTACAGCCACATCGACCGTTTCGTCGTCGGCGGCGCCATGCCGGTCGCCGGCCCGGTGAAGCTGGAGTCCTCCAAGGAGATCGGCTCGCCCAACTTTCTCGACCGGCGCGAGCTGGGTGTCGTCAATGTCGGCGGCGCCGGCCGCGTCACCGTCGACGGTGCCGTCTATGAGCTGGCGCCGCGCGACGCGCTCTATGTCGCGATGGGCAGCAAGGACGTCGTCTTCGAAAGCCTGGACCGCCGCGAGCCGGCCAAGTTCTACCTGAACAGCACGCCCGCCCATGCCCGGTTCGAGACGATGAAGATCTCGATCGGCCAGGCCAAGGCCGTGCATCTCGGCGACCCGGCCCAGTCGAACGAGCGCACCATCTACCAGATGATCCACCCGGACGTGGTCCGCACCGCGCAGCTGGTTCTGGGCATGACGGTGCTGAAGCCGAACAACATGTGGAACACGATGCCGTGCCACACCCATGACCGGCGCTGCGAGGTCTATTTCTACTTCGACCTGCCGGAAGAGGCGCGCGTCGTCCACCTGATGGGCGAGCCGGAGCAGACCCGCCACATCGTGGTCGCCAACGAGCAGGCGGTGATCTCGCCGCCCTGGTCGATCCATTCCGGCGTCGGCACCCGCAACTACACCTTCATCTGGGCGATGGGCGGCGACAACCAGGACTTCACGGACATGGACTTCGTCGCCATGGACCGCCTGCGCTGACGCGCCCCCCGATTTGAAACCAAACGATAAGAACGGGAACCGACCATGAGCATTTCGTTCGACCTGACCGGCAAGGTGGCGCTGGTCACCGGCGCCAACACCGGCATCGGCCAGGGCATCGCCGTGGCGATGGCCGAGGCCGGCGCCGACATCGCCGCCGTCGACGTCGTGTCGCTGGACGAGACCAAGGGTCTGGTCGAGGCGACCGGCCGCAAGTTCCTCGGCATCCACGCCGACCTGACCTCCATCGCTCCGGTCCAGGGGCTGGTGGAGGAGACGGTCGCCAAGCTCGGCGGGCTGGACATCCTGGTCAACAACGCCGGCATGATCCGCCGGGCCGATGCAGTCGACTTCAGCGAGGCCGACTGGGACGCCGTGATGAACCTCAACATCAAGACGGTGTTCTTCCTCTGCCAAGCGTTCGGCCGCTACGCCATCGGCGCGGGCCGCAAGGGCAAGATCATCAACATCGCGTCCATGCTGTCCTTCCAGGGCGGCATCCGCGTACCGTCCTACACCGCCTCCAAGAGCGGCGTCGCCGGCATCACCAAGCTTCTGGCCTGCGAGTGGGCCGGCAAGGGCATCAACGTGAATGCCATCGCGCCGGGCTATGTCGCCACCAACAACACCGCGGCTCTGCGCGCCGACGAGAACCGCAGCGCCGAGATCCTCGGCCGCATCCCGGCCGGCCGCTGGAGCGTACCGTCCGACATCGGCGGCCCGGCGGTGTTTCTGGCGTCGGATGCCGCCGACTACATCCACGGCACCATCCTGCCGGTCGACGGCGGCTGGCTGGCGCGCTGAGACAAAGCAGCCCTCCCCGCCCATCACGGGCGGAGGAGGGCTTTCTCTTCGGGGGAGGAAACCGGACGATGACCACCGCAACGGCGACCGATGTGTTCCTGACCGCGGACGACATCCCGTGGCAGGATCTGGGCGACGGCGTGCGCCGCAAGATCCTCGGCTACAACGACACGATGATGATGGTGCGGGTGGAGTTCGAGGCCGGCGCCATCGGTGCGCAGCATCGCCATCCCCATGTCCAGTGCGCCGTGGTGGAGAAGGGGTCCTTCGACGTCACCATCGACGGCCGCACCAAGCGGCTGAACACCGGCGACGGCTATATGGTGCCGTCCAACGTCCTGCATGGCGTGGTGGCGCTGGAGCCGGGCATCCTGCTCGACATCTTCACGCCGATCCGCGAGGATTTCCTGGGCGAGCCGGTGGCCTACGCCGCCGAAGCCGACGCGAAATAACTCCCCGGTCAAACGCCCTGGCCACGGCGCAGGCCGGTTTTCGGACCGGCCCGGTGCTCCGGCCTTTTCAGATCGGCCTTTAGATCGGATCACCCGGCGCCGTGAAATAGCGCGGGTAGTCGCGGCGGATGTCGGCGACCGAGATCTGCAAATCGTCCAGATGGTCGTCCAGCGCCTTGATGGCGGCGGCGGGGTCGTTCGCCGCCATCGCGTCGAGGATGGCCGTGTGCTCGGCGATCACCTCGGCGATGCGGCCGCGCACCGGCAGGGTCAGCAGGCGGTAGCGGTCGATCTGCACCTTGGTCTGCTGGATCAGCGTCCAGAAGCCGGGATAGCCGGCGATCTCCGCAATCAGCGCGTGGAAGGCCTCGTCGGCCTGATGGAAACCCTCGTAATTGGCGGTTTCCTGCATCTCGCGCTGCAATTCCAGATTGGCGCGCAATGCCGCGATCTGGCTGCGGCTGGCGCGTGCCGCCGCATAGCGCACCGTCGCCTCCTCCAGCGCCTTGCGGATGGCGAAGGCTTCCGGCAGGGCGTCCAGCGGGATGCGCGACACGAAGGTGCCGGACTGCGGGAAAATCTCGATCAGCCCCTCGTCGGCCAGCTTCAGCACCGCCTCGCGCACCGGCGTGCGGCTGACGCCATAGGTCTCGGCGATCTGCTTCTCGGCGATGGCGTCGCCGGGCTTGCGCTTCAGCGAGACGATCTCGCCGCGCAGGTCGCGGTAGATGCGCGACGCGACGGTGGCGGCGCGGCGCGGCGGGCGCACCGCCGGGGCCGGAGCCGCGGGGCGGCGCACGGCTGCGGAGGTCAGGCCGCCTTCATCCTCTGTCGTCGCGACCTTCTTCACCGATGGCTCCCTTGCGGCAAACATACAGATGTCGTGGGGCGGCGGTCGGCCACCCGCGAGATGTTCCTCATCCCCAGCAATCTACCTGCCCCCCTTCGTCAACGTCAAACCCATCGCCGGTTTTCCTTATGGGCCGGGTGCGGCGACTGGGCGCAGCCTTCACCGGCCCCGAAGCCCCATCGGCGGAACGATTGGGCTTGCAATCAGATCTGATATATTAATATTATACGGCCAGCCGGTAGGGACGGTCCCCCGCACGGACCCCGCCTTTCCCCACCCTGCTTTACCCCTTTTTGCAGCGTAGAGGCTTCCGATGCTTCACCCCGACCGTCTTTTCCCGAGCGACCCGACGCAACGTGCCATCGCGCGCCGCCTGTACGGCGAAGTCGCCGCCCTGCCGATCGTCAGCCCGCACGGCCACACCGATCCGTCCTGGTTCGCGCAGAATGAGGCGTTCCCCGATCCGGCGAGCCTGTTCGTCAAGCCCGACCATTATGCATTCCGCATGCTCTACAGCCAGGGAATTCCGCTGGAGCAGCTGGGCGTTCCGCGCAAGGACGGTGGGGAGACCTCGTCCGATTCGCGCGCCATCTGGCGCCTGCTGGCCAGCAACTGGCACCTGTTCCGCGGCACCCCGACCTCGATGTGGCTGACCCATGCCTTCGAGACGGTGTTCGGCGTCACCGAGCGCCTGAGCGCTGCCAGCGCCGACCGCATCTACGACCAGATCGAAGAGTGCCTGCGCAAGCCGGAATACCGCCCGCGCGCCCTGTTCGAGCGCTTCAACCTCGAAGTGCTGGCGACCACCGAATCGCCGCTCGACCCGCTGGTGCACCATAAGGCGATCCGCGAGAGCGGCTGGAAGGGCCGGGTCATCACCGCCTTCCGTCCGGATCCGGTCGTCGATCCGGAGTTCGAAGGCTTCTGCGACAACCTCGCCGAGCTGGCCCGCATCACCGGCAAGGACACCGCGACCTGGGACGGGTACCTCGCCGCGCTGGCCGACCGTCGCCAGTATTTCAAGAGCTATGGCGCCACCTCGACCGACCACGGCCACCCGACGGCGGCGACCGCCGATCTGGCTCCTGCGGAAGCGGAGAAGCTTTTCGACATCGTCCGCCGCGGCGGAGCGACGGCCGAGGAAGCCGAGCTGTTCCGCGCCCAGATGCTGACCGAAATGGCGCGGATGAGCCTGGAGGACGGTCTGGTCATGCAGATCCACCCCGGCTCCTTCCGGAACCACAACGACGTGGTGTTCCAGCGCTTCGGCCGCGACAAGGGCGCCGACATCCCGAGCGGCACCGAGTATGTGCGGGCGCTGAAGCCGCTGCTCGACCGCTTCGGCAACGAGCGCGACCTGACCATCATCCTGTTCACCCTGGATGAGGACAGCTATTCCCGCGAGCTGGCGCCGCTGGCCGGCCATTACCCGGCTCTGCGCGTCGGCCCGGCCTGGTGGTTCCACGACAGCCCCGAGGGCATGCGCCGCTACCGCGAGATGATCACCGAGACTGCCGGCTTCTACAACACGGTCGGCTTCAACGACGACACCCGCGCCTTCTGCTCGATCCCGGCCCGCCACGACGTGTCGCGCCGCGTCGATTGCAGCTTCCTCGCCCGTCTGGTCGCCGAGCACCGGATGGAAGAGGACGAGGCCGCGGAACTGGCCGTCGACCTCGCCTACCGCCTCGCCAAGAACGCCTACAAGCTGTGATTGCCCGGCCGCGCCGGAACCCGTTCCGGCGCGGCCCAGCTTACTCTTCAAGGACATCTTCCCATGGCATCGCTGACCATCCGCCTGCACCCCGCCGACAACGTCGTCGTCGCCGGCGCCGACCTGGAGCCCGGCACCGCCCTGCCCGGCACGGAAGTCGCGACCACCGGGCCGGTGCCGGCCGGGCACAAGGTCGCGGTGCGCGCCATCGCACTGGGCGAACCGGTGCGCAAGTACAATCAGGTCATCGGCTTCGCCACCGCGGCGATCCAGCCGGGCGATCATGTCCACGTCCACAACATGGGCATGGGCAGCGATTTCGAGCGCGATTACGCCTTCGGCGCCGACGTCCACCCGGTCGAGCCGATCCCGGAGGCCGAGCGCGCCACCTTCCAGGGCATCGTTCGCCCGGATGGCCGCGTCGCCACCCGCAACTACATCGGCGTGTTGACCTCGGTGAACTGCTCCGCCACCGCGGCGCGGATGATCGCCGACCATTTCCGCGGCCCCGCCCTGGCCGCCTATCCCAACATCGACGGCGTCGTCGCCCTGACCCACGGCTACGGCTGCGGCATGGCCGGCAGCGGCGAGGTGATGGACACGCTGCGCCGGACCATCGCCGGCTACGCCCGCCACCCGAACTTCGCCGCGGTGATCCTGCTGGGTCTCGGCTGTGAGGTGAACCAGATCGACAAGCTGATGGAGGCCACCGGCCTCGAGGAGGGCGCCCGCGTCATCCCCATCGGCATACAGGACATGGGCGGCACCGCCGCGGCGGCCCGCGAGGGCATCCGCCGGATCGAGGCGCTGCTGCCGGAGATCAACGACGTCACCCGCCAGACCCTGCCGGCCAGCCACCTGACGCTGGCGCTGCAATGCGGCGGCTCCGACGGCTATTCGGGCATCACCGCCAACCCGGCGCTGGGCTATGCCGTCGACCTGCTGGTCCGCAACGGCGGCACCGCCGTGCTGAGCGAGACGCCGGAGGTCTATGGCGCCGAGCATCTGCTGACCCGCCGTGCCGTCCGCCGCGAGGTGGGCGAGGCGCTGGTCGAGCGTATCGGCTGGTGGGAGGAGTACACCAGCCGCACCGGCGGCGAGATGAACAACAACCCGTCGCCCGGCAACAAGAAGGGCGGCCTGACCACCATCCTGGAGAAGTCGCTGGGCGCGGTCGCCAAGGGCGGCACCACCCCGATGACCGCCGTCTACCGCTATGCCGAGCCGATCACCGACAAGGGCTTCGTCTTCATGGACACGCCCGGCTACGATCCGGTGTCGGCGACCGGACAGGTGGCGGGCGGCGCCAACGTGCTGTGCTTCACCACCGGCCGCGGCTCGGTGTTCGGCTGCAAGCCGACGCCCAGCCTGAAGCTGGCGACCAACAGCACGCTGTTCCGCCGGATGCCGGACGACATGGACATCGATTGCGGCGCCATCGCCACCGGCGACGCCTCGATCGAGGAAATCGGCCGCGCCATCTTCCAGCTGGTGCTCGACACCGCGTCGGGCCGCAAGACCAAGAGCGAGGAACTCGGCGTCGGCGCCGATGAATTTGCTCCTTGGCAGATGGGAGCGGTTATGTAAGGGGTCCGCCCCCTTAACCATGACCGATGACGAGCCGGCGCCATGCCCGACAGTTCCACCCCGCCCACCAGTGTTGACTCCGGCCCCTCGCCGGTGAACGCGCCGCAGACCCCGATCCAGCCGGCCGTAAATCCGAGGGCTGCATCCGGGGCCAAGGGCACGGATCCGATGCGGGCGATCCTGCTGGTGGTGCTGGGGGTGGCCTGCCTGTCCTGCTCCGACGCCACGGCGAAATATCTCGGCCGGACCCTGCCGCCGGCCGAGATCGCCTGGATGCGCTATGTCGTCTTCACAGCATTGGTGATGCCGCTGGCCCTGCGCGGCGGCTCGCCCCGTCATAAAGACAGACTGAGCGTGCTGAAGACGACGCGGCCGGGGCTTCAGGTGGTGCGCGGGCTGGGCATGCTGGGCTCGGCGCTGTTCTTCATCATGGCGATGCAGCATCTGCCGCTGGCCGAGGCCGCGGCGATCAGCTTCGTCTCTCCCGTCTTCGTCACCGTGCTGTCGATCCTGCTGCTGGCCGAGAAGGTCGGCGTCCGCCGCTGGGCGGCGCTGCTGGTCGGGCTGGCCGGCGTCATCATCGTCATCCGGCCGGGGGCGGAGGGGTTCCAACCGGCTTCGCTGCTGCCGATCCTGACCGCCTTCAGCTGGGCGCTCGGTCTGGTGGCGACGCGCAAGATGACGGTGCATGAGAACCCGCTGACCACCATGGTGTGGAGCGCGCTCACCGGCCTGATCGCCCTGACGGCGCTGCTGCCGCTGCATGCGGCGTGGCCGACCCCGTGGGAGATGCTGCTGGGGGCCTTCATCGGGCTGGTCTACACGGCAGCGCAATGGCTGCTGATCCTGGCCTACCGCCAGGGCGAGGCCTCGGTGCTGGCGCCCTTCACCTACGTCCAGCTGATCTGGTCCACGGCGCTGGGGTTCGTCGTCTTCGGCGCGGTGCCCGACCATTGGACCTTCGTCGGCACCGGCGTGATCATCGCCAGCGGACTCTACACCGCGCACCGCGAGCGGATGCGGGCGCGGGAACGCCGTTCTATTGCCTGAAATGGGATTTGCCGGGGCGCTCCCCGGCTTGTGGAGAGGAAGCATGACCGACACGCCCAACCGCGTCGCCGCCCTCGGCGAATGCATGATCGAGATGTTCCGGCGTCCGGACGGGTCGCTGACCATGGGGTTCGGCGGCGACACGCTGAACACCGCGGTCTATCTGGCGCGTCTGGGCACGCCGGTCGACTATGTCACCGCGCTCGGCGACGACAGCATCAGCGACGACATGGTGGCGGCCTGGGCGGCCGAGGGCGTCGGCACCGGCCATGTCCTGCGCGTGCCGAACCGCCTGCCCGGCCTCTACCTGATCGAAACCGATGCGAGCGGCGAGCGCCGCTTCCTCTACTGGCGCGACCGGGCGCCGGCGCGCGAGCTGTTCGCCCTTCCCCAGACGGCGGAGCTGTCCAGGGCGCTGGAGGGCTACGGCATCGTCTATCTGTCCGGCATCAGCATCGCCATCCTGGGCGAAGAGGGCCGCGGGCGGCTGTTCGAGGTGCTGGAGCGGGTGCGGGCGCAGGGCGGCAAGGTCGCCTTCGACACCAACTGGCGTCCGCGCCTGTGGCCGGACCTCGACACCGCGCGGGCCGCCTTCGACCGCATGCTCGCGCTGACCGACATCGCACTGCCCGGCGTCACCGACCTGCGCGACCTCTATGGCGACGCCGATGCCGACGCCGTTCTGGCCCGCGTCCGCAAGGCCGGGGTCACCGAGATCGTCCTGAAGCTGGAACAGCCCGGCTGCGTGGTGATCGAAAACGGCGAGGCGGTCGAGGTGCCGGCGCAGAAGGTCACCACGGTGGTCGACACCACGGCGGCCGGCGACAGCTTCAGCGCCGGTTATCTCGCTGCCCGCCTGCGCGGCGAGGGTCCGGCCGACTCCGCCCGTGCCGCCCACAAACTGGCCGCCGCCGTTATCCAGCACCGCGGCGCCATCATCCCGCGCGACGCCATGCCGGCCTGAACGAAGCCTTTCCTTCGGTTCGAGCGCCTGACATCACCCTTCCGCCGCCAGTTCGCGGCGGAAGGCGCGGCCCGCCATCCGGGCGACGACGGTAAGCGCGTCCTCACCCATGCCGTCGCGCGCCGCCGCCGACATTCCCTTCATCGTGATTGCGATGAAGTCCGCCAGCGCGTCAGCCCGTTCCGGCTGCTCCGTGGCGATGAAGTCGCGAATCGCCGCCACGCCGGCCTTCCTCATCGTCTCGGCCAGTGCGCACGCCACCGGGTCGGCGCTGTTGCGCGCCCCGTCGAGCACCAGACAGCCCGCCACTCCATCGCGCTCCGGATAGAGCCGCGCCGCCAGCAGCAGCGTGCGCTCGATCACCTCGGCCATGCTGCCGCCCTCCGCCTGCGCGCGGGCGAAGATGTTGGCCTCCCCCGCCGCATAGCGCCGAAGCGCCCGCTCGAACAGTCCGGCCTTGCTGCCGAAGGCGGCATAGAAGCTCGGCGGCTTGATCCCCAGTTCGGTTCCCAGCTCGGCGACGCCCACGGCGTCGTAGCCGCGCGCATGGAACAGCCTCATCGCGGTCTCGACCGCCTCGTCCACATCGAAGGACCGCCGCCGCCCACGGACCCCGGACGTTTCTGTAGCGACCACTATATTTTCTCCTTGCGCAAATCCCTCGCCTGGATTTATATAGCGATCACTACATTTTATCAAGGAGCACATCATGGGTGAGTTCACCGGCCGCAAGATCCTGGTCCTCGGCGGCAGCCGCGGCATCGGCAAGGCCATCGTCCGCCGCTTCGCCAAGGCCGGCGGCACGGTCGCCTTCACCTATGCCGGGTCGAAGGACGCCGCCGAGGCGCTTGCCGCCGAAACCGGCGCGGAAGCCATCCGCACCGACAGCGCCGACCGCGACGCCCTGATCGCGACGGTCGCCGGCCGCGGCGCACTGGACGTGCTGGTGGTCAATGCCGGCACGGCGATCCTCGGCGATCCGCTGACCTTCGATCCCGATGCCGTCGACCGGATGATCGACATCAACGTCAGGGCGCCCTACCACGCGGCGGTCGAAGCGGCCCGGCGCATGAACGACGGCGGCCGCATCATCGTCATCGGCTCGGTCAACGGCGACCGCATGCCGTTTGCCGGCGGGGCTGCCTACGCCCTGACCAAATCGGCGGTCCAGGGCATGGTGCGCGGCCTCGCCCGCGATTTCGGCGACCGCGGCATCACCGTGAACGCCATCCAGCCGGGTCCGACCCACAGCGACATGAACCCGGCCGACGGTCCGATGGCGCCCGCCATGCACAGCTTCATGGCGATCAAGCGCCACATCGACGCCGACGAGGTCGCCGAACTGACCGCCTATGTCGCCGGCCCGCATGCCGGGATGATCACCGGCTCGTTCCAGACCATCGACGGCGGCTTCGGCGCCTGACCGACGGGTTCGATTGCTGTCGAAGCCAGCCCATCCCTTCCCGGCCGTCATCTCCCGTCTTCGCGGCGATGACGGCCGGGACGTTCCTTCCGGCGCTCATGCTCCGTTCCCCACCCCACAGCCATGACGGGAATGGGGGCGCCTTTGTCACACCCGGATCCGAACGGGGGATGAGCGAAATTGCTTGCCGCGCTAGCTGATATATTAGTATTCTGGGGCATGTGCTTCTGAGGAGGCTGGACGCCATGCCATCGGGCAACCCGCCGGCCAAAACCGGTTCCATCGCGGCGACACCGCCATCGACCATGCCATCGACAACGCCGGTCATGCCGGCCAAGGCCGCCCCGCTGCTGGTCCGCCCGCCGGCGCGCCGGGACATGCGGCGCGGTCCGACCGCCGCCGATGCCATCCACCGCGACCTGCGGGCGGAGATCGTGTCGCTGAAACGCAAGCCGGGCGAGCCCATCGCCGAAAAGCAGATCGCCGAGGCCTACGGCGTCAGCCGCACGCCGGTGCGCGAAGCGGTGCTGCGGCTGGCCGACGAGGGGCTGATCGAGATCTTCCCGCAATCCGGCACCTTCGTCGCCCGCATCCCGCTGGGCGCCCTGCCGGAAGCCGGCGTGATCCGCAAGGTGCTGGAGCGGGCGACCGTGCGCTTCGCCGCCGAACGCGCCAGCCGCAGCCAGATCGCCGCCTTGCGCGCCTGCCTGGAGCACCAGCGCGAGGTCGATGCGGTGGGCGACGCCGACGGATTCCATCAGGCCGACGAGGCTTTCCACGCCCAGATCACCGAGATGGCGGGATATCCCGGCTTCTGGGGCATCATCCAGCAGGCCAAGGTCCAGCTCGACCGCTGCCGCCGCCTGACCCTGCCGGTCCCCGGCCGCATGCGCACGGTCATCGCCGAGCATGAGGCCATCGTCGAGGCCATCGCCGGCCACGACCCCGACCGGGCCGAGCAGAGCCTGGTGCGCCATCTGGACAATCTGCAGATCACGGTGGACGATGTGCGCAACGCCGCTCCGCTCTATTTCTCCGGCAGCCTGACTGAGGAGTTGACCGCTTTGGACGGAGCGCTTCGATGACCGGTTCCCGTCGCCGCATCGGTGTCGTCGGCCTCGGCATGGCGTCGGCGCCGCACGCGCAGAGCCTGATCGATCTGGCCGACCGGGTGGAGGTGGCGGGCTGCTTCAGCCCGTCGACCGACCGCCGCGCCGCCTTCGCCGCCCGCCACGGCCTGCCGGTGGTCGACCGGCTGGAAACCCTGCTGGAGGACCCGGCGCTGTCGGCAATCCTGCTGCTGACCCCGCCCGACAGCCATGCCGCACTGGTGGCGCGCTGTGCCGCTGCCGGCAAGCATGTGCTGCTGGAAAAGCCGCTGGACGCGACGCCGGAGGGCGCGCGGGCGGTGGTCTCCGCGATGGAGAGGGCCGGATTGACGCTGGGCGTGGTGTTGCAGCACCGCTTCCGCGCCTCGGTCGAGCGGCTGGCGGCGCTGATGCGCGACGGCGCGCTGGGCCGGCCGCTGACCGCGGCGGTGTCGGTGCGCTGGTGGCGCGACAATGCCTATTACGCCCAGCCCGGCCGCGGCATGAAGGCGCGCGACGGCGGCGGCGTGCTGCTGACCCAGGCAATCCACACGCTGGACGCCTTCGTCGGCCTCGTCGGCCTGCCGGACCGGGTCGTCGGATTCGCCGCCACCAGCCTCCTGCGCAGATCGGACCCGGCCGTGGGCATGGACACGGAGGATGTGGTCGCCACGGCCCTGCGCTACGGCAACGGCATGCTGGCGACCGTGAACGCCACCACTGCCGTCTATCCGGGATATCCGGAGCGGATCGAGATCGCCGGAACCGAGGGCTCCGCCGTCCTGGCCGGCGACCGGCTGGAGGTGCAGCTGGTCACTGGCGAGCGCATAACCGCCGGGGCGGACGGCGCCACGCTGGGCGGCGGCGCCGACCCGATGGCCTTCTCCCACCAGCATCACCGCGCGGTGCTGTCCGACTTCCTCGACGCGCTGGACGAAGGACGCCGGCCGCGGGTGGACGGGCGCGAGGCGCTGAAGGTCCACCGGCTGATCGAGGCCATGCTGGAGGCATCGGGGAGCGGCGAAACCGTGGAGGTCGGCACGCCCTGATCGGCAGGCCTACCGGAACTCCACCGGCCGCAAGCGCGGCCTTGCGCAATCCACAGCTTTGGCGTAAAGCGCCAGAACCAGGCCGGGCCCCTCTGGCAACCTTCACCGGTTGCGATGTCGGACTGGGAACATCAGGAGCGGCCCGCGCCTTTTGCCCTTGACCGGCGCTTCCCGTCCGACGCCTTCGGCGCGGCCCGGCCGGTCATCGGAAGACCCCGTGCGGCCTCTCCTCCCACACTGATCGTGATGCGAGGACTCGTGCCCAAATGACGGAACTCTTCACCACCGATGCGCTGTTCGCGCTGCTCCAGGTCATCATGATCGATCTGGTGCTGGCCGGCGACAACGCCATCGTCATCGGTCTGGCCGCTGCCGGCCTGCCGAAGGACCAGCGCGGCAAGGCGATCCTGATCGGCATCCTGGCCGCCACCGTGCTGCGCATCGCCTTCGCCGCCGTCACCACCCAGCTTCTCCAGATCATCGGGCTGCTTCTGGCCGGCGGCGTGCTGCTGTTGTGGGTGTGCTGGAAGATGTGGCGCGAACTGCGCCAGTCCCAGGACGAGGACGAGGCGGTCGAGGCGCTGGAGAACGATGACGCCGCGGCATCCGGCCCGCGCAAGACGCTGGGTCAGGCGGTCTGGCAGATCGTCGTCGCCGACGTGTCGATGTCGCTCGACAATGTGCTGGCCGTCGCCGGGGCGGCGCGCGAGCATCTGGGGGTGCTGGTCATCGGCCTGACCCTGTCGATCGCCCTGATGGGCCTTGCCGCCAGCTTCATCGCCCGCATTCTGCACAAGCACCGCTGGCTGGCCTATGTCGGCCTCGCCATCATCCTCTATGTCGCCCTGCACATGATCTATCGCGGCGCCCTGGAGGTTTGGCCTCTCGTGAACGGGCACGCCTGACCGGCCCGGTTTCAAAGGACCGAAGGCGTCCGCCGCCGCATCCGAGTGACTGGGGGGCTGGCTGCGGCGGACGCTGGGGCCGAATGTCGCACCCGCCCCCCTGCGGCGATCCGTGGTCTGGCTGAAACCCGCGCCGCCAGTCACTTTGTCCCTCTCCCCGCAATCCTGATCGCGATAAAGTCCGAACGGTTGTTGCCGCTTTGAACTTTCAGGGTTGCGCGCAGATTGATATACTAATATCCTAAGTACAGTGAACAGGGGGCGGCGCAAGGTTAGCCGGGGGGCTGAAGGAGGATGGGGG